>CAWBRI010000016.1:0-784351 GCA_963791155.1 uncultured Pseudomonadota bacterium
GGCATCCCCTGGTATTCGACCACGTTCGGCCGCGACGGCATCATCACCGCGCTGCAGATGCTGTGGGTCGATCCGGCGCATCGCGGTCGGCGTGCTGCGGCGGCTCGCGCGACTTTCAGGCCATCGGCGTCGAGGACGCACGCCGATGCCGAGCCCGGCAAGATCCTGCACGAGATGCGCGACGGCGAGATGGCGGCGCTCGGCGAGAGTCCCGTTCGGCCTCTACTACGGCAGCGTCGATTCGACGCCGCTGTTCGTCGTGCTCGCCGGCTGCTACGCCGCGCCGCACCGGCGACATCGCGCTGATCGCCGAGCTGTGGCCGGCGATCGAGCGCGCGCTCGCCTGGATCGACGGCCCGGCCGACCGCGACGGCGACGGCTTCATCGAATATGCGCGCGGCACCGACGACGGGCCTCGCCAATCAGGGCTGGAAGGATTCGCACGATTCCGTGTTCCACGCCGACGGCCGCCTCGCCGAAGGCCCGATCGCGCTCGTCGAGGTGCAGGCCTACGTCTATGCCGCGCAGGCGGCTCGCCGCCGATTGCGCGCGCAAGCTCGGCATGCCCGAGCGCGCCGCTGAGCTCGCGCGCCAGGCCGAGGAGCTGCGCGAGCGTTTCGAGGAGGCGTTCTGGTGCGAGGAGATCGGCACCTATGCGCTGGCGCTCGACGGCGCACAAGGCGCCCTGCAAGGTGCGCACCAGCAACGCCGGCCACGCGCTCTTCACCGGGCATCGCGCCGCCCGATCGCGCCGCACCGCGTCGCACGCGGCCTGCTGCGACCCGCGCTTCTTTTCCGGCTGGGGCATCCGCACGGTGGCGCAGGGCGAGGCGCGCTACAATCCGATGTCCTATCACAACGGCTCGATCTGGCCGCACGACAACGCGCTGATCGCGCATGGGCTCGCGCGCTACGGCTACAAGCGCGGCGTCGCCGTGCATCTTCGAGGCGCTGATGCGGGCGACGAGCTACATGGATCAGCGCCGCATCACCCGAGCTCTACTGCGGCTTTCGCCGCGCGGCACGGGCGCGGCCCCACGCTCTATCCCGCCGCCTGCTCGCCGCAGGCCTGGTCGGCGAGCGCGCCCTTCTCGCTGCTGCAGTCCATGCTGGGCCTGCAGTTCGACCACGCCGCGCGCCAGATCCGCCTGGTCAATCCCTCGGTCCCGGCTGTTCGCCGGCGAGATCATCATCCGCAATCTCTCGCTCGGCGAGGCCAGCGTCGATTTCGTCGTGCGCCAGGACGGCGAGGCCATGTCGCTGCAAGTGCTGCGCACCAGTCGGCGACCTGCAGGTGTCGCTGGTGTTCAATGCGAAGTCCGCCGACGGCTAGGGTCGAGACTCCTTTGTGCACACCTGCGGGGGGAGACGCATCTATGAGAGATGCAGCCGGTCTTTGCGCATCTCGTAGAGCATCAGGGCGGTGGCGACGGCGAGGTTGAGGCTGTCGAGCCGGCCGGCCATGGGAATCTTGACGAGGCGGGAGCAGGCCGCCGCCAGCGCGGGCGAGAGCCCCGGTCCCTCGCTGCCCATCGCCAGCAAGGTGCGCGCGCGATAGGCCACGGCACGAAAGTCCTCGGTGGCCGACAGGTGCGTGCCGACGATGTCGCCGGTCCATCCCTCGGTCCAGGAGAGGAATCGTCCAGGCTCATGCGCATCAGCGGCACGTTGAAGATCGAGCCCATGCTGGCGCGCACGGCTTCGCGCGAGTAGGGATCGCAGCTGTCGCCGATCAAGATGACGCCGCTCGCGCCGACCGCGTCGGCGGTGCGGATGATGGTGCCGAGGTTGCCGGGATCGCGGATGGCCTCCAGCGCGACCCATAGGCTCTCCGACGCGCGCTCTCCGCGCCGGCTCGCTCGTCCAGCGCTGCTCGAATACGCCGAGCATAGTTTGGGGGTTGTCCTTGGCGGCGAGCTTAGTGAGGACGGCCGCGGACACGTCCAGGCATTCGGCGCCGGCAGCCTCCGCCCACGCCAGCAGCCCGCGCGCGATGCCGGACTGGGTGCTGCCAGCCAGAAATACCAGCATGCGCGGGGTCCATCCGGCTTCCCGCGCCGTCACCAGCACGGAGGCGCCTTCGGCGACGAACAGATTGGTCTCACGCCGCACCTTGCGCATCTCCAGCGAGCGGATCAATTTTACGCGCTCGTTCTGCAGGCTGGTGATCGCGCGCACGCCGCCGCGCGGCTCAGGGGGTGGCATCGGTCGAGGTCCATCGGGTGAAGAGGGAGGTTGGCAGCAGCCGCCCGGCGGCCTCCTCGACCACGGCCAGCTCTCCGCTCTCGATCGTGCCCCGACGGCCCGCCAGGCATTCGCGCACCAGGGCGTCCGTCGCCAGCGCCGAGGCACGGATGGCGTAGCGTCGTCAGCACCAGCGACGCCCGCCCCGGCGCCAACAGGAGCACGCAATCGCGCAGCAGCGGGGCCAGGTGCAGGAACACGTCCCACACCTCGCCCTCGGGACCGCGCCCGAACTTCGGGGGATCGACGAGGATCACGTGGTAGCTCTTGCCGCGCCGCACCTCGCGGGCGACGAACTTGCGCGCGTCGTCGAGGATCCATCGGATCGGCGCTTCGCCCAGCTTGGAGACGGCCTGGTTCTGCTTGGCCCAGGCGATCGCCCGCTTGGAGGCGTCGACGTGCGTCACCTCGGCCCCGGCCTGGGCCGCGATCAGCGAGGCGGCCCCCGTGTAGGCGAAGAGATTGAGGACGCGGGGCGTCTCGCCGCGCACCTCGCCCAGCCGCTCCAGCATCCACTGCCAGTGCGGCAGCTGCTCGGGGAAGAGGCCCAGGTGGTACATTCACGACCAAGATGCCATCAAGAGGCTGGGCCGGGAGCGCGGGAGGATCATCGCCGGGCCGGTCATGTCCCGCTGCCTTGTCTCCTGAAGATGCCCTGAATTCGCTAAGATGCCCTGTCCTGGGGAGGGGCATCTTAGCGGTTCTGGGCATCTCGGGCGAATCGGGCAGGTTCCAAACCCATTGACCGGCCCCCGCCGCGCCGCCCTCCCGGTGCGCTTTCACGCCAAGCGAGAGGCGCGCCAGCCGGATTGCTTTGCTCTGGCTGATCGGCTTGCCATCCGCCAATAACCCCGCCTCGATCGCCTGCCGCTCAATCTCTTTGACGGCCACCGCGCCGCCTCTAAGAACGTCCTGCAGGAAATCGGCCGCGTCGTCTTTCCCGCTCCGGTCGGTATCGTCGCGGGTCGCCTCCGAAGCAGCCAAGGCGTCGTTTGCCGTGATATCCACCGGGGCAGGATCGAAGCAAACACCGGAGGCCAGAATATCGTGGCCCGAAAGTATGGCTTGCTCAATTCGGAACGCGAGGCCGGGGGCTGGTTTCGCAATGTTGTTTTTCACTTCAAGGAATAGCCGGCGCGTCTTGTCGTCGGCATCCTCGACCACCGCGAAAGCCGCGCGGGCCGCCGCCACAACAGCAATCGATCCGATAAATCTATTGAGCACACTTTGACCACCGCCACCGCTCTTGTTCAAATGCGTGACGGCCACCACCGCAATCCGCAAGCGGTCGGCCATCTCTGCGACCGGCTCTAGGAGTGCGCGCGTCTTGACGTTGTCGTTTCCATCGGTCGCCGCGCCCATGTAGGCGCTAATCGGATCAATGGTTATCAACCGCACGTCGCCTATTTCCCGCGCGGCCTTTTCAAGCGCTGCCATGTCCGACTTGAGATCGAAGCCGCGCCGGCCGTCTTTGTCAGAAACGCCGGTGACGATATGCACGCGGGACATTTCGGCGCCTGCCATCAAAAGCCGCGGTATGATCGTGTCCCTCAAGCCATCCTCTGCCGAAAACAGGATGACATTGCCGCGCGGCGCGCGGCCCTCGTCGCACGGCCATTGACCACCGATCGAAACCACCTTAGCCGCGTATGCAGTTAGCTGGCTCTTGCCGAGTCCGGGCGTTCCGCCGATCAATGTCAGCTTGCCAACCGCGACACGGCCCGGCCATAACCATTCGATCTTTTCGGGCGACACGTCCGCCGCCCGGTGAACAATCAAGGCGCGTTCCGTCGCCGCGGGGTCGGTGCGGCTCGCAACACCGGGGTCGCGGCCGGCGCAAGCGCGGCGGCCTTGGCGTCCCCGAGCGCGGCCGTAAGTTTGTCCGCACCTAGTTCGGCCTCCAGTTCTGCAAGATCGGCCCCCGCTCTATAAAGACGGTCGCCCACGTCTTGAAGATCGAGGCCACCGAGCTGCGCCAATCGGAACGCCTCACGCGCCTGTTGCTGAAAAACTGTCAGCTTCACACCGGGAGCGGCGCCGGCGATTATCGACACGCATTGAGTAATTCCGCCCTCAATCTCGCGCCGTGCCCGGTCATCGGTCGATAGGTGCGAATAGGCGCGGCCGATGCCGGAGTCATCGCCGTTGTCGCGCGAAAGTCTCGCGCTCCGTTCGGCCGAAAACTGCCATTGAGGTTGCGGCCGTTATGATCCGTCATGGCTGCACCCGTTTGGCAAGATCGCCAACTAGGCGTGCCCCGTGGTGATCGAGGCCGGCCGAATAGGCGACCATCGCCGCTGTCGCGATTGGGAGTCCAAAGCGAAGCGCGATCCACGAGGCCGGGTGGCTCGCCCATTGGTCGCGTTCGCGGGCCGCGTCGAATAGGTCGCGGGGCATGTCAGAGGGATTGCGGGCGCTCGCCCGTTCGGGTATTTTCATCGCTATTGTGCTTTCGATAAGCCCGGTTGGCGCCGCCAGCGTCGCCGGGCATTTCGTTTGCCCGAGCCGGGTTGAGGTTATGGGGAACGCGGGAGAGCACTACGCGGCGACTTCATCGCCGGCCGATGTGCGGCTTTGCCCTTGGCAGGCATCGAACGGACCCACCGGGCCAATTCGTCAGTCTCGATCACTGTTGCCTTGCCGTCGCCGCGAGCAAGCAACTTGCCGTCGCGAATCGCGCCGAAAATCCGCGTGCGGGAAAATCCCGTGCTCGCGGCGGCTTCCTCTGGCGTCAGTGAAATGCGGGGTATCGGTGCGGCGATATCGGCGCGCGTGTCCATGTCTGTGCCTCTTTCCGTTCGGTGGAACGCTCCACCGTTCGGGAAGATGCCCGCGAGTGGCCAAACAAAAGTAGGCCACTAATGTTTTAAATTGGCCCTTGTGAAAAAGATGGCACCGAGCCGGGCATTATTCCGCCTGTTCGGTCTTATCCAGCGCGCTTGCGGCTGTGCCGGCATTGCGAAGCATGTCGCGACCAATAGCGTCAAAATCGAAAAGGCCGCGACACGTCTCAAGGAAATGATCGGCCTCGTTAAGAATCTGCAATGCCGCCTCGTTTCGCGGCCGGGTCGGGTCATCCAGCGTATTGCGCCAACTCTCAATCGAGCCGATCAAATGTTTTTCACGCGACGTGTTACGGGTGTGGGATTTGTATGGGGCCGCCAATAGTGACACGCCGCGCGATCGAGCGGCCTTAATGATCGCGTCAGCCTCCGACATGCCGCCCGCAACTAGAAACTTGATCGCGAGCAATACCCTTGCTCGCAGTTCCCAACGTTCGGTGCGTTCGAGCGGCCGGCCTTGCCTGGGTCGCGTCGCAAGTGTCGGGTGCTTTATTCCACGGTCGGCATCGCCCAACGCAATCGCAAGCCCGGAAAAATCCGCATCGGCGGCCGGGGCGATATGACTTAGATGGGTCCACAACGTCGCCGTGATTTCGAGCGCCGCAATCTTGCGCTGCCGATCTGTTCGCTCGCTGTCGCGGTAAAGCGAGCTAATGCCGTCGCAATATTCAGCGATCGCAGCGCGGTCTAATTCCCATTGGGGAACGGTCATCGCCGCGCCCTCTCTCTGGTGATATGCACCACCGGGGCAGGCTCGAGAATTTTCGCCAGCCTGTCGGCCCACAGATCGAGCGCAATGCGCTTTTCTTTCGCCCGCGCGTATTTGTCATAGTGCTTGTGACCCGACGTCGCGCGGAGTGTGATTTAGAACCGCGTCGCAATCCTCTTTGGGAATGCCCAACTCTGAAAGCCGGGTGCGCAGCGTGCGGCGCAGATCGTGCGGCGTCGGCGGTTCGGCTTTCCAGCCTTTGACCACCGGCCCCTTGCCGTCCAGCTTTTCAGCAAAGCGCGCCATCGCGACCGCGAGCGCGTGCGCCGTGATCGGTCCTGACTTGGCCGGGGAGGCGAATAGGAACGTCTCGCCATCGCCGATCAACTTGAACGCCTCGCGGATCGTCTCGACCGCGAGCGGCGACAACGGCACGTAATGCACCCGGCCGTTTTTGCTGCGCTCCGGTGGTATCGTCCATGCGGCGCGCTCGGCAGCGTCTAGGTGCTCGATCTCACTCCGGGCAATGGCCGCGAACCTCGCCGGCCCGCGTCCCGGTCAACAGCGCCAGCCGGCAGCGCCAGCCCTACGCGACGCGACACCGGCGGCAGAATGATCGAGCGCCAGAACAGTCGGATTTCATCGTCGGCTAGGACGCGCTGGCCGACCGTCTCTGCACCGCGCTTTGCAGCGCGTCCGAACGGGTTGGCGTCCAGCAAGCCGGCATCCACGGCAAAGCTGCCGATCTTGGAAATGAGCGCATGGACGCGGTTCGCCAGCGTCGGCTTGCCGGCCTCGACAATCGCCTCGACCAGCTCGACCAGATCGGCACGGCGCAGGCTGTCATACCGGCGCGCTCGCCACCGGGGCAGAACGTGCAGATTGAGATTGCGGCGGTCAGCCGGCGCGCTCCGCTTGTGGCGCTCCGCATGTTCGGTCATGTACCGCTCGGCAAGGTGCTCGAATGTCGCCTTGGGGGCGTCGATTCGAGCCCGGCGCTTTTGCTCTACGGGGTTACCGCCAGCAGCGACCACCGCCCGCAAGGGCTCAACCCGATCCGCGCCCTTGCCGGTCCCCCTTTCCACCGCCGCGCGGGCTTGCGCCAGCCGCACCGCCGGATAGCTGCCGAGCCCAACACGGGTTAGCCGGCCGGATTGAGGATCGCGAAACCGGAACGACCAGGACCGCGCGCCGTGCGCTGTGACGCGGAACACCAAGCCGGTGCACTTGGCGTCGGTGATGTCGGTACGGCCTTTCCTGGGCCGTGGGACCGATTTGAAGGAACGAATCAGTCAGCTCGATTGCCATGGCTCCCCCTCCCGTCTTGTGCCCCCGGCCACCGCTCGCCCGGCTATCGAGGCCGCCGGGGACACACAGGGGGCACAAATTCGCTGGATCGAGTGGAACGCGAGCGCCAGCGAACGGGACGAAAATCCTTATAATATAGGGATAACTCAAAAGCCATTAAGTTCGGTTGAGTGCCGTTCAATTTATATTACGTGACTGAAAATCACGGTGTCGGTGGTTCAATTCCGCCCCTGGGCACCATTGCTTTTTTTCTTTCTCACGACCTGCAACTGGACGACGGTTCAGTCCCCACGTGCGATCGAAATCTTTCAAGCTGAGTGGTACCTGCTTATCGCGTGGGTATTTTTTTGCCGGGAATCCCGATTTCGACGGGCGAGCCGATACCCTGGAAGTTGGCCGTGGTCCGATTCCCATATCCACACCTCCACACCGCGACCTAATGCTTTCCGCAATTCGTGATCAGGCACGGCGTGCTGTCATCGGGCGTGCGCGTCGCCGCCTTGATCCAGATCAACACCTCGCCGCCGAACCCGCGATAGGGAACGCACATGGGGAATGGCATCATCCCTCTCAGGAGAAAGACATGATCCGTACCCTCTCGAAAATCGCCCTCGCGGGCGCGGCCGGTCTTGCGATGTTGTTCGCGAGCGACAATCTCTCGCTCACGAATTCCGACAGCCTCGTCACGCAGGCGCAAGCCCGCGTGGGCCGTCCGCTCACGCCGGTGAGCGCTGCGGGTGTGGCACGCCGCACGACCCGTCGTGCGGTTGGTGCCGCCGCGGTCGGCGCCGCTACGGTCGGAACGGGCGCCGTCCTGCGCGCGGGCTGCGTGCGTGGCGTGAATGGCGTTGTGGTTTGCCACTGACGGCGTAGCCGAAGCGGCTGACCCCGGCAACGAAGCTTCGAGGCGGATGTAGCGTCGTCGTCACACGTGGGGGCGATGTTACATCCCGCCTCGGATCAGCCCGGCTGCTGGAATCGCAGCGGACATTCGCTGTTGCGGTTCAAGATAATGGCATCATGCACATCCGGTCGGCCTCATGGGCCGACCGGATTTTGTCAGTTGCATTCGCGTGTCGCGAGCGTCACTGCATGCACTTCCGGACGAACTGGAGCCTTTCGACAATAGCGAGGTTTTGCGCCTGGGCCTGTTTGCGACAGGCTTCCAACTTGTCGATCCGCAACTCGATCTTCTGGAGCAAGCCCAGGCCAGTATCGCTCGATATCGGTCCCGGTTGGACGTTCTGAACCGAGGAAACGTCCACATCGGCCGACGGGCCGTCGCCGGCGGCCCGCGCCGTACCTTGCAGCCGCTTGATGTCTTCGGGCGTCAGTTTCGGCCGGTCGATGGTCAGCGTGATCTTGTCGATCTTGCCGGTGAAGGTGAACGGCGTCTGGTAGTCCGCGTCGTCGACCGGCGTGCCGGTGTCGGAGCCGATGTCGAGAGCTTCGTCCCATTGCAGGATGAACGGCAGGGTATGCTCCATTTTCTCCGTCGCGACGGCGTTGCCGTCGACCTTCAGCACGCCCGTGCCGCCCTGCCCGATACCACTGTAGTTGTTGAACGCCATGGTGGCCGGGCCAAGTCCGTCGTATTTGAAGTCGAACTCGAGGACGTGCTTGCCGGGCGTGAGCTCCGGCCCTTCCCAGCGCACGCGCTTGAGGTCGACGAGGTTCCACAGGAATACCGGCTTGTTCTTGAGCACGTAGAAGCCGTAGCCGCCGAAGCGCCCGCCCTGCGTGATCAGCATGCCTTCGGCGCCGCCCTGCGGGATCTCGACCTCCGCCTTGAAGTTGTAGGACGTGTTGAGGATGCTCGGCGCATCGCCGTTCGGCGTGCCGGTGAGCGGCCGTGTCCAGGTGAACACATTGCGTCCGGCGCTCAGGCTGGGCCGTGGCGTGATGATACGCGTCACGACCGAGGAGTCGAGCGGCAGGACCTGATATTTCTCCGCCTCTTTCCAGAACAGGTCCTGCAGCTCCTTCAGCTTGGCCGGATTTTTCGCCGCAACGTCCTCGTACTGCGTCCAGTCGTTCCTCAGGTCATAGAGCTCCCAGGGAAAATCGAGCACGTTCACCTTCGGGGTGAGCGTATCCCAGGGCGCGCGCATGACCTTGGTGCTGGCGATCCAGCCGTCATGATAGATGCGCGCGGTCGCCGAACATCTCGAAGTACTGCGTCTTGTGCGTCGAGGGCGCGTTCGCGTTCTTCTTGTCGAAGGTGTACATCATGCTGACGCCCTCGATCGGGCTCTGCTTGATGCCGTCGACGACCTCCGGCTGCTTGATCTGTGCCGCCTCGAGGATGGTCGGCACGATGTCGATGACATGGTGGAACTGGTTGCGGATGCCGCCCTTGTCCTTGATCACCTTCGGCCAGGAGATCGCCATCGGCCTGCTTGGTGCCGCCGAAGTGCGAGACGATCTGCTTGGTCCAGGAGAACGGCGTGTCGAAGGCCCAGGCCCAGCCGATCGACATGTGGTTGTAGGTGCGGTCGGTGCCCCAGACGTCGTAGAAATATTTGAGCTGCTCCTCGACCGACGGATTGGCCTGTTGAACATCGCCACTTCGTTCGGCGTGCCGTTCGGCTGGCCTTCGGCGCTCGTGCCGTTGTCGCCGTTGATGTAGATGATCAGCGTGTTGTCGAGCTTGCCCATGTCCTCGACCGCCTGGATGACCCGGCCGATCTCGTGGTCGGCGTAGGCCACGTAGGCGGCGAAGACGTCGACCTGGCGGATGAACAGCTTCTTCTCGTCGGCCGAGAGCTGGTCCCATTCCTTGATCAGATCCTTGGGCCACGGCGTCAGCTTGGCGTTCTGCGGAATGACGCCGAGCCTCTTCTGGTTCTCGAAGATCGTTTCGCGCAGCTTGTTCCAGCCCTGGTCGAACAGGTGCATCTCGCTGATCTTGTCGACCCACTCCGGCGTCGGGATGATGCGGCGCATGCGTGGCGCCGGGCGCGAACTTGATGAGGAAGGGCTGGTTCGGCGACAGCGCGTTCATGCGATTCATGTAGTCGATGGCGTCGTCCGCCATGGCGGTCATCAGGTTCCAGCCGGGCTTGTCCGACATAGGGATAGATCGGCGTCGTGTTGCGGACGAGGTTTCCCGGCTCCCACTGGTTGGTGTCGCCGCCCATGAAGCCGTAGAAATATTCGAAGCCCATGCCGGTCGGCCATTGATCGAAGGGCCCGGCCTGGCTCGCCTGATATTCCGGCGTGTTGTGGTTCTTGCCGAACCAGGCGGTGTGGTAGCCGTTGTCCGTCAGGATCCGGCCGATCGTGGCCTTGTCCTTGGTGATGACGCTGTCGTAGCCGGGATAGCCGGTCGCCTGCTCGGCGATCACGCCGAAGCCGACCGAGTGATGGTTGCGGCCGGTGATCAGCGCGGCGCGCGTCGGCGAGCACAGCGCGGTCGAATGGAAATTCGTGTAGCGCAGCCCGTTCGTTGCGATCCGGTCGAGCGCCGGCGTCGGGAATGACGCCACCGAAGGTGCTCGGAACGCCGTAGCCGGCATCGTCGGTGATGATCAGCAGGACGTTCGGCGCGCCCTTTGGCGGTACGACGCGCGCCGGCCAGTAGGGCTTCGATTTCGTCGCCTCCTGCTCGATCTTGCCGCCGAATTTTTCCGGCGGCGGCGGAAGCTGATCGCCCTCGATCGTCGTGGTGGCGCCGGGCGAGCCGGGCGTGCCGGTAACCTGCTGCGCGCCGGCTGGAACCGAGAACGACAGCACGATCGCAAGAGCCGACAGAGTGGATGCGTGAGCCTTCATGGCGCAAGTCTCCTCTGCGCGCGTCAAACCCCTCGACGTCGCCCGGATGGTCTGTTGGGTGAGCGCGACACTAAAGAGAGCCGCTATGGTGCCGGCATTGATCTGAGTCAAAAACGAAACCATCGATGCGGGCATCGAGGTCGGCAATGAAAAAAAGTTGGCCACGTTGGCCGAGGCGGCTGGACCAGGCGCGCAGACAATCACCGCGCAAGAGGCACGCGCCGACGTAGGCCGGTGTAGATAGCAGGTACGGGGATGGGCCAATCTCTGCCCAACGGCTGCTCTCCTCCCGCCTTCCTCCGGTCACAGGATGATGGCCTGTTGTGTCATACCAGCCGGAAGAGAGGGAGGTAGCCGATGACTTCCACGCTCAGCCCCCCGATACAAGCGGGGTTCTTAGAAGACGACTATCCTACCGTGGTTAAGCTTGGCCCCGCCGATGCGAAAAATAACCGGATCTCGAACACGCGGCCATCGCTCGGCCGGCGAGCCTTGCGCGCCTGCGTCCGCTTCCTGATCACGCTCGGCATCGGCGTCGGCGGCACCTTGGCGTGGCAGTCGTACGGCGACGAGGCTCGGCAGATCATCGCGACCGCGTACCCGCAGCAGCTCGGCTGGGTCGCGCCGCCAGCCGCGCCGCCTGCCCCCGGCGCGCAGAACGCGTCCGCCGCCGTCGCATCCACGGCACCCGCCCCGTCCCCGGCAGCCGCCCCATCGATCGACCCGCAGCAGCTCAAGACGATGTCGCTCGGTCTCGCCGCCGTGCGGCAAGACGTCGACCGTCTCGCCGCCCAGCTCGCCTCCGGCCAGCAGCAGATGGCGGGCGACATCGCCAAGCTCCAGGCCTCCGAGCAGGACATCCTCAACAAGATCTCAGCGCCTCCGCTGCGGCCAGCCGCTGTCCCCGCGCGCAAGCCCGTGCCGCTGACGCCGCCGCAGGCACCGCCGGTTCGCTGACGGCCGGATCGCGCGTGGATGCGTAGCCCTGCCAATGGCCGGCAATTGAATCAGGATTCGATTTAGCCGTTGATGGCTCTCTGACTGCGCTTTCGGCGTGTGGTGGCGCCAGCCGCGCCGGACGCGCCCGTGGGCCGTCAAAGCCGGCCCTCAGGCGACCGCATCCATCACGGCGGGCTGCGGCGATCCGCGCTGCTCGCCGGAGACGCCCGCGATCGCCAGGATCTTCGTGACGGTCGCGCGCAGCGAGTCGCGAGCGAATTCCGCGTCCGCCGGCGCTTCTTGGCCAGCTACCTCCGGGGACTTGCCCAGAAGGGCGACCAGCGTGACCACATCGGGCGACTTGCGGCGGATCCGCCGGACCGCGTAGCGGATCTGGGCCGGCGTGGCGTTCTCCACATAGCAGACGCATACCAGCGCGACGCCCGTCGTATCCCAGGTGGAGATTCGCGCCATCGACAAGGCGTCGGCTTGCTCGGCGCGGGTGCCGATCCCCTCGCGTTCGACCAGATGGGCGAGCATCCTCGCCGCGGCCTCGTCGAGCACGCCGAGACCCGGAATGCACAAGACCGGCTTTCCGGTCCGCCAGCGCGCCGGAAGATCGTCCGGTGCACGCCGCGCTTCCGCCTTGTCGAGATGCGCGAGCGGAGACTGCCCCAAATTCTCCGTCTCGTCCTTCGCCAGGGCCTTGGCCTTGTCCTCGTGCGGAGCCAAATCCTCGACGATGTCCGCGACCGCGTCGCGGATGTACCCCATGCGTTCATCCTCCAGCAAGCCGCGTTCCGCATCGGCCTGGGCGAGCCGAAGGCCTTCGAGCAGGATGTCGTCGTAATACGCCACGAGCGGCTTCTCGCGCAAAAAAGTCTGCGCCTGCTCGGCGGCCTCGACCGGATCGCGCGCGAGCATGCGCTGGTAGATCAGTTCCGCCGGCGTCAGCGGCGGCTGATCGCCGAACATCACCTCGAGAAACTTGAGGCGATCCACATGGCGGCCCAGCACGACCAGGCAGATCGTCAGGGGCGTCGAGAGGATCAGGCCGATGGGTCCCCAGAGCCAGGTCCAGAACGTGGCGGAGACGATGACCGCCACCGGGGACAGGCCCGAGCTGCGGCCGTAGACCAGGGGCTCGATCAAATGCCCCGCGATCGGCTCGACGGTCAGGAACAGAGCCGCCGTCCACAGCACCATCGTCCAGCCCGGCACCACGGCCGCCGCCAGCACGAGCGGGAATATGGCGGCGATGGGCGCGCCGATATACGGCACGAAACGCAATATCGTCGCCAGCATGCCCCAGAGCGGGGCGCTGGGCACGCCGATGATCGACAATCCGATGCCGATCACCAGGCCGAAGCCGGCATTGAACGCCAGCTGGGTCAGAAACAGACGGCTGAGCCGCTCGCCGGCCTCGTCGATCGCCGCCGTGGTGCGCTGGAGGTCCCGCGCGCCCGCAAGCCGGATCAGCCTGTTCCGCAGATCCTGCTGCTGGCCCAGAATGAAAATGACGAAAATGATGACGATGCCGGTGGTGGTGAGCGGATGGATCAGCGGCGTGATCAGGGCCGCGAGGGTCTGCAACGCCCCCGGGTCCGGCTGCTTGACCTCGACCGGGATCGGCGCGTTCGGCGCGTTGCGGTCGCGAAAAATCGGCGTGGTCGGAGCGGTCTTCGGCTTGTCGATCTCCTTGCTCAGGTCCTGCAAGACCTCGGAGGCGCGCTCGAGGGTGCCGACGCCGGCGCCCCGCAGGGACTGGATCTTTTCGCGCAACGTGGACTGGTAGCCCGGCAGGTCGGTCGCAAGCTGATTGACTTGCGACCCCATCAACGCGCCCAACCCGAAGATCGCCGCGAAGGCAGCCAGGACCACGATGGCCACCGCAAGGCTGCGCGGCACATACCACCGCTTCAGCAGGCCGACGAGCGGGGAGAGGACGAAACTCAGGAGAATGGCGAGAGCGATCGGCACCAGGACTTCGCGACCGAAATAGAGCGCCGCCACCACGATGACGCCGAGCATGACGGACGTCAGCGTCGTGCCCGAGACCGGAACACTGCGGGTCAGCCGCGCGCTCGGCAGCATGTCAGGCATTGTGACTCATTCGATGTGCGCCGTGCGGCGTCTGAAAATTCACGGGGCTGATCGCGTTGAAGCCCGTTCGAGACGCGTGAGATCGACCCGAATAGGCAAAACGGAAAGAGCGCCGAAGCGTTCGGGTTTCTTTCGGTGAGAGCCAAGACAACGTTCGACCGGGAGAAAAAGTTCCATCAAGCCC
The DNA here is from genome assembly GCA_963791155.1 of uncultured Pseudomonadota bacterium. GTDB lineage: Bacteria > Pseudomonadota > Alphaproteobacteria > Rhizobiales > Xanthobacteraceae > JAVDCA01. The sequence goes on from CAWBRI010000016.1 coordinate 14,105, forward strand.
GGGACGCGGCCCGCCGCGTGTTGCGGCAGGGCGGACGGAACGCTAAGGAAACCGCCGACGAGCTCGACGCCGCAGCCGGGAAGCGCCTCCGCGACCCCATCGGCGGCGGCCCACGACGCATGAGAAGGGACCGAGGGATGGCCATCCGCGTGCCGAAGATCATCGATATCAGCCTCGCGCTCGACGCCTCGAAATTCAAGATGCGAACCTATGCGGGCTTCAAGAAGGACATGCAGTTCGAGGTCGAGGTGCTCAAGGACTATCCGGGCGGGCTCGGCCAGATCGTGCGCGGCGCGCATATGCGGCTCCATGCCGGAACCCATGTGGATGCGCCGTCGCACATGGTGAACGGCGGCAAGCAGATCCACGATCTCGCGCTGGACATGTTCATCGGCGACGCGGTCGTGGCGGATGTGCGCCATTGCGGGCCCCAGCAGGGCATCACGGCGGAGGATCTGCAGAAGACCGTGGGCGGGCATCTCCAGCGCGGCGACCGCGTGCTGCTGCGGACCGACATCAACAAGGAATATGACGGCTCGGAGGCGTGGATGGGGCGCGCGCCGTATCTGAGCTACGAGGCGATCGACTGGTGCCGCGCCGAGGGGGTCGCGATCGTCGGCTTCGATTTCTATCACGCCGCCAAGCCGCCGGACGAAGGTCCGGCCGACAGCACCTCGCGCAAGCTGCACGAGCTCGGCATCCTGACGATGCCCTATCTGACGAATCTCGGCGCCATCTCGAAGCCGCGCGTCACGCTCATCGCCTTGCCGTTGAAGATGATCAACGTGGAGGCCTCGCCGGTCCGCGCGGTCGTGCTGGAGGACTGACGCTGCGGCGTGATGTATGCGCATGATGTCGCGAGCCCTCGCCGTCGCGGGCCGCATCACCGCCGCCTTGTCGGGCCCGCGATATTCGGCGATCATGGGGCGATGAACGCCAAAACACTCCGGCGACTTTTCCCGGCGCTCGCCGCGCTCGCCGCCATAACGGCCGCGACCCCCGGCGGACGGGCGCATGCCGCGAGCGCGATCACGCTCGGCATCACCAGCGCGACGGCGTTCAGCATCCCGCACTACATCGCGGAAGAAAAAAAGTACTACGAGGCCGAGGGTCTCAGCGTCGACACCATCGTGGCGGGATCGGCCGCGAGCGTGTTGCAGCAATTGGCGGCCGGCTCGCTCAACATCGCGCAGGCCGCGACCGACCAGACGCTGCGCGCCATCTTGCGCGGCGCTCCGATCCGGATCGTCGCCGGCGCCGCCTCCAATGCGCCGTTCCGCATGGTGGCGGCCAAGGGCACCAAGGGCTGGGGCGACCTCAAGGGCAAGAGCGTGAGCGTCGGCGGCCTCACCGACGTGACGTTGTATTTCCTGCGCGTGATGGCGCGCAAGAACGGCCTCGCCGACCAGGACTACGACCTGCTCTATGGCGGCGGCACGCCCAATCGCTTCGCGCAGCTCCTCTCGGGCGCGGTGGCGGCGGCCATCCTGACCAATCCGCACGACTTCGCGGCGCTCGATCAGGGGTTTGTCGATCTCGGCAGCGTGCCGCAATACCTGCCGCATTGGGCGCAGAACAACATCCTGATCGATACCCGCTGGGCGCCGCAGCACCGCGCCGAGGTCCTGGCCTTCCTGCGCGTCCACATCCGCGCGACGCGATATTTCTACGACCCCGCCAACCGCGACGACGTCATCGGCATCCTGGCGAAATACACCAAGACCACGCGCGACATCGCGGCCTCGACCTACGACCTCTATGTCCGCCAGCAGGTGATCGCGCCCGAGGCGGCGCTGTTCCCGGACGGGCTGAAGGCCAATCTCGAGGCCTTCGTGGCGATGGGCGAGCTCCACGAGCCGCCGCCGCTCGCGGGCTTCATCGACGCGAGCTTTCTCGCCGAGGCGTCGCGTCCATGAGGGACGCTCATGACGATGTGGCGTGCCGCATCCGCGGCTGGACGACCAGCTGCGGCGGAATGCCGGCCTTCGTGGCGGCGCCGGAAGGCGACGCGAAAACGCCCGCCGTCGTGGTCATTCACGAGCGCTACGGGTTCGTCCGCCACACCCGCGACCTCGCGGAGCGCTTTGCGCGCGATGGATTCCGTCGCCATCGCGCCCGATCTCTATTTCCGGCACCCGGACCAGGCGGCGCTTCATCGCGGCGACGCCGCCTGCGACGTGAGCGATCCCGAGGCCATCCGCGCGCTGGCGTCCGTGCTCGACGCGCTCGCGGCGCTGCCGCAGGCCGACATGTCGCGGATCGCCGTGATGGGCGTCTGCCAGACCGCGCGGCTGCCGCTGGTGCTCGCGGCGTCACGCCCGATCGGCGCGGCCCTGGTCTGGTACGGCGCGGCCCAGCCGCGCGAGTGGGAGGACGAACGCCAAATACCCGCGGCCGCTCCAGGACGTCATCGCGGCGATCGATTGCCCGGTGCTCGGCATGTTCGGCGAGACCGATCACCTCATCTCGATCGACGACATCCGGCGCTTGCGCGATTGCCTGGAGGGTCACCGCAAGAGCTATGACATTCACGTCTATCCCGACTCGCCGCATGGCTGGCTCAACGACACCATGCCGGGGCGCTACCGGCGCGCCCAGGCGGAGGCCGCCTGGGCCGACCAGCGCGCGTTCCTGCGCGAGGTGTTCGCGCCGCATGGCGAGCGGTCGCGCCGCGTGCAGCGCTTTGCGGCCGACATCGCGGCCGATTACGATTTCGGCCGCAACGTGCGGTACGAATAATTTGCGATACGGACAGGAGGCAGGCATGGCGCGCGATTTCGAGGACCATTGCTGGAAGGACATCGTCGACGCGGAGACGCTCGAGATCTACGAGCCCTATCGCCGCGAGGTCCGGGTCGGGCGCAATCCCGCGGTGCTGGCGATCGACCTCTACAACAAGGTCTATCAGGGCGGCGACCGGCCGGTCCGCGAGGTCAACCGGCGCTATCCGGGCTCGTGCGGCGAGCTATGCCTGGAACGCGCTGGAGCCGACGCGGCAATTATTCGCCGCCGCCCGCCAGCGCCGGCATTCCGGTGATCTACACGACCCGCCACGCCGACACCGACGGTGTGCACTCGACCCACCGCCGCATGGGCCGCGAGAGCGAGGAACTCTATCACATCAAGGCAGAGCTCGCGCCGCATGCCGGGCGACCTGGTGATCTACAAGGAGCGCGCCTCCGGCTTCTTCGGCACGCCCTTGATCGCGCATCTGCGCAAGCTCGGCGTCGAGAGCCTGATCATCTGCGGCGAAAGCACCTCGGGTTGCGTGCGGGCCAGCACGGTCGACGCCTATTCGTACGCGTTCCACAACGTCGTGGTGGAGGAATGCACCTACGACCGCTCGCTCCTGAGCCACAAGGTCAACCTGTTCGACCTCCATCACAAATATGCCGACGTGATGCATGTCGACGAGGTGATCGCGCATCTCGAGCTTCTGGCGCGCGGCAGAAGCGCCGCTTGACCGACGCTCTTGCCGTCATGCGGCGACGTGCGCCGCAAGCGAAGCCTTCCCGGATCAAGCCCGGGACGGTGATTTCCGGGAAGACCGCCTAGGCGCGTTTGCGCTGGGCGGCTTCGCGCTTGCTGGATGCGCTGCGGACGGGAGTTTGGTTCAGGCTCTCGACCAGGTGCAGCACGGCGAGCCGCGTCGCGTCATTGTCGATCTTGTCGAATCCCTGCAGCAAGCGCAGCGAGTGCGGCTTGGCGAGCAGAAAGCGGGCCGTCGGCTCGGTCGACGTTTGCGCCGCCGTCGGGGCACCGTCGAACAAGGTCGGAATCGGCACGCCGAGCACGTCGGCGATCTGAGTCAAGCGGCTGGCGCCGACCCGGTTCGCGCCTTTCTCGTACTTTTGGACCTGCTGGAAGGTCACGCCGATTCGCCGGCCGAGCTCGCCCTGGGAGAGCTCCTTTTGCAGCCTGCAGATGCGGATGTTCTGGCCAACAAGTACGTCGATCGGTAAGGGGCTTCTTTTCGCCACGTCGGACTCCTTCTTCTGATGGGGTCTATATATATGAAAAATGCAATCTCTGGAAAGCCCGAATTTGTACTTTTGCCCTAACGTTAATGGGATACAGGCACATGCGCGGTGGTAACATTTCAGGGTCGGACGCCGAACGGGCTGCGGGCCGGGCGAATCGGGGGCCGGCGCGGGTCGTGCGGGCCCGAAATCAGGGGGGAAGCCGGTGAAACACGTCATTTCGGCCATCGTGGTCGCGCTATCGGGCATCGCCGCCGGTGCGCCGATGCTGGCGCCGGCCCCGGCCCGCGGCGAGACGATCATCGACGAATGGACGAGCGCGAAGCTGCCGGCGCCGCCCGCGCTCAAGCCGGTAACACTCGACCCCAAGGAGACCGCGCTTCTGGTGATGGATTTCACGGTTCAGACCTGCACGCCGCAGCGCCGGCTGCGCTGCGCCAATTCGGTGCCGAAAGTCGAAAAGCTCGTCGCGCAGGCGCGGCGAAGGGGCGTCTTCGTGATCTACAGCGTCGCGGTGCCGGGTTCCACGGCGGCCGACATTCTCAAGGCGCTGGCGCCTGTCGCGGGCGAGCCGGTGTTGCCGCCGCTCGGGCCGGACAAGTTCATCGGCAGCGATCTCGAGAAGATGCTCAAGGAGCGCGGCATCAAGACGGTGATCGTGACCGGGACGCAGGCCCACACGTCCGTCCTGCACACCGGCAGCGCCGCGGCATTGCGCGGGTTCAAGGTCGTCGTGCCGGTCGACGGCATGTCGGGCGACGATCCGTGGCCGGAGCTCTACACGGCCTGGCACCTTGCGAACGCGGCCCGCATCAGCGCCCAGGTGACGCTCACGCGGCTGGACATGATCACGTTCTAGAATCCCGTGACTCACCGGCAGCACCTTCCCGTGCGGTCAGCGCGCAAAATCCTCGTTCTTATCGTGGTCGGCGGCCGACGCGGGCGGCGCCGACCGGCGACAAATGTGTTGTGGCGGCGGAAGCCTTGGGCGATAGGTTCTCGGACGCCGCGTGGGGCTGTGGCACGGGTTTGAGGGCATGACGCAGATCGTGGTCGAGGGCGTGAGGCATATGTACCGGCCGCCGCGCGGCAAACCGGTGCTGGCGCTCGACGACGTCTCGCTCGAGGTCGAGCGAGCGCGAATTCCTGGCGCTGCTCGGACCGTCGGGCTGCGGCAAGTCGACCTTGCTCTATCTCATCGGCGGATTCCTGCCGGTCGAAGGCGGCCTCATCACGATCGACGGCAAGCCGGTCGCCGGCCCGGGGCCCGACCGCGGCATCGTGTTCCAGCATTTCGCGCTGTTTCCGTGGAAGACCGTGCGCGGCAACATCCTGTACGGCCTGGAGCGGCAGGGCATGCCGCGCGACGAGCGCGAGAAGCGGGCGCAGGATTTCATCGATCTCGTCGGCCTGACCGGCTTCGAGGACAGCTACCCGTCGCATCTCTCCGGCGGCATGAAGCAGCGCACCGCGATCGCCCGCACGCTCGCCTTCGATCCGAAAATCCTGCTGATGGACGAGCCGTTCGGCGCGCTCGACGCGCAGACGCGCCACCTGATGCAGGCCGAATTGCTCGACATCTGGCAGCGCACGCCCAAGACCGTCATCTTCGTCACCCACGACGTGCAGGAGGCGGTCTATCTCGCCGACCGCGTCGCCGTGATGTCGGCGCGGCCGGGCCGCATCAAGGCGATCGTCGATACGAAGTTCGACAAGAAGCGACAAGAATATCTTCAAGGCCAAGCATTTCGTCGACAAGGTCGACGAGCTGTGGGACCTGGTGCGCGACGAGGCCATCAAGGCGCAGGAGGACAAGGCGCCGTGACCAGCGTCCTGGCCCGCTATTCGCCGCTTGCTCCTGCTCGCCGTCGGCTGGGAGCTGGTTGCGCAGCTCGGGCTGGTGTCGTCGTCGGCGCTGCCGCCACTGTCCAAGGTGGCGGTCGCCTGGGTCGAGCCTGGTCGAAAGCGGCGAGCTTCTCACCGCCGGCGCGTCGTCGCTCTATCGCGCCGGCGCAGGGCTTGCTGCTGTCGATCGTCGTCGGCGCGGCGCTCGGCATCTTCATGGCGTGGTGGCGGCCGCTCAACGTGCTGCTCGAGCCCGCTGGTCGAGATGTTCTATCCGATGCCGAAATCGGCGCTGATCCCGGTCACGGTGATCTGGCTCGGCTTCGGCGACGGCTCGAAAATCCTGCTGATCTTCCTCGGCTGCATGCTGCCGGTCACCATCGGCGCGTTCAACGGCGCGCGTTCGAGCGACCGCGTGCTGGTCTGGTCGGCGCGCAGCATGGGCGCAAACCGGCTGCGCATGCTGTGGGACGTGGTGGTGCCGAGCGCGATGCCCGAGCTGCTCAACGGCGTCCGCACCGCGCTCGCGCTGTCGTTCATCCTGCTGGTCAGCTCCGAGCTGATCGTGGCGCGACAGGGCCTCGGCTACCTGATCGGCTATCTCGGCGCCGACGGCTCCTACGACGCCGATGTTCGCGGTCGTGCTGACCGTCGCGTTCCTCGGCTTCGCGGCCGACCGCCTCTATCAGGTCGCTGGTGCGACGGGTGCTGCATGGCGCGATTAGATTCGGCGCCACGAGATTCGGCGCGAGTACCGGACGTGGGCGCGATCGCGTGGCGCGTGGCGCCGTTCGTCTCGGTCGGCGTGCTGATCGCCGCCTGGGAGGTGTTCGCGCGCAGCGGCGCCGTGACGCCGTTCATGCTGCCGCCGCTCAGCGTGGTGCTCGAGCGCATCTGGAGCGACGCGCGCGGCCGGCGATCTGTGGATCAACATCGGGGTGACGCTCTATCGCGCGCTCGCCGGCTTCCTGATCGCCGCCGTGGCCGGCGTCGCGCTCGGCGTCGCGATGGCGCGCAGCCGGATCGCACGCTGGTTCTTCGATCCGATCATCTCGGTCGGCTTTCCGATGCCGAAGATCGCGTTCCTGCCGATCATCATCCTGTGGCTCGGCCTCTACGACGTGTCGAAGATCTCGATGGTGGTGTTCGATGCGATCTTTCCGGTGGTGACCGCGCACGCTCGTCGGCATCGCCGGCGTCGAACGCGAGCTGTTCTGGTCGGCGCGCAACATGGGCGCGAAGGAGCGCGAGGTGATGTGGCAGGTCGTGCTGCCGGCGGCGCTGCCGCAGATCCTCACCGGGCTTGCAGGTCGCGCTGCCGATCGCGCTGATCGTCGCGGTGGTCGACCGAGATGGCGATGGGCGGCTACGGCCTCGGCGGCGCCATGATGACGGCGTCGCGCTTCGCCAACTCGCCGCGGCGTGTTCGCCGGCATCGTCGAGATCGCGGTCGTCGGCTACGTGGTGGTCAAGGGCATGGCGTTGCTGCGGCGCCGGCTGCTGCTGTGGCACCCGGAGGCGAGCGAGCCGAGCACGGTATGAGCGCGCAGATCCAGCGCGGCAACCGGCGACGCCAGCCGCGACGATCGGCAACCCTACGTGGCTTGCCAAGAGCGGGTCCCGGCTCGACAATGCGTCTAGCGAAGCGACCAGCCTGCGACACGGCCGCGAACATTCGGGAGGAATTGATGAGATCGTTGAAGCTTGCCATGGCGGGGCTGGGGATGCTCGGCTTGTTTTCCGCAACGGGCGCCGGCGCCGAACCGGTCAAGATCCGGCTGTCCTGGATCGTGCCGGTCGCGAACTGGGGATCGATGCTGGTGGAGAAGAAGGACCTCGCCAAGCACCTCGGCAAGTCCTACACGCTCGAGACGACGCGCTTTGCCGGCACGCCGCCGATGATCACCGCGCTCGCCGCGGGCGAGCTGGAGATCGCCGATCTCACCTTCTCGACCCTGCCGATCGCGATCCAGAACGCCGGCATCGACGATCTGCGCGTGCATCACCGACGAGTTCCAGGACGGCAATCCGGGCTACTACAGCAACGAATTCATGGTGCTCAACGACGGGCCGATCAAGAAGGTCGAGGACCTCAAGGGCAAGGTGGTCGCCACCAACGCGGCCGGCAGCGCGGTCGACGTCGCGATGCGCGCCATGCTGCGCAAGCACGGGCTGGAGGACAAGCGCGACTACACGGTGGTCGAGGCGCCGTTCCCGACCATGCGGGCGATGCTGACCGAGAAGAAGGTCGATCTCGTCCCGGCCGTGCTGCCGTTCTCGCTCGATCCGGAGCTGCGCAAGGTCGCGCACACGCTGTTCACGACCGCGGACGCGGTCGGCGTCACGCAGTTCTCCATGTGGGTCGCGCGCAAACCCTTCATCGACAAGAATCGCGCGGCGCTGGTCGACTTCATGGAGGACACGCTGCGCATCGTGCGCTGGTATCTCGACCCGGCCAACCACAAGGAAGTCATGGAGATCGCGGCGCGCATCACCAAGCAGCCGCCGGAGCGCTTCGACTGGGTGTTCACCGCACAAGGACAACTATCGCGACCCCAACATGAAGCCCGATCTCGCGGCGCTGCAGCGCAATGTCGACATCATGAAGGACCTCGGCTTCGTCAAGGCGAGCGTCGACGTCAAGGCGCATGCGGACCTGAGCATCGTCGAAGAGGCCGCGAAAAGGCTGAAGTGAAGGCTCGCACGCCCCGTCGCGACGCACGACCATCGCTCGATCCACCTCATCCCGAGGAGCGCGGCCGAAGGCCGAGCGTCTCGGAGGATGAGGCGGTCACCGTCGGGCGACGGATGGGGCGAGGCGCAATCAAGATCATGAGCGTCGAGCGTGCGGCGGAAAAGCTCAAGCGCGTCGTCGATGTGGCGCAAGGTGTGGGGCGGTTGAGGACACAGGCGTCATGAGGCGAGCAGTCGTTCTGGCACTAGGGCTGGCGATCGCTTGCGGCGCGGTCGCGCGCGCCGCCGACTGGCCGACCCGGCCGGTGCGCATCGTGGCGCCCTCGACGCCGGGCGGGGCGGCCGACCTGTTCGGCCGGCTCATGGCGGATCATCTCAGCGACATCCTCAAGGAGCGGTTCTACGTCGACAACCGTGCGGGCGGCGGCGGATTGATCGGCGCGCAGATCACCGCCCGCGCCGAGCCCGACGGCTATACGTTCGTGACCTCGAGCGTCGCCTATCACGCGATCGCGCCGGCGGCGAGCCCCAATCCCGGCTTCGATCCGATCCGCGACTTCACCCACATCGCCTATATCGGCGGCCCACCCACCGTCTTTGTGGTGAATCCGGCGCTCAACGTGCGCTCGCTCGCGGCGCTCGTCGCGCGCGCCCGCGCCGAGACTCTCGACTTCGTGTCGCCCGGCGTCGGCACGCTCGGCCATCTGATGGTCGAGGAATTCGCCCAAAAGGCCGGCATCAAGCTCCAGCACATCCCGCACAAGGGTTCGGCGCAGGCCATGCTCGACATCATCGCGGGCAACGTGCTGTTCGGGGCGATGACGTGGAGCTCGGCAATCGCGCAGATCCGCGCCCACAATGTGATCCCGATCGCCGTGTCGTCGAAGGCGCGCGTGCCCGAGTTCCCCGACGTGCCGACGCTCGCCGAGCTCGGCTATCCGGACCTCGTCGCCAATACCTGGTACGCGCTGTCCGGGCCGGCCGGCGTGCCCGACGACATCGTGCGCAAGCTCAACCGTGCGGTCGCCAAGGTGCTGGAACTGCCGGACGTCAGGCAGCGGCTCGACCAGGACGCCATCGAGCGCGAGGCGATGACGCCCGAAGAATTGACGACATTCGTGGCCCACGAGGTCGCCAAATGGGGGCCGATCGCGAAGAAATTCGTTCGATCGCCGTAAGAAGCGAATGGTGAGTAGCGGAGTAGGGAGTAGGGAGTAGGGCGTGGGAGTAGGGAGTAGTAGTCGCGAGTAGCGAGACTGGCATCTCTATTCGCCATTCGCATTTGCAGGGAAAGAGAGACTGACTGATGGGAACACAGCCCGCATGAGCGCGACGGAATCCGAGGCGGAGGCCGAGGCGCTCGACTGGATCAGGCGAACCTATGCGACGAATCCGATCGCCACATTGCTCGGCGCCGACCCGCTCGCCTGCGATCCGGTGGCGGGGCGCATCACCATCGCGTTCGAGGCACGGCCCGAGTTCTGCAATCTGCTCGGCACGGTACAAGGCGGCATGCTCGCCGCGATGCTCGACCTCGTGATGTCGTTTAGTGTGCTCTGCACCATGGGCGGGCCGGGCTACGTGGTGCCGACCATCCACATGACCACGCATTTTCTGTCGCCCGCAAAGCCCGGCCGGGTGGTCGGCGAGGGCATGACGGTGAAGAAAGGGCGCACCGTCACTTTCATGGAAGGACGCCTGTTCGACCACAAGGGAACCCTGCTCACGACCGGCACGGCGAGCGGCACGCTCATGAAATGGCCGCCCGAGCGCAGGCCGGGATGAGGTTGCGGATCGCGCGATGAAAAAGAATCTTTCGGTCGCCATCATCGGCGCGGGCATCGGCGGCCTCGCGACGGCGGCGGCCTTGCGCCGCGTCGGCATCGAGACCGAGACCTACGAGCAGGCGGAGATATTCGCGCGGATCGGCGCCGGCATCCAGCAAAGCCCCAACGCCATGAAGGTGCATCGCGGACTGGGCATCGAGGCGCGGCTGCGCGATACGGCGTTCTCGCCCGCCTCCTCGCTCAACCGCGATGGCGTGACGGGCGCGGTCACCAACGAGCATCCGCTCGGCCGCCAGGTCGAGGAGCGCTACGGGGCGCCCTATCTCACGCTGCATCGCGGCGACCTGCACGCGGCACTGGCCGACATCGTGCCGTCCGATCGCGTCCACATGGGAAAAAAGCTCGTCCGCATCGCGCCCCAGGGTCCTGGCGTCGCGCTCACGTTCGCGGACGGCACCGAGGTCGCGGCCGACGCGGTGATCGGCGCCGACGGCGTGCACTCGCTGGTGCGCGATCATGTGCAAGGTCTTGCGCAGGATCATTTGGACGCCGCCGGACGCCCGCGTTTCACCGGCCGCGTCGCCTATCGGACGACCTTTCCGGCGGCGCGGCTGCGCGGCGTCGAAGTCGGGTCGTCGCGCACGAAGTGGTGGGGCGCGGACCGCCACATCGTGATCTATTTCGTCACGGCGGCGCGCGACGAGGTCTATTTCGTCACCAGCCAGCCGGAGCGCGCCGATTGGATCACCCGGAAGTCGTGGTCGGCCAAGGGCGATGTCGGCGAGCTGCAGGCGGCCTTCGCGGATTTCCATCCCGACGTGCGGGCGGTCCTGGCGGCGGCGCCCGAGGTGCACAAATGGGGGATCTTCGAACGCGATCCGTTGCCGACCTGGCGGCGGGGCAGGGTGGTGCTGCTCGGCGATGCCTGCCACCCGATGACGCCCTACATGGCGTCGGGCGCCGCCATGGCGCTCGAGGATGCGGCCGTGCTGTCGCGCTGTTTCGCGCAGATGAAGGGCGAAAGCCCCGAGCGCATCTTCGACACCTACGAGGCGACGCGCAAGCCGCGCGCCTCGCTGGTGCAGACCGGATCCAGCCAGAATACCTGGATGCGCAACGCGACCGATCCGGACTGGCTCTACGGCTACGACGCCTGGACGGCGCCCCTCGCGGCCGCGGTCGCGGCGTAACGGGGCGCGACAGCGTGCCGACACTCGCGGTAGGCTCCGAAGCGGAAGCTCTCGACCCATGAGCAAAACCGTGCCCTCATCCCCCCGGGATCCGCCTGCCGACGCGAAACCGATCGATTGCGACGTGCACCCGGCGGTCCCCGGCATGCAGGCGCTGCTGCCCTATCTCGACGACCACTGGCGCACGTCCGTGCAGGAGCGCGGCATCGATTCGCTCGACAGCATCAGCTATCCGCCCAATGCGCCGCTCTCGGCGCGACCGGATTGGCGCGACAAGACCGGCCGCGCCGGGACCGACGTCGCGGCGCTCGGCGCGCAGGTGCTCGACCGCTGGGGGTCGGGCTGCGCGATCCTCAATTGCCTCTATGGCGTGCAGCTCGTGTTCAACGAGGACATGGCGGCGGCCTTCGCGCGCGCCGTCAACGACTGGATCGCCGCGGAATGGCTCGATCGCGATCCGCGCCTGCGCGCCTCGATGGTGGTGCCTCTTCAGAACGTCGAATACGCGGTCGACGAGATCGATCGCTGCGCCAGGGACAAGCGTTTCGTGCAGATCCTGGTGCTCGCGATGGGGGAGATGCCGCTCGGCCGCCGGCATTACTGGCCGATCTTCGCGGCGGCGGAGCGTCACGGCCTGCCGATCGGGATCCACGCCGGCAGCGCCTACCGCCACCCGGTGACGGCGCTCGGCTGGCCGACCTATTACGTCGAGGACTACGCCAGCCAGTCGCAAGGCTTCCAGTCGCAGACCGCGAGCCTCATCAGCGAAGGCGTCTTCGCGAAATATCCCGCCCTCAAGGTGGTGCTGATCGAGTTGGGCGTGACCTGGGTGCCGGCGTTCCTCTGGCGATTCTCGAAATTCTGGCGCGGGCTGCGCAGCGAGATTCCGTGGGTCGACCGCACGCCGGCGGAGATCTTCCGCGAGCATTTCCGCCTGACGATCCAGCCGTTCGACGCGCCCGACTCCGCCGACACGATCGCGCGCACGATCGATCATCTGCGGTCCGACGAGGTGCTGCTGTTCGCGAGCGACTACCCGCATTGGCAGTTCGACGGCGACGAGCCGCTGCCGCGCGGATTGTCCGCGGAGCTGCGGCGCAAGATCATGATCGACAACCCGCGCGCGACGTATTTTGCGGCTCCAAACCGTAGGGTGGGCTGAGCCCTCGGGTCTTGCCTTCGGCAAGCCCAAGGACAGGCTTCCCGAAGCCCACCGGCTGGCTCGCGGTTTGGTGTCACCGCGTCTGAAACAACCTGGTCATCGGTTTGACCCCCGCGGCCGCGTCGTTGGCGTGGCCGAGATATTCGCGGATGCAGAACGCGTCCTCGGTGGTGCGCAACAGCGAATAGTGATTGTACGGCGTGTCGTCGGCGAGCGCGCGCGGGCCGTGATTGGTGATCACGATCGTGGGTATGTGGCCGCCGCCGAAATTGGCCGGGCTGGCCGGATCGAAGCCGCAGCAGCCTTGCGTTCCGCTCTTCTCGCGCGCGTCCTCGTCCTCGTCCCAGGTGATCACGATGGCGCTGTTGCGGGGCGCCCTCCAGATCGGCGAGGCCTGAATCCGTTTCACCAGCCGGCCGATCGTCTTGTCGCCGCGCGCGATCCGTCCCTCGTCGTTGTCGTAGCGGCAGTCGTCGGGGACATTCGGCCCGTCGCGGCCGTGCATCTCGTTGCATTGATTGGGCACGATATGGGCGTAGTTCGGAGCGCGGCCGTTGGCGAGGTCGCGGAAAAGCCGGCCGAACCCGACGATCTTGTGTGCGATCGCGGGGACGTCCTGCACCGAACGGAACTGAATGAAGCCGTTGTGCTTGGAGGCGTAGAGCTGCGTCGGCTGTCCGGCGACCGGCTTGCGGTCGTCGGGATAATAGACGGCCTTGGAGCCGGGCGCCGGGATGCTCTCGTAATAGCCTTTCCAGGTGAGGTGGTGCTCGGCCAATTGGTCCATGAGGCTGCGGGCCGTTACGGTGTGATCCACATAGGGCGTGATCTTGGCGGCCTTCTCGCAATAGCGGTCGGTGCTGCCGGCCCGGCAATAGAAGGCATCGTCGTCGTGGATGCCGAACGTGTCGCCGCCCAGCATGGCGATGTAGTTGGCTTTGCTCGGATGCGTCTCGCCGTAGAACGCCGTCGCCGATCCATAGGTGTTCGCCAGGCGGTTGAGGTTCGGGGCGCGGGGATTGCCGATGATCTGCCGATAGCCGTGGTTCTCGGAAATGATCAAAAAGATATGGTCGTAGCGCGGGATCTGGTCGCGATGGTCGGCCGGGCCGTCCGGGCACCAGGCGGCCGCGGCCGGGCCGCCCAGCACACCCGATGCAACCACGATGGCGAGCGCAAGATGTCTCATCCGCATTCTCCGACTCCGCCGAGCCGCCCCCGTCCGATAATCAGGACAGGCCGTATCGATCACATCTCCACGACCACATACCGATCCTCGATGCTCACCGGGAACGTCTCCGCCACATAGGGGCCCTCGACCAGCCGCGCGCCGGGCTCGACCGTGACCGGGAAGTTGCGCACCCGCACGCTGCGCGGATCGCACCAGGATTTGCCGGTGCGGATGTCGTATTCCCACTGGTGCCAGGGGCAGCGCAGAATCTCTCCCTGGCGCGAGACCCGGTACTCGCCCGGCTCCGAGGACTCGACCAGGCCGGTCAGCTGGCCCTCGCACAGGTTGCCGCCCTGGTGTGGGCAGCGGTTGGACAGCGCGAAGAACTCGCCGGAGAGATTGAACAGCACGATGGCGCGGCCGTTCACCTCGACCAGCTTGCGCCCGCCGGGCGCGATCTCGGAAACGGCGGCGACGACGTGCTTGGCCATCACTCCCTCTTTCACCTCTCCCCACCGGGGAGAGGGTGCAAATCGAGTCCGTGGCATCCCATCACTTCTTCTCGCCGAAACTCGCGCGCGCGATGTCCGGCACCGGCGTGCCGGCGTCGATCGCCTGGCAGCGCGCGTCCTCGGCCTGGGACTTCTTCTCGGCCACTTCCAGCACCTCGAGGATATAGTCGCGCGGGATGAAGCAGACGCCGGTATCGTCGGCGACCACGAGGTCGCCCGGCGCCACCCGGATGTCGCCGAGCTGCACGTCGCCGTTGATCTCGACCGTCTCGATCCGCCACTTGCCGGTCGCCGGCGTGATGTCGGTCGACCACACCGGATAGCCGACCGCGCGCGAATGGGCGATGTCGCGCACGCCGCCCATCACGATCGCGCCGCGCTCGCCCTGGCGCTTGCCGGTCTGCGCCGAGATGCCGCCCATGTTGGAAATATTGGCCACGCCCTGGATGACCAGCACGTCGCCCGGAGTGGCGAGATTGTGCGCCTCGAACTCGGCCATCTTGTTGGCGTGGGTCTTGGCGCCGTCGAGCGGGTTGGTGCGCTGCAGGATATTGCGCACGGTCAGCGCCGGCCCGACGATCGTGGTTCCCGGCAGGGTCGGGCGCAGCAGCGATGCGCCGATGACGCCGGGCGGCACGCCGAGCTCGTCCATGGCGTCGGACACGACGCCGCTCGGATCGCCGAGCGCCATGAAACGCTCGACCACGCCTTGCGGCGGGCGCGGCACCGTCATCATGCGGATGCGATCGGGCGCGATGCGGCCGGTGAGCTTCTTGTCGCCTGCGTTCACCACATGCCTCCCGTCCGGACCGATGAAACGGTCCCGTTCCGGCCGCCACTCTACATCCGGACCGGTCCGCAGCAAGCGTCCTGACGGCCAGGGCGATTGCCGGGTTCGGCGAGAACGGAAACCGCCCGGGGCAGCTTGCGGGCCACCCGACCGCTCGCTAGGGTTCGCGGCTTCCATCCAGGGACACCGCAGCCATGATCGATCTCTACGCATTGACCAGCCCGAACGTGCAGAAGATTTTCATTGCGCTCGAGGAGCTGGGTCTCCCGTACAAGATGATCCCGGTCGACGTCTGGAAGGGCGAGCAGTACAAGCCGGAATTCCTCAAGATCAGCCCGAACGCCAAGATTCCGGTGATCGTCGACCACGACGGGCCGGGCGGGAAGCCCTTCACCGTGTTCGAGTCGGGCGCGATCCTGATGTATCTCGCCGACAAGACCGGCAAGCTCCTGCCCAAGGACACCGCAAAGCGCTACGAGGTGATCCAGTGGCTGATGATCCAGCTCACCGGCGTCGGACCGATGTTCGGCCAGTGGACGCATTTCAAGCTGTTTGCGGGCCCGGGCAACGACTATTCGATGACGCGCTACCAGACCGAGGTGAAGCGGCTCTACGAGGTGCTCGAGCAGCGGCTGGGGAGCAGCGCCTATCTGGGCGGCGACGACTATTCGATTGCCGACGTCGCGACGTTTCCGTGGACGCGCAATCACGACAACATGGGCGTGAAGTGGGACGACCACCCGAACCTCAAGCGCTGGTTCGAAGCGATCTCGGCCCGCCCGGCCGTGAAGAAGACGCTCGAGATCGTGGCCGGCATCAAGTCGAACCGCGAGACCGCGTCGCAGGACGACAAGGACCGATTTTTCAATCGCGGCAAGTACGCCCGGGCGTGACGCGCCTCGTCCTCGCGCTCGCACTGGGGGCGAGCCTGTGCGGTGCGGCGCGGGCGCAGGACGCTTTTCCGTCGCGCCAGATCACGTTGATCGCACCCTATTCGCCGGGCGGCGCGACCGACCTTGCGGGCCGGCTGCTGGTGGACGGCCTCAAGGCGAAGCTCGGCCAGCCGGTCATGATGGAGAACAGGCCGGGCGGCAACGGCGTCATCGGCATGCGCGAGGTCGTCAACGCCGCCCCGGACGGCTACACGCTCCTCGTCGGCGCGGTCGGCGCGCAGGTGATCCCGGCCACGATGTTCGCCAATTTTCCGTTCGATCCGCTGCGCGATTTCACGCGGATTGCGCGCACCGTCGAGTGGGCCGTCGTGATGTTCGTCAAGAAGGATCTGCCGGTCGATTCGCTGCGGGAATTCGTGGCCTATGCGAAGTCGCATCCGGGGCGGCTCAATTACGGATCGAGCGGGTATGGCAGCACGGCCCATCTGGTGGCCGAGGTCTTCATGAAGGAGGCCGGCGTCACGATGCAGCACGTGCCCTACAAGGGCGGCGGCACGTCGATCAACGATCTTCTGTCGGGTTCGCTCGACGTGCTGTTCACGAGCTCGCCGGTCGCCGTCGGCCAAGCGAGCAACAAGAACCTGAAGATGCTGGCGGTTGCGCGCCGCGAACGCCTGAAGCATCTCGCGGACGTTCCGACCTTCGCGGAAGGCGGCCTCAATGGCGTCGACCAGACGTCGTGGAATTGCGTGCTCGGTCCGCCCGGTCTGCCGGATTCGATCCGCGACCGGCTGAGCCGCGCGCTGGTGGAGGTTCTCAACGAGCCCGAGACCCGGGAGAGGTTGCAGCAGGTCGGCTTCGAGGCGACGCCCGCCGACGCCGCGACGTTCGACGCATTTTTCCGCAGCGAGCTGACGCGGTGGGCCGCGTTCATCAAGGAGCGCGGGCTGATGGAGAAGCCTTAAGCGCGCCATTGCGATGCCTATGCCGATGCGGCCCATGGCGTCTCATGCGCATGACGCCGGGATTGCTTCGCTTCGCGCGCAATGACAAGTTCTCGACCTGCGGCCGCCGGGGGCCGCGCGGACGGAGTGCCACATGGGCGTCATCGGGAAGACGGGCCACGCCGGGAGGGTCGACTTCGACCGCTACCGGCTGCGCCGTTTCGTCGAGAGCCTCGGGGCCGACGAGCTGGAGACGCGCGTCGAGGCGACCGAGCTCGGCGATATCGCGGCGGGGCTCGAGTCCAATCCGCGCGCTGTGCTCTTCCGGGCCGCGGGCCCGCAAGCCCAGGAGCTCGTCGGCAATGTCAACGGCAGCCGCTCGCGCCTCGCCCGCGCGTTCGGGGTGGCGCCGGCGCAACTGGCGGCGGAGATCCAGCGCCGCCTGCGCCTGAAGCCCGAGATCGTCGAGGTCTCCCGCGCCGAGGCACCGGTGCAGCAGGTGGTGCTGACCGGCGACGAGGCCGACCTGACGGCGCTGCCGGTGCACCTGCAGCACGGGTTCGACGGCGGGCCTTATGTGTCGGCCTCGATCGACTACGTGGTGGACCCGCGCACCGGCTGGACCAATGTGGGCATTCGGCGGCTGATGCTGCGCGGACGGCGCGAGACCGGCGTCGATCTGGTGTCGCCCAGCGACCTCAAGGCGATCTACGAGGCGAGCGCGGCGTCCGGCCAGCCGCTGCCGGTCAGTTTCGTGGTCGGCGCCCATCCGGCCGATCACATGGCCGCGGTGATGCGCATGCCGGTCGACGAGATCGGCATCGTGGCGTCGCTGCGCGACGCGCCGCTGCCGGTGGTGAAAGGCATCACCAACGACATCCGGGTGCCGGCCGACGCCGAATACGTGCTGGAGGGCTATTTCGACCCGCGCGGCCATGTCGAGCCCGAGGGCCCCTATGGCGAGTTCCTGGGCTATTACGGCGCGCTCAAGCGCAATCCGATCTTCCGTCTCACCGCGATCACGCGCCGCCGCGACGCGCTGTTCCAGACCGCGACCATCGGCGGGCGCGGCATGAGCCGCACCGACACGGCCGCGCTCACGGCGGTGCGCACCGAGGTGGTGATCTGGCAGGCGCTGCAGAACGCGGTGCGCGAGCCGGTCGCGGTCCATGCCACGACCTCGAGCGGCGGCAATTTCAACGTGCGCGTCGCGCTGCGCCAGCGCGCGCCGGGCGAAGCGCGCAACGCCATCGCGGCCTGTTTCGGCGCGCTGGTGAACGTCAAGAACGTGTTCGTGGTCGACCCCGACATCGACGTCGCCTCCGACGAGCAGATCGACTGGGCGCTCGCCACGCGGTTCCAGCCCGATCGCGACCTCGTCGTGATGTCCGGCATGCGCACGCTGCCGCTCGACCCCTCGCTCGCGAGCGGGCGGGTCGGCGCCAAGGCGGGCTACGACCTTACCTGGCCGTTCGGGACCGGCGACCGGCTGGAGACCCGCATTCCCGAGCCGCCGCGTTTCCGGGGCCGGCGGTTCGGGTCGGTCGAGGACGCGCTGCGGGATGGGCCGAAATTCTTCGAGGAGCTGATGACCGCCACGGGCAGCCGTGATGGCCGTGAGGTCGTGCGGACGCTCGAGGCATTGCGCGACAAGGTGCGTCTCGACCGCGACGCGGAAGGGCGCTATCTGATCGGGGCCGCGCCCAAGGCTTGACGTGGCGGCGACTTGACTTGCGCTCCACCTGGCTTGGGCCCCAATTGGCTTGGGCTCGACTTTGGTGCGGCGCGCAGACCGCCGGACAAGCGCGGCGCCGACTGGGAGGACTATGATGAAGCTGCGCCATTTTGCGGTGCTGACCGCCCTCTTGATGTCGCTCGGCGCCGCGCAGGCGGAAGATGTCACGATCCGAATAGGCCTGGTGCGCTCGATCTCCAACGGGGCCGAGCTGATCGCGATCGACAAGGGCTATTTCAAGCAATACGGCATCAAGGTCGAGGTCGAGGATATCGACACCTCGGCCAACACGCTGGCGCTGCTGGCGCAGAACCAGCTGCAGATCATCGCGGGCGGCATCTCGGCGGGCTACTTCAACGCGATCGAGAAGGGCCTGCCGGTCACCATCATCGCGGACCGGGTCTCGACGCCGATCGGCCACAACCTGATGCTGCGGCCCGACCTCAAGGACCAGATCACGGAGCTGAAGCAGCTCAAGGGCAAGATCGTCGCCTCCAACGGCGCCGGGTCGGTCTCGACCTACGAGGTCGGCAAGATGCTGGAAACGGCGGGACTGAAGATCTCCGACGTCGACTTGAAGATCTTCCCGTTCACCCAGATGGCGCTCGCCTTCGCCAACAAGGCGATCGACGCCGCGATCGTGATCCCGCCTTTCGTCTCCCAGTTCATCGATCAGGGCCACGCGCTCGCCTTCGCGGCGCCCGACGCGCTCGTGCAGCCGAACCCGATGACGATCGCGGTCATCATGGTGAACACCGATTGGGCGAAGAAGAACGGCGAGACCTTGCGCAACTACTACACCGCCTATCTGCGCGGCGTGCGCGACTACTGCAACGCATATCACGGCGGCGCGATCAGGAACGAGATCATCGACGCGCTCATCCGCCACGGCTCGGAGCGCCGGCCCGAATTGCTGCACAAATATCCCTGGCCGGCGCGCAGCCCGGAGGGCCGCATCAGCACCGCCAGCATGCTCGACATGCAGGACTGGTACGTGGCGAACAAGTTTTCGACCGCGAAATCTCCCGCCGATCGGCTGGTCGATATGAGTTACGCAGATGACGCCAACAAGAAGCTGGGGCCGTTCGTGCTGGAGAACAAGGAGTTGAAACTCGAAGGCTGCCGGTGAGGGGGCGGCGCTGCCGGCTGTTACCCTCCCGGCCACGCAAATCGGGCTTGCCCGAATTGCGCACTTTTTGATGCGAAACCCGGGCAGGCCCGGGTTTCGTGGCGGGGAGGGTCGGCCGCGTGAGCGAAGCGAACGCCGACGGGGTGGGGGGACTACGCTTGCTCCGTGCCTGCGGCTACCCCCCACCCCTAACCCCTCCCCGCCACGCGCTTCGCGCGCGGGGGGAGGGGAACAAAGGGGCGAGGTAAAGAGGGGCATGGAATGGTTCAGCGCCGAGGCGCGGCGATCGAGATCACGGGGCTCGGCAAGGTCTATGACGGCAACGCGGGCCGCGTGGTTGCGCTCGACGACATCAATCTCAAGGTCGCGCCCGGCGAGTTCGTCTGCGTGGTCGGCCCGAGCGGCTGCGGCAAGTCGACCCTGCTGCGCATCCTCGCCGGGCTCGATCAGGCCACCAGCGGAACCTTCCGGGTCGACGCCGCCGGCTGGCCGGTCGCTAACGCCATGGTGTTTCAGGACAGCGGCCTGTTTCCCTGGATGAGCGTCGAGCAGAATGTCGGCTTCGGCCTGATGACGCGCGGCGTGCCGCGCGCGGAGGCGGCCGACCGGGTCGCCGCCGCCTTGACGCTCGTCGGCCTCGCGAAATTCCGCCGCCACTATCCGCATCAATTGTCGGGCGGCATGCGCCAGCGCGGCGCGATTGCGCGCGCCTTCGTGACCGATCCCGGCATGCTGCTGATGGATGAGCCGTTCGCGGCGCTCGACGCCCAGAATCGGGTCATTTTGCAGGCCGAGCTGGTGCGGCTGTGGGAGGAGACCGGCAAGACCGTGGTCTACATCACCCATTCGATCGACGAGGCGCTGCTGCTGGGCGACCGCACCGTCGTGATGACCGCGCAGCCCGGCCGGATCAAGCGAATGATCGATATCCCGTTCCCGCATCCACGCGACGTGATGACGCTGTCCGCCTCGCCCGAGTTCAACGCGCTCAAGCTCGCGATCTGGCGCATTCTGGAACAGGAAGTCATGCGCGCCCGGGCGGAGCTCGAGAAATGAGCCTCTCGGGCAAAGCGCAGGAACGCCTGCTCTATCTCGTTTCGCCGCTCGGCCTGCTGGCGCTGTGGCAAATCGTGCTCATGCTCGGCTTCGGCGACCGGCGCTTCATTCCGGCGCCGAGCGACATCGCGGTGCGGTTCTGGCAGCTCAGCGTGGACGGCACGCTCGCGCTTCACGTGGTGGCGACGCTGTGGCGGGTGTTCGCCGGTTTCATCATCGGGGCGGTTCCGGGGGTCGTGATCGGGCTCCTGATGGCGATGTTCCGTCCGGTGCGGATCTTCTTCGACCCGCTGATCGCGGCGCTGTTCCCGATCCCCAAGGTCGCCTTGATGCCGCTTTTGCTGCTCGCCTTCGGGTTCGGCGACGCTTCCAAGATCGCGCTGGTGGCGACCGCGGTGTTCTTTCCGGTGATCATCAACACCTATGCGGGCGCCGCCAATATCGACAGGATCTATTGGGACGTCGCCAAGAACTACGGCGCCAGCAACTTTGTGATGTTCACGCGGGTCGTGTTCTTCGGGGCGCTGCCGCTGATCTTCGCCGGCCTCAAGATCGCCCTCGCGGTCTCGTTCGTCGTGCTCGTCGCGGCGGAGTTCGTCGCCTCCAAGACCGGCATCGGCTACCTGATCTGGAACTCGTGGGAACTGCTGCAGGTCGACTACATGTTCGTCGGCATCGTGGTGATCGGCATTCTGGGGCTGATCATCTCGGTTGCGTTTCAGGAGATCGAGCGGAAAGTGATTCCGTGGAAGGCGGAGTAGCCTGTGCCGCAAGATGAGCGCCGATCGGTCAGGGCGGAAAACGTCATGGAACATCCCCGGAGACGATTTCCGGAAGCGCGGCCAAGATCGAGGCCGACTGGGTTCGGCAATTCGGATCGGATCGGCGCGTTCCCCAACTCGATGACAATCGGACCATGAGCGTGCCTGAAGTAGTCCCTACCATGAGCCGCGGACGTTCGCTGCTGATCGTGCTCGGCGTCCTCGGCGCCGCGGTGTCGGGCGGCACGCTCGCTCAGACTTAATCCTATCCCACGAAACCGATCCGCATCATGGTGCCGGCTTCGCCCGGCGGGCCCGCCGATGCGGTGGCCCGGCTCGCCTCGCATTCGCTCGCCGTGCTTGGTCAGCCCGTCGTCGTCGAAAACCGCGGTGGCGCGGGCGGCGCGATCGCCGCAAGGGAGGTCGCAGGCGCGCCGGCCGACGGCTATACCCTGCTGGCCGGCAACACCAGCACGCTTGCGGTGAACCCCGCGACGTCTGCCAACGCGGGTTACGATCCGGCCCGGGATTTCGCTCCGGTCGGCCTTTTCTGGGAAAGCTATCAGCTTCTGGTGGTTCACGCGTCGGCGCCCTGGACATCGGTCAAGCAGATCGTGGACGAAGCCAAGGCCAATCCCGACACGCTCACTTACGCGCATGCGGGCGTCGGCGGGATGCCGTATCTGTCGGGCGAGCTGTTCATGGCGCGCGCCGGCGTGAGGCTGGTCGCGGTTCCCTATCGCAGCGGCGGCGAGCTTGCGACCGCCGTGCTCACCCGCGCGGTCCATCTCACCATCGGCGATATCGGTGTCATGCTGCCGCTCGTGCGCGAGGGCAAGCTGCGGGCGCTCGCCGTGACCAGCAGCACGCGGACCCCGCTCGCCGCCGATGTCCCGACCATGATCGAAGCCGGCGTTCCGGATTACGAGGTGATCACATTTACCGGGATTGTTGCGCCGGCCGGAACGCCGGACGAGATCGTGCGCAAGCTCAACGCTGCGATCAACGACGGGCTCAAGTCTCCGGACTCCGCGGCCATCATTGCGCGGCTGGGCGCGATGCCGCGTCCCGGCACGCCGGGGGATTTTGCGCGCTTCATTGCGGCCAAGCGGCAGCACTGGGAAACGATTGCGCGATCCATCGGCGCAAGAGTCAATTGAGCGATCCGTGACGCAGAAGCAACATCAGGTCGTGATCGTGGGCGGAGGGCCGGTCGGGGTCGCACTCGCGGTGGAGCTCGGCCTTCGCAACGTGTCCTGCGCGCTCGTCGAGCGCTACCGCGCGCCGCAGCGGATCCCGAAGGGACAAAACCTCACCCAGCGCACGCTCGAGCATTTCTATTTCTGGGGCATCGCCGACGAATTGCGGGCCGCGCGCGTCATGCCGCCCGGTTATCCGATCAGCGGCATCATCGCCTACGGAAACCTGATGAGCGACTACTGGTATGCGCCGCGGCAACGAGATCTCGTCGCTCCGTATTATTTCCAAGCCAACGACCGCCTGCCGCAGTACCGGATGGAGGAGGTGCTGCGGAAGAGGGTAGCCGATCTTCCCGCTGTCGAGTGTCATTTTGGCTGGTCGGCGGAAACGATCGAGCAGGATGAGACGGGCGTGCGCGTCACGATCGTCGAACACGGCGGCGCGCGCCGGGAGGTTTTGCAAGCCGACTACGTGGTGGGCTGCGACGGCAGCCGTTCCACGGTTCGCGAGCAGGTCGCCATCGGGCGCAGCGGCGCCGACTTCGACCAGCTCATGGTGCTGGCGGTGTTCCGGTCGCGCGAGCTGCATGAGCGGCTCAAGCGATTCCCCGAGCGCTCCACCTACAATGCGCTGCATCCCGCGCACAAAGGCTATTGGCAATTCTTCGGCCGCATCGACGTGGGCGAGGGCTGGTTCTTCCACGCGCCGGTCCCGGCGGATACGCGGACCGACAATTATGATTTCCACGGCTTGATCCAGAAGGCCGCGGGCTTTGCGTTCTCCTGCGCGTTCGACCACGTGGGTTTTTGGGATCTGCGTGTCGCGGTCGCCGAAAAATATCGGGTCGGGCGCGTCTTCATTGCCGGAGACGCCGCTCACAGCCACCCGCCCTATGGCGGGTTCGGACTCAATAACGGCCTGGAGGACGTGACCAATCTGGGATGGAAGCTGGCGGCGACGCTCGAAGGCTGGGGCGGCGACGGCCTGCTCGATTCCTATGGTGACGAGAGGCATCCGATCTTCCAGGAGACCGGCGAGGACTTCATCGCCGGACGCATCCGCTGGGACCGCGAATTCCTCGACCGCTACAGCCCGGATCGCGACCGGGCGGAATTCGAGCAGGCCTGGAAGACGCGGGAGGCCGGCCTCGACGAACGTATCCTGAGCTACGAGCCGCACTATGAGGGTTCGCCGGTCGTGGCGGGTCCGCCGAACGGCCGTTCCAGCGCGCACGGCACCCACATGTTCAGGGCGAGGGCAGGGCACCATCTTGCTCCCCGCACGCTCGCGTCGGGCCGCGACGTGTTCGAGGAGCTCGGCGCCGGCTTCGCGCTGCTGGCGTTCGACGCCGAGCGCCAGGTCGTCGAGAGCTTCGAGCGCGCCGCCGCCGAGTTGGGCGTGCCCATGAAGGTGGTACGCGACGGTCGCCGCGATGGACGCGAGGCCTATGAGGCGCGCCTCGTTCTCGTCCGGCCGGACCAGTACGTCGCATGGGCCGGCGACGGGCAGCCCGATGACACAAGGGCGCTCATGCGGAAAGTCACCGGCCGCACGTAGAAGTCGAATACGTATATCGATATGTGTGCGTTGCGCGTGCCGGACACCCGCTGGTCCGGCCGACCGGCGAATGCTAAGACCATGCCGCGGTCCAGAACGTGGGGCGACCGCGACTGATACCAATCAATCACGACAAACGGGAGGATCGCCATGACGATCAGACTTGCGTTTCCAATCCTGACTGCCGCTGCGCTGACGGGGCTCGGCCTGACCGGCGCCGCGCAGGCCCAGCAGGCCGCGATGACCTTCTTCGTCAGCAGCGTCAACAAGGGCAACGGCGCCGACTACGGCGGGCTCGCGGGCGCGGACGCCCACTGCCAGGCGCTCGCCCAGGCGGCCGGCTCGACCAGGACCGGCTGGCGCGCCTATCTGAGCACCACCGAGCCGGGCGGCACCGAAGGCGTCAACGCGCGCGACCGCATCGGAAAGGGTCCATGGCAGAACGCCAAGGGCGCGGTGGTGGCCAAGAGCGTCGACGACCTGCATTCGGCGTCGAACAACATCAACAAGCAGACCGCGCTCACCGAGAAAGGCGAGACGATCCCCGGGCGCGGTGACACGGTCAACACGCACGACATCCTGACCGGTGCGGACCCGCAAGGCATGTTCTCGACCGCCGGCGGCGACACCACCTGCGGCAACTGGACCAAGAGCGGCGAGGGCTCGGCCATCGTGGGTCACCATGATCTGCTGGGGCTGAAGGACACGCGGCACATGAAGTCCTGGAACTCGTCGCACGGCTCGCGCGGATGCAGCCAGGATCAGCTCAAGTCTTCGGGCGGCGCCGGCCTGATCTACTGCTTCGCGGCGAACTGAGACCGGCTTGAATCTTCCCGCCCCGCGAGCCGACAGGCTCGCGGGGCGGCTGCGTAGAGAGTGCGTCGCAGGAAGCGTCCGTGGCCGCCGAGGCCCGGCCCCTACCGCGCGTTCTGGGCGCGTGCTAGCGTTTCGGCCAACCGCCGCACAACAGGCGAGCGTCAGCGCAACCGGGAGGCAACCATGAAAGCACTGATTTCGGCCCTATGGCTCGTGGCGAGCCTGGCGACGGGAACGGCCTTGGCGCAGCCGGCCCCGCCGAACCAGATGGGCATCACGATGGGGCACTGGCATCTCAACTCGCGCGACGTGGAGGCCAACAAGAAGCTCTTCGTCGCCCTGGGCGGCACCGCGGCCAAGCCGGGCGATTTCGATATCGTCAAGTTTCCCGGCGTCGTCGTCTTCCTGCATCTGCGCCCGAACGTGCCGCCGTCGAGCGGCGGCACCGACGGCACGGTGATCAACCATGTCGGCTTCCTGGTCCCCAACGTTCAGGAGGCGGTCGCCAAGTGGAAGGCCGCGGGCGTGGCGGTGGGGGCCGGCAATAATGGGCGGACCGACCAGGCCTGGATCACGACGGCCGACGGCCTGCGGGTCGAAATCCTGGAAGACAAGAGCCAGACGGTCCCGATCCGGCATCACCACGTCCATTTCTTTGTGCCGCCATCCGCGATCCCCGAGGCGCAGGCGTGGTACGCGAAGCATTTCGGCGCGATCCCCGGCATGCGCGGACCGAACCAGGCCGCCGACATTCCGGGCGCGAACCTGTCCTTCAGCAAGACCGATGCCACGACCGTGCCCACCAAGGGACGCATCCTCGACCACATCGGCTTCGACGTGAAGGACCTGGTCGCCTTCGCCAAGAAGCTCGAAGCCGACGGGATAAAGCTCGATCAGCCCATCACGACGCTGCCCACAGGCGCCAAGCTGGCGTTCCTGCACGATCCGTGGGGCGCGTCGATCGAGCTCAACGAGCGGCCCAATCCGCTGTAAGGGCGGGCGCGCGGTTCGCGCGCCGGCGCATGCGTCAGCCTCGCTTCCACGCCTGCGGCTCGCGGGCATCGATGAGCACGAACGCGACCCGGCAATTCGCTTTGGAGTTATTCACCCAGGCGTGATTGGTGCCTTGCTGCACCAGGATGTCGCCGGCCCGCAGATGCACCTCTGAGTCGTCGAGCAGCATGTCGATCTCGCCTTCGAGCACGAACGCGTAATCGATGCTGCGCGTGCGATGGGTGAAGGGATGGCGAGCCGGCGCGCCATGGCGTTCGGTGCCGAGCCCCATCTCGCGGTGGATCGAGGCCTGGTCGAGCCGGGTGGCTGCGTCGGCGGTGAGGGGCGGAAAATCGACCACCCGCAGGATCGAGCCGGACGGCGGCGGCGCCACGCCGCTGTCGCGCTCGGCGCGGTCATCGGCGCCGGAGATGTCCGCCGGCGTCTCGTCGGTCGCCCACATCAGGGTCGATACAAGCCCGGTATCGCGCACCTTCTGGTTGGGCGCCGCGCCGTCCATCAGCACGATCGCCTTGCCGCTCGCGTCGTGTCCCGTCACCACCCGTCTCACTGCCTTGGCCATGTTCTTTTTTCGCTCCTGCGTTGACCCACGCCGACCTTCCATTGTGGGCCCTTATGCCGCTATGAAGCGCACGTTCGTGGCCGTGGGAAGCGAAAAACCGCGGCCGGCCGGGCCAGCATGAGGACGAGATGGCGGATACACAGGTTTTGATCGTCGGCGCGGGACCGGTGGGGCTCACGCTCGCCGTCGATCTGGGCAAGCGAGGCATCCGTTGCGTCTTGATCGAGACCAAGGAGGCGCCCGCCTTCCTGCCCAAGATGGAGCGGTGCAACGCCCGCACCATGGAGCTCTACCGCCGCATGGGCATCGCCAAGCGGGTGCGCGACGCCGGCCTGCCGCGTGATTGCCCGATGGACGTGTTCATCGTGCTCTCGCTGGTCGAGCCGCCGTTGCTGCGCCTGCCGTTTCCCTCGGTCGCGCAGGCGGAGGCCGAGATCGCGGCTTCCCGGGACGCCGCGCATCCCCTGGAGCCCTACCAGCTCATCTCCCAGTACACGCTCGAGCCGCTGCTCAAGTCGATCGCCGAGGAGCTTCCCTTGGTTTCGGTGCGCTACGGCCACGAGCTCACGTCCTTCACCGACAGCGGCGGCTCGGTCACCGCCCATGTGCGGCGAACCGACGGCACGACGCTCGACATCTCGGCCGACTATCTGGTCGGCTGCGACGGCGGCGCCAGCGGGGTGCGCCGGCAGCTCGACATCAAGCTGCAGGGCGACGGCAACCTGCTGCAGTTCCGCCAGGCGCTGTTTCGCTGCGACGACCTCTACGAGCGCATCCCGATCGGCAAGGGGCGCCACTACCACGTCGCCGATGCGCAATCGACCTTCCTCATCACCCAGGACTCGACTCGCCACTTCACGCTGCATTCGATCGTCGACAGCGACGAGGCGATGAAGACGATGTTCGAGAAGACAGTCGCGATGCCGGTCCGTTACGAGATGCTGTCCTGCGCGCCCTGGAAGCAGAACCTGCTGCTGGCCGACAGCTACGGGCGCGGGCGCGTGCTTCTCGCCGGCGACGCCGTTCACCTGGTGATCCCGACCGGCGGGCTCGGCATGAACACCGGCGTCGGCGACGCGGTCGACCTCGGCTGGAAGCTCGCCGCCACCCTGAGGGGCTGGGGCGGGCCGAACCTGCTGAAATCCTACGAGATCGAACGCCGCCAGATCGGCGATCGCAACGTCGCGGCCTCGCGCTTCGCGGCGACCGGACGGCGCAAGTGGCGCGCCATGTACCGGCCCAACATCCGCGACAGCACGCCGGAGGGCGCCGAGACACGCGCGAACCTGATCGCGGTCGCCGACGTGGAGCAGCGCAAGTCGAATGAGATGATCGGGGCCGAGCTCGGCTACCGCTATGTCGGCTCGCCCCTCGTCTGGCCGGAGCCCGGCGAGGTGCCCGAGCACGATTTCATGAAATACGTGCCGTCGACCTGGCCGGGAACGCGGCTGCCCCATGTCTGGCTCGCCGACCACACGGCGCCGCAGGACCACATCGGCTACGGCGACCACTACACGCTGCTGCGGCTGCATACGCGCGCCGACACGTCGGGCCTTGAGGCCGCCATGCGGGCGACCGGCGCGCCGTTCAAGGTCCTCGATCTCGACGACGCCCACGCGCGCGAGATCTACGGCCACGACCTGATGTTGTTGCGGCCCGACATGCATATCGCCTGGCGCGGGAACGCCCCGCCGGAGGAGCCGCAGAGGCTGGCCAGGATGGCGACGGGGAATTGAGCACAGCGTCTCCACCGTCATCGTCCGCGCGGTGGACGATCCAGGACTCGGAACAATTCGTGTGGGTTTACTGGATGCCCCGCTGGAGCCTGTCCTCGGGCGGCGCGGAGCGCCGATTCGGGGACGGGGCATGACGTGCGCATGTGGGCGGCCGTAGCGGGTCCTCAATACGCCCGGTGCAGCGGCGGCTCGCCGCGCATCACGCGCTCCACATTCTGCCAGGCGGAGCGGAACAGGAAGGCCGAGGATTGTCGCGTCACGCCCGCGATGTGGGGCGTGAGCAGGAGCCGGGAGGCGCCTTCGCCGGAAAGCCGCAGGAGCGGGTTGTCCGGCGTGGGCGGTTCGGTCGAATAGACGTCGACGGCGGCGCCTCCGAGATGGCCGGCCGCCAGGCTGTCGGCGAGCGCCGTCTCGTCCACGATGCCGCCGCGCGCCGCCTGGATCAGGATCGCGCCCGGCTTCATGCGGGCGAGCTCGCGCGCGCCGATCAGCCCTTGCGTCGCCGGCAGCAGCGGCACGTGCAGCGTCACCACGTCGGCCGCGGCGAGCAGCTCGTCGAGCGTCATCGCGGCGGCGCCGAGCGCCCGCGCGGCGGCCTGGTCGCGCAGCGCCGGCTCGTGGAAGCAGATGCGGGCGCCGGCGCCATGGAACGCGCGTGCGACCGCGGCCCCGATGGTGCCGAAGCCGACGACGCCGACCAGCAGACCGTCGAGACCGGCCAGATTGTCGGTCACCATTTTGGCGCGAAAGCCCGCGTAATTCCCTTTGGCGATTTCGGCGCTCGCCCACGCGAAGCGCCGCAGCAGCAGCGAGGCCGCGGTCACCGCATATTCGGCCACCGCGCCGTTGCTGCCGCCCGGCACGTTGGCGACCGGAATCCCGAGGCGCGTGAGGGTCGCCTGGTCGAGCCGGTCGAGGCCGGCGCCGGTCACCTGCACCAGCGCGAGGCCGCAGCCCTCGAACAGCGCGGCCGGGAGCTTTGGACCGACCGCCGGGATGACGAGGGCGCGCGCCTGCCGCATGAGCTGCGGCACCGCGGCGTCGTCGGGCTTGTGATAGCTCACGGCGAGCGAGGCGGGCGGCAGCGCGTCGACGCGCGCGAAGTCGGCCTCGGGACGCAGGCAGAGGACGGGGTGGGTCATGGAGATGCCGTCATTGCGAGGAGCGCGTAGCGCGACGAAGCAATCTCCGCCACAGGTGTCCGTGGCCGAGATTGCTTCGCTTCGCTCGCAATGACGACGGGGAAAGCAGTGAGATGCATCAAAAACTCTTGAATTCCACCGTCCCCGCGCTCACGTCGGGCACCGGGAAGAAGCACAGCAGCACGAGCGGCTCGGTCCCGGTGTTGAGCGTCATGTGCTTCTCGCCGGCCGGGATAAGGACGAGCTCGCCCGGATGCAGCGCGATCTCGCCGCTCTCGGCGTGCGTCGTTCCGGTACCCGAGAGCACGTAGATCACCTCTTCGAAGTCGCGGTGCAGGTGCGGCCCGCGGGTGGCGCCCGGCTGCGGCGGCGGAATGGTCGCGATGCGCACCGAGCAGCGCGAACCGATCTCGCCGGAGACGGGCTCGAGCGAGCTTCGGCCCGGCAGCCCGAGACGCTTTGCTTCCGATTGCTTGATCAGTCTTGCCATGTCGGTCTCGCCATCAGCTCGCGTGTCGCAAATGCTTGATTTCCGCCGTGCCGCCCTGGACCCCATCGAGCTGGCGGAAGATGTCGGTCGCCTCCGCCGCAATGGCGTCCGCGATATCGGTCAGCATGCGGGCGCCCTTGTCGGCGGTCGCATGCTGCGGGCTGCCGAACCAACCGGTCGGCGCGATCGAGCGGATGTCGGTGAGCACCGGCTGGTAGCTTCGGGTGCGGCGCAGCTTGTCCATCTTGTGACCATGCGAGTGGTCGGACGAATAGTCGATGCGGTCGAGATGGACCAGGTCCGGCCGGTAGGCGAGCACGGCCAGCGCCTCGATCTCGCCCCCATGGGTGAGGCCGTTGCAGGTCTTGCCGTAGAGTTCCTCCGCGACGTAGCAGGCCTGCACGGTCAGCACTGTCATGCCGTGGTCGCGGTGCAGCGATTCCGCCGCGATCGCGAGCGAGGGAATGTTGCCCTCGTGCCAGTTGAGAATCAGGAGATATTTGGCGCCGTGGCGCGCGGTCGACACGCAGGTCTCGATCGTGACCCGCATGTAAGTGTCGGGCGTAAGCGAGATCGTGCCTTCGAACGGCATGTGCATCGGGGTGACGCCGAACGGCGTTGCCGGCAATACGAGCCCATCCATGCGCTCCGCCACCGCATGGCCGATCACGCTGGACGCGAAGGTGTCGGTTCCGGTCGGCAGATGAGGCCCGTGCTGCTCCACACTGCCGGCCGGCAGGATCACCAGCGGGTTGTTCTCGAGTTGCGCCGCGATCTCCGGCTGGGTGAGGTCGACAAAATAGCGGCTAGGCAACATGGACCTTCCTCTCGGTGAGGCGCTTGCGGGCATCCTCGATCACGTCGCCGATGCGCACGCTCTGCCCATGACGATCGATCGACCTCAACGCCGCATAGACGATCGCGACCGCGACATTGCCGTTGCGCGCGTTGAGCAGGTTCTGACGACCGGTGCGGCAGCTTTCGGCGAACATTTCGAGCTCGGCGCGGAACATGTCGCTTTCCGGAACCTTGAGCTCCTCGCGCTTGCCGTAGCCGTCCTTGCCGCGCTGGATGTAGAGCGTCGAGGTCAGGTGCAGCTTGTCGGGCGTGTCCCAGGTGCCGAAGTCGATTTCGTAGTGCATCAGCCCCTTCGACCCGAACACCCGCACCGCGAAGATTCCGGGCGACGTCCAGCACGAGCCCACATAGCCGATCTTGCCGTCGGCGAAACGCAGCAGGGTCATCGACTGGTCGTCGACCTCGGCGCCGACCGGCGAGAGCTTCGACGCCATCGAGCTCGCCTCGACGATGTCGCCGCCAAGATAATGAAGCACGTCGAACTGGTGGATCGCGAGCTGCGAGAGCGGGCCGCCCGGCGCCTTCGCGTTGTACCAGCGCCAGGTGGAAGGCGTGAGCTCGAGCGCCCGCTCGTTGGAAAAATTAGCCTCCATGAAAGCGACGCGGCCGAGCTCTCCGGATTCGATCGCCTCATGGATGGTCCGGATGCCGGCCATGAGCCGGGCGCTGTGGCCGACCGTGACGGTGATGCCGTGCCGTTGTGCCAGCGCCTCGATCTCGAGACCTTCTTCGAGCGTGCTCGCGATCGGCTTCTCGGTGTAGACATGCTTTCCGGCGCGCGCGACTTCGATTGCGACCGGCAGGTGCTGCTCGTTGGGAACCGTGAGGATTACGCCCTTGATCTCGGGGTCGGCGAGCATGGTCCGCAGGTCGTTCGCCGCCGGGACGCCGAGCTCCTGCTGGAAGGCCGCGCGCTTCTCCTCGGAACGGCTGTAGCCGGAAACGATCTTGAGCTTGTCGGATTTCTGGCTCGCGCGCGTCAGGACCTTGGCCCAACGGCCGAGTCCGATGATTCCGACCTTTACCGCATCTGTCATGAAGGCCTCGTTATGAGTGATAGCGAATTGCGAGTAGCGAGTAGGGTAGCTTCGATCTACTCGCTACTCGCTATTCGCTATTCGCCTACTTCACCGGCACGACCGCCGTGACGTCGATCTCGACCATCATGCCGGGCCAGGCGAGCTGGCTGATCGTGAGGAGCGTGTGGGCCGGCAGCGGATTTGTGCCGAAGGCTTCGAGCCGGCATTTCCCATAGTCCGGCTGATAGCGCACATCTGTCATGTAGGACACCATCTTCACAACGTCGCCGAGCGTCGCGCCCTGCTTCTCGAGCAGGCGCTTGATCTTGTCATAGGCGTATTTGCATTGGCCCATGAAATCGCCCTGATGAAGGATGTCGCCGCCCTTGCCGTTCTCGTCCTCGGCGCCGACGCCGGCGAGAAAAATCATCTTGCCGGGCCCGGTGACCGTGACGGCCTCGGAGAAGCGGCCCTTGGTCCATTCGCTGTAGTTGAAATGTTTCTTTTCCAGCGTCTGGGCCGCGGCGGCGGTTGCCGCCGTCGCCAGCCAGACGAGCGCCAGGCTCAACATCGACAGCCGTTTTGGCATGCCACACTCCCTCGGATAAGGTTTGGGTTCCACGCATTGTACTGGGTCCGGACGCGTCCGTCAGCGCGCTAAAGCGCCTCGATCTCCCGCAATAATGCATCGCTCACCGTCAGCCCCTCGCTCGCCGCCATGCGCCGCGCGGCCAGCCGTCGCGCTCCCGGCAGGCGGGCCCCGGGTTGCGCCTCGATCGCGGCGATCAGGTCGGCAAAATGTCCGACCGAGCCGCCGAACGCGGTCGGATCGAAGCCGATGATGAGTTGCCCGGTGCCGGGCGGCGGACCTTGCGCATCGAGAAACGACGACGCCTCGGCCGCATAGTTCGCACCGGTGAGACCGGCGGCCAGCAATTCGACCATCAGCGCGAGCGCCGTGCCCTTGGCGTCGCCGAGCGGCAGCATCGTGCCGGCGAGCGCGGCCTCCGGGTCGGTGGTCGGCTTGCCGGCGGCATCGAGCGCCCAGCCCTCCGGAATGCGCTCCCCCTTCTGCTTGGCGGCCAGGATATTGCCGCGCGCGACTTTCGACAGCGCGAGATCGACCACCATCGGCGGGCGGCCCGGCAGGGGACACGCGAAGGCGATCGGATTGGTGCCGAACACCGGGGTCGATCCGCCCCACGGCGCGATCGCGGCCGGCGTGTTGGCGAACATCATGGCGACCAGGCCGTGCTCGGCCAGGCGCTCGACCGGATGGCCGGCGGCGCCGCAATGATGCGAGCGCCGGATCGCGGCGCACGCGATGCCGGCCTGGCGCGCCATGTCGGGCAACAGGGCGACGCCGGCGTCGAGCGCCGGATACGCAAAGCCGCCGCGCGCGTCGATCATCGCAGCGCCCGGCCGCGGTCGCTCGATGGCGGGCATCGCCAGGCCGTCGACCTTGCCGACCTTGGCCTGCGCCGCATAGCTCGGCACGCGCGAAAGTCCGTGGCCCTTGAGCCCGTCGGCTTCCGCCGCCACCAGGGCGCGGGCCACGCAGGCGGCGTTATCGGGCGCTCGTGCGGCATCGCGCCAGCGCGCGGGCGACGAGGCTTTCGGCTTGTGCGAGCGTCAGCGTCGGCATCGCGGCTCCTCAGCGCATGAGCGCGAGGCCGGCCGTCACCACCACAAGGATCACCAGCGGTGGTGGCCGCCGACCGTCGCGATGTGCCGCCAGCCGAGCGTGCCGATCGCCGGCGATCGAGGTGCCGAGCCCGAGCGCTGCGATCGCGATCAGAAGCCCGTCGGTCGAGGCCTCGACCAGGACGCTCTTCGACCCCGGCGTAGAGCGGCGCCACGGCGCCGATCGACGGCAGGACGCTGTTGACGATGCACAAGCGCCAGAAACACGAAGGCAAAGACCGGCACCGGCACGCGCGCCGCGCTGGCGGCCACGCCTTTGCGCGCGAACCACCAGCCGATCGCCAGCACGACCGGCAGCAGCAGGAATACGCGAAACAGCTTGACGATGACGGCGGTGTTGCCGGCGGTGTCGGATACCGCATAGCCGGCGCCGACCACCTGCGCGACGTCGTGGATGGTGGCGCCGAGCAGGACGCCGGTCGTGTGGTCGGTCGAAGCCGAGCGCCGCGGACGAGCAGCGGATAGACCACCATGGCGAGCGTCGCCAGCGCATTGACGGCGACCACCACGAACACGACGTCGGCGTCCTTGCCCGCATAGTCCGGCAGCACCGCGGAGGTCGCGAGCGTCGCCGAGGCGCCGCACACCGCGGTGCCGACGCCGGCGAGCGCCCCATAGGGCGCGGCCAGGCCGAGCGCGCGGGCGAATCAGGAAGCCCGCCGCGATCGTGACGACCATCGAGATCACCACCAGGATGCCGGTCCCGAGCCCGAGCGCCGCGATGTCGCCGAGCGCGATGCGCAGCCCGAGCAGGGCGACCGCCCAGCGCAGCAGCTGCTTGACGCAGAACACGAGACCGGGCTGGAAAACCGGCCGTGCGGCGACCGCGGTTGAGCGCGATGCCGATCAGCAGCGCGAGCACCATCGCGGGGATCGGAACGACGCGCGCCGACCCAGGGGGCGCCCGCGACCGCCATGATGGCGACCATGCGCCGACAGCCCGACACCGGGTGCGAGCCGGCGCAGGGCGGCCGCCATGGCCGGAGCCGTCGTGACGGAGGCGTCGGCCATCGGGGGTCTCCGCTGATGTTACGCGGCGAACAATCAGGCGCTGCGATAGAGCTTGGTCAGGACGAATTCGCGGTGGCCGAGCGCCTCGGCGGCGGTCAGCCGCCCGTTGGCGGTGCGCAGGACCATCTCGATCAGGGCGTCGCCCGCCTCCGAAATGGTCATCTCGCGGCGCAGGATGCCGGAGACGTCGAGGTCGACGTGCTCCGCCATGGTGCGCACCGTGCGCGGATTGCCGCTGATCTTGATCACCGGAAGGATCGGGTTGCCGATGACGTTGCCCTGGCCGGTCGGGAAGGTGTGCACCACATAACCGGCCGCCGCCATCAGGGTCACGCATTCGGCCGCCGCCGAGGATGTGTCCATGTAATAGAGGCCGGGGCCCTTTGTCGGCGCTTCGGCGGGCTCGAGCACGTCGATGTAGCTGCACTTGCGGCCGATCTTCTCGAGATTGCCGAGCGCCTTCTCCTCGATGGTGGTGAGGCCGCCCGCGATGTTGCCCTTGGTGGGCTGGGATTCCGACAGATCGTCGGTCTTGTGCGCCTGGATGACCTCGTCCTCGTAGGCCTGCCACACCTTGAACCACTTCTCGCCGACCTTCGCGTTGATCGCGCGCGCCTTGGCGAGATGCTCGCCGCCGGTGATCTCCGAGGTCTCGCCGAAAATGCCGTAGATGCCCTTGGGGATCAGCTTGTCGTACATGTTGCCGACGGTCGGGCACGAGGCGAGGCCGGTCGTGGTGTCGCTCTCGCCGCATTTGGTCGACACCCAGAGCTCGGAAATGTCGCAGTCCTCCTTCTTCAGTTCGGAGGCCCACTGCAGATAGTCCTTGGCGACGCGCGACGCCTTGGCGATGGTGGCGATATCGCCGTTGCCCTCGATGCCGAAGCCGGTGACCGGCTTGCCGGTCTTCTTGATGCCGTCGACGACGCGCTTGGTCCAGCCGTCCTCGATGCCGATCACCACGACGGCGGCGACGTTCGGGTTGGCGCCGGTGCCGATCAGGGTGCGGAAGAACAGTGTCGAGGTCCTCGCCGAACTGCAGCCGCCCATAGGCATGCGGAATCGCCAGCGTGCCCTTGATGTTGTTGGCCACCGCCTCGCAGGCCGCGTTGGAGAGGTCGTCGAGCGGCAGGATGACGACGTGGTTGCGCACGCCGACGCGGCCGTTCTCGCGCCGCCAGCCGGAGAATTTCATGTTCGACCTGCCGGACCCGGCGCGGGACTTGCCGTTGTGTTTACCGTTCTTGGCCATGGCTCACCACCGCTTGGTCTTGAGATTATGGACGTGCACGTGCTCGCCCTTTTTGATGTCGGCGACGGCCTTGCCGATGTCCTGGCCGTATTTCAGGACCGTGTCGCCCTTCTTGATGTCGACGAGCGCGATCTTGTGACCGATCGGCACGTCCATCTTGGACTTGAGCCTGAACGAGGAATTGTCGGCCGTGACCACGCAGGTCATGTCGGTGCCGGCCTTGAGGCCTTCGACCACGACGACGCCGACCGTGTCCTTCTTGTCGTGCACCAAAAGGTGTGGGGCGCTCATGTCTCCTCCAATGCGATGGACCACGCAATCAAAGTCTTCTATGAGACATAAGAGACCGGAGTCAACGCAATGATCGCCCTCAAGATGGGCCCGCTGCGACGGTGCGTCCCTTGACGGGGCAGGGGAAAGTGCTTCGTTGCTTCAAGGCAGACAGCATAAGGTGACCCCCATGGCGCCACATGAACTCCGTTCCGTCTGGATGGCCGCCGCATTGGCGACCGCCATTGTGACCTTCGGTGTGACCTTCGGTGCCGGCTCCGCCGGCGCCGAGACCAGGACCATTCGCATCGCCAAGCAGTTCGGCATCTCCTATCTGCCGCTGACCATCATGGAAGAAAAAAAGCTGCTCGAGGCGCACGGGCGGCAGATGGGCCTCGACCTCAAGACCGAATGGGTCCAGTTCACCGGCGGGCCGCCGATGAACGAGGCGATCATCTCGGGCAACCTCGATTTCGCTTCTGGCGGCGTGGGGCCGCTGCTGACCATCTGGAGCAAGACCCGCGGCAATCTCGGCGTGAAGGGCGTGGCGGCGCTCAATGCCATGCCGCTCGATCTCAACACGAACAATCCGAACGTCAAGACGATCAAGGATTTCACCGACAAGGACCGCATAGCGCTGCCGGGGGTGAAAGTATCGATTCAAGCGGTGACGCTGCAGATGGCGGCCGAGAAGGTGTTCGGCCGAGGTCAATACGACAAGCTCGATCTCGCTCACCGTGACCCTTGGCCATCCCGACGGCATGGCGCAGCTGCTGAGCGGCAAATCCGAGATCACCGCCCATTTCACCTCCGCGCCCTTCATGTATCAGGAGCTGGCCGACGCGCGCGTGCACAAGGTGCTCGACAGCTATGAGGTGCTGGGCGGTCCGCACACGTTCAACGTGGTCTGGGCGGCGGCAAAACTCTACGACAAGGACCACAAGGTGGTGCAGGCGTTCATTGCCGCGCTCGACGACGCGATGAAGCAGATCGCCAAGGATCCGGCGGACGCCGCCAGGGTCTGGGTGAAGAACGAGAACTCGAAAATCCCGGTCGCCGAGATCGAGCGCATGATCCGTCTGCCGGAGAACGAATGGACGATGGTGCCGAAGCAGATCATGTCCTATGCGGATTTCATGAGCCGGGTCGGCCTGATCTCGGCGAAGCCCGCGCAATGGCAGGACGTGTTTTTCGACGACATCCACAAGCTGCCGGGAAGCTGAATCAATCGGTCATTGCCCGCGAAAGCGGGCAATCCAGTAGACACCAGCCTCTGTTTTGGCCTGCGGCAGTGCGCTACTCAACGGTCGACGATGACTGGATCGTCCGCTTGCGCGGACGATGACGACGGAGAGGCGACTTGTCGGTGGCGAAGGACGTATCGAATTTGAAAGTCGAGGTCTGGCGCGGCACCGACACCGGAGCGTTCCAGGCGTTCGACGTGCCGCGCCGCCTCAATCAGACCGTGCTCGACGTCGTCACCGAGATCCAGCGCGACCAGGACCCGACGCTCTCGTACCGGTTCGCCTGCCGGGTCGGCATGTGCGGATCCTGCGCCATGGTGGTGAACGGCCGGCCGCGCTGGACCTGCCGCACGCGCGTATCGGAGGCCGTCGCGCGTGAGGGAACGCTGCGCCTCGAGCCGCTGCGCAATTTCACCGTGGTGAAGGACCTCGCCGTCGAGATGACGCAGTTCTTCGACAAATGGCGCGATGCGCAAGGCCAGTTCGAGCCGGGCGCGCGGCCGGCGGCGGATTTCGCGGTGGTGATTCCGGCGAGCCCGAAACGGCAGGCGGCCGACGCGGGCATCGAGTGCATCGGCTGCGGCATCTGCTATTCGGCATGCGACGTGGTCGCCTGGAACCCGGACTATCTGGGCCCCGCCGCGCTCAACCGCGCCTGGACGCTCGAGAACGACGTGCGCGACGCCGGGCACGATGCGCGGATGGCGGCCGTGTCGGGCGATTCCGGCTGCCATGCCTGCCATAGCCACATGAGCTGCACCTCGTTCTGCCCCAAAGGCATCGCGCCGACCTATTCGATCGCCGGATTGAAGCGCGCCGTGCTCCGGCGGGCGTTCGGAGGCGGCCGATGAGCGCGGTCCTGTTCGTCGCGCAGCGCGTGAGCGCCATGGTGCTCGCGTGCGCCGTCGCGGTGCATCTGGCGACCGTCATCTACGCGGTGCGGGGCGGGCTCACGGCCGGGGAGATCCTGGCGCGCACGCAGGGCAATCGCGCCTTCTTCGCCTTCTACGCGCTGTTCGTCGCGGCGGTCGCGATCCACGCGCCGATCGGTCTGCGCAACGTCATTCGCGAATGGACGCCGTGGCGCGGGCCTTCGCTCGACCTCGCGCTCGCGGCATTCGCCCTGGCGCTCTTCGTCTTCGGCGCGCGCGCCGTCGTCGCGGTCTATGTCGCATGATGCGCGCCTCGCACCGGGAGCCGGGATTCCTGGCGGCGCTGCTCCACCGCCTGTCCGGGATCGCGCTCGCGATCTTCCTGCCGCTGCACTTTCTGGCGCTTGCAACCGCGCTCAACGGAGCGGGTGCGCTCGACAGTTTCCTGGCGGCCACCAACACGTCTTTCGTCAAGCTGACCGAGGGCGCTCTGGTCGTGGCGCTGGCGATGCACATGACCTTGGGATTGCGCGTCCTCGCGATCGAATTCCTGAACATTCGCGAGCGCACGCTCGCGGTGCTCTCGGGTTGCGCGGCCGCGGTGTTCGCGGTCGGGCTCGCCTTCCTGCTCAACGCGGGGTGATCGGTTCGTTCCGGGACACCTCGATGGGCGGACCCTCGCACCGCTGAACTTTTCCGGGTATGCCAAGGCCTGAAGTCGCGACCGCGCAATGCAGGTTGACGCGATCTTGGACTTCAAGAACACTTGTCGTCCGCCGTCGCACCGTCCTCGTTTCTCGTCAGGAGCCCAAGATGCGTCGTACCATCACCGCATTGCTTGCCATGTTGCTCCCAACGGCTGCGCATGCCGCCGAATACATGGAGAAGACGCCGTTCCAGTTGTCGCGCGCGTTTTCACCAGGTGTCGTCACGTCTGGCGGAATAACGGTCTGGGTCGCCGGCCAGACGGCGACGCAGGACAATCAGGGCAACAACATCGCCAATAATTTCGAAGCCCAGGTCAAGCAGGTGTTTGCGCAAATCGACGGCGTCTTGAAACGCGCCGGCGGCAGCCTCGACAATGTCGTGGCCATGACGGTTTTCATCAAGGAATCCCGGTACGGCGACAAGTTCGTGGAAATGCGCAAGGACTTCTTCAAGAACGGGAACTATCCCGGCAGCGCACTCATCACCGTGACGAACTTTGCCCGACCCGGTATCGAGATCGAGATCCAGGCTGTCGGCGTGATCGGCGATACCTGCTCGAACGAGGATCCCTGCTCGGCCGAAGCAAAGGCCAAGAAAGCGCAGAAGAAATAGACTTACATCGCGGCAACCCTCAGGCGGCGCGCGGGCATCCTCGCCTTCGCGCTCAATGTCGGCTGAGAATCCGAATGAACGGCCGTTCCGCCGTCGGATCGACCTCGACCAGCGCGCCGTCCGGAATCACCTGCGTGATGTCCTGGTCGAAGCCCGAGATCATGGTGAAGTCGGCGAGCGCTGCGCCCTGCACCATGATCGGGTTGATGGCGTTCAGGACGAGCGCCGCCGGCACGACGCCGCGCGCCTTCATGTCGTGCAGCATCCAGGCGGTGGCGACGCCGCCCTTTGCGGCATCGAGCACCAGCACGCGGCCGACGTAATTCGCGCCGGCGAGCTTGTGTTGCGGACGCGAGAACACGCCGCGAATGCGATCGAGGTCGTAACGCGCCGAGAAGCCGTCCTTGGCGACGAGCGCCTCACCCTGCGTCCTGCCGCCCATGCCGGCCGCCGCATAGAAGATCCCGGCGCTCATGCGGCGATCCTCCCGCCCGCGCAGGCCGCCGCGACGCAAGCCTCCATCGACAGGAGCGCCGGCTGGTAGCCGTAGCCGCCGATGATGTTGGTGAGCTTCGCCGAATTGGTGGCGAGCCGCTTCCACCCGTTCGCCTCGGCCATCTCGCGCGCATAGCTCTGGTAGAAGCACATGCCCGACAGCACGGTGCCGCCCGCCGCCTCGATGCGCGCGGTGAGCCCCATGCGGTCGGCGTCCGGCTTGACCTGCGGGCTGGTCACGGCGAGCAGCGGGATGTCGGCGCGCCGGCCGTCGAGCAGGCCGGCCAACTGCCGCATCTCGACCAGGCTGAGCTGCGGCGCCGAGAACACCACGAGGTCGACCTTGTCGATTTGCCGCGCATAGGCGGCCTGGAACGCACGGATGTCGTTCTCGCCCACGTCATGGGTGGGGACGTCGCCGGCCGGAATGACGTCCTCCAGCCGCTGCGCTTCCGGCGTGATGCCGACCATATGGAACAGCGCGACCGATCCGTAGCTCGCCAGCGCGGCGCCGAAATGCTTCATCTCGTCCGAGCCGGGAATGCGATCGATGCCGATCAGCGCGGGGACCTGCCAGTAGTCGCCCGCGAGCCGCCCCACGATTCCGCCCAGCGCCCCCCAGTCGTTGAGATCGCGGGGCGTCGCGGCGACCTGGATCAGCAGCGTGGCCCGCCGGTGCGCGTCGAGATGATAGCCGTAGCGCGGCGTGCGACCGGTGAGGCCGGCGCTCAGCGCCGAGGGCCCGCCCTCGAAATTCGAGCGCGCCCCGCATACGCTGTTGCAATAGATCACCACGCCCGTGTCCCCATAGGCGACGTGCTCTCCGCGCACCGGCGGCATGATGGTCTGGTAGTTGATGCAGGTGTCGGTCATGAGGACGCCGAGCGCCTCGAAGGCCGCGATGGCGCGCCGTTCCAGATCGAGCATCCAGGATTGGTGCTTGAGGCGATGCGCGGCCGCGAAGTCCGTGCCGCGCGGATCCGTGATGGTCGGGATGCGCACGCGCCGCTGCGTGACCGGAAGGCGCGCCCAATGCTCGAGCCATTCGACGCCCGCGACGCCGAGCGATTCCGTGTCGGCCATGATATGGGCCTGGGAGACCGGCACGAAGTCCTCGGCGCCGAGGTAACGCCCGACCCGGATCTGGTGCTCGATCGCCCACTGGGTGGCGGGACCGAATTCGCCGGCCCGCATCGCCTGCTCCTCGGCGGTCAGTCGCACGAAACGCTACTCACCGACGACGCCGGACGCGCGGATCAGCGGCACCCATTTGGCGAGTTCGGACCTCACCAGGGTCGCGAGCGCCTGCGGGCTGCGCGGGTCGCCCGGCGGCGGCAGATCGGCGCCGATCTCGGCGAGCCGCTTGGAGACGGCCGGATCCTGCATGGCCTGGTCGACTGCCGCGTGGACGCGTTCGACGATCGATTGCGGCGTTCCCTTGGGGGCGAACAGCGCCGTCCAGGTGATGGTCTGGAGATCGGGCAGGCCGGCTTCGACCGAGGTCGGCACCTGGGGAACCGCCTTGGCACGGTTTTGCGCCGTGACGACGATCGGCTTGACTGCGCCGCCCAAAATATGCGGGCTCGAGGAGATGACCTGGTCGAACATGGCGTCGATCTGGCCCGCCAGGAGGTCGTTCATGGCCTGCGAGAGCCCGCGATAGGGCACGTGCTGGACATCGGCCTTGGTGAGGCTGGCGAACAGCAGCAAAGTGAGATGCGCGGCCGAGCCCGTGCCGGCGCTCCCGATCGTCACCCTGCGCTGCTGCGCGAGCGCGATGAAATCCCCGAGCGTCTGGGCCGGCAGGTCCTTCCTGGCGACCAGCACCATCGGGGTGGTGGCGATTACCATGACGGGCTCGAAGTCGGTGCTCGGGTCATAGGCGAGGTTCTTGTAGAGCCCGACGCTCGCCGCATGCGTGCCGATGTTTCCCATCACCAGCGTGTAGCCGTCGGGCGCCGCCCGGGCGACGCGGGTGGCGCCGAGCGTGCCGCCCGCCCCGGTTACGTTCTCGACCACGATCTGCTGGCCGAGCGTCCGACTCATGTGTTGTCCCAGCACGCGCGCCAGCACGTCGGTCGGCCCGCCTGCCGTGAACGGCACGATCATCGTGATCGGGCGCGACGGATAGAGTTGCGCGAAAGTCGGCGCGGCGCCGGCCATCAGCGCGGCGGCAACCGCGGTCGCGAGTCTCACGAGGTGCATCGTTCCCCCCTGTGTGGGCCGGGCGATCTTGTGTTATGGTCCGGTCGCGGATATCAGCAGCCATGGTATTCGTTTTTCCGCATACCGCCAGCCATCCGGTGACATCCTGCGCCGTCTTGCGCGGGCTGCGTCCACCCCGCGCCCGCGGATGATCCAGCCGTGGCGGGCATGAGTTTGGAGATTCTCGGTTTCGTCTGGCTCGGCGCGTTCCTCGGCGCATTCGCGGTCGGCACCGCGGGATTCGCCTTCGCGCTGGCGGCCACCGCGTTGTGGCTGCACGTGCTCGACCCGCTGCGGGCCACGCTGCTGGTGGCGGCATGCGGTACGCTGCTGCACATCGGTCTGATCTGGCGCATTCGCCGCACGATCGAGCCGCGGCGGGTCTCGCCCTTCATCGTCAGCGGGCTGATCGGGGTTCCGATCGGCGTTTACATCCTCGCGCGCACCGATCCGCACGCCATCAAGGTCGCGCTTGGCGCCTTTCTGATCGCCTACGGCGTCTATGCGCTGGCGACGCCGCGACTGCCGGGCATCGCGGGCGGCGGCCGCGCGGCCGATGCGGCGGTCGGCTTCGTGTCCGGCATACTGGGCGGGATCGGCGGCTATTCGGGCGTCCTGACGACGATCTGGACCCAGCTGCGGGGCTGGCCGAAAGACGTCGCTCGCGGCGTCTATCAACCCTTCATCCTGGTCATGCAAATTGCTACCCTGCTGGTCGCCGGGCTCGTCACGTTCGATGCCTTCGCGTTGGCGCTGATCGGCGCCGCGCTGCCGGCCCTGCTCGCAGGAGCGTGGCTCGGCTGGCTGGCCTACGGCAGGCTCGACGAGCGCCGGTTCCGGCAGGTGCTGGCGGCGATGATCATCGGTTCCGGCGCGACCCTCGTGCTCTAGAGGGGATATTGGTCGCATTTTCGTCGGCGAACCGCTTCCATTCCGGATCAAGTCCGGGACAGGCTTTCGCCGGAAGATGCTCCTGGGAGATTGACGCCATGCAGCTCGATCCGAACGAGGTCGAAGAACTCGCCAAGGCGCTCTATATCCGCGCCCTCAAGCTCCTGCCGCCGGATATCAAGCAGGGATTCGAGCGCCTGACGCGCGCCGAGACCGATCCGACCGCCCGCACCATCCTGGGCACCATGGTGGAGAACATCGCGGTCGCGGAGCGCACCAACAATCTGCTGTGCCAGGACACGGGAATCCCGATCTACAACGTCACCATCGGGCGGCATGTCGAGCTCGACGGCGCCGCGATGACGGCGGCGATCCGGCGCGGCTGCGAGCGCGCGACCCGCGAGCATCCGCTGCGTTCCTCGGTGGTGCATCCGATCACCCGCAAGAACGAGCAGACCTCGTGCGGCATCCGCATTCCGATCATCAATATCGCGTTCGACGAGCGCGACGAGACGGTCGCGATCGAGATGATCCCGAAGGGATCGGGATCGGAGAACGGTTCGTTCCTGCAGATGCTGATCCCGGCGGACGGCGCCGCCGCCATCAAGCAATTCGTGATCGACCGCGTGATCGAGTGCGGCGGCCGCGTCTGCCCGCCGACCATCGTCGGTGTCGGCATCGGCGGCACCTCCGACCTCTGCATGCATCTCGCCAAGATCGCGGCGACGCGCCCGCTCGGCACGACCTGCTCCGAACCCGAAGGCGCCAAGATCGAAGCGGAATTGAGCGAGGCGGTGAACGAGCTCGGCATCGGCCCGCAAGGGCTCGGCGGCCGCGCAACCTCGTTCCGCGTCCACGTCGAGATCGCGGCGACGCACATCACCATGAACCCCGTCGCGGTGAACATCCAGTGCCATTCGGCGCGCCGCGCCGCGGCGCTGATCACGCCGGGCGGCATCTCGTTCATCTAGCGCATGTTCCGGCGAAAGCCTGCCCCGGACTTGATCCGGGGTGGTCACCGGTTCGCCGATAAGAACATGCGCCCAAATCAGGAGCCGCCATGGCACACCACGTCTTCGACATGCCGGTGACCGAGGCGCAGGTGCGCGCCTTGCGGGTCGGCGATACCGTCACGCTGGAAAAGACGCTGTTCGGCATTCGCGACGCCACGCTGATCGCCATGTTCGACCGCGGCCGAACGACGCGCTTCGACCTCAAGGGCCATGCGGTGGTGCATACCGCGCCGAACGTGCGCAAGATCGATCCGCGCCCGGGAAATTCCTCCGGCTACGAGCCGCTGTGCATCGGCACCACGACCTCGATGCGCATGGAGCGCTTTACCCGGCCGCTGATGGAGCGCGAAGGCGTGCGCGTCATCATCGGCAAGGGCGGGATGGGGCAGGGCACGCTCGACGCGTTCCGCGACTTGGGCGGCGCCTATCTGGCGGTGGTCGGCGGCGCGGCCGCGCTCGAGACCACCT
Organism: uncultured Pseudomonadota bacterium; assembly: GCA_963791155.1. Taxonomy (GTDB): domain Bacteria; phylum Pseudomonadota; class Alphaproteobacteria; order Rhizobiales; family Xanthobacteraceae; genus JAVDCA01. The sequence continues at coordinate 58,893 of CAWBRI010000016.1, forward strand.
GGATCGAGGCGATCGAGGAGGTCGACATGGACGATCTGCATCCCGAGAGCCTGTGGAAGTTCGCCATCAAGGGATTCGGCCCGCTGCTGGTCACGATGGATTCCCACGGCGGCTCGCTGCATGCCGACGTCAACGCGGCCGCGCTGTCGCGGCGCGACGCGATCCTGGCCAAGCTAGGCGCCGCGCGGGCCGAGCACGCGCATGAACCAGGTCGATACCGACATTCTCATTCTCGGCGCCGGCGGCGCCGGCCTGTTCGCGGCGCTGCACGCCAAGAAGGCCGATCCGGATCTCGACGTCACCATCGCGGTCAAGGGCCTGCTCGGCAAATGCGGCTGCACCCGCATGGTGCAGGGCGGCTACAACGTCGCGCTGGCGAAGGACGATTCGATCGAGCGTCACTTCATGGACACGATCGAGGGCGGCGGGTGGCTCAACGACCAGGATCTCGCGTGGCTGCTGGTGACCACCGCGCCGGTGCGCATCCGCGAGCTGGAGAACGAGCTCGGCTGCTTCTTCGACCGCAACCCGGACGGCACCATCCACCAGAAGGCGTTCGCCGGCCAGACCTTCGACCGGACGGTCCACAAAGGCGATCTCACCGGCATCGAGATCATCAACCGCCTGGCCGAGCAGGTGTGGCGGCGCGACGTCCGCCGGCTCGAGGATCATCGCGCCATCGACCTGATCCCGGCGGCCGACGGCTCCGGGCCTCGCCGGCGTGCTGATGCTGGACATGCGCACGGGCGAGCCGCTGCTGGTGCGCGCCCGCTCCACGCTGCTGGCGACCGGCGGCGGCCCGACCATGTACAAGTACCACACGCCCTCGGGCGACAAGTCATGCGACGGCATGGCCATGGCGTTGCGCGCCGGCCTGCCGTTGCGCGACATCGAGATGGTGCAGTTCCATCCGACCGGCCTCCTCGCCGGCGAGGGCACCCGCATGACCGGCACCGTGCTCGAGGAAGGATTGCGCGGCGCCGGCGGCTACCTCACCGACAAGGTCGGCGAGCGCTTCATGTTCGCCTATGAGCCGCGCGGCGAGCGCGCCACCCGCGACATCGTCAGCCGCGCCATCATGGACCGCATCCGCGCCGGCTACGCGAGCCCGCATGGCGGGGTGTGGATCGAGATGGGGCATCTCGGGCCCGACAATGTGCGCCGCGATTTCAAGGGCATGGTCGAGCGCTGCGCCGATTGCGGCTTCGACCTCGCGGGCGGTCGGGTCGAGGTGATCCCGACCGCGCATTACATGATGGGCGGCGTCGTGTTCGCGCCCGACTGCACCACGCCGATGCCGCGGCTGTTCGCGGCCGGCGAGGACACCGGCGGGGTGCACGGCGCCAACCGCCTCGGCGGCAATGGGGTCGCGAACTCGACCGTGTTCGGCGGGCTCGCCGGCGCCTCGATGGCGGCGAAGACGATCCGAACGGCGGCGCTGCCCGATCCCGATCGCGCGGCGCTGGAGCGCGCGCGGGCGCGCGCGTTCGCGCCGCTCGGCAACAAGCGCGGCGATCTCGGCGCGATCCGGGAAAAGCTCTACGACGTGATGTGGAACGAGGTCGGGATCCTGCGCACCGCGGAAAGTCTGGCGCGCGGGCAAACGGCGCTCGACGCGCTGTGGCGCGATATCGCAGACAGCGGCGTCGCCGACACCGACCGGCGATACAATCTGACCTGGATGGACCGGCTCAATCTGGAGAGCCTGATCCTGGTGAGCCGCGCCATCTGCGCCGCCGCGATGGCGCGCACCGACAGCCGCGGCGCGCATTTCCGCGAGGATTTCCCGGCGACGTCCGATCTTTCGACCTCGCGCTACACGCTCACCGGGCTCGCCGGCGAAGCGCCGACGGTCGATACCGCGCCGGTCGGTTTCACGCGCGTGCGGCCGGGCGAGACGCTGATCGCGCAGGCGGCGGAATAGTGCTCGTTTGACGGGGCAGACGCGCGGCGCCCGCGTTCCGCCGCGTCACATGGAGAGCTGGCGGCGCCGGTTGCGAGCGGGCGGCGGCCTCCCTACATGGTGCCATACACCACCTGCCGCAACACGGGTCGACAACGATGAGCGAGCCTCGGTCCGAACCGGAAATCATCCCGCCCGATCGGTCGCGTCCGGAATGGGCGCGCGACCGTTCGGGCCCCTGGGCCGCGTTCGAAGCCCGCGGCACCCGGCGCATCTATGTGCGCAAGATCGGGCCGATTGGCATCCTGCTGCTGGCGCTCCTGATCGGCACCCTGGCGGCGTTGATCTTCGTGGTTCTGCTGGGAGCTTTCCTGATCTGGATTCCGGTCGCCATCCTGCTGTTCGTCGCCGCCGTGGTGGGCGGCCTGATGCGGCGATATTTCCTGCGCTGATCAGCCGAGCTTCGTCCGCAAAAGCTTCTCGGCATTCCCCACACAGATCTTCCGTCGATCGCCGTCCGCGAGCCCGAGCCGGTCGATCGCCTCGATGGTCGGCCTGATGGGCCCGAGCGGCGTATCGGTCGCGAACACGATCTTGTCGGCGCCGAAAAACTCCAACCCGCAGGCGATGCCGTATTTGCCGCCGAACATCGCGGTATCGGCGTAGAAGTCGCGGAAGTAGTCGAGATGCGGCCGCTTCAGGGTCGGCAGGATCTTCGAATAATCCTCGTCCGAGGTCCGGCTGCCGAGCACCTCCATCCCGGCCCCGATGCGGCCGTCGAAATACGGGATCATGCCGCCGCAATGGTGCGTGACGATCTTGATCGCCGGATGGCGGTCGAACAGGCCGGAGAACACCAGCCGGCTCATCGCGACCGACGTGTCATAGGGCCAACCGAAGCACCACCACATCTCGAATCGCGATTTCGGCTCGGCCGCATAGTCGGTCATGCCGGCGGTGCGGGCGGGATGCAGCCAGATCGGCAGGTCGAGCTTCGCCATCTCGGCGAAGACCGGGCGGAACGCGGGATCATCGAGCGGCCGGCCCGCGATGCTGGTGAACACCTGGATGCCGCACGCCCCGAGATCCGTGACCGCGCGACGCGCCTCCGCGATCGAGCCGTCGACATCGGTCAGGGATACCGCCGCGACGAAGCCGGCGAACCGCTCGGGATGTTTCTGCGCAAGCTCCGCCATGGCGTCGTTGCCGATGCGGGCGAGCGCCAGGCCGGTCGCGCCCTTGGCGAGGTCCTCGATCGGCGGGTTCGGCAGCGAGATCACCTGCCGGTAGTCGCCGTACTCGTCCATCTCGCGGAAACGCAGGTCGAGGTCGAACAGCTTTTTGACGTTGCGCAGGCGCTGGCCGATGTTGGTGAGATTGGGCGCGACCTTGATCATTTCCTGGAAAAACCGTTCCGGGAAGATGTGGCAATAGAAGTCGATCAGCGGATACCCGGCCATGTCACTCTCCTGAAATATGCCATCGCTGGCTGGTCAGCGCGCATATCTTCCGCTACTGGCAGTGCGGCGTAAACACAAGTGCAGGACCATGCTGCCCGGACTCAGCGGCGAGACGCGCATCCACCTCATCGTCGGCGATCCGATCGGCCAGGCGAAGTCGCCGGCCGGGCTCACGCGCGTGTTCGCCGAGCGCGGGTTCGATGCCGTCTGCATCCCCATGCAGGTGCCGACGCCGGACTTCGACGCCTTCATGGCGGCCGCAAAGCGCGTCCATAACATCGACGGGATCGTGATCACCGTGCCGCACAAATTCTCGGCCGCGCGTCACTGCGAGACATTGTCCGCGCGCGCCCACAAGCTTGCAGCCGTCAACGTCATGCGGCGGGAAGCCGACGGCCGCTGGTCCGGCGACATGACGGACGGCATCGCGTTGGTGGCGGCGTTGCGCGCCAAGGGGTTCGAGCCGAAAGGCCGCCGTGCGCTGGTGATCGGCGCGGGCGGCGCCGGATCGGCGGTCGCGCTTGCGCTGGGCGAGGAGGGTGCGTCGCTGGCCGTGACCGAGGTCGACCCCGGGCGGCGGGAGGATTTGCGGCAAAGGCTCGCCCGCTGGGACGTCGCCGTCGGCTCGGGCGACCCGAGCGGCTTCGATCTCGTCGTCAATGCGTCGCCGATGGGCATGGCGCCCGGCGATCCCCTGCCGGTGGACGCCGCCAAGCTCGACGCCGGGGCGTTTGTCGCCGACCTTGTGACCAAGCCGGCGGTCACGCCGCTGCTCGCAGCGGCCCGCCGGCGCGGCTCGCCGTTCCTGACCGGCGAGGACATGTTCGCGCCGCAGGCGGGGATTCTGGCGGATTTCCTCTTGTTTTCATCCGGCCGAGGCTCCGGGCCGGCCCGTTAACCTCGTCCGGGCAAGCGCCGGGGGCGTATACCGCGTTCGGCGGTATTTTGGCTGGAAATCCAATCCCTTGATGACATCCGCACCCGACCCGGAATAGTATCCGGCGGTATTTTGGCCACGCCGTCAGGGTTCAATCGTAGAGGGGTTCACATGTTCCGCACCATCATCACGTCCGCCGCATTGGTGCTCGCGGTGCTCACAGGTTCGGCCCAGGCGCAGGAGCGCATTCAGGCGGGATCGCTGACATGCGACGTGTCGGCGGGCATCGGCTTGATCATCGGGTCGCAACGCAACGTGAGCTGCACGTTCACGCCGTCGCTGCCCGGGCCGATCGAGTACTACACCGGCACGATCTCCAAGCTCGGCGTCGATATCGGCGTCACCGGGGGCGGCGTCATGGTCTGGCTCGTCTGGTCCCCGACCAACCGTCCGGTCGGCGGGTTGTCGGGCAATTATGTCGGCGCGTCAGCGGAAGCATCCGTGATTGCGGGCCTCGGCGCCAACGCGCTGGTCGGCGGCTCGAACCGTTCCGTCGCGCTCCAGCCGCTCTCGGTCTCGGGCCAGGTCGGCCTCAATATCGCGGCCGGAGTCGCCGGGCTCGACCTGCGCTACGTGCGCTGACGCATTTCTTCGTCAACCGTCTCTCTCGTCATCGATGGTTGTGACCGCCCGGCAATTGCCGGGCGGTTTGCTTTCGGACCGCGCGGTATCCCGCCGCATGACGCGTCGCGCCGTCGGCGCCGTGCCGATGCGGCCACGGCTTTCACAAGGCGGATCGAGCCGGCCATCGTGATCCACGGAAACACCCGGGCGCGCCCGGCGCGCCGCCCCTTGCCAATGCCCCCGATTCCCTGAAACGATGACGATCCGGACCCCCGATCTCGAACGTCGATGGGAGGTATGGCGATGGCAGACAATGGCGCGAATCCGCGAGGGCCCCGGTGCATTGCACTGGTCGGGCCCATTCCAGAGCGGCAAGACCACGCTCCTGGAAGCGCTGCTGGCCCGCACCAATGCGGTTCAACGTCAAGGCACGGTCGATGCCGGCACGACGGTCGGCGACGCCAGCAAGGAAGCGCGCCATCACAAGATGAGCGTCGAGGTGACGGTCGCCACCGCCCAGTTCATGGGCGACGACTATACGTTCATCGACTGCCCGGGTTCGGTCGAGTTCGTTCACGAGATGCGTGCCGCGCTGCCGGCGGTCGATGCCGCCGTGGTGGTGTGCGAGGCGGACGAGCGCAAGGTGTCGCAGCTGCAGCTCGTCCTGCGCGAGCTCGAAGATCTGAAAATTCCGCGTTTTCTCTTCCTCAACAAGATCGACAAGGCCGACCGGCGCGTGCGCGAGACGCTCAAGCTCCTGCAGCCGGCGTCGCGCGTGCCGCTGCTGCTGCGCCAGATCCCGATCTGGAAGAACGATATCATCACCGGTTTCGTCGATCTCGCGCTCGAGCGCGCCTTCGTCTACAAGGAGCATGTTCCGTCCGAAGTGGTCCCGCTCGATGGCGAAGATCTGAGCCGCGAGAAGGAGGCCCGCTTCACGATGCTGGAGACGCTCGCCGATCACGACGACGAGCTGATGGAGCAACTGCTCGAGGATATTCCGCCGCCGCGCGACAAGGTGTTCGACGATCTCGCCAAGGAGCAGCGCGACGGCTTGATCTGTCCGGTGCTGATCGGCGTCGCGACCCGCACCAACGGCGTGCTGCGCCTGCTCAAGGCGCTGCGTCACGAGACGCCACGGCATCGCCGACAACCGCAAAGCGGCTCGGCGTCAAGTCCGGCAAGCGACCCGGTCGCCTATGTGATCAAGACCTTCCACACCGCGCACGGCGGCAAGATGTCGGTCGCGCGCGTGCTGGCGGGCCAGATCGGCGACGGCACCACGCTCAACTCGCCCTCCGGGGAGGCCGGCCGCGTGTCGGGCGTGCTCAAGCTGGTCGGCCAGACGACCGAGAAGCGCGGGCCGGCGACGGCCGGCGAGACGGTCGCGCTCGGCAAGCTCGATCACGCCAAGACCGGCGACACCCTGTCGGCCGGCAAGCAGGCGCATCCGCCGGTCGCCGAGGTCGTGCCGTTCCGCCGGTGCTCGCGCTCGCGATCTCGGCCAAGGACCGCAAGGACGACGTCAAACTGGGCCGTCGCCTTCACCAAGCTGGTCGATGAGGATCCTTCGCTGATCGTGCACCACAATCCCGAGACGCACGAGGTCGATCGTCTGGGGGCAGGGCGAGATGCATCTGCGCGTCGCGACCGAGCGGCTCGCCGATCGCTTCGGCGTCGCGATCGATCGTCGCGACCCCGAGCGTCGGCTACCGCGAGACCATCCGCAAGCCGATCACCCAGCGCGGCCGGCACAAGAAGCAGTCGGGCGGTCACGGCCAGTTCGGCGACGTCGTGCTCGACATCAAGCCGCTGCCGCGCGGCGCCGGCTTCTCGTTCGAGGAGAAGATCACCGGCGGCGTGGTGCCGCGCAACTACATCCCGTCGGTCGAGGAGGGCGTCATCGACGGCCTCAAGCACGGGCCGCTCGGCTTCCCGGTGGTCGACGTCGCGGTGACGCTGATCGACGGCTCCTACCACGCGGTCGATTCGTCCGACATGGCGTTCCGCATCGCCGGCCGCATCGGCATCGTCGAGGCGCTGCCGCAATGCAATCCGGTGCTGCTCGAGCCGATCCATACGGTCGAGATCGTCTGTCCGTCCGAGGCGACCGCCAAGATCAACGCCATCCTGTCGGGACGGCGCGGCCAGATCCTCGAGCTTCGATACGCGCGAAGGCTGGACCGGCTGGGACGTGGTGCGGGCGATGATGCCGGAATCGGAGATCGGCGATCTGATCATCGAGGTGCGCTCCGCGACCGCCGGCGTCGGCAGCTTCACCTTCAAGTTCGATCACATGGCGGAGCTCACCGGCAAGCAGGCCGACCAGATCGTGGCGGCGCGCCGGGCGGCTGCCGCGGAGTGAGCCGGCGGGCCGCAATAATCCATTGAGGCCGGGACCGTGGTGCGGGCATTGCGGCGCGCCGCAAACCGCGCCGGTATGCGCCATCTTGCGCCGTTATTTACCATTTCGTTGCGTTTTGCCGTGCGCCGCTAACCGAAAATACACAGCCGATGAACTAGATGGAGGCGAACCACGGGTCGCCGGCAACGCCCCATACGTGAATATTCCGGACGAGATGGCGTCATGTTCAATCCGTTGAAGGGCATGTTCGCGGAGGCGTCGCAGCCCATGGGGCGCGACGAGCGCAACGCATCCGGCAAGCCGCAAGTCACGCTCGCCAATGCGCTCAAGCACGGCTGGCTCGAAGTCTGGTATCAGCCCAAGGTCAGCCTGCAGACCCACCACATGGTCGGGGCCGAAGCGCTGATCCGGTTGCGCCACCCCGAGCTCGGCGTTCTCGGTCCGCTGGCGTTTCTGCCCGGCGCGTCGCGAGCCCGACATGCTGAGGCTGACCGAAACGGTGATCTTGACCGCGCTGCGCGATTGGAACGATTGCGCCGCGGTCGGCATGCCCGGTCTCCATCTCTCGGTGAACGTTCCGGCGACGGCCTTCGTGGAGTTGCCGATCGCGCAGATGGTTCGCGAGGAACGGCCCAAGTCGACGGATTGGCCGGGGCTGATCCTCGAGGTCACCGAAGACCAGGTCGTCAACGACCTGAAAATGGCGAACGATGTGGCAAACGAGCTGCGCGACCAGAATTGCAGCCTGTCGATCGACGACTTCGGCGCGGGCTACTCGTCGCTCGCGCGGCTGCGTCAGCTTCCTTTCAGCGAGCTCAAGATCGACCGTGTCTATGTCACGGACTGCCACATCGACAAGATGAAAACCGGCTTGCTCGACTCCATCATCGAGCTGGCGCGCCGGTTCGGCCTCGCGACCGTGGCGGAAGGAATCGAGAGCTCGCATGAGAGCCACAAGCTCCAGGGCCTGGGCGTCGGAACCGGGCAGGGCTTCCTGTTCGCCAAGCCGATGGCGAAGGACGATCTCCTGGCCAGGATCTCCAGCACCACCGGCAAGCGGCGGGTCGAGCAGCCGCGTTCCTGGTGGCAGTTCGGCGCCGCCCCGAAGTTCAGCACCGGATAGCGTAATTTCCGGCGAACGCCGGACGGGGACGGGAAACCGGACGATCGCGGGCGCGCGCGCGATCACGATCGTTTCAGTCAGGTGTGACTTGCCGGCGATCGGCCATGTGGGTAGAGCATCGCTTCAACTTGACGCGGTCTTGCGTGCCCTCTGCGTCCCTTTGCGCATGATCTCGTCCGAAAAGCCCGTCTACCCTGGATTCAAGTCCGGAGCGGGCATTTTCCGGATCATGTGCCGGCAAGTGTCAAATCGCCCCAGGAGCCCGTCATGCCCGTGATCCATCGCCGCGGTTGGGAGCTGCCCGAGCATCAGGCGACCCCGGAGGAGCTGTTTTTCGACCGGCGCCAATTCCTGGCCGCCACCGGAGCCGTCGCCGCGGCGCTGTCGCCCGGGCTTGCGCTCGCCCAGCGCGTATCCGATCTGCCAGATCCGAGCGCATCGCGCTATCCGGTAAAGCGAAACGAAAAGTTCGCGCTCGATCGCCCGATCACCGACGAGACGATCAATACGACCTACAACAACTACTACGAATTCGGATCCGCCAAGACGATCTCGCGTGCCGCGCAAGCGCTGCGGCTTCGCCCCTGGACCGTCAAGATCGACGGAATGGTGGAGAAGCCGCAGGAAGTCGGGATCGACGACCTGCTCGCCAAGATGCCGCTGGAAGAGCGGCTCTACCGCCACCGCTGCGTCGAGGCCTGGTCGATGGCGATTCCGTGGTCGGGCTTTCCGCTCGCCAAGCTGGTCGAGCTCGCGAAGCCGCTCGGATCGGCGAAGTATCTCCGCATGGAGACCTTCCTCGACTCTTCCGTGGCGTCCGGCCAGCGCGCCACCTGGTATCCGTGGCCCTATGTCGAGGGGCTGACCATGGCCGAGGCGACCAACGAGCTCGCCTTCCTGGTCACCGGCGCCTACGGCAAGCCGGTGGCGAAATCGCAGGGCGCGCCGCTGCGGCTCGCGGTGCCGTGGAAATACGGCTTCAAGTCGATCAAGTCGATCACGCGCTTCAGCTTCACCGATCAGCGGCCGAAGAGCTTCTGGGAAGCGCTGCAGGCGGCCGAGTACGGTTTCTGGGCCAACGTCAATCCGGACGTGCCGCATCCGCGCTGGAGCCAGGCGAGCGAGGAACTCATCGGCACCGGCGAGCGGCGGCCGACGCTTCTGTTCAACGGCTACGGCGACTACGTCGCGGACATCTACAAGGGACTCGAAAGCGAGCGCCTGTGGGGCTGACGTCGTCCGGTAGCGCCGGCTGTCGGGCACGTGAAAAAAACGCCGGGCAAAGGGCCCGGCGTTAGTTTTGCCGGCAGAGCCGACAATCACCTTCCAGAGGGGAACCGCTGCGGCAATCGATCGCGACCTGGGAGGATGCAACAACCGATCGCCGACAGCGCAACTCTGATATGTCGCCCCGCACGTTGTCGCGCAACGCGAGCGCCCGCATGTCAGCCATGTGGCGCTCGCAAACCTTTGAGGTGCGGCGTAATTCGTTCCGCTTCGGACAATCCGCGGAGCCTCAGTAGCTCCAGCGCTGCGCCTTGCTCGACCAGAAAGTCGCGGAACACCTGCACGCGCGCCACCGATCTTGAGCTCTTCCGGATAGACGAAGTAGGCGTCGAGCGCGATCGGGTCGGCCTCGCTGAACAGCTGCACGAGGCCGCCGTTCTCCTCGACCAGATAGTCCGGCAGCATCGCGATGCCGAGTCCGCGCTGACACGCGCGCAGGATGCCGAGGACGTTGTTGATGGTGATATGCGGCGCGCGCGGGCCCTTGCTGTCGCGTCCGATCTCGACCAGCCAGCGCGTCGGCTGCAGATAGGCCGGGACGTGGCCGCCGAGCAGCAGAACGCGGTGAGTGTCGAGATCCTCGATATTGCGCGGCGTACCGAAGCGCTTGAGATACTCGGGCGACGCATAGGCATGGAAGTGCACGGAGAACAGCTTGCGCTGGATCAGATCCGGCTGGGTCGGCTGGCGCAGGCGGATCGCCACGTCGGCCTCGCGCATGGCGAGATCGAGCTCCTCGTCGGTGGTGATCAGCTTGATGCGGATGTCCGGATACAGGTCGACGAATTCGCCGAGCCGCGGGGTGAGCCAGTGCACGCCGATGCCGACCGTGGTGGTCACCTTGAGGTCGCCGTGCGGCCGCTCGCGGCTGTCGGTCAGCTTGGCGCGCGCCGCCTCGAGTTTCATGAAGACTTCATGCGCGGTGCGGTAGAGCAGTTCGCCCTGTTCGGTGAGGATCAGCCCGCGCGCGTGGCGGTGGAACAGCGCGACCGAGAGCTCCTGCTCGAGTGCGCTCACCTGCCGCGAGACGGCCGATTGCGAAAGCCCGAGCTGCTCGCCCGCGTGGGTGAAGCTGCCGGCTTCGGCGGCGGCGTGAAAAACCTTGAGCTTGTCCCAGTCCATGATGCAAAACCTTTGGTGCGTCCCTGCGGGTACGAAAATCGTTTTATTCGGCGGCGGCGCGCCGCTCCGTCTCGCCATGCGCGGCGAGGAAGCGTTCGGCTTCGAGCGCCGCCATGCAGCCCAGGCCGGCAGCGGTCACCGCCTGGCGATAGACGTCGTCGGTCACGTCGCCGGCCGCAAAGACGCCCGGCACGGAGGTCGCGGTCGAGTACGGCGCGGTCTTGACGTAGCCCGAGGGCTTCATCTCGAGCTTGCCGACGACCAGCTCGGTCGCGGGCGAGTGGCCGATCGCGATGAACACGCCGTCGGCGGGCATTTCGGTGATGGCGCCGGTCTTGACGTTGCGCAGCGCGACGCCCTTGACCTTGAGCGGATTGTCGTCGCCCAGGACGTCGTGCAGCACCGAATCCCAGATCACGGAAATCTTCGGGTTCTTGAACAGTCGGTCCTGCAGGATCTTTTCGGCGCGGAAATGATCGCGCCGGTGCACGACCGTCACCTGTGCGGCGAAGTTGGTGAGGAACAGCGCCTCCTCGACCGCGGTATTGCCGCCGCCGATCACGATGACGTTCTTGCCGCGATAGAAGAACCCGTCGCAGGTGGCGCAGGCCGAGACGCCGTAACCCTTGAATTTCTGCTCCGACGGCAGATCGAGCCAGCGCGCCTGCGCGCCGGTTGCGAGGATCAGGCTGTCGGCCAGATAGATGTCGCCGGAATCGCAAATCAGCCGGAACGGCCGCTGCGCGAGGTCGACCGAGTTGACGTGGTCGGTGACGATGCGCGTGCCGACATGCTCGGCCTGCTTCTGCATCTGCTCCATCAGCCAGGGCCCCTGGATGACGTCGGCAAAGCCCGGATAGTTCTCGACATCGGTCGTGATGGTGAGCTGGCCGCCGGGCTGGATGCCCTGGATCAGGACCGGCTCCAGCATCGCGCGGGCCGCATAGATCGCGGCCGTATAGCCGGCCGGTCCGGAACCGATGATGACGACCTTGGCATGTGTGGTCTTCGGCATTTCGCACGTCCTGCTGCGGGGAGAACCGCTCGCAGCCTGGGGCGAGGCCGGCGGATGCGATTTCGGGCCCCAATGTATGCGATCCGACAAGCTATGCAAGATATGCAACCCTGGGCGTTCACAGGTTGCTGTGGCGCAGGTCGTTTCCGGCATATTCCGGACCTGCGGCACGCAATAATCTTTCGCGGCCGGCGGGTTCCGGCTACATAGCGGGGCACGTTTGCCAGGTTTTCATGGCGGGACCGCTTGCGTCCGCCCTCTCCCCGGAGGTTCAGGTGACGACCCGTCTCGACGCCATCGACCGCAATATCCTGAAGGAACTGCAGGACAACGGCCGAATCACCAATGTGGAACTCGCCCGCCGGGTCGGCATCTCGGCACCGCCCTGCCTGCGGCGGGTGCGGGCGCTCGAGGAGGCCGGCTACATCAAGGGCTACCGCGCGCTGCTCGACGAGAAGCTGCTCGGCTACGAGGTCACGGTGTTCGCCATGGTGCATCTGTCCAGCCAGGCGGAAGCCGACCTGTCCGAATTCGAACGCTTCGTGCGCGCGCAGCCTCTGGTGCGCGAATGCTGGATGCTGTCGGGCGAGATCGACTTCATTCTCAAATGCGTGGCCCCCGACCTCAAGACGTTCCAGGCCTTCGTCACCGAGCTCACCGCCGCGCCGCATGTGCGCAACGTCAAGACGTCGCTCACGCTGCGCAATTCCAAGGACGCCGCCATGGTGCCGATGGAGACGATGCGTGCTTCGCCATGACGCGCGTGGGCGCTCGCCCATCGGCATGTCGTATCGGGTGAATTGAATCGCCGGTGGACTCCGGCGCATGATGCTGGGGGACGGTGCCGCCGAGCTGGCGTGTCGTCCGCAGGTCACAACAAGGGTCGGTCGCGGGCCGGTCCGTTCGGGGAGGGATCCATGTGCGAGCTCTGCAGGCGTAGTTTCATGCGTGGCGCCGGCGCGCTTGGCGCCGCCGCGCTCGGTGCGGTCGGCACGGGCGGCCTGTTCTCCTCGCCGCTGATGGCGCAGGCGATGATGCGCAGCGCCGGCGGCGCGTCGCGGCTTCCCGGGCGCGGCGAGTTCACCATCGCCAACGCCTATGTGATGACGATGGACGGCGCGCTCGGCGACATCGCGGGCGGATCGGTGCACGTCAAGAACGGCGACATCGTCGCGGTCGGCAAGGACGTCAAGGGCGGCGGGCAAAAGATCGACGGCAGCGGCATGATCGTGATGCCCGGGCTGGTCGAGACCCATTGGCACATGTGGAACACGCTTTACCGCAGCTTCGCCGGCGACAAGCCGGAAGAGGGCTATTTCCCGACTGTCGCGCGCTTCGGCCAGCAGATGAGCCCGGACGACCTGTTCCAGAGCACCCGGCTCTCCGCCGCCGAGGCGATCAATTCCGGCATGACCTTCGTGCATTCCTGGTGCCACAACGTGCGCAGCAAGGCGCATGCCGAGGCCGACATCCGGGCGCTCACCGAAGTCGGCATTCGGGCCCGCCATTCCTGCGGCTGGCCGCAGGGCATGCCGGACACCCAGTCGGCCGACCAGGGGCCGATCGAGTCGCTCGCCAAGGACTGGAAGAGCTGGTCGAACGAGGGGCTGATCGGGCTCGGCATGGCGTGGCGCGGCCAGGTCCGCGCCGGCCCGATCAAGCCGGAAGTGTACCAGCCCGAATTCGACAATGCCCGCAAGCTCGGCCTGCCGATCACGGTGCACGTCGCGAGCGCCCGCAAGGCGGTGAACCAGATCGAGCCGCTCTACAAGGCGAAGCTCATGGGCAAGGACGTGCAGCTCATCCATACGCTGTCGGCCACGCCCGCGGAGCTCGACATGATCAAGGAATCGGGTTGCGCGGTGTCGGTATCGCCCGGCACGGAGCTGCGCATCGGCTACGGCTATCCGCAGATCAGCGAGATGCTGGCCAAGGGCATCCCGCTCGGCATCTCGGTCGATACCTCGGCGCTGACCGGCAGCTCCAACCTGTTCGCCGTGCTCAAGCTCGCGCGCGATTCGGAAAACGCCAGGGCCGAGAGCGAGATCAAGATGTCGGCCCGCAAGGCGCTCGAGCTCGGCACCATCGGGGGCGCGCAGTCCGATGGGCATCGATGACAAGGTCGGCTCGCTCAAGCCCGGCAAGCGCGCCGATCTGATCGCGATCAACACCAATGCGCTCAACATGGCGGTGGTGACCGATCCGGCGCATCTCGTGCTCGAAGCCACCGGACCGGAGAACGTCGACACGGTGGTGGTCGACGGCCGCATTCTCAAGCGCGGCGGCAAGCTCGCGGCGGTCGACACGCCCAAGGTGATCACCGAGGCGCGCGCGGCGCTCGCGGGCGTGCGCGAACGCACCAAGTGGCGGTGAGCGACAGGAGCAAGCGGCCCATGGTTCGAGACGCGCCGCTGCGCGACGCTCCTCACCATGAGGTTCTCGTGAGGATGGATTTCGAAAACAATCGAGGCGTTGAGGTGCACGCTACGCTATGATTGCTCCACCCTCATCCTGAGGAGCTTGTCGTCGCAGCGCGACGACAAGCGTCTCGAAGGACGAGGGTGGCCAAGGCGGTGCAGCGCGCAGAACTAGGCGCTTACTCGCGCCACTCGACCTTCATGACCTCATAGGCCTTGGCGCCGCCCGGCGTGACGACCTCGACCTGCGCGCCCTTCTTCTTGCCGACCAGCGCGCGCGCGAGCGGCGAGGTGATCGAGATGCGGCCCTTCTTGGCGTCGGCCTCCGGTTCGCCGACGATCTGCCACACCGACTTCTTGTCGGTGTCCTCGTCGATCAGCGTCACGGTCGCGCCGAACTTGATGGTGTCGCCGGACAGCTTCGACACGTCGATGATCTCGGCGCGCGCGAGCTTGTCCTCGAGCTCGGCGATGCGGCCCTCGTTGAGCGACTGCTGCTCCTTGGCGGCATGATATTCGGCATTCTCCGACAGGTCGCCGTGCGAACGCGCGTCGGTGATCTGCTGAATGATGCGCGGCCGCTCGACCTGCTGGCAGTGCTTCAGCTCCGGCTCGAGCACGGCGTGGCCGGCGGCGGTCATTGGTATCTTGTCCATCGGTCCTTAATCCTCCGCAGAGAAAAAAGTTCCGACCGCGAATCGGGTTTCCCCGCCTCGCGATCGCTTACCTCTCTGCCAACTCCTGCCGTCAGCTTCGCGCCGGTCAGCAATCAGGCCTCGGCCCGCGAAATAGCTCTGCAACGTGCGCACCTCGAGGTCACCCCCGAGATAGGCCTTGATGCCCTGCGCCGCCGCGACGGCACCGGAAAGAGTGGTGTAGTACGGGACTTTATGCAAGAGGGCGGCGCGCCGCAGCGACCGGCTGTCGGCCAGCGCGGTCGCCCCCTCGGTGGTATTGAAAACCAGCTGGATATCGCCGTTTTTGATGGCATCGACGATGTGCGGGCGGCCTTCCGCCACCTTATTGATCTTGTGGGCCGGGACGCCCGTTTTCGGCCAGATAGCGCTGGGTCCCGGAGGTGGCGATCACCTTGAAGCCGAGGTCGGCGAGCAGCCTGGCGGCCGCGCAGGATGCGCGTCTTGTCGGCGTCCTTGACCGAGATGAACACCGTCCCGGCGCGCGGCAGGCGCGAGCCGCCGCCGATCTGGCTCTTGGCGAAGGCGATCTCGAAGGAGTGGTCGAGCCCCATGACCTCGCCGGTCGATCGCATCTCCGGTCCGAGCACGGTGTCGACCCCGGGAAAGCGCGCGAACGGGAACACCGCTTCCTTGACGCCGACGTGTCGCAGGGCGGGCGGCTTGAGCTCGAAGCTCGCGAGCGGCTCGCCCGCCATCACGCGCGCCGCGATCTTGGCGACCGGAATGCCGATCACCTTGGCGACGAACGGAACCGTGCGCGAGGCGCGCGGATTGACTTCGAGCATGTAGATGTCGCCGTCCTTGATGGCGTATTGCACGTTCATCAGCCCGCCGACCTTGAGCGCGAGCGCGAGCGCGCGGGTCTGGCGCTCCAGCTCCGCGATGGTGGCGGGCGACAGCGAATGCGGCGGCAGCGCGCAGGCGCGAGTCGCCGGAATGGATGCCGGCCTCCTCGATGTGCTCCATGATGCCGGCGATGAAGGTGTCCTTGCCGTCGGCGATGCAGTCGACGTCGACCTCGATCGCGTCGGACAGATAGCGGTCGATCAGCAGCGGCCGCTTGTCGGACACCGCGAGCTCCGACGGCCGGTCGAGGTCGGCGGCCAGCCGCGCCACGTAGCGGTCGAGCTGGGCGGCATCGTGCACGATCTCCATGCCGCGTCCGCCGAGCACGTAGGACGGCCGGATCACGACCGGATAGCCGATCTCTTCCGGCGATGGCGCGGGCCTTTTTCGGGCTCGTCGGCGATGCCGCTCTTGGGCTGGCGCAACTTGAGCTTCTCGATCAGCTTCTTGAAGCGGTCGCGGTCCTCGGCGAGGTCGATCGCGTCGGGCGAGGTGCCGAGGATCGGCACGTTGGCCTCTTCCAGCGGCTTCGGCGAGCTTGAGCGGCGTCTGGCCGCCGAACTGCACGATGACGCCGTGCAGCGTGCCGTTGCGCGCTCGGTGTCGATGATCTCGAGCACGTCTTCGGCGGTGAGCGGCTCGAAGTAGAGCCGGTCCGATGTGTCGTAGTCGGTCGACACCGTCTCGGGATTGCAGTTGATCA
This sequence comes from uncultured Pseudomonadota bacterium, assembly GCA_963791155.1. GTDB lineage: Bacteria > Pseudomonadota > Alphaproteobacteria > Rhizobiales > Xanthobacteraceae > JAVDCA01. The sequence goes on from CAWBRI010000016.1 coordinate 75,333, forward strand.
TGATGGTCTCGTAGCCCGCCTCCTTGAGCGCGAAGCAGGCGTGGCAGCAGCAATAGTCGAATTCGATGCCCTGGCCGATGCGGTTCGGGCCGCCGCCCAGGATGATGACCTTCTTCGCGTTCGACGGCGCCGCCTCGTCGGCGGCCTGGCCGGCAAACGGCGTCTCGTAGGTCGAGTACATGTAGGCGGTGGGCGAGGCGAATTCGGCCGCGCAGGTGTCGATGCGCTTGAAGACCGGGCGCACGCCGAGCGCGTGGCGGCGCCCCGTCACCTCGTCGGGCTCGAGGCCGGTGAGCTTGGCGAGCCGCGCGTCGGAAAAGCCCATCGCCTTGAGCCGCCGCAGCGCGCCGGGCGTGGTCGGCAGGCCTTTCGGCTTGATTTCCGCTTCGGTCATCGACGATGCCGCGGATCTCGGCGAGGAACCACGGATCGATCTTGCAGCTCGCATGGATCTGCTCGTCGCTGACGCCGAGCCGCATCGCCTGCGCGACGTTCAGGATGCGGTCCGGCGTCGGCGTGCCGAGCGCCGCGCGGATCGCGTTCTTGTCGTCGCCCTGGCCGAGGCCCTCGATGGTGATCTCGTCGAGGCCGGTGAGACCGGTCTCGAGCGAGCGCAGCGCCTTCTGCAGGCACTCCTGGAACGTGCGGCCGATCGCCATCGCCTCGCCGACGGACTTCATCGAGGTGGTCAGCACCGGCTCGGCGCCGGGGAATTTCTCGAACGCGAAGCGCGGAATCTTGGTGACGACGTAGTCGATGGTCGGCTCGAACGAGGCCGGCGTCGCGCCGCCGGTGATGTCGTTGGCGATCTCGTCGAGCGTGTAGCCGACCGCGAGCTTGGCCGCGACCTTGGCGATCGGAAAGCCGGTCGCCTTCGAGGCGAGCGCGGAGGAGCGCGACACCCGCGGGTTCATCTCGATGATGACGAGGCGGCCGTCCTCCGGATTGACCGCGAACTGCACGTTCGAGCCGCCGGTCTCGACGCCGATCTCGCGCAGCACCGCGATCGAGGCGTCGCGCATCATCTGGTATTCCTTGTCGGTCAGCGTCAGCGCCGGCGCGATGGTGATCGAGTCGCCGGTATGCACGCCCATCGGATCGAGATTCTCGATCGAGCAGATGATGATGCAGTTGTCGCGCTTGTCGCGCACCACCTCCATCTCGAATTCCTTCCAGCCGAGCACGCTTTCCTCGATCAGCACCTCGGTGGTCGGCGAGGCGTCGAGGCCGCGCTCGACGATCTCGAGGAACTCGGCCTTGTTGAAGGCGATCGCCGCCGCCGGTGCCGGCGAGCGTGAACGACGGCCGGATGATCGCCGGCAGGCCGATGTCGGCGAGCGCCTCGAGCGCCTCGATCAGGCCCTTCTCGATGTGGCGGCGCTTGCGCTCGGCCTCGCCCGCCGCCCATGTGGCTTCGAAACGCCTCGAGCGCGCGCCGTTCGTCGTCGGGCGGAAGCTTCTGCGCCTTGATCCCGGCGATCTCGGCGGCGTGCAGGTCGCGGTCGGCCTTCTTGAGGTCGGACGCGTTGGCGAGCGAGGACTTCGGCGTCTCCAGGCCGATCTTCTTCATCGCCTCGCGAAACAGCTCGCGGTCCTCGGCCTTGTCGATCGCCTCGGCGGTGGCGCCGATCATCGTCACGTCGAATTTTTCGAGCACGCCCATGCGCCTCAGCGAGAGCGCGCAGTTGAGCGCGGTCTGCCCGCCCATGGTCGGCAGCAGCGCGAACCGCCGGGAGGACGTGGCGCTCCTTCTCGATGATCTTGGCGACGATCTCCGGCGTGATCGGCTCCACATAGGTGGCGTCCGCCAGGTCCGGATCGGTCATGATGGTCGCCGGATTGGAGTTGACCAGGACGATCCGATAGCCCTCCTCCTTGAGCGCCTTGCAGGCCTGGGTGCCCGAATAGTCGAATTCGCAGGCCTGGCCGATGACGATCGGGCCGGCGCCGATGATCAGGATCGAGGAGATGTCGGTGCGTTTCGGCATCCGGGTTCCGGCAAGTTCACATGTTGGCGCATGCCCTTATCGGCGAACCGGCGTCCACTTCGCCGGGGCATGCGCTAGATCGCGGGCACAAAAAAAGGCGTCGTGGATGCGCCGCCTGTGGGTGTTGCGCGCGCGAGAGCGCGGCGCGCGACCCCTTAGCCCAGAATCGGCGGCGAGGGAAGAGCGGCCGCAACGGCGATGTGTGCGGGATAAATAAGCGGCGGGCGCGAAAACAACAGGGACGGGTGGCCGCACCCGTCCCTCGGATTGGGGTTCCGGCCTGGCTTCGAACCGGGACGGGAGGCCTTCAGTCCCCGCGTCGCCGCACCGTCATCGGCCATGGAGCGTATGGTGCCGCGCGGTTTGCCGGCGCTTGTCGCGGCCCTGTGAATTTGACCAGTGATCGTAGATATTTAGAGCATGATCCCGAAAAGTGGGCACCGGTTTTCGGAAAAGATCATGCTCCGACAATAAGCTAGAGCGGGATGACGATTCGAAGAAAAGTCATCCCGCTCTAGCGGCGCGCCGCGGGGCCTGCGGGCGAGACGGGTCGCGCCCGGAACGTCATGCGGGCGCCATTGTGGCCGATATTGCGAGGCGCGCGTTCGGCCGAAAGGCCGGCCGCCGCGAGCTTGGCCGCGATCGTGGCCTCGTCGTAGCGCGTCAGCCCGAGCGCGGAGCGCAATCGCCAATAGGGCGAGAGGACTGTCCGGCCGAGCCCGATCAGCGCGGCGAAGAAGAAGCCGTTGCGGGCGCCGAATCGCAGGAGCGCCAGCGCATCGGCGAGCGCCGACGTCGTGGGCCTGATCACGTCGCCGAGCACGAGCGACCCCGTCGGGCTCAAGCAGCCGCCGAAAAAGCGCAAGCGCGGCATCGAGCTCCTGCGGCGTCAGATATTGCGCGACCGAGTGCATGATCACGAGGTCGACCGAATGATCGGGAAGCGTCGCCAGCCGTTCCGCGCCACAGACTTCGATCTTGGGATTTGCGCCGAAGCGCGCCGCGAGCCGTGCGCGCACGCCCGGCGCCGGTTCGACCAGGATCAAGCGGCCCGCTTGGGCCGCCACGATGTCCGCATGCAAAGCCTCGCCGCAGCCGTAATCGAGCACGATGGCGCCCGGTGTCACGTAGCCGGCGAGGTCCTGGGCGATGCGGAGAAAATGGATGTCGCGGTGGCGCGCATTGACGTAGATCGTGTGCGCGGAGTCGTAGAAATCGATCCAGTCATCCATGGCCTGTCAGCGGCGCCATAGCCGGGTGAGCGGACCGTTCGCGCCGAACACCGGATCGGTCGCGGGCAGCGGGACCGCCGCGATCGCGACGAGCGCCTTGGCGTGCTCGGCCTTGCTGCCGCGGCACAGGTCGTATTTTCCGGCCGGCGGATAGGCGCCGATCACCATCAGGTCCGCGCTCGCCCACAGGCCCTGATGGCCGGTGCCGGCCGGCAGCACGCAGACGTCGCCCGCGAAAAGCTCGATCTCCCGGCCGCCCTGGTGGCCACCGAACCGGACCTTGGCGCGCCCGCGCGCGAGCCCCATCGCCTCGTGGATCCCGGAGTGATAGTGGACGTAGGCATAAATGCCGTTGCGCCACATCTCGCCCCACTGGTTGGCGGCGAAGGTCCGCTCCACCAATTCCTCGGGGTCGGGGCTGCCCTTGAGATCGATCGCTCCCCGGAAGATCAGGAACGGCAGCCTGGGATTGTTGGGAATCGAGCCGTCGTCGGCAAACAAGAAGGTCTCGGGCTCGGTCAAACTCGGGGGCGGCATCGCTCAAACCTGGTCGCGCGGGCGGCGTTGGAAATTCCGCCGGAGTGTGAAGGTTACGCTTTAATGCGCGCTTAAGACGAACTACGCCTTTTGCCGCGTCCCATCATGGCGACGAACCGGTCGAACAGATAATGGCTGTCGCGCGGTCCGGGCGAGGCCTCGGGGTGATACTGGACCGAGAACACCGGCCTGTCCTTGAGCGCGATGCCGCAGTTCGAGCCGTCGAACAGCGACACGTGGGTCTCCTCGGCATTGTTCGGCAGGCTCGCGCGGTCGACCGCAAAACCGTGGTTCATCGACGTGATCTCGACCTTGCCGGTGGTCAGGTCCTTGACCGGATGGTTCGCGCCGTGGTGGCCCTGGTGCATCTTCACCGTCTTGGCCGCCGACCGCGATGCCGAGCATCTGATGGCCGAGGCAGATGCCGAAGGTCGGCACGCCCTTGGCGATCAGCTCCCGGATCACCGGCACCGCATATTCGCCGGTCGCCGCCGGATCGCCCGGACCGTTGGAGAGAAAAATCGCCGTCGGGCGAAAGCGCGAGGATATCCTGCGCCGAGGTCGTGGCCGGCACCACCGTCACCTTGGCGCCGGTGCCGGCGAGCTGGCGCAGGATGTTGCGCTTGATGCCGTAGTCGATGGCGACGACGTGCAACTGCGGCGCCGGCCCGGATGCGTCCTGGCGGCCGTAGCCTTTGTTCCAGACCCAGGGCGTCTCGTCCCAGCCGAAGCGCTGCGTGCTCGTCACCATCGGCACCAGATCCATGCCGACGAGACCGGGCCATTCGCGCGCCTCCTTGGCGAGCGCCGCGAGATCGAATGCGGCGTCCGGCGCATGCGCGATCACGGCGTTCGGCATGCCCTTGGTGCGGATCAGGCTGGTGAGCGCGCGGGTGTCGATGCCCGCACAGCCCGATGATGCCGCGGCTCTTGAGCCACTGGTCGAGGTGGCGGGTCGAGCGGTAATTCGACGGCGTTGGTGATGGCCGAATGGAGGATCACGCCGCGCGCGCCCGGCGTCGCCGCCATGTTGACGGTCTCGATGTCCTCGTCGTTGGTGCCGACATTGCCGATATGCGGGAACGTGAAGGTGATGATCTGTCCCGCATAGGACGGATCGGTGAGGATCTCCTGATAGCCGGTCATGGCGGTGTTGAAGCAGACCTCGCCGACCGCGTGGCCGGTGGCGCCGAACCCCGCGCCGTCGCAGCACGGTGCCGTCGGCGAGCACCAGCACCGCCGTCGGCTTGGGCTCGCTCCAGCCCGCCGCCGATGCAGCTTGTCTCTCGTTCATCGCTGGCCTACATCTCTGCGGCCGCCGCCCCGATCGGGGTCGACTCGCGGGCGAGCCGGGGGCGGCGCTGTCGGCGAAGGGCATAGCGATGTTGCGCGACGATATCAACAACGCCTTGAAGACCGCGATGAAGGCCCAGGAGCCGCTCCGGGTCTCGACCCTGCGCATGGTCAATTCCGCGTTCAAGAACGCCGATATCCAGGCGCGCGGGGACAACAAGGAACCGCCTGGCGACGACGAGCTCCTGGGCCAGCTGCAGAAGATGATCAAGCAGCGGCAGGAATTGGTCGAGCTCTACCACAAGGGCGGCCGGCCCGAGCTCGCCGCCAAGGAGCGCGAGGAGATCGCGATCATCGCGTCCTTCCTGCCCAAGCAGATGTCGGAAGACGAGGTCAAGTCCGCGATCGCCGCCATCGTCAAGGAAACCGGCGCCGCCAGCATGAAGGACATGGGACGCGTCATGGCGGCGCTGAAAGAGCGCTATTCGCCGGCAAGCTGGATTTCGCCAAGGCGGGCGGGCTGGTGAAGGCGCAGCTGACCGGCTAGGCCGACAGCCTGGGTGGGCTGCTCGGTTCCTGTCCTCCCCAGCTCTTAAATGCGATGTTCCTGGCACATACGATTAGCGGAAGTATGAAGAAAAAAAGCAGGAAGGCCAAAAGGATGCTGAGCCTGTAGAGATCTCCGTCCCTCACATGCACGATGTTGGTGAAAAGGGACGGTGGTCTCGATTCGCTGAAGTCAAAATCTCCCCAAAACGCATCCCAAAAAGGAAGGATCGCGATCAAGGCAACCAGGGCCATGGCTTTGCTTGCTTGGTCTCGCTCATGGAGCGTCCGATAGCGGCTCATCCGCTCAAAGTACGCCTTGCTTGCGCGCCTTAAATCATCACCCACGAGCATGGCTGTTGCCAAAGCCGTGACTATCATTGCGGCAGCGGTCGCGATCGCGCTGGCCCATGCGAACGAATATACACTGCCGACCAGTTCGGCTCGTTCATGATTTCCGGTCTGGTGCAGGAAGGTGACCGGTCGTTTGATCGCCGGGATCACCGCGCCCAATGACTCCACGGTATCAGAGATCTTGCAGAGGTCGTCGCCCGTTGTCCGGCTTGCCGAAACGCAACCGGCGACGAAGGCAATGTTCGATACGAGAAAGACCGCCATCATGACCAGAAGCACATTCGAAAGGACGAACGTGAAGGGTGACTGATCTTTCTGGCTGGGCATGACGATGCCGGTCCTGTCTGCCTTGAATACGTCGCGCTGGAGCGTGTAACGCCAAGACATTACTGCAGGGCTTACTAACGACAGGTTGTAGCGGCACCGAAAATTTTGAGACCCGCGCTGATGCCCGATCATGCTTTGTGCTAGTGCGGCAAGTTGCCTGGATGAATGGCATTGCGGTGCGAGCAGGATGGTGAAGGGCCTGCTAATCTGACCATTACAATTGGCAAAAAGGGGGAATCGCGCGTGAGGTATCCGATCCTCGTTTCCGGGCTCGCTGCGGGAATCATCGCGTCAGCGGGACTTTCTTCGGTCGCCGCCCAGGACTATCCCACGCGTCCGATCCGCACCATCACCACCACCAGCGCCGGGGGCCTGAGCGACATCTTCGCACGAGCGATCGGCGAGGAATTGCACAAGCGCTGGGGCCAGCCGCTCATCGTCGACAACCGGCCGGGCGGCTCGCAGAATGTCGGCGTGCGCGCCTGCGCGGATGCGGCGCCCGACGGCTACACGATCTGCATCCTCAATGCCGATCCCATCGTCTACAACAAGTTCCTGTTCAAGAATCTCCCCTTCGATCCCGACAAGAGCGTGCAGCCGGTCACCAACCTCTACCACCTGATCCAGACCCTGGTGGTGAACGCCGACCTCAAGGTCAAGACGGTGGACGAGCTGGTGGCGCTCTCCAAGGCGAGGCCCGGCACATTGAGCTATCTCACGGCGTCGCCGCCGCTCGCGCTCTACATGGAGAAGCTCAAGGCCGAGAAGGGCGCCGACTGGGTGCGGGTCCCGTTCAAGGGCGGCGGCGACGCCGTCAATGCGATCATGAACGGCTCGACCCCGATCGGCCTGATCGGCGTCGGCAACGTGACGGGCCAACTGCAGGCCGGCAGCATGACGGCGCTCGCCATGCTCAACAATATCCGCTCGCCGCAGTTTCCCGATGTCCCCACCCTGGAAGAGACCGGCTATCACGGCGCGGCATCGCAGAGCTGGTACGGCCTGTTCGTGCCGGCCGGCACGCCGCGGCCGATCATCGACAAGCTCGCCGCCGTGTTCGGCGAGATCGTCAACGCGCCGGGCTTCAGCCAGCGCAATCTGATCAGCCGCGGGCTCGTGTCAGCCGTCAATACGCCGGAGCAATTCGCGGCCGCCATCAAGAAGGAGCGCGCCGTTGCGGCGCAGGTGGTCAAGGAGGCCGGCCTGGAGCCGCAATAAGGGGAACGCCAAGGAGACACCATGCCGACCCGCCGCCAAATGCTAGTCCACATGCTGGCCGCGCCGGCGGTCGTCGCCGCCGCACGGCGCGCGGGCGCGCAGGCGAAGCGTCCGCTGCACCTCGTGGTCGGGTTTCCGGCCGGCGGAGGCACCGACGTCATCGCCCGCATCCTCGCCGACCGGCTGCGCGTTCCCTTCGCGTCCGCGGTGATCGTCGAGAACAAGCCGGGCGCCGCCGCGCGGGTCTCGGTCGACTACGTCAAGAACGCCGAGCCCGACGGCAGCGTCATGCTGTTCACGCCGGATTTTCCGATTACCGTCTATCCCCACAGCTTCCGTTCGCTGAGCTACGACCCGCTGCGCGATCTCGCCCCGGTGGCGCCCGCCGCGAAATCGATGCTGACCTACAATGTCGGCCCGGCCGTGCCGGCCGGCGTCAAGTCGCTCGCCGACTTCGTGCAGTGGTGCAAGGCCCATCCCGAGAGCGCGAACTACGCCACCACGGCGGCGGGCGGCACGCCGCATTTCGTCGGCGTGATGCTGGCGAACGCGGCCGGCATCGCGATGACGCCCGTGCATTATCGCGGCGGCGCGCCGGCGCTGCAGGATCTGCTCGGCGGGCACGTTCCGGCCGGCGTCAACCCTATCAGCGAAAGCCTGGCGCTCGCCAAATCCGGAACGCTGCGCATTCTGGCGGTGACCGGCGCGCGCCGCTCGCCGTTCCTGCCCGACGTGCCGACCATGCGCGAGCAGGGCTACGACGTGGTGGTCGAAGGATGGCTCGGCGCCTTCGTGCCGGCCGCAACGCCGCGCACCACCGTGCAAGCGCTCGGCGCCGCGATCAGCGAAGCCGCGCGCTCGCCCGAGATGGCGGAGAGCCTGGCCAAGTTCGGCAACGAGCCGGCGTTCCAGACCCCGGAAGAGTTCGCCGCCACGGTGCGGGCCGACATCGCGCGCTGGGGTCCGGTCGTGAAGGCGTCGGGATTCGTCGCCGAAGACTGAGCGCGTTTTCCGGCGAAAGCGCGCCGCCGGCTCGATCCGCACACCGCAATCCTCCATCCGACCGAACGGGGCCCCGATGGGTGCTCATGTCTTGTCTGTCTCGTCCTGGGTTCCTTTTCCGTCCGGCGTCCGCTTGATGAGCCGTCGCTCGACCGCATCGGACCGCCCGCCCCAGGCCTGCCGGATTCCGGCGAGCCACGTGTCGAGCTCCCCGAAGCCGTCGGGATCGAGCGCGTAAATGCGCCGCTGCGCATCGGTGCGCACGCGCACCAGCCGCGCCGCCCGGAGCGCCTTGAGATGCTGCGAGACGGCGGAGGCCGAGACCTCGAAACGGGCCGCGATCTCGCCGGCGGAGAGCTCGCGCTGCGCCAGCAGCTCGACGATGCGGCGGCGGGTCGGATCGGCGAGGGCGGCGAGGGTCCGCATGGCGTTGTATTATGGCATCGGCTTAATTAAGTGAAACCTAAAATAGGAGCGAGTTTGTTGTCACTGGGTAGGGGGCGTTGCATCTCCTGTGGATAACCGGGAAAAGACCGGCCTCCCGCGGGTGCGGCGCTCGCCAGCCTTTTTTGCGGTCCGAACCGCGTTAACCTAGCGAATCACCATGCGCTTTCCGCCGCAATTTCTCGACGAGCTGCGCGCCCGGCTTCCGGTCTCGGACGTCGTCGGCCGGCGTGTGAAGCTCAAGAAGGCGGGGCGCGAATGGAAGGGTCTGTCGCCCTTCAACAAGGAACGCAGCGCCCTCGTTTTTCGTCAATGATCAGAAGGGCTTCTACCACGACTTCTCGTCCGGCAAGCACGGCGACATCTTCGGCTTCGTGATGGACACCGAGGGCGTGACGTTCCCCGAGGCGGTCGAGCGGCTGGCCGCCATGGCGGGCCTCGCGGTGCCGAAGATGTCGGCCGAGGCCGAGGCGCAGGAGCATCGCCGCCGCACCCTGCACGACGTGATGGAGCTCGCCGCCAAGTTCTTCGAGACGACGCTGGCGTCGCGCGCCGGCGCCAAGGCGCGCGGCTACCTCGCCGACCGCAGCCTCGATCCGGCGACCCAGCTCAGGTTCCGCATCGGCTACGCGCCCGCCGAGCGCTTCGCCCTCAAGGAGCATCTCGGCTCGCTCGGCATTTCGTTCGACGACATGGTCGAGGCCGGGCTGCTGGTCGCGGCCGACGATATTCCGGTGCCCTATGACCGGTTCCGCGACCGCGTCATGTTCCCGATCAGCGATCTCGCCGGCCGCATCGTGGCGTTCGGCGGCCGCGCGCTCGACAAGGACGCGCCTGCGAAATATCTCAACTCGCCCGAGACGCCGCTCTTCCACAAGGGCGGGATGCTCTACAACGGCGCGTCCGCCCGCCAGGCCGCCCACCAGGGCGCGCCCGTGATCGTGGTCGAGGGCTATGTCGACGTGATCGCGATGGTGACGGCCGGCTTTCGCCGCGACCGTCGCGCCGCTCGGCACCGCGCTGACCGAGGACCAGCTCACGCTGCTGTGGAAGATGGCGGACGAGCCGATCCTGTGCTTCGACGGCGACAAGGCCGGCCAGCGCGCCGCCTTTCGGGCGGTCGACATCGCGTTGCCGCGGCTCCAGCCCGGCAAGAGCCTGTCGTTCGCGAGCCTGCCCGACGGCCAGGACCCGGACGATCTGGTGCGCTCGGGCGGCAGCGGCGCGATCGCCGACGTGCTGGCGGGCGCGCGGCCACTCGCCGAGGTGCTGTGGATGCGCGAGACCGCGACCGGGAGTTTCGACACGCCCGAGCGGCGCGCCGGCCTCGAGGCGCGCATCAACCAGGTGACGGCCGCGATCGCCCACGAGGCGGTGCGCAAATATTATCGCCAGGACCTCGAGGGCCGGCTGCGCAATCTGTTCGCCCCGCAGGCGCGCGCCGGCAAGCCCGGCGCGGCGGGCCGGTTCCAGGACCGCGGCCAGGGCGCCTTCCAAGGCAAATTCCAAGGCCAGTTCCATGGCCAGTTCCAAGGCAAGCCGCGCGGGCGCGGCGGCCGCTATCCGTCGGAAGGCGAGCCGATGAACCTGTCGCCGTTGAGCCCGCGGCTCGCCGCCTCGTCGATCGTGCGCGGGTCGCGTTCGGCGCTGCCGGCGCGCGAGGCGCTGATCCTGCTCGCCGCTGATCAACCATCCCTGGCTGCTCGACAGCCATGCCGAGGAGGTGGCGGCGATCGAGTTCCTCAATCCCGACGCCGATCTGCTGCGCCGCGCGATCCTGGATGCGGCGTCGCTCCATGCCGGGTCCGAGCCGCCGGAGGATTTGCGCGCCCTGATCGCCGGGCGCGAGCACGGCGCGTTGCTGGCGCGGATCGAGCGCGCCCTGACGCACCCCGCGGACTGGCCGGCGCGCGCGGGCGCCGCGCCCGACGATGTGCGCCAATGGTGGACCCACGTCGTCACCTTGCATCGCAGGACCCGTACGTTAAATAAGGAGCTCAAGGAGGCCGAGCGCGCACTGGGCGACGACCCGAGCGAGAAGAATTTTGCGTGGTTGCGCGATGTGCAGAGCCGCCTTTCAGCGATTGCCGGAACGGAAGCCTCGATCGAGGGATTCGGCGTCCTTTCGGGACGTCCGGCGCGCAGCCTCTAGGGGATGGAAATTTGGCGTTAAATGCATGGAATGACGTGGGAATTTCGGTGTTCATGAGTGATCCGCCGGATTTTGCGCGCGCAGGTTCCGGCGGAGCGAATGTGAGGCAAAGTTAACGGGCGTTTCAGCCACTCCGGCAAGACTGCACCGCTGATTCGGCGGGGCGGGCTCGGCGGCGAAAAACGTCCGGTGTCGCGTGTTCCCGCACGGCCGGGGCGAAGGTGCGGCGAATGCATGCGGTTCTGAGGAGATCTTGATGGCGACCAAGACCAAGGCGGCCCAGAAGGAAAAGAAGGAAGAGGCGCCCGAGAAGGAGACGCCCGAGGCGACCACCGACGCGCCGCTGCCGCTGCTCGATCTCACCGACGCGGCCGTCAAGAAGATGATCAAGCTCGCCAAGAAGCGCGGCTATGTCACCTATGAGCAGATCAACGCGGTGCTGCCCTCGGAGGAAGTGACCTCCGAGCAGATCGAGGACATCCTCGCGATGCTCAACGAGATGGGCATCAACACGGTCGAGCAGGAAGAGACCGAGACCGAGGAGGAAGAGAAGCCCGCCGAGGAACCCGAGGAAGAGGAGAGCGACGGCGAGCTGGTCGAGGTCGCCCACAAGGCGCCGGCCGAGACCAAGAAGTCCGAGCCGGGCGAGCGCACCGACGATCCGGTCCGCATGTATCTGCGCGAGATGGGCTCGGTCGAGCTGCTCTCGCGCGAGGGCGAGATCGCGATCGCCAAGCGCATCGAGGCCGGCCGCGAGGCGATGATCGCGGGCCTGTGCGAGAGCCCGCTGACCTTCCAGGCCATCATCATCTGGCGCGACGAGCTCAACGAGGGAAAGGTCTTCCTGCGCGACATCATCGATCTCGAGGCGACCTATGCGGGCCCCGACGCCAAGGCGGTGCCGGCCGTGCCCGGCCTTCCGGGCATGCCGGGCGCGCCCGGCGTCCCGGGCGCCGGCCTCGCTCCGGGTACGCATAATCCCGGCTTCGGTGGGGCGTCCATGCCGCAGGCCGCGGCGCCCGCGACCGCACCGGCCGCCGCGACCCCGTTCAAGGCCAAGTACGAGGTGAACGGCGAGGAGGCGTCCGGCGAGACGCCGACCGGCGAGGGCGACCTCGACGAGGACGACATGGAGAACTCGCTCTCGCTCGCCGCGATCGAGGCCGAGCTCAAGCCCAAGGTGCTGGAGACCTTCGACACGGTCGCGAGCGAATACAAGCGCCTGCGCCGCCTGCAGGAGCAGGACATCGAGAAGCGGCTGAGCAGCGAGAAGCTCTCGCCCGCGCAGGAGCGCAAATACAAGAAGCTCAAAGAGGAGATCATCGCCGAGGTGAAATCGTTGCGGCTCAACCAGGCGCGCATCGATTCCCTGGTCGAGCAGCTCTACGACATCAACAAGCGCCTCGTCGGCTACGAGGGCCGGCTGATGCGGCTCGCCGAGAGCCACAGCGTCGTGCGCGAGGATTTCCTGCGCAACTACCAGGGCTCCGAACTCGACCCGCGCTGGCTCAACCGGGTCTCGAAGCTCTCCGCCCGGGGCTGGAAGAACTTCGTCGCCAAGGAGAAGGACAGGATCAAGGACATCCGCCACGAGATCCACACGCTCGCGGGCGAGACCGGGCTGGAGATCCAGGAGTTCCGCAAGATCGTCCACATGGTGCAGAAGGGCGAGCGCGAGGCGCGCCAGGCCAAGAAGGAGATGGTGGAGGCGAACCTGCGGCTCGTGATCTCGATCGCGAAGAAATACACCAACCGCGGCCTGCAGTTCCTCGACCTGATCCAGGAAGGCAATATCGGCCTCATGAAGGCGGTCGACAAGTTCGAGTACCGCCGCGGCTACAAGTTCTCGACCTATGCGACGTGGTGGATCCGGCAGGCGATCACGCGCTCGATCGCCGACCAGGCGCGCACCATCCGCATTCCGGTGCACATGATCGAGACCATCAACAAGATCGTGCGCACCTCGCGCCAGATGCTGCACGAGATCGGCCGCGAGCCGACCCCGGAGGAGCTGGCCGAGAAGCTCGGCATGCCGCTCGAGAAGGTGCGCAAGGTTCTCAAGATCGCCAAGGAGCCGATCTCGCTCGAGACCCCGATCGGCGACGAGGAGGATTCGCATCTCGGCGACTTCATCGAGGACAAGAACGCGGTGCTGCCGATCGACGCCGCCATCCAGTCGAACCTGCGCGAGACCACGACCCGCGTGCTCGCCTCGCTGACGCCGCGCGAGGAACGCGTGCTGCGCATGCGCTTCGGCATCGGCATGAATACCGACCACACGCTGGAAGAGGTCGGCCAGCAGTTCTCGGTGACGCGCGAGCGCATCCGCCAGATCGAGGCGAAGGCGCTGAGGAAGCTGAAGCATCCGAGCAGGTCGAGGAAGCTGCGGAGCTTCTTGGATAATTAGGCGCGGACGCGATGCCGACAATTGCGTGGTTCTACGGCATAGCAGTCCGCATGTACGTTCGTGATCATCCGCCGCCGCACTTTCATGTAGTGTATGCTGAACATGAGGCGAACGTCTCGATAGAAACGGGCGAGGTGATCGAAGGAGCGCTGCCGAGGGTGGCCGCGCGTCTGGTCAAAGAATGGGCCATGGTGCGACAAGCTCAATTGCGCGAGAACTGGCGTCGTGCCCGCGCCGGAGAGCAACCCGAGAGGATCGCTGGTCTCGATGCTGACTAAAGTGACACACCTGGAAAGGCTCGGCGGCTTTCGGCTGCACGTCCGGTTCAGCGACGCCAGCGAAGGTATGCATGACTTTGCCAAGATGCTCGACCAAACCGGTTCCCTGCTCGAGCCATTGCGGGATGAGGCTTACTTCGCGCGCGTCTTTCTCGAATTCGGCGCACCCACTTGGCCGAACGGCTTCGACATCGCGCCGGAATGGCTGCGCCGCGAAATGGAAGCGGCTGGCGAGCTCACACGGGTCGCGGCGGAATAAGGCCGATCCGGCGTAGTCGCGGCCAATTCAAATCCAACCTGACGTGACGTTCGATGCCGCGAACCGCCGCAACGTCGCGCTGTTGCGCAATCATTTCGAAAGGACGGGCTGGGTGTAGCGGGCGGTCTCGACAACGGATCGGCTGAAGCATCTTGCGTTTGCGGTGAACCCGGTCGTGGTCATGACCGCGACAGACAAGCGCGGGCATGACGGGGCGCGATCTTTACTCTTGACACCTCTTTTTTTGACGACCGTGCCCAAACGGTGTAGGAGAAAATCCACAGTTGGAATTGCGCCCGGAAGCTGACCAGCGACCGGGCTTTTTCATGCCGCGACGCGCAATCGCGGCGTTCGGCGACACCACGCGTCCCTGCAAATTCCCTGCAGACGCCTGTTTTTAGCAGGGAAAACCAGGACAAATTCCTGCAAATTCTCAGCCGCGGCCCTGTTTTTCGTGCCTGCTATCTCCTGATCCCGTGTCGCTTTACAGGGGTGCAGTCGATCGAACGGCGTGACGCGGGTCAGCCGTGTTCCGCCCTATTCCAGCCCCTCGATGATCCGAAAATCCCGCTCGGCGGCGTTGTTGAACACTTTCAGCGCCGCCTGATAGGCGGCGCCGTCATGGCACGCGACCGCGGCAGCGACGCTGTCGAACTCGACCACCACCATGCGCTGCTTGAGGCCCGCCTCGTAGGCCTGCGCCGGGATCCCGCGCGCCAGAAAGCGCCCGCCCGCGGCGGCGAGCGCCGGCCCGGCGAGCTTGGCGTAGGCCGCCACCGCATCCGGATTCGAGATCGAGCGATAGCACGACACCCAATACGCCTTGGCCATGATGGTCCGTCTCCATTTTGTCGCCTGCATTGCGCGAGGCCGGACGAGACTATCAAACGGCCGACGAGAAGACAGCCGGTCTCGTGTCGGCGGGCGCGGGAATAAGCGCGCGCGACCCGGAGTCAGGCACTTGCGTCGATGGCTCACATTCGCGTCAGGGCGTATCGCTTTGCGCCCCGCATCTGCGGTAGCATTCCGATCTTCACGGTCGTCCCAGCCGGAGAGCCGCCATGAGACTTCTCGCTGTCATCGGTGCCCTTGCGATCATCGTCGGGATCCTGGCCGCCGGTTATTTCTTTCTCGGTTTCTACAACGTCGCCGCCGCGGAGGATGATCCGCAGATCGTGTCCTGGGCGCTGCCCAAGGTCCGCGACGCTTCGATCGACCGCCATTCCGCCGGGCTCACCCCGCCGGTGCGGCTCGACGACCAGGCCGTCATCCAGGCGGGCGCGCGCGCCTTCCAGCAGCGCGGCTGCTTCAATTGTCACGGCGCGCCCGGCGTCGAATGGGGGAAGTTCTCGGAAGGCATGCACCCCGATGCGCCCGATCTCAAGGAGGTCGCCGACGACGAGCCGCGCATGATCTTCTGGGTGATCAAGAACGGCATCAACATGACCGGCATGCCGAGCTTCGGCAAGATCGGCGTCGACGACAAGGAAATCTGGTCGATCGTCGCCTTCGTCAAGAAGTGGACGACGGTCACGCCGGAAAACTACAAGGCGTGGAGCGCGCCGTAGGGCAGGGGTTTCACCTCTCCCCGCGTGCGCGCCTCTCTGTTCCCCTCCCCCCGCGAGCGTAGCGAGTGGCGGGGAGGGGTCAGGGGTGGGGGGTGCCGCGCGGACAAAGCAAGTGTAGTCCCCCCACCCCGCCCGCCGTCGCGAAGCGACGGCGTTCGGCCCTCCCCGCCACGAAACCCGGGCCTGCCCGGGTTTCGCATCAAAAAGTGCGCAAGTCGGGCAAGCCCGACTTGCGTGGGCGGGAGGGCTGCTGTTGCGCCTCAATGCTCGCATGACAGCGCCGGAGTCGCGCCATCATTCTCACCCGATCAAATAAATCGGGCTGGTCCATGCCTGGTGGCCGTCGGCTTGCGTCACCCGCAGGTAGACCGGCAGGTCGGCGCCGCCCGCAAACGTCACGCTGTGATCGAGCGTGACGCGGCGGCTCCAGTCGGCTTCGGGCAGGCGGTAGACGCTCAGGCGGCGCCCGAGCCCGCCGCCCTCGAACGCGACCACGTCGTCCCGCAGCGCCGCGAGATCGACCTCGCCCGACACCACGTTGGTCTCGACGCGCAGCGTGCCGCGCCATCCGGTGTCGAGCCACAGATCGATGCCGGCGAGATTGCCGGTGGTGACCGAGCTCCACGCCAGCGCGGTGCCGGGCTCGGTCTCGCGCACCTTGCGCTCGGGGTTGAGGAAGTTCACCGGCGCGAAGCGCACGAAGCGATTGCCGGCGAGCGCGAGCTTGCCCTGCCAGTGCGTCTCGCGGCCGCGGCCGCGATATTCCGCGCCCTGCCAGAGCACGCGCACGCGCGCCCCGAGGTCGCCGGGCGAGAACGGACGCACGCTCATCGCGAGTCTGCGTGCCGTGGAGGACGTCGACGCGCTCGATCGGCGCGGTGCCGATCACCTCGGCGGTGAGCCGCATCGGCGTCGTGCCCGGCCGCACGATGTCGCCCATCGCGGCCTCGCGCACGGAAATTTCGCGCGCCGGGCCGAGCTGCGGGTCCTCGTCGAAGGTGGCCACCGGCTGCGCGAAGTCGGCGCGCAGGTCGATGAACATCCGCGTGCCGGTCGTGCCGTAATGGCGCCGCCGGCGCAGCGCCTCGAACAGCGCGTCGCGCGTGAGCTCGGGCATCGCATAGCAGGTGAGGCCCGCCGATCGCGCCGAACGTCGAGGCGCCCGGCCGGGTCGCGCCCGGGCGGCCCTTGTGGTCGTCGCTGTGGCAGACCACGCCGACGCGGAAGCCCTTCGCGAATGCGTCGTGCAGCAGCCATTCGAAGGTGCCCCAGGTCGAATGGACCTCGACGGTGCGCTCGAGCCGCCCGTCATGGGCGTAGGCGATGTCGGCATAGCGCCCGCCCACATGGGCGATCACCACCGCGTCCTCGCGCTTCGAGCGCCCGGAAGATGTCGTGCGCCGTGAAGCATTCGGTGCCGGGCTCGCTCTGGCCCTGCACCAGGATGTGCGAGGAGCGGCGGATCGGCCGGCCTTCGCGGCGGAAGAAGATGTTGCGGTCGCCGCCCATGCCGGTGTTGCCCGACCATTCGTAGCCCGGGACGCAGACGAAGCGGCCGGGCGCGTCGAACGCGGCGGTGAGGCGGTTGAGCTCGGCCCAGAACGCGTCGGTGATCTGGAAATCGTTGCCCTGGTGGCCGACGATGTCGACGAAGGCCTTGTCGCGCGCATAGGCGAAATAGGCCTCGGCGGTTCCCATGCCGATGGTCTCGCCGCTCTGTCCGTGCAGATCGCCCCAGTAGCGCCGCAGCGGCGCGGCCGCGACGACGCGCATCGGGTTGGCGCGCGCGACCTCGGCGTCGTCGGCGAGGAGCCGGAGCGCGACGTCGCCGGCCGCTTCCGCGACCAGCCCGTCGATCACCAGCGGGCTTGCGCCGGCCCGGACGGTGACGTGGTCGGGCAGGCCGCGGATCGGATGCGAGGCGGTGAGCACGAGGCGCTGGTCGACCGCCTCGGTCGGATTGCCCCACATGTCCTCGGCCACGATCGCGAGACGGAACGGCTCGCCCGCCACCGCGAGCGACGGCCAGATCGCCTTCCAGCTCGCGACCGGCCCCGCCACGAGGTCGAAGGCCGGCTGGTCGGGCAGCTCGGCGAACTCGTAGGCCGCGAAGGCGTCGACCGAGGTCTTGAGCTCGACGCGCGCCTCGCAATTGGTCTGCAGCCGGTAGCCGGGCGAGCCGTGCCGGCGGTCGCCGAGCCGCACCGTGATGGTGTCGCCGGCGCGCAGATAGCCGCGGCCGACCCGCACCAGGATGGTGTTCGCCCAGGGACGGATGTTGAGGCGGTCGAACCAGTAGTCGAGCTTCGCTCCGTTGCTCGCCTCGACGGTGGTGTAGTTCGGCGCCGCGGGCTGGTCGAACTGCGGCTTGCTCATGTCCGAGGTGGTGCGCCAGGAGATCTTCAGCATGCCGGTGTCGTCGATGCCGAACGTGCCCGCCGTATAGGTGACGGTGAGCTCGGCGTGGGAGCCGGCCACGAAGGGCCCGGGCGGCGTGAGCACGGCGGTGCCCATGTGCTCGGGCAGATAGGTGGAGAACGGCATGATGCGGTCTTGGTGCCTCGATGGCGGGAGCGGCGGCTATCCGTGCGGGACGCACGGCGATAGGATAGACGGTCACGAATGCAAATGGGGGAGCAATTTCATGCCGACCTTGCGCATGCTCCTGGTGATCGCGGCCGCCAGCCTGCTGGCTCCCGTAACCGCATCCGGCCAGAACTGGCCGAGCCGGCCGATCCGCATCGTGGTGCCGTTTCCGGCCGGCGGCTCGACCGACGTTGCGGCGCGCATCATCGGCGAACATCTGTCGCGCAGCCTGGGCCAGCAGGTCTATGTCGAGAACAAGTCCG
Source organism: uncultured Pseudomonadota bacterium (assembly GCA_963791155.1). Taxonomy (GTDB): domain Bacteria; phylum Pseudomonadota; class Alphaproteobacteria; order Rhizobiales; family Xanthobacteraceae; genus JAVDCA01. Next base: position 93,787 of record CAWBRI010000016.1, read on the forward strand.
GCGCCAACGGCAACATCGGAATCGAGGCCGCGGCCAAAAGCGCGCCGGACGGCTACACCATCCTTGTCGGCACCGACGCGACGAGCAGCAATCCGCATGTCTACAAGATGAGCATCGATGTCCTGAAGGACTTGGTGCCTGTCGTCAATCTATCCCGACAGCCCCTCGTGCTGGCGGCGCATCCTTCGCTCGGCGTCAAATCGATCGCCGATCTGGTCGCGCTCGCGAAGCAGCAACCGGGATTGCGCTACGCGACCGGCAGCGGTATCGGTGCCCAGCACATGGTGGTGCAATGGTTCGCTCAGATCGCCGACATCAAGCTTGACCATGTGCCATATCGCGGCGGCGGACCGGCGATCAACGATCTCATCGGCGGCCATGTGAAACTCGGCTCGCTCGGCTCCTCGCCGTTGATCCCGCATTACAAGGCGGGCACGCTGCGGCTGTTGGCGCAATCGAGCGCCGCTCGCTCGCCGGGCCTGCCCGACGTTCCGACCTATCAGGAGGCGGGCATCAAGGGCCTCGTGCTCGACCAGTGGCTCGGCGTATTCGTCCCGGCAGGGACGCCGGCGGACATCGCGACGCGCCTCAATAGCGAGATCAACAAAGCGCTGGCCGATCCCGCTGCCCGGGAGAACTTCCTCGCGGCGGGCCAGGAGCCGATCGGCGGCACGGCCGACCAATTCGCTCAATTCTTCCGCGACGATTTCGAGAAGTTTGCGCGGCTGGTGAAAGAGCTCAATATCAAGGTCAATTAGAGGTAGCGTACGGCCACTCGTCGATCCGCGGGTTCCCGCCGCCATGACATGAACAACGCAGGCGCACCGTTTTGCCTGATCAGGGCCGCATTGTGCGGCGCAAGTGCCTGCAGCCGGAGGGGAGGACAGCATGGAGCACCATGATGCGCCTCTTGTTAGTTACGCTTGCCATTACCGCACTCGCGCAGCCCGCGCTCGCCCGAGAACATTCCCGTCATCATCATTCGAGCAGCTCGCTTCATTCGCATCACGGGCTTGCCTGGTCCGGCGCGCGGCATCGCGTCGGCGGGTCGATCTATGCGCGGCGCAACCGCGGTGAGCCGGTTCTCGCCGACGCCGATCAACGCATGGGCGGTTTTGCGGGCCAATACGCCGCGCGTCCGATGATCGAGGCGCCGTCCCGGCGCTCGTTCGTGCCATCGACGCAACCGGTCGCGGCCTCGCGCGAAGCCGCGCATGGCGGGCTCGACGCGCTGATCGCCCGTCACGCCCAGATGAACGGCGTGCCCGAATCTCTCGTGCATCGCGTCGTCATCCGGGAGAGCCGATATAATGCGCGCGCGATCGGGCGGGGCGGCGCGATGGGGCTGATGCAGATCAAGTACTCCACCGCGCGCGCCATGGGTTACACCGGCTCGCCGGCCGGCCTGCTCGATGCCGACACTAATCTCACCTACGCGGTGCGCTATCTCGCCGGCGCCTATCGGGCGGCGGGCGGCAACTCCGGTCGCTCGGTGTCCAACTATGCGCGCGGTTACTACAGCGCGGCGAAGCATCAAGGCTTCTCGCCCTATCAGGGCGGCTGATCCGCAGCGAGGCCCCGCAACGCGCAGGGCCGTTCTCGACAAGCGTCGTCCACCCGGGCATGCTCGCCATCTTGTCATTGCGAGCATGCCCGGGAGGCCCTTTGTGAAAATCGGACGTCAGCACGATCCCGCCAGCGCCATCTGCACCGCGAATGCCGAGATGATCGTCGTGCGCGGTTACGACCTGTGCAAGGACCTGATCGGCTCGCTCACCCTCACCGAGCATTTCTGGCTGCTGGTCACGGGCGCGCGTCCGACGCACGCGCAGGCCCGCATCCTCGATGCCTGCATGGTCGCGATCTCCGAGCACGGGCTGGTGCCGAGCGTGCAGGCCGCCCGCATGACGCTCGCGGCCGGCCCCGACGCGGTGCAGGGCGCGGTCGCGGCCGGCATCCTGGGCTGCGGCTCGGTGATCCTCGGGAGCGCCGAGAACGCGGGCAAGTTTCTCGCAAGGTTGTGCGAGCGCGCCGAGGGCGGCGGCCTGCCGGCGGCCGCGACGGCGCTCGTGCAGGAATACCGCGCCGCCCGGCAGCCGTTTCCGGGCTACGGGCATCCGCTGCACAAAGCCGGCGATCCGCGCGTCGACCGCCTGCTCGCGGTCGCCTCCGAGATCGGCGGCGCGGGCCGTCATGTCGAGGCCGCGCGCGCCGGCGAGGCGGCGATCCACGAGGCGACACGAAAGCGCCTCATCCTCAACATCTCGGGCGCGATCCCGGCCGTCCTGCTCGACGCCGGATTTCCGCTCGCCGCCATGAAGGGCGTGCCGATCCTGGCGCGTACCGCGAGCCTCGTCGCCCATCTGGTCGAGGAGCAGGCGCGGTCGATCGGTTTCGTGATCTCGGAAAACGGCGCCAAGGGCATCGCCTATGACGGAACGGCGCCGGCCGGCTTCGTCGCCGGGGGACACTGACCATGGCGGCGCTCGACGGCATCCGGGTCATCGAGCTCACCACCATGATCACCGGCCCGCTCGCCGGCATGCTGCTCGCGGACCTCGGCGCCGCCGTGACCAAGATCGAGAGCCGCGAGGGCGGCGATCCGTTCCGCAGCTTTCGCGGCGGACGCTACAGCGGCCACTTCATTTCCTACAATCGCAACAAGCGCAGCCTCACGCTCGACCTGCGTACCCCGCAGGGCAAGGAGATTTTCCTGACCCTGGCGCGGCAGGCCGACGTGCTGATCGACAATTTCCGTCCCGGCGTGCTCGACCGCCTGGGATTCGGCGACGCGGTCTTGCGCGAGGCCAATCCGCGGCTCATCCACGCCTCGATCACCGGCTTCGGGGCGAGCGGGCCTTACCGCGACCGCCCGTCCTATGACGCGGTCGCGCAATCGCTGAGCGGGGTGATGAGCCAGTTCATCGACCCGCAAGCGCCCGAGGTCGGCGGGCCGACTTTGTCCGACAACATCAGCGGGTTCTACGCCGCCTACGGGATCCTGGGCGCGCTCTACGAGCGCGAGCGCACCGGCAAGGGCCGCCGCATCGAGACCAGCATGCTGGAGGCCACCATCGCGTTCGCGCCGGACGGCTTCATCAACCACCAGCGCCACGGCATGACGATCGGTCCGCGCTCGCGCGTGAGCGTGTCGCAGTCGTTCGCGTTCCGCTGTGGCGATGGCCGCGTCATCGCGATGCATCTGTCGTCGCAGACCAAGTTCTGGGAGGGCCTGGTCGCGGCGCTCGAGCGCGGCGACCTCCTCACCCACCCGGATTTCGCGACGCGCGAGCAGCGCATCGCCAACTACAGGGCCTTGTGGGTCGAGCTGGGCAAGACCTTCGCGACGCGCACGCGCGACGAATGGGCGGCGCGCCTGGAAGCGCAGGACGTGCCCTTCGCGCCCGTGCTCAACGTCGAGGAAGTGCCCGAGGACCCGCAGGTCCGCCATCTCGGCACGTTCTACAAGGTGACGCATCCGACCGAAGGCGAGGTGCCGGGCGCCTATCCGCCGCTGCTGATCGACGGCGAGCGGCCGGGCCCGATCACGCCGCCGCCCACTTTGGGCGAGCACACCGATGAGATTTTGGCGGAGCTCGGCTTCGACGCCACCAAGGCGGCGGAGCTGAAGGCGAAGAAGGTGGTGTGATGGCGGCCCTGCGATCGCGCACGGTGCTCATGCGCGATTGCCCGAATTGAGAGACGCCGAGAGGTCGCATGCGATGACAACCGCCGTCTCCCTGGCGCACCCGGCGCCACGCGCCACGCAGGCCACCACCCCGGCCGCCGCATTGACGGCCTTGGGGATCGTCTATGGGGACCTCGGGACCAGCCCGCTCTATACGCTCCAAGCCGTGGCGCAAGCGGTCGGAGGCCCGCTCGTCCCCGACGCCGCGCTCGGGAGCCTGTCGCTGATCTTCTGGGCCCTGGTCATCACGATCTCGGTCAAATACTGCGTCTTCGTGATGCGGGCCGACAATCACGGCGAAGGCGGCATCCTGGCGCTGATGTCGCTGATCGGAGCCGGCTGGTCGGGGCGCAAGCGCGTGTTCGTGGTGATGGGACTGTTCGGCGCCGCCTTGATCTACGGCGACGGCATCATCACGCCGGCCATTTCGGTGCTGAGTGCGCTGGAAGGACTCAACGTGGGCACCGAGATCTTCAAGCCCTATGTGCTGCCGATGGCGCTGGCGATCCTGCTCGGCCTGTTCGCCATCCAGAGCCGCGGAACCGCGGTGGTGGGCAAGGCCTTCGGCCCGGTCATGCTGCTCTGGTTCGTCACGATCGCGATGCTCGGGATCGCCGGCATCGCGCGCCATCCGGGAGTGCTGGTCGCGGCCGACCCGTATTACGCGGTGAAGTTTCTAATGGAGGGCGGCTGGCGCGCTTTTGCGGTGCTGGGCGCCGTGTTTCTGGCGATCACCGGCGGCGAGGCGCTTTACGCCGATATGGGCCATATCGGGCGCAATCCCATCCGCACCGTCTGGTATGCGGTCGTGCTCCCCGCCCTGCTGCTCAATTATGCGGGTCAGATCGCGCTGTTTCTCGATGATCCCGCGATCGGCGGGAACCCGTTCTTCCGGCTCGCACCCGACTGGGCGGTGATTCCGCTGGTGGCGCTCGCGACCGTCGCGACGATCATCGCCAGCCAGGCCATCATCACGGGGTCGTTCTCGCTCACCCGCCAGGCCATGCAGCTCGGCTGGTTTCCGGGCGTGCGCATCCGGCAGACCTCGGCGGAAGAATATGGACAGATCTATGTGCCGTCCGTGAACTGGACGATGATGTGCTTCACGCTGGCGATCGCGGTCGGATTCGGCAGCTCCGATCGCCTGGCGGGCGCCTACGGGACCGCCGTCGCGACCACCATGCTGCTGACCACCGCGCTGCTCTACCGGGTGATGCGCGAGCGCTGGGGATGGTCGGCGCCGAGCGCGCTCGCCGTCGGCGGCGCATTTCTTGTCGTCGATATTGCGTTCTTCTCGGCCAATCTTCTGAAGATCAGGGAGGGCGGATGGGTCCCGCTCGCGTTCGGCACGCTGGTCTTCGTCATCATGACCACGTGGCATTTCGGGATGGGCGCGCTGCGTCGCAAGCTTGCGCAGGCCACGGAGGCGCCGGAGGTCTTCTTCCAGCAGCTGCGCGATAACAAGATTCCGCGGGTGCCCGGCACGGCGATCTTCCTGACGCGGCTGAACAAGTCGATGCCGCCGCTCATCGTCGAGCACGTCACCCAGATCGGCGCCATCCACGAAACGCTGATCGCATTGACGGTGCAGTTCGAGGAAGTCCCGCGCATTCGCGCCGAGCATCGCGTCGACGTGGCGCACCTCGCCGAAAGCTTCTGGCACCTGACGGTTCGCTACGGTTTCGTCGAGATTCCCAACCTTCCAGCCGCCTTGCGCCAGGCCAAGGAGACCGGCTGTCCGATCGACCTCGACAATGCGATCTATTTCGGCGAACGCGACGAGGTCGTGCGCCGCAAGGGCCGGGCAAGGCTCGCGCGCTGGCGCGTTCCGCTGTTCGCGTTCATGTTCCGGAACTCGGCACATGCGGCGGACCGATTCAACATCCCGAGCGCCAAGTTCGTCGAGATCAGCCGCCGCATCGAGATTTAGGGCGCGGTCTCGTTAACGCGCCGCAAACGCGCGGTTATGGCTCGAGATTTACGACCCGTGGCGCAGCGACCGGGACATGCGTCCGTCTCGGAGGCCGTCGAGAATCGCCAGCGCGCGCGTCATCGAAAAATCGCGCGTCACCGGATGGAACGCCGTCGGGCTTCCGCGCATCATGTAGCCGTGGACAACGCCCGGAAAGATGTGCACCTCCACGTTCTTCTGGCGCGACGGTATACGGCGATAGGCGTCCAGCACCTCGACCGGCGCCCGGTTGTCCTGGTCGCCCCACATAATGCAGACGGGCTCGCCGACGCCATCGAGTTCGTGAATGTAGTCCAGCATCTGGGTTCCATGGCAGGAGATGCCGGCCGCATAGCCGAGGCGCTTCGGCCCGAGGATCGCGTATGGGCCGCCGTAGCAGAAGCCCATCGCCGCAGCGCGTCCGTTGAATTTCGGTAGTGTGCCGAGAAACGCCAAAGTATCCGCCATATCGCGTTCGCCGGCCTTGATGCGTTCGAGGCGCGGCTGCGAGCGCTCGGCGGCGCGGCCATCGTCGTGGGAAAGCGGCCCGGGAAGCGAACGCCAGAACAGGTCGGGCGCCGCCGCAATGAACCCGTGCGCCGCGAACTCGTCGGCGATGGCGCGGATGTCCGCATCGACGCCATGAACCGCGGAGGCAAGCACGACGGCTGGAACCGGATCGCGGGTCTCGGGCGTGACCAGATAACAATCAAACACGCCCCCGCCCCTCGAGCGGATAGTGATGTCGTTGCCCGGCATGAACCCTCCCCATCAGACGAGAGCGACGAAATCGTGCTCGCCCATACCCTGCAAGACCAGGAACACGGCCGAGGCGTCACCAGCGTTAGTGACAAGATGAGGACGTCCTGGACGAACGGCGTAGGTTTGACCGACTGTCAAGCATATCTCCTCTTCAGGGTCACGTGCAAAAATGCGTATCGTTCCGTTTATGACGTAGAACGTGTCCTGCGCTTCGCTGTGGTAATGCCAGGGAATCGTTTGTGTCGGGCTTATCTGCATCTCGACGATGCGGAACCCGGGCCGGGAGGCGTAGTGGGAGCGACCTTCAACCTCATAGGCCCGACCTGTGTTCTTTGCCGATTGCATGTGGGATCTCTCTATTTCGATACGCGCGACCAGAACATGAGACGTGGTGTCAATCAGCCTCACTCCGGCTTGATGTTGCCCGCCCAGACCACCTTGGCCCACTTCTCGGTTTCTTCGGCGAGGAGCTTGCCGAAGTCGGCGGCGAGAGCGCAAGCACCGTGCCGCCGAGCTCGGCAAACCGCGCCTTGAACTTGGGATCGGCGAGCGCCGCGTTGATCTCCTTGTTGAGCGTTGTCGACGATCTCGGCGGGCGTGTTCCTGGGCGCGCCGAGGCCGAACACCGTGCTCGCCTCGTAGCCCGGGACGAACTCGCCCACGGTCGGGATGTCCGGCAGCGCCTCCGAGCGCGTCGCGGTGGTCACGGCCAATGGGCGCAGCTTGCCGGTTCTGATGTGCTCGATCAAACCGGTCACGGTGCCGAAGTAGACTTGCACCTGTCCGGCGAGCAGATCGGTCAGCGCCGGCGCTCCGCCGCGATACGGCACGTGAACCAGGTCGACGCCAGCCATCATCTTGAACAGTTCGCCCGTCACATGAGGGCCGCTCCCGTTGCCGGCCGACGCCATGTTGATCTTGCCCGGATTGGCCTTGGCGTAGGCGATGAACTCGGGAAGGGTCTTGGCCGGAAACGATGGATGCACCACCATGACGCTGGCCTCGCGGCTGATGCTCGCGACCGGCGCGATGTCGCGGATGAAATTGAAGTTGAGTTTTTCGATAGAGCGTCGCGTTGATCGCGTTCGCCGCATTGACCAGGAGCAGCGTATAGCCGTCCGGGGGCGCGTTCACGACGACCTGAGTGGCGATACCGGCGCCGGCGCCCGGCCGGTTTTCGATGACGAATGGCTGGCCGAGCCGCTCCGAGAGCCATTGACCGATCAGGCGCGCGACAATGTCGGTCGTGCCGCCGGCAGCAAGGCCGACGACGATGCGCACCGGCCGCGTCGGATAGGTTTGCGCCCAGGCGAAGCCCGATACGGCCGGGAGCGCCGCAGCGCCCGCTGCCAGACGCAGAAACTGACGGCGCGGAAGTGTCATGGCGTCCTCCTCCGGTTGCGGACTTGCACGCCGCGCGGTCTTGAGCGGCCGGCTGTTCCGCGAGCGTCGACGGCGAGATGAGTAGCGGATGCGGCTATACGCGTATAATGCTATGTTTTGATATAGCCATACCAATCTTGCAATGGGTGCCGAAATGCAGCTGAGCGATCGCATCGGACTCCCGGATGAAACTGCACGACCTCCATGTCCTGATGGCCGTCGTGCAGGCCGGCAGCATGAGCAAGGCGGCCGCGCTCCTCAATACGACTCAACCCGCCATTTCCAGATCGATCGCGGAATTGGAACATACCATTGGCGTGCGACTGCTCGACCGCAACCCACAGGGCGTCGAGCCGACCGAGTACGGTCGCGCCTTGCTCGATGGCGGAGCGGCCGTGTTCGACGACCTGCGCCAGGCCGTGAAGAATATCGAGTTTCTCGCCGATCCTACGGCTGGGGAGGTGCGGATCGGAAGCAGCGCCTTTCTGGCCGCGAGCTTTGTTTCTGCTCTCGTCGATCGGCTCTCCCGGCGCTATCCGCGCATCGTGTTTCATCTCGTGATCGGATACGTGGAGACACTGCACCGGGAACTGAGCGAACGTAACGTCGATCTCCTGATCGTGCGGAGCTTCGGCCCCGTTGCGGACGAACGACTGGATTTCGAATTTCTCTTTGATGACTTCTATGTCGTCGCGGCGGGCGCGCAAAATCCATGGGTTCGTCGGCGCAGGATCGAGCTTGCCGAGTTGGCGAACGAATCGTGGGTGCTGCCGCCACCGAGAAGCGTGATTGGGTCGGTCGCCACGGAGGCCTTTCGCGCCAGCGGGCTCGATTACCCTCGCACGACCGTGGTCACCGATTCCCCCCAGGTGCGGATCAGTCTCCTGGCGACCGGGCGCTTTCGTCACGATTTTTCCGGCTTCCATATTGAGGTTTTCTGCCAGCCTCGGAGCTCAAGGTCTTGCCTGTCGATCTTCCAATGGGCCGCCTGCCAAACGGAATCGTCACCCTGAAGAACCGCACGCTCAGCCCCGTGGCGCGGCTTTTCATCGAGCACGCCCGCGAGGTCGCGAAACCGCTGGCGAAACAACGGCAATGATGTTCGCATGTTGCCCAACCGCGACCTGTCGGCGTGACACGCAAAGGTCTGCTCATCGCGGCGGAGCGGGCGTGCGGTCGGCGTCATGGATACGACTGACCCTGGCTGACCTGACACCGCGGAAGGCCATCCAACAGAAAGCCCTGGGACCTAGCCCGCGGCTCTGCTCAGATTCTCGAATCAGTCCACGGGAATATTGGCGGCCTTGACGACGGCCTTCCACTGCGGAATTTCCTTGGCGATATAGTCGCGGAATTCCTCCGGCGTGCTGCCCCAGAATTGCAGCTCGTTGCCGCCCGCCTCCATCCTTTCCTTGAGTTCCCCGGACTCCACGGCCCGGCGCATTTCCGTCGCAAACCAGTCCACCGTCGCCTTCGGCGTTCCGGCCGGCGCCAGAAAGCCGAACCATCCGGTCGCGTCGTAGCCGTGGACGGTCTCATCGATGGCGGGCACATCGGGCGCCGCCTCGGCCCGCTTGGCGGTGGTGACGGCGATAACCTTCACCTGGTCCGCAAAGGACAGCCCGGAGCCGGTGAAGGTCAGATCGACATGGCCTCCGATGACGTCGCGTACCGCCGGCCCGGTGCCCGCATATGGAACGTGGACCATCTCGATGCCGGCAAGCGTCTTCAGGAGCTCTCCGGCCAAATGGGAGGTCGAACCGACGCCGCCGGACGCATAAGTGAGCCTGCCCGTTTCGCGTCTTGGCGAGCTCGATCAGATCCGACAGCGCGTGGACCGGCAGGCCGCGTCGCACGACCAGATACAGCGGCGCGATGAAGACCAGGGAGATCGGCTCGAAGTCCTTGACCGGATCGTAAGGCAGGTTCTTCTTTATCGCCGGGTTGACCACCAGGCTGGTCGCGCTGCCGAACAGAATGGTGCCGCCGTCGGGCCGCGCCTGCGCGGCCGCGCGCGCGCCGAGCATCTGGGTGGCGCCCGGCTTGTTGTCGATGACGAAGGTGTGGCCGGTCCGCACCCGGAGAACCTCGGCCATCGCACGGGGCATGAGGTCGCCCAATCCGCCGGCAGGATAAGGCACGATGATCGTGATCATCTTCGGGATATCGACGGCGGGTGCGTTCGTGGCCGGAAGGGCGACACCGAGGAGAGCAATCAGGGCGGCGCGGATATTGATCACGGCGTTCCCTCCATGGCGGCCGCTGTTCGGCCAAGTGATCCGTTGACGTGACCGGCTGAATCGATTGGTCGATATTGGCGGAGTATTTCGGCCGCCGTTATGGCGCCCCTATTATGTCCTCGGCCGGTCTGCATTGCGAATTGTCAAAACGCTGGCACGCCGGTTTGCGACATATCGAAGCGGTGGATGCTTTGTGAGTTCGGCGGCAAACCATTTTGTCGCCGGTTACGGCGTTAAATCCGCTTTCCCAGCCCGGAAAAACCGGTGTAGCTTTGTGGTCGCCAACGAGTCAGCTGCGGATTTTTCCCGATGAAGCGCTTGGTAGCGATGTTTGCGGTGCTTGTTGCCGCGGCAGCGGGCGCATCGACCCCGGCCGGGGCGGACGACTGGCCGTCGCGACCGGTGAGGATCGTCAATACCTTCGCGCCGGGCGGCGCGGCCGACATGCTGGCGCGGGTCGTCGCCGAACATCTGTCTCAGGCATTCGGTCAGCAATTCTTTGTCGAGACCCGCGCCGGCGCTGCCGGCACGATCGGCGTCACTGCCGTCGCGCATTCGCCGCCAGACGGCTACAATTTCGTCATCACCACCTTTTCGCTGCTCGTGATCGACCCGCTGACCAATCCGAAGATCGGCTACAATCCGCAAAAGGACTTGACCAACGTTGCCTATATCGCGGGCTCGCCGATCGTGTTCGTGGTGAATGCCAAGAGCGACGTCAAGACGTTGAGGGACTTCATCGCCCTCGGCAAGAACTCGGAAAGACCGCTGACCTATTCGTCCTCGGGCATCGGCAGCAACGGCCAATTGATCTCCGAATATTTCGCCAAGCTGGCCGGCATCCGCGTCGAGCACGTGCCCTATAAGGGCGCGTCGCAGGGCCTGACCGATCTGGTCGGCGGGCATCTCGTTTTTTCCTCGCAGACCCTGTCCTCCGCGGCGGGACTGGTCCGTGGCAAGGTGCTGGTGCCGGTCGCCCACACGGCGGCCGAGCGACTGCCCGATTATCCGGACCTGCCGACGTTCAAGGAGCTCGGCTTTCCCCAACTTGTCAGCACCAACTGGTTTGCTCTCGCCGGGCCGAGCGGTCTGCCGAAGGCGATCACCGACAAGGTCAATGCCGAGGTGATCAAGGCTGTGAGTCGTCCGGAAACGGCGAAGCGGCTGCGCGAGGACGGCCTGGTGGCCGAGCCGTTGAGCGCCGACGCGTTCCGCGCCTTCGTCGAGGCCGAGATGACGCGCTGGCAGCCGGTGCTCAGGAGCGCCGGGTTTGCGGTGCCGTGACCAGGCGCTGCGATCGACGCCGCGCCGGCATTGCGAGCGGGAACGTGCGTCCACGTTGCTTGCCGACATGACGCGAGAACGGAGCGCGACCGGTGACGACCGGGCGAACGGTGCGGCGCCCGCGGGCGCATGGGAGCGAATGATCTCGAGCCAAAGCGGACGCGATGCGGCGCCGCTGCAAGATATTTATCGGCACGCCGTCGAAGCCTATCCCAATGAATGCTGCGGATTCGTGCGGGAAAGCGGTCAGGTTCACCGCGCCGTCAACAATCAGGACGCGCTCCATGCGGAGGATCCCGTGCGATGGCCGCAGTCCGCCCGCGCGGCCTACAGGCTCGCGCCGGACGATCTGTACCAGCTCGGCGTGAGCTTATTCGATGCCGATCCGGCCATCGTCGTCTATCATTCACATCCGGATGCCGGCGCTTATTTCAGCGACAGGGATGTGGCCGGCGCCTTGCACGACGGGAGGCCGATCTACGACGTCGATTACCTGGTCATCGACGTCCAGCGCGCCCGCCCGAACGGGGCGAAGTTGTTTCGGTTCATGAATTCGCGTTTTTGCTGCGTCTGGTCGGACAGCGTCTAGCCTTTAGTGCGCATTGCCCGCTTGCGCGGGCGATGACGCAGTAGGACCAGGCTTTTTTTTGTGGACCCATCCGACACCGGTTCAACCTCCCCAGGCGGGCCGTGGTGCCGATGTGACGCGCGTCCGCGCGACTCTCGATGATCATTTGCCGGCACGGATCGTCGAATCCCCCGATCAAGCGCCATGCCGACTGCGCGGCCCGACAACATAAGCCGTCGTGTCTTGACATAGGTCAAAGACGCCCCTTGTGGGCTCGCCACTAATACAAACAATGGGGAAAGTTTATGATCGCGGCTTCACTCGGCGGCAGGCAGGCGGCGACTCTCAGTGAGAGCCCAGCCGATGTTTTGCGCTGCGGAGCCGATGACAAACCCGCCCGCCATCCGATCGACCGCGAGAATGTAGGCCGAGCCGCGTTTCCTGCGCATCAGGACGATGATTTTCGCTGGCACTCGTTGTTTCGGCTTCTGTTTCCGCTCGCTCGCCCTCATGTGGCCCCGACGGTAGTTCCGGCTGTGTTTCCGGCTTGGCCGGCGTCTCTGGCCATTCGCATGTGGTGTCCGCGCAACCTTGTATCCAATGGCAGGCTTCGCCCGGAGGGCTCCGGGTAACGATCGAGCGTCTCCAGTAACGAGCACGCGACAGGGAGAAAACGATGGCCGAAAGCATGGCGCCCGAGGCGGGCGGCACCGTGAAATGGGGCGTGGCCGTCGATCTGAAGCGCTGCACGGGCTGCCAGAGCTGCACGATCGCCTGCAAGATGGAGAACGGCACGCCGCCGGGCGTGTTCTGGACCCGGGTGCTCGAGAAGGAGGAGGGAACTTTTCCCTTCGCCTACAAGGTCTTCATGCCGATGCGCTGCAATCATTGCAGCGATCCGCCGTGCGTACCGGTCTGCCCGAGCGGCGCGAGCTACAGGCGCGAAAAGGACAATCTCGTCCTGATCGACCAGGACAAGTGCATCGGCTGCGGGACCTGCGTCGTGGCGTGTCCTTACGACGTCCGCTTCATGCCGGAAAGCGCGAACGGGTATTACGGCGCGACCAGAACCCCGTTCGAGGAGGCGGCCTACGAGAAATGGCAGAAGGGCACCGCGCAGAAGTGCACGCTGTGCGTCCATCGCATCGACCAGGGCCTGGAGCCCGCCTGCGTCGAGACCTGTCCCGACCAAGGCGCTGGTGTTCGGCGATCTCAACGACTCCGAAAGCGCAGATCGCGAAGCTGATTCGCGAACGTCCGCATTTCCAGCCGAGCGCGGAGCTGGGAACGGACCCTTGCGTGTTCTATCTGACGTAAAGCGGGGCGAGCCATGATCGGGAAATTCAACGTGGAGCAGAGCAGCCAGGGCGAATGGGCGTGGCTGCTGGCGCTGTACCTGTTCTTGGGGAGCCTGGGCGGCTGCCTGTTCCTGCTGTTTCGCATCTTCGGCCTGCCGTCCTCATTTGCGCTCGTCTCGATCGCGCTCGTGCTGCTCGGAGCCGTCACGCTGCTGTTCAAGCTCGGCAGCCCGCAACGGGCATGGCGGGCGATCTCGCGGCCGGGGACGTCCTGGATCAGCCGCGGCGTGCTGTTCGTCTCCTGCTTCTTCATGTTCGGTTGTCTTTCGTTCGCGCCGTCGATCGCCGCCTTGTCGTGGCTGCCGTGGAACGACGGCACCGCCTTGGGCCGTGCATTGGGGTGGATCGCGGCGCTTTTCGCGCTGCTGACGGCGATCTATCCGGGCTTCGTCGTCTCGAATTTCCGCGCCATTCCGTTCTGGAATACGCCGCTGTTGCCGCTGCTGTTCTTCACCTATGCGTCGCTCGCGGCGGCCGGCGTCGTCTTGCTCGGCGCGTCGATCGCGCCGGGCAACTTCGCTCAAGTCGCGCTGCTGGCCGAGGCTCTGATCGTGGTCAACGCTGCCCTCTCCGCCGTCCATCTGCTCGTCATGAACCGGGTCGGCGGCTCGGCCGGCGAATCGGTGCGCCGCCTCAATCGCGCGCCGCTTGGCACGCTGTTCTGGATCGGCGTCGTCGTGGTCGGCTGGATCGTGCCGCTCGCGATGCTCATGTGGATGGAATCCGCGCAGGCGCTGGCCGGCGCCTGCATCCAGGTCGGCGCAATTCTGTTCCGCTACTGCGTGCTGAAGGCGGGGGTCTACTACGTCCCCGCCGCGCTTACCCCCGCCAAGATGGACTTCAGCACGCTGACTCGCACCAGCGCGGATTTCGACCGCGAATACGCAAGCATGACGGCCAACCGCGCGACGGGCCGCCGATGACGACAATAGCTCGGCCGCCGCGGTACCGCGGCGCTCCGAGCAACTCACACCGGTGCCCCGAATGATGCAATGGAGACCGTGGAAGTCGAGCAAGACGGCCGGAGCCGCGAGCAGCCCCGCAAGCCAGCCGAACGGCATCGCGTCGCCGGCGGCGCCGGTCGGAGCGGCCTGCATCGATGTCCAGGTGAAGTTCATGGGCGACCTGCCGACGGTGGTCGGGGCGCGCAGCATTCAAGTTGCCGATGCCGGCGGACAACACCGTCGGGGATCTGCTCGCCTATCTGTCGGCGACCTACGGAGAGGCGTTCACGTCGCGGGTGTTCAGCAAGCTCCGGCAAGCTGCACCACTACATCCTGATATTCGTCGACGGGAGAAGAGTCCAGGGCACCGGCTGGATTCGACGAGACGCTGGGCAACGGCGAGGTCGACGTCATCATGCTGCCCATGTTCGGAGGAGGATAACGATGCAAACGGCTGCCGAAGCACGGAACGTCGAAGTGGATCCCGACGGCATGCGGCATGTGCTACATCGGCTGCGGCATTCTGCGTGCGAGGTGCGAGAACGGCGTCGTGGTCAACATCGAGGGCAATCCGGACAATCCGCAGAACCGGGGAAGATGTGCGCCAAGGGCAAGGCCGGCGTCATGAACCTCTACAACCCGCAACCGGGTCAAGGTCCCGCTGAAGCGGACCAACCCGAAGAAGGGGCTCGACGAAGATCCGGGCTGGCAGGAAATTTCCTGGGACGAGGCGATCGACACGATCGTCGCCGCACTCGAGCGCATCCGCGACAATCCGAAGAAGCTCTGGATCCAGGGCTGGGAGTCCGGTCGGCGACATCAGTTACTGGCTGAAGGCGTTCGGCAGCGCCTTCGGCACGCCGCACGTCAACAACACCGGCTCGCCGACTTGCGGCAAGGTGGTGCATCCGGTCGAGTTCTTCTCCGGCGGCGGCTTCCATCAGCAGCCCGATCTGCACTACGCCAACTATCTGCATGCTGGTCGGCACCCAGTTCGGCATCGCCACGCGCGGCTCCTACAACCACCATCGCGCTCGACATGGCCGAGGCGCGCGCGCGCGGCATGAAGCTCGTCGTGGTCGATCCGGTCGGCGGCTACGCGGCGAGCAAGGCCAACGAGTGGATTCCCGATCCGTCCCGGCACCGACGCGGCGCTGGCGCTCAGCATGCTGCACGTGCTGCTGAACGAGCTCGAGATCTACGACGCGCCGTTCCTGAAGAACAAGACCAATGCGCCCTATCTGGTCGGCGCCGACGGGCGCTATCTGCGCGACGCCGAGACCAAGGAGCCGCTGGTCTACGACGCGGCCGACGGCACGGTCAAGACCCACAACGATCCGAGCCTGCGCGATCCGGCGCTGACCGGCACCTACGAGGCGCAGGGAAAGCAGGGCCGCCCGGCGTTCGAGCTGCTGCGCGAGCATGTCGCGCAAGTACACGCCGGAGCAGACCGAGACGATCACCACCATTCCGGCCGCGACCGTCCGGCGCATCGCGCGGGAGTTCGGCGAGGCCGCCCGCATCGGCGAGACGATCACCATCGACGGCGTCGAGCTGCCCTACCGGCCGGCCTGCGTCGACTGGGCCAAGGGCACGCAGGGCCACAAGCACGGCTTCCACCAGTGCTGGCCGCTCAAGCTCCTGAACATCGTGGTCGGCGCCGTGAACGTGCCGGGCGGCATCCTGAGCACGCGGCGCGCCGGCAAGCATCCGCATCACTGGGGGCCCGAGGGCGGCACCGACGGCATGCTGGAGGACGGCGGCCACATCATGCCGGTGCCGCATCCGAAGGCGTTCCCGGGCCGCACCCCGACCAAGCCGGTGCGCATGGACATCGGCGAGCTGTTTCCGCTGGCCCCGCACTACCATACGCTGCTGCCGATCACGGTCGAGAATCCCGCAGGCTTACGGCCTGTCGTATCAGCTCGAGGTGCTGATGCACACGCCGACCAACTCGCTGTTGAGCTCGTTCGGCGACATCAAGAAGGTCGAAGCGGCTCTACCAGTCGCTGAAATTCATCGCCGGCTTCGCGGTGGAGATCAACGAGACGACCTTGTTCGACGACATCGTCCTGCCGTTCCCGAGCTATCTGGAGCGATACGATTTCAACACCGGCTCGGGCGACGCACTCGATTCCGCCCTGCGGCCAGCACGATTTCCACTGGCAGGTGCGGCACCCGGTCGGTCGAGCCCGCCGGGCAGATCAGGCATCCGCAGGAAGTCATCCAGGAGATCGCCGATCGCGCTCGGCATCCTCGGCGACATGTACCGGCTGCTGAACCATACCTACATGCTCAAGGACGAGCATGCGCTGCAAGCCCGGCCAGCGCTATCCGGCCGCCGAGGTCGTCGACCGGACGGCGCGCTCCTGGTTCGGCGAGGACCACGGTCTGGACTGGTTCCGCGAGCACGGCGTCATCCGCCTGCCGCGAGACGTCGAGGAGGCCTATATCGGACCGTTCCTCGACGCGCGCGTGCCGATCTATCTCGAGCATTTCCTGCGATCGCGGCGAAGAGCTGAAAAAGGTCGCTCGACGAACTGGGGCTCGAGTGGGACTTCTCGGACTACAAGCCGCTGTCCGACTGGATGCCGTGCTCCGTCCTATGACGGCGCTGCAGAAGGGCGACTACGACCTGATCGCCGTCCACTTCAAGTTCCCCTTACGTCTACGGCAGCTACGGCAACGAGAATCCGTGGATCAACGAGCTCTGCGAGCGGACCAACGCCTACAACATCCTCCTCAACGAAGTCGGTCGGGCAAGGCCAAGGGCATCCGCGACGGCGACACGCGTGTGGCTGGAATCGCCGGTGCACAAGGTGCAGCGCCAAGGTCAAGCTGACCCAGTGCATCCATCCCGAGGCGGTGGGCGTCGGCGGCCATTTCGGTCACTGGTCGCCCGGCATGCCGGTCGCGCGCGGCAAGGGCATCAACTTCAATTCGCTGCTGCCGACCGACATCGATCATATCGACAAGATCTCGACGGCCCTCGATCATTGCGTCCAGGTCAAGATCTACAAGTAATACGAGAATGTCATCCGAGCTCACGCCGGTGCTTGCCGCCATTCGGTATGAACCGGGATTTGACGTGAACAGCGCGCTCCGCCGCGTCGTAGCACGGTTGCGGGCCAAAGGGGTCAGGGTCGGCGGTGTTCTTCAGGAGGCCGAAGTCGTCCCGGATGAGTTTCTGCGCTCGAACTCCATATCGTCGATATCCGGACCGGCAAATCGGAGCGCATCACGCAGGACCGCGGCCGGGAATCAGAGGGTTGCAAGCTCGATCCTCGCGGTCTGGCGGAGATTGCGCACTGCCTCACGGAGGCGATCGAAGCGAGGGCCGATGTGATCATCATCAACAAGTTCGGCAGGGCTGAATCCGAAGGCGGAGGCCTGTTGTCGTCCATTGTGGATGCGGTGACTGCGGGCATTCCGGTTCTCACCACCGTGCGAGAGCCCTATGTCGAGTCGTGGCGCGCCTTCCATGGCGGTCTCGCGACCGAGCTGTCGGCGTCGGAAGATGCCGTTCTGCGATGGTGGGAGGGTTCACGCCTTCGTCGCTCGACCGACTTGGCGAGCCCAGCACGACCTGCGTCGCCCCGCCCATGGAGGAGCCGATTGCACCGGGCGCACGGTGCCTGATGTCGCTCCCCTAGTTCGCAAATTTTCAAAACATCGGGACGGCGGGCATACCGTTTGAGGCCGCGTTGGGGAATTGTATTTTCTACAATTCTCCAATGTATGCGTTTTCACACGGCCTGGGCACAACTCGGACTTCGGATGAGGTCCGCTTTCCGGTCGCCATTAGGTGCCGAGCGGACTTTGAGCAACCGCGCGCGCGTCTGTGCGGATCTGCTGCATCGCTCCCTTGCGGTCCATGCGTGATCCTGGACACAATGGCGGAGCGACGCAAACGTCGGGAGGGGTGATGACATGAGGCAATTTCTCGCCGGCCTGGCGGCGCTCGCGGCGCTCTTGTGTGTCCCCATCGATGGCGTTGCGGACGCGCAGGAAGCCGCCTACCCGACGCGGCCCGTCAAGGTGGTGGTGCCCTATCCGGCCGGCGGCCTGGTCGACCTGATCACGCGCGTCGTCGCCGAACGGCTGGCGGCGAACCTCGGCCAGCAATTCGTCATCGAGAGCCGGGCAGGCGCGAACGGGACGATCGCGACCGCCTCCGTCGCCCATGCGGAGCCGGACGGCTATACGCTGCTGATGATTACCGACAGCCACGCCGTCAATCCGCTGTTCTACAAGAACCTGAGCTACGACAGCGTGAAGGATTTCGCGCCGATCGGGCTGATCGGAAAATCGCCCATGGTGCTCACCGTGCATGTCTCGGTGCCGGCGCGCACCGTCAAGGAGCTCATCGTTCTGGCGCGCGCCGAGCCCGGCGCGCTGTCCTACGGCTCGATCGGGCTCGGCAGCGCCAGCCATCTGGCAGGCGAAATGTTCAAGCTGCGCGCCGGCGTCGACATGCTGCATGTGCCGTATCGGGGCGGCGCGCCCGCGGTGAACGATCTCATCGCCGGCCATCTCAAGACCATGTTTCTCACCCCGGTTTCCGGCCTGCCGCATATCCAGGCCGGCAAGCTCGCGCCGCTTGCCATCGCGGCGCCTGCGCGCTTCGAGCTGTTGCCGGACGTCCCGACCATGGCCGAGGCGGGCGTTCCGCTCGAGGCGGCCTACTGGGTCGGCATGGCGGCACCCTCCGCGACGCCGCCCGCCGTCGTGGCCCGGCTCGAAAAGGCGCTGTCCGAGGCGGTGGCCGGCGCAGAGGTGCGCAGGCGGCTCACCGAGATGGGCGCGGTCGTGACCCCGCTCGCCGCCAAGGAGTTCGGGGATTTCATCCGCGCCGACCTCAAGGCCTGGGCCGACTTCGTGGCGGAGAGCAAGATCAAGGTGGAGTAGCCATCGGCTCCGTCATGCTCCGCGCAAGCGGAGCATCTACCCTCCCGCCCGCACCGAACTCGGGCTTGCCCGAGTTCGGCATCTATAGTGCGCAAGTCGGGCAGGCCCGACTTGCGTCGGGGAGGGTGGCGAGCGGAGCGAGCCGGGTGGGGGGACTACACTTGCTCCGTGCTTGTGGCGCCCCCCACCCCTGACCCCTCCCCGCCACTCGCTTCGCTCGCGGGGGGAGGGGAAAAGAGACCTGCTAGCCGCGCCGTCAGAGCGCCGCCACGACCTTGACCTCGATCAGAAATGCCTCTCCCACCAGGCGGTCGATCATGAGCAGCGTGTTGGGCGGATAGGCGCCGCTCGGAAACATGCCGGGAAATTCGCGCAGCCGGAATTTCATGAATTTCGCAATGTCCTGCGAGTGCACCAGGTAGGTGGTGAACTCGACCACGTTCGCCCAGCCGGCGCCCTGCGAGGCGAGCGCGGTCTCGATATTGGCGAAGGTCTGCACGCATTGCGCGTCGAAGTCGTCGGCGCCGACGACGTTGCCGGCCTTGTCGACCGCGACCTGGCCCGCCACGAACAGATATTCGGACGCCTTGACGCGGGCCATGTGCGAATACTGGCCGAGCGGCTTGCCGAGCGCATCTGGATTGAGCAGCTTGATCACGGTCATGTCTGTTGACTTCTTTGTTACGGCGTCGACTCGAACGCCGCGAGGGCCTGCCGCAGAATTTGCCGCGCCGGCTCGGAGCCGTCGAGCGGCCGCAGCGTGCGGCGCTTGATCTTCCATCCCGCGGGAGTGCGGGCGAGTTCCCAGCGGTTGGCGGCGACCCGGTGGATGCGAAAGCCTTTCGATGTGCCGTGGTTCGGCAACTCGACCGGGACACCGTTCGGATCGGGCATCAGGATCTGCAGGTAGGACGTGACCACGGCGCGATCGCCGTCGAGCTCGATATAGGGCAGGGCGCAGAAATGCGCGAGCCCGCCATGGATCGCGGCCTGATGCCCGGGCGTCTTCACCACGGCGGCGATCGCCGCGTTGCCGGCGCCGCCCACATTGGGCCCGCGGTCGAACACACCGTCCTCCGCGTAGACGGCGCGGGTGTAGTAGTCGGCGCCCGTATCGGCGCTCGGCGGGTGGCTCGCGATGAGATTGTAGATCTCGAGCCGATCCTCGATGGCACGAAGGCGATCCTCGGGCGTGCGGTCTTTGCTCATGGCGGCATCCTCGGTTTGGGCTGCGGACGAGCCTCGCACCCGAATATCACATGACGGCCCGCGACACCGACCGGAATCGGGGCGCTCACCGCGTCCGCCGCGCCGCGGCGCGTGCTCCGGCGCTGCCGCGACGCCCGCATCGGGGACGCCATGCGCCGATCGACTTGGTATGCGCCGCAATGCCGATTGAAACAGCACCCGGTGAGCCGCTACGCTGGCCATCACGACGTGACCAGTACGGAGATTCCCATGGGCGAACCGACCCAAGAGCTCGCGCGTTTCGCCGCGACGCTGACCTACGACGCCATTCCGGAGCGCGTGCGCGAGCACTGCAAGAACGTGCTGCTCGACACCCTCGCGTGCGCGGTGGCCGGTCATCAGGGCGAGGAGACCGGCCAGATCGGCGCGCTCGCCGCCGCGCTCGCGCAATCGGACGAAAGCAGCGTGATCGGCGGCGACCGCCTCTCGCTCGCCGGCGCGACCCTGCTCAACGGCTATCTGGTGACGGCGGTCACCATGTGCGACATCCACCGCTCGACGCTGACCCATGTGACGCCGGAGGTGGTGCCGCCCGCGCTCGCGATCGCGGAGCGCGACGGCTGCTCGGGCCGCGATCTCCTGGTCGCGCTCGCGGCCGGCTTCGAGGTGACGACGCGGGTCGGCATCGGCGCCGACTATCCGGCGATGCGCGCGCGCGGCTGGCACGGTCCCGGGCGTTCTCGGCCCGTTCGGCGCGGCGGCGGCGGTCGGATCGCTGCGCGGCTTCGATGCCGACACCATGGCGAAGGCGTTCGGACTCGCCGGCAGCCAGGCGGCCGGCACGTTCGCGGCCTGGGGCACGCCGACGGTGAAGTTCCACCAGTGCCGCGGCGCGCTGTCGGGCCTGATGGCGGCGCTGCTCGCCGAGCAGAATTTCCTCGCGACGCGCGAGTTCCTCACCGCCAAGGACGGCGGCCTCTACAACAGCTATTCGAACGGCGGCAAGCCCGAGCTCGCGACCGCCGAGCTCGGCCGGCGCTGGGAGCTCGAGCAGATCGCGCTGCGGCTGTGGCCCTCGGCCTCGTCGATCCAGGGCATGAACACCGCGCTGTTCGATCTCGTCGAGCGCCACGACGTCGATCCCGCCAAGGTCAAGCAGTTGCGCGTCCGCCTGAGCCAGACCGTGTTCGATCTGCACGGCAAGCTCGCCCGCTACAAGGCCAAGTTCGACGCGCTGATCTCGGCGCATTACACCGCCGCGGTCATCCTGCACGACCGCACGCTCACGCTCGCCCAGTTCGAGCCGGCGCGCTACGACGATCCCGTGCTGCGGCGCTCGGCCGCCGAGCAGGTCGACGTGCGGCCCGATCCGGCGCTCGCCGGCGTGCAGGCGCGTGGTCGACATCGAGATGGCCGACGGAAAGACGCTGTCGGCGCGCTGCGACCATCCGCGCGGCTCGGCCGAGAATCCGCTGTCGCGCGCGCAGATCGAGAGCAAGCTGCGCACCTATGCGGAAGGGCTGCTCTCCGCGGCCCATGTCGACGAGGTGGTCGGCGCCGTGGGCCGGCTGGAGGATCTCGGTTCGGTGCGCAGCCTCATGGACATGCTGCGCGCGACGCCGCGGCAGGCGACACGCGTGGCGGCAGCAAGCTGACAAGGTCCCACAAGCGTCATTGCGAGGAGCGCGAAGCGCGACGAAGCAATCTCAACGCAAGCGAAGCGAGATTGCTTCGCTTCGCTCGCAATGACGGCCAAGCCCTCACATCACCACGGTCAGCCGCTTCGCCGCCCGCGTGATGCCGGTATAGAGCCAGCGATCGCGGCTGTCGGGAAACGCGAAGCTCTCGTCGAACAGCACCACGTCGTCCCATTGCGAGCCCTGCGCCTTGTGGACGGTGAGCACGTAGCCGTAGTCGAACTCGTCGTAGCGCTTGCGCTGCTGCCAATCCAGCTCCTCGATGCCGCCGGTGAAGCACTCGCGCCGCACCGAGACTTTCACCACCCGGCCCATGTCCTCGTCGGGCTGCAAGCGCAGGCCGAGCGCGCTCGCGCGCGCGGTGCTGCGCGCTTTCACGATCCAGAGGCCGCCGTTGAACAGGCCCTTGCGCCGGTTGTTGCGCAGGCACACCAGCTTGTCGTCCGCCTGCGGCAGCGCCTCGGTGAAGCCGCGCCGCTCGCGCAGCCGCGCATTGTAGGAGCGGCGCGTCGCGTTGCGGCCGACCAGCACCTGGTCGGCGGCGAGCACCCGGTCGGGGAAGAGGTCGGCTTTGCGCACCACCTGGCTGTCGCCGTAACGTGCCGGGCTCGAGCCGGCGGCCTTCGCGCACCGCCATGGAGAGATGGATGATCGGGTCGTCGGCGGCCTGGCGGTGCACCTCGGTCAGCATGGCGTCGGGCTCGGCCTCGGTGAAGAAGCCGCCGCCCTGGATCGGCGGCAGCTGCGCCGGATCGCCCAGCACCAGCACGGGCACGCCGAACGACAGCAGATCGCGGCCGAGCTCGGCGTCGACCATCGAGCATTCGTCGATGACGATGAGCCTGGCCTTGGACGCCGGCGCGTCGTCCCACAATTCGAAGCTCGGCGTCTCCTCGCCGCTTTCGCGGGCGCGGTAGATCAGGCTGTGGATCGTCGAGGCGCCGTCGCAGCCCTTGCGGCGCATCACGAGCGCGGCCTTGCCGGTGAAGGCCGCGAACGCCACCTTGCCGTCGACATCCTCGGCGAGGTGGCGGGCGAGCGTGGTCTTGCCGGTGCCCGCATAGCCGAACAGGCGAAAGAGCTGCGGCGTGCCGCGCATGCCGGGCTTCGCCTTGAGCCAGTCGGCGACGGCCTTGAGGGCGGCGTCCTGATGCGGTGTGAAGATGGGCATTGCGGGTTCGGCGATCGCTCACCCGGCCGACGCCGGGCGCGACGTGACGTAGCCGTCGTCATCGTCGTGCGAGGGCTTGGTCACTGCGATCTGGAAGCGGCACTCGATCGACGGCACATGCATCAACAACGGCAGTCCTCCTCCGACGCCTTGGCGTCCTCATTGCTTTTACTCAACCGCTTTGCGCCTGATAAGCATCTTCGGGTACCGCGGCTTTTTTCCGCGACGCAGGCCGGTTATAGCCGACCTGCCCATTAATAATGCTGATGTCGGGTAACCCGGAGATCGGTTCGCGGTTCCTGGTCTTCACCCGGCCTCACAAGGGTGGAAAAACGTGACCGCCGTCCGGGCCGAGCGGAAGCGGCCTGACCCACGCCACCGCGGCCAGCGCCAGTTCGCCATGGAGGTGGGGAAACGGCACGCCGCCGCGCGACGGCTCCCATCTGAGCGCCGGGCCAAGCGCCGCCGCCTCGACGGCGACGACGACGAGGTCGGGCTGGCCGGCAAAATGCTTGGCCGCCGTCTCGCGAACCTGATCGGCTGTGGAAAAATGGATGAAGCCGTCGGTGCGGTCGACCGGCGCGCCGCGGAAGACCCCCTCGCGTTCGGCCTCCTGCCACGGCGCGCGCTCGCAGATCTTGTAGATGAGGGTCATGGATCAAGGTTCGACGCCGATATCATGCAATTCGAGCGTGAAGCGCAACGGCCCGTCCGATGTTCCGCGTCGGGTGCCTTGCGTCCGCCCGCGAACCGGGCCGCAGCGTCCTGATCACGCGACCTCGGCCTTGACCAGCGCCGGATTGGCGCGGAAGAACGCGGCATCCTCGGGCTTTTGCGTCCAGTCCTTGTGCTGGCGGTTCTCCATGTGGCGGGTCGCCATGTTGCCGCCATAGCGCACCCGGAACAGGAGCGTGCGCTGCGGTCCGTTGATGTATTCGTGCAGCTCGCCCTTCGGGTGCACCACGAACGAGCCCGGCACCACGTCGATGGTGCGTTCGGGCGTGCGCATCTTGCCGCCGCCGGTGTAGCAGAAATAGATTTCGGTGGCCTCGGGATGGCAGTGATAGGGACTGATCTGCCCCGGCTCCCAGCATGCGACCGTGACGTCGCCTTCGGCGACCTCGCCGAGAATCTTCTCGACGTGCCGCTTCGGGTTCCATTCCTGTTCCTTGTGCAGATCGAAGACGTGCATTGCGGGACTCCGGTTGCTGTCATGGCGGCGCTCGCAAACACTATTGCAAGCGGCGCCGGTTATGTTAGCCCATTTGAACGACCTGTCATGCCCCGCAACGCGGCCGTGAGCGCCCGAAGTTTCGCCATCGCATGAAGCCCGATATTCTGGCGCTCGGCGCCTTCCCGCCCGACATGATGGCCGCGCTCGCCGCGCGCTTCACGGTGCATCACTTCGTGCCCTATCCGCTGCCGCCCGGCAGCCTTGCGGCCGCGACCGCCGCCCGCATCCGCGCCATCGCGACCGAGGCGAACCGGGGCGCGACCCGCGATCTCATCGCGATGCTGCCGCGGCTCGAGATCATCGCCTGCTTCGGCGTCGGCACCGACGGGATCGATCTCGCGGCCGCGCGCGAGCGCGGCATCGCGGTCACCAATACGCCCGGCGTGATCGCCGACGATGTCGCGGACCTTGCGATCGGCCTGATGCTGGCGTCGGCGCGGCAGATTCTCGCGGCCGACCGCTATGTGCGGGACGGGAGGTGGGCCGGCGGGCCGATCGCGCTCGCCCGCAGCCTCACGGGCAAACGCATGGGCGTGCTGGGGCTGGGCGGCATCGGGCGGGCGATCGCCGATCGCGCCGCCGCCTTCAAGATGACGGTGCGCTACAGCGGGCCGCGCCGCAAGCCCGATGTCCCCTATGCCTACGTCCCCGATCCGGTCGCGCTCGCGCGCGACAGCGATTTTCTGATCATCGCGTGCAAGGGCGGCCCCGACACGCGCCACTTGGTGTCGACCCCGATCATCGAGGCGCTCGGGCCCACCGGCACGCTCGTCAACGTGGCGCGCGGCTCGGTGGTCGACGAGGGCGCGCTGATCGCGGCGCTGCGCGCCGGCCGGCTCGGCTTTGCGGCGCTCGACGTGTTCGACCACGAGCCGCATGTCGCGCCGGAGCTGCTCGCGCTGCCGAACGTCATCGTCCAGCCGCATCACGGCGCCGCGACGATCGAGACCCGCGAGGCGATCGGACGGCTGGTCATCGACAACATCGTGGCCAAGCTCGAAGGGCGGCCGCTGCCGACGCCGGTGGGTGCGTGACGCGATCCGCGAGCTTTGGCTTGCCGTGATGCCCAGCACCGAGCCGCAGTCTCTACCCTCCCGCCCACTCAAGTCGGGCTTGCCCGACTTGCGCACATTTTGATGCGAAACCCGGGCAGGCCCGGGTTTCGTGGCGGGAGGGTCGGCCGGCGCAGCGAAGCTGCGACGGACGGGGTGGGGGGACTACACTTGCTCCGTACCTGCGGCTGCCCCCCACCCCTAGCCCCTCCCCGCCACTCGCTTCGCTCGCGGGGGGAGGGGAACAGCGCGCGCATTCGGCGTACGACGGACGGGCCGTGACAGCGGCCGCGACGCTTGATAGGAAGCCGCAGCCAAACCTGGGAATGGAAACGCACCAATGCTCAAGAAGCCGAACTGCCCCGTCATCGCGATCGAGGAGCACTATTGGGACGCCGAGCTGTCGGCGACCTATACGGGGGTCGAGGGCGTCCGCAATCCGGAGATGATGAGCCGGCTGCACGACCTCGGCGATCTGCGCCTGAAGGACATGGACGAGGCCGGCGTCGACATCCAGATCATCTCCCATGGGGCGCCCTCGGCGCAGAAGCTCGGCGGCGACGACGCGGTCGCGCTGGTGCGGCGCGTCAACGACCGGCTGGCGGCGGCGATCGCCAAGCATCCCACGCGCTTTGCCGGCTTTGCGACGCTGCCGACGAGCGATCCCGCGGCCGCGGCCGACGAGCTCGAGCGTGCCGTCACCAAGCTCGGCTTCAAGGGGGCGATGATCCACGGTCTCGCCAACGGCCTGTTCCTCGACGACAAGCGTTTCTGGCCGATCTTCGAGCGCGCCGAGAAACTGGACGTGCCGATCTATCTCCATCCGGCGCTGCCGCACCCGCAGGTGATGGACGTCTATTACAAGGAATACGCCAAGGATTTTCCGATGGTGATCCGCGCGGCCTGGGGCTTCACCGTCGAGACCGCGACGATCGCGATCCGCCTGGTGCTCGGCGGCGTGTTCGACAAATATCCCAATCTCAAGATCGTGCTCGGGCACCTGGGCGAGACGCTGCCGTTCCTGGTCTGGCGGATCGATCATGCGCTGGCGCGCCCGGGCGGAAAGCAGATGAGCTTCCGCGACATCTTCTGCCACAATTTCTGGATCACCACGTCGCGGCAACTTCTCCAACCCGGCGCTGCTGTGCTGCGTGATGGAGATGGGCATCGACCGCATCCTGTTCGCGATCGACTGGCCGTTCGTTCCCAACCCGCCGGGCACCCGTTGGATGGAAAACGTGCCGCTGTGCGACGAGGACAAGGTGAAGATCTTGAGCGGCAAATTCGCGGAAACTGTTCCGCATGTGAGGCGGCGTATCCCCTGGGGCGCGCCGCGGACCTTCATTCATTCGCGGCGCGCTTCGCCGCGGCAAATGCCTCAAGCGTAAAAACGCGGCCGCTTCACCACGCCTGGACCATGCGACCGACGTCGTAGATCGTCGCCGCCAGCGCAAGCGCGATCCAAACGACGGCGATCACCAGCGCAATGTTGATATGCGGCAGCGGGTGCTTGGCGATCAGATGGGCCATGGCGGTCGTCCTTCTTCAACGACGGCGCTTCGTCCCGACGGCTCCGCTTTGGACGCGGTTGTTTTTTACTACTTAGCCCCGCCGGCCGACGCCACCAAGCGGCATCCGGCAATGCTGGGTTGCGCCCACGGCGTGGCTCGGCCGAAAACGAGTGCACCTTTGCGGTTTCGAAGCGTCGGCGCGCTCCGCAATGACGACAAATGAGCCTTGCGGAGCCGGGTTACCGCCTGGACTCGTAGCCTGGGCCGAACCGGGCGGAGGTCGTCGTGCTTTCGCCTTTGGGTGCCTGCAGGTCGATCGGGAACCCGGTGCTGGCGACCGGCGGCACGACGCGGGGCGCGCGAGATCACCCGGACTTTCTTCTTGCGTGGCCGGGACGCGGCCTTCGCGTCGGGGCGCATTACGCCGACCGAGGGCTTGTTCGCAGGTTTGGCGGAGGCCGTGGCGCCGTTCCCGACACTTGCGGTCCGGTTGGCGGGGCGCGCCGCCGCGGCAGCGGGTTTTTTCTTGGCGGGCGCGTCGACCTTCGTGTCGCCGGGCGGCGTCGCGTCCACCGAGGGTGCCGGCGGAGCCGTGACGGAGGCTGTCTTGTCGGCGCCATCCGGAGCGTTTGCCGCAATGCTCGCGACCTGGGTGTCGCCCGCGGCCGGCTCGGCGGTGACCGCCTCGGCGGCCGGCTCGGCCACGACCACTTGGGCGACCGGATCAGGCCCGGCCGCCGGCGCGCTGTTGGCGGGGTCGGCTTGCAGGGCGGCGGTCTCGGCCGCAGGACCGTCCTCGGCCGGTTCGGTCGCGGGCGGCGGTGCGGCCAGCGCGACGGCCGCATCGGCCTGCGCCCGCTCGGCAAACTCGACCACGGCACGCACCGGCGCCACCGGCAGGTCGCGCAGGCGAAGGAGCTCGTCGGCGCGGCGCGCATAGGCGAGCAACTCGAAGTGCTGCCACTCGGGCGCTTCCATGATCGCCTGCTGCATCAGCGGTCGGCTGACGTCCGGGACATCGACCGACTGCGTGACGGGATCGCGCGCGCCGACCAGGCCGGCAGTCGCCGCCAGCACCGCCACGCAGGCGGCGATCACGGCGGTGAGGATGATGCTCAGCTTGGGAAACATGTCGTTGCCGCGATGGATGACCCGGTTGACCGGCCTTGGCGTCGCTGTCCATCGTCCGAATCACCCATAACAAACTCGGACTTCCGCGTAAATCCATCTCGAACAAAAATCGATCGCAGCCGGCCGTACGCTGCCGCGACGGATCGCCTGTCGACGGATTTCGCCGGCCAGGCGCGCGCCGGAAGCCGGCGCGTCGGTGACGCGCGACGCTCATGCGCGTCCGCCGGGCCCGGCGTTGTGCGGCCGGAAACCCCCTGCTACGGTCCCGCCGCCTTCGGGCCCGTAGCTCAATGGTCAGAGCTAGCGGCTCATAACCGCTTGGTTGGAGGTTCGAGTCCTCCCGGGCCCACCAATCATTCGTCAGACGCGAACGCAGCGCACGCGCGGCGGCCATGCGCTTCGACCCGCACGGAGGCTCGGCTGCGGTGCATCCGTGCGCGCATCGCCCGGCAGGCTCGGCCCCGTCGCGCGCCCGCCGTTCTTCTGTTAATGTCGTCGGCAAAACACGGGAGGACAGGCATGCCGGGTCGTTTGACGCTGAGTCGTTGCGGTCGCGCTGGGGGTGGGTTTCGCCTGCGAGCTCGCGGCGGCGCCCGCGCTCGATTTCGAAACCTTCAAGAGCCGCGTCCAGCCGGTCTTCCTGCAGAAGCGGGCCGGCCACACGCGCTGCTACGTGTGCCACGCCGAGAGCAACAATAATTTCCGCCTCGAGAAGCTTTCGCCCGGGAGCAGCGCCTGGACCGAGGAGCAGTCACGCAAGAATTTCGAGATGGTCTCGAAGCTGGTCAATCCGGGCGATGCGTCGACCAGCCGGCTGCTGCTGCATCCGCTGGCACCCGAAGGCGGCGGCGACGTCTTCCATTCGGGCGGCCGGCAATTCGCCGACAAGAACGATCCCGCATGGAAGACGCTGGCCCAGTGGGTCAACGGGCAGAAGGCCGGGAAGTAGGTTAAGCCGCGGCGAGGGAATTCCGGATCGTCATCGCCCGCCGAACAGCGGGCGATCCAGTAACCCCAGACACCGATGGGAGGCGCTTCCTGCCACTGCACACGCGGTGTCTACCGGATCGTCCGCTTGCGCGGACGATGACGCGTGCAAATATCTGCGAACCGCACCTGCGTCAGTTCATCACCATCGTGTTGATCCGCTTCGGCACCTCGCCGACCGGGATCGTGGCGACGACCTTCATCGTCTTCATGTCGATGGCCGTGACGGAGCGCATCGACGCGTTGGAGATGTAGACCGTCTTGCCGTCGGGCGTGAACGTGACCCAGTTGGCGACCGCCGACAGCGGCTTGTGGCCGGGCAGCTTGGTGTCGGGCAGCGCGACCTGGCCGACCAGGCTCAGGTCGGCGAGCGAATAGACGTAGACCGCGTTGTTGGGAATGCTGGTGACCCACAGCGTCTTGCGGTCGGGCGCGACCCCGATGCCGTGCGACGGCGCGGTCGAGCGTTCGGCGTCGGTCTCGAATTCGGCCGCCGGTTCCGGCAGCTTGATCTTGGTGACTTCCTTGCGGGTGGCGAAATCGACCACCGAGAAGCCGTTGAAGTCCGACAACTGGACGAAGATCCGCTTGGTCGAGCCGTCGTCATTGGCCTCGATCGTCATCGGCCGGACGCCCGAGGTCGAGCTTGAGCTCCCAGGCGATCTCCTCGGTCGCGAGGTCGACCACCGTGATGAGCTTCTTCGGGATCGACCCCATCACCGCGTATCTGCCGTCGGGCGTCACATAGACGTTGTGCAGGCGGCCGTTGACGGGAATCGTCTTCTTGAGCGTCAGCGTGGCGGTATCGACGATGTCGAGCGCGCCGGGATCGCGCGCGATCGCCACCACGACGCGATCGCCATTCTTGGTGACCGCGATATTGTTGGGATGGTTGCTGAGCTTGATCTTCTTGATCAGCGCGCCGCTCTTGCGGTCGAACACGTCGAGCGTGGAGTCGGCCTCGTCGCTGACAAAGACCTTCGAGCCGTCGGTCGCGAAGCCGATGCCGTGCGCCGCCTCGATGCCCTTGATCTCCTGCACGACCTTGTTGGTCGCGGGGTCGATCACATGGATGCTGTCGCCGGCGCTGTTGGTGATGTAGATGCGCACAAGGCCGGCATCGGCCGCGAGCGGCGCGAGCGAGAATGCGAGCACGAGCGACAATTTGCGCAAGCTATTGCGTGTCAGGTTGCGAGCCATCGGGGGCCTCCGCGCGGGCGGGAAATCGGTTTGCGCCGTGAGGTTACGCGCAAGTGCGGCGCAACATCAATGCCCAATCACGCGCCCCGATCAGACATGGTGCTAATCAGGTCTGGCGGCAATCAGATCTAACCGCAATCAGACTTGGGTCGCGTCAGACTTAGGTGCCATCAGACTTGGAGGTAGCGCTGCCGCACTGCCGGATCGGCGGCGAGCGCGGCCGACGTGCCGGTCCACACCACATGGCCCTTCTCGATCACGACGTGGCGGTCGGCGATGCGGGTGAGCGCGTCGAGATGCTTGTCGACCAGCAGGATCGCCTGGCCCTCGGCCTTGAGCCGCGCCAGGCAGGCCCAGATCTCGGCGCGGATCAGCGGCGCGAGGCCTTCGGTCGCCTCGTCGAGGATGAGGAGCTTCGGATTGGTCATCAGGGCGCGGCCGATCGCCAGCATCTGCTGCTCGCCGCCGGACAGCTGGTTGCCCATGTTGCGCCGCCGCTCGGCGAGCTGCGGGAAGAAGCGCGTAGACCCGCCGAGCGTCCATTGCGGCGGCGCCGAAGCGCGCCGCGGCGGTCGCGACCAGGTTCTCCTCCACCGTCAGGGTCGGGAAGATCTGCCGGCCTTCGGGCACGAGACCGAGCCCG
This sequence comes from uncultured Pseudomonadota bacterium, assembly GCA_963791155.1. Lineage (GTDB taxonomy): Bacteria > Pseudomonadota > Alphaproteobacteria > Rhizobiales > Xanthobacteraceae > JAVDCA01. The sequence goes on from CAWBRI010000016.1 coordinate 124,687, forward strand.
GCCTGCGCGATCGCGAAGGGCGGGAGCCCGATGAGCGTGCGGCCGTCGAACGTCGCCGCGCCGCCGGTCGCCCGCACCAGGCCCATGATGGTGCGGATGGTGGTGGTCTTGCCCATGCCGTTGCGGCCGAGCAGGGTCACGACCTCGCCGGCGCCGACCGCGAAGCGTCACGTCGAACAGCACCTGGGCCGGGCCGTAGGCTGCGGCGAGCTGCTCGACCGCGAGCATCGCCTCACTCCATCTCGTCGCCGAGATAGGCGGCGACGACCTGCCGGATCGGCCCGCACCTGCGTCGGGCGTGCCGCTCGCCAGAATGCGGCCGTAGATCAGCACCGAGATGCGGTCGGCGAGCGCGAACACCGCGGTCATGTCGTGCTCGACCAGCACCATCGGGAAGCGGCCCTTGAGGCGGGCGCAGCACCGCGACCAGCCGCTCGGTCTCCTCGCGGCCGGTGCCCGCCATCGGCTCGTCGAGCAGCAGCAGCTTCGGCTCCATGGCGAGCGCGATCGCGAGCTCGAGCGCGCGCTTCTCGCCGTGCGACAGATGCCCGGCCGCGAACGTCGGCGCGCTCGGCCGAGCCCGACCTCGGCGAGCGCGGCCACGGCCGGCTCGTTGAGCGCGCGCTCCGCGTCGGCGCGGCCGCAAGAAGCGGAAGCTCGAGCCGGAGCGCGCCTGCACGGCGAGCGCGACGTTCTCCAGCGCGGAGAAGCCCGGCAGGATCGAGGTGATCTGGAACGAGCGCGCGAGCCCGAGCGCGGCGCGCGCATGCATCGGCAGCGCGGTGATGTCGCGCCCGCGAACACGATGCGGCCGGCGTCCGGCGCGAGCAGGCCGGAGATCTGGTTGATCAGCGTGGTCTTGCCGGCGCCGTTCGGGCCGATGACGGCGTGCAGCTCGCCGCGCCGCGACCTCGAAGGTCGACGTCGTCGGTGACGGTGAGGCCGCCGAAACTCTTGCGCAGGCTCGTCGAGGCGCAGCACCGGCTCAGCCACGGCGCAGCCTCGCCGCGAGCTCGTTCGCAGCGACGCCGATCAGCCCGCCGCGCGCGAACAGCACGACCAGCACCAGCAGCGGCCCGAAGATCATCTTCCAGTGCTCGGTCAGGCCCGACAGCCATTCCTCGATCAGGAGGAAGGCGATCGCGCCGATGATCGCGCCGTGCAGGCGGCCGAGGCCGCCGAGCAGGACCATGATGATCAGCTCGCCCGAGCGCTGCCACGACATGTAGGCGGGGCTGACGAACTCGGTCGCGTTGGCGAGCAGGAAGCCGGCGAGCCCGCCGAGCGCGCCGGACGATCACGTAGGCGACGAGCTGGTAGCGATAGACGTCGAAGCCGATGGTCGCCATCCGCGTCGGGTTCTCGCGCGCGCCGCGAAAGACGCGGCCGAAGCGCGACACGACCAGCGCGCGGCAGAGCCAGATAGGAGCCGAGCAGGCAAGCAGGAGCACGACGTAGTAGAAGCGCGCGCTCGTTCTCGAGCAGCCGCAAAGCCCGCGATCGCGTTGCGCGACGTGGATCGTCAGCCCGTCGTCGCCGCCGTAGGGCGCGAGCGAGCTCGCGGTGAAGAACGCCATCTGCCCGAACGCGAGCGTGATCATGATGAAGTAGACGCCCTTGGTGCGCAGGCAGACGATGCCGGTCGCGAGCGGCGAACAGCGTCGCGGCGGCGATGCGCGACCGGCAGCGCGATCAGCGCCTCGTTGATGCCGTGCGCCGCCAGGATGCCGACCGCGTAGGCGCCGAGCCCGATGAAGGCGGCGTGGCCGAACGACACCAGCGCGCCGTAGCCGACGAGGAGATCGAGCGCGAGGCGGCGATGGCGAAGATCATCACCCGGGTGAACAGGCCGAGGATGTAGGTCTGCGGCGCCGAACACGGCGCCGAACGGAACGAGCGCGAAGCCGAGCGAAGATCACGACCGGGACGATCTCGGCCGCGGGGATCCTGCCGCGCCGTCTCGACTGCGTCGCGCGCGAAACGGCGTCGGACATCTCACCGTCCCTTCGCCGGGAACAGGCCGGTCGGGCCGGAAATACAGCACGAGCGCCATCAGGAGGTAGATCAGCATCGAGGCGATCGCCGGGCCGACCGTGCGCGCGGGCGAGGGCGCCATGACCAGCCGCAGGATGTCGACCGAGAACGAACGGCCGAGCGTGTCGACGAGACCGATCAGCAGCGCCGCGACGAAGGCGCCGCGGATCGAGCCGATGCCGCCGATCACGATGACCACGAAGGCGAGGATCAGGATGGTGTCGCCCATGCCCGGCTCGACCGACAGGATCGGCGCGATCATGATGCCGGCGAAGCCGGCCAGCATGGTGCCGAAGCCGAACACGATCATGAACAGGCGGCGGATGTCGACGCCGAGCGCCGACACCATCGCGCGCATTGGTGGCGCCGGCGCGCACCAGCATGCCGACCCGGGTGTGGTTGACGAGAACATAGAGCGCGAGCGCGACGGTCGAGCCCGGACGCGATGATGACGAGGCGCCAGACCGGATAGAGCAGCCCGGGCATCGAGCGCGACGGTGCCGGACAAAAGCTCCGGCATCGGCAGACTGAGCGGCGCCGCGCCCCAGACGAGTTTCACGCCTCGTTCAGGAACAGGATGATGCCGAAGGTCGCGATCACCTGGTCGAGATGGTCGCGCTCGTAGAGATGGCGGAACACGGCGAATTCGAGCAGCAGCCCGAAGCCGAGCGCGGCGGCGAGCGCGAGCACGAGGGCCGCCAGAAAGCTGCCGGTGAGGCCGTAGAACATGACCGCGAGATAGGCGCCCAGCATGTACTGGACGCCGTGCGCGAGATTGATGAAGTCCATCACCCCGAACACCAGCGTCAGCCCGGCCGCGATCAGGAACAGGAGCACGCCGAGCTGCAGCCCGTTGAGGGTCTGGACGATGAGGAGGGTGGTGGACATCAGTGGGAGTTCTTGCCTCGCCGGCTTGCGTCGCACTGAGGTGCCGCATCTACCCTCCCGCCCGTTGGCGGGGAGGGTCGACCGCGTGAGCGAAGCGAACGCGGGCGGGGTGGGGGGGACTAAACTTGCTCCGTGCCCGCGGCCCCCCCACCCCTGACCCCTCCCCGCCACTCGCTTCGCTCGCGGGGGGAGGGGAATAGAGACGCGCGTGCGAGCGGCCCTCACTTCATCGGGCAATCCTTGGCATGCGGATCGGCGTCGTTCGCGAACACCTTCTTTTCGATCTCGGTCTGGAACTTGCCGTCCGCGCGCTTGGCCACCTTGACCAGATAGAAGTCCTGGATCGGATAGTGGTTGGTGTTGAACTTGAAGGAGCCGCGCAACGAGGTGAAGTTGGCCTTCTTCAGCGCGGCACGCAGCGCGTCCTTGTCGGCGGTGTTGCCTTTGGTCAGCTTGAGCGCGCCGTCGATCAGCAGCGCCGCGTCATAGGCCTGGAACGCATAGGTGGCGGGCACCGCGCCGAATTCCTTCTCGTAGTCGGCGACGAACTTCTTGTTCTGCGGATTGTCGAGGTTGGGCGCCCAGTTCGCGCCGCCGTAGAAGCCGACCGCCGCGTCCTGCTGGGCGGGCAGCGTCAACTCGTCGACCGTGAAGGCAGACAGGAACTTGGTCTTGTCGGCGAGCCCCGCCTGGCGGAACTGCTTGACGAAGTTGACGCCCATGCCGCCGGGCAGGAAGACGTAGATGGCGTCGGGCTTGGCGGCGGCGATCTTGGTGAGCTCGGCCGAGTAGTCGAGCTGGCCGAGCGGCACATAGACCTCGTCGAGCACCTCGCCCTTGAAGCGCTCTTGAAGCCCGCAAGCGCGTCGCGGCCGGCCTGATAATTGGGCGCCATCAGGAAGACCCGCTTGATGCCGGTATCCTGGGCATATTTTCCCGCCACCGAGAACACCTGGTCGTTCTGATAGGAGGTGACGAAGAAGCTGGCGTTGCACTCCGGACCGGCGAAGTTCGAGGTGCCGGCATTGGGGCTGATCAGGATCGCGCCGCCGTCGATCGCCGGCTTGAAGATCGCCTGCAGGATATTGGAGAAGATCGGGCCGACCACGAAGTCGACCTTGTCGCGCTCGACCAGAGCCTTGACCTTGGACACGGCGACGTCGGGCTTGAGCTCGTCGTCCTGCACGATCACCTCGACGTCGCGACCGCCGAGCTTGTTGCCCAACGCCTTGATGGCGAGTTGGAGGCCGTTGCGCTGCTGTTGGCCGAGCACCGCGGGCGGCCCGGACAGCGTGGTGATGAGCCCGATCTTGAGCTTGTCTTGCGCCTGCGCGCTCGCAAGCCCGCCCGCCAGTCCGACGGCCGCGGTCGCGGCCAGCCATACGAGCCTGTTCATCATTGGTACCCCCCGAAGGATCGTTGTGAGCGTATCGGACCATATCACCGGATGGGCCGGTCGGGCCGTCGGCGGCCCCCGACAGGCGCGGAAGACGGATTTTATGTTTAATATCCGCAATGTGAAGCCCTGTCGCGGCGTCAAACCGTCCCGACGACTGTGTGTTGCGGCGCAGCCGTCGAGACGCGAGGCGCTCGCGCCCGCCGGCGAATGGCCCGGCGAGTTCACACCCCCGCACCATTCGTGTATGTTGCGTCCGACGCGTGGAAGACGGCGAGGGAGAGTTGCGTGGGTGATCAGGTCAAGTTCGTGTTGGACGAGTCGCATATTCCGAAGTCCTGGTACAACCTGACGGCCGATCTTCCGAAGCCGCTCCCGCCGGTCCTGCATCCGGGCACCAAACAGCCGGTGGGACCCGCGGATCTCGAGCCGCTGTTTCCGATGGAGCTGATCCTCCAGGAGGTCACGGCGGAGCGCTATATCGACATTCCGGAGCCGGTGCGGGACGTCTTTCGCATGTGGCGGCCCTCGCCGCTCATCCGGGCGCGCCGCCTCGAGCGGCAGCTCGATACGCCGGCGAAGATCTATTTCAAGTATGAGGGTGTGTCCCCGGCCGGCTCGCACAAGCCGAACACCGCGGTGCCGCAGGCCTGGTACAACAAGCAGGCCGGGATCGGGCGGCTGAGCACCGAGACCGGCGCCGGGCAATGGGGGTCGTCCCTGGCCTTCGCGGGTTCGTTGTTCGGCATCGACGTGACCGTGTTCCAGGTCCGGGTGTCCTACGACCAGAAGCCCTATCGCCGCGCCCTGATGGAAACCTATGGGGCGCGCTGCATCCCGTCGCCGTCGAACGAGACCGAGTCCGGTCGCGCCATCCTGAAGGAGCACCCGGACAGCCCGGGCTCGCTCGGCATCGCGATTTCCGAAGCGGTCGAAATGGCGGCCAAGGATCCGAAAATCAAATATGCGCTGGGATCGGTGCTCAATCACGTGATGCTGCACCAGACCATCATCGGCCAGGAAGCCATCGAGCAGTTCGCGATGGCGGGCGACGATCCCGATATCGTCATCGCCTGCGCGGGCGGAGGCTCCAACTTCTCGGGGCTCGCATTCCCGTTCCTCGGCCTGCAGCTGCGCGGCGGACGCAAACGCCGCATCATCGCGGTCGAGCCGGCGGCCTGCCCGTCGCTCACGCGCGGGCGCTATGCCTACGACTTCGGCGACACGGCGCATCTGACGCCGCTGGTGAAGATGCACACGCTGGGGTCGACCTTCATTCCGCCCGGCTTCCACGCCGGCGGCCTCCGCTATCACGGCATGGGGCCGATGGTGTCGCATGTCTACGAGCTCGGCCTGATCGAGGCGCGCGCCTATCACCAGAAGACCTGCTTCGAGGCGGGTGTCCAGTTCGCGCGCTGCGAAGGCATTGTGCCGGCGCCGGAAGCCACTCACGCGGTGCGCTGCGCCATCGACGAGGCGCTGCGCTGCAAGGCCGAGGGCAAGAGCGAGACGATCGTGTTCAACCTTTCCGGCCACGGCCATTTCGACATGCAGGCCTACATCAATTATTTCGAAGGCAAGCTCGTCGATCAAGACTATGACCAGGGCGAGCTCGCCATGGCGCTCGCCGGCCTGCCGAGCATCGCCGCCTAGTGGTCATTGCGAGTCGGACGCGTCATTGCGAGCGAAGCGAAGCAATCTCCCTCCACTTGCGCATGTGCCTGCGGTGGAGATTGCTTCGTCGGCCTTCGGCCTCCTCGCAATGACGCTTGATGAATCTGGGGGGAATTGAAAATGATCGAACCCTATAACGCGGTCGGCCTGATCCCGAGCTTCTGGGGCATCCGCCGCCGCGAGGACATCAAGAAGAACCTCGAGCACCTCCACAGCCTGACCAAGGCGGCGTTCTGGCTGTCCAATCTCGACATCCCGGTTCGCCTGCTGGCGATCCCGGAAGGCGCCCTGATGGGCTTCAACGACGAGGTGCTGGACGTCGATCACGCCGAATATGCGCGCACCTGCTGCATCGACATTCCGGGGCCCGAGACCGACGAGATCGGCAAGCTCGCGCGCCAGTGGAACGTCTACATCATGGCGCAGGCGAAGGCGCGCCATAAGGACTGGAAGAACCGCTTCTTCAATATCGGTTTCGTCGTCGATCCCGACGGCAAGATCATCCTGCAGCATTACAAGCTCACCGCGCTTCTGCCGGTCGAGCGCTCGGTGTCGCCGCACGATATCTACGACTGGTGGATCGAGAAGCACGGCCGCACGCTCGATGCATTCTGGCCGGTCGCCGACACCAAAATCGGGCGGCTCGGCATCATGATGGCGATGGAAGGCAATTATCCCGAGAACGGGCGCGGCCTCGCCATGAACGGCGCTGAGGTGGTGTACCGCGCCTCGCTGCCGGCGCCTTTCACCGAGAACGACTTCTTCGAGATATCGAACCGCGCCCGCGCGCTCGAGAACAACATGTATGTGGTGGCGCCGAATATCGGCAGCTATCATCTGTATCCCGACAGTCCGGTCGGCATCGACGCCGGCGGCGGCCAGTCGATGATCGTCGACTATCGCGGGCAGATCGTCGGCAAGCAGCGCGACACCAACGGCTCGACCTTCGTGTCCGGCGTGATCAACATCGAGGCGCTGCGCCACCACCGGCAGTCGGCGCAGGTGACCAACTGGATGAAGGACATCCGCTCCGAGCTCGCCCAGATCATCTACGAGAAGCCGATCTACCCGAAAAACCGCTACATGCGGAAGATCCCGCCCAAGCACGCGGACTACAAGCGCGACGTCATCGACAAGCAGGTCGCGCTGTTGCAGAAGCGCGGCGTCTGGAAAAAGCCGTCGCGGTGAGGCTCTATTGGCCTGAATTTGCATCCCTGAAAGAATGTGAGATGCCGCATGAAGTCGGGACGCGGCTCGCAATGTGGCTCAAGCGGATACTCGCGCAGGTTCTCGCGCGTGGAATCTCGAATTTGGCTGAACGAGCGCGGCCGAAAGGACCAATTCCGCAAGTCATTACGCTCGCTTCCGGGGTCGATCACCAGCACGGCGTAAAAAGTCCAATGCGGGAAGACATCGGCGGGCAGGGACCAGATCGCGAGCCCCTGCAATTCGATTCGGTTTGCAATCGCTCGGTACGCCGGGCGGCAAATGGAGCGTTTGCAATCGATATTGCGAATCTGAAGGCAATAGGGTCGACCGGCTGCGGCCTTTTCGGCCTCCCGGGCCATGACGCCGATGTTCAGGAACGACCAGATAAGTACGCCCGAAAGAAGGCCGGCGAAAAGGGAGACAGCGGCTCGCCACCACATCCAAAGGATACCCAGCCACATCAGGAACGACGGCCAAAACGCCGGCCAAAGGAACCCTATTGTCGGGGCATGACCGGTAGCCAGCAGCCAACACGTTAGGCATGCGCAAGCTGAGGCGAACACTAAATCGGGCAAGATTCTTGAAATTTGCTGCCAAGAAGGCATCGGTTCATCCATTCTTAGCGTGGCGTGAGGAAGAAGCTGTCGCGTTGAATACGAAGCTAGCTGCCGAATGCCGACGCGTCATGCCCGCGCTCGTCGCGGGCATCCACGTCTTTACCGCAGGACAACACGCAAGACGTGGATGCCCGGCACATAGGCGAGCGAAGCGACGCCGTTCTACGAACGGTTACGACCAGGCATGACGAATGAGCCGAGGCTCCGCGTCAGCGTGCGGTGATCACCTTGACCGGCTTGCCGTCGACGAATGCCCGGATATTGGCGACGATGTCGGGATAATAGACCTTGTAGTTCTCGATGCTGACATAGCCGAGGTGCGGGGTGAGCACCACGTTGTCGAGCTTGCGGAACGGATGGTCGACCGGCAGCGGCTCGACGTCGAACACGTCGAGGCCGGCGCCGCCGAGGCGGCCGGCGGTCAGCGCCGCGATCAGGGCCTTTTCGTCCACGATCGGCCCGCGCGACGTGTTGATCAGATAGGCGGTCGGTTTCATCAGCGCGAGGTCCTTTGCGCCGAGCAAACCGCGCGAGCGGTCGCCGAGTTGGACATGGATCGTCACGATGTCGGCGTTGCGCAGCAGGTCCTCCTTGGAGGCGTAGTCGACGCCCGCCTCCTTGCACTTGTCCGGCGTGAGGTTTGGGCTCCAGGCGATCACCTTCATGCCGAACGCCTTGGCGACGTTGGACATCCGGCGGCCGAGCTTGCCCAGCCCGATGACGCCGAGCGTCATGCCTTCGATGTCGTGCCCGATCGTGACCTGCCAGGGCGCGCCGGCCTTCATCCGGGCGTTCTCGAACCCGATCCGGCGGGTCAATTCGAGGATCAGCCCGAATGCGATGCCGGTGGTCGGGTTGCCGAAGGTCCCGGTGCCGGCGACCGTGACGCCGCGCTCGGCGGCGGCCGCGAGGTCGATCGACTTGTTGCCGGCGCCCGTGGTGATGAGGAGCTTGAGGTCTGGCAACGCCTCGATGGTATTGCGCAGGAACGCGGTACGCTCGCGCATCATGGCGATGATCTGGAAGCCCTGCAGCGAACGGTGGACCTCCTCGGTGCTCTTGAACGGCTGGTTGAAGACCTTGACCTCGACGTCGCCGGAGACCTTCGACCAGTCGGCGTAGGCCAGCGCGACGTTCTGGTAATCATCGAGAATTGCGCAGCGATACTTCATCGGTTGACCCACCCTGCGGTTCCGCCGGAGCGCCGTTTGGTCGCTCCGGTCCTCCGTTGACCGGAAGAGCCTTCCCACAATAGCCTACCCCAACACAAGACACGTCTGTTGAAGGACGGAAAAGTCCCCGACCGGGGAACGACGGGAGAAGTGCCCTGAACGCCGGCGCACAGGCCTTGGCCGCCCGGGCGGATTCCGCCCGCGACGTCATCTCGGTCCGCCGCCTGTCGCAGCGCTATGGCGGCGGGCCGGACGCGATCGTGGCCTTGCAGGACATCGATTTTTCGGTCGCCGAGGGCGAGTTCATCTCGATCGTCGGCCCGTCGGGCTGCGGCAAGTCGACGCTGCTCAAGATTCTGGCCGGCCTGCTGCCGGCCTCGCAGGGCGAGGCGCGTCCTCAACGGCACGCCGATCGACGGGCCCGCGCCGCGACATCGGCGTGGTGTTCCAGTCGCCGGTGCTGTTTCCCTGGCGCAGCGTGCTCGGCAACGTGCTGCTGCCGGTCGACGTGCAGCGGCTCGGCCGCGAGCGCGATGACGCAGCGCGCGCTCGAGCTGCTCGACGCTGGTCGGCCTCACCGGCTTCGAGCACCGCTATCCGTGGGAGCTGTCCGGCGGCATGCAGCAGCGCGTCGCGCTGGTGCGCGCGCTGATCCACGATCCGGCGCTGCTGCTGATGGACGAGCCGTTCGGCGCGCTCGACGCGCATGACGCGCGAGACCATGAACGTCGAGCTGCAGCGCATCTGGATGGAGCGGCGCAAGACCGTGCTGTTCATCACCCATTCGACCACCGAGGCGGTGTTCCTCGCCGACCGCGTGCTGGTGATGACGCCGCGGCCCGGCCGCATCGGCGACGATGTTCGACGTCGACCTGCCGCGCCCGCGCAGCCTCGACGTGATGAACACGCGAGGAGTTCGGCGTCTACGTGCGGCGCATCCGCGCGGCGCTCAACGCGCGGCGGAGGGCATCGACTGATGCGCCGCGGCCGCGAGCTTTCCTGCTGCGCCTGCTGCTGATCGCCGCCTTGCTCGGCGGTCTGGGAGGCGCTCGTCCGCCTGTTCGCGATTCCCGCCTTCATCCTGCCGGCGCCGACCAGCATCTTCATGGCGCTCTATCGCGGCATCGCCAGCGTCGCTCTATCTCGACCACGTCTGGCGTCACGCTCGACCGAGACGCTGCTCGGCTTCGTCGCTCGGCTCGCGCGCTCGCCTTCGCGCTCGGCACCGCGGTCGCGCTGTCGCGCCGCGTCGAATATTTCCTCTATCCCGTTCATCGTCATGTTCCAGGCCATGCCGAAGGTGGCGCTGGCGCCGCTGATCATCATCTGGTTCGGCCTCGGCCTCACCTCGAAGGTGGTCAGCGCCGCGCTGGTCGCGTTCTTCCCGCTGATGGTCAACACCATCGTCGGGCTGCGCTCGGCCGACGAGGACCGCATCAACCTGATGCGCTCGCTCGCCGCCACGCGCTGGCAGATCTTCTGGATGCTGCAGCTGCCCAACGCCATGCCCTACATCTTCGCCGGGCTCGAGATCGCGATGATCTTCGCGCTGATCGGCGCCATCGTCGCCGAGTTCGTCGGCGCGCAAGCCGGGCTCGGCATGCTGATGCAGAGCATGAACTTCACCATGGACGTGGCCGGGCAGTTCTCGGTGCTGCTGATCCTGTCGGTGCTCGGCCTGATGCTCAACGGCCTCGTCACGCGAGGTGCGCCGCCGCGTGCTGTTCTGGGATCCGTCGCAGAAGCTCGACGCCGGCGCGCCGACTCAAGAAGGGAGGCCTGTCATGAAGCGTGATCGGCTGGTCGCTCGCGTTCGTCGGCCGCCGCCGCTTCGTCGCCGGCGATCGGCCGCCGGCGCAGACGACCGTGCGCGTCGGCTGGTGCGCCACGCACGGTCAGCTCGGCGGCCGCGCCGTTCGCGATCGCCACCAAGATGGGCTGGTTCGCGAAGGCCGGCATCAAGGTCGAGCTGGTGCCGCTGCCGGGCTCGACCGATTGCGTGAAGCTGGTCGCGACCAAGCGACGTGCAGTACGTCGCTGCCGTCGATCGAGCCGCTCGCGATCATCCGGCCGCAGGGCGTCAAGGCGAAGAATCTTCTACACCGCCTATCAGGGCAACATCTACGGCATCGCGGTGCCGGCCGACAGCCCGATCAAGACGCTTCGCCGACCTCAAGGGCAAGACGATCGGCGTCACCTCGATGGCGTCGGCCGGCGTGATCGTCGCGCGCGCGCTCGCCGCGGCAGCACGGCTGGAACCCGGACACGCGACATCTCGATCGTGGTGGCCGGCGAGGCGGCGCAGACCGCGGCGCTGCTGCGCTCCGAGCCAGGTCGACGCGCTGTCGCAGTTCGACACCCAGTATGCGCTGACCGAGAATGCCGGCGTCAAGCTGCGCATGCTCGACGAGGACAACAAGGCGATCGCGCGCTTCCCCTCCAACGGCTTCATCGCGCTCGAGGAGACGCTCGCGAACAAGCGCACGCGAGGCGGTGGCGCTGGCGCAAGGCTATGCCAAGGGCACGGTGTTCGCGATCGCCAATCCGGAGGCCGCGATCCGCATCCTGTGGGAGGTGTATCCGCAGACCAAGGCGACCGGCAAGGACGAGGCGACGGCGCTCACGCGACGACATCAAGACGCTCGAGGCGCGCGCCAAGAACTGGCGGCTCGGAGGCCGGCGGCGTCACGAAATGGGGCGAGAACTCCGAGACGAACTACGCCGCCTACGTCGACTTCCTGGTGAAGAACGGCGTGCTCAAGGAGAAGGTCGCCGGCCAGCGATCTCATCACCAACGATCTGATCGACGACATCAACAAGTTCGACGCCGCCGCCGATCGTGGCGATGGCGAAGGGGTACAAGTGATAGGCGAATAGTGAGTGGCGAATAGCGAATAGAATGCCGCGTCATCGCCCGCGCAAGCGGGCGATCCAGTACTCACGGATTTTTCGAACGGCCGGTGAGCTTCCTCCGCACCGGAACGGCGTACTGGATGCCCGCTTGCGCGGGCATGACGGCTCATTGGCAAGCGGCGCTCGCCACTCCCTATTCCCTATTCGCCATTCGCCTGCGCGCCAGCGCCGCCTACTCCGCGGCGGTCAAATTCGCGGCCTTGATCACGTCGGCCCAGCGCCGCGTGTCTGTCTTGATGAAGTCGGCGGCCTGCGCCGGGGTCATGGCTTCGGGCGTCATGTTGAGCTGCCGCAGGTGCTCCTGCACGTCCGGCATCTTGAGGATATCGACGATCGCGGCGTTGAGCTTGGCGACGATCGCTGCCGGGGTCTTCGGCGGGGCCGAGATCGCGTTCCAGGTGCCTGAACTCGAAGTCGGGCACGCCCGACTCGATGAAGGTCGGGATGTCCGGAAGGAGCGGCACGCGCTTGGCGGTCGCGACCGCCAGAATGCGCGCCTTGCCGGCCTTGTGCAGCTCGATCGCCGAGGCCATTTCGGTGAACATCATGTCGACGTGACCCGCGATCAGATCGTTGATGGCTGGCGCCGTGCCCCGGTACGGCACGTGGAGCATGCGCGTGCCGGTCTTGCGAGCGAACAGCTCGGCGGTCAGGTGCGAGGTCGTGCCGGTTCCCTGCGACGCGAAGTTGAGCTTGTCCGGATTGGCGCGCGCATAGGCGATGAACTCCTGCATGGTCTTGGCGGGAAAGTCCGGCCGCACCGTCAGGGTGTTCGGGATCGAGGTCATGATCGCGACCGGCAGGAAGGCGGTCGGGTCGAAATTGAGCTTCTTGTAGAGCAGGACGTTGACGGTGAGCGGCGCGGGCTGCGAGGCGAGCAGGGTGTAGCCGTCGGGATCGGAACCGTAGACCGCCTCCGCGCCGATATTGCCGGCGGCCCGCCGCGGTTCTCGATCACCACCGGCTGGCCCAGGCGCTGGCGCAGCCGGTCGGCGACGATACGGGTGACGGTGTCGACGCCGCCGCCGGCCGGCACGCAGACGATGATCTTGATGGTCGCGGCGGGATACTTCGCGGCCGTGGCGTCTTGGCTTTGTCTTGTCCCAGGGCGGGCGCCGCGAGCAGCAGGCCCGCGAGCAGGGTCAGATATTTCATCATCGAACGAGGTCCCGGATGCGAGCCGACAGTGATCGCGCGGCCGGCATGCGTCGGCCGTCGGCGCGCAATGCTGTCACATCGGGGTCTGGGCGTTAAGTCGTGGCTGCGGTCACATTGCCACAGGCCGAGCGGCGGTTCAGGCGGCGACCGCGGCGTTGTGGACGAGGTCGGCGTCTCGGGGGCGCCGGTGACGCCGTGCTTGGCGCGCCATTTCGGGCCCGGGCCGCGCATGTAGTGCAGCTCCGGCCGGTAGGGATCGAATGATGTCGCGGCAGAAGGTCCGCCACAGCACGGCCACGGCCGACGGCGAGCTTCGGTGTCTTGTTGCTGGTCTTGGCGCTGATCTTGGCCATCGCGCTGCTCCGCCGGGTCGTTCTGCGGCCGGCGTCGTCCGGCTCCTAACCCTTGGTCGCCGCGTACGGGACCCAGGGTTCACGCCGCGCATGATCGGTCCAAATTCATTAAAATTTGCTTCTCAATTTGGATAAGATGGGCCCGTGCGTTAGGTTCGTCCGCAAGCCCAGCGCTTTCCGATTTCCTGCGCCGGACCGCGACAATTGTCGGCAATCGCGCGGATCCGTGGCTTGCCGCTCGCCGGATTCGGCTCGCTACATCACGGCCGGCAAATCCCGACATCACGTAAGGGTGGCTCGCGCAGCAGCGCGCGGTGTCGCCGACCGGCGGGCTCCGGCGCCAGCAGGGCTCACAGCGAGATTTCACGGGGACATTCATGAACGGCCGTCAGTTCGTCTATCACATGCAGGGTCTGTCCAAGACCTATCCGGGCAACCGCAAGGTGCTCGAGAACATCCACCTGTCCTTCTATCCGGACGCCAAGATCGGCGTGCTCGGCGTCAACGGCTCCGGCAAGTCGACGCTGCTGCGCATCATGGCCGGCATCGACAAGGACTACATCGGCGAGGGCTGGGTCGCCGAGGGCGCGCGCGTCGGCTACCTGCCGCAGGAGCCGCAGCTCGATCCGACCAAGACCGTGCGCGAGAACGTCATGGAGGGCGTCGCGCGCCCAGAAGGCGATCCTCGACCGCTACAACGAGCTCGCCATGAACTATTCGGACGAGACCGCCGACGAGATGACGAAGCTGCAGGACGAGATCGAGGCCAAGGGCCTGTGGGATCTCGACTCCAAGGTCGACCAGGCGATGGACGCGCTGCGCTGCCCGCCCGACGACGCCGAGGTGACCAAGCTGTCGGGCGGCGAGCGCCGCCGCGTCGCGCTGTGCAAGCTGCTGCTCGACGCAGCCCGAGCTGCTGCTGCTCGACGAGCCGACCAACCATCTCGACGCCGAGACGGTGGCCTGGCTCGAAGGCCATCTGCGCAACTATCCGGGCGCGATCCTGATCGTCACCCACGACCGCTACTTCCTCGACAACGTCACCGGCTGGATCCTCGAGCTCGATCGCGGCCAGGGCATTCCCTACGAGGGCAACTATTCGTCCTGGCTGGTGCAGAAGCAGAAGCGGCTCGAGCAGGAAGGCCGCGAGGAGGAGGCGCGCCAGAAGGCGCTCGCGCGCGAGCAGGAGTGGATCTCGGCCTCGCCCAAGGCGCGGCAGGCCAAGTCCAAGGCGCGCTATCAGCGCTATGAGGAGCTGCTGGCGAAGGCGAGCGAGAAGGGCCCGACCACGGCGCAGATCGTCATCCCGGTGGCCGAGCGGCTCGGCCAGAACGTCGTCGACTTCGACGGGCTCACCAAGGGCTATCGGCGACAACCTGCTGATCGACGATCTCACCTTCAAGCTGCCGCCCGGCGGCATCGTCGGCGTCATCGGCCCGAACGGCGCCGGCAAGACCACGCTGTTCCGCATGATCACCGGCCAGGAGAAGCCCGACGCCGGCACCATCAAGATCGGCGAGTCCGTGCATCTCGGCTATGTCGACCAGTCGCGCGACTCGCTCGACGCCAAGCAAGACCGTGTGGGAGGAGATTTCCGGCGGCATCGACATGCTCCAGCTCGGCAAGCGCGAGGTGAATTCGCGCGCCTATTGCTCGGCCTTCAACTTCAAGGGCGCCGACCAGCAGAAGAAGGTCGGCATGCTGTCGGGCGGCGAGCGCAACCGCGTGCATCTCGCCAAGATGCTCAAGTCGGGCGCCAACGTGCTGCTGCTCGACGAGCCGACCAACGATCTCGACGTCGACACGCTGCGCGCGCTGGAAGAGGCGCTGGAGGATTTCGCCGGCTGCGCCGTGATCATCAGCCATGATCGCTGGTTCCTCGACCGCATCGCCACCCACATGCTGGCCTTCGAGGGCGACAGCCATGTCGAGTGGTTCGAGGGCAACTTCCAGGACTACGAGGCCGACAAGATGCGGCGGCTCGGCACCGATTCGACCATCCCGCACCGGATCAAGTACAAGAAGTTCACGCGTTGACGTATCTTGTTGCGGGACGGCCCGCGATCGACGACGCCAGGATCAATCCTGCGCACATCGTGGCGGCCGGCGAGGCCATCGTGTTCGAGGGGCCGTGGACCTTGGGCGCGCCGGTCGTGGCGCAGCTCGATGATGACGCAATCGATGCCATCCGTACCGGGGTAAGCGGACTTAGCGCCTACGCGGTCGAGGCGCAGGCCGATCCGGGCGCGGGCGAAGCCTTCGTGATCGGGGCGCACCGCATGCGCGATGCCGATGGTTTCCGGCCCTATGCGGAGCAGGTCGCGGCTGTCGTCCAACGCTTCGGCGGAAGGTTCCTGGCGCGCGGCGGCGAGGTCACGCCGATCGGCGGCGATTTTGTTCCGGACCGCGCCGTGATCATCGAGTTCCCGACCGCCGCTGAGGCGGTCGCGTTCTACTGTTCGGACGTCTATGCGCCGCTGCTGAAGATCCGCCACGCCACGACCGATCCGCGCTTCATCCTGGTCGCCGCGCGGGCGCGCTGCCGGCCGATGCGCGCGCGGCGGCCGAAACCTACTTGCGCTCGCGTCCCGCTTCGTCGCATTGAAGGGCGCATGATTCGCGGCTTGTCGAAACTTTCGCATGTGACGCTCGCGGCCTGGCTGATCGCGCTCGCGCTCGGCGGGCCGGCGCGCGCGGCCGACCCGGCGTTCGCAATCGTGGCTGCAGGCGCTGTGGCCGGAGGCGCAGAAGCTCGGCGTGTCGCGCGCGACCTTCGACACTGCGGTGCGCGGGCTCGAGCCCGATCTGTCGCTGCCCGATCTGGCGATTCCGGGCCGCGTCCAGGCGCCGCCCGGCCAGGCCGAGTTCGTGCAGACGCCGGCCGACTATCTCAAGGAGTCCTCGTTCGATCGCCTGGCCGCGCAAGGACGCAAGCTGCTCGCCCAGCACCAGGCGACGCTCGCGCGCATCGAGCAGGAGTTCGGCGTGCCGGGGCCGGTGGTGCTGGCGATCTGGGGCCGCGAGACCGACTTCGGCCGCTACAAGCTGCCGCACGACGCGATCCGGGTGCTCGCGACGCAGGCCTATACGGGACGGCGCGCGGACTTCTTCCGCAACGAGTTCCTCGCCGCGCTCAAGATGCTGCAGGACGGGGTGCCGCGCGCGCAGATGCGCGCGTCCTGGGGCGGCGCCATCGGGCTCACCCAGTTCCTGCCGTCGGAGTTCTACAAATACGGCGTCGATTTCGACGGCGACGGCCGCGTCGACATCTGGAATTCGGTGCCCGACGCGCTCGCCTCGGCGGCCAAGCAGCTCGCCGGCAAGGGCTGGGAGCGCGGCAAGACCTGGGCCTACGAGGTGCGGGTGCCGGCGAATACGGATTGCACCATCGCGGATCCCGATCGCACGGCGCCGCTCGCCGACTGGCTCAAGCGCGGCTTCGCGCCGGCCTATGACCGCAAGGCCCGCTCCGCCGATCTCGCCGAGCCGGCCTCGCTGCTGCTGCCGGCCGGCATCTACGGGCCGGGCTTTCTGATCTTGCGCAACTATTACGTCATCAAGGACTACAATTTCTCCGATCTCTACGTGCTGTTCGTCGGCCATCTCACCGACCGCATCGCGGATCCGCGGCCGTTCGAGAAAACTTCATTCGAAAAGCCTGGAGCCCGGTAGTGCAGCTGCGCACCGCGCAGCTCGAGGAGATGCAGAAGCGCCTCACGGCGCTCGGGCTCTACACCGACAAGCTCGACGGCAAGGCCGGGATGAAGACGCGGCTCGCGCTCGGCGCCTATCAGAAGGCGAACCGGCTGCCGCTCGATTGCTGGCCGACCGCGGCCGTGCTCGAGCATCTGCGCGCGACGCGGCAGTAAGACGAACCCTTTCGGGTGTCTTTCCGGAATCCAAACTCACCGATCGCGTTTATGGATTCCGGGGCGCAGGCTTCGCCCGCGCCCCGGAATGACGAGCAAAAATTATCCCCGCGTCTGGGTGTTCTGCACCACCGGCGCGATGCCGTTGAACTGGGCCTTCTGCTCGTCGCGCAGCGAGCCGTAGAAGTCGTCCAGCGCCGCGCGCACCAGCCGGACGGCCGACAGCAGCGTGTCGAGCCGGTCGGCGACCGCGGCCAGCCGCGCGGGCGGCGTCGTCGGGGTCTCGGCCGGGCAGGTGGCCTTCAACATGTCGGCCGCCTTGGCGTTGGCATCCCGTAGCGCGTCGAGCTTCACGCGCTGCGCTTCGTCGGGCCGTACCGCCTTCTCGATCTGGGCTTGCGGCCAGGCCGGTATGAGCGATTGCGGGCCGCAGGCCTGTGCTGGCGAGCGCGGATTGCGCGGCTGGTCGCGGCCGACGGCGTTGAGGCGTGCCTTCTGCTCGTCGCTCAGCATATTGTAGAAGGTGTCGAGCGGCGGGCGGATCGAGCGCGACCGCCTGCACCATGCCCTGCACGCGCTGCTCCATGGCGGCGAGGCGTCCGGTCGGCGTGTAGGCGACGTCGGACGGGCACGCCGTCTTGATGACCTGGGCGGCCTGCACCGAGGCATTGGCGAGGGCGTCGAGCGCCGCGCGCTGCTCGTCAGTGGGCGTGACGGCCGCATTGATGCGCTCGATCGGAAGGTTGACCTCGCGCGAATCGTCGCCGCACAGGGCGCTCCACTGCGTGGTTTGCTGCGTGGCTTGCTGCGTGGCTTGGCTCGATCCGCCCCGCGCGGTGCGGGCGCCGCGGCGCACGGACGGCGTTTCCCAGCCGGCGATCCCCTCATAGCCTTCGGGCGAGAACAGGCCGCCATAGATGTCGCCGTAGCCATAGGCCCAGAACGGATCGTCGTAATACGGTCCATAACCCCAATAGATGTCGTCGTAGAGATCGTCGTAGAAATAGGGCCAGAACACCGGCCCGGCCCAGCCGAAGAAGCCGCGGTGCCGTCGCCAGTCGGCGCGATGCTGCAAGTGGCCGCCCCCCACGTGGGCCGCGAATGCGCCGCTCCCGACCATGGCGGCTCCGCTCAGGCGCCCAACGCCGGCACCGCGCGTGCCCTGCAGGGATCGCGTCGCAAGGCCGGTCCCGTTGAGGCGGCTCGCGTTGAGGCGGGTCGCATTGAGGCGGCTCGTATTATTGAGGCGGCTGGTCCCGGCCGAACGCGAGAACGAGCGCGAGCCGGTCCGGAAGGTTGAATGCGAGAACGAGCGCACATTGCCCGTCCGGAAGGTCGAACGCGAGAACGAGTGCGCGACACCGCCGTACGCCGGCCGCGAGTAGGATCGGGTGAATACCGGCGCGCTGTGCGAGAACGACGGTGCAGAGAAAGTCGCGCCGCCGCCGCCGCGGTAAAAGCCACCGCCACCGCCGCCATAAACTCCACCGCCGCCATGGAAGCTGCCGCCGCCGCCATGGAAGCTGCCGCCGCCACCACCGCCGCCGCCACCGCCGCCACCGCCGCCACCGCCCAAATGAGCACCGCCACCGCCACCGCCGCCACGTGCGTTAGCGGGCAGCGCGAGCGCGATGATACAGGCGGCTGCTGCCGCCACCGTGCGAATACTGATTCTGGACATGACTCGCTCCACTCGGGCGCCAAACTTTCGCGCCGCCCCCATCCAATCCGCAATGCCTGTTGCGCCGATAGTGACTAAACGCTTGGCATCGCCGGGGGTTCCCCCATCATCGCGCCGAACTGCGGGCGTTTCGTGGCGGCCAGTGTCCTGTGCGGGCGTTCCGCTCGGACGGCGCCATCATGGGGGGCGCAAAACAAAACCGGCCGGCTCATGCGAGCCGGCCGGTCGATCAATTCAGAGGTCGAACTCAGGGGCAGAAGAAGCGCGGACGGCTGTAGCCGACCACATTGCCCCAGCGATCGACAAGCGGGCGGCGCGCCCAGTAGCCGCCCGGGCAGGCGACGGGATAGCCGCCATTATAGGCGTAGGGCTCATAGCCGACGACCGGCGCGTAGGCAGGACCATAGGCCGGACCGCTGTTGGCGATCGCGCCACCGATGATGGCGCCGGCCGCGATGCCGCCGATGATGCCGGCGCCGATCCCGCAGCCCCGGCAGCCGGCGTCGGCGGTCGAAGGAACGGCGACGCTCGCCAGGGCGACGGCGGCGGCCGCCGCGATAGCAGTCAGGGTCTTATTCATGATTTCCCTCTCAGGTGGGGTGGGCGATCGGTCGATCCGAGCGCAGATTCGCGACAAATTCCATTCTAGAAGCATTTGGAACCGAGGGGAAGGAACCCGGGCAATTTGTCGGAAGTTTGTTAATACCGCCTCTCTGCTTTCATATTGCCGTGCACAAAATCCGGCTGCCGGGCGGCGACGCGCCCTGCAGCCGGTTGTTTCGGGCCGGTACCGGCGGATCAGGCCGCCGGTAGCCAAGCAGACGGTCAGCGACAGATCCGCCGCCAGCGCCAGCCGTACGGAGTCATGACCCGCTGGCGGAAGCATCCCTCGTAGGCGTACACGCCGTCATAGGCGCCGTAGCTGCCGTAATACGGGCCGCCGCCGTATCCGTAGCCGTATCCGCCGTAGTAGCGCGGCCCGGCCAGCGCACCGCCGATGATCGCACCGGCCGCCAAGCCGCCCAGGATCGCGCCGCCGCCGCCCCACCCGCGGTGCCCGTAGTAGCGCGCCTCGGCCTGTTGGGGAATCGCAATCGCCGTGATCGCAATCGTCGCGGCGGCCGCAAGGGCTGTGAGTGTTTTCGTCATGGCACCTACCTCAACTTTTGGGGGTTTCCTGTGGAGGTAACGTTTCGCAAGCGACGAGGTTCCTGCCATGGAGGCCGCGCCTCGTTCATCCGATGTTCATCTTGGCAGATCCGATTGCCGCGAAGCTTGGTTAATCCGCGTTAATCCGCGCGCGCGGATTTCGCCCCGTCACGGAATCGGCAGCAGCGGCTGCTTTCCTTTATGCAGCTGCATGTCGACCGCGGTGAGCAGCGCGGCCGTGCCGGCGTAGTTGCCCATCAGCAGCACCAGATCGACGAGCTTGTTGGGTCCGAACAGGGCTTTCGCCTTGGCGAACGTCGCCGCCGTCACCTTGTGGTCGCGCCAGAGCTGGCGGGCGAGATCGATCACCGTCGCGTCGGTCTCATCGAGACCCGCGGTGCTGCGGCGAAACTTGATCGCGTCGACGACGGATTGCGGCACGCCCTCCTTGAGCGCCTCGGGCTCGTGCGCGACCCATTCGAACTGGCTGTCCATCTCGCGCGCCGTCGCGAGGATCGCGATCTCGCGGATGCGCGGCGAGAAGCCTGCCTCGAACCGCAGGTAGCGGTTGATCGCCTGCAGGTGCGCGGTGGTCCTGGTGCTGTAGAGCTGGACGGCGGCGGGGCCTTGCAGGCCGGCGATGTTGCCGCCCGGGGTCGAGGCGCGGTCGTAGGTCTGCTTGCCGGCCTCGTCCAGATCCTCGCGCCGGGGCAGCGGCAGCCGGAATCCCGATTGCGGGTCGATGTCGGACGGCATGCGGCTCTCCTGGCTGGCGGGTGCGGCGGTCTGGGCGCCGACCGAAGGCGCCCCACCCGCGAGCGCCGCACCGGCGAGCACACAAAACGCAAAATGACGGACGCGCAAGACGCGCATGGGGGTTCCTCCGGATGGTTGTCGTCAGGCGCCCGCATGGGCGCCCTGAGCGGCCGTCGCGGCGGCCGCGCGGCCAGGCAACCGCTCGTTTATACCCGTGTGGCGCGGCCGGGGGCAGTCCGGGGCGGCGGCCGGGAATATCCGGGATTTTGCTCCTGGTGGCTCCGCGCTACGATAAGGGGCCGCCGCCGGCGCCTGCGCCGGCCGGAGGCGGACAGAACACGGATCGCGGAATGCCGGTCATTCTCCTGTTCGCATTGATGATCCTGTTCGCGGCCGTTCTCATCCCGCAGGTGTGGATCCGGCGCGTGTTCGCGCGCCATGGCGGCGACCGGCCCGATCTGCCGGGGACCGGCGGCGAGCTGGCGCGCCATCTGCTCGACCGGGCGGGACTGCGCGACGTCAAGGTCGAGATCACCGGCGACGGCGACCACTACGATCCGGAGGGGCGCGCCGTGCGGCTGCTGCCGCAGCATTACGACGGCCGTTCCGTCGCGGCGGTGGCGGTGGCGGCGCACGAGGTGTCGCACGCGCTTCAGCATAATCGCGGCGAGCAAGCCTTCGCGTTGCGCTTCCGCCTGGTCAAGAACCTGGGCTGGATCGATCGCTTGGCCAGCGCCGTTCTGCTGCTCGCGCCGGTGATGTTCGTCATCGCGAGGTCGCCCGTCCTGGTGGCGCTGCAGGTCGTTGCCGGCGTGCTGCTGCTCGGATTCCGCGTCGTCGTCCATGTGGTGACGCTGCCGGTCGAGCTCGACGCGAGCTTCGCCAAGGCGCTGCCGGTGCTGACGCGCGGCGGCTATCTGTCGGCCGCCGACCTGCCCGCCGCCCGCAGCGTGCTGCGCGCCGCCGCATGGACCTACGTGGCGGCCGCGCTGGCGACGCTGCTCGACGTGGCGCGGTGGTTTCGGGTGCTGCGATTTTGAAGGGGCGATTTCTGCCTCGTCATGCCCCGCGCAAGCGGGGCATCCAGTACTCACCGATTGGCCGCCGCGTGTACTGGAATGCCCGCTGTCGCGCGCAATGACGGCAGGGAATGGCTCCTCAACGCGTCAATTCTTCTCGAAAAATCTGTTCTTCGGCCGCGGCAGGCCGAGATTCTCGCGCAGGGTCTTGCCTTCGTACTCGCGCCGGAAGATGCCGCGGCGCTGCAGCTCCGGCACCACGCGATCGACGAAATCGTCGAGCCCTCCCGGCAGATAGGGGAACATCACGGTGAACCCGTCGCTGCCGCCGGTCTCCAGCCACTCCTGCATCTCGTCGGCGATGGTCGCGGGCGTGCCCACCATGGCGAGGCCCGAATAGCCGCCGAGGCGCTGGGCGAGTTGCCGCACGGTCAGCTTCTCGCGCGCCGCGAGATCGATCGCGCGCTGGCGGCCGCTCTTGCTGGCATTGCTTTCCGGGATCTCGGGCAGCGGGCCGTCGGGATCGAACTTGGACGCGTCGTGGCCGAGCGCGATCGACAGCGACGCGATGGCGTTGGCGTAATTCACCAGGCTGTCGAGCTTGGCGCGCTTGGCGCGCGCCGCCTCGACGGTGTCGCCCACCACCACGAAGCAGGCCGGCAGGATCCTCATGTGGTCGCGCGAGCGGCCGAGCCTTCTCCATCCGACTTTTCACGTCGGCGTAGAACTCGCGCCCCGCCGCCAGGTTGCTCTGCGCCGTGAAGACGGCTTCGGCCGTTTCGGCCGCGAGCTGGCGGCCGGCGTCGGACGCGCCGGCCTGCACGATGACCGGCCAGCCCTGGACCGGCCGCGCGATGTTGAGCGGGCCGCGCACCGACAGGTATTTGCCCTTGTGGGCGAGCACGTGCAGCTTGGCGGGATCGAAAAAGACGCCGCTCTCGGCGTCGCGGATGAAGGCGTCGTCGGCCCAGGAATCCCACAGGCCTGTCACCACGTCGTAGAACTCGCGCGCGCGCCGGTAGCGCTCGCCGTGCTCCATGTGGTCGTCCATCCCGAAATTGAGCGCTGCGTCCGGATTGGAGGTGGTGACGATGTTCCAGCCGGCGCGGCCGCCGCTGATGTGATCGAGCGAGGCGAAGCGGCGCGCGATGTGATAGGGCGCGTCGAAGGTGGTCGAGCCGGTGGCGACCAGCCCGATATGCTCGGTCGCCTGCGAGAGCGCCGAGAGCAGGGTGAAGGGCTCGAACGAGGTCGCGGTGTGGCTGCGTTTCAACGCGTCCATCGGCATGTTGAGCACCGCCATGTGGTCGGCCATGAAGAAGGCGTCGAACCTGGCCGCCTCGAGCCGCTGCGCGAAACGCTTGAGATGGGCGAAGTTGAAATTCGCGTCCGGATAGGCGCCCGGATAGCGCCACGCGCCGGTGTGGATGCTCGCCGGCCGCATGAAGGCGCCGAGCTTGAGTTGACGAGATGTGGTCATCGATGACCCCGTGCGCGCCACGCGCGGTGATGAAAAAGGCGGGCTCGCTGCGCGCGCCCACCCTACGGTTTATCGGCCGTCATTGCGAGCGACCGGGTATTCGTCATTGCGAGCGAAGCGAAGCAATCTCAGCCGCGCATGACTGTGGGCTGAGATTGCTTCCGCCTTCGCCCTTCGGGCTTCGGCGGACAGGTCGTCGCTTCGCTCCTCGCAATGACGCGCGGAGAACTATTACAGCGGCTTGACTTCCACCTTGCGGAATTTCACCACGCCGGCGCCGTATTGCAGCGAGATGCGACCATCCGGGAACTTGCTGTCAGTAGCGCCGTCGACCGTCTTGACGCCATTGAGCGTGACGTCGAAGCGCGGTCCCTTGGCGGTGATCTCGTAGACGTTCCACTTGCCGCCGGCCTTCAGCACGGTCGCCGCCTTGGCGGTGTCGACGATCGCGCCGGTACCGTAGCTCGGATCGGGGCGCTGGTCGAAGATGTTGACCTCATATGAGGTCTTGGAGCCGACATTGGTCGGGTCGGTGCAGCGGATGAAAATGCCGCTGTTGGCGTCGTCGCTGACCCAGAACTCGGCCCGGATCTGGAAGTCGCGGTAGTCCTTCTTGGACACCATGTAGCTGTTCTTCGTCGCCTTGTCGGCGACCAGGACGCCGTCCTCGATCCGCCAATTGGCGTCGCCGATCGGGCTGAAGTTGTCGAGGTTCTTGCCGTCGAACAGCGTGACCCAGCCGGTGTCCTGGCCGGATGCCCGCTGCGCATACGCGAATGCCGCCACAGTGACGAAGAGCAGTCCGGTGACGAGCGCGGACCAGCGTTTCATGATGCATTCCTCCCGTGTGGCCGGCGGTCGGGACGGGCCGGCGCTTTGGATTTGGTATTGCGAGGGCGCCGACGATAGCAAACCGCAAGAGTGCCAGGAAGCACGCGAAAGCCGACCAGCGTAAGGTAGGCAAAGCGAAGCGTGCCCAACCTACTTCAACCAAAACGTCTCAGTCGTCATGCCCCGCGCAAGCGGGGCATCCAGTAACTACCGCCGGTCCGGTGATTACTGGATCGCCCGCTTTCGCGGGCGATGACACTCTGCTGAATTGAGTATGGCAGTGGGCACGCTTTGCTTTGCCCACCCTCCATCAGCTGCCGGCTACGCCTGCGGCGGAACCGGCACCTCGTGCACCTTCATCGCCATCGCGACCGAGGTGTAATAGCCGAGCAGCACCAGCACCTCCGCGAGGCCGGCGCGGCCGAGCGTCTTTTCGATTTCGGCGAACTCCGCGTCGGGGAGTTTCGTGCCGGCGACCAGCGCCGTGACAAAGCGGTGGACGGCGCGCTCGTGCGGATCGGCGAGCTTGGGGTCGCGGCCGGCCAGGACCGCGTCGATCGTCTCGCGGGCGAGGCCGGCTGCGAGCCCCGCTTTGATGTGGGCCTGCCGCACATAGTCGGCATCCCAATGCTGGGCGATCACCAGGATGCCGATCTCGACCTCGCGGGTGGAGAGCGACGAGCGCTTGTTGAGAAACGTCCCGATGTGCTCCATGCCGGCCGCGACCGTGGGCGAATGGATCCACACCTTGTAGGGCCCGAGGATGCGTCCGCGGCCGGCGGTGAGCTGGTCGAACACGGTCTTCTGCTCGGCGGTGAGCTGTTCGGGCGGGATTTCCAGAATGCGACTCATGGGCGGTGCTTCCTTGGCGATTGGGCGAATGACGGCGGCATGGCGGGTGGTGTCGCGATATCTCGTCTCAGCGCGTGATCTTGTCCAAAACGTCTGTCAACGCTTCGGGAACACGCGCTAACGCTGCTCGAGTCCCGCCGCCTTGCGGACGGCCTCCCAGCGCGTGAGCTCGCCCGCCATCATCTGGCCGAATGCCTCGGGCGTCCCGCCTTGCACCACCACGCCGGCCGTGGTCAGGCGCTCGCGCACGGCGGGGTCCGCGATGCTCTGGTTGAGCGTCGTGTTGAGCTTGGCGACGACGGCGGGCGGGAGGCCGCGCGGCCCGAACACCCCGTACCAGGTGGCGACGTCGTAGCCCGGCAGCACGCCGGACTCGATCGCCGCCGGCACGTCCGGCACCGCCGGAAAACGGTTCCTGCCGGTGACGGCGAGCGCCTTGAGCTGGCCGGACTGGACCTGGCCCAGCACGGCCGAGACCGTGTCGAACAGCACGTCCACCTGGCCGCCGAGCAGCGCCGTGATCGCCTCCGGCGAGGACCGGAACGGCACGTGCAGCATGTCGACGCCGGCGGTCTGCTTGAACAGCTCGGCGGCGAGATGCTGGGTGGCGCCGTAGCCCGGGCTCGCGAACACTATCTTGCCCGGCTTGGCCTTGGCGGCCGCGACCAGCTCCTTGACGTTTTGCGCGGGGTAGTCCCGGCGCGTCACGATGACCAGCCCGGCCGTCGCAACCTGCCCGATCGGATCGAATGCGGTGCGGGTGTCGTAGCGCAGCCCCTTGTTCATCACCGCCGCGATGATCTGGCCGGCCGTCATGATGCCGAGCGTGTAGCCGTCGCGGTCGGCGCGCGCGACCGCCTCGTTGCCGAGCGAGCCGCCGGCGCCCGGCCGGTTCTCCACCACGACCGACTGGCCGAGCTTCTCCTGCATCGGCTGCGCCAGCACGCGGCCGACGATGTCGGCGCCGCCGCCGGCCCCGAACGGGACGATGAGATGGATGGTCTGCTGCGGCCATTCCTGCGCCGGCGCCGGCGCGGCGAGCCCCAGCATGCAGGCCGCGGCGAGCGTGAGCATGCGCCCGGTCATGGTGTTGCCTCCCTGTGGTGGTGCCGGCGATTTTCCGGGCCAGCGCCCGCCGCGGGCGCCGTGTCGGCGGCGAGCCTAGCCCGGATGCGGCGCAAGCGAAATCCGGGGCGAGGGCGCATCGTGTCGCGGGGAGGGTGGTGAGCCATGGGATGGGCAAAGCATGCCCCCGCGAAAGCGGGGGGCGCGCAACGCGCCGTACCCACCCCTGCCTCGTCATGCTCCGCGCAAGCGGAGCATCCAGTACTCCGTGTCGATGCGGTGGAAGCGCAGCGCCTGTTCGGCAACGGCAGTGATTACTGGATTGCCCGCTTTCGCGGGCAATGACGACAGCGAAGGGTGAGCATAGGCGCAGAATGCGCCGCGCCCGCTCGTGCGGCACGCGTCGCTCGGTCCGCCGTACGATGCCTATTCCTTCTGCGTCGCCGCGACGGTGTTCTGCGCGACGGCGGTCAGCCGGACCGGGAGCATGCCGGCGCGCAGCAGGATGGCGAGATCGTTGGCCTCCTGGAGCGCGAAGCCGCCCGAGATCTGGCCCGATCCGCCCAGGATGGGCTCGCGGATGACCGGCACCGCGATGACCGCATTGTCGAGCACGATGGCGAGCGGCCGCCCCACATTGTCGCCCGTTATCCGGGCGAAGTCGCGCGTCCCGCGCGCGGTGAAGCGGAACGAGACGATCGGTTCCTGCGTGCGCTGCTGATCGAAGCCGGGGCTCGCGTCGCTGATTTCACGACCGTCCATCTCCAGCCGCCGCATGACCACATAGGGCGCCTTGTCCTTCAGCCCGTAGAGCACCTCGGAATCGGCGGGTCCGTCGCGCCGCAGCGCCTCATCGACGCTCGTCGACGTGTCGACCAGGCGGAACGCGAGCAGTCCGCGCGCGCTCAGCATGGCGGCGAGGGGGGCCGGATCGTTGACGCCGGGCAACAGAACCAGAATGCGGTCGGCTCCGTCGCGCTGCACGCCGGCCGCCGCGATGCTGCGCTCTTTCAGCCGGTACGTGATGATGTCGATCGCCTTGTCGAGCGCGCCGCCCATCCGCGCGTCGACGCCGGATGGCGTCGGGGTGAGCCGGAACAGGCCGTCGCCGGCGTCCTGCACGTCGACGGCGGCGCCCGACGCCTGGCCGGCCGGCCCAGCGGTCGCGGCGAGCGCCGACACGGCGCGCGGCTGATCGCCGCTTTCGCGAATCTTCACTTCGACGCTGCCGTCGCGCACGAAGAGACCGCTATAGGGGACGCGCGCCTCGCGCAGCAGGCGGCGCACCTCGTCGCGCAGCTCGCCGAGCATGAGCGCCCGCAGGTCGTCGGACTCGGCTCGCAGCAGCACGCGCGACCCGCCGAGGCGCGCGAGCGCGGCCGCCGCGTCGTTGGGTGTCGCCGGCGATCCAAACAGGCGGTCGCGCAGCCAGTCCCACCGCGTCGCGCTTTGCGCCATGCGCAGCGGCGCCGGCTCGGCCGCGGCAATATGGCCGGCCGACGCGGTCGCGGCGCAACCCGCGACGAGCCCGATCAGCGTTGCGATCACCGGCAGGACGCGGCGCATGGAGCCTCTCCGAAAACCCGCGATGATGCCCGGTCGTCCGGGCACGCGGCGGCCGGGCAACCACGCGTGCCCGCCGTCGCCGCAATATCTCGCGGCTGATATTTGTCGGCCGGGCGCGGCGTCCGGTTCACGTGGGCAGGGCGCGTTGCGCGCCGCCGAGCCTCACTCCCGGTCCGTCTCGGGGCGCGTGAGCAGGTGCAACTGCCCGACATTGGACCCGCTCCAGCAGAACAGCTCTCTCCCGCACAAGACGCATTTCACCGAACCATCATGCTCCCGCGATGGACCCCGGGTCTCGATGACCTCGTAGGTCGCTCCGCATTCGCACGAGAGCTGCATCACGGGTTGCGCCATGGGTCGATTATGCGCCGGGGTTCAGCCGAATTCCAGAGAGCCCGTCGCTCCCAGCGGGCTGGGCGTGATTTTTCCGGGCATTGCGCTTTGCTCGATCCGGATTAGGCTTCGGGCGGGCGCATGAAACAGGGAGACCCGTGATGGCGTTCACCCTCACGAGCAACAGCTTCAAGGACGGCGACTATCTCGGCAAGGACCACATCCTGTCGGAGAATTTCGGCTTCGGTTGCGCGGGCGGCAACAAGTCGCCGCATCTCGCATGGTCGGGCGCGCCGGCCGGCACCAAAAGCTTCGCGCTCACCTGCTTCGATCCCGACGCGCCGACCGGCTCGGGTTTTTGGCACTGGGTGGTGGTGAACATTCCCCCCGGCGTCACCGAGCTGCCGCTCGACGCCGGCAATCCGATGAGCAAAATGATGCCGGCCGGCGCCATGATGACGCGCACCGAGCTCGGCAACAGCGGCTATCTCGGCCCGTGCCCGCCGCAGGGCGACCACCCGCACCGCTATCTGTTCACGCTGTTCGCGGTCGGCACGGACAAGCTCGACGTGACGCCCGACACCTCGCCGGCGGTGGTCGGCTTCAATCTGCATTTCAACACGCTCGCGAAGGCGGAGATCATGGGGTTGTTCAAGCGGTGAGGGGTGAGCACCACTACTGACAAACGCTGACTCGGGCTATGCCCGGCCATGACGCCGCGTATTTAATTGACTCGTCATTTCGGGGCGCGGGTTCCGCTCCATCCGTCGTCATTGCGAGGCGCCGAAGGCGACGAAGCAATCTCAGCCGGGCGCGCATGCGCAGGCGAAGAGAGATTGCTTCGCTGCGCTCGCAATGACATGCGCAAACGAAGAGAGGTTGCTTCGCGGAGCTTGTCCTCGGGCTTGCCGAAGGCAAGATCCGGGGGCTCGCAATGACGAAGATGACGGCTTCACCCGACCGCGCGTCGCGGTATGATGGCGGCCAACTCACCCCAAGGAGGATCCGCCATGCGTTTCTCGCCCTGCCTTCGTGCCGCCCTGATCGCGTTGACCGCCGTCGCCGGCTTCGCCCCCCTGGCGGCGCCGTCCGTCGCGCGCGCCGAAAGCGGCACCATCGCGTTTTCGGTGCTCAAGGCCGGGTGGGTCATCGGCGGGTCGGGCGGCAGCGGCGTGCTGATCTTCCAGGGGCGCCGCTATCCGATCTCGATCGGCGGCCTGAGCTACGGCATCGTGTTCGGCGCCTCCGAGACGCACTTCCGCGGCACGGTGCGGAACATCCACAGCCCCTATGACGTCGCCGGCGTCTACGGCGCGGCCGGAGCCGGCGGCGCGTTCGGCGCCGGCGCGCAGTTCATCGTGCTGCGCAACGAGAAGGGCGCCGAGCTGGCGCTGTCGGGCCGGCAGGTCGGGCTGCAGATCAATGCGGACCTGAGCGGGCTGAGCATTTCGGTGAGGTAGGGATAGGGTGGGTCACGGGGCTCTCGCTATCGCCCACCCTGCGCTTGCTGCTGCTTTTGAGGGCAGGCTTCGCCAACCCTGCGCTTGCTAGCGGTCAGCCTTTTCGCTGCTGCCGCGGCAGGTCTCCTGGCGCGGGTGCATGGCGTCCTTGAATTCGGGAAACCCCTTCCAGGCCGGCTCCGGCGGATCGATGCCGTCGCGCGGCGCATAGATCGAGGGCTCGACAAGCTGCATCTTGGGGATATAGCGCGGGCAATTCGGGAAAATCGCGCGCGCCTTCACCCGCACGATCAATTGCGCGCCGACGGTATGCTCGATCAGCGGATCGTCACGCGAAACGCTCGCCGTGCCGTCGACGCGCAGCCGCTTCGGCTTCTCGAAGTCGATGAACAGGAGACCGACGTTGGAATTGACCGAGATGTTGCCGATGTTGAGAAACATGCCGTTGCCGTCATAGTCGGGAAAGACGAGCTCGTCCGGCGCCGCCACACGCACGAAGCCCGGCATCCCGCCCTTGAGATTGCAGGTCGGGCGGCCCTCGGCGTCGGCGGTGGCGAGGAAGAAAAAAATCCGGCTTTCGATGAAGGCCTTGTCGTCGCCGGTAAAAGACGCGCGCGTGGTGACCTGCTCGAGCCGGTCGGCGATGCGGCGGCTGTCGAATTGGTCCTGAAAACGCCGATTTCCGTCGTGGTAGATGATGGTCATTGGCGGCCGTCCCATGATTGCTGACGTCGTAATTTCAGCGGCGCAACCTCCTGGTCGGCAGCCGCTATTTCGGGATCGCCGCCTGGACGGCCTTCCAGTTGAACTGGCGGGCGAGCGTCAGCGCCTCGTCCTCGGTCAGGCCCTTGAACGAAACGCTCAGCAGCGCGCTGGTGCCGAGCGCGACGATGATCGTGCCGGACTTGTCGCCGACCGTATAGGCCTTCGCCACCCGCAGGCCGTCGACGGTCGACGTGCTCATGCGCGCGT
This sequence comes from uncultured Pseudomonadota bacterium, assembly GCA_963791155.1. Taxonomy (GTDB): domain Bacteria; phylum Pseudomonadota; class Alphaproteobacteria; order Rhizobiales; family Xanthobacteraceae; genus JAVDCA01. The sequence goes on from CAWBRI010000016.1 coordinate 155,134, forward strand.
CGCCGGTCTCCATCTTCATGTCGGTCTGGGTCATCGCCAACGGCCCCTGGGCGGCCTGGCCGACGATGACCTGCACGTCGAGGCGCGCCGGGCCGCGCCGGTATTCGCGCGTCGCGGTGATCATGCGGCTGCCGGAAATATCCATCGCGACGCCATCGGGTTTGTTGCCCTGCCAGCCCGGCAGGTCCACCAGCAGCGGAATGAATTGCTGGAAGCCCTGCTGGGCGCGCGCCGCCGACGGCGGCAGCCAGGCGGCCGGCAGTGCCACCAAGGCGAGACGGATGGCATGGCGACGATCGATCATGTGAGCCCCCGATGTGATGGAATGCCGTACAGAGTAGCAATATCGGATGCCGCGGGGAATGCTCTTGCGCGGCCTGCGCCCGGTTCGCGGTTCGCGCGTGCACGCGCCGCGCCATCGATCGTGCCAGGGCGTGTACTCATAAATCGGGGTGCCGCGGATCAGGGCGCGTTTGATGGCCCCTGACGGCGGCGTGAAAGCGGACATCGCGAGACTTCCGCTATGGGGCACAACTGGACGATTTCACAGAGAGACCGGAGACATCATTCCGAGTAAGATTGGATTTATGAAATCGATGACTGGGCCAGTTGACATGACCTTGGATCGCGACACATCAGGCAGTCTGAAGTCCTCGAGACGTTTGAAGGAAGTGGGTGCCTATGCAATTCCATCTCAACGGATTCAGACCGGGCGACCCAGAGATTTCCGAACCGGCTGAGCATTACGATGGCCCGCGATCGTCGGGGCATCTTCCCGCGGAAGTCGACGTCCTGATCATCGGCTGCGGGCCAGCGGGTCTGACCCTGGCGTCACAATTGGCAGCATTTCCGGAAATCGACACCCGGATCGTTGAGCAGAAGTCCGGTCCGCTGCTCCTTGGCCAAGCCGACGGGATCGCCTGTCGCACTATGGAGATGTTCCACGCTTTTGGATTTAGCGACCGCCTGTTGAAGGAGGCGTGCTGGATCAATGAGACGACGTTTTGGAAGCCCGACGATACCCAGCGAAGCAACATCGTCCGCAGCGGCAGGGTCCAGGATGTTGAAGACGGGCTCTCCGAATTTCCACACGTGGTCCTGAACCAGGCGCGTGTGCACGATTTCTACCTGCAAATCATGCGCAATTCACCGAACCGGCTGGAACCGGACTATGCGCGGCGCGTGATCGATCTTCAGATCGACCCAGCAGCTTCCTCTGGCGTCAGCACACCCACCCACCCGGTGACGGTCAGGCTCGAGCGGATCGATCCCGAGCACGCGGGCCAGGTGGAAACCGTGAAGGCCCGTTATGTGGTGGGTTGTGACGGTGCGCGCAGCGTCGTGCGCCACTGCCTCGGGCGGGCGCTTCACGGAGATTCGGCCAATCAGGCCTGGGGCGTCATGGACGTTCTGGCGGTCACCGATTTCTCCGACATCCGCCTGAAGGCGGCGATACAGTCGGCCAACGAAGGCAGCATCCTGATCATTCCCCGGGAAGGCGGCTTTCTGGTCCGCATCTATGTTGAACTCGACAAGCTCAAGGGAGATGAACGGATCGCGAGCCGGAACATCACCGTCGATTATGTTATCGCAGCGGCGCAGCGAATTCTGCATCCCTACACTCTTGAGGTGAAGGAGGTTGTATGGTGGTCGGTCTACGAGATCGGCCAGAGACTTTGCGACAAGTTCGACGACGTGCCGGAGGAAGAGGTCGAAGCGCGCTCTCCGCGTGTTTTCATAGCCGGCGACGCCTGCCACACACACAGCCCGAAAGCTGGGCAGGGCATGAATGTGTCCATGCAAGACAGTTTCAATCTGGGCTGGAAACTGGCAGCCGTCCTCCGGGGGCGGTGCCCGCCGCAGTTCCTCCACACATACTCAGCGGAACGTCGGGCAGTAGCCAAAGAACTGATCGACTTCGATCGCGAATTTGCCAAGTTGTTTAGCGATCCCCCGAAGAACGCGGCCGATGCCGGCAGCGAAGGTGTCGATCTAACCGAGTTTCAGAAATACTTCGTCAAGCAGGGGCGCTTCACGGCCGGGACGGAGACCAGATACCGGCCTTCGATCATCTCCGCCGAGCCGACATATCAATATCTGGCTAAAGGTCTGGTGATCGGCATGCGCTTCCATTCCGCTCGCGTGATCCGGCTGGCGGACGCCAAGCCGGTTCACCTTGGCCACACAGTCAAGGCCGACGGACGCTGGCGCGTGTTCGGTTTTTCCGGCGCGGAAGACCCGAGCGCGTCCTCCGACATCAATTCACTCTGCGATTTCCTTGCCCAGTCACAGGAGTCTCCCGTCAGGAAATACACTCCGAACGGTGCAGACATCGACAGCGTAATCGATGTTCGGGCAATCTTCCAGCAGGGCCATCGCGAACTTGCAGTCGAGGCCATGCCATCGTTTCTCTTGCCCCGGAAAGGCCGCTACGAGCTTCGTGACTACGAGAAAATGTTTTGCCCCGACCTGAAAAGCGGTGACGACATTTTCGATATGCGCGGTATCGATCGAGGCAGGGGCTGCATGGTCGTCGTGCGACCGGACCAGTATGTTGCCCACGTCTTGCCGCTCGATGCCTACACGGAGCTTGCGGCCTTCTTCGACGGCTTCATGAAGCAAGATGACTGAGGCTTTCGGTCCTCTGGCCGGAGCGTCTGGCGGCTGCCCCGCGAGCACCACGGCAATCAGCTACTGGCCCATGTTGCTTGCGGGTCAGGTGCGACCATCCCGGCCATGTCCGCCGTGGGTTCGCTTACCCCCTGACAGCACATCCGCCGGCACGGAAAGATATCGTATGCGATATGTCGGATTTGTCGCGGCTCTGTCCGTCACCGTGCTGGCCGTCGGTTCCGCGGCGGGGCGCGACGGCCTGCGCGGGCCGCCGGAGTCCCCCGCGATCGGCGCGCTCCAGGAGGACGATCTCGGATCGCTGCCCTATCGGTGCGAGTGCGAGTTCTTCCGCGGCCCGATCAACGGCGCCACGACGGTGTTCGCGACGCGCCAGGAACGCACCGTCGCTTTCGCCAGGGTCGGCGGACGCGTCGTGATGCTCCGTCGCGATGGAAAACCGTCCGACCCGACCTGCCGGAAGAACGCGCTGAAACGCGAGCGATGGGCCGGCGACGCCGCGTCGGTCGTCCTCGATTTGCGCGCCACCAAGCCGGGCGAGGAAGCCTGCTGGTTCGCGGGCAGGATGAACCTAACGGCCGGCGGCCGCACGGCGTCGACAAAAGTCAGCGGCGCCTGCGGGTGCTGACGCGGCGTGGCGATCGGGAAAAACGCAGGACCAAAATCGCATGCGGCCTATTTCCTGGATTGGATCATTTTCGTTTCTGGTCGTTGCGACAGCGGCCCTGGCGCAAATGGAGAGCCTGGGTCCGAAAGACTCGCTTGCAGCCGCCAACCTGTCCGCCAAAGAGCTGCGCGAGATCATCGCCGGCGTGAAAAAGTCCGCCTACGACACGCCGGAATCCTGGAGCCAGGAGCTGCGGTTGCGCCGGGTCGATCTCGGCAATGGTCCCGGCATCGTGGTTCAAGGTACCAGCCTGCTCTGCGGCGCAACGGGAAATTGCCAGATCTGGGTTTTTCGCAAGGCCCATGCGACTTGGGTGTCGCTCTTCCCCCATGACCACGCCATTCTGGCGGAAGGTTTCAACCTGGGGCCTGTGGTCACGCGCCACGTCAGGGATTTGACGATCGAGACGAATCTCAGCGCCGAACAACGCAAACGCGTGACATACAAGTTCGACGGCACACGATATCGAACCAGCACACCGTGAGCGATGGGTCGGCGTCCGGGCGTGCCGATCGGGCCGCCTATCGTCCGGTCCCGACCCACTCCCAGCGGATATGTCGCTCGCGAAATGCCGTGGCGTTGCGCGGCGCCATGGGATCGCGATCCGCGATGTTTCGCCCCCTCGCATCGACGTAGATCCGGTCCGCCTCGATCGTCAATTCGCGATTGCCGATCTTGCAGCGGTAGGGCGCGGCGCGCATGCCTCCGAGATGGACCCAATGACGTCCGTGGCGGGCGCCGAGGCAGGTCACGTTTGCCGCCGCGAGCCCGTTCTTGTCGAGCGCGTCGGTTACTTCGGCCACCAGCCTGGGCGCGGTCCGTACCGCCGCCAGCACGTCGCCGAGGCCCAGGGTGCCGTCCGCACGCGCCGGCGTGGCGCAGGCCAGCGCCACCGCGATCAACGCTACGATGTGCGCAAATCCCGCAAACGGTTTCATGGTGGCGATGTCCGCTGCGGCGCGCGAGGTCTGCCGGGGCGCGGCACGCGGCGCGCTCACCCCGGCGTCATGCCCTTGGCCTTGAGCACCGCGGCGGCTTCCGGCGTTTTCAGATAATCGATGAGCGCCTTGGCGGCGGCCGCCTGCTTCGTATCCGCCGCGACCGCGGCGGTAAAGACCAGGTCCTGCTGCAGCTCGGCGGGAAACGGACCGGCGAGCTCGACGCCGGGGGCGGCCAGCACATTGGTGAGAAACACGCCGAGCTCGGCGTCGCCCTTGGCGACCGCCTGCGGGATCTGGCCCGGGCCGGCTTGCGGCTTGAGCTTGGCCTTCATGGCGTCGGCGATGCCGAGGCGCTCGAATGTCTTCATCACATAGGCGCCGGCCGCGCTCTCCGGATAAAGCGTGACGGACTGCGCCTTGAGCAGCGTCGCCTTCAGCGCGTCGGGCGTGCTCACGTCCGGCTTGGGCGCGCCCGCGCGCACCGCGACGCCGTAGCCGACGCGCGCGATGTCGATCGTCGGGCCGGGCGCGAATTTCGCGCGCGCGGCCGCGTCCTTCATCACGTCGACCGGCACGACGCCGAGGTCGAACGGGGCGCCCGAGGTCGCCTGCTTGATCAGCTCGGGCGTGCCGGCGAAACGGATGTCGAGCTTGTGCCCGGTGGCGCGCTCGAACCGCGGGCCGAGCTCTTTCAGGCTCGCCGTCATGGAGCCGCCGGCCAGGACCTTGAGCTCGGCGGCGCGCACGGCGGTGGCCGGCAAGAGGACCATCGCCAAGACGAGCATCGCGGCCCCGATCGAAGATCTATCCATGGTCTCCCCCGATGGTTGCGCCCTGCTTCGAGCGGCCCGCACGAAGCGAAGCGCAATGCCGGGACCCGGTCAAGCGAGCCGATCGCGCCCGCCTGCGCCAGATTCACCGGTTCTCGAGGACATCGATCACTTGCATTGCGGTGGTCAGGTCGGCATCGGTGGCGACCCGGTAGCGCTTGATGGCGTCGATGCGGCGGTTGTGTGCCAGAAGATCCCTGATCTCGGACAGCGCCGGGTCCCGCAATGCGTCGGCGAGCCGCCCGGCCTGCGCCTGCTGGCGCTCGCCTTCGAGGCGCCGCTCGCGGAACAATGCGACCGCTTGGGCGGTCGGGCATCCCAGAACGATGAACCAGGCGCCGTCGCGTGCGACGATCGTTCGCAAGACGGCCAGGGATCGATTCCTGCTGTCGAACGGGGTGTCGAGCTGGAACTCGTGCGTCGGCTGCACCGGGTTCGGGAACATGCCTCCCGTCGGGTCGACCGCGGCATCGGCGCCAAGCGGAGCAAAACGCGTGAGCGTGTAGCCGCCGCGAAGGCGCGGCCCGTAGCTCAGCTCCTTGGCGAAGACGAAGTCGTAGTAGTCGCGGTTTTCCGCGTCGATGCAGGCGAGCGACGCGGGATGAAACAGCGTCTTCAGGCCTTCGCGGTCCTGCGCGACCAGCATGGCGGCGTAGCGTTCGACGAAGGCGCGTTGCGCCGCATCCGCGTCTTGCGCGCGCACGGCTCCGGTGCCGGCGGCCGCAACCAGCAGCAGCGCCAGCACGATGTGTCTCGGCATGTCATCGACCTCCCGGCTGGACCCGCGCCGCGCCGGCTATCGGGCAGCGCCGGTCGATTCTGGGCCGGAAGGGATAACCAGCCGTAAACGTCGGCCTTGCGGCGGATAGAAGTCGGGTAACCCGCTGCCAGATGCGCGAATGACGGTTTGCGCTTCGCTCATCCGCCCTACGCGCCGAACTCAGTGTCCGTGAAACCGGCAGCAGGCCACTCGTCGCTACTGAGGTTTGGGCGCGCGCCGCTCTTCACGCCGTTCGTGGCGTCCTTCGCGCCGCCCTTCACGCCGTTCATGACGTCCTTCGCGCCGCTCTTCACGCCGTTCCCGGCGCCCTTCGCGCCGCTCGTGACGCCGTTCCATGCCAAGCGTCTGGGCCTCGGCATCCGACGCCGTCAGCACCATCGGGGGCACTGCGAATCCCAACGCGAGGCCCAGTCCCAAAAGCGAAAAGGCTTTTCGGCGCGAGATCATTTCCGTCTCGATTTTTCTACTCATGTTCCACGATCCTTTATCCAGGGTTACTTTGACGGCGCAACGCTTATAGATTTGAAATTGAAACCAACATTGATCTGCATCAACAAAACGATGGGTCGCAACGCTCCCCCTCTCCGGAAGCTTGACCGTTGAGCCCGATCGGCGGACCGGCGGAATATGCTGCGCGCGTCCAGGTAATGGGCTATGCTCGTCTAATGGCAGATCCCGGATCGACGCTTGCACTCCTGATCGACGGCGACAACGCGTCGCCGAAGATCGTGGCCGGCCTGTTCGCGGAGGTCGCCAAGTACGGCGTCGCCAGCGTGCGGCGCATCTACGGCGACTGGACCAAGCCCAACCTCGGCGGCTGGAAGAATTGCCTGCTGGAGCACTCGATCCAGCCGATCCAGCAGTTCGCCTACACGACCGGCAAGAACGCGACCGACGGCGCCATGATCATCGACGCCATGGACCTGCTGAACACCGGCCGCTTCGACGGCTTCTGCATCGTCTCGAGCGACAGCGATTTCGCGCGGCTCGCCGCGCGCATCCGCGAGCAGGGCGTGACGGTCTACGGCTTCGGCGAGCGCAAGACGCCGCGTCCGTTCGTGACCGCGTGCGACAAGTTCATCTATCTCGACGTGCTGCGGGTGACGGACGAGGAAGCCGACAGCGCGCCGGCCGCCAAGACGGCCGCCAAGGCGAACGCGAAAAAGACCGCCAAGGACCCGCAGCTGCTGGCGACGCTGCGCGCCGCCGTCACCGCCGTGTCCGACGACGACGGCTGGGCCGATCTCGGCGGCGTCGGCTCGCACATCGCCAAGCAGCTGCCGGAGTTCGATCCGCGCAACTACGGCTTCGCGCGCCTGAGCGACCTGGTCGAGGCCTCCGGCATCGCCGACATGGAACGCGTCGGCGACAAGCAGAAGCGCGCCATGGTGCGGCTCAGGGGCGGCACGGCGGGCGACCTGGGGTGGCTGCAGCGCAGCAAGACGCAGCGGTGAGGCGGGGGCGTAGGCCGGATTAGCGAAGCGTAATCCGCCGCCCCCATCGTAATGCGGGAAGGCGGCGCAATACGCTTCGCTATCGCGCCCTACGCTCGCTGCCGACCTTTAAAGGAGGTCGAAATGCAAGGCCCCAATCGGAAGCCGGCATCGTTTCTCACTGGCAGGTCGTCGATCATCGTTGCGGTCATCGCCGCAGGGCTGGCGTGGACGTGCTGGACCTCGCCCGCGGCCCGCGCCGAGGACGCCGCCGACAAGCCCGGCCAGGCCGCACCGGCGACGGCCGACGCGGCCGCCTCGGACATGATCCATATCGAGTACGTCCCGCCCAAGGACCCCACGCATCAGACCGCCTACAAGATGGTCCAGGAGCGCGGCGCGCTCGAGATGATGCGGAAAGTCTTCACTCCGCTTCGTCTGCCGGAGCCGGTGACGATCAGGACGATGGGTTGCGACGGCGTGTCGAACGCCTGGTACGAGCGCGTCGACAAGCGCCCGACGCTGAGCATCTGCTACGAATATCTGGTCGAGATCTGGCAGGTGATGCCGAAGGAGACCGCCGCCGCGATGGTCACGGCGGGCGACGCCGTGGTCGGACAGCTGTTCTTCGCCCTGGCGCACGAGTTCGGCCATGCGGTGTTCGACATTTTCGATATTCCGGTGTTCGGACGCGAAGAGGACGCCGCCGACCAGTTCGCGACCTACGTCATGCTGCAATTCGGCGACGATCGCGCGCACCGGCTGATCACGGGCGCCGCTTTTTCGTACCGCATGTTCGTCAAGAACGCCAAGCAGAAGCCGAACGTGAACGTGCCGCTGCTGGCGTTCTCGAGCGATCACGGCTCGCCGGAGCAGCGGTTCTACAATCTGCTCTGCCTCGCCTACGGCTATGACGCCAAGATATTCGCCGACGTGGTCGAGAACGAATACCTGCCAAAGACGCGCGCCAGAAACTGCCGCTACGAATACGTGGTGCTGCGATACGCGTTCCGCCAGCTCATCGTGCCGCACCTGAACATGGACCTGGCGAAACACGTGATGGATGCGAAATGGCTGGACGATACGGACACGCGGCCGAAGGCGCTGCGCTGATTCAGTTTCGGCGCGTGCCCGCCAAGTGAGGCGTAGCGTGGGCGACGACGCCTTCGTCGTCGCCCACGCAGACGACGGCGGTTGAAACCCATGTCGCGTGGGCCAAAGAGCAATTTCGCCCACCCTATGCTGCGGCTCGAAGCGAGGGGTTTCGCTGGCGCTCAACCCATCCTACATTTGCCGCACAGGGAGCCATCCATGTGCCGCAACATCAAGACGCTGTTCAATTTCGAGCCGCCGGCGACCGAGGACGAGATTCGCGCCTCCGCGCTGCAATTCGTGCGCAAGCTCTCCGGCTTCAACAAGCCGTCTCAGCAGAACGCCGCGGCCTTCGAGCGCGCCGTCGAGGAAGTCTCGGAGGTCGCGCGCCGGCTGCTGGCGTCGCTGCACACCAGTGCGCCCGTGCGGGATCGCGACCTGGAGGCCGAGAAGGCGAGGGCGCGCACGCGGGAAAGGTTTGCGTAAGAGGTCGTGCGCCGGTCGACTTGACCGGTTGCAATCCAACGCTTCAATTACCTCCCCATGACGGGCTTCCCCCGCCTTCGCGGGGGTCAACTAATCCTGCATTTGCGCATCCGCCCGCCGGGCTGCGCGCCTTCGGAGACGACATGTCAGACTCAAATACGGTCGGATACCTGCCGGGCGATCCGCGTTTTGGATTGCAGGGCGAGGCGCTGAAAAACTTCTACCGCACCAAGCCGGCCCAGTGGGCGATCTATTGCTGGGACAGTCCGGGGATGGCGGACAGGCGCCGTGCGCTGCTGGCGGAGCAGAACAGCTACGTCAAGAATTTCGGCGAGCGCGTCATCGGCTATGGTCATTTGGTGTCCGACGACGGCCGCGAGGCGCTCGGCACCACGTTCTTCATTCAGCTCGACGACCGCGCGGCGGCCGACGCATTTGTCGCCGACGAGCCGCTGAGCAAGGCGGGCGTCTACCAGCGGGTCGAGATCCACCGCTGGTCGAACAGCTTCCAGAAGCGCGCGGCCGACTATCGCCGCAAGGGGATGCAGCAGTTCCTGTGCACGGGACCCAAGACCGGCACGCCGGAGTTCTTCCGGGCGCACCTGCACGCGCACGAATTCTATTTCGCGTCGTACCGCGATAGCTTCATCTTCCGCGGACCAATCCGCTCCGCCGACGGCACCGAGAACATCGGCACCGCGCTGCTGCTCGAGCTGCCGGACCGGGCGGCGGCGGACAAGTTCTGGAACGAGGAGCCGTTTGCGAAGAACGGCGGGTATCAGCGGGACGCACGCATTACGCGGTGGGTGTTCGGGGATTGAGAGGCGTTCGATCGCCCCGGTCGAGCGGAGCAAAATCGGGGATGTTCGCATCGCTGAGGCATCACCTCAGTTCACGAAATCATCGCGGCTGATGGATTCTTCCAACATGTCTCCGAGAACTGACTGTCGGAAGATGACCTTGACGCCCATGATGCGTCTGTCTTGCACCCTGAGATGAAAGACCTTCAGGCGCTCGGTGGGCGTCGGGGATTGATCTATGAAGCGAAAAAATCGCGTTTCGGGCCCGAACAAGTCATTCTTTCCGTACCAGGTCGTGCCGGTTGCGGCACGAACATGGTAACGCCCCAAAGGCACCTTGATCGAATAGGTGTCGCCGCCCCGGACGTAGATCACGACCTGGTCTTTCGGGTCGGACATATTCACCAGCTTGACGAGATAATCGTTTCCCGCGACGGTCTCAACCGCAAACGTTGCGATGGCGTTCTTCTTCCGGCTGCGCTCGATCACTCGGGTCGGTGGGTTCTGGATGCTTGCCCGCCGTTCCGCGTCATGTCCTTTGAGCGGCGGCGCGGTTGCGGTCGCAACTTTCGGCGCGACCGTCTGCGTCGGGAAGTATGCCAGGCTGAGCGCGCCGCCCGCCAGCAGCAGCAAGAGAACCACCAGACCCAGCGAAAATCTCGGTCCCGACGGCTGCGAGAGAAGGCGCTGACCGCATTTTTCACACGTAATCCGTCGCCACCACCTTTTCTGATCGGACAGCCGATTCCAGTGGCCGCATTTGCAGATGATGACGTCGCGCTCGGTCACGTGCGACACCGGCAATCGTGTTCACCGGCACCCGGCTATCGCGCCCTGCGTTTCGCCCTTACGCATGCGGGTCCGGAGCATGAAGCCCTGATCACCCTGCCCGGCGCGTTGTACCCACCGTAGCGGTACGGAGCGCCGCCCCGCCACGTGTACATGCAGAAGCTGCACGGGTAGCGCCATCCGGGTAAGAGCTTCGTCGGCAATGGTTGCGCGCTCGCCGACATCATCGCGAGCGAAATAGCGCCAGCCGCGATCATCGCAGCCATCAGATTGCGCATGGTTGTCCCCCCGTATTCATGCCCAGCCAGCAAGGCCAGACCACACTACACGGTAAAGTAGCACGGAAGAATCTCTGTGGAAACTGGGCGTAGGGTGGGCGACGGCGCCTTCGTCGTCGCCCACGCAGACAACGCCGGTTAAAACCCATGTCGCGTGGGCGAAATCGCAAACAGCAATCTCGCCCACCCCACGCTTGCTATGAAAATCAACCTCTTTATCGGAGGGAGTTTCGTTATGCGGCCTGGCAGGCAATCCGGCGAAGCAGCAGTCCCAAACGAAATGGCCGGGGACAGGCCCGGCCATCACGTTGTGAGTGCCGCAGTGGCGTCAGGTTAGAAAACTTTGTTACTCTCCTTCACCGCATCCTTCTCCACATACACCTCGTTCCCCATCGCCTTGAACTTCTCCGACATCTCCGCCATCCCCGCCTCTTTCTCGTTCAGCGTCGCCGCATAGTCGCGCACGTCCTGCGTGATCTTCATCGAGCAGAACTTCGGCCCGCACATCGAGCAGAAATGCGCGACCTTGTGGGCTTCCTTGGGCAGCGTCTCGTCGTGGTAGGCGCGCGCGGTGTCGGGATCGAGCCCGAGATTGAACTGGTCGTTCCAGCGGAAGTCGAAGCGGGCCCTTGAAAGCGCATCGTCGCGCAGCTGCGCCGCCGGGTGGCCCTTGGCGAGGTCGGACGCATGCGCGGCGATCTTGTAGGTGATGACGCCTTCCTTGACGTCGTCGCGGTTGGGCAGGCCGAGATGTTCCTTCGGCGTCACGTAGCACAGCATGGCGCAGCCGAACCAGCCGATCATGGCGGCGCCGATGCCGGACGTGATGTGGTCGTAGCCCGGCGCGATGTCGGTGGTGAGCGGGCCCGAGCGTGTAGAACGGCGCCTCGCCGCATTCTTTCAGCTGCTTGTCCATGTTGATCTTGATCTTGTGCATCGGCACGTGGCCGGGGCCCTCGATCATGACCTGGCAGCCCTTGGCCCAGGCGATCTTCGTGAGCTCGCCCAGCGTCTCGAGCTCGGCGAACTGCGCGCGGTCGTTGGCGTCCGCGATCGAGCCGGGCCGCAGCCCGTCGCCGAGCGAGAACGACACGTCGTACTTTCTCATAATGTCGCAGATCTCGTCGAAGCGCTCGTACAGGAAGCTTTCCTTGTGGCGCGACAGGCACCACTTGGCCATGATCGAGCCGCCGCGCGACACGATGCCGGTCACGCGGTTGGCGGTCAGCGGCACATAGGCGAGCCGCACGCCGGCATGGATGGTGAAATAGTCGACGCCCTGCTCGCACTGCTCGATCAGCGTGTCCTTGTAGCATTCCCAGTCGAGCTTGACCGGATCGCCGTCGACCTTCTCGAGCGCCTGGTAGATCGGCACGGTGCCGATCGGCACCGGCGCGTTGCGGATGATCCATTCGCGCGTGTTGTGGATGTTGCGCCCGGTGGAGAGGTCCATGACGGTGTCGGCGCCCCAGCGGATCGCCCACACCATCTTCTCGACCTCCTCCTCGACCGACGACGTCACCGCCGAGTTGCCGATATTGGCGTTGATCTTGGTGAGGAAGTTGCGGCCGATGATCATCGGCTCGAGCTCGGCGTGGTTGATGTTCGAGGGAATGATGGCGCGGCCGCGCGCGATCTCGAGGCGCACGAATTCCGGCGTGATGAAGAGCGGCACGGAGGCGCCGAAGCTCTCGCCGTCAGCCCGCGCGGCTTCGGCGCGATCGAGCTGCGTCTTGCGGCCGAGATTCTCGCGCTCCGCCACGTAGATCATCTCCTTGGTGACGACGCCGGCGCGTGCCCATTCGTATTGGGTGAGGGGATGGGGCGCTTACCCGCAGCAACGCCCCACCCCGGCGCTTCGCGCCGACCCTCCCCCTGCAGGGAGGGTGAGAAGAGCGCGCATCGGCTTTGGCGTGTTGGGGAACGCGCGGGCGAGGTGCTTGCCGGTGACGTTGCCGTTGTCGACCGGCTTGAGCGGGCGGCCCTCGTACTCCTCGATGCCGCCGCGCTCGCGCACCCATGCGACGCGCGTGCGCTGCAGGCCCGTTCTCGACGTCGATGCCGGCGGTGTCGTCGGTATAGGGGCCCGAGGTGTCGTAGACCGGCAGCGGCGGCTCGCCCGAGCCCTCCGACAGCGCGATCTCGCGCAGCGGCACACGCAGGTCGGGCGCCGCCTCCGGCACGACGTGGATCTTGCGCGAGCCGGCGATCGGGCCGGTCGTGACCTTCGGCGTGGCGAGATCGGAGGCGGAGAGGGGCTTGTTCATCGCATGCTCCCGTCCCTCGAGACGCCCGCCTGCGGCGGGCTCCTCGGGATGAGGTTGAAATGCTGACCGGGCGCGAGCGAGTTCGGGGGAAACGTCCCTGTCCCTTCGCCGGCATGACCCGGATCAGGTTCGAAGGGTTTTCGCGGATCGGCGAACTCTCAGCTCCCACCCGGAGCTCCCCTCGGAACAGGACTAATGTAGGCCGTTGGCCGGGGGTGTCAATGCGGCGGGGGGCCCCCGGGGGAGGGGCGGGGTGTCATTGCGGGCGAATGGATATTCGTCATTGCGAGCGAAGCGAAGCAATCTCGCTTCACTTGCTCATGCACGCCTGGCCGGGATTGCTTCGTCGCCTTCGGCTCCTCGCAATGACGACGGATATTGGTTCGTCATTGCGAGCGCAGCGAAGCAATCTCGCTTCACTTGCTCATGCGTGTTTGGTCGGGATTGCTTCGCTTCGCTCGCAATGACGCAGGGTTCAATTCGGTTGGATGCCGGCGGCCTTGACCAGCGCGGCGTTGGTGGCGATCTCGGCTTTCACGAAGGCGTCGAAGCCGGCGGGCGTGAGAACTCATCGGGTCGGCGCCGAGCTTCTTGATCGTCGCCTTGACGGCGGGCTCGTTCAGCGCCTTGCCGATCTCCTGATGCAGGCGCTCGACGATCGCGCGCGGCGTGCCGGCGGGCGCGAACACGCCGATCCAGAACACGTAGTCGGAGTCGGGATAACCGGCCTCCAGCGTGGTCGGGATGCCGGGCAGCGATTCAGATCGCGCGAGGCTGCTCACCGCGAGGCCGCGCACCTGGTTGGCCTGGATCAGCGGCACCGCCGTGAGCAGCGGCGCGAAATAGAAGTCGATGCGGTCGCCGAGAATCTCGCGCAGCGCTTCGGGGGCGCCCTTGAACGGCACGTGCACCGCCTCGAAGCCGGCGCTCAGGCGGAAACGCTCGGCATTGAGATGGGTCGCCGCGCCCACGCCGCCCGACCCGTAGGTGATCGAGCCGGGTTTGGCTTTTGCGGCGGCCACCAGCTCCTGCACGGTTTTGAACCGCGACGGCGGCACCACCAGCACATTGGGAAACTGGCCGAGCGGGATGACGCCGGCGAAGTCGCGCACCGTGTCGAAGGAAAGCCGCGCATAGGTCGACGGCACGATGGTGTGCACCGACGAGTTGACCAGCAGCGTGTAGCCGTCGGGCTCGGCCTTGGCGGCGGCCGACATGCCGAGCGTGCCGCCCGCGCCCGGCCGCGCCTCGAACACGAAGCCTTGCCCGATCTGCTTGCCCACCTGCTCGAACACCGGCCGCGCGATCGAGTCGATGGCGCTGCCGGCCGGAAACGGCGTGATCAGCCGGATCGGCTGGCGCGACGGCCAGGATTGGGCGGAGGCCGCCGAGGCGAGGGCACAAAACGCGAGCCCGGCGAGAGCGGCGAGGGGGAGGCGGTACCAAAAGCGTTTCATGTGAGGTCCTCGGTGGTGCGTCTTCTATTCCCCTCCCCCGCGCGCTCTGCGCGCGGCGGGGGAGGGGTTAGTTCTACTGCGTCATTGCGAGCGAAGCGAAGCAATCTCGCCTCACAGATCGCGGCCGAGATTGCTTCGTCGCGCTGTCGCGCTCCTCGCAATGACGCAATAGGATTAGAGCCCCGCCACGCGCAAGCGCGCGACCGAACTCGGGCTTGCCCGAGTTCGGCATCAAAAATGCGCAGGTCGGGCAAGCCCGACCTGCGTGGGGAGGGGGACACAAAGGCATCGCTTCTGACTGAAGTTAGCGCTTCTGCGTGCTAGGCCGATGCGGCATAGTTTCCGCACGCGATCGTTTCCGCAACCGAACGCACAGCGAGGAGGCCCCCATGCATCCGCAACACGACGGCATCGACCGCAGGACGCTGCTCGGGGCGGGCGCGGCGGCGATCGTGGCGATGAGCCCGGCGCGCGGCGCGGAGGTCAAGGCGCAGCTCGGGGTGGGGGCGACGCCGGCCGTCCCGGCCAGGAAGCTGAGCGAGCTGATCGCCGATTTCGTGGTCGGGTTCGACCTCAAGAGCGCGCCGCCGCTCGCGATCGAGCGCACGCGGCTCGCCTTCACGGACACGATCGGCGTGATGCTGGCGGGCAGCCGCGAGCACGTGGCGCAGATCGCGTGCGAGATGGTGAAGCAGGAGGGCAGCGCGCCGGCGGCCGGCGTGGTCGGGCAATCGTTCCGCGCCTCGCCGCAGCTCGCGGCGCTCGCGAACGGCGTCGCCGCCCATGCGATGGACTACGACTTCTCCTACATCATGGGCCAGCCCATGGTGCCGATCATTCCGGCGCTGCTGCCGCTGGCCGAGCAGACCGGCGCCACGCCGTCCGACGTTATGGCGGCCTTCATCGTCGGCTTCGAGGTCGCGTCGCGCATGGCGCGCGCCAACGTCACGCAATCGCTCAAGGGCGGCTGGCACGCGGTCGGCACCATCGGCACCACGGCGGCGGCGGCGGCCTGCGCACGGCTGCTCAAGCTGCCGGCCGCCGCGATCCCTGACGTGATCGGGATCAGCGCCTCGCTCGCCGGCGGATTTTCTTCCAATTTCGGCACCATGACCAAGCCGCTGCATGCCGGCCAGGCGGCGCGCAGCGGCATGATGGCGGCGCTGCTCGGCAGAAGCGGCTTCACCGCGAACGCCGCCGCGCTCGAAGGCAACAACGGCTATTACCACGCGTTCGCGCGCGGGCTCGACGTGACGTTCGAGCCGTTCCACGATCTCGGCCGCACGCTCGACATCGTCGAGCGCGGCTTCAAGCCCAAGCGCTATCCGTGCGGCGGGCTCGGCCACACCGCGATCGACGCCACGCTCGAGTTGCGCGACCAACTGTTGCCGCGCCTCGCCGACATCGCCGGCATCAAGGCCAGCATCACGCGCTATGCGGCGGCGCGCATCGGCGACAAATATCCGGTCTCGATCGAGAACGCGAAGTTCAGCATGCCCTATGTGGCGGCCTATTCGCTGATCCACGGCGCCCCCCTGCTGGCGGCCTTCACCGAGAAGGCGATCGCCGACGAGGCCGTGCGCAACGCGGCGCGCCTGGTGTCGGTCGCGATCGATCCGGAATTCGGCGACGTCTACGCCGAAAGCCCCTCGCGCGTCATCGTGAGTTTCGCCGACGGCAGCAAGGTCGAGCGCCTGCGCTATTACGCGAGCGGCACCCTGCAGTTCCCGCTCACGCCGGCGCAGATCGAGGAGAAATTCATGGACTGCGCCGCCCAGGCGGTGAGCAAGGACACGGCGGGGAGGATTTTTGCGGCGCTGCAGACGCTCGGCGACACGCCGTCGTTCGACATGTTGTGGCCGCTGCTGCGAGGCGCGTGAGGGGCGCCGGGATGAGCTGTCATTGCGAGGCACGCAACGCGCGCCGAAGCAATCTCGGCCGGGCGCGCATGAGCAAGTGAAGGGAGATTGCTTCGCTTCGCTCGCAATGACAATCGTTCGGTCCCGTCATTGCGAGGAGCCGAAGGCGACGACCTGTGCGCCGAAGCGCGAACGGCGAAGGCGGAAGCAATCTCGGCCAGGCGCGCATGAGCAAGTGAAGGGAGATTGCTTCGCTTCGCTCGCAATGACGGGCGACAATGATGAATGGCATGAACGAGACCGACCCCGACGACCCCTATCTCTGGCTCGAGGAGATCGCGAGCCCGGCGGTGACGCAATGGATCGCGGCGCGCAATGCCGAGACGGTCGGGGCGCTGTGCGACGAGGGCTTCGAGGCCGACCGGCGGATCGTGCTCGATCTGCTCAATGCGGACGACCGCATTCCGCAGATCGGCCGGCGCGGCCCGCATGTGTACAATTTCTGGCAGGACGCCGCGCATCCCAAGGGGCTGTGGCGGCGCACGACGCTGGCGGACTACCGCAAGCCCGCCCCGGCGTGGGACGTGCTGCTCGACGTCGACGCGCTCGCCACACGAGAGGGCGAGGACTGGGTGTGGGGCGGCTGCGCGGCGTTGCCGCCGGCCTTTCGGCGCGGCCTGGTGCAGCTTTCGCGCGGCGGCGCCGACGCGGTCGTGGTCCGCGAGTTCGATCTCGACGCGAAGTCATTCGTGGCGGATGGATTCGTGCTGCCCGAGGCCAAGACGTCGGCGGCCTGGGTGGACCAAGACATGTCTGCTGGTGGCCTCGCCGCTCGGCGGCGACGCGTTCGCGACCCAATCGGGCTATGCGCGCACCGTCCGACGCTGGCGGCGCGGCACGCCGTTCGAAGCCGCGCCGGTTGTGTTCGAAGGCGAGCGCCAGCATGTCTATGTCCACGCCTGGCATTCGCTCGAGGCGCCGCGCCCGCGCGCGTTCTTCGCGCGCGCGCTCGACTTCATCAACCAGGAGATCTTCGTCGAGCAGGAGGGCGGCCGCCGGCGCCTCGACGTGCCGACCGACGCCTCGGTGGGGGTGTTCGGCGACCGGATGATGCTCGAGCTGCGCACCGAATGGGCCATGGGGGACCGGCGTTTTCCGGCCGGCGCCCTGCTGGCGATCGGCTTCGACGCCTTCATGGCGGGCGGCCGCGATTTTGCGATCCTGTTCGCCCCGACCGCGCGCGCCTTCCTGCAGGGCTCCGACATCGGGCGCGACGTGATCGCCTTCACGACGCTCGACGAGGTGCGCTCGCGCGTGATGCTGGCGCGCCCGGACGGCGCGGGGTGGCGTACCGAGCGCGTGGAGGGATTTTCCGACCAGGCGGTGGTCGACATCGGCGGCATCGACCGCGATTCCAGCAGCGCCTTCGTGCCGGCCGCCCAAGCCGACGACTTTCTGGTCCACGTCAACGACGCCATCACGCCGCCGACCGTGTGGCTCGCCCGCTTCGGCGCGCCGCCCGAGCTGCTGAAGGCGGCGCCCGCGCGCTTCGACGCGCGCGGGCTGGCGATCACCCAGCATCATGCGGTGGCGGACGACGGCGCGCGCATTCCGTATTTCCAGATCGGGAGCGCGGATCTCGTGCGCGACGGCGCGAACCCGGTGCTGCTGACGGGCTATGGCGGCTTCCAGGTGTCGGTGCTGCCGGATTATTCGTCGAGCGTCGGCAAGCTGTGGCTCGAGCGCGGCGGCGTCCATGTGATCGCCAATATCCGCGGCGGCGGCGAGTTCGGCCCGGCCTGGCATGAGGCCGGACGGCTGGCGGGAAAAAAGCGCGCGCATGACGACTTCGCGGCGGTCGCCAGCGACCTGATGGGGCGCGGGGTCACGCGGCCGGCGCGGCTGGCCTGCCGGGGCGGCAGCAATGGCGGGTTGCTGGTCGGCAACATGCTGGCGCGCTACCCGGCGCTGTTCGGCGCGATCATCTGCGAGGTGCCGCTGCTCGACATGCGGCGCTATACCAAGCTCACCGCGGGCGCGAGCTGGATCGCGGAATACGGCGACCCGGACAATCCGGCCGACTGGGCGTTCCTGCGCGAGATCTCGGCGTACCAGCTTGTCGCCCCGGGGCGAGCCTATCCGCCGATCCTGCTCGCCACCTCGGCGCGCGACGACCGCGTGCATCCCGGCCACGCCCGCAAGATGGCGGCGAAGCTCGCGGGGCTCGGCGCCCGCGTGTATTTCCACGAGCCCGCCGAGGGCGGCCACGCGGGCGCGGCCGACAACGCGCATGTGGCCCTCAACGAGGCGCTGAGCTACGCGTTCCTGCGCCACACCATCGCGCCGGAGATGAGGTAGGCGGCGTCATTGCGAGGAGCCGGAGGCGACGAAGCAATCTCGGCCAGGCGCACGGAGCAAGCGAAGCGAGATTGCTTCGCTGCGCTCGCAATGACAAGTATCCGTTATTCCTCGTCATTGCGAGGAGCGCGCTAGCGCGACGAAGCAATCTCGGCCAAGCATGCACGAGTGCAGCGAGATTGCTTCGCTTCGCTCGCAATGACAATCGCCTAGTCTTGTCATTGCGAGGCGCCGAAGGCGACGAAGCAATCTCGGCCAGGCGCATGGAGTAAGCGAAGGCAGATTGCTTCGCTTCGCTCGCAATGACGGAAAGTCGGGAATCTTGGTAAATGAATTTCACCCGGGCCCGGCCGCGCGCAAACCGTGGACCGGCGTTCACGACACCGAAACCTGTTGGGCCTAGGCTCGCGCGCAGCGCCACTCATTGTCCGAGCGACACATGCCCCCGCCGACCCATCCTCCGTCCGGTCTCGAGATCCGCGGCCTGGTCAAGCGTTTCGATCGTCCGGCGGTCGACGGGCTCGATCTCACGGTACGGGCGGGCGAGTTCTATGCGCTGCTCGGGCCGAACGGCGCCGGCAAGACCACGACGCTGCGCATGGTGGCGGGATTGCTGGCGCCCGACGAAGGCTCGATACGCGTCTGCGGCATCGATGCGCTCGCCGATCCGGTCGCCGCCAAGCAGGTCATGGCCTGGGTGTCGGACGAGCCGATGATCTACGACAAGCTCACGCCGTTCGAATATCTCGAGTTCATCGCCGGGCTGTGGGGCATCGACGCGGCGCTCGCCGAGACGCGCGCGCGCGCGCTGTTGGGCTGGCTCGGCCTGGACGCGCATGCGCACGAGCGCTGCGAAGGTTTTTCCAAGGGCATGCGCCAGAAGGTGGCGCTCGCCGGCGCGCTGGTGCACGACCCCAAGCTGATCATCCTGGACGAGCCGCTGACCGGGCTCGACGCCGGCTCCGCCCGCCAGGTCAAGACCGTGCTGCGCGAGCGCGTCGCCGCCGGCGGCACCGTGATCATGACCACCCATATCCTGGAAGTGGCCGAGCGCATGGCCGACCGCATCGGCGTGATCGCGGCCGGCCGGCTGATCGCGCAGGGCACGCTCGACGACCTGCGCCGCAACAGCGGCGTCGGCAGCGCCACGAGCCTGGAGGACACGTTCCTGGCGCTGGTCGCCGCGCCGGCGGTGGCGGCGTGAGAGCAGTGGCCGAGAACAATAGGTTTTTCGGCGTCATTGCCCGCGAATGCGGGCAATCCAGTACTCACCGGATTCTCGAATTGGACTCAGGGCCACATCGGCGGCGACACGGCGTACTGGATGGCCCGCTTTCGCGGGCCATGACGAATCAACGCTTGTGGCGAAACATATGACCTCCCCCGCCACCCTCACCTGGTTTGCGGCGCACGAGCTGCGGCTGTCGTGGCGGGATTGGCTGTCGATGATGACGGCCGGGCGGCGCTGGCGCGTGCGCAATGTCGCGGTCGCGCTGGTGGGGTTCGGCGTTTTCATGCATCTCCTGGCCTATGCGATGGTGGCCCAGTTCGCGGAGGTCGCCGACCCGGTCGACACGGCGACGCTGCTGATGATCACCGGCAGCGCGCTGCTGTCGTGGTCGCTGATGGTGTCGCAGGCGATGGAATCGGTGACGCGCGCGTTCTATGCGCGTTCCGATCTCGACCTGATCCTGTCGTCGCCGGCCGCGGCGCGCAAATTGTTCGCGGTGCGAATCGCCACCATGGCGCTGTCGATCATTTGCATGGCGGTATTGTTGTCGGCGCCCTTCATCAACGTGCTGGCGCTGCGCGGCGGCGCGCGCTGGCTCGGCGCCTACGGGGTGGCGGCCGCGCTCGGCGCGACCGCGGCGGCGTTCGCGGTCGCGCTCACGGTCGCGCTGTTTCGCACCATCGGTCCCAGGCGGACGCGGCTGATCGCGCAGATCGTCGCCGCGGTGATCGGCGCCGCCTTCGTGATCGGGCTGCAGGTGGCGGCGATCGTGTCCTACGGCACGCTGTCGCGCACCGTATTCCTGCGCTCGGACAGTATAGTGGCGCTCGCCCCCGACCTGGACAGCCCGCTGTGGTGGCCGGCGCGCGCGATGCTGGGCGATGGCGCCGCCCTGGCGGCGGTGCTCGCGGCGGGCGCGCTCGCGTTGGCGGCCGCGATCGCGCTTTTTTCGGGACGCTTCGGCGAGCACGCGGTGGCGGCGCAGGGCGTCGCGCATGGCGGCACGCGCCAGCGCCGCCTCGCCGGCTTCCGCCGCGCGTCGCCGCGCCGCGCGCTGCGACACAAGGAATGGACGCTGCTGCGGCGCGATCCCTGGCTGGTGTCGCAGACGCTGATGCAGCTGTTGTACCTGCTGCCGCCGGCGCTCCTGCTGTGGAAGAGCTTTGGCGAGGGCGCCGGCGGGCTGGTGCTGCTGGTGCCGGTGCTGGTGATGGCGAGCGGGGCAGCTCGCGGGCGGGCTCGCCTGGCTCGCGATCTCGGGCGAGGACGCGCCCGACCTGGTCGCCACCGCGCCGGTGCGGCCGCGCGACGTCGTGCGCGCCAAGATCGAGGCGGTGATGGGCGCCGTCCTGCTGGGCTTCTGCCCCTTCGGGATCGGGCTCCTGCTCATCTCGCCGTTTTGCGCCGGCGTCGCGGCGCTGGGCATCGTGGCGGCGGCCGCATCGGCGACCGCGATCCAGCTCTGGTTCCGGGCGCAGGCCCGGCGCAGCCATTTCCGCCGCCGCCAGACCTCGTCGCGCATGGCGACCTTCGCGGAAGCCTTTGCGTCGATCGCCTGGGCGGCGACCGCGGCGCTCGCCGCCGCCGGCACGTGGCTCGCGTTGTTCCCGGGATTCTTCGCGCTCGGCGTGCTCGCCGGCGCGAGATGGATGAGCCCGAGAAAATCGTAGAGTGCGCAAAGGCGCGGAACGCGCCGTGCCCACGCCTGCCTCGTCATGCTCCGCGCAAGCGGAGCATCCAGTACTCCGTATCGATGCATTGGAGGCTCGGCGCCAGTTCGGAAACGGCGGTGATTACTGGATTGCCCGCTTTCGCGGGCAATGACGGCCGCAATGTAGGGTGTGTTACTTCTCCGGAATCACCGGCAACAACAGATAGGGCATCTTGTCGGCCGCGAAGTGCAGCGTGTTGGTGCCGCCGAAAATGTTCGCCGGACGGTCCTGCGGGTTGGTGTGGGTGAACGGGCCGACGCCTTTCATCGGGTAGGCGGCGTGCGGCACCGCCGCGTCGGTGCCGTCATATTCGTAATCCTTGCCGCGCACCGTCAGGGCGAGCCGATAGCCGGGCGGCACCACGATCGAGGTTGGCCAGATCTCGACGTCGAGCTCGACCGGCACGCCCGGCGTGAGCGGCTGCTTCTCGTCGTGGGTGTGGTAGGGGCGGTACGGCAGACTCAAGGCGGGATCGAGCTTGCGGTGCGAGGCGCGCAGCCAGCCGAGCCCGACCGGGGTGCGCGGATCGTTGCTGCCGACAAACACCACCTCCTTGCCGGCCGGATCGAACACGCGCAGCACCAGAAACAGATCGGCGTCGGTGGTGTCGGAGGACACGAACAGTTTCGCCGCGACCGGCCCGGTGATCTCGATGGCGTCTTTCATCGGCGGCGTCGAGAAGGTGACGCCGTCGCCGGTGGTCGGGTAGGCGAGGGTGGTGGAGTCTTGGGGCGCTTCGCGCCCCAAGGCGCGGCTGGCCGGATCGAGAAAGAATTTCGTCCATCGGGTGCGCGCGAGCGGCCATTCGGATTCGGCGCGGGCGACGAATTTCTCGCCAGGATGGCGGACGTGGAGCATCACCTTGGGCTGCGCCTCCCAGCCATTGCGTTCGCCCTTGAGGAAGCGGTCGTAGAAGCGCTTCTGCAACGCCTGGCCGTATTCGGCATAGAACAAGGTGAAATGGGTGTCGCCGTGCACCTCGAGCCATTTCTGTCTGGAGCCGGCGTGCAGGTATCCCTCGAAATTTCCGCGCGGGTGAAGCCCCATGCCGCCCCAATTGGCGGCGGAGAGCAGCGGCACGTCGATTTCCTCGAAGCGCGGCAGGCGGGCCCGATAGTAGTCGTCGATCAGCTCGCGCCGCAGCGCCTCGCCGTCGCAGTCGGCGCGATTCCGGGCGAGCTCGGCCGGCGAGAGCGTTTCCGGCCCGGCGACCGGCTCGCCGGTCACGAGGCTCTTCGCGCCGCGCTCGCCGACGCCGTATTGCACCGCGGTCACCTGACGGGGATACCAGGTGGAGAGAAAGTCGCTCAGGATTCCGCCGTGGCGGCAGAGCTCGCGGTAATAGTCGGACGAGCCCTCCCAGACGCAAAGCGCGGCGAGATGCTTCGGCTTGAGCGGCCCGGCCTGCCATTGATTCATCGAATAATACGAGATGCCGTTGAGGCCGACCTTTCCGTTCGACCACGGCTGCGTGCCGGCCCAGTCGACGCAGGCCGCGATGTCGCTCGCCTCGCGCGCCGACCACGCGTCGAGAAAGCCGGGCGAGCGGCCCGCGCCTCTTAAATCGACGCGTACGCAGACGTAGCCGTCCGGCACCCAGCGCTCGGGATCGATCAGCTCCCAGTTCTGGTACTTGTTGGTCGAGCCCTTCTCGATGCCGGGATAGGCTTTCACGACGCGCAGCCACGCGTGGCGGTAGGCCTCCTGGAAGCTCAAGCCCTTGGCGTAGGGACCATAGCTCAGGATCACCGGATAGTGTCCGTCCGCGACGGGCCGAAACACGTCGGCGCGCAGCACGACGCCGTCGTCCATCGCGATCGGCGCGTCCCAATCGATCTTCATGCCGTCGCGGATCTCGTGGCGAAACTGGCTCATGCGGGGTGCTCGTCGGTTGGGAGGGCGCGGGTGTGGCGCGATCCTACCTCCGGGCCGGGCGGGAGACCAAGCCCACGCCGCCAACTCGTGTCCCGGATGCGGTGCAGCGCGAAGCGGCGCATGCGCTGCGATCCGGGACCCACTCTTTCGCCGCCCCTGGATCCCGGTTCGGCGGCGCACCACTCCGCGCTTCGCGCTACGTGCTGCGCTGCGCCCGGGACACGAGTCACTACGCGGGGCAGCCCCGCGCGCAACGCACCTATCCGGCCGGCCGCCGGTAGCGTAGGCTGCAAAAAAACGTCGAATGGGAGGAAGTACAATGCGTCATGTCCGCGTTGCGTCGGCGATCATTGCGGCGCTTGCCGCCACCGGCGCATCGGCCCAGCAGCCGCAGCTCAACGATACGCAAAGGCTCGGCCAGAGCCTGTTCGTGCAGTCCTGCGGGGTCTGCCACCTCAAGCCGCAGCTCACGTCCGTGCAGTTCGCGCCGGTGCTCTCCCGCGAGTCGCTCGGCGGCCAGGAAAGCGTGATGCGCGAGGTGATCGCCAACGGCACGCCGCGCATGCCGGGATTCAAGCATCATTTCGACCAGACCCAGATCGCCGCCATCGCGGCCTATCTCAAGACCGTGCCGGCGCCGTAAGCCGCGGCGCCCGCCCCTGTGCGCACGCGAGAGAACGCGCGCGAAGCCGATTGATCCAATTCACCGGAGACATGCCATGCGAACCGCAAATGTGACCTTGGCGGCCCTGCTCGCCGCGCTGGTTTCGACGACGAGTCTGGTTCCGGCGCGCGCCGCCGATGCGATCCTGTCGGGCAGCATCGCGGCGGCCTCGGGCGAGAAGATGGGCGGCGTCGACGGTCTCGGCCAAGGCCGACGGCGCGACCATCACCACCACGGTCTACACCGACGAGAGCGGGAGCTATTATTTCCCGCCGCTGCCCGCGGGCAAATATCGCGTGTGGGCGCAGGCGCTGACCTTCGGCGACCGCGAAGCGCGCAGGTCGATCTCGCGGCCAGCAAGGCGCAGAATTTCACGCTCGATCCGCTCAAGGATTACGTGCGCCAGCTGCCGGGCGACGTGATCATCGCGGCGCTGCCGGAGGAGACCGAGCACGACAAGAAGATGAAGCGCCTGGTGCGCAACAACTGCACCGGCTGCCACACCCCGAGCTACACGCTGCAGCACAGGTTCGACGAGGCCGGCTGGACCGCGATCATCGACCTGATGAAGATGGTCAACGTCTCCGGCATCTATCAGGGCGAGAAGGCGAAGCCCAACGGGTTGCTCGACTTCAACGAGAAGGAGCTCGCCGCCTATCTGGCGCGGGCGCGCGGACCGGGCGAGAGCGCGATGAAGATTCACCGCTGCCGCCGCGCCCGTCCGGCGAGGCCGCGCGCGTCGTGTTCCGGGAATACGACGTGCCGCCCGACGCCGACAACTGCGCCGGTGCGCAGCAATGACGGCCACGACTGGTCGCTCGGCACGCCGTCGCGCATCGGCTCGCTGGTGCACGACGCCTGGTCCGACCTCGACGGCAATCTGTGGTTCACCTCCAACGTGCCCAACCGCCACGTCACGGTCGGCCGCATCGACGCCAAGACCGGCGCGGTCAAGTTCCTCAAGGTCGCCGGCGCCGAACGGGCTCGCCGCCAATACCCACGGCATGTTCCGCGACAAGGACGGGAACCTGTGGTTCAACGTCAATCCGGGCAAGCGGCGGCCTCGCCAAGCTCGATCCGAAGACCGAGAAGATCGCGGTCTACATGCCGCCGCAGGGCATGTCGCCGACCGGCGGCGCCGTGACGGTCGACATCGATCCGCAAGGGCAACATCTGGGTGTCGTCGCCGGTCGGCGCGCTGCGCTTCGATCCCACAGACGGAGAAATTCACCGAGTTCAAGTCGGTCACCTACAAGACGCCGAACGGCACCGGCATCACCTACGGCGCCGCGGTCGATCGCGACGGCAACGGCTGGTGGGCCGAGATGACGCTCGACATCATCGGCCGCGCGCGATCCGGCGACCGGCAAGGTCGACCGAGATCAAGCTGCCGCCGGTCGAAGGCCGAGCTCAAGCTGCGTCGACGCCGGAGGAGAAGAAGTTCTACGACGGCTTCGACGCAGCCCGACTTCAACACGCCGTTCCCGTGGTCGCAGGGCCCGCGCCGCATGGGCACCGACAAGAACGCCGACGTGCTGTGGATCGGCAACTCCTGGGGCGGCAACCTCGACCCGCATCGACACCAAGACGCTGGCGACGCTCGTTCGTGCCGCTGCCGGGCGCGATGCAGCCGTATCACATCGCGGTCGACAGCAAGCACAACGCCTGGCTCAACCTGTGGACCACGGACCGCATCCTGCGGCTACGATCCGGCGACCAACACCTGGACGACGTTCGACCTGCCGACCCGCGGCACCGAGGCGCGCTACATCTCGGTGACCGAGCACACCGGCGCGCTGCAGGTGGTCGTGCCCTATTCGCGCACCAGCAAGGTCGCGGTGATGAGCTTGCGCAGCGAGGCCGACCTCGCGGCGCTCAAGGCGCAGGCGGGGAAGTAAGACTGGGACTCACCGTCATTGCGAGGAGCGTGAAACGCGACGAAGCAATCTCCGCCAAACACTGAGTGTTGGCTGAGATTGCTTCGCTTCGCTCGCAATGACGTCGAATGGGGGGATTCCGATGAAAATTTTCTCGCTATCGACTGCGTTGCTTGTGATCGGCATCGCCGGCGGTACCGCCACCGCCCAGCCGTCCGACAAATCCGTCGTGCGCCTCGATCCGGCGCTCGACGCGCTGGTGTCGCCCGACGCCAAGCTCGGAGCTGGTGCGCGGCGACTTCGGCTTCACCGAGGGCATCACCTGGGTGCCGCAGGGCACGGTCGGGCTATCTCCTGTTCAGCGACATCCCGGCGAACGTGATCTACAAGATGTCGCCGGACGGCAAAGACCTCTCGGTCTATGTCGAGCGCGCCGCCGGCTACACCGGGACCGCATCCCTGGCGCTGGGGCTTCGTCCAGACCAACGGCAAGGACCACAGAGCGATCCGACATACGAGGAATTCCCGATGATCGGCTCGAACGGGCTCGCGCTCGACCGCCAGGGCCGGCTCGTCATCGCGACCTGGGCGGGCCGCTCGATCGACCGCATCGAGAAGGACGGCAAGCGCACCGTGCTGGCCGACCGCTGGGAGGGCAAGCGCTTCGGCGGCACCAACGATGTGGTCGTGAAACGGGACGGCGCGATCTATTTCACCGACACCTACGGCGGCCTGCGGCTGCGCGAGAAGGACCCGCACAAGGAGCTCGACTTCAACGCGCGTCTACATGTGGAAGGACGGCAAGCTCTCGCTGCTGAT
The DNA here is from genome assembly GCA_963791155.1 of uncultured Pseudomonadota bacterium. GTDB lineage: Bacteria > Pseudomonadota > Alphaproteobacteria > Rhizobiales > Xanthobacteraceae > JAVDCA01. The sequence continues at coordinate 181,981 of CAWBRI010000016.1, forward strand.
CAAGGACATTCCCAACACCAACGGGCTCGCGTTCTCGCCCGACGAGAAGATCCTCTACGTCAACGGCAGCCGCGACCGCTACGTCAAGGCGCTACGACGTCAAGGCCGACGGCACGCTCGACGAACGGCCGCATGCTGATCGACATGAACAGCGATCCGACGCGCGGCATCACCGACGGCTTGCGCGTCGACGTCAAGGGCAACCTGTGGGAGACCGGCCCGGGCGGCGTGTGGATCATCACGCCGGAAGGCAAGCACATCGGCACCATCAAGACGCCGGAGCTCGTCCGCCAATGTCGAGTTCGGCGACCCCGACCACAAGACGCTCTACATCGCGGCGCGCACCGGCATCTACAAGATCCGGCTCAACGTGGAAGGCATTCCGGCGGGGCAGTAGTTCTTTTCGGTCATTGCGAGGCGCGCGCAGCACGCCGAAGCAATCTCAGCCAGACCCGGATGAGCAAGTGAAGCGGGATTGCTTCGCTTAGCTCGCAATGACGATGACTTCTTCTCGCGCAGCCATTTCACGATCAATTCCGTCTTGATCGCGCGGCCATGAATACCGGAATGGAAGGCCGCAAACCGGCTAGACGTGCCATTTGCTACAATTATCCTCCGGCTCGTCCTCATCGGGAGGAAGTACATGCAGAAAATGATTTATGTCGCGGCAGCATTAGCCGCGTGGGCGATCGGCGCCGCACTCGTCGTCCCTGAAAGCGCCTTGGCGCAGACCTTCCGACCCGACCGATCACCATCGTGGTGCCGTATCCGGCGGGCGGGCCGACCGACGTGGTGGCGCGCATCATCGCCGATCGCATGCGCGGCACGCTCGGCCAGCCGATCATCGTCGAGAACGTGGCCGGCGGGAACGGCAGCATCGGGGTCGGGCGGGTCGCGCGCGCGACGCCGCGACGGATACACGCTGAGCATCGGCAATTACGGCTCGCACGTCCTCAATGCGGCGCTCTATGCGCTGCACTACGACCTGCTCAAGGATTTCGAGCCGGTCGCGCTGCTCACCAGCAATCCGCAGATCATCGTCACCCGCAAGAGCGTGCCGGCCAAGGACCTGACCGAGCTGATCGGGTGGCTGAAGGCCAATCCCGACAAGGCGACGGTCGGGAAGCGCCGGCGCCGTCGCGTCGGTGAGCGCCGCCTATTTCCAGAGCCGTACCGCGACGCGGTTTCTGGTCGTGCCGTATCGCGGCGCCGCGCCGGCGTTGCAGGACCTGATGGGCGGCCAGATCGATCTGATGTTCGACCAGGCCTCGAACGCGCTGCCGCAGGTGCGCGGCGGGACCATCAAGGCGTTCGCCGTGACGGCGAAGACGCGTTTGCCCAATGCGCCCGACATTCCGACCGTGGACGAGGCCGGACTGCCGGAATTCTATGCGGCGCTGTGGCAAGGCCTGTGGGCGCCGAAGGGCACGCCCAAGGAAGCGATCGCGCGCCTCAATGCGGCGGTGGTCGAGGCGCTCGCCGATCCCAAGGTCGAGCAGCGCTTGCGCGACATCGGCCAGGAGCCGTTTCCGCCCGACCAGCGCAGCACCGACGCGATGGCGCGGTTTCAGAAGGCCGAAGCCGACAAGTGGTGGCCGATCATCAAGGCGGCGAACCTGAAGGGCGAGTGAAGCGGCATTGCGACGCTGGTCGTTCCTGTTGAACTGCCATTACCGGGCGGCGTGAGTTTCCTGCGCAACTTCCACCTGTTCGGTCTTGGCGGGCAGCATCGGCTCGATGATGCTGAACAGCACGTAGTTGACGAACCGGCCAAACGCCGTCTGCGGCAGGGTGCGCTCGAAGTGCCCGTTCGGCGGGGCGAGGCATGTCGGGTTCATCGACACGCCGTAGTTCAACGCCGACCCGGCGAACAGCCGTCCCGCCCGCTCGACCACGGTCTGGCCGCTCTGCGTCTCGATCGCCAGCTTGACGATGCCTTTGACGTGGTCGTCCGCGGCCTTTGCATCGGTCGTCAGCTTGTCCTGTGCATCGGAATCGATCTTGAACTCGACGGTCGCCTGGAGGAGCTTCTGCCCCTGACACACGTAACCGCCGCCCGCGAGGACCTGCATGGCGACCTTGCTGCATTCGGGCCGTTCCATCAGCTTGGCGAAAATCAGCCAGTTGGTGCCGAGCGGAAGCTCCTCCAAGACGACATCGGTGACCGAGGCATGCACTTTGCGGACCTGATTGTTGTCGACGTCGCCTCGCCAGCCGCGGGCCCAGGTCGATCTTCACGCTGGTGGTCAAATGCCCGGTGCGCTCGAGGTTTTCCTGCATGTCCCAACTGCGCGACACGGTCATGGCGCTTTCGACATCAGGCTTGGCGGCGTGACAGATCGCCTTGAAGTCCCGGACGGCGGGATCGACGTAATACAGCGATCCGACATTCATGAGCGTGGAGGGCGGGTTGATCGGCAGGAAACCGTATCCCCGCAACGTATCGCCGAGCGGATCGTTGCCGGCTTTGGCCAGTAGAATACGACCGGCGGAACGGCCGCTGCCGTCATGGTGGTCGCAAGCGCAAGCATGATCGTCCGTCGCATGGCAGCCTCGCTTCCTCGTGATCCCGCCTTCGTCGATCGATGATCAGCGGCCGGGACAGCAGGCGCTTCCGCACCGCGAATAATTGGCGGGACAAGCGGAGGCGGACGTGACGAAGCTGGTGGTCGCCAGCAGCGCCGCGAGAATTCCAAGGATCCTGATGATGCCCATAAGTCGCTCCCGATGATCGCCGGCCGCTCGCCGGCATCGTGCTTATTTTCTGTTCGACGCAGGTATCATACGCGCGCTCGTCGTTTGGTTGTGTGAAGCAGCTCACACGCAACTGCAATTTTGCGATGTGGGAGGCCGGGCGAGATCGTGCGCCGGCGCGGGGTGCTCAAGTAGGGCGAGCGCGACCGAGACCGGGCCGATGGGCAGGGGGTGATTGCGCGCAAACGGGCGCGATCAGCTCGCCCGCCCCATGCGATGCAGCTTGAGCACCGCATAGACCGCCGCGTTCATCGGGGTCGGCACGTCGAGCTCGCGGCCGAGCGCGACGACGCGGCCGGCGAGCCAGTCGAGCTCCAGCCGGTTACCGCGCTCGAGGTCGTGCAGGAGCGAGGCCTTGAACCCCGGCGGCGTGGTGGCGGCGAATTTCATCCGGTCTTCGACGAAATCCTCCGGCAGCGCCACGCCCTTGCGGCGGCCGACCGTCACCACCTCCTGCATCACCGCCGAAAACATCGCGCGCGTGTCGGGATCGGCGAGGATCTTTCCCAGCGGCTCGCGCGTCGCCCCGGTCATGCCGGAGAGGCCGACCAGAAAGACGAATTTCTTCCAGCGGTCGACATCGACGGTGTCGGTCAGCGAAATGTCGACGCCCGCCTGCTTGGCGGCGTCCGCGAAGGCGGCGAGCTTTTCGTCCGGCTTGCCGTCGACGCGGCCGCAGCGCATCTGCGCGAAATCGCTGGTGTGGCTCACGGTGCCGGGCGCCGACATCACGCTCGCGATATACGCCATGCCGCCCGCCACGTTGTCGCGGCCGAGGATCGGCTGCAGTCGCTCGACCAAGTCGACGCCGTTCTGCAGCGTGATGACGCGGGTCGCGGGGGCGACGATCGGGCGGATGAGCTCGCCGGCCTTCTCGGTATCCCACAGCTTGACCGCGAACAGCACGATGTCGACGGGCGCCACCGACTTCGGATCGTCGGTCGCCGTGACCTTGGACAGCGCCAGGTCGCCCTTCGGGCTTTCGATCTTCAGTCCGCGGTCGCGCAGCGCCGCCAGGTTGGCGCCGCGCGCGAAGAAGACGACGTCGTGCCCGGCCGCCGCGAGCCGCCCACCGAAATAACCGCCGACGGCCCCGGCCGCCATCACGCCGATACGCATGTCAGTCCCTCGCGCGCTATCGCGTTTTCCGGCGAGAGCCTGTCCGGGACTTGCCTCGGCAGGGACTCCGGCTCGCCGAAGCAAACGCGTCCAACACAAAATCCTTCCCGGCAATCGGCCGGACGGCGCGCATCATAAGGAGGCCGGAGTCGCGGTCCAGCCACTCCTGTGGCGGATTGCGCCCTTTTCCGGTCACGATTTCGCGCGCGCGCGCCCACCAAAATGTCGCACCCGCTTGGTCAGCTTCGGGCCGGGACAGGGGTGTGCGGGCGCCGACCGGGCATCCGCGAGCCGCACGGAGGGGAACATGCGTCGCGTGATCGTTGCTCTCATGAGTTTCGCCTTGCTTTTGGCAACCGGGTGGGCGCCGTCGCGGGCCGCGCCGCTGGGCCCGGGCGCTCTCGGTTCGCGCGATGCGGTTCTCGCCTGGATGAACACCTATCGGGTCACGCACGACCTCGCTCATGTGCCAGACGCCGTGCATGCCCTGAGCAAGCTCGTGGTCTTGAAGGACCCCGAGACCTCCGGGGCCTTCGTGGGCTTTCTCGCCGGCGTGCTTGCGGCGAATCCCGACCGGGCCGAGCAGATCGTCGGCAAGATGTTTTCGTTGCCGCCCGAGGACCAGTGGATCGATCGTCCAGGCGATCGCCTATTCGGGGCTGCCGGGATGGAAGGCCCTGATGCAGAAGTTTTGCCGACCGCATGCCGACGCGCCGACTGATGATCGAGAAGTATCTGGCCGGCAAGTTGCCGACGCTCCAGCAGGCGGGGTTCGAGAAACCGCCCGGCAAACTCGAGACGCTGGGCAACTATCTGCGGTTCGATTTCTCCGGCAAGCACCACGACGCGCGGGTCCTGCTCGTCCCGAGCCCGGCGCTGCTCGATATCCTGTGGGGCTACTATTGCGCGACCGGCGGCTTCAATCCGGCGATCTCGCGCATCATCGCGCTGATGACCTGGGCTAAGGACCGCGACGACGTCGCCCGGCTTACGCTCGGCAGCATGGCCAGGTATACGCTCGCCGCCAACGCGTCGCGCGACGCCCGGCTGCTCGCCATGCTCAAGAACGTCGCCAAGCATTATCCGGATGACGTCAAGAAGGCGCTCGACGAGGTGATCGAGGCGGCGGAGACCGCCGATCTCGGCCGCGTGCGCAACGATGCGCTCGCCGCGATCGACGAGCTGAAACGCAAGGGACCGAACTACCGGCGCGATATCTCGTTCTGGGGTCAGGTGGGCGAGGGCGCGCTCGCGCTCGGCTGCATCGCGGCGGCCGCGGTCGGTCAGATCGAGTTCGGCGTGCCGTGCGTGGTCGGCGGCGCCGTGAGCTCGGCGGCGTTGCGGTTCTGGGACACTCAGAAGTGACGCCGACGCGGAAATGAGCTCGTCTCTAGAAATCGGGTGTCATTGCGAGGCGGCGAAAGCCGCCGAAGCAATCCCAGGCCGGTAGGTTGAGATTGCTTCGCGGAGCCCGTCCTTGGGCTTGCCGAAGGCAAGACCCGAGGGCTCGCAATGACGGAGGAGGTGCGTGAGGCTGAGCCTCACCGCGCCATGCTCACCTTCGCGTCGGCGTGGTGCTCGATCGGCAGCACGATGACCTTGGTGCCGACATTGACGCGGCTATAGAGGTCGGTGACGTCCTCGTTGACCAGGCGGATGCAGCCCGAGGAGACGCGGCTGCCGATGGTCTCGGGCGCGTTGGTGCCGTGGATGCGGTAGACGGTGCCGCCGAGATACATGGCGCGGGCGCCGAGCGGATTGCCGGGGCCGCCGGCCATGAAGCGCGGCAGGTAGGGCTGGCGTTCGAGCATTTCCGCGCGGCGGCGTCCAGTCCGGCCACTCGGTCTTGCGGGTGATCGGTCTGCACGCCCGACCAGGTGAAACCTTCGCGGCCTACGCCGATGCCGTAGCGCATCGCGCGGCCATTGCCGAGCACGAGGTAGAGATAGGTGTTCGGCGTGTCGATGATGATGGTGCCGGGCGCCTCGTGGGTCGCGTAATCGACGACCTGGCGCTTGAAGCGGGCGGCCTGCTCGCGACCGGGCTGCTGCGGCTCGAACATCGGCTGGACCACCCGCTGGTCGGGCGTCTGGCGGTCGGGCGACAGGAGCGACAGCGGATTGGCGGAGGCGGCGGTGGCGAGAGCGGCGGCCGCAAAGGCCGACAACGCGATGGTGCGCAGAGCGTGAATGCCACACATGGACGACCCCCTGGTTTTGTCCATGTGTCGGCGCCGCCCGGCCGAAGGTTCAAAGGCGCGCAAATATTTTCATTTTGATTGTTACCGCCTGCCTCCGATCCGGCCCCGCGATCAACTTCAGGCCGGGCTTATTTCGACGGCGGCGGTGGCGGGGTGCTGGCCTTGAAGCTCGGCCGCTCGGCGTGACGGGCGAAATACGCCGCCAAATTCTTGGCGGATTTGACCATTTCGGCGCCCTCGGGGAAGCGTTGCACATAATGCAGGATCGGCAGCAGGTTGATGTCGGCGAGCGTGAAGCCGCTGCCCGCCAGGTAACCGGTATTGGCGACCGCCTTGTCCAAGAGATCGATCTGCTTGCGCATGGTGGGCAGCACGCCGTCGATCGCGGCGCGGTCGGGCGTGCCGTCCGGTCCTTTGGGAAACACGTAATTCAAGAGATAGGTCCGCACCATGCAGGGATCGACCGAGGTGTTGACCAGCGACACCCATTTCTCGACCTCGGCCGCGCCGCGCGCATCGTCGGGGATCAGTTTCGGACCGCCGAACGACCGGTCGATATAGGTGACGATCGCCTTCGATTCGCACAGTTCGACGTCGCCGTGGCGCATGCCGGGGATCTTGCCGAGCGGGTGGAGGGCGTCGATCTCGGGCGTGTGCGGCCGTACCGGCACGATGTCGTAGGGAACGCCCTTTTCCTCGCAGGCCATGCGCACGACCCAGACATAATTGGATTGTGGCGCGCCGATAATCTGAATGTTGGACATGGGGGTCTCCACTCGGGTGCAGTCTTTTCAAAGGGCATCTTACATTGCGGGCATGATACCGACGACCCCGCAGGCGTTCGCGCTCGCTGCCGCGTGTTCGGCGCAACCCTCTCCCTTCCGGGAGAGGTAAAAAAGAGGCGCTCAACGCTTGGCGTGCCAGCCGACGACCGCGTCCGGCACCGCGTCGGTCGAGGCGAAATAGGGCTTGAGGTCGAGGAGCGGCGTGCCGTCGAGGCAGTCGAGGCCGACCACCGACAGGTGCGTGCCATCCACCGCGATCAGCTTCACCACGCTCGCCGCGATCGGGTTCGGCCGCACCGGCGAGCGCAGCGCGAAGGTGCCGCGCGGCTCGCCGTAGTGGCGCGGCGCCTGCAGCACGAGGTCGCGCCGCGCCTGGTCCATCCAGTAGAGCACCAGCAGATGGGAGCAGGTCTCGACGCCCTTGAGGCGCGGCGCCGTAGCGCCGGGTCGACCTCGATGGTGCAGACCGCGTCCGACTCGCGCGGCGTTCTTCGGACAGTCGTCGCGCGTGCGCCACGGCGTGCGGATGCGGCCGATGAAATAGAGCCCGGCGTCGAAGGTCTCGGGCAGTTCGACCGCGATCTCGCCGTCGCGGATTCCATAGGGATCGTCGGCCATTTGCGTCTCCAGCGGGCCTCTTAGAGCATTTTCGGGCGAACTGGCCACCGGTCCGCCGTACAAAATCCGGCCAGGAACCATCGCCCGATCCAGCCGGCGGTTCGAACGGCGGGACGGGTTGGGCGGGACCCCACTTGCGGCAGAGCTTTTAATAATATAAAGATATCTTTATATGCCAAGTTTCCAGGGCTTGTTGCCATTCTGACGAGAAAGTCCACCCATGCCGGGTCACGACCAAGTCGCCTTCGACGACCTCAACGCCGCCCTCAAGGCGGCCGGCGAGGAGACGCGGCTGCGCATCCTGGCGCTGCTGTTCGAAGCCGAATTGACCGTCTCGGACCTGACCGAAATCCTGCGTCAATCGCAGCCGCGCATCTCGCGCCATCTCAAGCTCCTGGCCGAGGCCGGACTGGTGGCGCGCTTCCGCGAAGGCGCCTGGGCGTTCTTCCGCCTCGCCGAGCAAGGACCGGCGGCGCTCGCGATCCGCTCCCTGATCGCGCGCCTCGATGCCGACGACCCAGTCATCGCGCGCGACCGCGAGCGGCTCGGCGAGGTCCGCGCCGCGCGCGCGGCCGCCGCGCAGGCCTATTTCAAGGCGCACGCGGCCGAATGGGACCGCATCCGCCAGCTGCACGTCGCCGACGAGGCCGTGGAGGCGGAAATCCGCGCCGCGCTCGCCGACCGGCCGTTCCGCTCGCTGCTCGACCTCGGCACCGGCACCGGCCGCATGCTCGAACTGCTCGGCGCCGGATCTCGAGCGCGGGCTCGGCATCGACTTCTCGCTCGACATGCTGGCGCTGGCGCGGGCCCGGCTCGACCGCGCCGGCCTGAAGCATTGCAGCGTGCGCCAGGGCGACATCTACGATCTGCCGCTGCCGCGCGACTCCTTCGACGTCGTGATCATCCACCAGGTGCTGCACTTCCTCGACGACGGCGCGCGTGCGATCCGCGAGGCGGCGCGCGTGCTGCGGCCGCAGGGCCGGCTCGCTGGTGGTCGATTTCGCGCCGCACGAGCTCGAATTCCTGCGCGAGGAGCACGCCCATCTGCGCCTCGGCTTCGCATCCGAGACCGTGTCGCAGTGGATGGAGCAGGCCGACCTCGAGGTGGTGGACCACCGCAACCTCGCACCCGGCGCAGGATGGCAAGATCGCGGTCTCGCTCTGGCTGGGGCGCGACCGGCGCGTCGCGCTCGCCGGCTCCGCACGCGAGGTCGCGTGATGAGCCGGGAGGGAACCGCGCGGCGGAGCCGCTTCGTCGGCGGCGGGCGCGATATCCGCGTCTCGTTCGAGTTCTTTCCGCCCAAAACCGACGAGATGGAAAAGACGCTGTGGGAATCGATCGAGCGGCTCGCGCCGCTCGGCCCGGCTTTCGTGTCGGTCACCTACGGCGCCGGCGGCTCCACGCGCGAGCGCACGCACGCGACCGTCAAGCGCATCCTGGCCGAGACCGCGCTGGTTCCGGCCGCGCATCTCACCTGCGTGGCGGCGACCCGCGCGGATATCGACGCCGTCATCGAAAGTTACATGGGCGCGGGCGTGCGCCACATCGTGGCGCTGCGCGGCGACCCGCTGGGCGGCGTCGGCGAGCGCTACGCGCCGCACCCGGGCGGCTACGCCAACGCGGCCGACCTGGTGGCAGGCATCAAGCGTCTGTGCGACGCCGAAATATCGGTCTCCGCCTATCCGGAAAAACATCCGGACAGCGCGACCGTCGAGGCCGACATCGACATGCTGCAGGCCAAGGTCGACGCCGGGGCGACGCGCGCCATCACGCAATTCTTCTTCGATAACGATCTCTACTTCCGCTACCTCGACCGCGTGCGCGCGCGCGGGATATCGATTCCGATCGTGCCCGGCCTGCTGCCGGTGCAGAATTTCAAGCAGACGCGAGCCTTCGCGCAACGCTGCGGGGCCTCGATCCCGGGCTGGCTCGCCGAGCGCTTCGCCGGGTTGGACGAGGACGCGGCGACCCGCAAGATGATCGCGGCGGCGGTCGCGGCCGAGCAGGCGCTCGATCTGGTCGACCGCGGGGTGCGCGATTTCCACTTCTACACCATGAACCGCGCCGACCTCGTCTACGCGATCTGCCACCTGCTGGGGCTGCGGCCGCAGACGAAGGAGGCCGCGTGATGACGCGTCTTGCGCTAACGCATCCGCCGTCATGCCCCGCGACAGCGGGGCATCCAGTAGCCACCGGCGTCGCCGTGAGGATATGTCGTGCCTCTCGCGGACTTCGGTGGGTACTGGATCATCCGCTTTCGCGGATGATGACGACGGCAAGCTCAGGGCGATCGAGAGAAGTGACCCGTTAGAATGAACCTGTCAGCGAAAAACTTCCCCATCGAATCTCACCTCCGCAAGCTCGCGGCGGAGCGCATCCTGGTGCTCGACGGCGCCATGGGCACCATGATCCAGACGCTCAAGCTGGAGGAGGAGGAATTCCGCGGCGCGCGCTTCGACGCGTGGAACCGCGAGGTGCGCGGCAACAACGACCTGCTCAACCTCACCAAGCCGGAGGCGATCCGCGACATCCATCTCGCCTATCTGCAGGCCGGCGCCGACATCGTGGCGACCAACACGTTCTCGTCGACCGCGATCGCCCAGGCCGACTACGGCATGGAAGACATCGCCTACGAGTTCAACGTCGCGGGCGCGCGGCTCGCGCGCGAGGCGGCGCTGGTCGCGGGCGAGGACGGCCGGCCGCGCTTCGTCGCGGGCGCCATCGGCCCGACCAACCGAACCGCCTCGATCTCGCCCGACGTCAGCAATCCCGGCTTCCGCGCCATCACCTTCGACAGCCTGCGCGTGGCCTATGCGGAGCAGGCGCGCGGACTGCTCGACGGCGGCGCCGACCTGCTGCTGCTGGAGACCATCTTCGACACGCTCAACGCCAAGGCCGCGATCTACGCGATCGAGGAGCTGTTCGACGCGCGCGGGCTGCGCGTGCCGGTGATGATCTCCGGCACCATCACGGACCGTTCCGGCCGCATGCTGTCCGGCCAGACGCCGGAAGCGTTCTGGAACTCGATCCGTCACGCCGCGCCGGTGTCGATCGGCCTCAACTGCGCGCTCGGCGCCCAGGAGATGCGCGCGCACATCGTCGAGATTGCGCGCGTCGCCGACACCCTGGTGTGCGCCTATCCGAACGCCGGCCTGCCGAACGAGTTCGGGCTGTACGACGAAAGCCCGGAATTCATGGCCGAATTGCTCGGCGAGTTCGCCGCCGCCGGCCTCGTGAACATCGTGGGCGGCTGCTGCGGCACCACGCCGGAGCATATCCGGGCGATCGCGCGGGCGGTCGACGGCAAGGCGCCGCGGGCCATTCCGGCGCCGCCGCGTCATCTGCGCCTGTCGGGCCTGGAGCCATTCACGCTCACGCCGGAAATCCCCTTCGTCAACGTGGGCGAGCGCACGAACGTGACGGGCTCGGGCAAGTTCCGCAAGCTCGTCACCGCGGGCGATTACGCCGGCGCGCTCTCGGTCGCGCGCGACCAGGTCGAGAACGGCGCGCAGATCATCGACGTGAACATGGACGAGGGTCTGCTCGATTCCGAAGTCGCGATGATGACCTTTCTCAATCTGGTCGCGTCCGAGCCCGACATATCGCGCGTGCCCGTCATGGTCGATTCCTCCAAGTTCAGGGTGATCGAAGCCGGGCTCAAATGCATCCAGGGCAAGCCGGTGGTGAACTCGATCTCGATGAAGGAGGGCGAGGCCGAGTTCATCCGGCAGGCGAAGATCGTGCGGCGCCACGGCGCCGCCGTGGTCGTCATGGCGTTCGACGAGAAGGGCCAGGCCGACACGTTGGAGCGCAAGACCAAAATCAGCAAGCGCGCCTACGACATCCTGGTCGATCAGGTCGGCTTTCCGCCCGAGGACATCATCTTCGACCCCAACATCTTCGCGATCGCGACCGGCATCGAGGAGCACAACGGCTACGGCCTCGCCTATCATCGAGGCGGTGCGCTGGATCAGAAGCAACCTGCCGCACGCGCATGTGTCGGGCGGCGTTTCCAATCTGTCCTTCTCGTTCCGCGGCAACGAGCCGGTGCGCGAGGCGATGCATTCGGTGTTCCTGTATCACGCCATCCAGGCCGGCATGGACATGGGCATCGTCAATGCGGGCCAGATGGCGGTCTATGACGATCTCGATGCCGAATTGCGCGAAGCCTGCGAGGACGTGGTGCTCAATCGGGCGCCCGAAGCGTCGGAGCGATTGCTCACGATCGCGCAGCGCTATCGCGGCGGCCCGGGACACCAGGCCAAGGAGGCCGACCTCGCCTGGCGCGCATGGCCGGTCGAGAAGCGGCTCGCCCATGCACTCGTCCACGGCATCACCGATTACATCGCCGAGGACGTCGAGGAAGCCCGCCTGGCGGCGAAGCGGCCGCTCGACGTGATCGAAGGTCCGCTGATGACCGGGATGAACGTGGTCGGCGACCTGTTCGGCTCGGGCAAGATGTTCCTGCCGCAGGTGGTGAAGTCCGCGCGCGTCATGAAGCAGGCGGTCGCCTATCTGATGCCGTTCATGGAACGCGAGAGGGCCGAGCGGGGCGGAACGGAACGCAGCCACAACGGCAAGATCGTGCTCGCCACCGTCAAGGGCGACGTCCACGACATCGGCAAGAACATCGTCGGCGTCGTGCTCCAGTGCAACAATTACGACGTCGTCGACCTCGGCGTGATGGTGCCGGCGGCGAAGATCCTGGAGGCCGCCAAGCAAGAGGGCGCCGACATCATCGGATTGTCGGGTCTGATCACGCCGTCGCTCGACGAGATGTGCATGATCGCGGGCGAGATGGAGCGCCAGGGATTCGACCTGCCGCTGCTGATCGGCGGGGCGACCACGAGCCGCGTGCACACGGCGGTGAAGATCCATCCCAACTACCGGCGCGGCCAGGCGGTGTATGTGAACGACGCGAGCCGCGCGGTCGGCGTCGCCTCCGCGCTGATGTCGCGTCAGAACCGCGACGCCTACGTGGCGGAGACGCGGGCCGAATATGCCCGCATCGCCGCCGCCCATGCGCGCGGCGAGCAGAGCAAGCATCGGGTGAGCATCGCGGATGCGCGCGCCAACGCGCTCAAGCTCGACTGGAAATCCTATGTTCCGCCGCGGCCCGGCTTTCTCGGCACCCGCGTGTTCGCGGACTATGCGCTCGCCGAGATCGAGCCCCTGATCGACTGGTCGCCGTTCTTCGCGACCTGGGAGCTGACGGGAAAATTTCCCGCCATCCTCGATGACAAGAAATTCGGGCCGGTCGCGCGCTCTCTCTACGCCGATGCGCGCGCCATGCTGGACAAGATCATCGCGGAGCGCTGGTTCCGGGCGAGCGCGGTGATCGGATTCTGGCCCGCGAACGCAGCGGGGCGACGACATCGCGGTGTTCGCCGACGAGGCGCGCGGCGAGCCGGTCGCCGTCCTGCATACGCTGCGCCAGCAATTGTCCCGGCGCGAGGGCCGCGCCAACACGGCGCTCGCCGATTTCGTGGCGCCGGCGGGCGATTGCCGACTACATCGGGGCGTTCGCCGTCACCGCCGGCCTCGGCGAGGACGCGGTCGCCGATCGGTTCAAGGGCGCGAACGACGACTACTCGTCTATTCTGGCGAAGGCACTCGCCGACCGCCTGGCCGAAGCCTTGGCGGAGCGCATGCACCAGCGCGTGCGGCGCGAGTTCTGGGGCTACGCGGCCGACGAGCCGCTGAGCGCCGCCGACATCATCGCGGAGAAATACCGCGGCATTCGTCCGGCGCCAGGCTATCCGGCGCAGCCCGACCACACCGAGAAGGCGACGGTGTTCCGCCTGCTCGACGGCGAGCGCGCGATCGGCGTGAAGCTCACCGAGAGCTTCGCGATGTGGCCGGGCGCCTCGGTGAGCGGGCTCTATTTCAGCCACCCGCAGAGCCACTATTTCGGCGTCGGCAAGATCGAGCGCGACCAGGTCGAGGACTACGCGCGCCGCAAGGGCTGGACGCTCGCGGAGGCGGAGCGGTGGCTCGCGCCGGTACTCAACTACGACCCGGTGGTGCGAACGCGCGAGACGGCGGCGTAGCGATCGTCCAGGCACATGCGCCCGAATAATAAAGAACACCGGAGGACGGGTCCTCCGGTGTTCTTTTCTCAACATGCCCGCAAGCGCGCCTGCGGTATTTGTCGGGGTTTTGGGCTTTTTCGTTGAACTCCCGATTCAGAACGCGCCCAACAGGATTGCGCCGACGAACACGAACGCCGCGCACACCGCCAGGACATTCAGCTTCAAGGCCACGTCCACGAGAGGCCTCCCTCGTTGGTGAAGATGATTCAGCCTAACAGAATCCGGGGGTGCCTGAAAGCAACTAACATGTTGCGCTGCGGCGTGCCCGCCTCATGGGAGTACCTATCGAGCGTGAAGCCATTGAGACTCAAAGGTTAGTTTTGCCAGTGCGAGCGCGGTGGCATTGGCCGCGACGCCATGCGGAGGTGCATGGAACGAAATCGCGTGAAGTTAATTGTGGGGCGCACCGCGGTATTTACGTAGGCCCTATCCGATACCGGCGAGAACCTGCTGCAAGAACTGCGCGGCCGCCAGCGCCTGGCGGTCGCGGCCGAACCGGCCGACGATCTGGACCCCGAGCGGAAGTCCGGTCGCGTCCTTTAATCCCGGCACGTTGACGCACGGGGTGCCGATCAGGGTCCACAACCGGTTGAAGGTCGCGGGCCCGGTGGTTTCCGGTCCCGGTGCCGCGCTCGGCGCGGACGGCGTCAGCAGCACGTCGATGTCGGCCATGAGATCGGCCAGCGCCTGGCGGGCGCGCTTCGCGGTCCGGCGCGCCGCGTCGTAGTCCTCGGCGGAGATCGACGCGGCCTTGTCGAGCATGTCGCGCAGGATCGGGCTCAAGGCGTCGCGGTGGCGATCGTATTCGAAGGCAAGCGTGCGATAGGCCTCGTAGTCCTGGATCGCCGCATGCGCCACGTAGGCGTCGCGCGAACAGCGGCGGCCAAGCCGGTTCCGTGACGCGCGCCCCGGCGGCGGCCGCCGCTTTGGCGGCGGTCTCGACCGCGCCTTGCATCGCGGCGCTCGCTTCGTCCCACACATGGGTGCGCGCGAGCGCGATGCGGGGCGCGGCCGGCTGGCCCTGGTCGACCCGCAGATCGCGTCCCGTGATGGCGGCGGCCGCGTAGGCGACGTCGGCGACGGCCGCCGCGAACAGCCCGGCCGTATCGAGATACACCGAGAAATGCTTGATGCCGGCGGTCGGCAGCAACCGGTAGGACGGCTTGAAGCCGGCGACCCCGCAATACGACGCCGGCCTGATCACCGAGCCGCCGGTCTGGCTGCCGATCGCGATCGGAAACATGCCGGCCGCGACGCCGGCCGCCGAACCCGACGAGGAGCCGCCAGGCGAGCGGGCCGGATTGTGCGGATTGCGGGTCTTGCCCGGCTGCAGATAGGCGAGCTCGGTCGTCACCGTCTTGCCGAGCACGATGCCGCCGGCGCGCCGCACCAGCGCCACCAGGGCGGCATCCTGGCGCGGCCGGTTGCCCGCATAGATCGGCGAGCCGAACGCGGTCGGAAAGTCGACGGTGTCGAAAATGTCCTTCACGCCGACCGGCAGTCCGCGCAGCGGCAGCGCCGCCAGGCCTGGCGCTTGCGCCTGGCGCTTGGCGCCCGCCAGATCGAGCGCCGCGAAAGCGCCGATCTCCCCCTCGCGCGCGTCGATCGCCCGGGCGCACAGATCGACGACGTCCGCAGGGGTGAGGGCGCCCGCCTCGATGCGGCGCGCGAGGTCGAGCGCGGACAGCATCAGGTAGTCCTGTCGAGCAGGCCGACGATGCCCTGCGTGACGTTGCGGGCGAAGGGGATGGCGAAGAACGCCGTCACGGACGCGACCGGCCAGCCGACCAGGAAGGCGGACAGCCAGCGGGTCACGAAGTCCGCCCGAAACCCGATATTGAAATAAGTCACGACGGCGCTCACGACGAATACGATGATGGCGGTGATGACGACGGGAAAAACGAGCTTCGCTTTGCCTTCCATGCGGACCTCCCGAGGCGGCCGCGATGTGATCCGAAAGGCCGCGGCGGATCAAGGGGTCATGAAGTCTTTACCATGCGGGCGCGCGCCGGCGCCGACGCGCGCAAAACGTTGAAGCCTCGTTAACAGAACTTCCTCGCATTGTCGGGAGATGACCCGCGGAGTTCGTTGGTATCTCGTCGGCTCCCTCGTCCTCGTCACGCTGGCCGCTTGCAAGCAATCCTGGTTCGAGGAGCGCGAGCCGTGGCGGCGCGAGGCCGAGATGGCATGCCTCAAGACGGGCACCGTGAAGGAGAGCCCGTCGGTCGCTCTGCTCGGGCCGATCAATGGGCCCGGCATGTGCGGTGCGGACTTTCCGTTGAAAGTCGCGGCGCTGGGCGAGAGTCAGGCGACGCTCGGCTATTCGGACGATCCGGTGCGTCCGCCCGGCATGGTGCCGAACGCCGGCCCCGCCTATCCGCCGCAGCCGGTGTCACCGGCGCCGCCCTATCGGGTGCCGCGGGGATATCCGCCGGACACGCCGTTCGCGGTCAATCCGGCCTATCCGGCGGACACGCGGCTGCCGCCGCAATCCGGATTATCGTCCTGCCGCGCCCTACGAACCGTCCTCGCCCTATCCGGGCGCCGCGCAATATCCGCGGCCGGCGCCCTATGCGTACCCGGCGCCCGAGCCCTATTCGCCGCCGGCGCGATATCCCGCCCGCAACGGGCCGGTCTCGCTCACGCCGCCCGGCGTCGAGCCGCCCGATTCCGACCGCGAGGGCACCTACCAGACACCGCTGCCGCGCTATGGCGCACCGCGCACCTCCCGGCGCGCGACTCCGCGCCGGCCAGGCGCTATCCGTCGCCCGCCAATGCAGACGAGCCGCCCTATCGGGGCGAGCCGCGCAGCGCGCCTTTTCCGCCGCGCTACCCGGGAAGCGGCGAGATCGTGCCGCTGTCGCCCTCGCGCGACCGCCGGATGGCGGCGCTCGCGACCACCGCCTCGGTGACGCCGCCGCGCGACGCTCGCCTGTCCGATCGTCTCGGCGCTCGACCGCTGGATCACCGAGGCGGTGCAGCCGGCGGCGCAGAAATGGTTCGGCCAGCCGGTGGTCGAGATCAAGCAGATCTCGGCCTATTCGTGCCGCGGCATGAACGGCAATCCGAACGCGCAATATTTCCGAGCATGCCTTCGGCAACGCGCTCGACATCGCGGCCTTCGTGCTCGCCGACGGCCACAACGTCACGGTCAAGGACGGCTGGCGCGGCACGCCCGAGGAGCAGGGCTTTCTGCACGACGTGCAGGCCGCCGCCTGCGAGCTGTTCACCACCGTGCTGGCGCCCGGCTCCAACGTCCTATCACTACGACCACATCCACGTGGACCTGATGCGGCGCGCGAGCGGCCGGCGCATCTGTCAGCCGGGCGCGATCCCGGGCGACGAGGTCGCGGCGCGCGCGCGCGGGCGCTATGCGGCCAGCCGCGGCGACTCCGCCATCACCGGCTCGATCCCGGCGCGCCGCGCGGCGCGGCCGGCGAACCGGCACGCGCCCTACAGCGCCTACGACGAAGAGCTTGATCGCGGTCTGCCCGACGCGGTCCCCGGGGAAGACTGAGGCCGTGGCGACGTCGCCGCCGGAACCTGGAAAAAAACGCTGGTCACTCAACGGGGTTGAGCCATAGCGACGCCCCCCTTCAAAAACACCGGGCGGATGCCGATATGGTGGTATGGATGATTGCCCCATTGGCCAATGCGCATGGGCGCCGGGAGGACGACATGATCGGTTCAACGCTTCGCAAGCTTGCGGCCGTGCTGGCCGTTGGGCTGGCGGTCGGTATGCTGACCACCACCGCCGATGCGCGTGCGGGCGGCGGGTTCAGCGCCGGCAGCCGCGGCACGCGCACGTTCTCGGCGCCGCCGCCGACCAGCACGGCGCCCTCAGCGGCGCCGATCCAACGCACCATCACCCAGCCGACGCGGCCGGGCACCGTCGGGGCCGCGCCGGCGGCCGGCGGCTTCTTCAGCCGGCCAGGCCTGCTCGGCGGGCTCGCGGCCGGCTTCCTCGGCGCGGGACTGTTCGGCATGCTGTTCGGTCACGGCCTGTTCGGCGGGCTCGGCGGGTTCGCGTCGTTCCTCGGTCTCATCCTGCAGGTCGGGCTGGTGGTGATCATCGGCCGGTTCCTGTGGAACATGTGGCAGCGGCGCCAGCCGGCCTACGCGGGCGCGCCGATGTTGCGCGACGTCGGCGGATCGGGTGGATCGGGTTTCGGCGCCGCCCCCGGCGGCGTGCCGTCGGCCAATGTCGAGATCACGCCGGCCGATTACGATGCCTTCGAGCGGTTGCTCGGCGACATCCAGGCCGCGTTCAGCAACGAGGATCTCAACGGCCTGCGCCGGCTCGTCACGCCGGAAATGCTGTCCTATTTCTCCGAGCAACTGTCCGAAAACGTGAGCCGGGGCGTCGTGAACAAGACCTCTGGCGTCAAGCTCCTGCAGGGCGATCTCGCCGAAGCCTGGCGCGAGAACGGCGTCGACTATGCGAGCGTGGCGATGCGCTTCGCCCTCGTCGACCGCACGCTCGATCGCGCGAGCGGCCGGCTGGTCGAGGGCAGCGACACCCCGCAAGAGGTTACCGAGCTGTGGACCTTCATGCGGGCGGGCGGCGGCCAGTGGCTGCTCTCCGCCATCCAGCAGGCCTAACTATCTGTTCTGGCAGCGTTTCTGTGGAATCCCCGGGGCGGCGCCAGCGCCGCCCCGGCGCGTTTCGCGAGCATGAAAGATTTTATTAACGTTAATTGAACCTTGGCGGCCTCCCGCGCGTCTAACCTATGGGGCCCAGCACGGCTCCCGCTCGCAGGGGGGACTTCCATGGCCAGCTTCCGCACCTTCGCCACGCTGACGGTCATCTCCGGTGCCTGCATCCTGGGCGCCATGTCGACCGCGTCGGCGCAGACCTTGCGCCCGACCCCGGCCGCCGCGGCCCCCCTCGTTCAGGCCGGCCAAGGTTTCGCTGGCCAAGGCTTCGCGCGCTGCCCGCGGTCGGTCGACCAGTTCGTCGACACCATGCGGCAGCTCATCGGGGAGGCCACCCGCGCGCGTGCGCTCGCCGACGAGAACCCGCTGCTCGAGCCGGACGCGGCCTTCTACGAGGCCGAGCTCGCGGCCACCAAGAAGTGCGCTCCAACCGTGGCGGTGCTGGTGTCGTCGGTGCGCTGAGCGCGCCCTTCATCCCATCAATTTCGTTAATGCGTGGGCATGTCTTTCCGAAAACCGTGCCGACTCTCGGGATCATGCCAAGTGGGCTCGGCCGCGCTCACGCGCAGCGCCGCAGCATGAAGGTCTTGCCGGCGCGGATGAGATGAATCTCGATGTGATCCGGGTCGACGATGCCGAGCGTGAACTCCATGCGTCCGCGGATCTGGACCGTGAAAAACTCATCCACCACCCGATAAGACGACGATGAGATTTCGCTGACGCTCACATTGCGAAATTCCGGAACGCCGCCGACGGAATCGAGCCGGCGCTCGCCTTGGAACTCCATGTTGCGCCCGCCGCAGTTCTTGGCCGGCCCGCTCTCGGTCGCATGGTCATAGGTCCACCGGCCGGAGACCGGATAGGAATCCGCGACCGCGCCGCCCGCCCAGGCCTGGGCGAGCGCGATCAAGCCAAATGCGAAGACGTGGGTTCTGGTCATGCGCTCGCTCGCCCTGTGGCGGCGTTTCAACGCGGCCGGTAGGCCGCCAGAAAGGTCCGCACCGCGATCCGCACCACATGCTCGATCCGCCCCGGTGGCGGGGAGGGGGCGAAATTGAACAGGACCGGCTTGAACAGCGTGGCCTGGCAGGCGTCCAGGAACTGCGCGGCCGCGACCTCGCAATCCTCGACGACGAGCACGCCGGCATCGACTTGCGTCTGGATATAGGACGCCAGCATCGCGATGCCGCAGGCCGGGCCGCTCTCGTAGAATTTCTTGCCCACCTCCGGCATGCGCTCCGCAATGGCGATGACGGTCCGCAACGGGGAGGCGGCGCCCGGCGCGCACAGGAAATTGACAAAGCCGACGCCGAGCCGCGTCAGCGCGGCCTCCACGTCGCGGTCGCTGGGATCGAGATTGAACAGCCCTTCGGCCTGGGCCTGACACTGCTGGTGAACGATGGCCTCGAACAACTGCTCCTTGTTCTCGAAGTAGACATAGAGCGTGCCTTTCGACACGCCGGCGGCCCGCGCGATCTCGCCCATGCTGGCGGCGTCGAATCCCTGCGCCAGAAAGACGGCGCGCGCGCCCTCCAAGATCTGGCGCCGCTTGGCGGTGTCATCGGCTCCGTCGGGATGCGACGGGCGGGACGCGGCGGCTGCCTGGCTTGTCATTTTCCCTGGCCCTCCAAGCCGGTTCGATTCCTCTACCCGGTACAATATGGCGCATAGCCATGCAAAATTCAATGACCGAACCGTTCGGTCAGTATTGACACCCGAGAAATTTGGCTCTATTTGCTGACCGAACGGTTCGGTCATTAATTGACCGCGGTGGATTTGGAGCCTTTCCCATGTATTTGGACCATGAAACAGGCGTACGGCTGCCCCGACGGACCGGTTCGCCCGCAACGGCCGCCGCCAAGGCCGTCGAAGCGCGGGCGCCGATCGACCCTGACGTCCTGCGGCGCTGGCGAGGACCGGCCGGAGTCCCCAGACTCGGGGCGCCCGATGCCGACGCCACCCCGGCCGTTGCGCCCGCATGCCCGGCGGCAGCCGGGACCCGATCCGACCAACCAGAAGCTTCGCGGACGCGTCCGGGCCGCAAGCTTGCGGTTCTCGCCCTGGTGCTCGCGATCGCGGCCGGCGGGGCGGGCTGGTTCGGATATCGCTGGTGGACGGTCGGGCGCTTCATGGTCACGACCGACGACGCCTATGTGCGGGCCGACAACACCACGCTGGCGGCCAAGGTTTCGGGTTATGTGGCGAACATCTTCGTGGCCGACAACAGCTACGTTCATGCGGGCGACGCGATCGCCATGCTCGACGACGGCGATTACCGGCTGGCCGGCGCAGTCGGCGCGCCAGAAGGTCGTGACCCAGCAGGCGACGGTCGATCGTTTCGGGCGGCAGGTCGTCGCCCAACAGGCGGCCGTCGAGCAGGCGAAGGCGCAGCTCGTCTCGGCGCAGGCCGGCGCGACGCGCGCCCAGCCCGAGCTCGCCCGCCAGCAGGCGCTCGCCGCCAAGGAATTCGCCAGCCGGCAGGCGCTCGAACAGGCGACCGCGAACCGCGATCAGTCCATGGCCGCGGTCGAAAGCGCCCAGGCGGCGATCGATGCGGCGCAAGCCAATGTGGAGGTGCTGAGGGCGCAGCAGCAGGAAGCCGAGCGCACGCTCGACGAGCTCAGGACGGCGCAGGCCAAGGCCGAGCGCGATCTGTCGTTCGCCACCATCCGGGCGCCGGTCGACGGCGTCATCGGCAATCGGGCCATGCAGGTCGGCGACTTCGTGCAGACCGGTCAGCGGCTCGCGAGCGTCGTCCCGCTCGACGACGTCTATGTGGACGCCAATCTGAAGGAGACGCAGCTCGCGCGCCTCAAGCCCGGCCAGACGGTGGCGATCGCGGTCGACGCGCTGCCCGGCCGCGCGATCGAGGGAACGGTCGCGAGCGTGGCGCCGGCGTCGGGCTCGGTGTTCTCGTTGCTGCCGGCCGACAACGCGACCGGCAACTTCACCAAGATCGTGCAGCGTCTGCCGGTGCGCATCCGGGTGCCGCTCGGCGTCACCGGCGAGCGGCTGCTGCGGCCCGGCATGTCGGTCGTGGTCAGCGTCGATACGCGCGACCAGCCGCAAGACGGCCTGCCGGTGCTGGCGCGCCACAGCGCCGGCATGACGAACTGAGCGCGCAGGAGAGCCGTCGCATGAGCGCGCGCGCAGCCTCCGTCACTCTTACGCCGACGCAGCCCCCCTCCGTCGGCGCGGCGGCGAGCCCTGAGGATCAGCGTATCGATCCGCAGCGGCTCGTCGCCTTTCTTGCCATGGTGTTCGGGATGTTCATGGCGATCCTGGACATCCAGATCGTGTCGGCCTCGCTCACCGAGATCCAGGCCGGGCTGGCGGCGTCGACCGACGAGATCTCGTGGGTGCAGACCGCCTATCTGACCGCCGAGGTGGTCGCCATTCCGCTGTCCGGATTTCTGTCGCGCGCGCTCGGCACGCGGGTCCTGTTCGCGATCTCGGCCGCCGGCTTCACCGCCGCCAGCCTCATGTGCGGCCTCTCGAGCTCGATCGGCGAGATGATCGTGTGGCGCGCGATCCAGGGCTTCATCGGCGGCGGCATGATCCCGACGGTGTTCGCCACCGCCTACATCATCTTTCCGCGCTCGAAGCAGCCGGTGATCACGCCGCTGATCGGGCTGGTCGCGACGCTCGCGCCCACCATCGGGCCGACGATCGGCGGCTATCTCACCGACGCGCTGTCGTGGCATTGGCTGTTCTTCATCAACGTGGTGCCCGGCATCGCGGTCACCATCGCGACGCTCTGGCTCGTCGACTTCGACAAGCCGAACCTGAGGCTGCTCGACCGTTTCGACTGGTGGGGGCTTCTCTTCATGGCGGGCTTCCTGGGCGCGCTCGAATACGTGCTCGAGGAAGGTCCGCGCAGCGACTGGCTCCAGGACGACACCATCGCGCTCCTGGCCGCCGTCTCGGCCGCGTCCGCGCTCGCGTTCTTTGCCCGCGTGCTGACGGCGCGCGAGCCGATCGTCGATCTCACCGCCTTTGCCAATCGCAACTTCGCGCTCGGCAGCCTGTTCTCGTTCGTGCTGGGCATCGGGCTTTACGGCCTCACTTATCTCTATCCGCTCTATCTCGGACAGATCCGCGGCTACAACGCGCTGATGATCGGCGAGACCATGTTCGTCTCGGGGCTTGCCATGTTCGCGACCGCGCCGCTGGCCGGCCAGCTCGGCGGCAAGCTCGACCCGCGCTATCTCCTCATCGCGGGCTTTCTGGCCTTCGCGGTCGGCACCTGGTGGATGACCGGTCTCACCAAGGACTGGGATTTCTGGGAGCTGCTGTGGCCGCAGATCTTCCGCGGCGTCGGCATGATGCTCGCCATCGTGCCGATCACCAATGTGGCCATCGGCACGCTGCCGCTCGAGCGGATCAAGAACGCATCGGGTCTGTTCAACCTCATGCGCAATCTGGGCGGCGCCGTCGGGCTCGCGGGGCTCAATACGGTACTCGACGACCGCATCGACCTTCACATCGCCCGCCTGCACGAGGCGGTCGGCTGGGGGCGGGGACCGGCGGTCGAGACGCTCGACAACATGACGGCACGGTTGCGGGATTTCGGCGGCGACGCGCCCGCCATGGCGCTCAAGCAGCTGACGCTGCTGGTGCACCAGCAGGCGGCCGTGATGGGTTTCGCGGACGTGTTCGTGTTGCTCACCGTGCTGTTCGTCGTCATCGCGGTGCTCGGGGCTGGTGATGAAACGGCCGGCCCCCGTGGGCGAGGGCGCGGGCGGCCATTGAGGTCGCCCCATTGCGTTCTTATTTGGCGGGTACGTTTCGCATGGACTGCGGCCGGGCGAGCGGTGGTGGATTCCGTTGGCCGATCAAATCTATTCCGTTGAACAGGCGGTGCGGCAGATCATCGCGCAATGCCGCCGCGACATCGAGGCGGCTGCGCTGCAGATCGCGGCCGCGCGGGCGATTCTCGAAAGCACTCAATGGCTATTGGGGCGATGGGAGGAGGGGCGGCGCGCCGACGCCGTGACGGGCGGCCTTCGGCTGCCCGCCTACGATGCGGCGCGCGCCGGCATGTTCGCCTCCGTCGCGGCGGACGAGCCGCATCGGCGGCGGCGCAAGCGGCGCATCAGGAGGGCGGCTTTTTCGGCTCGCCATAGCCGCCCGCGGTCGGCGTCTGGATGATGATCGCCTCGCCGGCGTCGATCACGGTCGCGTCGCAGCCCTGCAGCCGTCTCCATCCGGCCGTCCTTGCGGCGCACCCAGTTCTCGCCGACCTGACCGGCTCTCGCCGCCGGCGAGCCCGAACGGCCGCACGCGGCGGTGGCCGGACAGGATCGTGCATTCCATCTTCTCCAGGAAGCGGATGGTGCGGCGGACGCCGTCGCCGGCGTTCCATTGGCCGCGTCCGCCCGAGCCGGTGCGGATGTGGAAATCCTCCAGCACCACCGGATAGCGGAATTCCAGCACCTCCGGATCGGTGAGCCGCGTGTTGGTCATGTGGGTGTGCACCGCGTCGGTGCCGCGGAAAGCCCGGGCCGGCCGGCGAGCCCGAGCAGATCGTCTCGTAGTACTGATATTTGGCGTTGCCGAAATTGAGATTGTTCATGGTGCCCTGCGCGGCCGCGAGCGCGCCGAGCGCGCCGAACAGGCAATTGGTCACCGCCTGCGAGGTCTCGACATTGCCGGCGACGACGGCGGCCGGATATTCGGGCGACAGCATCGATTGCTTCGGGATGACGATGTTGATCGGCCGCAGGCAGCCGGCATTCATCGGAATGTCGTCGTCGACCATCACGCGGAAGACGTAGAGCACGGCGGCGCGCGTCACCGGCTCGGGCGCGTTGAAGTTGGTCGGCTGCTGCGGCGAGGTGCCGGTGAAGTCGACGGTCGCCTCGCGCTTCTCCTTGTCGACCGTGATCTTCACCTTGATCACGGTGCCCTGGTCCATCTCGTAGGCGAAGGCGCAGTCGTGCAGCGCGGTCGATCACGCGGCGCACGCTTTCGGCGGCGTTGTCCTGCACGTGCTGCATATAGGCCTGCACCACCGGCAGGGTGAACTGCGCCACCATCTTGCGCAGCTCCTGCACGCCCTTCTCGTTGGCGGCGATCTGCGCCTTCAGGTCGTTGACGTTCTGCAGCGGATTGCGCGCCGGATATTTGGCGCCGGTGAGCAGCTCGTAGAGCTCCTTCTCGCGGAAACGGCCGCGGTCGACCAGCTTGAAGTTGTCGATATAGACGCCTTCCTGCTCGATCGTGGTGGCGTTGCGGCGACATCGAGCCCGGCGAGATGCCGCCGACATCGGCATGATGGCCGCGGCTCGCGACCCAGAACAGGATCTCGCGCCCGGCGTCGTCGAACACCGGCGTGCAGACCGTGATGTCGGGCAGATGCGTGCCGCCGTTGTAGGGCGCGTTGATGACGTAGACGTCGCCCGGCGCGATCCGGCCCTCGTTCTCGCGGATGACGGTCTCGACCGCGCGGTCCATCGAGCCGAGATGCACCGGCATGTGCGGCGCATTGGCGACCAGCGTGCCGTCGGCGGCGAACACCGCGCAGGAGAAGTCGAGCCGCTCCTTGATGTTGACCGAATAGGCGGTGTTCTGCAGCGCCACGCCCATCTGCTCGGCGATCGACATGAACAGATTGTTGAACACCTCGAGCATCACCGGATCGGCCTCGGTGCCGATCGCGTGCCGGCGCCGCGAGCGGCGACGACGCGCGCGAGCACGAGATGGTTCTTGGCGGTCAGCTCCGCCTGCCAGCCGTCCTCGACCACGACGGTCTGGTGCGGCTCGATGATGATGGCGGGGCCGGCGACCTCGTGGCCGGGCGCGAGCTGGTCGCGGGTGAAGACCGCGGCCTCGTGCCAGCGCCCGCCGGAATAGAAGCGCGTCGTGCGCGCCGGCGCGGGCAGGGGCGCGGTCGTCGCGGCATGGACCGGCTCGGCGAATTTGGCGCCGCCGCCGACCGCCTCGACCGAGACGGCCTCGACCACGAGCTGCTTCGCCTCGTCGATGAAGCCGAAGCGCGCCTTGTGGGCGGCCTCGAACGCTGTCTTCATCTCGGCGAGCGGCGCCGAACGGCGACCGACGCAGCGCGCGTGTCGGTGCCCGCATAGCGGACGTGCGCGCGCACATGCATCGTGACGTCGGACGCCGGCACGCCCTGGCCGGCGACTTCGCCGGCGGGCCTCCGCGCCGAGCCGCTCGCCGAGCTTGGCGAGCGCGGCGAGCGCCGCCTCGCCGAACGGCTCCTCGATCGCCTGCTGGCGGGTCGCGCGGATGTCGGCGAGCCCCATGCCGTAGGCCGAGAGCAGCGACGAGAAC
Source organism: uncultured Pseudomonadota bacterium (assembly GCA_963791155.1). Lineage (GTDB taxonomy): Bacteria > Pseudomonadota > Alphaproteobacteria > Rhizobiales > Xanthobacteraceae > JAVDCA01. Next base: position 207,502 of record CAWBRI010000016.1, read on the forward strand.
GGATGGATCAGCACCTTGGTCATGCCGAGCGCGTCGGCGACCAGGCAGGCGTGCTGGCCGCCGGCGCCGCCGAAGCAGTTGAGCGCGTAGCGCGTCACGTCGTAGCCGCGCTGCACGGAGATCTTCTTGATCGCGTTCGCCATGTTCTCGACCGCGATCCGGATGAAGCCGTCGGCGACCTCCTCGGCGCGCGGCCGCCGCCGATCTCGCGCGGCGAGCGCGCGCGAACGCCGCCGTGCACCGCCTCGGCGTCGAGCGGCTGGTTCTGCTGCGGCCCGAAAATCTTCGGAAAGAAATCCGGAATCAGCTTGCCGACCATCACGTTGGCGTCGGTGACGGCGAGCGGGCCGCCGCGGCGATAGCACGTCGGTCCCGGATTGGCGCCGGCCGAGTCCGGGCCGACGCGAAAGCGCGCGCCGTCGAAATGCAGGATCGAGCCGCCGCCGGCCGCGACCGTGTGGATCAGCATCATCGGCGCGCGCATGCGCACGCCCGCGACCTCGGTCTCGAACGCGCGCTCGTACTCGCCGTCGAAATGCGACACGTCGGTCGAGGTGCCGCCCATGTCGAAGCCGATCAGGCGTTCGAAGCCGGCCTCGCGCCCGGTCTCCGCCATGCCGACCACGCCGCCGGCCGGCCCGGACAGGATCGCGTCCTTGCCCTGGAACAGCTCCGCCGCCGTCAGCCCGCCGGACGACATCATGAACATGAGGCGGGCGGTATCGCCGCTTGCCGCAGCGCGCTCCCTCCCCCGCGCGCGGGGGAGGGTTGGGGAGGGGGCGGCCGCTTGCGCCTGCGCGTGTGGCTTCCCCCTCCCCGGCCTCCCCCGCAAGCGGGGGAGGAGAAGAAGGCGCCATCTCTCCCGCCACCTGCGCCACGTAGCGGCGCAGGATCGGCGACAGATAGGCGTCGACCACGGTGGTGTCGCCGCGGCCGACCAGCTTGATCAGCGGCGAGACCTCGTGGCTGACCGAGACCTGCGCGAAGCCCATGTGCGCGCGCAAGCGCCGCGACGTGCTGCTCGTGCTCCGGATAGCGATAGGCATGCATGAACACGATCGCGACCGCCTCGATGCCGTCGGCCATGCGCCTGTTCGAGCGCGCCGCGCACGCCCGCGAGGTCGAGCTCCGTCTCCACGGTGCCGTCGGCGCGCACGCGCTCGTCGACCTCGACCACGCGCTCGAACAGCATGTCCGGCTTGATGATGTGGCGGGCGAAGATTTTCGGCCGCGCCTGGTAGCCGATCTTGAGCGCGTCGCGGAAACCCTTGGTGGTGAGCAGCAGCGTGCGCTCGCCCTTGCGCTCCAGCAGCGCGTTGGTGGCGACCGTGGTGCCCATCTTCACCGCGCCGATGCGGCCCGGCGGGATCGGCTCGCCGGGCTCGAGGCCGAGCAGGTCGCGGATGCCCTGCACGGCGGCGTCGCGATAGGCCTCGGGATTCTCCGACAGCAGCTTGTGGGCGACCAGCGTGCCGTCCGGCCTGCGGCCGATCACGTCGGTGAAGGTGCCGCCGCGGTCGATCCAGAAATCCCAGCTTGTCATGCGCGCCTGCCTGTCCGAGCCGCGTCTCTGAGCATGATCCCGAAAAGTGGGCACCGGTTTTCGGAAAGATCATGCTCCAACAATAAGCTAGAGCGGGATGACGATTCGAAGAAAAATCATCCCGATCTAGCGCAGCAGGCCGGTGGTGAACAGGCTTCGATCATGCGCCGGAGGGCGCCAAAACTGGCGGGGGCCCGGCGGGTTTGCCGCCGAGCCCCCTTCACGATATCAGCCGGCCTGTAAGCCGGGTTCTGTAGGGCGGCGGGCGAACCCGCCGCGTGACGACCATTCCTCTGGGACGCCGGTTGCCCGGCGCCTCGAGCAACCTACCCGGACGGCCGGATCCGGACATCGATCCCGCAGCCTGCCCCGCTTGCGCAGACAGGCTCCGCGCCGTCCCTATTCGGTTTTGCTCCCGGTGGGGTTTGCCGTGCCGCTGCCGTTGCCGGCAGCGCGGTGCGCTCTTACCGCACCGTTTCACCCTTGCCGCGGCAAACGCTACGCGCCGCGGCGGTTCGTTCTCTGTGGCACTTTCCCTGGGGTCGCCCCCGCCGGACGTTATCCGGCACCGTATGTCCATGGAGCCCGGACTTTCCTCCCCGGCGACCTTTCGGTCGTTGCCGGGACGGCCGTCCGGCCGACTGACCCGCACAGGAATGGGGCCGGCGGCCCGCGGCGTCAAGGCCGGCGGCTGGCGCCGCGCAGCGCCACTATTGAAAGCCGCTCGGCAGAACGGCTCAGATGAAAACCGCAACGGATCTTGCTGCCTCGTCGGGCGGGGCCGCCGATGCGAGCAGCCATGCGCGGGGAGCAATCAGATGGCGAGCGACTTCGAGGACCATTGCTGGAAGGACATCATCCCGCAGGACGTGCTGGACATCTACACGCATTACGAACGCAAGACCTTCGTCGGGCCGGCGCCGGCGCTCATCGCGCATCGATCTCTACGAGCTGTCCTATCAGGGCGGCGCGCAAGCCGGTCGTCGAGCTCGCCAAGACCTATCCGAGCTCGTGCGGCGAAATCGCCTATGCGGCGATCGAGCCGACCCGGCGGCTGTTCGCCGCCGCGCGCGCCGCCGGCCTGCCGGTGTTCTATTCGACCATGGACACGCGCGCCGACTCGCTGCCGACCGCCGTGACGGCGACCAAGCGGCGCAAGATCCCGCAAGATCCCGCCGTCTACGCGATCCGCGCCGATTTCAAGCCGCAGCCGGGCGACGTCGTCATCACCAAGCAGCGCGCCAGCGTGTTCTTCGGCACGCCGCTGGTCGCGCATCTGACCCAGCTCGGCGTGCGCACGGTGATCATCTGCGGCGAGAGCACCTCGGGCTGCGTGCGCGCGTCGGCGGTCGACGCCTATTCGCACGGCTTCCATGTGGTGCTGGTCGGAGGAATGCTGCTTCGACCGCAGCCTGCTCTCGCACAAGGTCAATCTGTTCGACCTGCATCACAAATATGCCGACGTCATGAAGGTCGACGAGGTGGTCGCCCATCTCGACGGCATGGCGGTGCGAAAGGCGAGCTGACATGAAACCGCGTGATTATGGTCCGTTCGAATATTCGCCCATCATCCGGCGGCCGCGCGCTGACCTGGCCGAACGGCGCGCGCGTCGCGCTGTGGGTCATTCCCAACATCGAGTTCTTCTCGCTGCAGGAACGGCCGGGCGGCTACGGCGGCGGCCGGCAAGATCCCCGACGTGGTGATGTGGTCCGACCGCGATTACGGCAACCGCGTCGGCGTGTGGCGCCTGATGGAGGTGCTCGACCGCTACGGCATTCGCGGCACCGTCGCGCTCAACAGCAATCTGTGCGCCGCCCATCCGATCATCATCGAGGAGGGCAACAAGCGCAAATGGGAATGGATGGGCCACAACGAGAGCAACACGCGCCGTCTCAACGAGGCGCCGCCCGGCGAGGAGGCGCAGATCATCAAGCGGCACCTTCGAGACGATCGCCCGCGCGACCGGCTCTCCGGTCAAGGGCTGGCTGAGCTCCGGGCTGCAGGAGACCTGGGACACGCTCGATCTCCTGGCGGCGCAAGGCTGCGCTTTACGTGTGCGACTGGTGCAACGACGACCAGCCCTATGTGATGAATCTCGACGGCGGCACGCCGGCTGGTGTCGGTGCCCTACGCGCAGCAGACCAACGACAAGCCGGCCTACGAGCGCATGTTGTGCTCGCCCGAGCGAGTTCAAGCGAGATGATCTGCCGGACCTTCGACGTGCTCTACGCGAAGGCGCCACATCCGGGCGCGTCATGGCGATCGCGCTGCACCCCTATATCAGCGGCGTGCCGCACCGCATCGGCGCGCTCGACGCCGCGCTCGAATACATCTGCCGCCACGACGGCGTGTGGCGCGCGACCGGCGCCGAGATCGCCGAACATTTCCTGGCGCAATCGAAGACCCTCAGGGAGCACCCGATGAAGCTGACCGGCGACTGCGGCGCCGCGGCAGTTGCGGTTCTGTGCGTTGCGGCGTTTGCGGCGCCGGATGCGCGAGCCGCCGAGACGATCGTCGTCGGGTCGGTCGGATCGGCGTCGGCCAATCTGTGGCCGGTCACCATCGGCGTCAAGAAGGGATTCTTCGCCGCAGAGGACATCAAGATCGACCTCGTCTTCGTGCAGTCCAATGCGGGCGTGATCCAGCAGCTCGCCGTCGACGCGGTCAATGTCAGCGTCGGCAGCGGGCTGGTCGACCCGATCCGCGCGATCGACAAGGGCGCGCCGCTCGCCATCGCGCGCATCGAGATGCAGCGGCCGCCCTATGCGCTGCTCGCCAAGCCGGCCATCAAGAGCATCAAGGAGCTCAAGGGCAAGATCGTCTCGGTCGGCGGCGCCGAAGGACATCACCCGCATCTTCTTCGAGCGCATGCTGGCGCCGAGCGGCGTCGACCCCAAGGACGTCGACCTGATCTTTGCGGGCGCGACCTCGGCGCGGCTGGCGGCGCTGCAGTCGGGCGCGGCCGACGCCGCGATCCTGACGGCGCCCTATAATTTCCACGCCGAGGCGGCGGGCTACACCAATCTCGGCCTGACGTCCGACGTGGTCGACATGCCGTTCTCCGGCGTGTCGACCAACCGCAACTGGGCGCTGCGCAACAAGACGACGATCGCAGAAATTCCTGGCCGTCTACACAAAATCGATCGCCTGGCTCTCCGATCCGGCCAACCGGAAGGAAGCGATCGACATGATGGTGTCGGTGAGCAATCTCAAGCCCGACGACGTCGAGAAGAGCTACGAGTTCCTCATCAAGGGCGGCTTCTTCGAGCCGACCGGCACGATCTCGAAGGCGAAGCTCGGCAAGGTGGTGGACGCCTTGAAGGAGCTGGGCGACATTCCGGCCGACTTCGCGGTCGACCGCCTGTTCATGCCGGAAATGACCCAGGTGCGCGATTGAGGAGATTCGCGATGCGAACCACCGGACGATCATCCGCCGCGCGGTCCTGGCGCTGACCATCGCGGGTCTCGCACGCGATCGCGCCCGCCGCGCGCCGCCGACACCGTGATGGTCGGCACGGTCGGCTCCGCCTCGGCCAATCTGTGGCCGGTCTTCATCGGCCTCAACAAGGGGTTCTTCGCCGAGCAGGACATCAAGATCGATCTCGTCTACGTGCAGTCGAGCGCCGCAGTGATCCAGCAGCTCACCGCCGGCTCGCTCGACATCACCATGTCGACCGGGCTGGTCGATCCGATCCGCGCCATCGACAAGGGCGCGCCGATCGCCATCGTGCGCCTCGAATCGCAGTCGCCGCCCTACGCGCTGGTGGCGAAGCCGGCGATCAAGAGCGTTCGCGCGAGCTCAAGGGCAAGACGATCTCGCTCGGCGGCGCCAAGGACATCACCCGCATCTATGTCGAGCGCATGCTGGCGCCGAGCGGCGTCAAGCCGGGCGAATTCGACATGGTGTTCGCCGGCGCCACCTCGGCGCGCGCGCAGGCGCTGCTCGTCGGGCGCGGTCGACGCCGCGATCCTGCTGCCGCCGTTCAATTTCCAGGCGGTCGCGCAATGGCTTCAACGAGCTCGGCCTCACCGTCGACTTCGCGCCGGAGCTGCCGTTCTCCGGCACCGTCGTGAACTTGCGCTGGGCGAAGGCACACCAGGCGGTGCTGCAGCGGGTGCTGGCGGCGCATGCCAAGTCGATCGCCTGGTTCGAGGACGACCGCAACCGCGCCGAAGCGGTCAAGATGATGGTCGCGGCGAGCGGGCTCAAGCCCGACGAGGTCGAGAAGGCCTATGACTTCTTTCGCAAGGGCAAATTCTTCGAGCCGACCGGCAAGGTATCGCGCAAGAAGCTCGACGCGCTGGTGGCGGCGCTGGCGAGCCTCGGCGATATTCCGCAGGCATCGATATCAATCGCCTGATCCTGCCCGGCGTGACGCAGATGGCGGATTGAACGATGCGCTTGCGCCCGATCCTGCGAGCATCGAATGCGAGTTTCGTGGCGGCGCCCGCGCGGCGGCTTGCGGCGTCTCTCGATCGATCCGCCGGCCATGACCGCAACCGGCATCGAGGCGCACGAGCGCGGCCGCGCCGCCGCGCCGCGTTCATGTCGCCGGACTGGTGTCGATCGTCGCCGGCCTGCTGCTGTGGGAGCTGCTGAGCCGCGTTCGTCGTCGCCAATCCGCTGTTTCTGGCGGCGCCGACGCAGATCGTCGCCGCGATCTGCAGTCTCGCCGAGAGCGGCGAGCTTGGCCGTCACGTCGCGATCAGCGGCGCTCGAATTCGCGGTCGGCTACGTGATCGCCAGCATGCTCGGCATCGCGCTCGGCCTCGCCATGGCGAGCAGCGTGACCGCCAAACGCGCCTGCCAGCCGTGGATTTCCGGCCTCTATGCGACGCCCACGATCGCGCTCGCGCCGCTGTTCATTCTGTGGTTCGGCATCGGCATCTGGTCGAAGGTGCTGGTGGTGATCTTCCTGGTGCTGTTTCCGGTCACCATCAACACCGAGGCGGGCCTGCGCACCACCAGCCCGCGCCTGATCGAGATGCTGCGCAGCTTCGGGGCGACGCCGCGGCAGATCTTCTTCAAGGTGTCGCTGCCGTCGGCGACGCCGTTCATCCTCGCCGGCCTCAAGCTCGGCATCGGCCGCGGCCTGATCGCCGTGGTGGTCGCCGAGCTGTTCGGCTCGCGCGCCGGCCTCGGCCGGCTGATCAGCCAGTCGGCCGACGCCTTCAACATGCCGGAGCTGTTCGCCGGCGTGATCGTGCTGGCGGTCGCCGGCATCGTCATGACGGCGGGCGTTCAGCTGGCTCGAACGCAGGCTCGTGCCGTGGACGCGGGATTGACGAGGGATCGAGGATGACCGCGAAGCTCGCCGTCTCACGGCTCGACAAGCGGTTCGACGAGCTCGAGGCGTTGCGCGAGATCGACGTCTCGGTCGCGCCCGGCGAGTTCATCTCGCTGGTCGGCCCGAGCGGCTGCGGCAAGACGACGTTCCTGCGCATCGTCGCGGGCCTCGAGGCCGCGAGCGCCGGCGCGGTGCTGATCGACGGCAATGCCGGTGACGAAGCCCGGTCGGCGACCGCGGCTTCGTGTTCCAGAACGACAATCTGCTGCCGTGGCGCACCGTGCTCGGCAACGCGATGATCGGTCCCGAGGTCGCCGGCCACGCCGGGCGCGGCGGAACGGCGGCGCACGCTCGATCTGTTGCGGCTCGTCGGGCTCGAAGGCTTCGAGGACTATCACCCGCGCCAGCTCTCCGGCGGCATGCGCCAGCGCGTCAATCTGGCCCGCGCGCTCGCGATCGATCCGGATATTCTCCTGATGGACGAGCCGTTCTCGGCGCTCGACGCGCAGACGCGCGAGATCATGCAGACCGAGCTTCTGCGCATCTGGGAGCAGGGTCGCAAGACGGTGCTGTTCGTCACCCACCAGATCGACGAGGCGGTCTTTCTTTCGGACCGGGTGCTGGTGTTCGCGCGCCGGCCCGGCCGGCTGCAGGAGACCGTCGACGTCACGCTGCCGCGTCCGCGTGCGCTCGCCATGAAGCGGACGCCGGAATTCGTGCGCCTATGTCGATCACATCTGGCGCCTGATCGAGGACGACGTGCGGGCGAGCGTGATCGAGGAGCATGCGTGAGCCCGTCCGTCATTGCGAGCGAAGCGAAGCAATCTCGGCCACCAGGATTTGCGGCGGGGATTGCTTCGCTTCGCTCGCAATGACGAAAAGTCGCTACCGATTCATACAGCCGCGTCTCTTTTCACAGTCAGCTTCTCCAGCGTTTGCACCGTCGACACGTCGGCGATGCCGTCGACGCGGGCGGGGCGGAAATGGCGCTGGAATGCGGTCACGACATGCTCTGGGTCACCGTCGTAGCTGCCGGTCACCGCGATGCCGTAGCCGTAGTCGGCGAGCGCACGCTGCAGGTTGGCGACCTCCTCGCCGCGATCGCCCGGCCGCAGCATCGCGCCGTCCGCGATCGGCTCGGGCTCGACCCATAGCCCGACGCCCGCCTCGGCGAGCCGGCGCCAGGGAAAGCTCTCGCCCGGATCGCGCTTGCGGGCGGGCGCGACGTCGGAATGGGCGAGCACGCGGCACGGCCGCGATCGACCAGCGCGCCACGATGTCGCGGCATAGCGCGATCACGGCGGCGATCTGCGCGTCGGGAAATTCCGGACAGCCGAAGTCGTGGCCCTGGTTGCCGATCTCGATGCCGATCGAGCGCGAGTTGATGTCGCTCGCGCCTTCCCAGGACGACGCGCCGGCGTGATAGGCGCGCCGCGCTTCGGGCACGAGCTGAACGACGCGGCCGTCCTCGAACACGACATAGTGCGACGACACCTCGCGCGCCGGGGTCGCACAGGCGCTCGAGCGCGGCCTGCGTGCTCTTCATGCCGGTGTAGTGCAGCAGCAGGATGTCCGGCCGCGCGACGCCGATGCGCGCCTCGTGGTTGGGCGACGGCAGACACGCGGTCGACGAGGGGCGAATCCGGCGGGAAGCTCATGCGCGAAGTTTAGCGCGAGTTGGCGGCCCAAGGCGATGACGAAGCAGGAAGCGTGGCCGAAGCATTCTCGGCGAAGTGGAGCCGGTTCGCCGCAGGAAATGCGACCGACAAATGAAACCCGGCGGCTTTCAGCTGTACTCGGGCGGCATGGGCGCATCGCGCAGTCGCACGACCGTGACGGTGCACGGCGCCTCGCGCCACCACCTGGGCCGACACGCTGCCGAGATAGCGGCGCAGCGGCGAGCTGCCGCGCGCCCCGATGACGATGTGATCGACGTGGTTGTTGCGCGCGTAGTCGACGCAGCGCCGACGGCCGGGTCGGTCGATTCGAACACGTGATAGGTGATGCGGTCGCTCGCGACCGGCAGCGCGCGCGCCCAGTGCTTGAGCTCGACCAGCCGCTGCAGATGCGGATTGCGGCCCTGCGCGTCCTCCAGCGGGATCGAGCGCGATGCGCGAGGTCTTGAGCACGTTGACGCAGGCGAGCCGCGCGCGCCGGCTCGGTCGCGAGCACGCGCCGCACCGCAACCGCGAGCGCGTCGCGCAGCGCCTCCGCGTTCGGGCGCAAGATCGATCGCCGCCATGATGATCGGCGCGCGCGACAGCAGGCCGGCGAGGTTGCGGCGGCGCGCGCGGCGGCGGCTTGCGCGCGCGCAGCCAGCGCATCGCCACCGCGACCGGGCCGTCGCGCTCGCGTCGCTCGGCGCGCTCGGTGAGCCGCACCTGGTCGGGATGCTGAAGATCGAAGGCGAGCTGCGCCGCGGTCGCGTAGCGCTCGGCCGGGATCGACCTCGAGGCAGCGCAGGATGATCTCCTGCAGCCAGGGCGGCATCTTCTGGTTCCACCGTCGCGGCGGGTAACGGATCGCGCCACAGCCGGCGCCGCCATTCGGCGGCGCGCTGCGGCTCGCCGAACGGCCGCTCGCCGGTGGCGAGGAAATAGAGAATGACGCCGAGCGCGAAGATGTCGCTGCGCGGATCGCCGCGCTCGCGCAGCACCTGCTCGGGCGCGATGTAGGGCCCGGTGCCGACCGGGTCGTCGAACTCCTCGGCGATCAGATCGGGAAGCTGGTCGTGGCGCGACAGGCCGAAGTCGATCAGCACCGCCTCGCCGTTGTCGCGCAGGATGACGTTGCTCGGCTTGAGGTCGAGATGGATGACGTGCTGGCGATGGAGGTCGTGCAGCGCGAAGGCGATCTTGGCGCCGATGCGCGCGACCTCCGTCGGGCGGCAGCGGCGTCTTGTCGAGCAGCGACTTCAGCGAGCGGCCGGCGACGAACTCCATCACGATGTAGGGCTGCTCGAAATCGCCGGCCGCGACGAAGCGCGGCACATGCGGCCCGGTGAGCCGCGCCAGGATCATCTGCTCGACCTCGAAGCCGACGATGGTGATCGGGTCCTCGCCGCGCCGCAGCAGCGGGATCTTCATCACCATCGGCAGGTCGGTGCCGGGCCGGCTGACGCGCCAGAAGCTCGCCATGCCGCCGGGATCGAGCGGCTGCTCCAGGCGGAAGCCGTCGATCACCTGGCCGGCCTCGAGACCGCTGCGCGTCCATGGCGGCTCAATATCCCTCGAACAGGCGCGCGCTCAGCGCGACGGGCAGGCCGGCGTCGCGGATCTTCGCGCCGCGCTCTCGATGTCGTAGGGCACGCGCACATAGGTGAGCGCGTCGCGCGCGTCGTCGAGCACCGCGTAGCAGGCGGCCGGATTGCGGTCGCGCGGCTGCCCGACCGAGCCGATCACGGCGAGCCAGCGGCGCTGGCGGGTGAGCGGGATCTCGACCCGGTCGACCGGCTCGAAGCTCGCGAACTTGCCGGTCATCGACATGTGGAACAGCGCCGGCACATGGGTATGGCCGCAGAAGGTCGCGTGCGCGCGCGTCGCCATCAGGCTCTTCGACGGCCGCGTAGAGCTCGGTCACGTAGTGCCACTGGGCGGGCTCGAACGCGCTGCGCATGGACGTAGAGCCGGTCGTTCTCCTCGACGTCAGCGGCAGGCGTGCGAGGAATTCGCGCTGGCGGTCGTCGAGCTGCGTTCGCGTCCAGGCGATCGCGGCGGCGGCGACGTCGTTCATGCCGGCGCTGTCGGTCAGCACCGCGGCGTCGTGATTGCCGAGGATGCGCGACCGCGCCGCGCTCGACGTGGGCCATCACGGTGTCGATGACCCAGCCGGGATCGGCGCCGTAGCCCACATAATCGCCGAGAAAGACGTAGCGGTCGATGTCGTTCTGCGCCGCATGGTCGAGGCAGGCCTCGAGCGCCTCCCGGTTGCCGTGGATGTCGGTCATGAGCGCGATCCGCATGGGGCGGCAGGCTCCAAAAGTGAGACTTGGCAACGGTTCCTTAAGTCTAACGGCTGTTAATCACATTGATCTGCCGCATAGGTACTTGGAAAGGGGCTTGGCCGCGGCTTGGTCCGGTTCCGTTGACGCCCAGATTGACCCATGATATCCCATAAAAACCCAGTCAGAGCCCCCCATCGTCCGGCGCCATCCGACGGGCCGGTCCTGACCGGGGGAGTTGTGCGTCAGGCACCCGCGGGTGCCGGGTCGGCGTGGAGTGCGGGTGCGTATGGACCGCTTCGTGTCGAATACCACCTTGCGGCTCGACGCCAAGGGGCGCGTCTCGATCCCGGCTTCGTTTCGCTCAGTGCTGACCCGCGATGGATTCGACGGGCTGTATTGCTATCCGGCGCTCGACCAGCCGGCGATCGATGCGGGGGGCCACGCGCTGCTCGCCGAAATCGAGGCCTTGATCGCGCGCTTCCCGCCTTACTCCGACCAGCGGGAGGAGTTTCTGGTTGCGCTCTACGGCAGGAGCCAGACCGTGAGGATCGACGGGGAGGGCCGGGTGGTTCTGCCGGACGAGTTGAAGTCCCATGCCGGGATCACGGATGCGGTGGCGTTCGTCGGGCTCGGCCACAAGTTTCAGATCTGGGAGCCGCAGCGTTTCGGCGCGCATCTCGCGAAGGCCACCGCGACGGTGCGCACGCTGACCACACGCCTCGGCTCCGAGCGTCCGGCCTCGGACGAAGGAGCACGGGAATGATGACGGGCCGCGACTCCGGAAATCCGGACGTCGCTGGCGGACCGGCCCGCCACATTCCCGTGCTCGTCCGGCCGGTCGTCGAGCATCTCGGCATTCGCGCCGGCGGCATCTATATCGACGGCACGTTCGGCGCCGGCGGCTATGCGCGTGCGATTCTCGCGGCGGCGGATTGCAAGGTGCTGGGTCTCGATCGCGATCAGAGCGCGGTGGCGCTCTGCCGCCGGCCTGGTCGACGCGGCCGGCGGCCGGCTCACGGTCGCCGAGAGCCGCTTTTCCGCGCTCGACGAGACCGCCACAAGCCTCGGGATCGCGGCCGCCGACGGCGTCGTGCTCGACCTCGGCGTCTCCTCGATGCAGCTCGACAGCGGCAGAGCGCGGCTTCTCGTTCCGCCTCGACGGACCGCTCGACATGCGCATGGAGGCGCGACGGACCGAGCGCGGCCGACGTGGTCGCGGCGGCGTCGGAGCGCACGCTCGCCGACATCATCTTCGGGCTCGGCGAGGAACGCCATTCCCGCGCGGTCGCCCGCGCCATCGTCAGGGCGCGCGCCGCCGACACCGATCCGCACCACCGGGCGGCTTGCCGACATCGTCGTCGCGCGTCGTCCACGCGCGGCCGGGCGATATCCATCCGGCGACCCGCACGTTCCAGGCGCTGCGCCTGTTCGTCAACGACGAGCTCGGCGAACTTGCAGGGCGGGCTTTTGGCCGCCGAGCGCATCCTCAAGCCGGGCGGCCGGCTGGTCGTGGTCTCGTTCCATTCGCTCGAGGATCGCATCGTCAAGACGTTCCTCGCGGCGCGCGCCGGCAATCGCGCCGGCTCGCGCCACCTGCCGCAAACCGTGTCGCGGCCCGCGACCTTCACCATCCTCACCAAGCGGCCGGTCGGACCGGACGAGGCGGAAATCGCGACCAATCCGCGCGCGCGCTCGGCGAAGCTGCGGGCCGCCGAGCGCACCGCCGCGCCGGCCAACGCGTCGGACATGCCGGCGCTGCCGCGGCTGCCCTCGCTCGCCGACGTGCTGCGGAAAGGCTGACGGTCATGCGTTTGCTCCATCTCATCGTCGTTGCGGCGCTCGTGTGCGCGGCGGTCTATGTCTACAAGATCAAGTTCGAATTCGACCGCTGCAGGCCGAGCGGGTCGCCAAGCTGCGCACCGAAATCCGCGCGCGAGCGCGACGCCATCGCGGCGCTGCGCGCCGAGTGGGCGCAGCTCGACAATCCGATCCGCATCCAGGGGCTCGCCCAGCGCCATCTCGCGCTCAAGCCGCTCGATGCGACCCAGATTCGACACGCTCGACCGCCTGCCCGAGCGGCCGGTCGACCTGGTGCCGCCGGACCGTCACGATCCGATCGGCGCCATGATCGACATGTCGGCTTCCGATTTTCCGACCGGCAGCACGCCGGCCGCCGCGAGGTAGATGGCCATGGCCGACGTAGCGGCACCCGCGCTCCCGCCCGAGCAGGACGCTCGCCCGGTTCGGGTCATGGCGTGGCATCGCCGGATCGTCCAGGCGCTGCTCTACGGCCGCGACGTCGACCGCGACCGCAAGGCCAAGGCGCGGCTCGGCCTCGCCGTGCTCGGCTTCGCCGTCATCTACGGCATCATCGCGGCGAAGCTCGTGATCTTCGCGGTCGCGCCCGACAGTCATGCGGCGCGGCGCGGGGCTCCGGCAGACGCGGTCGCGACCGCGCGCCCCGATATTCTCGACCGCAACGGCGAAATCCTCGCGACCGACGTCAAGACGCCGTCGCTGTTCGCCGAGCCGCGCCGCATCATCGACGTCGACGAGGCGATCGAGCTGCTGACCGCCGTGATGCCCGACCTCGACACCACCGAGCTGCGCGAGCGGCTCGGCTGGAAGCGCGGCTTCGTCTGGCTCAAGCGCGAGATCACGCCGCAAGCAGCAGGCCGAGGTGCACCGGCTCGGCATTCCGGGCGTCGGCTTCCTGACCGAGAACAAGCGCGTCTATCCCAACGGACCGGAGGTCTCGCATCTCCTCGGTCACGTCAATGTCGACAACCAGGGCGATCGCCGGCATCGAAAAGTGGCTCGACGCGCGCGGGCTCGCGGACCTGCACCGCGCCGGCTTCGCCTCCGACCGGCAGCAGGAGCCGGTCACGCTTGCGGTCGACCTGCGCGTCCAGCACGCGCTGCGCGACGAGCTCGTCGCCGCGCGCGAGAAGTTCAAGGCCGAAGGCTTCGGCCGGCGTCGTGCTCGACGTGCGCACCGGCGAGGTCGTCGCCATGGTGTCGGAGCCCGACTACGATCCGAACAATCCGCGCGAGGCGCTCGATCCCGACCGCATCAACCGCCTGACCACCGGCGTCTACGAGATGGGCTCGACCTTCAAGGCGTTCACCGTCGCGATGGCGCTCAACTCCGGCCGGTACAACCTCAATTCCATGTTCGATGCGCGCTCCGCGCTGCATTACGGCCGTTTCAACATCAACGACTATCACGCGCAGCGCCGCATGCTGAGCATGTCGGAGGTCTTCACCTATTCGTCCAATATCGGCGCCGCCATGATGGCGCGGGCAATCGGTATCGAGGGCCACAAGGCGTTCCTGCGCAAGCTCGGCCAACTCGATCGGCTGCGGACAGAGCTGCCGGAAAGCGCGCGAACCGATGGTCCCCAGGCGCTGGGCGGAGATCAACACGGTCACCATCGCGTATGGCCACGGGCTCTCGGTCGCGCCGCTGCAGGCGGTGATGGGCGTCGCCGCGCTGATGAACGGCGGCCTGCTGATTCCGCCGACCTTCCTCAAGCGCACCGAAGCCGAAGCGCGCGCCTTGGCGAAGCAGGTGATCAAGCCCGAGACCAGCGCCGCCATGCGCTATCTGATGCGGCTCAATGCCGAGAAGGGCACGGCGACCAGGGCCGACGTCAATGGCTATTATGTCGGCGCCAAGACCGGCACCGCCGAGAAGGTGATTCGCGGGCACTACTCCAAGACCAAGTTGCTGACCGACGTCATGGCGGTGATGCCGGCCGACGATCCCGAAATACGTGCTTCTGATCATGCTGGACGAGCCGCAGGTGATCGCCGGAGACCCACGGCTTCGCCACCTCGGGCTGGAACGCGGTGCCGATCGCCGCCAAGGTGATCACCCGCATCGCGCCGCTGCTCGGCATCGAGCCGCGCTTCGACCTGCCGACTGCCGACCGCTTGATCCTCGCTTCCGCCAAAAGTTCCCGCTAGGGCGGGTTTGATCGAATTGATCGGATCCCGCGCTGGCATTCACAGGGGTCGCATTTTTTCGGCGAACCGGTATCCACTCCGCCGGAAAATGCTCTAAACCGGCGCTGTCCGGAACGAGGCCGGGCGGGGATTCGGGCCGCCATGAAACTGCGCGACCTGCTGACCGAGGATGCCCGCTGCGAGGCGCGTTTCGAAGCGCTCGCAATCGACGGGCTGTCGGCCGACAGTCGCGCCATCCGGCCCGGATTCTTGTTCGTGGCGGTGCCCGGCACCAAGGCCGACGGACTGGCGTTCGTGTCGCAGGCGGTCGCGGCGGGCGCCGTCGCCGTCATGGCGGAGCGTGCCCCGCCGGCACTCCCCGCCGGCGTCGCGTTCGTGCAAGTCGGCAATGTCCGGCGCGCGCTGGCATTGGCGGCGGCGAAACTCCACCCCCGCCAGCCCGCCACGATCGCGGCCGTCACCGGGACGAGCGGCAAGACCTCGGTCGCCGCCTTCACGCGGCAGATCTGGGCGGCGCTCGGCCACAAGTGCCGCCAGCATCGGCACCATCGGGGTCGTGTCGCCGGACGCGGAGATCTACGGTTCGTTGACCACCCCCGACCCCGTCGAACTCCACCGCACGCTCGCCGGGCTCGCCGAGCAGGGCGTGACGCATCTCGCGATCGAAGCGTCCTCGCACGGGCTCGACCAGCATCGGCTCGACGGCGTGCGCGTCACGGTGGCGAGCTTCACCAATTTGTCGCGCGACCATCTCGACTATCATGCGACCACGCAGGCCTATTTGGCGGCCAAGCTCATCCTGTTCGAGCGCATTGTGCGGCCTGACGGCGCCGCCGTCATCGTGGCGGACAGCGCCGAGGCCGCGATCGTCACCGAGGTGGCGCGCCGGCGCGGGCTCGATGTGACCACGGTCGGCCGCCGCGGAGAGGGCATTCGGCTGGTCGAGGATGCGATCGACGGCTTCGCGCAGACGCTGCGGCTCGCCCATGCGGGCAAGACCTACCGGGTGCGCCTGCCGCTGGTCGGCGGCTTCCAGGTCGAGAATGCGCTGGTGGCGGCCGGCCAGGCGATCGCGACCGGCGGCGAAGCCGCCGCGGTGTTCCATGCGCTCGAAAGTCTCGAAGGCGCCAAGGGCCGGCTCGAGCTGGTCGGCCGGCGCAACGGCGCGCCGATCTTCGTCGACTACGCGCACAAGCCCGACGCGCTTGCCAAGGCGATTGCGGCGCTGCGCCCCTATGTGCGCGGCCGTCTCGTCGTCTTGTTCGGCGCCGGCGGCGATCGCGACCATGGCAAGCGGCCGCTGATGGGGGCGATCGCGGCCGAGAAGGCCGACCGCGTCATCGTCACCGACGACAATCCGCGCGGCGAGGAGCCGGCGGCGATCCGCGCCGCCATCCTGGCGGCAGCCCCCGGCGCGATCGAGATCGGCGACCGGCGCGAGGCGATCGGCCGGGCGATCGCCGAGCTGGCGGCCGGCGATGTCCTGCTCATCGCCGGCAAAGGACATGAAACCGGCCAGATCGTCGGTAAACAGACCCTCCCTTTCAGCGATCACGAGGCGGTGGCGTCCGCGCTCGAGGAGAATGCCGCATGAGCGGACCGCTCTGGACGGTCGATGCCATGGTGGCGGCGATGCGCGCCGAGCGCGCCGGCGCGCGGCCGGAAGCGATCGGAGGGATCTCGATCGACAGCCGCTCGGTCGCGCCCGGCGAGGCATTTTTCGCCATCAAGGGCGATACCCATGATGGCCACGATTTCGTCGGCGCGGCGCTCAAGAACGGCGCCGGGCTTGCGGTGGTGGCACGCGCCCGCCGCGGCGATATGCCGGGAAACGCGCCGCTGCTGGTCGTGCCTGACGTGCTCGCGGGGCTGACCGATCTGGCGGCCGCGGCGCGTTCCCGCAGCCGTGCCAAGCACATCGCGGTCACCGGCTCGGTCGGAAAGACCTCGACCAAGGATGCGCTGCGGCTCGCGCTCGCGCGCGACGGCGAGGTCCACGCCTCGGTCGCCTCGTTCAACAATCACTGGGGCGTACCGCTGTCGCTCGCGCGTCTGCCCGAGCTGGCCCGCTACGGCATATTCGAGATCGGCATGAATCACGCCGGCGAGATCACGCCGCTCGCCAGGCTGGTGCGGCCCGACGTGGCGATCATCACCACGATCGCGCCGGTGCATCTCGAATTCTTCAAATCGGTCGACGAGATCGCGGACGCCAAGGCCGAGATCTTTCTCGGGCTTGCTCCCGGCGGCGTCGCGGTGCTCAATCGCGACAATCCGCAATTCGCAAGGCTCAAGCGACGCGCCGCCAAGGCCGGGGTCGGGCGCATCGTCGGCTTCGGCGAGCACGCCAAGGCCGACGCGCGGCTGATTCGCTGCGGGCTGCAGCCGGACGGCTCGACCGTCGAGGCGGATATCCTGGGCAGCCGCGTCGCCTACAAGATCGGCGCGCCCGGCAAGCACCTCGTCGTCAATTCGCTCGCGGTGCTCGCCGCCGCGCAGCTTGTGGGCGCCGACCTCGCGCTGGCCGCGCTCGCGCTCGCCGAGCAGCGGCCCGCGGCGGGGCGTGGAACACGCATCGGGCTCGCGGTGCCGGGTGGCGACGCGCTCCTGATCGACGAAAGCTACAACGCCAATCCACTGTCGATGCGCGCCGCGTTCGCGCTGCTCGGACAGGCGCCGATCGGTGCGCGCGGCCGCCGGATCGCCGTGCTGGGCGACATGCTGGAGCTGGGCGCGGCCGGCGCCGAGCTGCATCGCGAACTCGCCGGGCCGATCCGCGACTACGGCATTGACGTCGTGTTCTGCGCCGGTCCGCTGATGGAAGCGCTGTGGCAGGCGCTTCCCTCCGAGCACCGGGGCGGCTATGCGCCGGACGCGGGCGCCCTCGAAGCCCAGGTTCTCGCCGCCGTCCGCAGCGGAGACGCCGTCATGGTCAAAGGTTCGTTCGGTTCGCGCATGGGGTCGATCGTCAAGGGCCTCGTCCGCCGCTACCCTGCCCCCGCCGCGTCCGACCTCGCCCAGGCTCAAGGCTGAACCGATGCTTTATTGGCTATCCTCGTTCTCCGACACCCTCTCGGTGCTCAACGTCTTTCGCTACCTGACGGTTCGCACAGGCGGCGCGACCATGACGGCGCTGATCTTCGTGTTCTGGTTCGGGCCCGCGATCATCGACCTGCTGCGGCTCAAGCAGGGGAAGGGCCAGCCGATCCGCTCGGACGGGCCGGCGTCCCATCTCCTCACCAAGAAGGGCACGCCCACCATGGGCGGCCTCATGATCCTGTCGGGCGTGCTGGTCGCGATCCTGCTGTGGGCCAATCTCACCAACTCATACGTATGGATCGTGCTGGGCGTGACGATCAGCTTCGGTCTGGTCGGCTTCTACGACGATTACCTCAAGGTCACCAAACAGACCCATGGCGGCTTTGCGGGTCGGTCGCGGCTGCTGATCGAGGCGCTGATTGCCGGTGCGGCGTGCTTCGCCATCGCGAGTTTGGGTCGGGGGACATTTGCCACCTCGCTGGCATTTCCCTTGTTCAAGGAACTGATCGTCGACCTCGGCTGGTTCTTCGTCGTCTTCGGCGCCTTCATCATCGTGGGCGCCGGCAACGCGGTGAACCTGACCGATGGCCTCGACGGGCTCGCCATCGGCCCGGTGATGATCGCGGCGGCGAGCTTCGGCTTCATCGCCTATCTGACCGGCAACGCGGTCTACGCCGATTATCTCCAGATCCATTTCGTGTCCGGCGCCGGCGAGCTTGCGGTGCTGTGCGGCGCGGTGATCGGTGCCGGCCTCGGCTTTCTCTGGTTCAACGCGCCGCCGGCCTCGATCTTCATGGGCGATACCGGCTCGCTCGCGCTCGGCGGGTTGATCGGCTCGGTCGCGGTCGCGACCAAGCACGAGATCGCGCTCGCCATCATCGGCGGGCTGTTCGTGCTCGAGGCGGTGTCGGTGATCGTGCAAGTGGTTTCGTTCAAGCTGACCGGCAAGCGCGTCTTCAAGATGGCGCCGCTGCACCATCATTTCGAGCAACTCGGGTGGACGGAGCCGCAGATCGTGATCCGCTTCTGGATCATCTCGATCGTGCTGGCGCTCGCCGGGCTCTCGACGCTGAAGTTGAGGTGAACAGTGATGGGTGCGTCTGCGCAGCGAGCACGGCATGCTCCCTCCCCCCTTGTGGGGGAGGGCTGGGGGAGGGGGGTGGCCACGGGACTCATGCGCAAACGGCTACCCCCCTCCCTGTCCCTCCCCCTCAAGGGGGGAGGGAACGCTAGAGCCGGCAGCCCGAGGGTTTCCCATGATCCCCGTCACCTCATTCGAAGGCAGGAAGGTCGCCGTGTTCGGGCTCGGCGCCTCGGGCCTCGCGAGCGCGAGCGCGCTGTTTGCCGGCGGCGCCGACGTGGTCGGGTGGGACGACCATGCGGCGCGCATCGCGCATGCGGCCCAGGCCGGCATTCCGACCGCCGATCTGCGCGCGGCCGACTGGTCGAAGATCGCGGCGCTGGTGCTGGCGCCGGGCGTGCCATTGACCCATCCGGCGCCGCATTGGACGGTCGCGCTTGCGCGCGCCGCCGGCGTCGAGGTGATCGGCGACATCGAGCTGTTCTGCCGCGAGCGGCACCGCACCGTGCCGGACTCGATCTTCGTCGCCATCACGGGCACCAACGGAAAATCGACCACCACCGCGCTGGTCGCGCATCTGCTCGAGAGCGCCGGCTACGACACCGAGCTCGGCGGCAATATCGGCACCGCGATCCTCTCGCTCGAGCCGCCGCGCCACGGGCGCGCCCATGTGATCGAGTGCTCGTCCTATCAGATCGACCTCGCGCCGACGCTCGATCCCAAGGTCGGCATCCTGCTCAACGTCACCGAGGATCATCTCGACCGCCACGGCACGCTCAAGGACTACGCCGCCATCAAGGAGCGCCTGGTCGCGCGCGTGCAACCGGGCGGCACCGCGATCATCGGGGTCGACGACAACTGGTGCCAGGCCGCGGCCGACCGGATCGAGCATGCCGGCAAGCCGGTGGTGCGCGTCTCGGTGCGCCGTCCGCTCGCCGACGGGGTCTATGTGGAGGGCGAGCAGATCATGCGCGCCGCGGGCGGAACCGCGCGGCCGATCGCGCTCTTGGGCGGGATCGGGTCCCTGCGTGGCCTGCACAATGCGCAGAACGCCGCCTGCGCGGCGGCGGCCGCGCTCGCGATCGGGCTCGATCCCAAGGCGATCCAGCAGGGTCTGTGGTCCTTCCCGGGCCTCGCCCATCGCATGGAGGAGGCCGGGCGCAAGGGTGCCATTCTGTTCGTCAACGACTCCAAGGCGACCAATGCCGACGCGGCCGCGCGCGCGCTCGCCTGTTTCGAGGACATCTTCTGGATTGCGGGCGGCAAGCCGAAGACCGGCGGGATCACGTCGCTCGCGGAGTTCTTCCCGCGCATCCGCAAGGCGTATCTGATCGGAGAGGCGGCGCAGGATTTCGCGGCGACGCTTTCCGGCGAGGTCGAGCATGTGATCGTCGAGACGCTCGACCGCGCGGTCGCGGTGGCGACCAGCGACGCGGAGGCGTCGGGACTCGAGGCGCCGGTGGTGCTGCTTTCTCCGGCCTGCGCCTCGTTCGACCAGTATCCGAATTTCGAGGTGCGGGGGGACGCCTTCCGCGCGCTGGTGGGGGCGATCCCGGGAGTGACGCAGAGACGGTGAGGAGTTCGCAGACTTCAGCCCAGCGCGTCGGCGACCGCCTTGCCGCAGGTGATCGTATCGGCCGCTCCCTGCAGGTCGCGCGTGCGCAGCTTCTGCTCGGGAAGCACTTTCTGGATCGCAGCCACGATCGCCTGCGCGGCTTCGGTTTCGCCGAGATGCTCCAGCATCATGGCGCCCGACCAGATCTGACCGACGGGATTTGCAATGCCCTGCCCGGCGATGTCCGGCGCGGAGCCATGCACCGGCTCGAACACCGAAGGATATTTTCGCTCCGGATTGATGTTGCCGGACGGCGCGATGCCGATCGTTCCGGTGCAGGCCGGGCCCAGGTCCGACAGGATGTCGCCGAACAGGTTCGACGCCACCACGACGTCGAAGCGGTCCGGGTTGAGCACGAATTGCGCCGTCAGAATGTCGATGTGGTACTGGTCCCAGCGCACCTGCGGATAGGCTCGCGCCATCTCTTTGACGCGCTCGTCCCAGTACGGCATCGTGATCGAGATGCCGTTGGACTTGGTCGCCGAGGTGAGGTGTCGTTTCGGCCGCGCGCCGGCGAGCTCGAATGCGAATTTCAGCACGCGGTCGACGCCGATACGGCTCATCACGGTTTCCTGGATGACGACCTCGCGCTCGGTCCCGGGGAACATGCGGCCACCGATCGACGAATACTCGCCTTCGGTGTTCTCGCGCACGACCCAGAAATCGATGTCGCCCGGCTTGCGGTTCGCGAGCGGGCACGGCACGCCCGGCATCAGCCGGACCGGACGCAGGTTCACGTATTGGTCGAATTCGCGGCGAAACAGGATGAGCGATCCCCACAGCGAGATGTGGTCGGGGATCTTCTGTGGCCAGCCGACGGCGCCGAAAAAGATCGCATCGTGCGACCCGATCCGTTCCTTCCAGTCCTCCGGCATCATCCGTTGGTGCTTGGCGTAATAGTCGTAGCTGGCGAAATCGAACCAGTCCTGCCGCAGCTCGAAGCCGAACCGCTTGGCGGCCGCCTCCAGCACGCGCACGCCTTCGGGCATGACCTCCTTGCCGATGCCGTCGCCCGGAATGACCGCCACGCGGTAGACCCGATTTGTGCTCATACGTTCTCTCCGGCGGTATGCCGCAAGCCCACCGCTATCGGATAGAGCATTTGACCGCCGGAAGACAACAGTCGCGCCGGAAGAAACGCATGAAAGCGCGCAATTTTGGTGTCGCGGTTATCGCGCTATCGCAAGTCGATGCCGAGCCGCTCCAGCAATGCCGCCGTCGGATGGCCGTCGGGCACCATCCCGAACTTGATCTGAAGATCGCGAATGGCGTCCCGCTGGTCGAAATCGAGGCGGCCGGCGAAATCGCCGATCTTGTAGCCGAGAGCCGCCATTTTCCGCTGCAACGCCATGCGGGCGTCGCGCGAGAGCTGCGCGTCTTCCTTCGGCCAGACCGCCCGAAACGGTCCGCCGCCCCGTATCCGGTCGGCGAGGTGCCCGACCGCGAGCGCATAGACGTCGGAATTATTGTAGCGCTTGATCACCGCGAAATTTCCTGTCGCCAAGAACGCCGGTCCGGACGCACCGCTCGGAAACAACAGATATCCCTCTCCGTCGCGCGGTAACGCGCCGTCATCCCGGCGCCGCAGGCCGAGCTTCGTCCATTCGGCGAAGGATGCGCGGCTGCGCCGGTAATCGAAATCCTTCGGCAACGCGACCTCGAAACCCCAGGGCAGGCCGGCCTGCCAGCCTCCGCGCGCCATGTAGTTGCCGATCGACGCGAGCACATCCGGCACATTGGTCCAGATGTCGCGCCGCCCATCGCCGGAGAAATCCACCGCGTATTCGTAGAAGCTGGAAGGCATGAATTGCGGCTGGCCCATCGCGCCGGCCCACGATCCGAGCATCTGGTTGCGCGGGATGTGGCCCTCCTGGAGAATTCTGAGCGCCACGAGCAGCTCGTCGCGAAAATACGGGTGGCGGTAACCGGCCTCGGCCAATGTGGCGAGCGAGCGGATCGCGTCCCAGCGATCGCGGCTGGAGCCGAACGAGCTCTCGATGCCCCACAGCGCCAGGATGATCCAGCGCTCGACGCCGAAATTTTTCTCGACGGCGTCGAGGACGCTCGCCCATTGGGCGGCTTGCGCCGCGCCGGCCGCGATCCTCGGCTTGGAGACGATGGAGTCCACGTAAGCACCGATCGGCTTGCCGTATTCGGGCTCCTTTCGGGTTGCCGCGATGACGCGGTCGTCAGGTGTAAAGCCCGCGAAGGCCGCCTCGAAGGTGGCCTGCGTGATCCCGCGCCGCTGCGCGTCGGCGCGCAGTTCCTCGAGAAAAGTGGTGACCCGCGCGCGGCCCGATCCGGGGTCGTCATTCTGCCCCGCGTAGGCCGAAAAGCCCGATGCGGCGATCGCCAGCATGAGCGCCGTGAGACGACGGAGCATGTTCAAGGCTCCTTGCGCGTACCGCCGGGTGCCGCGGCGCTTCCGTGCGGCATGACCCGCATGACTTATCGGCATGGCGGCCAGAATACGAGCCCGCATCCGCAAAGCAACGCCGCCAGGCGGCCATTGATCCGGATCAAATACGCCGCATCCCGGAGCACATAGGATGATCGGGAATTCATGCGGCGCGTTCCGGCCGCCGATGATCGGGGTGCAGGGTCATGAAGACAATTCTCGTGCCGGCGGGCGGCGGCGAAAACGAGGAGGCCGTGTTCGAGACCGCCTTGGCGGTGGCGCGGACGCTTTCGGCTCATATCGATTTCTACCACGTACGGGTCAGTCCGGGTGAGGCAGCCATGCATACGCCGCATGTGGCATATGTCTCGGGCCCGGCGTTGCGCGACGCCTTGGCGGATCTGCAGACGCGTTCACAGACCCGGTCCGCCGCGGCCCGCCGCCAAGTCGAAAGTTTCTGCGAGCGCAATGACGTCCCCGTGATCGATGCGCCTTGCGGTCACAACGGCGTCTCGGCGAGCTGGCGGGAGGAGGAAGGCAACGGCCTCGAGTTGATCACGCTGCGGGCCCGGCACAGCGATCTGGTCGTGATGGGACGTCATACCGTGCCCAACGGATTGCCGCCCGACCTGCTCGAGCTGGTCCTGCTGCGATGCGGACGTCCGGTGATCGTCGCGCCCGCGATCCGCCCGCGAACGCTCACCGGCACCGTCATGGTGTGCTGGAAGGAGACCCCGGAAGCAGCCCGCGCGTTGGCCGCCGCGCTGCCGCTCCTGGAGGCCGCGCAGGAGGTCATTCTGGTAAACGCGCGCGAAGGGGACGACCGACCCACCGCGGATGACCTGGCACGCCAGATGGCATGGCACGGCATCCATCCGCGCATTCAGTGCGTGACGGCCAAAAACCGCTCGACCGTCGAGGCGCTCATGGCGGCGGCGCGGGATTTCAATGCCGACCTGGTCGTGATGGGTGGCTACGGGCACGCCCGGATGAGGCAGATCATGTTCGGCGGCTGCACCCAGGGCTTTCTCAAAAACCGCGAACACGCGGTGTTCATCGCACACTGACGGCACCATCGCCGCCCTCGGCGGCTCGGATGCGGGGAAGCGCGCCTTCTCGCCGCCACCCTTGAGGCGGCGGGCAGCGCACCACCATCCCCTGGGGATGAGAGCCTGCTACGAATTCAGCCGCCTGAGCTCCGCGCGATTGCGCAGCACGATCCGGCGAGACGTCGGCAACGAAATGGCCGCGGTATGCTCGAGATGGGTCAGGGTGCGGGACACGGTCTCGATCGTAAGGCCCAGATAATCCGCGATGTCCTGGCGCGACATGGGAAGATCGACCTCGTTCTTGTCCTGCAGCCGGTTGGCCATTTCGAGCAGGAAGCCCGCCACGCGTTCCTGCGCGGTCTTGATGAGCAGAAGAATGTGGTCCTGGACGCGCTGGAGCTCGCAGCCGGTCAGGGTCCACAGCTGGTGGGCAACGCCATTGTCCCGTGCGGCGAGCGCGACGAGCACGCTGCGTTTGATGACCAGGACCTTCGCGTCGCTGATCGCCTCGGCCGAATAGGTGTGCTCGTCGCCGGCTTCGAGGCCGAAAATGTCGCCTGTCAGATAGAAGGCGCCGATCTGACGCCGCCCGTCGTTGAGCACCTTGTAGGTCCGCACGGCCCCGCTGACGATCTTGTACAGGTAATCCGCGGGCTCGTTCTCGCCGTAGATTTCGGTGTTGCGCGCAAACGACATGGGGGCGCCCACCATCCCAACGACCGGACTGATGGCTTGCCCCGCGATCGTGTGTTGGTGGCCGGTGCTCCGAACGGAGATTTGCCGCGAGTGACCGCTTTGAATAACCGCGTGCGCCAACATTGCTCGTCTCCTCGGTGGGTTTGACGGGCGTATTCGTAAAGTCTCGCCGATGCGGCGAAAATTCAGATGATTCCCCTAAGGGATTCTGCGTAGGCGTCGCCCACCGGCGAAGCCACGCAGCCCATGGTGATCGGTTGGTTGCGGCGGCCCGCGACAGGAGCAGCCTGGCACCATCTCATGAGGACATCACCGCTCTCTGCAACCCTGTGCGGCACAACGAGTCCTCGACCCACTCTGCGCCTCCTGCTAGCATTCCCTGTCGTCAGCTGTGCGAATGGACGCTGACCCTCGAGAGACACGATCGCCACCGCGTCAGAGTGGCACGCGCACTCCCGCCAGAAGCTCGTGAATTTCTGAGCCGCTGCATCGGTCCGGGCTGGGCCGTTCGGATGGAGATCGCCATGGACAGAATCGTGCAGGCCAATATCGCCAGGTACAACTTGCTGCTCGAGACCGAGACCGATCCGACCAAACGCGCCATGATCATCCGTCTCCTGGCCGAGGAGAAAATGAAGTTGCAGACGAGGCCTGCGGCAAAAGAGGCCTAGCCCGGCGCCTGGTTCAGCGATCCTCGCTCCATCGGCGCCAATGCGTCGGCTGGATTTCGACGTGCTCCTTCGTCGAGGCGTCGACCCATTCATTTCCGTTTCTTCGGCACGGAAATACCAATGCGTGGGCTCCCCGGCTGTCGATCACGCAAACTTCCAGATCGCCGTCGGACGGCGCAATTGAAACGGGCAACCATTTATCGGGCAGGTGACGGATCTGAGCCATAGATCTTAAGATCAGCGCCCCGCAAGCAGGCCGCATTGACCTACATCAAGCGACCCCGCGAGCATTCGCGGTCGGACGTGGATGCGGATCATGTGTGGCGGCCTTGCCAGGGATTTTGGCGCGAGCCGCGCCGACGCCATGGCGCGCCCGGCCGAATGGCCGCCGTGGCGTTTTGCGGGAAAATCGCAGGCGTCATCGTCGGGTCATCGACGATGAAGACGTCCTGATCGATTGCATCAGTGAAGTGACCGACGTATCGCCGGTCCGGCGCGAGCAGTCGTTCGCCGCGCGGATACGGCCGAGATCACAAACTTAAAGCGATTGCGGTTCGTTCCGGGCGAATGCCGGACTTGGCGCGCTTGCGCCAAACCCCTTCGCCGCAGGTTCCGGACCCTGCGTGCAGAGAAGACCGAACACGAAAACGCGGATCGCCGACGAAAGATTGCCCGGACGGTTCTGATCGATTTCGGCGACAAGGCCGGACAAGGTCCGGCCGCGGGATTCTGCGATGGCCTTAAGCCCGTTCCAGAACTCATCCTCGAGGCTGATGCTGGTCTTGTGTCCCGCAATGACGATGGATCGCTTGGCGACTGTCGACCTCATGACTACGTCTCCCGTCTGCCATGTCCGATGTGGGGCCGGCGATCGGCCCTGCCGCCATGGCGTTCTGCACTCGTGGGTGCGCGTCGCGGAGACTTTGACACGTCGGCGCGCAAACGCTTTTTACGCGATGCTCTGCGGCCAGTGTTGTTCGAAGCAATAACGCCGGCATTCAGAGCAATGCTCAAGCCGCCACCGGCATCGTCGCCGGCGACGGGTCTTTCGATTCATTCAATTTCATCCGACCGGCGGCGCGCGGCGGACCGTCGCCCGTAGCCTTCCGTCGGCATGGTACGTGGAATGTACGGTAACGATCACTGGGCGAGCGTACTGTTCAAAACTGCTCACATCGCGGTATTTCGCCCCGGATAGCCTCAGCAACGGATCGGCAGCACGATGCGCCAAGGGGAGCGATAGGCCATCGGATAAGGCCAAGTGCGGAATCAAGACTTGTGCGAATTTTCCCACGCATCGCGGCTCGGCAATCGATCATCACTTTTCCGTTATTCGTCGTTTTTCGGCAACCGCTGAACAGCCGCCGATGAAGCGGCCGCGTTTCAAACCTCGATGATGCGATCGCGCAATGCAATCGCGACGGCCTGGGTTCGGTTTGCCGCACCGAGCTTGCGAGCCGCAGTTTGGGAATGTTCATCGACGGTTCTCTTGGAGATATTGAGAATCTGGCCGATATCCAATGCCGACTTGCCGTCGGCCGCCCACGCCAGCACCTCACGCTCACGGACCGTCAAAGGCGGCTTCTCGTCAGAATGCCGGCCGCGCAGGCTGCGCATGCGCTCGAACGCATAAAGCGCCATCAAATGGATCGCCGGCTTGTCGCGCGCCGGCAAGTCAATATTCGAAGTATAGGATTCGGCACGCCACACGAAGGGCGCATGCGAATGAATGCAGCGCCGATGGATCGGGTCGAAGCGCGCATAGTCGTTGTCGATGTAGAGCGTGAAAAACTCGGCCGGCCAGCGCGCCGCAATGACGAGCTTTTCGAATGTCTGCTGTCTGATCGGAAGGCCGGTGACGATGAATTCTGTCGATGCCGAAACCGGCGAGCGCTTTCGCCATCGCGCTGCACACGCCATCCACGCTCGACAGACGCTCTAAGCCGTCGATGAATGCGAAGGCTTCCCGTGCGAAATCGCCACGTTCAATCGCCACGTTCTTCGGACATTTATTTACGGTGTATACTGCTTCCGTCTGTCGGATACCCGTCATATGTGGCGGCGGCCGCCTTCAATCCTGCGTGAAGGGCCGCGCGAGCCCATCGCGTCGGCGGCATCCGATCAGAATACCCACCTCTCCAAGAGCCACGCGGGGCGTCGTTCGTCGTCATGCGCGGTCAAGGCCGGGAACCGCTGGCGACCGTGGGCAGATGGCGGGCTGGTACTGTGGCACCAAGCTGCCGCCGCCGGCGCGATCAAACGCCGAAATGCTCCGGTGGCAGGTCAGCAACGGCAGGCACTCAACGCGCGCGAGCTTCAAAACCTCAATTTTTTCTTAACGCCTTGGCAACCATAGTCGGGCCCGGATCCTGTTGCTCTCGAGGAGCTCGCCCATGGTGTCGCGCGCCCAACGCACGCCCTTTGCCGCCTGGTGGTGGACCGTCGATCGGCTGCTGCTGGCGGCGCTGATCGCCGTGATGCTGGGCGGCATCGTGCTCTCGCTCGCCGCGAGTCCGCCGGTGGCGGCGCGTCTCGGCCTGGATCCCTTCTACTTCGTCAATCGCCACGTCATGTACCTGGTGCCGGCGCTCGCCGTGTTGCTGGCGACCTCGTTTCTCTCGCCGCGCCATATCCGGCGGCTCGCCCTCGTGGTGTTCGCGGTGAGCTTCGTCATGGTGTTGCTGACGCCGTTCATCGGCGCGGAAGTCAAGGGCGCGCGGCGCTGGATCGTGCTGCTCGGCGTCAACATCCAGCCGTCGGAGTTCCTCAAGCCGGCCTTCGTGATCCTGATCGCGTGGCTGTTCGCCGAATCGGCGAAGAAGCCGGAAGTGCCGGCGAATACGCTCGCCCTGGTGCTGCTGTTCGGCGCGGTCACGGCCTTGGTGCGGCAGCCGGATTTTGGCCAGACCATGCTGATCGCGCTGGTATGGGGCGCGCTGTTCTTCATGGCCGGGATGCGCCTGGTCTGGGTGATCGGGCTCGGCGGCGCCGCCGCGGTCGGCCTTGCGGGCGCTTATTACACCGTCCCCTACGTCATGCGGCGCATCAAGCGTTTCGTCGATCCGGCGTCGGGTGATACGTTCCAGATCGATACCGCGATCGACGCCTTCAGGAAGGGTGGCTGGTTCGGGAGCGGACCGGGCGAAGGGACGGTCAAGCGGTACCTGCCCGACAGTCACGCGGATTTCGTTTTCGCGGTCGCGGCCGAGGAGTTCGGCATCGTGCTCTGCCTGATCCTGGTGGCGCTGTTCTGTTTCATCGTGGTGCGGGCGCTCACCCGCGCCATGCGCTGCGACGATCCGTTCGCGCGTTTCGGCGCGGCCGGGCTGACCATCCTGTTCGGCGCGCAATCGGCCATCAACATGGCGGTCAATCTCTCGCTCATTCCCGCCAAGGGCATGACCTTGCCGTTCATTTCCTATGGTGGTTCCTCGATGATCTCGATCGCCTACGGCATGGGCATGTTGCTTGCACTGACGCGCGAACGGCCGCGTGCGGAGCTGATCGCGAGGCCGGAGCGGCTCGAGCTCGCCGGGAGCGCGGCCTGATGGCGCAAGCCGCCGTGGCGCCGCTCGTCGTGGTCGCCGCCGGCGGAACCGGTGGACATCTGTTTCCGGCGGAGGCGCTCGCTGTCGCGCTCGATCGCCGCGGCGTGCTTGTCGACCTCGCGACCGACGAACGGGCGATGCTCTACGGTGCGGACTTTCCGGCCCGCCGGACCCACATCATTCCGAGCGCGACGGTGCGCGGTCGCGACCCGGTTTCCCTTGCGCGCACGGCCCTGCGGCTGGGTCTCGGGACCGTTCGGGCGTTTCTGTTGCTGGGGCGGTTGCGGCCGGCGGCGGTGATCGGCTTCGGCGGCTATCCCACCGTTCCGCCGCTGCTGGCGGCGGCGTGGCGGCGGATTCCGACCTTGATCCACGAGCAGAACGGCGTGATGGGTCGCGCCAATCAATTCCTGGCGCCGCGGGTTGCCGCCATCGCGACCAGCTTTCCGGGCGTCCTCGACCATGATCCGGCGCTCGCCTCAAAGGCGACGCATACCGGCAATCCGGTGCGGCCGGCGGTGGTGGAAGCCGCGAAGGTGCTTTTCGTGGCGCCCGGCCGCAGCGAGCCGCTGCGCCTGCTCGTGTTCGGGGGCAGTCAGGGGGCCCGCATCATGGCCGATGTTGTTCCGTCGGCGATCGAGATTCTCCCCGTCGCGATGCGCGCCCGGCTCGTCGTCACCCAGCAGGCGCGCGCGGAAGACTTAGAGCGCGTGCGTGCTGCTTACGGCCGGATTGGCACCGCGGCGGAGGTCGCGCCGTTCTTTCCCGACCTGCCGGCACGCCTGGCGCAAAGCCATCTCGTGGTGTGCCGGTCGGGCGCCTCGACGGTCGCCGAACTCGCCGCCATCGGCCGCCCCTCCGTCCTGGTGCCGCTGCCCCATGCGCTCGACCAGGACCAGCTCGCCAATGCGGCCGTGCTGGAAAGGGCCGGTGGAGCGATAAGGATTGACCAGGCCGCCTTTACGCCCGAAAAGCTCGCCTCCGAGATCGCCCGGATCGCGACCGAGCCGGACCGGCTCGCGATCATGGCGCAGCGCTCCCGCCAGGTGGGAGCGCTCGATGCCGCCGACCGGCTCGCCGAGCTGGTGCTGCGGGTGGCTGGCTTGACGGCGAGAGGGTGAAGTTGACATGAAGCTGCCACGCGACATCGGTCCCATCCACTTCGTCGGCATCGGCGGCATCGGCATGAGCGGCATCGCCGAGGTGCTGGCCAATCTCGGCTATACGGTGAAGGGATCCGACGTCGTCGACAGCGCCAACGTGAAGCGCCTGCGCGACAACGGCATTGCGGTCGCGATCGGGCACAAGGCGGAGAACGTCGACGGCGCCGACGTGCTGGTGGTGTCTTCCGCCATCCGGCGCGACAATCCCGAGCTGATCGCGGCGCGCGCGCAGCGACTGCCGGTCGTGCGCCGCGCCGAAATGCTGGCCGAGCTGATGCGGCTCAAGAGCTGCATCGCCATTGCGGGCACCCACGGCAAGACCACCACCACATCACTGGTCGCGACGCTCCTGGACGCCGGGCACTTCGATCCCACCGTCATCAACGGCGGAATCATCAACGCCTACGGTACCAATGCGCGGCTCGGGCTCGGCGACTGGATGGTGGTCGAGGCGGACGAATCCGACGGCACCTTCCTGAAGCTGCCCGCCGACATCGCGATCGTCACCAATGTGGATCCCGAGCATCTCGACCACTTCAAGACCTTCGAGGCGGTGCAGGGCGCGTTCCAGACCTTCGTGGAGAACGTGCCGTTCTACGGCTTCGCAGTGATGTGCACGGATCATCCGGTCGTGCAGGAACTGGTCGGCCGGATCGAGGACCGGCGCATCATCACCTATGGCGAGAATCCGCAGGCCGACGTGCGCCTGGCCGATCTCGACCATGCGGACGGCCGCTCGCGCTTTTCCGTCGCGTTCCGGGATCGTGCCGGGACCGATGTCCACGCCATCGCGGGGCTGATCCTGCCGATGCCGGGCCGCCACAACGCGCTCAACGCCACTGCCGCGATCGCGGTCGCGCGCGAGCTCGGCGTCTCCGATGACTTGATCCGCAAGGCGCTCGCCTCCTTCGGCGGCGTCAAGCGGCGCTTCACCAAGACCGGCGAGTGGAACGGCATCACGGTGATCGACGACTATGGCCACCATCCAGTCGAGATCGCTGCGGTGCTCAAGGCCGCGCGCGAATCGACCAGGGGCCAGGTGATCGCGGTCATGCAGCCGCATCGCTACACCCGGCTGCAAGCATTGTTCGAGCCGTTCTGTGCCTGCTTCAACGACGCCGACGCCGTCATCGTGGCGCCCGTCTATCCGGCGGGCGAGCAGCCGATCGCCGGCGCCGACCGCGACACGCTGATCGCCGGCATGCGGGCGCGCGGCCATCGCCACGTGCTCGCGCTCGACGCCGCGGCCGATCTCGCCGGCATCGTGCGCAGGCTCGCCCGGCCCGGCGACTACGTGGTCTGTCTCGGCGCCGGGTCGATCACGCAATGGGCCTACGCGCTGCCGGGGGAGCTGGCGGCGGCGGGCAAGTGATGTGATGCAGATGGAGCGAGCCGAAAATGCGTACGTGCTCCCTCCCCCCTTGCGGGGGAGGGTTGGGGATGGGGGTGGCCACAGACGCATGCGCCAGCCGCGCCCCCCCTCCCGGCGAGCTTCGCTCGCGCCCCTCCCCCACAGGGGGGAGGGAACTTGCAGTGCCTGGGGTGAGGCCGAACCTCCATGACCTTTCCCGACATCACTGCCGCCCTCAAAGCCGATATGCCGGCGCTGCGCGGGCGCCTGCTGGCCAACCAGTCCCTCGCCGAGCTGACCTGGTTTCGGGTCGGCGGGCCCGCGCAAGTGCTGTTCATGCCGGAGGACGAAGGCGATCTCGGCTATTTTCTGGGGCATCTCGCGGCCGACATCGCGGTGACTGCGATCGGACTTGGCTCGAACCTGATCGTGCGCGACGGCGGCGTGCCGGGCGTGGTGGTCCGGCTCGGCCGCGGGTTCAACGACATCAAGACCGAGCCCGGTTACCGGGTGCGCGTCGGCGCCGGCGTGCCGGACGTGAGGGTCGCGAAGGCCGCGCAGGAAGCGGGCATTGCGGGTCTCGCCTTCCTGCGCGGCATCCCGGGTGCGATCGGCGGCGCGTTGCGCATGAACGGAGGTGCCTATGGGGGCGAGACCAAGGACGTGCTGATCGAAGCGCGCGGCGTCGATCGCATGGGGCATATCGCGGTCCTGCGCAATGCCGACATGCACTACAGCTATCGGCATTGTGGCGCGCCCGAGGATCTGATTTTCACCGCCGCGCTGTTGCAAGGGCAGCCCGGGGATCCCGCCAAGATCGCGGCCGAGATGGGCAAGATCACGGAGTCGCGCGAGGCCACGCAGCCGGTCAAGAGCCGCACCGGCGGCTCGACCTTCAAGAACCCGCCGGGCCAAAAAGCCTGGCAATTGATCGACGCTGCCGGCTGCCGCGGGCTCGCGGTCGGCGACGCCCAGGTATCCGAGATGCACTGCAATTTCCTGATCAACCGCGGCAACGCCAGCGCGGCCGATATCGAGACGCTCGGCGAGACGGTGCGCGCACGCGTGAAGGAGACGTCGGGCGTCGATCTCGAATGGGAGATCAAGCGGATCGGGGTGGCGTGAGCGCTGCCACGATTCCGCGTGCCGCCCCGCCGCAATTCGGGCCTGCCCGACTTGCGCAAAAATGATGCGAAACCCGGGCAGGTCCGGGTTTCGTTGGCGGAGGGAACCGTCAGTGCTTGCGGCAAGGAATAGACCATGACCAAACACGTTGCGGTGCTGATGGGAGGCTGGTCGGCGGAGCGCGAGATCTCCTTGCGCTCCGGCAAGGCCTGCGCGGATGCGCTCGAGCGCCAGGGCTTCCGCGTCACGCGCATCGACGTCGACCGCAATGTCGCGGCGGCGCTCGGCGCCGCCAAGCCCGACGTCGCCCTCAACCTGCTGCATGGCCGTCCGGGCGAGGACGGCACCATCCAGGGCCTGCTCGAGATCCTGGCCATTCCGTACAGCCATTCGGGCGTGCTCGCCTCCGCGCTCGCGATGCAGAAGGACCGCGCCAAGGTGATGATGCGGGATGCCGGCGTTCCGGTCCCCGACGGCAGGGTTGTGAGCCGTTTTGAAGCCGCGAAGGCCCATGCGCTGGAGCGGCCTTATGTGATCAAGCCGGTCGCCGAAGGATCGAGCGTGGGCGTGTTCATCGTCACCGAGGCCCACGCGCATCCGCCGCAGGAGCTCAATCGGCCCGACTGGGCGTTCGGCGACCAGGTCCTGGTCGAGCGCTACGTGGCCGGCAAGGAACTGACCTGCGCGGTGATCGGCGACAAGGCGCTCGACGTCATCGAAATCGTGCCGACGGTACAATTTTACGACTATCAGGCGAAATATGCCCCGGGAGGATCTAAACACCTCCTTCCGGCGCCACTTAAACCAAATGTTTACCAACAGGTCCGAAGACTGGCTCTCCTGGCGCATCGCGCGCTCGGGTGCCGGGGCGTGAGCCGTGCGGACTTCCGCTACGACGATCGCATGGAGGGGACGCAAGGGGTGGTTTGCCTTGAAGTCAACACCCAGCCCGGAATGACCGAGACGTCGCTTGTCCCGGAGCTCGCGGCCTATGCGGGCATCACGTTCGAAGAGCTGGTCCGATGGATGGTGGAGGATGCCTCGCTGAGCCGATGAGCGGGCCAATGCGCCCGACCGCATCGGCGACTGCGCCCGCCCGGCGCGCGCTTGCGTCGCGCCGCGGCTATGCGTCCGTCCGCCAGATGTTGCGGCGCGCCGGAGGGCTGGGCGCGCTCGGGCGCCGCCTCAATGCGCGGATGGAAAAATTCGATGCCGTGCGGCCGCCGCGCGGAATCGGCATTGTGGCCGCGGCGCTTATCGTGTTTGGGAGCATCGTCTTCGGCACCATCCGCGGTGGCCACGTGGCGGAAGTCGTCGAATTCTTTGCGCGACGCGCGCGACACGGCCGCAAACGCGGCCGGATTCAATATCACGGGCGTCGCGCTCGCCGGCCACAAGCATCTCACCCGCGAGGAGATCTTCGCGACCGCCGGCGTGACCGGGCATTCGTCGCTCCTGTTTCTCGACGTTGCCGACGCGCGGGCACGGCTCAAGACCAATCCGTGGATCGCCGACGCAACCGTGCAGAAGCTTTATCCCGACCGCCTGCAGATCACGGTCACGGAGCGCGCGGCGTTCGCGCTGTGGCAGAAGGGCGGCCGCATCGGCGTGATCGCCGACGACGGCACCGTGCTCGAGCCTTTCATCTCCACGCGCTTCACCGGCCTGCCGCTCTTCGTCGGTGACGGCGCGGCGACCCGGGCCAAGGATTTTCTGGCGCTGCTCGACCGCTATCCGTACCTCCGCGACCAGCTGCGCGCCTCGGTGCTGGTGGCCGAGCGGCGCTGGAACCTGCGGCTCAAGAACGGCGTCGACGTGCGGCTGCCGGAATTCGACGTCGCGCATGCGCTCGATCAGCTCGTGGGTCTCGATCGCGACAAGAAGATCCTCTCGCGCGATATCGTTTCCATCGACCTTCGCCTTCCCGACCGCGTGACGGTGCGCCTGTCCGAGGCCGCCGCCCAGGCGCGCGACGAGGCGCTCAAGGCCAAGAAACCGAAACCCAAGGGGGGCAATGCATGAGCGCCCTCCATTACGGTCTCACGCCCAAGATGAAACCGGTATCGCCCAAGCGCAGCGCGCTGATCGCCGCGCTCGATATCGGAACCAGCAAGATCGCCTGCCTGATCGCCCGTCTGACGCCGCATCCGCCGCAGGAGGTGCTGCGCCGCCGCAGCCATGCGATCGAGATCATCGGCTTCAGCCACACCGGGGCGCGCGGCATGAAGGCCGGCAATGTGGTCGATCTGGTCGAGGCCGAGGAGGCGGTGCGCCACGCCGTCGACGTCGCCGAGCGCTCGGCACGCCGTCAGATCGAGTCCGCGGTCGTGTCGCTCTCCGCCGGGCGGCTTGCGAGCGAGCTGTTCGAGGCCTCGGTCGATATCAGCGGGCCGACGGTATCCGATTCCGACATCGCGCGCGTCCTCGCCGCCGGCTGCCAGCGGTCGCTGCGCCAGGGGCGGGTGGTGCTGCATTCGCTGCCGATCGGTTTTGCGCTCGATGACGCGCGCGGCATCCGCGACCCGCGCGGCATGCTGGGACGCCGGTTCGGCGTCGACATGCATGTGGTGACGGCCGACGGCGCGGCCGCGCGCAATCTGATGCTCACGATCGAGCGCTGCCATCTCGCCGTCGAGGCGATGGTGGCAAGCCCCTATGTGGCGGGCCTTTCCGTGCTCGCCGACGACGAGGCCGATCATGGGGCCGCCATCATCGACATGGGGGCCGGCACCACGACCATGGCGGTGTTCTCGGCCGGACGGTTCATGCACGCGGACGGCTTCGCGCTCGGGGGCTTCCACGTGACCATGGACTTGGCGCGCGGGCTGTCCACCAGCATCTACGATGCCGAACGAATCAAGACGCTTTACGGCAGCGTGCTGGCGGGCGGACTCGATGAGCGCGACATGATCACCGTTCCGACTGTCGGTGTCGATGAGCGCGATCCGCCGCAGTTCGTGTCGCGGGCGACGCTGACGCGCATCGTCAAGCCGCGCGTCGAGGAAATTCTGGAAATGGTGCGCGACCGGCTCGCGGCCTCGCCCTTTGCGGCCGAGCCGCGCGCGCGCGTCATCCTGACCGGCGGAGCGAGTCAGCTCAACGGGCTGCCGGAGCTCGCGACCCGCATTCTGTCGCGTCCGGTGCGGATCGGGCGGCCGCTGGGCATCGGCGGGCTGCCGGACGACGCCAAAGGTCCGGCATTCGCGGCCGCGGCCGGCCTCCTGGTCTATCCGCAGGCGGCGCATCTCGAACACTTCGAACCGCGGCGAACGCGGCATTTCGTGACAGGGACCGGCGGCTACATCGCACGGGTCGGACGATGGCTTCGCGAGAGCTTTTGATGACCTCGATGCACCAGTTTCACCCTATCGGCCGGTGGCGGACCGGCGGACCCGCGGCGTCGCCCGCGCAATGAAGAGGCAGCCATGAGCATCAACCTGAAAATACCCGACATCCGGGAACTCAAGCCGCGCATCACCGTCTTTGGTGTCGGCGGAGCCGGTGGCAACGCGGTCAACAACATGATCACTGCCGGGCTGCAGGGCGTCGACTTCGTCGTCGCAAATACCGACGCCCAGGCGCTCACCCTGTCCAAGGCCGAACGTATCGTCCAGATGGGGGTGCAGGTCACAGAGGGTCTCGGCGCCGGCTCGCAACCGGATGTCGGCCGAGCGGCGGCCGAGGAAGTGATCGATGAGATTCGCGATCATCTGAGCGGCGCCCATATGGTGTTCGTCACCGCCGGCATGGGCGGCGGGACCGGCACCGGCGCGGCGCCCGTGGTCGCCAGGGTGGCACGCGAGCTCGGAATTCTCACCGTCGGAGTGGTGACCAAGCCGTTCCATTTCGAAGGCCAGCGTCGGATGCGCTGCGCGGAGGCCGGCATCGTCGAGCTGCAGAAGGTCGTCGATACGCTGATCATCATTCCCAACCAGAACCTGTTCCGCGTGGCGAACGAGAAGACCACTTTCGCCGATGCGTTCGCGATGGCCGACCAGGTGCTCTATTCCGGCGTCGCCTGCATCACCGACCTGATGGTGAAAGAAGGCCTGATCAACCTCGACTTTGCCGACGTGCGCGCGGTCATGCGCGAGATGGGCAAGGCGATGATGGGGACCGGCGAGGCGTCGGGCGAGAAGCGCGCCTTGCGCGCGGCCGAAGCCGCGATCGCGAATCCGCTGATCGACGACGTGTCGATGAAGGGCGCGCGCGGTCTCTTGATCTCCATCACGGGCGGCAAAGACCTGACGCTGTACGAGGTCGACGAGGCGGCGACGCGTATCCGCGAAGAGGTGGACCAGGACGCCAATATCATCGTCGGGGCGACCTTCGACGAGAGCTCTCGAGGGAGTCATCCGGGTCTCGGTGGTGGCGACCGGCGTCGACGATGTGGGGGTCGTTCGCGCGGCGGGCGGCGCACCGCAGACCGCGGCCGCGGCCAACCACGAGTTGCGCATCGCCGAGTTGACGCAGCGGCTGCGCGCCGACACCCAGCGCATGCAGGAGCGCACGGAGCGGACCGACACGCGGCCGCAGGCGGCGGCGCACACGCCGGCCGAAACCGCTGCGACCGCGGCGGTCGCGGCCGCTTTGGAGGACGTCACCATCCGGCCGATCCCGCCGAAGCCGTCGCTGTTGGACCCGGTCGCCGCCAAGCCGGCTGCGCAAGCGCCGGAGCCCGCAATGCCGAAAGTGTTCATCCCGCCGCAGCCGGAACGGCCGGCCGGTCGGACGCCGCGCATGCCGCGCATCGACGAGTTCCCGCTGCCGGCCCAGAACGAGATGCGCGCCAAGCAGGCCGAAGAGGTCGACCCCGCCGACAAGCCGCGGATGTCGCTGCTCGCACGCCTCGCCTCGGTCGGCCTCGGCCGGCGCGAAGAGGCGCCAGCCCCGGCGGAGCGCCCCGCGGTCCGGCAGATGCCTCCGCTCCCGGAGCGCGTACCGCCACGTCCCATGCCGCCCATGCCGCGCCCCGCTGATTCGCGTGGACAGGAGGCGGTGTCAGAATACGCCAAGCGGAGTGTTCCGCAGGGGCTCGACCAGCACGGCAGGGCGGCCCCTGTGCATAACCCGGCCGATGACGATCAACTCGAGATTCCAGCTTTCCTGCGCCGGCAGGCGAACTGAACCCAAGTCACGTGCTTGCCGCGTCGTTGCGGACAGCGGGCCACGGCCGACCGGCCGGGGCCCGCTGCTGTTTTCGGCATGGGTTTCGATCCGGGGTGGCGAAATTTTACAAGCGTATGATTCAAAAGGATTATATGAGATCGCCGGGGTCCGCGACGCGGCCCCATTCGGGCGCCGCCAGGGCTGAAAGCAGGCGCCGCGGTGCCGTGGCGAATTGTGAGCCGAAGGCGGGGCCGCAGAAAAGATGGCAGAATACGGGTCAAAGCAGGACAGCTTCAGGTAACAGTCGGTAAAAAAGCGTGAGTTGGCGTTTCCCCCACCCCCGTCTAAGGTTCTTGGCTAACAGGGGGTTTTCCGCGGGGGAATTGCGCGGGGGGATCGAAGCCTTATTGGCTCGTTTCCAGCAATTCATGGCGAAAAGGCGGCCCAGCGGCGGACTTCGGGGATCAGTTGCGTGTCGCATGTGTGCGGCGGCAATCTTGAGTGGGACGGTCGCATGAAAGTGGGCAAGCAGACGACGTTGTGCGTCGATGCCGCGGTTATGGGCATCGGCGTCCATTCCGGGTTGCCGGCCACGCTCACGTTGCACCCCGCGGATGCCGGCACCGGTATCGTGTTTCTCCGCACCGGCCTTGAAGGCCGCCCCGACCGCGAAATCCGCGCCGATGTGCGCTCCGTCACGGCGACCGAATTCGCCACCGTGCTGGGCGATCCGAGCGGGCCGCTCTGCTCAACGGCCGAGCATGTGCTTGCCGCCTTGTCGGGCCTCGGCGTCGACAATGCGGTCGTCGAGATCGACGGCCCGGAAGTGCCGATCATGGACGGCAGCGCCGAGCCTTTCGTCAACGCGATCGATCAGGCCGGAATCGTGACGCTGGCGGCGCCTCGCCGTTTCATCCAGGTTCTCAAGCCGGTACGCGTCGTCAAGGACGCATCGGTCGGCGAATTGCGGCCGTATTCGCGCGGTTTCCGGGTGGAGGTCGAGATCGACTTCGACAACCCGCTGATCGGGCGGCAGGCGCTCTCGCTCGATATCGAGCCGGACAGCTTCCGGCGCGAACTCGCCCGGGCGCGCACATTCGGGTTCATGCGCGACGTCTCCAAACTGTGGAGCGCCGGTTACGCGCTGGGCGCCACCTTCGAGAACACGCTCGTGGTCACCGACAACCGTATCCTCAACCAGGACGGCCTGCGTTACTCGGACGAGTTCGTGCGCCACAAGGCGCTCGATGCCGTCGGCGACCTCGCGCTTGCGGGCGCCCCCTTGCTCGGCGCCTACCGGTCGGTGCGCGGCGGCCACAAGCTCAACCACGCCGTTCTGTCGGCCCTGATGGCCGATCGGACCGCCTGGACGGTGGTCGAGGCGGGCCGGGCGGTGCGGCGGCCCCGCGGGCATGCCGACGTCGCGGCCGGGCTGGTCGCGGCGACCTTCGGGCCGGACGTGTCCTGACCCCTCCCGACCTTTCGGCGGCGTCCGCAACCGGCCCTTCAGGCTTTGACTTTGCGCCATATTCCGGGCCGATTGTCGGCATAGACATTTGGATGAACTGTGGTTTCTCGGTTAAACAGGTTCGGCCGGCGCGGCTGCCGCGCCGCATAGACGGGGGTTCTCTGGCGCCAATGCCAACGCGTTCTTTGACCACGGCACGTTTTCGTGGCGGGCGGGGCGTTTGCGCGCCCCTGCTCGTACTGGCGCCTTTGCTGATCGCTGCTGGGCGGCTGCAGCGTGTGGAACGGCATGTTCGGCGACAAGGATCCGATCCTACCCGACGAGCCGGCCGATCGCCTCTACAATGAAGGCGTCTATCTGCTGAACGAGAAGAAGGATTTCCGGGACTCGGCCAAGAAGTTCGAGGAAGTCGATCGCCAGCACCCCTATTCGGAGTGGGCGCGCAAGTCGCTGATCATGTCGGCCTTCGCTTATTACGAGGCGGCGGCCTATGACGAATCGATCAACGCCGCCAAGCGCTACATCACGCTGCATCCGGGCAGCTCCGATGCCGCCTATGCGCAGTACCTGATCGGCGCGTCCTATTTCGACCAGATCCCCGACGTCACCCGCGACCAGACCCGCACCGAGCGGGCGATCGCGGCGCTCGAGGAAGTGACGCGCAAGTTCCCCAACACCGAATACGCCGACAGCGCGCGCAAGAAGATCGAGGTCGCGCGCGACCAGCTCGCCGCCAAGGAAATGAATATCGGCCGCTGGTATCAGGACAAAAAGGATTTCACCGGCGCGATCAACCGCTTCAAGGTGGTGGTCACCCAGTACCAGACGCACCCGCCACGTCGAGGAAGCGCTGATGCGCCTGACCGAGTGCTACATGACGCTCGGCATCGTCCAGGAGGCGCAGACCGCGGCCGCCGTGCTCGGGCACAATTTCCCCGACAGCCCCTGGTACAAGGACGCCTATCGGCTGGTGAAGGCGGGCGGCTTCGAGCCGCAGGAGAACAAGGGCTCCTGGATCAGCAAGGCGTTCAAGAAGCTCGGCGTCGGCTGGAATTCCGGCCCGGATCGGACCGTCGGAGCCGGCCATAAGACCCGCCAAGGTCCAATTAGGCCGTTGAATGTTTCGCGCCACGGTGCCAACACAAGACGTGATCGGCCGATTCTCCAGGTTCTTTGGATATTTCAACTCGTCAGGGCGCGTCCCGATTGGCTCGAATCGGACCGCGCTCTACATTCGACGCTTGGTCGCATTTTCGACGGCGAACCGGTGCCCGTCCCGGATCATTCCGAGACTGGCTCAGGTCGGAAAATGCGCTAGGGGAAGATCGCTTCGGATTGAAGCGATCCTGCTCTAGATGTTCTTGTTTTTGCGCATGATCTCGTCCGAAAAGTCTGTCAACTTTCCGGGATCACCGCTAGCGGAGTGCCCATGCTGACCCGGCTCTCGATCCGCGACATCGTCCTGATCGACCGGCTCGACATCGATTTCGCCGCCGGCCTGTCCGTGCTGACCGGCGAGACCGGCGCCGGCAAGTCGATCCTGCTCGACGCCTTCGCGCTCGCGCTCGGCGCGCGCGGCGACGCGAGCCTGGTGCGCCAGGGCGCCGAGCAGGGGCAGGTGACGGCCTCGTTCGACGTGCCGCCGAGCCACCCGGCGCGCGCGCATGCTCGCGGCACAACGACATCGCGGCCGAGGACGAACTGATCCTGCGCCGGGTCCAGCTCGCCGACGGGCGCACCCGCGCCTTCGTCAACGACCAGCCGGTCGGCGTGCAGGTGCTCAAAGGCCTCGGCGCGGCGCTGGTGGAGATCCACGGCCAGCACGACGAGCGCGCGCTGGTCGACGCCGCGACCCATCGCCGCCTGCTCGACGCCTATGGCGGGCTCGATGCCGCAGGCCGACGGAGGTCGCGCAGCCTGTGGACGGCGCGGCGCGACGCCGAAGCGGCGGTCGCGACGCATCGCGCCGAGGTCGAGCGCGCCGCGCGCGAGGCCGACTGGCTGCGCCATGCGGTCGAGGAATTGACCACGCTCGCGCCGGAAGCCGGCGAGGAGACGGCGCTCGCCGAGCGCCGCACCGCCATGATGCAGGCCGAGAAGGTCGCCGAGGATCTGCGCGACGCGCACCAGG
This sequence comes from uncultured Pseudomonadota bacterium, assembly GCA_963791155.1. Lineage (GTDB taxonomy): Bacteria > Pseudomonadota > Alphaproteobacteria > Rhizobiales > Xanthobacteraceae > JAVDCA01. The sequence goes on from CAWBRI010000016.1 coordinate 248,690, forward strand.
CGGTCGCCGGCAGCCAGTCGCCGGTGCCCGGCGCTCGCGGCCGCGGTGCGCCGGCTGGAGCGCCGCCAGGCGCAGGCGCCGGCGCTTGATCGAGCCGGCCGTGAAGGCGATCGACGCGGCGCTCGACCGCGCTCGACGAGGCGCGCGGCGCATCTCGAGCAGGCGCTCGCCGCCGCCGACCAGGATCCGCGCGTGCTCGAGCGCATCGAGGAGCGGCTGTTCGCGCTGCGCGCGGCCGGGCCGCAAATACAATGCGCCGGTCGACGATCTGGCGGCGCTGGCGGCCCGCTATGCGCGCCGATCTCGCCCTGATCGACGCCGGCGCCGAGCGGCTCGCCGCGCTCGGAGAAGACGGCCGCCGAGGCGCCGAGCGCTCTACGCCAAGGCGGCCGCGCTGCTGTCGGAGCGCCGCCGCCGCGTCGCCGAGACGCTCGACAAGGCGGTCAACGGCGAGCTGAAGCCGCTCAAGCTCGAGCGGGCGCGGTTCTCCACCGCGATCGACACCGATGCGGCCGCCGCCGGGCCGCACGGCATCGACCGGGTCGAGTTCTGGGTGCGCACCAATCCGGGCACGCAGCCGGGGCCGCTGATGAAGGTCGCCTCCGGCGGCGAGCTCGCGCGCTTCCTGCTCGCGCTCAAGGTGGTGATCGCCGACCGCGGCTCGGCGCCGACGCTGGTGTTCGACGAGATCGACACCGGGGTCGGCGGCGCGGTCGCCGACGCGATCGGGGTGCGGCTGGCGCGGCTCGGCCGGCGCGTGCAGGCGCTCGCCGTGACGCACGCGCCGCAGGTCGCGGCGCGCGCCGACCATCACTATCTCATCACCAAGGACGTGGCCCGAAGGGCAAGCGGGTGGCGACGCGCGTCACCGAGCTCGAGCCCGCGCGCCGGCGCGAGGAGATCGCCCGCATGCTCGCCGGCGCCGAGATCACCGACGAGGCGCGCGCCGCCGCCGAGCGGCTGATCCGGGCGGCGGCGGGGTGATGGCCGGATTGCGGTCAGGCCGATTAATCCGCCCCGCCATGACAGAGTACGAAAAACCGCCAGACACCAGTTAATGTGACCGATGACCAAACGCCCCGCCAAATCCCCGGACGTCGACGACCTGACCGAGAAGCAGGCCAAGGCCGAGTACGCCCGGTTGCAGGCCGAGATCGCCGCGCACGACCGGCGCTACTACCAGGAAGACGCGCCGACCGTCTCGGACGCCGACTACGACGCGTTGCGCCGGCGCAACGACGCGATCGAGGCGCGCTTTCCCGATCTGCGCACGCTGGAGAGCCGTCGCTCAGGGTCGGCGCCGCGCCGGCGCGCGGCTTCGCCAAGGTGCGCCACCGCGTGCCGATGCTCTCGCTCGACAACGCTTTCAACGAGGAGGACGTGCGCGATTTCGTCGAGCGCATCCGCCGCTTCCTGCGGCTCCCGGCGGACGAAGCCGATCGTGTTCATCGGCCGAGCCGAAGATCGACGGGCTGTCGATGTCGCTGCGCTACGAGGGCGGCACGCTGGTCAGCGGCGCGACCCGCGGCGACGGCGACGGAGGGCGAGGACGTCACCGCCAATATCACGCACGCTCGAGGACGTCCCGCAGCGGCTCAAGGGCAGGCATGTCCCCGACGTCTGCGAGGTGCGCGGCGAGGTCTACATGACCAAGTCGGCGTTCCTCGAGCTCAACCAGCGGCAGGCCGCAGCGGGCGGGCAGATCTTCGCCAATCCGCGCAACTCGGCGGCCGGCTCGCTGCGCCAGAAGGATCCGTCGATCACGGCGTCGCGGCCGCTCGGCTTCTTCGCCTATGCGTGGGGCGAGATGAGCGAGATGCCGGCAGACGACGCAGTCCGGCATGGTGAAGTGGCTTGGCTCGCTGCGGCTTCAAGACCAATCCGCTGATGCAAACGTGCCGCTCGGTCGAGGCGCTGCTCGCGTTTCATCACGACATCGAGCTGCGACGCGCCGAGCTCGACTACGACATCGACGGCGTCGTCTACAAGGTCGACCGGCTCGACTGGCAGGAGCGGCTCGGCTTCGTGTCGCGCACGCCGCGCTGGGCGGTCGCGCACAAGTTTCCGGCCGAGAAGGCGACCACGGTCGTCAAGGCGATCGAGATCCAGGTCGGCCGCACCGGCGCGCTCACGCCGGTCGCCAAGCTCGAGCCGGTCACGGTCGGCGGCGTCGTGGTGCAGAACGCGACGCTGCACAATGCGGACGAGATCGAGCGCCTCGACGTGCGCATCGGCGACACGGTGCAGATCCAGCGCGCCGGCGACGTGATCCCGCAGGTGCTCGGCGTCGTGATGGAGAAGCGGCCGCGCGACGCCAAGCCGTTTCACTTTCCCAAGCAGCTGCCCGTGTCCGCTGCACACCGACGTGGTGCGCGAGACGACGCGCCGCCGGCGAGGAGGGCGTGCGGTTGCGCTGCTCGGGCGAGTTCGCCTGCCCGTTCCAGAAGATCGAGCATCTGAAGCATTTCGTGTCGCGCCGCGCCTTCGACATCGACGGGCTCGGCGAGAAGCAGATCGAGCTGTTCTTCGAGCAGGGCTGGGTCAAGGAGCCGGCCGACATCTTCACGCTCGAGGCGCGCAACGCGAAGATCAAGCTCGAGGAGGAGGAAGGGCTTTGGCGAGACCTCGGTGCGCAACCTGTTCGACGCGATCGCGGCGCGGCGCGAGATCCCGCTCGACCGCTTCATCTATGCGCTCGGCATCCGCCATGTCGGCGACACCACCGCGCGCGCGCTCGCGCGCGGCTACGGCATCCTGGGACGCCTTCCACGATGCGTGCCTGCAAGGTCGCCGACGGCGACGAGGAGACGCGCGCGGAGATGGATGCGCTCGACCAGATCGGCGACACGGTGATCGACAGCATCGCGGCCTATTTCGAGCGAGACGCACAATCGCGGCATCGTCGAGCGGCTGACCGAGCAGGTGCAAGATCCTCGACGCCGAGAAGCCGAAGGATTCGCCCAGTCGCCGGCAAGACCGTGGTGTTCACCGGCTCGCTCGAGAAGATGACGCGCGAGGAGGCCAAGGCGATGGCCGAGCGGCTCGGCGCCAAGGTGGCGGGCTCGGTGTCGAAGAAGACCGATTACGTGGTCGCCGGGCCGGGCGCCGGCTCGAAGCTCAACAAGGCGCGGGAGGCGGGCGTCACGGTGCTCACCGAGGACGAGTGGTTCGAGCTGGTGGGGCAGGGGTAGGCACGGCGCTGCCCAACGCTCCCACCGTCATCGTCCGTGCGAGCGGATGATCCAGCAACCATCTCGGGCTGTCGTGTCTACTGGATGCCGCGCTTTCGCGGGGTATGACGCCGCGTATTCGCCGCGGCGTGACATCGTGTTTGGGATGCGCCTCACACCACCACCATCTCCCACGGAAACTTGTCGACGCATTCGTTGCCGCGCTCGGTGACGATGAAGGTGTGGCCCATGAAGATGCCGAACTGGCCGTCGGCGGTGATCGGGTTGGGCTCGGCCATGAACACCATGCCGGGCCGGAAAACCTGCTCGAACGGCTCGCCGTGCACGCCGTCGGTGAAGACGTGCGGGCCGTCGGTGATGAGGTCGATGCCGTGGGCGTGGATCGGGCGCGACTGCACGCCCTTTTGGCGGAAGATCTTTCCGGCCTCGTGGATTTTAGCGACTGGATTTCCGGGCTTGATCTCGGCCGCCATTTTCTCGAAAACCGGCAGCGTAATGTCCTCCCAGAATCGCTTCACCATGTCGGTCGGCGGGCCGAGGCAGATCGGCGAGCCGATCTGGGCCGAGTAGCCGCGATAGCCGGCAGCGAGCTCCATGTTGATGATGTCGCCTTTCTGCAGCTTGCGGCCGGAGGGGCGCGGATTGCCGAACACCATGGCGGGGTTCGCCATCGAGGTGGTGCCGATGATGAGGAAGTCGATGTCGCCGCCGCCCTCCATGATGGCGGCGCCGGCGGCGGCGCGCAGCTGGATATTCGGTGACGCCGGGCTCGGCGCGCGCGACCAGCGCGTTCATGGCGTCCTCGCACAGCTTGCCGGCCGTGCGGATGCAGTCGAGCTCCTCGGCGCTGTGGACCGACAGGAGCTCGTGGATGAAGCCGCGGGTGAACACCAGCTCGGCTTCGGGCAGCCGCTCCTTGAGCACGTTGTACTGGTTGACCGGCAGGTAGTCCTTGTGGCGCGGGTCGATCTCGAGAAGACCGATGCGGCCGCGCTGCAGGCCCAATTCAATGATCCGGTCGGCGATGACGGCCGCGTATTGGCCGCCGCGGCTGCCGCGCACGTCGGAGAGCGCGGCCGCGGTCTCGCGCCGCACCGCTTCGCCATGCGTGCCGCCCATCGAATAGACCAGCGTCGGCTCGCCATCGAGCGGCACCACCACGTAGCAGCATAGCGCGTGCCACTCCCAATGGCCGGTGAGCCACAGCATGCCGCCGCCGAAACTCCAATGGCTCGGGCCGCCCGGCACGACGACGCAATCGAGCTTGTGCTCGCGCATCTTCGCGCGCAGCGCGGCGTAGCGGCGGGCGTATTCCGGCTTGGAGAACTGCTCGTAGATGGCGTCTCGGTAATACGGCGTGTTGCGCATCAGGTTGAACGGCTGGCTTTCGTCCAGCCGGTGGCGCAACTGATCCCACGGCAGCGCACCCTTGGGCGGCTTGATCTCGTTCATGGTTTTAATCCTTGCATCCGTGGATGGTCACCGGGCCGCCGAGCGAGGCGACGGCCTCTTCGGCGAGCTTGTGGTCCGCGATCTGGTCGAAGGTGAGCTTCTTCTCGGGCGGAATGTCGCCGATGTCGATGCTGTTCTGATGCGTCCATTCGGTGCGCTCGCGCACGAAGCCTGTATTGACCGACAGGACGCAGCTCTTGGTGAGCTCCCCGATGGCGAAGTCGACGGCCTCGCTCGGCTTCTGGGTCGCTTCGACGATGATGGGAATGACCTTCTGCTTGTCGCTGTAGATCGCGCGGTTTGCTTCGATCATTGCCGCGATGGTGTCGCGCAGGAGGTCGCGATCCTTGGCGATCATGGAATCCGCGGCCCCGTAGGCATTGAAGGAGTACTTGCGGCCACAGGTCGGATACCGTGACCAGCACGTGGGCGCCCGGCTTGCGCTGCAACACGATATGCAGATCTTCCGGATGGAGCGCGACGCCGTCGATCTGCCCGGCGACAAAACCGGGCAGGCGGCCGGCGGTGCCCTGGGAAACGAACTGCGCGTCGTCGACGGTCAATCCGCCCAGGCGCAGCGCGGCGCGCCCGACCAGCCAGTTGAAGCCGCCGATGCCGCCGGCGGCGGAAAGCCGCTTGCCCTTGAGGTCGGCGGGCGTCTTGATGTCGGCGCTCACCACGTAGGCCTGCGGCGGGCGCGGCGCGAGGCCCCAGATCTGCTTCGCCTTGAGACCCTGCGCGATCGCCGCGTCGGGCAGGTTGGAGATGGCCGTGCCCTGGCCGACGGCGGTCACTGAGGTGCCGGCGGCGCCGCCGTCGAACTGGATGATGTTGGCGTCGATGCAGCGCTTGGCGAAGAAGCCGAGCGCCTTGGCGACGTAGGGAGCGGTGTGCACCACATTGGGCGGCGCCACCGCGACGCCGATATTGATCTTGCGCAACGGCCCGCGCAGTTAGGCGCGGTTTGCGCAACGGATGGTGGCCGCCGGATCCCGCGACGAGGATACCCGCAAGGGTGGCGATGACGGTGCGAAGCGAGAAGAGCGAGCGGTTGCGCGACATGGCGTCTTGTACTCCCATTCCTTCTTGACTGCTTGATAAAAACATTTCGCACGAGGCGCAATGACCGGCTCAATTGACAAACGAGATTGCCCGCTATGCGACGCCAAGGCCAGCAGCGCGAAACCGCTGCAATACCGGTCGTCCGAGTGGCAACTGGTGCAGTGCCGGAGTGCGACCTGGTGTATGTCGATCGGCTGCCGCCGCAGCAGGAGTTCGAGGACGCGCGCGCCTGGGAGGTCAGCTCGGTGGCCCATGCGGAGCAGCGTAAACGTGACTATCCGATTCTGGTGGCGGCTGCAGCGGATGACCCGGTATCGGATGCACTTCACGAAGCGGGACCCGAAGACGATGGTGGCCCGCCATGCGCGGCCCGGCCCGATCGTCGAGGTCGGCTGCGGCGTCGGCGTCAATCTCATCCCGCCACCGGAGGGTCTTATCCCCTACGGGGTCGAAGTTTCAAAGTCGCTTGCGGCGGCGGCCGACGCGGCGTTCCGGCGGTACGGCGGCCAATGCCTGCAGATGCCGGCGGCCGAGGGTCTCAAGCACTTTCCGCGCGGCTTTTTTCACGGCGCGCTGCTGATCGGCTATCATCGAGCACGAATATCATGCCGCGCGAGTCGTTGACCGGACTGCGGCAGGCGCTTGCCGACGACGCCGTCGTGGTGGTCAAGACGCCGAACTTACGCCTCGATCAACCGGCGCCTGATGGGCATGCGCTGGAGCGGCTTCCGCTTTCCAGATCACGTGAACTATTTCACGCCGGCGACGCTGCGCGAGATAGCCCGCCGCGCCGGCTTCACGACGCATTACGGACGGACCGACCGCAATCCGACGAGCGACAGCCTGTGGGGCCTGCTGCGGGCGGCGTAGCGACCGCCGTCACAGCAGGCGTGCATCAGACGTGGCTCACGCCATCGCCAGCTCCAGCGGAAACTCGTCGACCACCTCGTGGCCGTCTCGCGTGACGATGAAGGTGTGGCCGAGAAAGATGCCGAACATGCCGTCGGCGGTGATCGGGTTCGGCTCCGCCATGGTCACCATGCCGGGCAGGAACACCTTGTCGGCCTCGCGCGCCTCGGTGCGTTCGGCGAACACGTGCGGCGTCGCCGTGACGATGTCGATGCCGTGGATCTGGGTCGGGCGCGACTGCACGCCCTTCTGGCGGAAGAACTGCGCCGCGATGCGCACATTGTCGATCGGGTTGCCGGGCTTGATCTCGGCGACGATCTTGCTGTAGCCGGGCAGCGTGATCTCCTCCCAGAACTTGCGCACCATGTCGGTCGGCGGCCCGAGGCAGATCGGCGAGCCGATCTGCGCCGTGTAGCCGCGATAGCCGGCGGCGATCTCCATGATGACGATGTCGCCGCGCGGAGCTTGCGCTCGGACGGACGCGGGTTGCCGAAGAACATCGCCGGGTTCGGCCATCGGGGTCGAGCCGATGATGAGGAAGTCGATGTCGCCGCCGCCCTGCAGCATGGCGGCGCCGGCGGCGCCGCGCAGGTCGGCCTCGGTCGCGCCGGGCTTGGCGGCCGCCACCATCGCCTCCATGGCGCGCTGGCACAGCACGCCGGCCTTGCGCACGCAGTCGAGCTCCTCGGCGCTCTTGATGACGACCAGCTCGTGGATGAGGCTGCGGGTGAACACGATCTCGACCTCGGGCAGGCCGGCGCGCAGGTCGTTGTACTGGTTGACCGGCATGTAGTCCTTGTGGCGCGGGTCGATCTCGACCAGGCCGATGCGGCCGCGCGGTCGAGCCCGATCTCCTTGCAGCGCTCGACCATCACCTCGGCGTAACGTCCGCCGCGGCTCTGGCGCACGTCGGACGAGCGCCGGCGCGACCTGGCGGCGCACCGCCTCGCAATGGGTGCCGCCCATCGAGAAGATCAGCGTCGGCGCGTCGTCGAGCGGGACCAGCACGTAGGACGACGAGCGCGTGCCATTCCCAGTGGCCGGTGAGCCAGGTCATGCCGCCGCCGAAACTCCAGTGGCTCGGGCCGCCCGGCACGATCACGGCGTCGAGCTTGTGCTCGCGCATCTTTTGCGCGCAGCGCCGCGTAGCGGCGCGCGTATTCGGCTTCGGAGAACTGCTCCCACACGGCGTCGCGATAGAGCGGCGTGTCGTACATGTTGGCGAAGGGGCCGTTCTGGTCGAGCCGGGTGCGCACCTGCTCCCACGGCACGGCGCCGGCGGGCGGCGGAACGTTGATGTTCATGAGGCATGGTCCTTTTCTGCTCCCTCTCCCCGCAGGGGAGAGGGCTGGGGTGAGAAGCTCTCGGAGCTTCAATTTGGTGCCCGAGCGCCCCTCACCCGGCTCGCTGCGCTCGCCACCCTCTCCCCGCCGGGGAGAGGGAAAGACATCGCTCTAATCCTTGCAACTGCCGATGGTCGTGCGGCCGCCGGCCGCGGCCACGGCCTCGCCGGCGAGCTTCTCGTCGATGACGTCGTCGACGGTCGGTTTCTTGGCCGCGTCGATGTCGCCATGGGTCACGTCATTGTCGATCGTCCACTGGGTGCGGGCGTGATCGAAGCCCTCGTTCACGGACCAGATGCAGTTCTTGGTGAGCTGTTCCCAGGCGTATTCGACCGCTTCGCGCGGCTTCTGCGTCGCCGTCACCATGATCGGAATGACCTTGTCGCGGTCGCGATAGATCGTGCGGTTGGCCTCGATCATCGCGGTCGTGAGGTCGCGCACGAGCGCACGATCCTTGGCGATCAGATCGGTCGAGACCCCGTAGCCGTTGAACATGTAGAGCGGAACGAGATCGACCACCTGCGCCAGGATGTGCAGGCCGGGTTTCTGCTTCATCGGCGAGATGAGCATCCTCGGGATGCAGCGCCACGCCGTCGATCTGGCCGGCGACGAGCCCTGCGAGGCGTCCGGCGGTGCCCTGCGAGATGAATTGGGCGTCCTCGACCGTGAGCCCGGCCTTGACGAGCGCCTCGCGGCCGATCCGCCAGTTGAAGCTGCCCACGCCGCCGCCGGCGGCGGAGAGGCGCTTGCCCTTGAGGTCGGCGAAGGTCTTGACGCTTTCGGATACGACGTAGGCTTGCGGCGTCTTGGGCGCGAGCCCCCAGACCTGCTTCACCTTCATGCCACGGCCGATCTGGACGTCGTTGACGGTGGTGAAGGTGTTGCCCTGGGTCAGGGCCACCGACGCGGCCGGCGAGGAGCCGCCGTCGAACTGGATGATGTTGGCGTCGATGCAATGCTTGGCGAAAATGCCGAGCTCCTTCGCCACATAGGCGGCGGTGTGGACGACGTTGGGCGGAGACACCGACACGCCCACATTGATCTTGCGCATGGGCCCGGCGCAAGTCTGGGCGGCGGCCGGGCGTTGATCAGCCGCGACTGCCAAGCCTGCAAGGATGATCAGCAACCAAGGACGACGTAATGAGTTTGACATTGGAGTACTACCTTTCGACTCTCACTCGATGTCATTGCGAGCGAAGCGAAGCAATCTCCAGCCACACAGGCGAACTTGACAGAGATTGCTTCGTCACGCTTCGCGTTCCTCGCAATGACAAATCTCAATCCTTCCCCTGCGCCGCGGTCCACGGCGCCACCTTGATTTCGAGAAGCCGCAGCAGCGCCGTGAGCGTGACGCCGAGAAGCCCGAGCGTCACGATCGGGACGAACATCTTGTCGACTTGATAGGTCGAGGCGGTGCGCACGATCAGGTAGCCGATGCCGGAAATGGCCGTATAGAGGTCGGCCAGCACCATGCCGATCAACCCGCGCCCGACCGCGAGACGCAACCCGGTGACGATGAAGGGAAGCGCGGCCGGGAGCACGATATTTGTCCACAGTTGCGCTTCGCTGCAGCGGAAGGCGCGGCCGACCTCGATCAGTTTGGCGTCGACGTTCTTGACCCCCTGGTAGGTATTGATCGTCATCGGGAAGAACGCGAACAGAAACAGGATGACGACCTTGGCGGTCGTCTCGAAGCCCGCCCACAGCACGATCAGGGGCACCAGCGCGACGCTCGGCGTCGAATAGAGAAACGTGATGTAGACCCCGAGCGCCACGTCGAGCACCCAGAACCGCGCCAACAAAAGGCCGGTCACGATTCCGATCGTCGCGGCGAGCGTCAATCCGATGGCGAGCACCACCAGGCTCGGCCAGAGATAGGTCCACAATTCGCCGCTGCCGATCATGGTGACCGCGGCGGCGGCGATCTTGCTCGGCGTGGTGAACAGCACGGGATCGACCTGCGCGCCGAAGACCTGCCACAAGGTCAGGACGATCGCGAGCGAGGCGCAACGGATGGCGATCGTCTGGATCTGCTTGTTTCGGCGGCGCCTGGTGGCGACCTGTTGCGCCCGCGCGCGGTCTTCCGTTTCGTCCGCCCGGCCCGCCAAGGCGCCATCGTCTGCTTCGACCGTCATGGTCAGGCCACCTCGGCGACGGCGCGCTTCGGGCGCGCGGTATGGAGCTGGCGCCAGATATGGGCGCGCAGCTCGGCGAAGCGCGGATCGGCGCGCACCGCCTCGACGTCGCGCGGGCGCGCGAAGGGAAGCTCGATGACTTCCCTGATGCGGCCGGGACGCGCGCTCATCACCGCGATGCGGTCACCAAGCAGGATGGCCTCGTCGATCGAATGGGTGATGAACACCATGGTCTTGCGCTCGTCCGGACGCTGCATGAGCTGAAGCAATTCGTCCTGCATGATTTCGCGGGTTTGCGCGTCGAGCGCCGCGAACGGCTCGTCCATCAGCATGATCGTGGGATTGATCGCGAGTGCGCGCACCAGGCCGACGCGCTGCTGCATGCCGCCGGAGAGCTGATAGGGGTAGTGGCGCTCGAACCCGGAAAGCCCGACCAGATCGAGATAATGCTGCACCCGCTCCTTGATCACGCCGGCGCGGTGCGCCCGCGATCTTCAACCCGAAGGCGGCGTTCTCGAACACGGTCTTCCAGGGAAGCAGGCCAAAATGCTGGAACACCATGGCGACGCCGTCCGGCGGGCCGTGGACCGGCTTGCCGCCGACCAGGAGGTCGCCGGAGCTCAGATCGATCAGGCCCGCGATGGCGCGCAGGAAGGTCGTTTTGCCGCAGCCGCTCGGACCCACGACGCAGAGAATTTCCTGATGCCGGACCGACAGCGTGAGCTGGCGGAACGCGACCACCGTACCGTCCAGAAACAGCTTGCTGGTGTTGCGGGCGATGATGGCGGCGCCTTGCTCCGCGTCCCCGGCGACCATGTGGCTCGTTCTCCTTGCGGGCGCCGCCGCGCCCTGCGTCGCTGTCTTTCGTCCGGTTATCCTTTTGGCGATGCCGAAGATCGAGTCAAGCCGCAGGGCCGGCCGGCCATGGCCGGGTTTTTGCGCCCTCAACCAGACCCTGCCGCCACCTGCCGGCCGATGTCGGCCGCGCGTCGGCGAGCCTGGTCAGCGCTTGCGCGCTGGTATCTGTTCTGGCGGCTGGCCCTTCGAAATCAGCTTCGCGTCGCGCGACATTTCGAGGCACGACAGCAATTCGACATAGCTTGGCGAGCCCCCGGTCGACACCATGGACAGGCAATGGTTCTTGTCGGCGGCGGAAAACGAGGACCACGCCTTGGTCAGGTCGTCGCGGGCGGACTTCTCGTCATTCAGGCAGGATTCGCTCGTGCGCCCGACGATCATTCCTTCGATGCCCGCGGCGCGGCAACTTGGTTCGACCTTGAGGGTCGGCACCACATCGGCGGCGACCATCATCACGCTGGAGCCCAGAACGAGTGCGGCAAAAGGCATCATGTTGATCACCCTGGATCGCGGCGCCACGCAAGTCGGGCCTGCCCGACTCGCACATCGTCTTGATGCCGAACTCGGGCAGCCCGAGTCCGGTTGCACGACGCGTCCCCGATAATAGCACGAATTGGCCTCCCGGGTTTGTTCAAGGCAGCATGAGGCTGTCGGCCGTGCGGTCGGTGATGAAGCTGTGGGCGGCCGCGTGGGTGATGAAGAGGGGCAGGCGCGCCGCCTCGGCGGCCGATTGTGGCGTCACCCCGCAGGCCCAGAATACCGGCACCCGGTCGGGCGGGAGCGCCGGCACCGGGCCTCCGAATATCGGCCTGGCCAGGTCGGCGCCGATCGCCAAGGGGTCGCCGATATGGATCGGGGCGCCGTGATTGAAGGGAAAGCGGGCCGAGACCTGGGTGGCGGTAATGGCCTGGGCCGGGGTGAGCCAGCGCATCGTGACGATGAGGTCGCCCCTGAACGGGCCGGCCGGCTCGGTCGGCAACGCGGTGCGCAGCACCCAGCGGTCCCTGTCGGTCGGCACGCCGGCGCGTTCGAGCGCCGCGTCGAACGTGATGCCGGAGCCGATCAGGAAGCAGACGAGGTCGTCGCGCCAGATATCTGCGAGGTCGTGGCGGTCGTCCTGGCGCGTACCATCGACGAAGACCGAATAGCGCGCGCAATCGGTGCGCAGATCGGCGCTCGGCGCCAGCCGGCGCGGCACCGGGTCGCCCGGATCGGTGACCTCGAGCACCGGACAGGCGCGTTGATTGCGCTGGCAGTACAGCATGAACTCGAACGCATAGGCTTTGGGCAAGATCGCGAGATTGCATTGGACGAACCCGGGCGCGAGACCGCGGCTGGTGCCGCGGATGCGGTTCGCGCGGATATCGCGCCGCACCCGTTCGCTGTCGAGCATGGGCGTGGCGTCATCCATCGGCGACCTCCATCAGGAGATCGGCGGTCTCCCTCGGCATGGTCGTCATCGGGAAGTGGTTGGAAGCGATCTTGCGCGCCGACCAGCCGGGCTCGCGGCTCGCCCATTCGTAGTTGTCGACGAAGCGATGCGTCGGCTTGAGCGTGGCGAGCACGTAGATCTTGTTGGGCACCGTGAGATAGCGGCCCTGCAGCTGCGCCGCCTGGAGCAGCGAGCGCAGCGGGTGGAAGCTCATGCGCCCCAGATAGGCGGCGCGCTCCTCCGCGTCCTCGACTCCGGTGTCGAGCACCAGCGAGGTCGGCACCCGATGGCCCTCGCCGTGCTGGCGCGCCAGCCGTTCCACCGTCGCCCGGCGCTCCGGCGGCACCAGATCGAGCATGCATTTCCCGTTCTGCGGCAACGCGGCGTCGAGGTAGACCAATGTTCTGATTCTTTCCGCCAAGCGGTCGGCGACGCCGCTGATGACGAGCCCGCCATAGCTCGTTCCGGCCAGCACGATCTCCTGCAGGCCCTCCCAGACAATCGCGTTGGCGACGTCGTCGATGTGCGTGTCGAGCCCGATCTCGGGCGTGATGAGATGCTCGCGCTCGCCCAGCCCGGTCAGCGTCGGGGTGAATACGCGGTGGCCGGCCGCGCGCAGCCGCCCGGCGACGGCGCCCCACTGCCAGCCGCCACCCCAGGTCCCGTGCACAAGAACGAAATCGGTCATGCTGCTCTCATGAGCCGCGCAAGCCGCGGGTCGCGCAAGGCGGGCGTTGCGTAGGCCACGTTGCACCAAAAAACGTTGTCATTCATAGTGGGGCCGCCAGCCGTCTGTCATCCCACATCTCAGGGCCGCGCGGAGCCGCTTCATGCTCGACCCATTCGTCTACAAATCGGACCAGCTGCGTGTCCTGTTCGGGCGCGGCGCGGTCGACCGGATCGCCGAGGAGGCGGAGCGGCATAAGATGTCGCGCGCGATGCTCCTTTGCTCGCAGAACCGCGGCGAATTCGCGCAATCCGTCGCGGCCCGACTCGGAACGCGCCTCGTCGGCGTCAGTACGGCGGCGCGACCCGGCATGCCGGTCGCGGCATTCGACCAGATCGTCGCCGAGCTCGGGCGCCTGGGCGCCGACGGCTTCGTGTGCGTCGGCGGCGGCTCGCCGATCGGCCTCGCCAAGGCGGTGGCGGCGGCGACCAAGATCCCGTTCATCGCCGTGGTCACCACCTATTCGGGCTCGGAAATGTCGGGGCGCTGGTACATCGGCGCCGGCGCGGACGAGCGCACCGGCGAATTGCCGCGCGCGCTTCCCGCGACCGCGATCTACGATCCCGACCTGACCGTCGATCTGCCGTTTGCGACCTCGGCGGCGAGCTGCATGAACGCGATGGCGCATGCGGTGGAGTTGCTTTACGGGCCCGATGCCAATCCGATCGTGCTCGCCTTGGCCGAGGAGGCGGCACGCCGGCTCGCCTCGGCGCTGCCGCGCCTGAAGGCCGACCCGAAGGACATCGAAGCGCGCGCCGATGCGCTCTACGGCGCCTGGCTGGCGGCGGCGTTCCGCGCCACGGTCGGCATCTCGCACACGATCGCTCAGCGCGTGCGGCACAATTTCGGCACCGAGCACGCGCGCACCCATGCGGCCGTGCTGCCTTACGCCGCGGCGTTCAATCGATCGGCGGCGCCCGCCGCCATGGAGCGGCTCGCGCGCGCGCTCGGCGCGCGCGATCCCGCACAGGCGCTCTACGACATCAATGTGGCTTGCGGGCTCTCGACCGGGTTGCGTGATCTCGGCATGCACGAGGAGGACATCCCGCGGGCGGTCGAGATCGTGGCAAAGCGGAAATTTTCCAATCCACGGCCCTGCGCGACAGCCGACATCGAGAACGTGGTCCGGCAGGCATTCGCCGGCAGGCCGCCGCGGTTTTGAAATCGAGCGCGTTCGGTCCCGCCCGCTTTCGGAGGGAATGCGGTCTTAGTGCGCTCGCGATGAAAATTTCTTGTTCTGACCAGCAGCGGGCGTTGCCGCCCGCTGTGTGTCGAACCCGAAATGAATTCTCTCTATCTGCGGACGCCCCTCAAGAGCTGCGCCGCGTCGTCGAGACGAACAGGTCCCACATCGGCTTCAACTCCGGCTTGGTCTTGACGATGTCATCGCCGATGCTGCGAGTCCTGGCAATCAGCCCTGCTTTGTCGTCCGGCGTGAGCGTGATCAGCTCGCCACCGTTATCGGTCCAAGCCTTGCGTTGCTTGACGAGAAAGTCTAGCGACCAAGGAATGATCTCCTTGTTGACCTGTCCGGCCGCGTTCAAGAGCACCGCTTGAAGATCAGCGGGCAACCGGTCGAACCAGGTCTTGCTCAGCAAAGCAAGGGTCAGAATATAGGACTGGCCTGCCTCGGTGACGTATCGGGCCGTCCCTTGATAATGGAACGTGCTGAACACCGGGACCGAGCCTAAGGCGCCGTCGAGCGTACCCTGTTGTAATGCCGGGAGGACGTCGCCGAGGGAAAGCGGAACCCCGGTTGCGCCGAGCCGGACCATTTGCTCGGCCTGAAACGGCGAGGCCAGAATGCGAATTTTCCTTCCCTTGAAGTCCGCCAGATTGCGAAGCGGCGCCCGCATGACGAACGCCGCCGGCCCATTGAACAGGATGCCTACGCCGATGAGACCCTTGTTGCCTCCGATCGCGAGAAAGTCCTTGGCGAATTGCGGGTCTGTGACGGTCTTGATAACATGAGCATCGCTCTGGAAGAGGCCTGGCGCGGCCAACATCTCGAAACGCTGATCGACGCCGACCAGAAATTCCGGCGGAACGCACAATCCCTGAATTGAACCGAGTTGCGTGCCTTCGATCTGGCGCGGGATGCTACCGAGCTGGCTCGCAGGATACACCTCGGCCTTGATGCGGCCGTTCGAGTTCTTCTCGACGAGAGCGGCGAAACGCTTCATCCATTCATGGATGGCGTCGTTTTGCGTCGGTCCCGACAGTTTCATCACGATCGGCTTGTCTTCGGCCGAACCGCTGTTTTGCGCCGTGGCACCTCCCGCCGCCAGGCATGTCATCGCGAGGAACGTTGCGGCAATGCGGACGGCAAAATTCCCAAACCGGGATCGCACTCGGGGAATTGCACGTTCTTTCGCATCGAGGTCAAGTTCGCACGTCATCGTCATCGCTCCCTCCGAGCTGGTGGTAAATTAATACTTTCTTGTGTTTCCGCGACCGATGCTGGACCGTAATGGGGTTGCCCCTTAAGGTCGTTGGTTCAGGAGCTTAATTGTTCTGAAACCCGCGCCATGACGTTGAAATCGACAGCTCCTCACGAGCTCAGCTTCGGCCCTTTTCGGTTGTATCCTGGCCAGCGCGAGCTGCGGCGAAACGGGTCGCGGATTCAGCTCGGCAGCCGAGCATTCGACATCCTTTGCGTCCTTGCTGCCGCCGAAGGCAAAGTCGTCAGCAAGGGCGAGTTGATGACGCGCGTCTGGCCTGGGCTTGTCGTAGAGGACAACAACATCCAAGTGCACGTCTCGGCGCTGAGAAAGGCGCTCGACGAGGAGAAAAGCGGAGAGAATTACCTGGTGACGGTGCCGGGTCGCGGTTATCGCCTGATCGATTTGCAGGCGAAAAGTCCCTCGAGCGCCGCAGAGGCGCGACTTGGTCCGGCGCTTCCTCACAAGCCGTCCATCGCGGTTCTGTCCTTCCAGAATCTGAGCGGGAGCGCGGAGCAGGAGTATTTCGCGGATGGGATCGTTGACGACATCATTACTGGCCTGTCGCGCATCAAATGGCTCTTCGTCATCGCGCGCAATTCAAGTTTCACCTACAAGGGGCGCGCGGTCGACGTGAAGCAAGTCGGTCACGAACTCGGCGTGCGGTATGTTCTCGAAGGTAGCGTGCGAAAGGCGGCCGATCGCGTCCGTATCACGGCGCAATTGATCGACGCCGCGAACGGGGCGCACGTCTGGGCCGAGCGCTATGATCGGAAATTTCAGAATATTTTCGCTCTTCAGGACGAGATCACGCTCTCGGTCGTGGGTGCGATCGAACCGAGCCTGCGTCTGGCCGAAGTCGAGCGTGTCAAACGCAAGCGGTCGGACAGCCTCGACGCCTACGATCTCGTCTTGCAAGCTCAACCTGATGTGTTTTCGAGAATGCCAAAGCAGGCGACGAAGGCGTTGCTGCTTCTGGAGCGCGCGCTGGCGCTCGATCCGACTTATGCGCTGGCGCACGCCTTTGCGGCGGAATGCCATCATTCCCTGTTCCTGCGCGGCGGACTGGCGGAAGAGAACCGGACGGCCTCAATCCGCCATGCCGAGGCTGCCATTTGTCATGGTCAGGACGATGCGCTCACCTTGACTTTGGCCGGTTTTGCCATCGGGATGGACGGCCATGATCGTGCCGCTGCATTCGCGGCGTTCGACGCCGCGCTCGCCATAAGTCCCTCGTCGGCGCTCACTTATCTTCTGGGCAGCATCATTCTGGCTTGGGGCGGAGAGGCCGAGCGCGCGATCGAATGGAGCGAGCGCGGCTTGCGCTTGAGCCCATTCGATCCGTTTCGCTCCGCTGCTTTCTTTTCCACGACCATCGGTCATTTCCACCGTGGCCGCTTCGAGGAGGCAGTTGCCGCCGGCCGCAAAGCCGTCCAATACGGTCCGGGCTTCAGCCTGTCCTACGTGATGCTGGCGGCTCCGCTCGCCAAGCTCGGGCGCCTCGACGAAGCAAGGGCAGCGGCGGAGCGAGCTTTGGAACTGCAACCCGTGTTTCGTTACAATCGGCTGCTTGCCGGCGTCGATTGCACGCTGGCGCTCGCGGATTCTCTAAGCGCGGCATTCCGCGCCGCCGGACTGCCCGAATAATAGAAATTTTCTGCGCCTCGCGCCAAGAACCGGGGAGTTTGCTTCCGGGCCCAACCGGCGATTCAGTGCGATGCCGGAATGCGTGTGGAGCCACCGCAGGAGCGGACCTGGGATAGACGCTCTTTATTCGAGGTGGGCCTCGCGTCGGCTATCGCTAAACGCCGATCTTCCTGTTCGTCACTTTCTGACCGAGCAACGGTTGAACCCCGCCGTCTTGAGAACGACCCCACAGGGCTACGCCGCGCGCGTGCGCCCGTTCATCCGAGTGAAGTACGCGCGCAGCGTATCGACCGTTTGCGGCTCGCTGTAGAGATAGCCCTGCACCTCGGTGCAGCCTTCGGCGCGCACGTGCCGGAGCTGCTCCATGGTCTCGACGCCTTCCGCGGTGGTCGCGATGCCGAGACCCTTGCCGAGGCCCGCGACCGCCTTGACGATGGCGGCGCAATCGCCCTTGCCGGACATATCCTTGATGAAGGAGCGGTCGATCTTGATCTTGTCGAACGGAAAGCTGCGCAGATAGCTCAGCGAGGAATAGCCGGTGCCGAAATCGTCCATCGAGATCTTGATGCCGAGGCTGCGCAGCTGATGCAGCGTCGCCAGCGTCGCTTCGTTGTCGTTGCAGCAGGACCGATTCGGTGATCTCGAGCTCGAGCCGGGTGGCGTTCGAGCCCCGATATCGCCAGCGCATTGAGCACGCTCTGCACCAGGTTGCGGCTCTTGAACTGGGCGGGCGACAGGTTGACCGCGACCCGGATCGCATTCGGCCAGGTGGCGGCCTCGCAGCACGCCTGCTCGAGCACCCATTCCCCGATCGGCACGATCAGGCCGATCTCCTCGGCCAGCGGGATGAACGCGCTCGGAGACACCATGCCGCGCGTCGGGGAATTCCAGCGCAGCAATGCTTCGCAGCCGGTGACCCGCTCGGTGAGGGTGTCGACCTGCGGCTGGTAGTAAAGCTGGAACTCGCCGCGCGCCACGCGCGTCGCGCAGGTCCATCTCCAGGAGCCGGCGCGTCTGGAGCTGCTCGTCCATCTCCGGCTCGAAGATACCGGAATGCCGAACGGCCATCCGACTTGGCGCGGTAGAGCGCCATGTCGGCATTGCGCAGGAGCTGCTCGGTCGACTCGCCGTCGTTGGGCGCGACCGCGATGCCGATGCTGGTGCTCACGACCACCTGATGCCCGTCGAGGTCATAGGGCCGTTTGATCGCCGTGATGATTCGCTGGGCGAAGGCGCCCGGCAAATTCCGGCTTCTCGACGTCGGCCTGCAGGACGGCGAACTCGTCGCCGCCCAGCCGCGCGATCATGTCGGTCTCGCGAACGAGATCCTTCAAGCGTTTCGCTACCGCGCACAGCAGCTTGTCGCCGACCACGTGTCCGAGCGTGTCGTTGACGTTCTTGAAGTTGTCGAGATCGAGGCACAGGACGCCGAACATCTGACGGCGGCGCACGCGCTTGAGCGCCTGCTCCATTTCGTCCCGGAACGCCGCCCGGTTCGGCAGCCCGGTCAGGCCGTCGTGGCGCGCCATATGCCGGATCTTCTCTTCGGCGCGCGTCCGCTCGGTGATGTCTTCGTGGGTCGCCACCCACCCGCCATTGGCCATGGACCGGTTCACGATCGAGATCGTGCGTCCGTCGCCGGACTGGACCAGCTGCGTATGACCGTCGTTCTTGGCGATCGCGGCGAGCAGCTCGTTGAGATAGACGTCCGGATCGCCGGCAAAGCTCCCGCGCTCCTTGCGGTGGACAAGAATGCTGCGCAGCGTCGCGCCGGGAACGACGGCTTCGCGCGACAGGCCGTACATCTCGATATAGCGATCGTTGCAGACCACCAGGCTGGCGTCCGCATCGAACATGCACAGGCCCTGCGACATGTTGTGGAGAGCGGTCTCGAACAGCTGGTCGCGGTCGCGGCGCTGGCGCTGATGTTCGGTCGAGACCATCTGCGCGGCGCGTCGGGCCGCCTGGAGCTCCCGCTGGCTCTTTGCGTAAGCGCGCTCGACGCGGCATTTCTGCGCCAGCGCGCCTGCCAATTGCAGCGCGCGGGCGTGGTCGGCGGGAACCGCCATCACGCGATCCGAAGCGATGTAGTCGGACGTTTGGTCGATCGTGTCGGCCTCGATCACGATGCACAGCCCGTCATTGGCGGCGAAGATCGACGACATGGCGGCCGGACCTAGGGGCGAAATCCACGACAGGCTGGCGATGACGGCTTCGATCGCGCGCTCGCGACCACCGGCGGGCCGGATGATGTCCGCCGGGTCCCGGGATTCGCTGAAGGTCACGAGATCAATGACGGCCGATGCGGTCGCGGCGATCTCTCGGATCGCGCCGCATTCGGGCTCGGTGCCGCAAAAAAGAATTTTCAACGCGAGTTCGTCCACTGCGTTCTCCTGAATGCCAAATTGCTGCACAATTTTCAGGCACCATATGTGGGAAATCCTGACAAAAGCATAAGTCGTTGGAATTGTTTATATCGAGTAGGACGTCTCCGCGGTTGGGGCTAACCAACGGTTAACGACCACATCGGCTGACAGGCGGGTTGCGGGGAGATCCTCGGGCATACCCTTGCGGACGCCACGTTGTGCCCTGCAGGCCGGGCCCAAGGGGCCAAAGCGGCCCAAGCGGCCCGAGCCGGCGCAAGCCAAGCCGCGGCCGCTGGAATTGATCTTGCGGCCGTCCGCAGCCGGTCCACGATCAGTCGGTCACCGGTCCGCACCATCCCGGCAGGTAGCTCGCCTCGCTGCTCTTCGCCAGCTTCAAGGCCGTCTCCATCGCGCTGTTGAAATCCCTCTCGACGGCCTTGCGCTTCAGCCGGCGTGCGGAAGAAGTCGGCCCACAGAAACTCGCTGAACGGCACCGTCTCCTTGGAGAAGCCGCCCAGGCGTCGCAATTCGCCGGCCAGGCTGCGGAACGGATCGTCGCGCAGGCCGGCCATCGACGTCGGTATGTCGTCGAAGCCGCGTCGTTCGCCGTTCTGGTCGTAGGGATGGCACCAGGCGCGGTTGTCGAGATAGCTCCAGAAGGTGAAACGGTCGAGGCCGCGCAGGTCGGCGATGACCGACACGGAGACGTCCCTCTGTCCCTCGTCGAGCAATGCCCGCGCAAGATGATGATGATCGATGACATAGAGTCGATCCTTCGGGCCCCGGATCACCGGGATCATATGGCTGCCGAGGAATTCGGACTTCTTCTTGCCTTTGTGCTCGCGCCAGCGCTTGCGTTTTTCGATGACCTCCCGCATCCCGACGGTCATTTGCGTTGGCCGCAGGCTGGCGACGGCGACGGGCCGCACGACGGGTTCACGGATATGCATCGAAATCTCCCTCGGCTAGACAGTATCCAGGCGCCGATTTAATCGCCGATTGCGTGGCCATGTCCATGTCCGTCTCGGGCGCGCGCGCGGCCGTTTGGGGTCGATCCGGCGGATCGCGACCCGTCCGCCCCTGCATTGACGTGGCGGGACGCGCACCTTAGCTTGCCGATATGCGTTTCGCTCTTGGCGGCAGGGAGGCATTCCGATGCATCGTTACGTCATGCCCGAATCGGTCAAGGACCGCGTGCTGCGCCGGCAAGGCAAGCTCTTGAGCCACGACACGATCGAGGCCGGCCGCGCCGCCCTCGTGGTGATCGACATGCAGAACTATTTCTGCGCCGAAGGTTTCCCCGCCGAGGTGCCGCTGGCGCGCGCGATCGTGCCGACCATCAATCGGCTGGCCAGGGCGATGCGCGCGGCGGGCGGCACGGTCGTGTGGGTCCAGACCGATTCCGCCCAGGCGCTTGCACGCTGGGGCAATCACCACAAACATATGCTGACGCCGGAACGCGTCGAGAAACGCCTCGCTGGCCTCGACGCGGCCGCGGAGGGCTTTGCGCTGTTCGGAGATCTCGAGGCTCTGTCGGGCGATCTGCGGGTCAAGAAGGTCACCTACAGCGCCTTCATGCCCGGCTCGTCGGACATCGATGCGCAGCTCGCGGGCCGTGGCATCGACACCGTGCTCATCGCCGGCACGGCGACCAATGTGTGCTGCGAGTTCGAGCGCGCGCGACGCGATGTTGCGCGACTACCGGGTGATCATGCTTTCCGACGGCAATGCGACATGGACCGACGAAGAGCACGCGGCGACGCTCAACTCCTTTGCGATGTTCTTCGGCGACGTCATGAGTTCGGATGAAGCGGCGGCGCGCCTCGTACCGCTCGCGCGGCGCATGACGGCCTGAAAGGCGGCGCGGTCGGGCCGGCCGGCGCGCTGGCCGGCGTTCCGACCGCTCGGCCGTCAACTTCACGACACATTTTGGCTGCGCGGCCGGCGTCCAGGCCGCGTCGGGGCAGCAGCCGATCTCGCGGCGATGCCAGCGCCGTGACGATGGACATCGGTGCGAAAATTCAATTTAAGACAGCTTGAATCGTCATTGCGAGAAGAACAGGAGGCCATAATGGCTCGAAAGCCGACAACGCGAACGGAATTCGTCCTGTTCGACGTGTTCTACGAAGACGGCACGCAACGGTCCAATCGCCGGGTTCCGGGCGAAATCCTCGGAGGCCTCGACGGGGACGAGCCCGCGCGCGCCGTGATCGAAGAGCAGGACCGGGTCATCGCCGAGAAGTCGGGCACCCCCGTGACGGCCATCAAGAGCATTCGCCGTTCGGGCGCCAAACCACCCCGAGAGGCCGGCAAGGGTCAGCGGTGATTGCGGCGCGAACCACCTTGTGGGCTTGGATTCGAAACCGGATCGCATTTTTCTGCGGCGAACCGGGGCCATCCCGGAAAATGCTCTCATCCCACTGCGCTAACGCCGCCGCATCACGGCGGCCTCTACCCGCGAGATCGCGAGATACATCACGGACGACACCAGCGCCAGGATGGTGATCGCGGTCATCACGATGTTGAGCTTGAAGATCTGGCTGCCGTACTGGATTAGGTAGCCGAGACCCAGGTTGGCCGACTGGAACTCGCCGACCACGACGCCCACCAGCGACAGGCCCACGTTCACCTTCAGCGCCGCGATGAGGGTCGGGACGCTCCCCGGCAGAACCACCTTGGCGAGGATCTGTCCTTTCGTTGCCCCGAACGTCTGGGCGAGCTTCACCTTGTTCGGATCGGCACCCTGGAAGCCGTTGTAGATCATCAGGATGGTGACGAACAGCGAGATCGCGAGCGACATGCCGTAGATCGACAGGGTGGCGCCGAGCCAGATGTAGAAGATCGGCACGAACGCGGTCTTCGGCATGGCGTTCGCCACCACGAGATAGGGATCGAGCACCTGGTAGAGGCCCTGCCACCACCACAGCGCCGCCGCGATCGCGGTACCGAGCACCATCGCGGCGCTGAACCCGACGATCGTCGCGAGCACGGTCGACCACGTATGGGCGAGGATGCTCGCCTGCTGAGGGGTCGTCGTCAGCAGTTCGACGAAGGTCGGCCACAGCGCCGACGGATAGCTGGTGAACAGCGGATTGACGATCTGCGCGCGGGGCAGAACCTCCCACAGGACGAGGAAAAGAACCAGGAGGACGAGTTGCGCCGCGCGCACCCCGAGGCGCCCGCGCCGCTCGCGCCTGAGCCACGCGCGGTATGCGACGCTCGGCCCCGCCGTCGTCGCGACATCAACCTTCGACATGGACTTCGAGCTCCTGCCAGAGGGTGTTGAAGTAGCCGTTGAACTCGGGCGCATTGCGGGCCGCGAACGGAGTGGGGCGGGCGCCGTCCGGGGTCGCGAACCGGATCGGACGGTCCGACTTCACCTGACCGGGCCGGCGCGAGAGCACGACCACCCGCTCCGCCATGCTGATCGCCTCGCCGATGTCATGGGTGACGAGGATCGCGGTCTTGCGTTCGCGGCGCAGGATCTCGGTCACCTCGTCGGCGAGCGCGAGGCGCGTTTGCGAGTCCAGTGCCGAGAACGGCTCGTCGAGCAGCACGATGTCCGGCTCGGTGCAGAGCGTGCGCGCGAGCGCCACGCGCTGGCGCATCCCGCCCGAGAGCTGCCGGGGCCGATGGTGCAGGAACTGGCCGAGCCCGTAGCGGGTCAGAAGCTGCGTGGCGCGCCGGCGCGCCTTGGTCATGTCCGCGCCCTGAATCTCGGCACCGAACACCGCGTTCTCGAGAATGGTGCGCCACTCGAACAGAAAATCCTGCTGCAGCATGTAACCGACCTTGCGGCTCGGCCCGGTGACGGGCCTTCCGTCGACCAGGACGGCGCCGGCGGTCGGCTGCAGGATTCCGGAGATCAGCGAGAGCAGCGTGCTCTTGCCGCAGCCGCTCTGGCCGATGATGGCGACGAACTCGGCCGGCGCCACGGAGAGTGAAATGCCCTTGAGCGCCTCGGTCTCGCCCTCCAGGGCGAAATAGCGCAGGTCGACGTCGCGCAGCTCGACCTTGGGCGGAGCGCCGCCACTTCGGGACGGCTGCACGGATCACTTCGCCTTGCTGGCGAACTCGGTGACGATCAGGTCCTGGAACTTCACGCGCTTGGCAGGATCGAGCACGTGGCCCTGCACCAGGATGTCCTGGAATTTCTCGATGGCGGCGGGCTCGATCACCGGCGTGGTCTTCCAGATCTTCAGCCTTTGGTACCGCTCCGCGGCCCCGAGCAGCGCTTTCGGGTTCACGCCTGGAAAGAACGGCTCCAGGGTCTTGGCGATTTCCGCCGCCGGCGCCTTCTCGGTCCACTTCATGGCCTTGAGGATCGCGTTGGTCCAGCTCTGCACGGTCGCCGGATTGTCGCGGATGTATTTTTCGCTCGCCATGAAGGCGGTGTAGTCGGCGAAGCCGACGGTCTCGCCGATCGACGCCAGGAAATGCGCCTTGCCGTCGATCTCGAGCTGCGAGGCGTCTGGCTCGATGAAGATGGCGTACTGGTTCTGGCCCGCGATCCAGGAGCCGACGCGCGCCGGGATGCCGACATTGTTGTTGAGCTTCACGTCGGTCTGCGGGTCGAGCCCGTTCTTGCGCAGCGCGGCCTCGAGGTAGAGGAGCGGCGTCGAGCCCGGGCGGAAGCCGAGGATCTCCTTGCCCTTGAGCATTTTCCAGTCGAACTTGTCGACCTTCTCGCGCCCGACCAGCATGAACCCATCGGTGGCGGTCAGCCCGCAGAAGATGCGCGCTTTCGTCGGGGAGTCGCTGATCTGCACGTAGATCGCAGTCTCCGGCCCGATCAGCGCGACATCGGCGCCATCGGACAGCAGCGCGGCCATCGATTTGTCGCCGCCATTGGCGGTCGTCATGGCGACGTCGAGCCCTGCCTCGGTGAAATAGCCCTTGGCCATCGCCACATAGGCGGGCGCATAGAGGATGGAATGCACCACCTCATTGTAGCGGATCTTGATGGGCGGCTTGGCTTGGGCGAAGGCGCGGGGAACAGAAACGGACAGCGAGCCGAAGGTGGCGAGGCCGCCTTCGAGGACACGACGGCGATCGAGCATGGGGGTCCTCATTTCGTGGTCGGGTGACGCGAACGCGCCCGGCGCGCGGTTCTGCCGCAATGAGAATAAGGCTAACACCAACGCGAAAGCGTTGCCACTGGGCCGCGGATGAACGGCGCCGGCGGCATCACGGGTACGGCCCGTGCTGCTCGACGACGCGCAGCTTGCGGACGGTCAGCTCATCGACCTGCAGCGCCTTGAACCGCGCCCTCTTGATGACGAGGCGACCGATCGCAAGGCGGCCGATCGCGCAGCGCACCGATGGCGACCGCGCCGATCGCGGCGGCGCCAAGCGCAAGCCCCAACAGGCTGGCGGCGGCGGTGGATTTGGATCGGCCCGTGACTTCGCGCGCCATTGGCGGCCTCCATCATGCTGACCGGCGTCGACAGCCGGAGACGTCGGCGCACGGCAACCCATATGTGGGAGGTCGCGGCCTCTAATACGACCGCGGCAGCCCGAGCACCTTCTCGCCGATGAAGTTGAGGATCATCTCGGCGCTGACCGGCGCAAGCCGCGCGATCATGGCTTCGCGCAGATAGCGCTCGACATGATATTCCTTGGCGTAGCCCATGCCGCCGTGGGTGGTGACCGCGGTCTGGCATGCGCCGAGCGTGGCCTCGGCGGCGAGGTATTTCGCCGCATTGGCCTGCGCGCCGCACGGCTGGCCGGCGTCGTAGAGCGCGGCCGCCCGTAACACCATCAGCTGCGCGGCCTCGAGCTCCATCCAGTGACGCGCGAGCGGATGTTGGATCGCCTGGTTCTTTCCGATCGGCCGGCCGAATACCACGCGCTCGTTGGCGTAGGCGACCGCGCGGGCGAGCGCCGCGCGCCCGAGACCGACCGCTTCGGCGCCGACCAGAATGCGTTCGGGATTCATGCCGTGCAGGATGTACTCGAACCCGCGCCCTTCCTCGCCGATGCGGTCCTCCAACGGCACCGGCAACTGGTCGAAGAAGAGCTGGTTGGAGTCGACCGCCTTGCGGCCCATCTTCTCGATCTCGCGCACCTCCACGTGGCGGCGATCGAGATCGGTATAGAATAGGGTGAGCCCTTGGGTGCGCTTCTCGACCTCCTCGGCCGGCGTGGTGCGACAGAGAAGGAGGGTCTTGTTCGCCACCTGGGCGGTCGAAATCCATATCTTCTGCCCGGAGATCAGGTAGTGGTCGGACCGGCGGACTGCTTTGGTCTTGAGGTTGAGCGTATCGAGCCCGGCATCGGGCTCGGTCACCGCAAAGCACGCCTTGTCGGTGCCGGCGATCAGCGGCGGCAGCATGCGGCGCTTCTGCGCATCGGTGCCGAAGACCACCACCGGATGCAGCCCGAAGATGTTCATGTGGAGCGCCGATGCGCCCGAAAAGCCGGCGCCCAATTCGGCGACGGCGAGCATCATCAGCGCGGCTTCGGTGATGCCGAGCCCGGCGCCGCCAAACTCTTCCGGCATCGCGATGCCGAGCCATCCGGCTTGCGCGAACGCGCGATGGAAGTCGTGCGGAAAGCCGCCGTCGCGGTCCTTTTGCAGCCAGTAATCGTCGTCGAAACGCTCGCAGATGCGGCGGACTGCCACTCGCAGCTGCTCCTGCGTCTCGGTGAACGCGAAATTCATTTGCGTCCCCGCGGCTTGCGGCGGGCGCGCCGGGAAGGCGCCGGCGCGATCGCGCCGGTCGCCGCCAGCCGCTCGATCGCGGTCTCGCCGAATCCGGCTTCGCGCAGCACCTCGGACGTGTGCTCGCCGAGGCCGGGAGGGTGGCGCGAGATGGCGGGCTTCGAGCGGCTCCAGCGGCTTGGAACTCCGACCAGCCGGATGTGGCCTTCGGTCGGATGATCCATGTCGTGGAAGAAGCCGACCGCGGCGAGATGCGGATCGTCGATCAGCGCGTCGAGGTCGTGCATCGGGACGGCCGGAATGTCGGCCTCCTGCAGCAGCGCGAGCCATTCGATTGTGGTCCGGGTTGTCATGACATCGGCCACGAACGCATAGGCCTCGGCGTAATGCCGGGAACGCGCGGCCGGATCCTTGAACCGTGAATCGGAGCGGAATTGATCGATCTTTCCGATGGCGCGAAAAAACGATTCCCACTGCCGGTCCGTGTAGATGAGGACGCAGACATGGCCGTCGCGGGTCGCGTAGGGCCGGCGGTCGGGCGCGAGCAGCCGGCTGTAGCCGGGCTTGCCGACCGGGGGCTCGAAGGCGCGTCCGCCGAAGTGATCGGACAGTACGAATTGCGCCAGCGTCTCGAACATCGGCAGCTCGATCACTTGCCCGCGTCCGGAGCGATTGCGCTCCATGAGGGCCGCCAGCACCACGTGGACCGCATTGAGCCCGACGATGTGGTCGGCCATGGTCAGCGGCGCGTAGCGCGGCTCCGCCCCGCCGGCCTGCCGGAAGGTCGCCGGGATGGCGGCGAGCCCCTGGATCAGATCGTCATAGGCGGGCCGACCCGCATAGGGTCCGGTCTCGCCGTAGCCGATCAGGCTGACATGGACGAGTCGTGGATTGCCGGCGCGGATTTCTTCGGGTCCAAGCCCGAGCCGCCGCATGGCGGCGGGCCGCACATTGCAGATGAACACGTCGGCGCGCGCGCACAGGCGCAGCAGCACGGCGCGGCCGCCTTCGGTCTTGATGTTGATCACGACGCTGCGCTTGTTGCGGTTGGCCTGGAGATACATCGGCCCCATGCGCGGATTTCGCATCGGGCCGCCGTGCCGCATGATGTCGCCTTCCGGCGGCTCGACCTTGACGACGTCGGCGCCGTAATCCGCGAGGATCTGCGTCGCATAGGGGCCCATGAGGACGGTCGACATGTCGATGATGCGGATGCCGGCGAGCGGTCCAGCCGCCGGCGGTGCGGTGCGTTTGCGGCTGGTTTTTCTTTTCGGCATCGCGGCTTGCTTGGATGGCCCGTGTCCCGGATAGCACGTTTGGAAAAGCGACGCGAACCGCTATCCAGGTTGCGGGAAAATGCATTAGAGAGTGGGGGCGGCGCGGGTAAGACGGGGCGGGCGAGGGCGGGGGGCATGGCTGCGAGGTTCCGAGTTCGCGTCGCCTGGGACGAATGCGACCCGGAGGGCCTCGTTCATGTGGCGAATTATTACCGCTGGATGGACCAGGCGATCCACGCGCTGATGCTGGCGGCGGGGTTCGGCCACCGCGCCATTCTCGAACGTTTCGGCGCCTATGTGCCGACCGTCGACGCCAGAGCGCGCTTTCAGGCGCCGGCGACCTTCGACGATCTGCTGAGCATCGAGACCGAGATCCCGCATTGGGGAACGAGAAGCTTTCACATCCGCTACAAGGGCTATCGCGACACCGTCACGGTGTTCGAGGGCGTGGAGGTGCGGGTCTGGGCCTCCATCGTCGACGGCCAGGCGCGTTCGGCCGTCATTCCGGATGAATTCCGGCGCGCGCTGTCCTCGGCGGCTGATGCCGGTTGCGAGACCGTCGCGGGTTTGGCGATGCGTTGAAGGCTAGCGCCCTTGCCCACGGCCGCCCACGCCGCGGCCCGGAGCGCGAGCCCAGCAAAATGCCGCAGTCGCGCCGAGCCGGTGCGTTTGGTTCCGGCTTGACGCCCCGCGGCAGGTCCTTACGCTGCACGCCAACTTAAGCTCGGCATCGGCCAGCCCGGTGACCGGCAGCGTCTTCATCTCAATGGGAGGAGATCATGCGAATCGCAAATCTGGCGCGCTGCGGCATCGTCGCGGCTTTGTTGGCGGCAGCGCCCGCGCTCGCGCAGCAACCGCTCAAGATCGGGCTCATCATGCCGTATACCGGCCAGTTCACCGATGCGTCCGCGCAGATGGACGACGCCATCAAGCTCTACGTCAAGCAGCATGGCGACACCGTCGCGGGCCGCAAGATCGAGTTCATCCGCCGTGACGACGCGGGCTCGCCGGACGTCGCCAAGCGTCTGGCGCGCGAGCTGACGGTGAACGACAACGTCGACATCCTCGCGGGTTTCGTGATCACGCCCGAGGCGCTCGCGGTCGCCGACGTGTCGGAGCAGGCGAAGAAATTCATGGTGGTGATGAACGCCGCCACCGCGATCATCACGACCAAGTCGCCCTACATCGTGCGTACCTCGTTGACGATTCCGCAACTCGATGAAGCGTTCGGGGCCTGGGTCTACAAGAGCGGAACGCGCAAGGTCTACACCCTGGTGTCGGATTATGCGCCCGGACACGACGCCGAGGGGGCGTTCCAGCGTGCCTTCAAGGCGGCGGGCGGCGAGATCGTCGGCGCGTTGCGCATTCCGCTCGCCAATCCGGATTTCTCCGCTTTCGTCCAGCGCATCAAGGATGCCGATCCGGAAGCGCTCTTCATCTTCGTGCCCGGGGGCGCCCAGCCGGCGGCGCTCGCCAAGGCCCTGGTCGAGCGCGGCATGGACAGCAAGAAGATCAAGATCCTGGGCCAGGGCGAGATCACCGAGGAGAACGCGCTACGCGGCATGGGCGACGCGGCGCTCGGCGTGATCACGGCCTACCATTACGACCACAACCACGATTCGAAGATGAACAAGGAGTTCGTCCGTGCCTTCAACGCCGAGTACAAGCACAATCCGGATATCTTCGCGATCGGCGGCTATGACGGCATGCATGCCGTCTACGAGGCGCTCAAGAAGACCGGCGGCAAGAGCGACGGCGATGCGCTGATTGCCGCCGTCAAAGGGCTGGCGTGGGAAAGCCCGCGCGGGCCGATCTCGATCGATCCGCAGACGCGGGACATCGTTCAGACCGTGTATTTCCGCCGGGTCGAGAAGGTCGGCGGCGAATTGCGCAATGTCGAGTTCGAGAAGGTCGAGAAGGTCAAGGACCCGGTCAAGGCGCGAATGTAGCCATAAGGCCGCGGCGTCGGCGCAAGGTCCGCAAAAAAAACGCGAATCGGTTTCGGTCACGTCTCCATCGGGCCCGGATAAGGCGCGGCGCGGTTGGCCGCCGGCTTCGGCCGATGCCGCCTTGACACGCCGTGCCGGAGTTGGTCGGCTGAGCGATGATGATCGATGATGTGGCGCTTGCGCGCGCAATCCATGTACTGGCGCTGGTTCACTGGATCGGCGGCGTCACCGCCGTAACGACGATCGTCTTGCCCCGGGCGCGCGGGCTGCCCGATGCGAAAGCGGCGATTGCCGCCTTCGAGGCGTTCGAGCGCAGCTTCGCTCCTCAGGCGCGCGTCTCGATCGGATTGGCGGGCCTGTCGGGCGCATTCATGGTGATGAAGCTCGATGCCTGGGACCGGTTCGGCTCTGCGTCATTCTGGTGGCTCGACCTCATGGTCGCGGTCTGGGTCGTGTTCGCGCTCATGGTCTACGTGTTCGAGCCGCTCGGAATCGACCGCCTGTTTCACGATTATGCGTCGCGCGACAAGGATCGCGCCTTTGCGCTGGCGACGCGGCTTCATGCGGTGGCCCTGATCGTTTCCGTGCTGGCGATCGGGGCCGGCGTGATGGGCGCGCACGGCGGCCTGCCGTAACGGCGCGTATCCGGGTGCGTGGCCTCAAAGTCGCTCAGGAATTGAAAGGGCGCGAGAGCGGCGGCCTGAATTGTAAACACGCCCGGCGTCGGCTATCGTTCAACGATGCCGCATTTCGGACCGCAGGCGCGCCTTGGTGGGTCGCGCCATGACGACGAGGAAACCCGATGGCCGAGCTCGCAACCGTCACGCAGACAGATACCCCGATCGCCGTGCGCCGGGTCGGCGCATTTCTCGGCGCCGAGGTCACCGGTGTCGATCTCACGCAACCGCTCGCGCCGGGCGTCGTCGCGGCGATCGGTCAAGCGCACGCGACCCACGAGGTGCTGGTCTTCCCAAATCAGAAAATCAGCGCCGATGACCTGAAGAGGTTCGGCCGCTATTTCGGCGAGCTGACCGTTCATCCGTTCTCGACCAATGCGGCGGACGCGCCCGAGCTCATCGTCTACGACAACAAGGAAGGAAATCCGCCTGCCGCGACCGATATCTGGCACACCGACGAGACGTTCCGCGAGTGTCCGCCCATGGGCACGATGCTGTGCTCGAAGATCGTGCCGGCCGTCGGCGGCGACACGGTCTTTTGCAGCATGACCGCCGCCTACGAGGCGCTGTCCGACCGCATGCAGCACTTCATCTCGGGCGTCGAAGCGGTGCACGATTTCAAGCCGTTCAAGGCGCTGTTTGCCGAGACCGAAGAAGGCTGGCGGAAGCTACGACACTTCGAGGAGATCTATCGTCCGGTCGTCCACCCGGTGGTGCGGATCCATCCGACGACCGGGCGGAAGGTGCTGTTCGTCAATCCGCAGTTCACGCTGTTCATCAAGGGCATGGAGGAGCGCGAAAGCCGCACGCTGCTCGACACGCTGTTTCGCGCCACCTCGGTCCTCGAGCACCAGTACCGGCACCGCTGGGAGCCCAACATGCTGGTGTTCTGGGACAATCGGTCGGCTCAGCATGCGGCAGTGCATGATTACTATCCGCAACGCCGCATGATGGAGCGGGTGACGATCAAGGGTGATCGCCCGTTCGGCGCTGGCGACGTGGCCAAAGTCTCCGAGCTGCGCAAGTTCAAGATGCCGCCGCTCCAGTCGCTCGAAGGCCGCCGCGCGGTGCGTCAGTTCGAGCGCGATTAGGCGGGCGCTTGGCGCCGCTCCGCTCCGCGGAACTTGGACTTATCGGGATCCTTAGTTCAAGGGCCGCGGCAATCGGATAAATCCGCCTCGGACGTCAGAGATTGGATCGCGCGCGCTCGGATGCCGGGCGGCGGGCCGTAGCTCAATGGCGCAACTGCCGCGACCAGGGCCTCGATCGAGGACACCGAACGGAAGTTCGCCGGTGTGATGTCGCCCTCGGGAATGCTGAGCGCAAGCTCGGACTCGATCGCGAGCACCAAGTTGACCATGTCGAGCGACGTCAGGCCGACCGCACGAAGATCGTCGTCGGCCGAAAAGGGCCGGGTGATGGAGCGGTCGGCGAGAATGCGACGAACCACCGCGGTCACGCGTCCTCCCAATTCTTCCGCCAAAGAATGCGCCATAGCCATCACGACACCCGCATTTAACAATTCTGGCCGCACAGCGGCCGGCGCCAACCGTCGCGACGATCGCGCATGGTTAAAAGCTCCGCGATCGTGTTCGCCACGCAATCCCGCAACGGACCGGCAAGCGGTCTCATAACACCCGCGTTCGATCCCGACATCTGCCGGCTCAATTCAGCATTAACGGAAATGCTCGCCTTCCGTCTGGGTAACCATCGCACCAGAAACGCAGTGCAGCTTTCCGCGAAATACCTAAAATTTCTTGCGATTCGAACACATCGAACCGAAACTCGCGCCTGATTTAACTGGAGAGGACTCCGCGCGGTGACAATCGTCGAAACACATAACGGCATTCGTCGCGCGTCGCTGTCCGCTGCCGGGCCGGCCGCATCTTCTACCGCCGTACCGAGCCAGATCTATCCGCTCGCCAAGGATATCAAACGGCGTGCGCAGGCGGCGGCGGCGGTCGCTGCAATTCATGCCGGCGCCGGTCGACGCCGCGGCGAGATTTCCCGGCCGAGGCGATCGTCGGCGATCAGGGCGCAGCGCCTGCTCGGCATTCTGGTTCCTGCCGAGCTCGGCGGCGAGGGCGCCAGCATCTCCGACGTGGTCGAGGTCTGCTACGTGCTCGGCCGCGCCTGCGGCTCGACCGGCATGATCTACGCCATGCATCAGATCATGGTCGCCTGCCTGGTGCGCCATGCGCGCGGCAGCGCGTGGCACGCTCAGCTGCTGCGCCGCTGTGCGACGAGCAGCTGCTGCTCGCCTCGTCGACGACCGACGGCCAGGGCGGCGGCGATCTGCGCAAGAGCGATTGCGCGGTCGAGCAGGAAGGCACCCGCATTCACGCTCGACCAAGAGCGCGACCGTCATGTCCTACGGCGCGCAGGCGGACGGCATTCGTCACGACCGCGCGCCGCACGCCGGATGCCCCGCCGACCGATCAGGTGCTGGTCGCGCTCTACAAGGAGGACTACCGGCTCGCAGCATCTTGTCGACTGGGACACGCTCGGCATGCGCGGCACCTGCAGCGCCGGCTTCACGCTCGAAGTCGCAGCGGCGCCGTCGAGCAGATTTTTCCGGAGCCGTATCACAAGATCCACGCGCAGACCGTCATGCCGGTCGCCCATCTCACCTGGAGCGCGGTCTGGGCCGGCATCGCCGCCGAGCGCGGTCGAGCGCGCCGCGCTGTTCATCCGCAAGGCGCGCGCGCAAGTCCGGCGGCCAGCTGCCGCCCGGCGCCGCGCATCTGACGCGCGCCAGCGCGTCGCTGCACGATGCTGCGCGCGACCATCAACGCGGCGCTGCAACGCTACGAAGCCGATCATGTCGAGCGAGCGCCTCGACCGATGCGCTCGAGTTCCAGACCAGGATGAACCTGCTCAAGGTCAACGCGTCCGAGCTCGCGATCTCGATCGTGACCAGCGCGCTGCAGGCCTGCGGACTTGTCCGGCTATCGCAACGACGGCGAATTCAGCGTCGCGCGCCATCTGCGCGACGTGCTCTCGTCGTCGATCATGATCAACAACGACCGCATTCTCGCCAACGTCGCGAGCACCGCGCTGCTGGTCGACGTGCGCGTCGCTCGCTCACCGACTGAGAGCGACAAGCGGTCGCGAATGTCGGCAAGCGAAGCTCGACATGAATAGCGCCGATGTCATGAACTCCGTGTCCGAGATCCGTCGAGCTGACACGAGCGCTGTTCCAATCGACCGGCGTCGACGGCGTGCGCGCCCGCACGCGGCTTGTTCGAGCAGGTCGTCGACGGCCTGACCAGCTGATCTCGCGGCATCCGCGAGCCGAACACCGAGATCCTGCGCTTTCCGCCGGTGACCAACCGCGCCCACATCGAGAAGTCGGGCTACCTGCACAGCTTCCCGAATCTGCTCGGCGCGGTGTGCTGCCTGCACGGCAACGAGACGCGAGATCCGCGCCGCGGTCGACGGCCGACAAGGCCACGGGCGACTGGGTCGGCGCACTCGACGCCGACCGACCTCGTGCTGACGCCGGCCGCCTGCTATCCGCTCTATCCGATGGTCGCGTCGCGCGGCCGCGTTCCGGCGGCGGGCCTGGTGTTCGACGTCGCAGCCGACTGCTTCCGCCACGAGCCTTCGCAGAGACGTCGACCGGTTCCAATCGTTCCGCATGCGCGAGTTCGTCTGCATGCGGCACGCCCGATCAGGTGCTCGCGTTCCGCGAGCGCTGGATGGCGCGCGCGCCCGGAAATCGCCGACACGCTCGGCCTCAAGCATCAAGATCGAGCCGGCCAGCGATCCGTTCTTCGGCCGCACCGGCAAGCTGATGGCGATCAACCAGATCGAGCAGGCGCTCAAGTTCGAGCTGCTGATCCCGGTGCGCTCCGAGCGAGCAGCCGACCGCCTGCATGAGCTTCAACTATCACCGCGACCATTTCGGCACGAAATGGGGCCTGCGCGACCGAGGCCGGCGAGGTCGCGCACACCGGCTGCGTCGCCTTCGGCATCGACCGGCTCGCGCTCGCGCTGTTCGCCACCCACGGCCTCGACCTCGCAAGCTGGCCGACGCGCACCCGCGAGGCGCTGTCGCTCTGAGCGCGGCCGATGGGCGAACTGATCAAGGTCAGGCGCGTCGCGCAACGACGCTGAGTTTCGAACACTTGGACGTTTTTCGACGGCGACTGGCATGAGGGCAACGTGCCCATCATGGGGCCGCGCACCCATGCCGTCTGGCTCGGCTCGATGGTGTTCGACGGCGCGCGCGCCTTCGAAGGCGTGATGCCCGACCTCGATCTCCATTGCGCCCGGGTCAACGCATCGGCGGCAAACTTTTCCTCAAGCCGCTGGTCTCGGTCGAGACCTGGCTCGGGCTCGCGCGCGACGGCGCTCAAGCGCTTCGAGCAGCGATGCCGAGCTCTATATCCGGCCGATGTACTGGGCCGAGACCGGCCCGGCCGGCGGCATCCGCCACGATCCCGAGTCGACGCGCTGGTGCCTGTGCATCTACGAGGCGCCGATCCCCAAGCCGACGGGCATGCGCCATCACGCTGTCGCCCTTCCGCCGGC
The DNA here is from genome assembly GCA_963791155.1 of uncultured Pseudomonadota bacterium. GTDB lineage: Bacteria > Pseudomonadota > Alphaproteobacteria > Rhizobiales > Xanthobacteraceae > JAVDCA01. The sequence continues at coordinate 283,356 of CAWBRI010000016.1, forward strand.
CGACCGCGGAGTGCGCGCCGGTCGACGCCAAGGCCGGCTGCCTCTATCCCAACAACGCGCGCGCCGTGATCGAGGCGCAGAGCCGCGGCTTCGACAATTGCCTGATGCGCGACATGCTGGGCAACATCGCCGAGCTCGGCACCGCCAACGTGTTCATGGCCAAGGACGGCGTCGTCTTCACGCCGGCGCCGAACGGAACATTCCTCAACGGCATCACGCGCCAGCGCGTGATCGAGCTGCTGCGCGACGCCGGCGTGACGGTGATCGAGAAGACGCTGACCTATGCGGATTTCCAGACCGCCGACGAGATTTTCTCGTCCGGCAATTTCTCCAAGGTCTCGCCGATCACCCGCATCGACGACCGCGCGCTGCAGCCCGGCCCGTTCTACCGCAAGGCGCGCGAGCTCTATTGGGCCTACGCGCACGGCTGAGCGGGCGGCCTCATACCCCGAATAAGGCGGCTTCCGTGTAGGCGAGGTCGCCGAGGCGCGGCTGCGCCGGTCCGCGATAATATTTCGGCATGGTTTCGTCGAAATATTTGCCGATGAGGCCGGCGATCGGGCCGTTCGCGTCGATGACGACGAATGGCCGGCCGCGCAAGGCGAGAAATCGCCCGATCGGCCCGGCGAATCGCGCGATGTTCCCGATGTCGCGGCAATAGATCAACTGGGCACAGGGGATCACGCCCTTGACGAAGCGCGGCCGGAACACGAACGGATAGGCGCGTTCGGGCGTCTCGCACCAGAGGCTGATGCAGCCATAGGCGGTGTGGTCGATCAGCAGATCGCGCTCGAACGGCTCGAACGGGGCAGTCCGGGCTGCGTATCGGCCGGGCGCACGCGGGCGCCGGCGTCCGCCGCTGTGCTGCAGCGCCGCAAGCGCGACGAAGATGCCGTTGCTGTAGCGCCGAAATCCCTGCGCTTCGACGATCGGGCCAGGTGTGGCGCACGGCCGAGATGTTCAGGTAGGTGACGTTCTTGAGCTTCAGCGCCTGCGAGACCAGCAGGGGCGCGTAGCTGCGGAAGCGCGGGGTCGACGTACCAGCTCGATACGTTGCGCGCCGGATGGCGCCGTGTCGCCCGGCGTCGCCGCGAAGATCGACAGGATCACGCCGACCGGTCGGCCGTCGCTTTCCAGCAGGTAGCCGTACCGGGGCATGCCGGCCGGCACGGGACGCGCCTGCAGGCCGCGCCAAGGCGCGACGCCAGAACGCCGCGGGTCCGCCGGGCCCCAAAGCCCCGCGTGAGGAGATCGGCGACGCCGGCGAGATCGGCATCCGCGATCTGGCGGCAGCGGATCCTGGGCGGAGAAACTTTCTGGTCGTCATTGACCATAATCGGCATGCGCGCTTGATCGGCTGAGAGTGGTTGAATATACCGGCATGCACCAGAAATCACAGGTGACGTCAGATGACCACCAAATTAACGATAATGTCGGAGATGCAGAAAGTCGCCGACGAGCAGGCCAAGTCGCTCGCGCCGCTGTCGGACGATCTGGTGCTGCTCGACTCCGGTCTCGACTCCCTCTGCTTCGCCGTCCTCGTCGCGCGGCTCGAGGACACGCTCGGCGTCGATCCGTTCACGGCGTCCGACGACGTCGCATTTCCCGGTGACGCTCGGCGACTTCGTGAAGGTCTACGAAAATGCCGCCACGGTGACGTCGCGGTCGCTCCGGCGATCTGCTCGAGGCGACAGCGGCCGATTGCACCGTACGCCGTCTGATCGGGCGCCGCATGCGCAACGTCGCGCCTGAGCTGATCTGGCGCGCGGCACGAGCCTCGGCGGCCGACTGCCGGAGCTCGCGGGCCGTTCGGTCCTCGTCGCCACCGGCGATCAGCTCACGACCGCGCTCGCGCTCATCGAGCTCGACGGCGTCGCGCGCCGGCTCATCCTGTGTCCGCCCGATCTTGCCGCCCGAGCATCTGCCGTCCGTGATCGCCGACGCCGAGGTCGACGCGATCGTGACCGGGCCAGACGGCGCGACAGAACGCAGCGCGCTCGGCGTCGATCTGCGCGGTCGACCTGCAGCGCTGCGATCACGCCGAGGCGCCGACGAGCCGCGTCGCACGCCGCGCAGACCGAATGGGTGCTGTTCACCTCCGGCACCACCGGCGCGCCGAAGATGGTCGTGCACAGCCTCGCCGGGCCTGACCGGCGCCATCAAGCGCGACGCCGGCCGCGACGGCCCGTGGTCTGGGGCACGTTCTACGACATCCGCCGCTATGGCGGCCTGCAGATCTTCTTCCGCGCGCGTGCTCGACGGCGGCTCGCTGGTGCTGTCGAGCGCCGAGGAGCCGGTCGGCGATCATCTCGTCCGGCTCGGCCGCGCACGGCGTCACCCACCTGTCCGGCACGCCGTCGCATTGGCGCCGCGCGCTGATGAGCCCGTCGGCCCGCGCGATCTCGCCGCGCTATGTCCGGCTCTCCGGCGAGATCGCCGACCAGGCGATCCTCGACAATCTGCGCGCCTTCTATCCGCAGGCGCGCGATCGGCCACGCCTATGCGTCGACCGAGGCCGGCGTCGGCTTCGAGGTCAACGACGGCCGCGAGGGTTTTCCGGCGAGCATGATCGGCCGGCGCGCGGCGACGTCGAGATGAAGGTCGAGGACGGCTCGCTGCGCATCCGCTCCGCCGCGACCGCCATCCGCTATCGTCGGCGGCGAGCGCCGCGGCGCTCGCGGACGACGACGGCTTCGTCGACACCGGCGACATCGTGGAGCTGCGCGACGACCGCTACTATCTTCGTCGGCCGCCGCGGCGGCATCATCAATGTCGGCGGCCTGAAGGTTCATCCCGAGGAGGTCGAGGCGGTGATCAACCGCCATCCGCGACGTGCGCATGTCGCTCGTGCGCCCGCGCAAGAATCCGATCACCGGCGCGATCGTGGTGGCCGACGTGGTGCTGCGCGAAGCGGCACGACGGCGCGATGCGCGCGCCGGCGCAGCTTCAAGCGCGAGATCCTGCAGCTCTGCCGCGACAACCTGGCCGCAGCACAAGGTGCCGGCCGCGATCCGCTTCGTGCCGGCGCTGGCGGTCGCCGCGACCGGCAAGCTGGCGCGCGCACCAATGCGTAACGTCGTCGTCACCGGCGGCAGCCGCGGCCTCGGCCTCGGCATCGCCCGCAAGCTGGCGGCGGCCGGGCTATCGGTCATCGCGGTCGCGCGGCAAGATGAGCGATCAGCTCGCCGGCGCCATCGACGAAGCCGAGGCGCGCCGAGCGCGGCGCGCTGCATTTCGTTCCGTTCGATCTCGCCGAGATCGAGAAGCATTCCCGAGCTTGGTCAAGGGCCTGCGCAAGGAGTTCGGCCCGCTCTACGGGCTCGTCAACAATGCCGCGCTCGGCACCGACGGGCGTGCTCGCCATCATGCACAACGCGCAGATCGAGCAGCTCGTGCGCGTCAACACGCTCTCGCCGATCGTGCTGACCAAATACGTGGTGCGCTCCATGATGTCGGACGGCGGCGGCCGCATCGTCAACGTCACGTCGATCATCGGCTTCACCGGCTACAGCGGCCTTTCGGTCTACGGCGCCACCAAGGCCTCGATGATCGGCTTCACCCGCTCGCTGGCGCGCGAGGTCGGCCGGCTCGGCGTCAACGTCAACGCGGTCGCGCCCGGCTTCATGGACACCGACATGACGCAGGGCCTCGAGCGACGAGCAGCGCGAGCAGGTCGCGCGCCGCAGCGCGCTGCGCCGGCTGCCCGAGGTCGACGACGTCGCCAACGCGGTCGAGTTCCTGCTCGGCGACAAGGCCAAGAACATCACCGGCACGGTGCTGACGGTCGACGCCGGCAGCACGGCGTGAGTCACAAGCGCGCATTGCGCCGCTCTGGATGCGCTCGTAGCAGCGCCTGCGTCCAGCCGCACGAAGGCTGCCGCTGCGCGGTCGTTGAAATAGATCGCGATCCGTCGATCGCGGCCGGATCGAAGCCCGCGCGCACCAGATCGCTCCTTCTTGTGCTTGAACGTCGCGGTCGCCTCCAGCTCGGCGCAGATGCGCACGAACAGCGGACGCGCGTAGGCCGGCAGGCGCTCCAGCCAGATGCGCGCGCAAGCGCCGCGAGATCGAAACCGTCGTCGACGACCAGCGCCGCCATGCCGGCGCGGCCGTCGGCGCCCGGAACCGCGACGCCGTAGACGTTGGCCTCCAGCGACGCCGGGACAATCGCGCGATCGCCTCGGCGACCTCCGAGGTCGCGACGTTCTCGCCCTTCCAGCGGAAGGTGTCGCCGATGCGGTCGACGAAATAGAAAAAGCCCTGCTCGTCCCTGCGCATCAGGTCGCCGGTGCGAAACCAGGCATCGCCCGGCTCGAACACGTCGCGCAGGATCTTCTTCTCCGAATCGCTGCGCGTTGGTGTAGCCCTCGAAGCGGCCGCCGGCGTTCGACGCCGCGTCCGCGATCCGGCCGATCGCCTCGCCGACCTCGTCCGGCGGCGCAGCGGATGCAGAACCCCTGTCGCGTCGCGCAGCGGCGCGCCGCTGCTCGACGTCGAACTTCACGAGCGCGGTCGGGAAAGCGATGCGCCAGGAACGGCGGAACGCGGCCGATCGCGCCCGGCTCGCCCTCGACGTTGTAGAGCGAGAAGTTGCCTTCGGTCGCGGCGTAGAATTCGAGGATCTGCGGAATCCCGAACCGGTCCTTGAAGCGTCTCCCACACGTCGGGCCGCAGGCCGTTGCCGCAGGCGAGCCGGATGCCGGTGCTTCGCTTCGCGCGGATGCGGCGGCGCGTTCACGAGGTAGCGGCAGAGCTCGCCGATGTACTGGAACAGCGTGCAGTCGCAGCGCACGACGTCGTCCCAGAACTGGCCGCGCGGAGAATTTCTCCCGGATCACCACCGAGCCGCCGTTGACCAGCACCGCGCCGATCGCCACCACGCCGCCGACGCTGTGATACATCGGCAGGCAGTTGTACATGCGGTCGTCCGGCCGCGTGTCCATCATGCCGGCGAACCAGTGGCTCCACATCATCACCCGGTGATGACTGACCTTCGCGGCCTTCGGCAGGCCGGTGGTGCCGGAGGTGTAGATGTAGAAGCGCCGGTCGTCGATCGTGACCGCCGCGCAGCTCGGCGCCGCTCGAGCTGTCGCGCCCGACATGGCGCTCGAGGTCGCGGTCGAGCCGGGCGAAGTCGCGCGCCGGCTCGCCGTGCGTCCAAAGCCGCGGGCCGCGCCGACAGATGCGGCGCGCGCCCGCAAAGGCATCGATCAGCTCCGCCGCGACGATGACGTGCTTGGGCGCCACGATCTCGATGCAATGCGCGAGCGAGCGTCCGGTCAGATTGGTGTTGAGCAGCGCGACGACGCCGCCGACGCGCGTGATGCCGAGCCAGATCGCCAGATATTCCGGCCGGTTCGGCATCAGCAGGCAGACCGTGTCGCCCTTGCGCGAGGCCCTGCGCGAGCGCCCAGCGCGCATACCGGTTGGCGCGCGCGGCGAGCGCGCGGTAGCTCAGGCGTCTCGCGGTCGGAGAGCAGCGCCGGCGCGTCGCCGTGCGCGTCCGCGAGCTCATCGATGATGTGCCGGCAGCGTGCGGTGCCGGATTCGCGGCGATCGGCGCCGTCATTTCCAGCGCGCGCAGCCATGCCTTGGCGGCCGACAGGCCGCGTGCGGCTTCGCCGACCGGTTGCGCGACGCGCACGTTCATGATCGAGGCCTTTGCTCGAGCGTGCCGGTCGTGGCGAACACGGAACGCGGTCGCCGTGCATACGATCCCGATACGCGTCGTCGTGCAGCATATGCCGGCCGGCATCAAGACATGGTTCCAAGGTGGCAAAATTTCGCGCAAGCGCGCGTGATGACGCGGCATCGCATTAATCGGTTAAGGTTATTGCGTTGATTTTCAGCGGTTTCGTTGAACCTCGACGCGCTGCCCGATACAAACTTGGTGCGATGAAGCATCGAGATGCCGCGGCGATGCGCCGTGCTGCAGGATGCGACAGCGCATCGATCGGCCGTCACTTGAGGCCCCGAGCCCACGTTAGGTGAACCGATGCGAACGCGAGACCATCGCCATCCACGGCGGCTACGACGTCGAGCCGACCACCAAGGCGGTCGCGGTGCCGATCTATCAGACCGTCGCCTATGAGTTCGACAGCGCCGATCACGGCGCCGCGCTGTTCAATCTCGAAGTCCGAGGGCTATCGCTACAGCCGCATCAGCAATCCGACCACCGAGGTGCTGGAGCGGCGCGTCGCCGCGCTCGAGGGCGGCGTCGAAGCGCTTGAGCGTGAGCTCCGGCCAGGCGGCGCTCAACTATGCGATCGCTCAACGTCGCCGAGCTGCGGCGGCAACATCGTCTCGGTGCCGCAGCTCTACGGCACGACCCACACGCTGTTCGCCCATGTGCTGCCCGCGGCAGGGCATCAACGTGCGCTTCGCCGAGTCGGATCAGCGCCGACGGCCATCGAGAAGCTGATCGACGACACGACACACGCGCCGTGTTCTGCGAGAGCGTCGGCAATCCGGCCGGCAACATCTGCGACATCGAGGCGCTCGCCGACGTCGCCCACAGGCACGGCGTTCCGCTGATCGTCGACAACACGGTCGCGACGCCGATCCTGCTGCGGCCGATCGATTACGGCGCCGACATCGTGGTGCATTCGCTGACCAAGTTCATGGGCGGCCACGGCACCACGATGGGCGGCATCATCGTCGACAGCGGAAAGTTTCCCTGGAAGGAGCACGCGCAGCGCTTCCCGATGTTCAATGCAGCCGGACGCGTCCTATCACGGCCTGGTCTATGTCGATCATTTCGGCGAGGCCGCCTATATCGCGCGCTGCCGCAGCGTCTATCAGCGCACCACCGGCGCGGTGCTCTCGCCGCTCAGCGCGTTCCTGCTGCTGCAGGGAATCGAGACGGTCGCGCTGCGGGTCGAGCGCCACGTCGAGAACGCGCGCGCGCGTCGCCGAGTTCCTGCGCGGCGATCCGCGCGTCGACTGGGTCAACTACGCCGGCTTTCCCGACAGTCCCTATCACGCGCTGGCGCAAAAATATCTTGGCGGCCGGGCCTGCTCGCTGCTGACCTTCGGCGTCAAGGGCGGCTTTGAGGCCGGCAAGAAATTCTACGACGCGCTCGACGCTGTTCAAGCGGCTGGTCAACATGGGCGACGCCAAATCGCTCGCCTGCCATCCGGCCTCGACGACGCATCGGCAGATGTCGGCCGAGGAGCAGCGCAAGGCCGGCGTGCGGCCCGAGATGATCCGGCTGAGCATCGGCATCGAGCATATCGACGACATCATCGCCGATCTCGATCAGGCGCTGGATGCGGCTCAAGGGAGCCAGCGCAGAATGGTGGCGGCGGAATGATCCGGTCGCGGACCTTCTTAAGGACGTTGCATGCCGGTTCTGGTCGATAACGGATCAAATCCGCCGGTTGGGAAATCCGACTGCGTCGAGATCGGACTCGTCAACAGCATGCCGGACGCCGCCCTGGAGGCGACCGAGCGGCAGTTCATCGAGCTCATCGATGCCGCAGCCGAAACCACCCTGGTCCGGCTGCGGTTCTTTTCGCTGCCGGACGTTCCGCGGACGAAGCGCGGGCAACGGCATATGAGCAGCTCCTATCGCGGCATCGACCAGCTCTGGGACGGCCGGCTCGACGCGCTCATCGTGACGGGAACGGAACCGCGCGCACCGGCGCTGTCGGACGAGCCATACTGGCCGGCGCTGGCCGAGCTGATCGATTGGGCCGAGCACAATACCGTCTCGACCATCTGGTCCTGTCTCGCGGCGCACGCGGCCGTTCTCCACCTCGACGGCGTCGAGCGGCACGCGCTCGCCGACAAGTGCTTCGGCGTCTTCGATTGCGCGAAGGTCGGCGATCACCCGCTGATGAAGCACGTTCCGCCCCGCTTGCCGGTTCCGCATTCGCGCTGGAACGAGTTGCGCGAACAGGAGCTGGTGAGGTGCGGTTACGAGATGCTCACGCGCTCCACACAGGCGGGAGTCGACAGCTTCGCGAAACAGGGCAGGAGCCTGTTCGTCTTTTTCCAGGGCCATCCGGAATATGACGCGCACAGCCTGCTCGGAGAGTATCGCAGGGATGTCGGGCGCTTCCTCCGCGGGGAACGGCAAACCTATCCGGCGCTGCCGAACGGCTATTTCGACGGCGAGACCGCCAGCCTGCTGGCGGCGTTCGGCGTCCGCGCGCGCGCGGACCGGCGCGAGGAATTGCTCGCCGACTTTCCGGTCGCGGCGGCGGAGCGCGCATTGAGGAATGTCTGGCGTCCATCCGCGGCGTGCATCTATCGCAACTGGTTGGCCTACCTGTCGGCGCAGAAAGCCCGGCGGAACACGGCGACCGCATTTACGGGCTTGCCGCGACGCTCCGTGGCGCCGCGCGTGTCGTCCGGCGCGCCGGCGCGGCTGCGTGTCCAAGCGGTCGACGAAGGCTCCGGGCTCCGACGGGCGCCATTCATCGAAAGACGCCGCAGCAACGACGCTTCCGGCCACTACAGCGGCGCGCGCGACCGTCGGATTTCCGCTCCGCGCGAGGCGGTCCCGATCCCATGACGCACGAGGGGCACCGCCCGTCCGGGCGTCCGCGCGACGCACGGCAGGAGGGGCGCGCAAATATTGGATCGGACCCGGTGGCGAATTCGGCGCCGGCCGGATATTAATCTGCGGCACGCAGTCTGCGCGCCGGCAGCCGCGGGCCGGAACAGACGCGCCCGACCGAGGGGAGGCCGCCATGGACAAGCCGAGACCGGATCCGGGTCTGATCGTCGCGCCGCTGACGCCGTTCGGGCCCGACCTGAAAGTCGACGAGCCAGCGCTTCGGCGCCAGATCGATTACGTGATCGAGGACTGCGGCGCCACCATGGTGGTGGCGGCGGGAGTGGAAACTCAGGAATACACCTATTTGGGCTTCGAGCAGCGCAAGGCTCTCATCCGTCAGACCGTCGAGCTGGTCGATGGACGCGTGCCGGTGATGGTCGGAATCTCGCACCCGTCCTTCAAGACCGCGATCGAGCTCGCCCATGACGCCGAAAAGCTCGGCGCCGCCGCGGTGCAGCTGCTGGCACCGCTGCGACCGTTCGCGGGGCCGCCCACCCAGGGCGACCTCATCGCCTATTTCGAGGCCATCGCGCGCGAGACCCGGCTGCCCATCACGCTCTATCTCAATCCGGGACCTGGCGCCGACGTCTCGATCGCGGATACGATTGCGCTCGCGCAGCTTCCGAGCGTGCAGCTCATCAAGGAGAGCTCGCGCGACCTCGCGCGGGTCTCGCGGCTGATCGTCGAGGTCGATCGCGCCGGGCATGCGCGCTATTTCACCACCATGCAGATGCTGCTCGCCACGCTGCAGCTCGGCGGCTCCGGTGCCACCATGCCGCCGCCGGGCTCGGAAATCGCGCGCCATGTGATCGACGCGTTCCTCGCCAAGGACCACGAGCGTGCGGCGGCATTGCAGCTTCAGTTCGCGCTGTTCCCGTCGAAGTGGATGCACCGTGGCCTGGCACCGGTCATGAAGGCGGCGATGAATCTCATCGGCGTGCCGGCGGGAGAGCCCTATCCGCCCTATGGGGGGCTCACGCGCGACGAAACGGCCGCGCTGGCGGCGCTTTTGCGCACGACCGTGCTGGCGCATCGGTTCGCCAGGCCGGCGGCTGCATGAGAACCGGCTGGCCAATTCCGCTTGAGTCGACCCCAGCCGCCAATGTGCCGGCGCACAGCGGCGCCGCCGCCATGGAGCCGTGACGAATGAAGATTTCGATCCTCGATGATTACCACGACACGGTGCGTAACCTCGCGGTTTTTCAGAAGCTGGCAGGCCACGACGTCACGATCTGGAACGATCACGTGCAGGACGTCGATGCGCTGGCGGCGCGGCTGAAGGACGCCGAGGCCCTGGTGCTGATCCGCGAGCGCACCAAGATCCGCGCGCCGCTGCTCGAACGCCTGCCCGCCCTCAGGCTCATCAGCCAGCGCAGCGTCTATCCGCATATCGACATCGACGCCTGCACGCGGCTCGGCGTGGTCGTGTCGTCGAGCCAGCACGCCGACACGCCGTCCTACGCGGCGGCCGAGCTGACCTGGGGATTGGTGCTCGCGGCCATGCGCCAGATTCCCCAGCAGATGGCCGCGCTCAAGGCGGGAAACTGGCAGATCGGCGTCGGCCACAGCCTGCGCCACAAGACGCTCGGCATCTACGGCTACGGCCGCATCGGCGCCGTGGTGGCGGGCTACGGCAAGGCCTTCGGGATGAAAGTCGTGGTGTGGGCGCGCGAGGCGACGCGGGCGCGGGCGCTGGCGGACGGTTATGCGGTGGCGCCGAGCAAGCAGGCCTTCTTCGAGGAATGCGACGTCATCTCGCTGCACATGCGGCTGGTCGACGCGACGCGCCACATCGTCACCGCCGGCGACCTTGCGCGCATGAAGCCGAGCGCGCTGATCGTGAATACCAGCCGCGCGCCGCTGATCGAGCCCGGCGCGCTGGTGGCCGCATTGCGGGCCGGCCGCCCCGGGATGGCGGCGGTCGACGTCTACGAGGAGGAGCCGGTGCGCGATACCGCCCATCCGTTGCTGAACATGCCGAACGTCGTGTGCACGCCGCACCTCGGCTACGTGTCGTACGAGGAATACGAGGTGCAGTTCGCCGATATCTTCGACCAGATCACCGCCTATTGCGCCGGCCAGCCCGATCAACGTGGTGAACCCGCAAGTGCTAGGGTCCGCGAGTCGGCGCCGCTGAGGCCATGTGCTCGGCGGGCATCTCCCGGCGCGCGCTGCCCGCCCGGATCGGCCGCCGCGATCCGGCCGGGGGCGTTCGTGTCATTCGGCAATAATGAGCTTGCCGCAAGGCGACGGACGGAAGCGCATCCAGCGGCGGATATATGCGTTATGCAGCGGCCATGCGCCGCGGGCGCGCTCACGCGATGGCAGGAATGCGCGTAAGCTTGAGCGGCTGGAATTGCGCCCGCACGTGGATCGCCTTGAGATCGGGAAATTCCACGCGGCGATTGGCGACCTTCACGAGGCCTTCGAAGCGCAGTTGCGACAGCATGCGATTGAGGTGCGGAACGCTCAGGCCGAGCGCGTCGCTCATGATTTCCTGCGAGAACGGCAGTTCGAAACTCGACGGCTCCGCGCGGCCGACCATCGCCAGCCGCGAATGCATTTCGAGCAGGAAATGCGCGAGCCGCTCGATCGGGGTGCGGCGGCCGGTGTCGATGATGTGCTCGGCGTAGAACGCGCCTCCTGCACCGCGAGCCAGCTCAGCGCCAATCCGAATTGCGGCCGCCGGTAGCAGAGCTGCACGTAGGCATCGATCGAGCAGACCTGCGATGCTCATGTCGGTGACGGCGATGACCGAATAGTTCGCCCGGTCGAGGAAGCTCGCCGGGCAGGCCGATGACGTCGCCCGGCAGGATGACGTTGACGATCTGGCGCTTGCCGTTGCGCAGCAGCTTGTAGCGCGCCGCCGAAGCCGTCCTCGACGAAGCACAGCTTGCGATACTCGTAGCCGTCGACGACGAGATCGCGGCGCTTCTCGACCGTGAGCTCCGTTCTCGATCAGCCGCCACAGGCGTCGAGATCGGTCGGCTGCCGTCAGCGCGATGTAGCGCTTGAGCCGCGCGACGAAGGGATGCGCGCTCCATTCGGTCGATCGCCGATGTCGCACCGACTGATGTTCATCGCGAGCTCGGTCCTCGGGTGCGCCTCCGCCGCCCATTAATTTGGATCAATAATCGCCGATTAAGGCGAGCCCTACTAAAGGAGGGCAGAGTGTCCGTCCAATCGGCATTTGCCGAAACAACCGACAAATCAAGGGAGGATGACGTGACCCACCAGCGATTCTCAAGCGTTCCCGCCGCACCGTGCTCAAGGCCGGCGGCGCGCTCATCGCCGCGACGGCGTTCGCCGCGCATCGGCCGCGCTGCGACAAATTATCCCGCCGATCGGCACCTGGCCGGCCGGCTCGTCCGGCTCCTCGGTCACCATCGGCATCAGCCGTGCCGCGCACCGGCACCTACGCGGTGCAGGGCGAGGACGAACTCAAGGGCTGGCAGCTCGCGGTCGAGCACATCAACAGCGGCCATGAGCTGATCAAGAAGATCTCGCCCAAGACCACCAAGGGCGTGCTCGGCAAGGAGGTGAAATACGGCGTCGCCGACTCGGCCGCCAAGCCGAACGAGGCGGTGCAGGCGCAGCAGCGCTTCATCACCGAGAACAAGATCGTCGCTGATGACCGGCTCGACCTCGAGCGCGGTGGCGGTGGCGCTCAACAAGCTCGCGCAGCGCGAGAAGGTGCTGTATCGTCGTCGGCATCTCCGGCTCGAACGACACCACCGGCAAGGACTGCGTGCGCTACGGCTTCCGCCAGAACTTCTACGGCCAGACCGCGGCCGCCGCGATCGGCCCGGTGCTGCTCAAGGCTTACGGCAAGAACAAGAAGGCGGCGTTCATGACGCCGGACTACACCTACGGCCACACCGTCACCAAGTCGGTGAACGACTACCTGACCAAGAACGGCGGCTGGACCAGGTGACCAACCAGGTCTCGCCGCTCGGCGCGCCCGACTTCAGCTCGTACCTGCACCAACATCGCCAATTCCGGCGCCGAGTTCCTGATCAACGTCAACTGGGGCCACGATGCCGTGCTGTCGATCCAGCAGGCCAAGCAGTTCGGCATGCTTGCCGAAGATGAAGCTGGTGATCCCCTACCAGATTCCGTTCCTGGCGCCGCGAGGTCGGGCCGGACGCTGATGCGAAGGCGTCTACGCCGCGACCGATTTCTGGTGGACGCTCGAGGACAAGTATCCGCTGGCCAAGATGTTCGTCGAGGCGTTCGACGAAGAAGTACGGCTACAAGCCCGAATGGGGCGCCGAGAACGCCTACATGCAGTTCGCCATCTGGGCCGACGCAGGTCGAGAACGCCGGCAGCTTCTATCCGCCGGACGTCATCAAGACCTACGAGAACGGGCAGAGACATTCCACTCGATGGTCGGCGACGTGCATTTCCGCGCCGCCGATCACCAGCTGCGTCCGGCCGGTCGTCATCGTGAAGGGCAAGACGCCGAAGGACATGAAGAACAAGGAAGACTTCTGGGAGGTCATCGAAGTCGTCCCCGGCGAGCGGCTGATGCAGAAGCCGGACGCATTCGGCTGCAACCTCGGCGACTACACCTGATAGGCGCGCAGCACCGGCGTCGCAGGCGGCGATGGCTGCCTGCGACGCCGAACTTTCGCGTGCCGCGGCAGGGCGCCGTGCAGTCCGTAGTCTTTGATCATCGCGGCATGATCACTCGCATGATCACCTGGGCTAACTTCGTTTCGCAGTTGTTCAACGGCCTCGCGTTGGGCGCGCTGCTGGCGCTGATCAGCTCGGGCCTGACGATCATCTACGGCACGCTCGGCGTCCTGAATCTGGCGCACGGCGCGATGTTCATGCTCGGCGGCTACGCCGGCTGCGTCGCCTACGAGGCGACCGGCTCCTTCGTCGTCGCCGTGATCGCCGGCTCGCTGTTCGTGATGGTGGTCGGCGTCGTGATGGAACGCGTCATCATCCGCCATTTCTATGCGCCGCCCGCCGGAGGACCAGCTCCTGGTGACGTTCGGGCTCGGCATCGTCTTCGTCGAGCTGGTGCGCTTTTTCTTCGGCAGCCTGTCGCAGACCGTGCCGCCGCCCGCCTGGGCGGCCGGCATCACGCCGCTCGGCTTCATGATCTATCCGACCTACCGCCTCGTCGTGCTCGGCATCGTCGCGGTCGCGCTGACTGTCGCTCTACTTCGTGCTCTACCGCACGCGGCTCGGCATGATCGTGCGCGCCGGCATCGAGGACTCCAGCGATGGTCGATGCGCTCGGCATCAACGTCTATCGCGTGTTCATGGTGGTGTTCGGCATCGGCGCGATGGCGGCGGGCTTTGCCGGCATCGTCAACGCGCCGGTGGTGTCGCTCACGCCCGACGTCGGCGAAGTCGATCCTGGTGCAGACCTTCGTCGTCGTCGTGATCGGCGGCGTCGGCTCGTTTCCCGGCGCCGTGCTCGGCGGCCTGATCGCCGGCGAGATCATCAGCATCACCTCGATGATCAACCCGGGCTATTCCTACGTCATGCTGTTCGTGGCCATGACGCTGGTGCTGCTGCTGCGGCCGCACGGCCTGCTCGGCACGCGAGGCCGCGAATGAGCGCGGTGCCCTGATGCTCAAGCGCACGTCCCTTCCTGGTCGAGATCGCTGACCGCGGTCGGCCTGATCGCCGCGCCGTTCGTGCTGCCGCTATCTCGGCTTTGCGCCCAACACGGTCAACCGCATCCTGGTCTGGGGCCTGTTCGGCATCGGCTTCGACATCCTGTTCGGCTACACCGGCCTGCTCTCGTTCGGCCAGTCGGCGTTCTACGGCACCGGCGGCTTCGTCGCCGCCTATCTGCTGACCGTCACGGGATTTCCGCACGTCGTGCTCGCGCTGATCATCGGCATGGTCGCGGCCGGCGTCGTCGGCTATCTGGTCGGGCTGATCGCGCTGCGCCGCACCGGCATCTACTTCGCCATGATCACGGTGGCGATCGCCGAGGTGTTCTATTTCGTCGAGTTCACTCCGCTGTCGGACTAGACCGGCGGCGAGAACGGACTGCCCGGCGTGCCGACGCCGAGCCTCGATCTCGGCTTCACCACCCTCCATTTCACCACCGGCTGGTCGATGTATCCGTTCCTCGCGGTCTGCTACTTCATCGGCATCGTGATCGCGCTGCGCATCGTGCGCTCGCCGGTCGGCGCGATCCTCAGCGCGATCCGCGACAATCCGCTGCGCGCGCGCCGCCGTCGGCCACAACGTCCACGGCTACAAGCTGACCGCCTTCGTGATCGCCGCCGCCTATGCCGGCTTCGCCGGCGGTCTGCTCGGCGTGCTGCAGGGCTTCATGCCGCCGGACGCCTTCACCTTCGACACCTCCGGCCAGCTCGTGATGCAGACCGCGATCGGCGGCACCGGCACGCTGTTCGGCCCGCTGCTCGGCGCCGCGGTCTGGCTCTTTCTGCAGGACTTCCTGCAGGCCGCGCTCGGGCTCGGCGCCGCCTGGAAGCTGGTGCTCGGCGTCGTCTTCGTGCTGCTGGTCTGCTTCCTGCGCCGCGGCCTGATCGGCGGCATGCAGGGATCTCGATCGAGCTGATTTCACCGCGCCGGCCGCACGCGCCGAGCCGCCCGGAGGAAGCGCCGGAACTCGCCGCACCGCCGGCCACGGCCAGCGTCGGCCATGCCGCGCGCGCCGTCGACGAGACGCCGTTCTCCGGCCCGATCCTGCGAGGCGCGCGGCCTGACCAAGCGCTACGGCGGCCTCGTCGCCAACAGCGACATCAACTTCACCGTCGAGCACGGCGAGCTGCGCGGCATCATCGGCCCGAACGGCGCCGGCAAGAGCACGTTCTTCAAGATGCTGACCTGCGAGATGCCGCCGACCTCCGGCCAGATCATCTTCGACGGCCGCGACATCACCGGCATGGACGTCACCGACGTGTGCCAGCTCGGCCTGACCAAGAGCTATCAGGTCAACCAGCTGTTCACCCGGCTGACGCGTGCGCCAGAACCTGACGATCGCGGCACTGGCGGAACGCTGCGCGGCACAGTTCCGGCTCGACCTGTTTCGCCGCATCGACCGCGTTCCCGGGCTCGACGAGCAGGTCGAGCAGCACGCTCGCGCTGGTCGGCCTGACCGCGCGCGCCGACGCGCCGGTCGCGGAGCTCGCCTATGGCGAGAAGCGGCGGCTGGAGATCGGGCTGGCGCTCGCCACTTCGCCGAGCGCTGCTGCTGCTCGACGAGCCGCTCGCCGGCATGAGCCCGCGCGAGCGCGTCGAGACCGTGCAGCTTCTGAAGAATCGATCCGCCGCGGCCGCACCATGATCGTGATCGATCACGACATGGACTGCGCTGTTCGAGCTGGCGGAGCGCATCACCGTGCTGCAGGAAGGCGCGCGTGCTGGCCGAGGGCACGCCGGCGGAGATCAAGCGCAACGCCTCGGTGCAGGAAGCCTATCTCGGCGGAGTTGCAGCGGCATGAGCCTGCTCGAGGTCAACGGACATGAACAGCTATTACGGCGACTCGCCACATCCTGTTCGACGTCGTCGCTGCGCGTCGAGACGCAACGAGGTGGTGGCGCTGCTCGGCCGCAACGGCGCCGGCAAGAGCACGACGCTGAAGAGCCTGATGGGCGTGGTGCACGCCGCGCTCCGGCACGATCGTGTTCGACGGCGCCGAACATCGCCGGCCGCACGAGCCACGCCATCGCGCCAGGCCGGCATGCAGCTCGTGCCACGAGGACCGCCGCATCTTCGGCAGCCTCAACGTCGAGGAGAACCTCATCCTCGCCGGGCTGACGGCGCCGAACGCGCTGGCCGCTCGAGCGCATCTAGCGAGATGTTCCCGCGGCTGCAGGAGCGGCGCACGCAGCCGCGGCACCGACCTGTCGGGCGGCGAGCAGCAGATGCTGGCGATCGCGCGCGCGCTGGTCCGCGATCCGAAGATCCTGCTGCTCGACGAGCCGTTCGAGGGACTCGCGCCGATCATCGTGCGCGATCTGCTCGCGACCTGCCGCGCTCTCGCCGAGGCCGGCCAGACCATCGTGGTGGTCGAGCAGAACATCTCCGCCGCGCATGAGCCTCGCCGATCGCGTCTACATCATCAACAACGGCCACATCGTCGAGGAGTTGACCGCGCAGGCGGTGCGCGACCAGCCCGAAGTGCTGCACCGCCATCTCGGCGTCTGAGTAGCGGTCCGTCATGGCCGGGCTTGTCCCGGCCATCCACGTCTTCCTTGGCTGCAAGGCGTGGATGCCCGGCACGAGGCCGGGCATGACGGTGAACGTTGAAGCGCCGATTTTCCCACGGCGTTTGTTCATCTATTCTGGCCGCATGACGAGCACCGCCCACGACACCCCCATCCGCTTCGACCCGACGCGCGCGCAGGGCCCGCTCGACGGCATCCGCGTGCTCGATCTGTCGCGCCTCGTCGCCGGCAACATGCTGTCGCTGCAGCTCGCCGATTTCGGCGCCGACGTGATCAAGGTCGAGCCGCCGGCGGGCGACCCGTTGCGCGACTGGCGCGACGCCGGCCAGGCGCTGCACTGGAAGACCTACGCGCGCAACAAGCGCTCGCTCGTGCTCAACCTGCGCCATGCGGCTCCGCCAAGGACGCGCTGTTGCGTCTCGTCGCGACGGCGGACGTGTTCATCGAGAACTTTCGCCCCGGCACGCTGGAGGAGATGGGTCTCGGGCCCGACGTTCTGCACGCGACAAATCCCGAGCTGTCATCGTGCGCGTCTCCGGCTTCGGCCAGACCGGGCCCTACGCGCCGCTGCCCGGCTTCGGCACCCTGGTCGAGGCGATGAGCGGCTTTGCGGCGCGCACCGGTTTCCCGGACCGCGAGCCGGTGCTGCCGCCGCTCGCGCTCGCCGACATGATCGCCGGCCTCTACGGCGCGTTCGCCACCGTGACCGCCGTGCGCGCACGCGAGCGCGGGCGAGGCCGGCGGGCAGGTGATCGATCTCACGCTGCTCGAATCGATGTTCTCGGTGCTCGGCCCGGAGGCCGCGATCTACCGCGCCACCGGCGCCGTCAAGGAGCGCACCGGCTCGCGGCTCGCACACCTCGGCGCCGCGCAACGTCTATCGCTGCGCCGACGGCAAGTACGTGGCGATCTCCGGCTCGACCGAGACGATGGCGCGGCGCATTTTCGAGACCATCGGCCGCGCCGACATGCTCGCCGACGCGCGCTTCCGCACCAACAGCGCGCGCGTCGCCCATCGTCCGCTGGTCGACGCGGCGGTGGGCGGCTGGTTCGCCGAGCAAGACGCGCGAGGAGGCGCTCGCGCACATGCGCGCCGCCGGCGTCACGGCCGGGCCGGTCTACGACATCGCCGACGCGGTCGCGGACCCGCATTTCAAGGAGCGCGTCGTCGTCGAGGTCGAGGACGCCGAGCTCGGCAGCCTGCCGATGCACGACATCGTGCCGCGGCTGTCGCAGACGCCCGGCGGTGGCGGCGGCCCGCGCCCGCGCTCGGCGAGCACACCGACGCGGTGCTGGCGGAGGCGGGCCTCGACGCGGCGGCGATCACGCGCATGCGCCGGGAGGGCGCGGCCGCGTGAATTCGCCGGCATGCGATATTCCGGCATGGCATGACCGCCTAGTTCCCAACGGTAAACCCAAACTTAACGTCCTCGATATGATGGGCTATGCCCCCGTCAGACTGCCGGACGTCCGCAATGTCGCGCTGGTGGAACAAGCTCGGCCTGCAGGCCCGTTTCATGCTGATCGCCAGCCTGGGGGTGCTGGGCCTCGCGGTCTGCACGCTCGCGGTGGTCGGCTGGTTGCAGTATCGGCTCTCGAAACCAAGCTGCGGGCTTCGTCGGAGAATGAGCTCAAGTCGCTCAACGCGCTGGTCGAAAGCGCGATGGAGCAGCGTCTGAACGACCCGCAAAACGTCGCCATCAAGGTGTTCAACGGCTGGTTCGAGAACCGCAACACGCGACTATGCGGGCAAGCTGTGGAGCGTCTGGGACCCGAAGACCACGGCCTACATGGCGCAAGACCGCGCCGGACACACCGCGCCAAAAAGCCGCACGATGCGATCGACGAGGAGGCCATGCGCACCGGCCGGCCGATCGGGCGTTTCGTCGGCGATACCTATCGCTACAGCCTGCCGATCGTGCTCGGCGACGATCGCCGGATAGCCGCAAGGACGTCTGTGCGGGCTGCCACACCGGCGCGATGGGCGCAGAAGGACGGCGACGTGATCGCGGTGTTCTCCTCGCAGCCTGTCGACGGCCGAGGAGCTTCGCGGCGCTGCGACGAGCTGCTGCTGCTGATGTCGGGCGGCGCGTTGCTGGCGGTGCTGGCTCGTGATCGCTGGCGATCCGCGCTGCTTTTCGGCCGCGTCATTACGCGGCGGCTGGCCGGCATGACGTCGGCCATGCGGCGCCTGGCCGAGGGCGACCATACGGTCGAGATTCCGGCGCAGACGCGCACCGACGAGATCGCCGAGATGGCGGGCGCGGTCGCGGTCTTCAAGCGCCATGCGATCGAGACCGAACGGCTTCAGGCCGAGCAGAACGCGGAGCAGGCGAGCAAGGAGCAGCGCCAGGCCGCCGATCGAGCAGCACATCGCGGTGTTCGAGCAAGGCGTCCGCGGCACGCTCGACCATGTCGACGTCCGCCGCGACCGCGGAGATGCGCACCACCTCGCAGAACATGTCGGCGACGGCCGAGGAGACCAGCGCGCAGGCCTCGGCGGTCGCCGCCGCCGTCGAGCAGGTCTCGGGCAACATGCAGACGGTCGCGTCGGCGACCGAGGAACTCCTGTCGCTCGGTCACCGAGATCGGGCGCCAGGTCGGCCAGTCGAGCAAGATCGCCGGTCAGGCGGTCGAGGACGCGGGCCGCACCAATGCGACGGTGCAGACGCTGTCGCGAGGCGGCGCAGAAGATCGGCGATGTCGTGAAGCTGATCACGCGCGATTGCCGAGCAGACCAATCTTCTGGCGCTCAACGCGACCATCGAGGCGGCGCGCGCCGGGGAGGCCGGCAAGGGCTTTGCGGTGGTGGCCGCCGAGGTCAAGAGCCTCGCCAACCAGACCGCGAAGGCGACCGACGAGATCGCCACCCAGATCGCCGCGATGCAGCAGACGACCGGCGACGCCGTGAAGGCGATCGAGAACATCACCGGGACGATCACCACCATCAGCGAGATTGCGGCGACCATCTCCGCCGCGGTCGAGGAGCAGGGCGCCGCGACCCGGGAGATCACCCGCAACGTGCAGGAGGCGGCCAACGGCGCGAACGAGGTTTCGAGCAACATCACCGGAGTGAACGAGGCCGCCGCGCGAGACCAGCGCGGTGTCCGGTCGAGGTCCTCGGCTCGGCCGACAATCTCGGGAACCAGGCCGCCGCGCTGCGCGCCGACGTCGACAGGTTCCTCGGCGACATCAGGGTGGCCTGAGTCGGCACTAAGGCGGCGTGCCATGGCGGCCTTGCGAATTGGCCTGACCAAGGAGGACCATCTCAATTTCCGTTCGGCGACGATTAGTTTCCGAACTTATACGCCATTCCGAATAGTGCGGTATGCGTTTGGACCTTCACCGTATAGGTGCCGATCACATCGATGATGATCGGTTGCCCTATGGCTTCGATTCTTTGTGCGGCGTTAAAACTCGCTGTGCCAAAGTTGGCATAGCGATATTCGGCTCGCGCAATCCAGTGCGACCAAAGCGTCGCTTCACCGCCGGCTCCAATCGTCCACCCCGTTTTCGTAAATGACCCGCCGGCGGTCACTGGATGGTCGAATGTGCCGATCTTAAAGTTGGGCGCACATCCATCCGTGAGGCCCACAACTAATTTGTGTATCGAAACTCTGCCATGCGGCACCCCCGGCGACGTAAAACAGAAAGCTCGGCGTGACAAGATATCCAAGTCGCGCGCGTGCCGAGGCATCCCATTTGGTCGTCAAAGTCCCGGGTCCAAAGTGGCGCCTGGAGAATGTATATCACCGCGGACCCAGACTCATTCCGATTGGTCCAAGCAATATCGCCGTCGAGGCCAATTACCCAAGAGGCAACTTGCCAATTGTACCCGGCATAGATCCCGGGCCTGAATTTCGTGTTATTGAAGTCAGAGCCGACGTCGGTCACAGGCACCGGCGTGCCCAACGGCCCTCCGTTTAGTGATCCCGCCACACTGGTCAAATCAGTGCGGGCCTTCGTCGATTGCATGCCCACGTCGAGACCAAAATAAAATCCAGCCCAAGGAGTAGCGGCTGCAATCGGCGGCGCCGTGTTCACATTGGCAATATCCGCAGCCGCCACTGGCGTAGCAAACGAAAGTGCAGCTGCCGCAGCAGCCCCAAGCCAAACCTTGTTCACAGTTGCCCCCTGGAATTCGCAAGCTGGTGCCGACCGTCTGGCCGGCTCTCCGGGCCGCTTTTCATCACCAAGGACAATGACAGCGTTTTACCCGTGTAGATAGGTCGGCTTGGCTGAGCCACGGCCGAATAAGAACGCAATGTGGCTATTATACCACGGTCGCATGAATCTGCGTGCACCCGATCGCAAGTCGTTCGTATGCCTCCATGCGTCTTCCATCCGCTTGTCCTTTGACAGCACTCTTCATATAGCGTGCTTGCTATGTGTGCCTCGGGCTCGCTCATCAAGGATAAGCGATTCCGATGATCCCGTGCGCGCTCGACTAGCGGCTCGCGATTTTGTCGTACTCTGCCAGTATACGCTTGAGGTCGTCGTATTCCGTGCACGAGCGAGTTCAACCGCTTTGCTTCTCTGTGATCTGCGCAAAAAAAACGGCGACGTACCGTAGTCACCGCTGATGACAATTGGCAGTCCAGCGATTTCGCATATCCTACGCGCTGGCGCGTGTCGCTTCGACGCCAGGGCCTTACGCGCTGGCTGATGCCATTCCACGGCGGGTACCATGGGAAGAACCTCGCCAACCCGCCGAACGACTTGTGCCCGGTCGGCAATACCAAATCGCAGGTGCCGTGCTTCTATTCCGGCCTCGCGCTCGCGGTGTCGCTCGACGATGGCACGACATTCAACGCGATCGGATGTCCGCGGCTCGACGTAGACTGGCCGAACAGCATTGCGGATGAAAATTGCGTGCCGGGCGGCTCCGTCGTCCACTGCCGTGCCCGCCGCATCGGCGGCGCAGCGCGGCTCATTCCCATTAGCCAGCGCACTGGTCGCCAAGGCCGGATCAGCCAATGATAGGCGGCGAGCGAGGTCGCGCCAGCCGCCATCCAGATCGACATCATCTTGAGCCACACCGGCAAATCGATCGGCAGCAGCACAAGCCCGAGCAGCAGCACCGGGACATGGTGCACGACGTAGACCGGCAGGGTCGCCTCGGTGAGATATACGAAAGTCGGCGTCGCAATCGGCTTGCGACGAGAGGCGAATCCGAGCGCCGCGCCGACGCCGCCCCACGCGGCCAGCGCAACGAACAGACGTCCGGCCGTCAATTCTCCGCAATAGTTCATCCCCGCAAACCCCAGCAGCATGAGCACGAGGAGACGCGGCGCCTCCTTGGCGAGCCGGGCCTCGAACCCGGACCAGACCGAGATACCGGAACCGGTCACAAAGCACAGCGCGTAATAGGTAAAGTTCGGCCAATCGGTGATCAGATTCGGCATGATCGGCCAGTAGCCGTCGGTCGTGACCAGAAGGAGCGCCATCGGGATCGCAGGAAGGTAGACAGTCGGCGCCGCCGGCTCGGCCGTGCGGGCAACGCAGCCAGCAAGGCGCACCAGCAGCGGCAGGAGCAGGATCGAATACAGGAACAAATAGGCAAGGAACCACAGATGCGACCAGGTCAGCAGCTTGGGCCGCGTCCAATAGGGACGGAGAAACTCGAGAAACCCGAAGTTCATGGGCTCGGCGCGTCGAAACCCATGCACCCACAGGTCGAACCCCTGGCTCATTTCGATATATTTGATGATCGGACCGAACAGCACGATACCGATAAGCAGCGGCACGAGCAGGCGCGTCACCCGATCCAGGGCAAATTGACCGGTGCGGCGCCCGCGCAAGGACGCGACGGCCGACCACCCCGCAATCACGAAGAACAGCGCCAGCGTCGTCGGGTGCAGCAGATCGAACAGCAGCGTCGCGGCGCGGGACGGCACGGCGCTCTTGAGGTGAGAGACCGGCTTCTCGCTGAAGATCAACGCCGCGTGCAACAAGATGACGGCGGCGCAAGTCAGGATCCTGAGGGCGTCCATGTCGGTGCGCCGCACCCGGCCTTCCGTCGCGGGCGGCATTCCCGATTGGGCTTGACCGTAAGACAGGATCACGGGCATCTCGCGAGACGCGCGAGAGCGGCACGACGCAACATGAACTCCCCCCAGCCCAGCGCGAGAACGAAAGAGAACGCCGGCACCGCGCACGCCGGCATTCGCGGCGCCGATTTTAGCCGCATTCGCGCGTTCGTCTACCCTGCACGGATGTCCGGGTGTGTCAGGTCGTGAGCAGCGTCGTTATCCGCGTCGATCGCATGATTGCGGTTGCGAGCGTTTCGAATTCGCCGGGGTCGCCGGGTGCGTGAGCCAGGCCGGTTCCGTCCGGGAGACCGAGTCGTGGCGTCCACACGTCGCGCGTCTCCAGCAGATAGATTCCGTACACCGTCTGCAACGCATTGTGACAATTCTTCACGATTTCCTGTTGGATCGAATAAGCGGAAAGAGCCGCATTCGTAACTACGGCGGTTTCGATAAGCGCCTGGCGATATCCCGCTCGTCGTACGATGTCAGGCCCAAATACTGCGGCCATTTTGCGCGCGGACGCGTGAACGACGACCAGAAGGCGGTCGACAACCCCGCGAAGCGAAGGTCGCGAGGCCAGCGGCAGGTAGTCGCTCGGATTGAGGAACACATCCACTGCAGCGGACACCGCGCCGCATCCACTATGCCCCAGGACGACGATGAGCTTGAGGCTGCCGCCCAAATGCTCGACCGCGTAATTCAAACTGCCCAGTACGTCGCTGCCGAGACCGTTGCCGGCCACGCGAATAACGAACAGATCGTTCGGTCCCTCGTTGAAGATCAATTCCAGCGGGACCCGCGCGTCCGAACAGCCGAGAACGGCCGCAAACGGGCGTTGCAACGGTGCTCCGATCGCGCCCGGCAACAGACCTAGATCGCGCGGATCGACCTGTATCACTCGGCGTATTGAATCGCCGTCATCCTTGACGCTGTTGAGAAGGTCGGCGAATGCGCGATTGCCGTCCTTCAGCCTAAGCAAAGCCGACTCGGTGTCGGGCGGCCGAGAGCGATCCGGTTTATCCTTCGCTTCATAGCGGTAGGCAATTTCGACCGTTCTCATGCTCGCTCCCTGGCTTGATTCCGGATTAGCAGCGAAGAGCACACTCGCTCCACGTTTTCCCGCGAAAGGCCGCAACTACCGTCGGCGACGTTCGGCCCCGCCGTCGTCCAACTCAGGCGATGTCCTTGTCCAACGGCCAGATTTGCCGCATGGCGCTCCGCAGGATCTCGAAAATCACAGCCGTGGACCAGCCGAACAGCAGCACGCCGTTCATCGCCGTCATCGGGCCGAGCAGCCGCCACGGTTCGACCGGAACGATGTCGCCATAGCCGAGGGTCGTGTAATTCACGAATGCGAAATACATGATGCTGGCGCCCGCCGGCGCAACATCGAAAATCCGGTAGGCCAAGGACCAGACGAAAACTTCGGCGATGTGTGCGAGCATCAAGACCGAGACGGTCGGGATCATGACGGCGATCAGGAACCACGACGAATGCGGGGTGCTCCGCTCGCGCATCGTGTGGGCCACCCAGACCACGCTGGTCATCAGCAGTGCGTAAATCGCGATGTTGCAGAGGCTCACGCCGCCGCCCAACATGAATTGACGCAACATCGCGGCCTCCTCGAAAGCTGCGTCATAGCGCGCGAGCCGCTCAAAAAACTGCAGATGGACTTGGGCGACCTGTGGGAGACGATCAGCAGGTATCCGGGCGTAGAGTGATCGGAAGCGGGTAGCCGGATAGGCGGTGTCCCGCTCTCATCTCCGCTTTCGGACGCAGGGCGGACTCAAAATTCCCACTACGATTCCCGGTTTTGACCCACCGTGAACCTCGTCGGGTAGGGGGCGCCGCACCCGCAACGCCCCCTGCTGGACTTAATAGCAAGGCGGATAGGGGTAATACCCGCATTGCGACCTGTTGTAGTACACGCCCGCACCGACCGCGGCGGCGCCGACCGCAGCGGCACCAACTCCACGGCGCACATAGGCACCGCCATAACGGCCAACTCCGCCACGATGGACGGCTCCGGCATGGACCCCGCCGACGCGGGCACCGCCACCGCGACCGCCGCGCGCCAATGCATCAGTAGAAACGCACGCGATGCCGATGAGGGCCGCCGCCGCGAGGGTGGTGATTGTTCGATAGGACATGAGACATCCTTTCTCTTCTCTCCGTGCTCGCGAAATTCCTACCAGCATGACGCTCGGGTACATTGATGCACATCAATTCTCCGGATATTGGAAAAATCGGCTCTGTCCCAATAAGGGCGGTAAGCCGGGATGCTTGCTCGATGAAGTTTGCAATCGTGGTTGCGGCTGATCTCGCGCCTTTTTGCAGTGCTGCCCTGGGCGGCGGCTTTTGACTATCTGCTTTTGGCTGCTCTTCGGGGATCAGCGGACGCCGGCCGGACCAACCAGGCGGTTGACGAGCGCACGATCGAAAATCGAGAAAGTTCCCGGGCCATGGTCACATTTAATGGTGCTGCCGCACAGGATTGAACTGTGGACCTCCCCCTTACCAAGGGGGTGCTCTACCACTGAGCTACGGCAGCGGAGAAAACCGGCGGATGGCCCGCCGAACGGCGCGGAAACTGCCACAGGCGAGTCGCCGGTGCAAGGATTGCCGGGCCGGACGGGGCAAAATTCGTCCGCCCGGGTCCGGAGCCCATGACGGCATCATGCCTTCCGATCGGACGCCAAAATGCGCTAAGAGCGCACCATGACGGCACGCAAGCCGAACGATCGGGCGGACCGCCGGGCCGAGCGGCTGGCGGCGGCGCTCAAGGCCAATCTCAAGCGCCGCAAGGCGCAGGCCCGCGGGCGGGCCGGCGATGACGCACCGTCGGCGCCCGCCGAAGAGGCGCGCAAGCCCCGGAAGACGGGCAAAACCGGTAAATTCAGTCCCAGATCCCGACTTTCGCCGCAATGTGGCCCTGACTGGAGCCTTGATCGCGGTAACCCTGCGTCGAGCGACCGATTGCCCGCGAGGGGCGAATCCGGTCATGGTCGGGGTCGGTGCGGCCCCGAGGGCTGCGGGAGAGACCGGAATGGATCGCATACGCATCGTCGGCGGGCGGCCGCTCAACGGCACAATTCCGATTTCCGGTGCCAAGAACGCGACCCTGCCGCTGATGATCGCGAGCCTGCTCACCGACGAGACGCTCGTCCTCGACAATGTGCCGCGCCTTGCGGACGTCGGCCTGCTGCAACGCATCCTGGGCAACCACGGCGTCGACGTGATGGTCGGCGGCAAGCGGCCGGGCGACACGGAGCATCAGGGCCAGACGCTGCATATTTCCGCTGCCAATATAGTGGACACCACGGCGCCCTACGAGCTGGTGTCGAAGATGCGCGCGAGCTTCTGGGTGATCGCGCCGCTGGTCGCCCGCATGGGCGAGGCGAAAGTCTCGATGCCGGGCGGATGCGCGATCGGGACGCGGCCGGTCGATCTGCTCATCATGGTGCTGGAGCGGCTCGGCGCCGCCATCGAGATCGACGGGGGCTACGTGATCGCGCGCGCCAAGCGCGGCCTCAAAGGCGGCGAGATCGTCTTTCCCAAGGTCACGGTCGGCGGCACCCACACGGCGCTCATGGCGGCCGCGCTCGCGGACGGCGTCAGCGTGATCGAAAACGCCGCGCGCGAGCCCGAGATCGGCGATGTGGCGGCCTGCCTCAATAAGATGGGCGCGCAGATCTCGGGCGCCGGAACCTCGCGTATCACCGTCAAGGGCGTCGCCCGGCTGCGCGGCGCTCGCCACAGCGTGCTGCCGGACCGCATCGAGACCGGGACCTACGCCATGGCGGTCGCCATGACGGGCGGCGACGTGATGCTCGAAGGCGCGCGGCCGGAACTGCTGCAGTCGGCGCTCGATGTGCTGGCCCGCGCCGGTCTCGATATCTCGGTCACCAATACGGGCATCCGCGTCGCCCGCAACGGCGCCGGCATCGCGCCGGTCGAGGTCGCGACCGATCCGTTCCCCGGTTTCCCGACCGATCTGCAGGCCCAGCTGATGGCGCTGATGACCCGCGCCAAGGGCACCTCGCGCATCACCGAGACCATCTTCGAGAACCGCTTCATGCACGTGCAGGAGCTGGTGCGGTTCGGCGCCCATATC
Source organism: uncultured Pseudomonadota bacterium (assembly GCA_963791155.1). Taxonomy (GTDB): domain Bacteria; phylum Pseudomonadota; class Alphaproteobacteria; order Rhizobiales; family Xanthobacteraceae; genus JAVDCA01. Next base: position 310,234 of record CAWBRI010000016.1, read on the forward strand.
CATCTCGACGGCGAGACCGCGACCATCGAGGGCGTCGACAGGCTCAAGGGCGCGCCCGTGATGGCGACCGATCTGCGCGCCTCGGCGTCGCTCGTCATCGCGGCGCTCGCCGCCGAAGGCGAGACCATGGTCAACCGCGTCTACCACCTCGATCGCGGATTCGAGCGCCTCGAGGACAAGCTCGTGGCCTGCGGCGCCGACATCGCGCGCATCAGCGGATAGTTGTCATTGCGAGCGACCCGCCTACGCTCGCGTCGCGAGCTACGGCGGGCTAAAGTCTGCCGAAGCGCAGAGCGCGAAGGCGGAAGCGAAGCAATCTCACTTCGCTTGTGCTGCGCGGCGGAGATCGCTTCGTCGCCCACGCAAGTCGGGCTTGCCCGACTTGCGCATAAAATTTGCCGATCTCCGGTAAACCAGAGATCGGTGCGCCTCGCAATGACGGCTATGGCATCGATGCGGTTCATTCAAATCGTGGCCGGCATCCTCCTCGCTTGCGCCGCCGCGCATGCGGCCGAGCGGCCCGCGTCGTTTGTCGATGTTGCGGCGCGCGTGCCGGGGATCGCGGTCGAGATGCGCTACGCGGGCGAGCACAATTTCGTCGGCGTCCGCATCGACGGCTATGAGCGGCCGGTCTGCCTGCTGACCGCGCAGGCCGCCGGCGCGCTCGCCCGGGTGCAACATGATCTCGCCGAGCGCGGGCTCGGCCTCAAGGTGTTCGACTGCTATCGGCCGGGGCGGGCGGTCGCGCATTTCGTGCGCTGGGCGCGCGACCTCGCCGACGTCAAGCGCAAGGCCGAGTTCTATCCGACGGTCGACAAGCGCGAGCTTTTTCGGCTCGGCTACATCGCGGCGCAATCCGGCCATTCGCGCGGCTCGACCGTCGACATCGGGCTGGTCGTGCTCGCCGACGGCGCCGAGCCCGACATGGGAACGCCATTCGACACCTTCGGCCCGCGCTCCTGGCCGGGCGACATGACGGTGAGCGCGGAGGCCCGCCGCCACCGCGCGCTGCTCGCGGCCGCCATGCGGCAGCGCGGATTTCGCCCCTATGCAAAGGAATGGTGGCACTTCACGCTGCGCGACGAGCCGTTCCCAGCGACCTATTTCGATTTTCCGGTGAGATAGGGCACGCGCGTCGGGCGCTTCTCCGAGCGGCGAGTTGCGAATAGACGATTCGCCATTGCGACGCGGCCTCTCGATGCCTCATTTCGCCGGAACCATCCCGATGCGCCCGCGTTAGGTCCCCATACCGACGGGACGAATCGATGGGATGCCGCGGCGACAACGCCGCCGGCCGAATCGATCTTTCGAGGGATGACGCCATGAAGCGGCAATGCGCGACACGATATCGGTCCGTCACGAATTCAGTTGCCGGCGTTCTGTTCCTGGCCCTCTCCGCGGTGGCGTCAGCGCAGGCACCGCCGCAGGACCCCGTCAATGGGCCAGCCGCGGGGCTGGTCTTGAGTCTCACGTCGGCGCAGCGGTTGGCGATCTATGAAAGCATCTCCGGGACGCAGAAAAACAGCGCCGCTCCGAACGGATTCCGCGTCACGGTCGGTGCCCGCGTGCCCGACAACGTCGAGCTCAAGCCGTTGTCGGATACGCTCGCGAAGCTCGCTCTCCAAGCCAGGGAGTTCAGCGTCGCGATGATCGAGAAGCAGGTGATCCTGGTCGACCCCGGCAACCCACAGGTGGTCGCGGTGGTGACACAAGAGCCGTGAAACGACGTGCACTAGATAGCGAATGGCGAGTAGCGAATAGGATGTCGATCCGTTCGCCTCTCTTGGGGTTTCGGCATCGTCACCGAAACACCATTGCGGCGGGCCCGGCATTTTTCCGCCGCCAAATGGTCACGCGCGGTTCCCGGAACCGAGCGAAACCCGTCGCGTTTGCCCAGGTATCAGCTGAAAAAACCGGAGGCCGTCATGAGATCGGAGCATTCGAGATTGTTGCGCGTCGCCCCGCTGGGCGTCGCGCTCGCGATGGGCGGGGCGAGCGCACATGCCCAGAACGTCATCAGCCGGCAGGTCGTCGAGGAGCCGGTCGAAACCATCGTCACCCAGAACTCCGAGCGGAACCGTGATCACGCGCCGCCCGCTTGCGGCTCCGGTCGCTCCCGCGGCGGGGGCCATTGCGATCCAACGCGGCGTCGTGCCGGCGCGCGGGATCGGTACGGTCCAGCTGCGGCCATATGAGGAGGCCTATCCGCCGGCGCCGCCCGCCGCCTATGTGGACGAGACGGTCGGGGTTGCGCCGGCGGTGCGGACCGTCACGACCCGGCATCTCTCCGCGACGCACACCACGGCGCGTGTCGTTCGCTCCGGCCGTCCGAGCGCCGAAACCGCCGACACCGTGCGGCGGACGACGCGTTCCGTTCAGCGCACGACGGCCGTCCGCCGCATCGCCGGTCCGCCGCTCGCGCTCGATCCGGCGCAGCGCCGGATCGTCTACCAGACCATCGTGCAGGAGCAGGTGGCGCCGGCCGCGCCGGTCTATCCGGCGCGCCCCGTCGTGATCCCGTCGACCACGGGTACGGGCTATGCGGTGCCGGTCGAGGAGGCGGACGACGACGCCTATGTGGAGCAGGACGCGGTGCCGTCGGCTTTCCCGACGCGCTATGCGGTCGGCGCGCAATTGCCGGCCGGCGTCGTCCTGACGCCGTTACCCGCGGCGACGGCCCTGCGAGTCCCGGCCATCCGTCCGTACAGCTACGTGACGTTCGGTGATCGCGTGCTGCTTGTCGATCCAACGACCCATACGGTAGTGGCGGACATCACGCCTTGAGCGACGTCCGCACGGGCGAGGCGCGGCCCGGTGGGCCGCGCCTCGCCGCGCTTCCCCGCCGTGATCAGTCCCGTGGCGTGAAGGGCGCTCCCACCGCGCTGCGCCACTGCGTCATGCTTTCGGAGATGATTTTCAGCGACGCCATGGCGGTCTGGCTCAGCGTGGCGTAGCCGGCGATCTCGCGCTGCACGCGGTCGCCTTCGCTGCGCAGGAAATCACGCACGCTGCGCAGCTCGCCGATGACGGTGTCGATCTCGCCCAACGATGCCCCGGCGACGCGCTGGACCACCATGCTGATACTTTCCGCCGGCGTGTCGCCCGACGTGTCGGTCGCCAGGTCGGGACGCCGGCGCCGTGGCGCCACATCCTTGCGGATGAATTCCCGGATTTCGCCTTCGAATTCTCCGCTCGCCGGGGCCGGCTCGGCGGATTGTTCGGATTGCATCGTTACCGTCATGTGATGTCTCCCTCACTGCACGCAGTCAGCGGTGATTGCGCTCCCAGTAACCCGTCGATTGGGTCACGCGACTGTGACCGGCTGACGGCCACAGTAAGGCGGCCCACGGGCGCAAATCCGAACCAAGCAGGGTTTCGCGCGTTACTCGGTTACTGTCCCGCCGGCCCAATCCGGAGCGGTCAAACCAGGAGCCGTCCATGCGAGTCTCGATGAAAAGTCACGTGCGCGACGCGCTGATCACGGCCGCGCTGTTCGGCGGGGCTGCTGTCTTCGGCGGCATGGGTACGGCTTTGGCGCAAGCGCCGGCCCCCAATTCGGACCAGGGGAGCGCCGCACAGCCGGCGTCGAAGCCGGACCAGAACGCCGCGCAGGAGCCCAGCGCCAAGAGCGCGCCGGCGACGGCGCAGGAGGCGGGGATCTTCGCCAATGGAACGCTGTCGGTCCCCGGCGCTTCCGCGGATACCAGCACGACCCCGGCGAAATTCTCGCAACACAACGACACGCTCGACCATATTCCGATCATGGCGCGCGGACCTGCGCTCAGCGACGCGCAGCGCAAGCTCATCCTCGACAGCGTGAGGGCCGGCGCCGCAGCGCCGTCGCGCGTCGCCGCGGGGCCCGCGATGTCGCTGCCGGCGGGGGACGAGATGCAGGCCTGGCCGCAGGAACTCGTCAGTCAGATCCCGGACCTGCGCGACACCAAGTATGTGAGCCTGGCCGACAAGGTCCTGGTGGTGCAGCCGAACAGCCGGGTCGTGGTCGAGGAGATCATGCGCTGACGATCGCGCCTTGATCCTCCGGCGTGACTTGCCGCGCCGTTACGTTGTCTCGCGCGCCGTCATGTCGTGCGCCCTTACGTCGTCATGCTCGCGAAAGCGAGCATCCAGTATCCCCGGGAATCTGTGATCGCCACGGAGGCGGGCGACACGCCTCGTTTTCGGTCGAACTCACGCGCCTGCGTTTACTGGATTGCCCGCTTTGCGCGGGCAATGACGCAGCGAGATTCGAGATTAATGCATGATCCCGAATTGTTGCGGGCTGCAGGTTGGTTGGTTCGCGCCGCCGCGGGCTATTGCGGGTAGCCCAGGATGATCTCGGCGATGACCGGCTTTGCGGCGCGCACCGCCGCGTCGTTCGACAGGAATTCCTTGCCGGCCGCCGCGGCGAGCGCGTCCTGTGACGCCTTGCGGTCGGGCGCGAGCTTGATGCCGACCTTGCAGCCGCCCGGCAGCAGCGCGAGCGCGCCGTCCTGCCAGTCGAGCACCGAGCCGCCGTCGGGTTGATCGAATCCCGACACCTTGAACGGCTTGCCGTTGAGCTTCTCCAGCGCGGCGAGCGCGAGGCCGAGGCGCAGGCCCTTCGGGGCGCCCCATTGCGACTGCGCGGTGATCACGATCAGTGAGACGTCGCTGCGCGCGGCCTCGTTCTGCCACAGCACCTCGAGCCGGCGTTTGGGATCCTTCGCGTAAAGGATCGACGCATTGAGCGAGCTGCCCTCCGGGCCGGGCACCGCACCGAACGCGATGTTCTTCGCCTCGAAGGCCTGGGCGAGCTTGAGGTGGCTCGAATCCTTGGCGAATACGCCGCTGCAGGCGACCGAGCGGGCGGGTGCGGGCTTCGGCGCGGCCGGATTGGCCGCCGGCTCGGGATAGGGAGTGGGTGCGGCTTGCGCCGGCGACGCGCGCACAGCCCGCTTCTGGCGCGCCGCCGGTTGGGCTGACGGCGCGGTCTGCATCTGCCGGGGCGCAATCTCGTCCTCCGGCGTCAGCGGCGGCTGCGCCTGCGCCCACGCGCAGGCGGGGGCCGTGGCGATCATGAGGCCGGCGAACAGAAGCACGCGAATCGGTCGGTCGGTCATGGGGTTTCCCGGTTACGGCGAATCCTGCCGATCATCATCATACGCGGCGAGCCACCAAGGGCGCGAGACCGTTGCGGTCAGCTTGGCGCGCCGCGAACCGGCCGCGTGCGTTCATTGATCCTCAACCCGTCGGCGGTTGCCAAGTCTTTGTTTTTACGCATGTTTTACGACGCTGCGCGCGGGCGCGGCGGCGCCGGATGAATTGAATTCACGCCGAATCCGCCCAGACGGTGTATGATATGATCATGGCCGGCACATGGAAAACGGGCGCCGGCCCCGAGCCAGCGCTGCGGCCCGCAACCGACGGAGCACGGATGGACCCCTTCGATTTTGGCGTGCCCGCCGAATTGTTCCCGAGTCGCAGTCGCAAGCGCGGGCGGCCGATGGGATACCGGCGGTTCGACACCGCCGCGGAGGCGATTCGCTTCGCCGTCGAGGAGCTCGATCCGGAGCTGCTGCTCGGCGCCACGCTCGAAGTCGACGAGACGCGCTTCGACAGCGAAGGCATCCGCCGCCTGTACGATCGCGAGGACTATCCGCTGCCGCGCGGTGAGCGCGCGGCGCCCGCGCCGAGCTCGCCGGCCGGGGTTCGCTAGAGATTCACGGCGGGGCGTTTCGCCTGTGGCGAGCCGCTCCCTGCCGCCCGCGCGACCCTTGGGCCAGCCGGCGTCGCAGCCGGACCAAGCGATTCGAGATGGGGTCGCATTTGCCGGCGACGCCCGTCCCGGGCTGCACCCAGGCTTCGCCGGACAATGCGCGGGCGCTTCAGGTCTTCTTGGCGAACGGATTGAAGCCGGGGTGGCCCGAGCTCTGCCCCTGCGGGGCCGCGCCGCCGAACGGCTGGTGCTTCGGCTTCTTGTTCTTGTCGGCCTTCGGCTTCTTCTTTTCCCTGCTGGGCTTCATCTGACCCTTGGCCATGGCGCTCTCCCTGTGACGATGTAACGGCGCCGCGAAGATAGCACGAATTAGATGTCGTGCGCGCCAGCCCCTGTGTGCGGCGGTCGGGCAGGGGATGCCGTCGGCGCACCGTCGCCCTGGCCCGGATGGCGGCCCACGTCGTCCTGTGCTGTGTCACGCGAGCGACCGGCGCGCGCCCGGACCAGCTTGTTTTCCTACGGCTGGGTGGCGCGCAATCAGCAAGGGCTGCCCCTCGGGCGTCCCGCCCTCACTGCCCCTGCTGCTCCTTCGTCTTGTCGTCGATGCATTTGCTGACGATCTTCATGCGCTTGTCGATGTCGCCCTTGGTGGCCTCGTTCTTCATCCAGCATTGCTCGCTGATCTGTCTCGCCGTGAGTCGCTGCGGCGCCGGCTTCGCGGGCTCCGCTGCGGGCGCGGGGGCCAACGGTGTAGCGGTGCTGTCGGCTGCGCACGCAGCCAGGGCTGCGAGCATGCCGAGCAGAAAAAGGCGTGAGGCGATCTTTTGTGTCGCCATCGCGATGGCCTCAGTTGAGTGGCGTGAAACGATCATTTTCATTCACCGTTCTCAAAGCCGCGATCAGTGGCGGCGCTTCGGCTTGAAGCCGCCGCGCATGCCGGCCTTGCCCATGGTGGAGCGCGGCCCGCGATAGGGGGCGGATTCCGGGCCGGGGCCCATCTCGTCGAGCTCGGGTTTGCGGGGGCCGCGCTTCGACTCGCGGCCACCCCCCTCCGCCACCCTCCCCCACAAGGGGGGAGGGAGCGCGCCGTGCTTGGGGAGAGGGGGCTCGCAGTGCTCGCGGGGAGGAAGAGGGATACTTCGCGGTCGGGTCGTCGACCACGGCGAGTTCGGTGGCGCGCAGGCGCTTGAGCTCGTCGCGCAGGCGCGCGGCTTCCTCGAATTCGAGGTCGGCGGCGGCCTCGCGCATGCGCTTTTCCAGGTCGGCGATGACGGCCTCGAAGTTGTGGCCGATGGTGGCCGCGTCCTCGAATCCGCCGGCCTCGCCGCGCGCCGGTCGTCGACCATCACGTGGTCGCGCTCGTACACGCTGTCCATGATGTCGGCGATGCGCTTGCTTGATGCTTTCCGGCGTGATGCCGTGCTCGGTGTTGTACTCGCGTCTGCTTCTCGCGGCGGCGGTTGGTCTCGGCCATGGCGCGCTCCATCGAGCCGGTGATGCGGTCGGCATAGAGGATCACCTTGCCGTCGACGTTGCGCGCGGCGCGGCCGATGGTCTGGATCAGCGTGGTCTCGCTGCGCAGGAAGCCTTCCTTGTCGGCGTCGAGGATCGCGACCAGCGCGCATTCGGGAATGTCGAGGCCCTCGCGCAGCAGGTTGATGCCGACCAGCACGTCGAAGGCGCCGAGCCGCAGGTCGCGGATGATCTCGATGCGCTCCAGGGTGTCGACGTCGGAGTGCATGTAGCGCACGCGGATGCCCTGCTCGTGCAGGTATTCGGTGAGGTCCTCGGCCATCCTCTTGGTCAGCATGGTGACCAGGGTGCGATAGCCCTTGCTGCGCGACCGCGCGCATTCGCCGATCAGGTCGTCGACCTGGGTGCGCGCCGGGCGGACTTCGACCGGCGGATCGATCAGGCCGGTCGGGCGGATCACCTGCTCGGCGAAGACGCCGCCGGTCTGCTCCAGCTCCCAGGCGCCCGGCGTCGCCGACACCGCGACCGATCTGCGGCCGCATCGCGTCCCATTCCTCGAACTTCAGCGGCCGGTTGTCGATGCAGGAGGGCAGGCGGAAGCCGTATTCGGCCAGCGTCAACTTGCGGCGGAAGTCGCCGCGGTACATGCCGCCGATCTGCGGCACGGTGACATGGCTTTCGTCGACGAACACCAGCGCGTTGTCGGGCAGGTATTCGAACAGGGTCGGCGGCGGCTCGCCCGGCTTGCGGCCGGTGAGATAGCGCGAATAGTTCTCGATGCCGGCGCAGCTGCCGGTCGCCTCGATCATTTCCAGGTCGAAGGTGGTGCGCTGCTCCAGCCGCTGCGCTTCCAGCAGCTGGCCGGCGGCGTTGAGCTCGTCGAGCCGCCGGCGTCAGCTCGTGCCTTGATGCCCTGCGATCGCCTGCTGCAGCGTCGGGCGCGGCGTCACATAGTGCGAGTTGGCGTAGACCTTGATCGAGTCGAGCTCGCCGGTCTTCTGGCCGGTGAGCGGATCGAACTCGGCGATCGTTCTCCACCTCGTCGCCGAACAGGTCGACCCGCCAGGCGCGGTCTTCGTAGTGCGCCGGGAAGATGTCGATCGTGTCGCCGCGCACCCGGAAGGTGCCGCGCGCGAAATCGTCGTCGTTGCGCTTGTATTGCAGCGCCACCAGGTCGGCGATCAGCTGGCGCTGGTCGATGCGCTCGCCGCGCTTGAGCGTGAACGGTCATCGCCGAATAGGTCTCGACCGAGCCGATGCCGTAGATGCACGACACCGAGGCGACGATGATCACGTCGTCGCGCTCCAGCATCGCGCGCGTCGCCGAATGGCGCATGCGGTCGATCTGCTCGTTGATCGAGGATTCCTTCTCGATATAGGTGTCGGTGCGCGGGACGTAGGCTTCCGGCTGGTAGTAGTCGTAATAGGAGACGAAATACTCGACCGCGTTGTCGGGAAAGAAGCTCTTGAACTCGCCGTAGAGCTGCGCCGCCAGGGTCTTGTTGGGCGCCAGGATCAGGGCCGGGCGCTGCGTCGCCTCGATCACCTTGGCCATGGTGAAGGTCTTGCCCGAGCCGGTGACGCCGAGCAGCACCTGGTGCGCTCGTGGCGCTTGACGCCCTCGACCAGTTCGGCGATCGCGGTCGGCTGGTCGCCCTCCGGCTCGAACTCGGACCTGATCACGAAGCGCTTGCCGCCCTCGGACTTCTCCGGCCGCGCCGGCCGGTGCGGCGTCCACACTTGCGGCACGCCGTCCTCGCGAGGAATTCGCGCCGGCCCTCGCGCAGCAGCCTGTCGAGCGACTGGGCGGTGGCGGTGACGCCCATGTCGCCGAGCTCGGGACGCGCCGGTCGCGGCCGCCGCACCGTCGTGTCGCGATCGCCATGGACGATGTGCTTGTCGGCCGCGGGATCGGCACACTCACTGTCCCCAGGCACAGCCTGTTCCCTCCCCCCTTGTGGGGGAGGGTTAGGGGAGGGGGGTAGAAGTTTCGCGCGACCGCTTCTCATCACCCGGCGAACCCCCACCCCCGACCCCTCCCCATCCGCCTTCGCCCTCCGGGCTACGGCGGACAAGCAAAGGGGAGGGGAGCTGATCCGCATTGCCGGTGTCGTCGCCGCTTGCGTCTTCACTTTTGTCCAATCCCAACGCGCGCGCGAGCTCGGGCGAGGCTTCGCGCAGCTCCGCATTGTCGCGGTAGGGCGATTGCGGGACCTCGCCGAAGCCGGCCGGCGTCGACCTGCGGGCGCGGTGCGCGGCCGAAAAGTCGGCGCGGCGGTCGCGCGAGTTGTCGGGCGGCGGCTGCAGGCCGGTCTGCGACCCGACCCCGGCCTCGCCGCGGTTGATGGCGGGGTTGAGCAGGTCGGCGAGCGCCGGTCCGATCGGATGCGTCTCCGGCCGCGCCGCCTTGGCGCGGGTCGGACGGGCCGGATCCTTGGGGGGCCTGGGTCTGGAGGGAGGCTTCGACATTGCCGGAATATGGGCCGCCGAACGTGGCCGGGAAAGGGCGGCCGTCCACACCCTTGTTTTGTTCGGCGCACCGGTGTCCAGGTCGCCGGAAAATGCATTAAAACCGCGCAACCGCAACGCCATCCCGGGTTTGAAAGCGCCGACGCTCGATGCCGAACCCAATAGCCAACGCCATGGAGGTGCCGCGCCGATTGCGGGCGCTGGTGCGGGCGCGCGAGGTCGGCACCGTGGCGCTGGCCGCCGTGGTCGGCGCCGTCGCAGGCTTGGTGGTGACCCTCATGGGCGCGATCGTCACCGGGCTGCATCGGCTGTTTTTCGCGCTTCCGTCCGGCACGCGGCTGTCCGCCAGCCAGACGATCGACCCGCTCCATGCCCTGGTGGTGCCGGCCGTCGGCGGCCTGCTGCTCGGCATTGCGGGCCTGCTGGTGCTGCGCTGGGGACCGGAGCGCCTGGTCGATCCGATCGAGGCGAACGCGGTGCGCGGCGGGCGGATGTCGTTTCGCGGCAGCCTGATCGTGGCGCTGCAGACGGTATGGTCGAGCGGGGTGGGCGCGTCGGTGGGGCTGGAGGCCGGCTATACCCAGCTCGCCAGCGGCATCGGGTCGTGGTTCGGCCGCGTCTTCCACCTGCGCCGCAACGACATGCGGCTGCTGGTCGGCTGCGGCGCGGCCGGCGCCATCGCGGGCGCCTTCGGGGCGCCGTTCGCGGGCGCCTTCTACGCCTTCGAGCTCATCATCGGCGGCTACACCGCGGCCACCCTGGTGCCGGTCGGAATCGCGGCGCTCAACGGATACCTGGTGGCGCGCCTATTCTCGCCGCTGTCGCTCGGGATCTACGCCGACGCCATGGCCGCGGTGACCGGGCGCGACCTGATGATCGCCAGCGTGCTCGGGCTGTGCGCCGCGCTGGTCGGCGTCGCCCTGATGCGCGGGGTAGCGCTGTGCGAGACGCTGCTTGAGCGCGCACGTGTATGGCCGCCGCTGCGCCCGGTGATCGGCGGCTTGGCGGTCGGCGCCATGGCGATCGTCACGCCGCAGGTGCATGTCGTCGGGCCACGGCGCCTTGCATCTGTCCGGGATGATGGACCGGCCGCTCGCCGCGATCGCGCTGCGTGTTCGCATTGAAAGCGCTCGCCTCGATGGTCTCGCTCGGCATCGGGCTTTCGCGGCGGCCTGTTCTTCGCGTCGCTGCTGCTCGGCGCGCTCGGCGGACGCTTGTTCGCGGCGGGGCTCGACGGGATGTGGCCCGGACTGATGCTCGACGCCAACGTCTACACCATCATCGGCATGGGGGCGCTGTCGGCCTCGATCATCGGCGGGCCCCTGACGATGACCTTCATCGCGCTCGAGAGCACCGGCGACTTCTGGCTGGCGACCGCGGTGCTGATCGCGGTGATCATCGCGACCCAGATCACGCGCGAGATCTTCGGGTACTCGTTCGCGACCTGGCGGTTCCATCTGCGCGGCGAGACCATCCGCAGCGCCGCCGACGTCGGCTGGATCCGCGACCTCACGGTCGGCCGCATGATGCGGCCCGACTTCCACACGGTGCCGCGCGAGACGACCATCGAGGCGTTCCGCGGGCAGTTTCCGCTCGGCTCGACCGGGCAGGTGATCGCGGTCGACCCGGATGGCCGCTACGCCGGCATCGTCATCGTGCCTGAGGCGCACGGTCTGGAAGCCGGCCTGGAAAAGCCGGTCGACACCATTGTCCACCACAAGGATACGGTGCTGCTGCCGTCGATGAACGTGCGCGAGGCGGCATCGGCCTTCGACCGCGCGGAGGCGGAATCGCTCGCCGTCGTCGACTCGCCTCTCACGCGCCATGTGAGCGGACTGTTGAGCGAATCCCACACCCTGCGGCGCTACGCCGAGGAGTCCGAGCAGCGCCGGCGCGAGCTGTTGGGCGAGAAGTGAGGACTAGACGAAATTTGCGCGGGCTTACCCAACCCGCTCCTCAAAAACCTTTCACCGTTTGCCGCACATGCTCGACATGGGGCGGCTGCGCGAAACAGTGGCCGACCAGCTTGCGCCACTCGGCGAAATCGGCCGAACCGCGGAAATCGTCCGTGTGGTTCTCGACCGTGTCCCACCGCACGAACAGGCGGTAGCGGAACGGCAGCTCGACCGAGCGCTGCAGCTCCATGCCGTTGCAGCCCTTGGCGCGCTTGAAAATAGGCGCGGCCTTCTGCACGCCGGTCTCGAATTCGGCTTCCATGCCGGGCTTGATGTCGATCTGCGCGATTTCGAGGACCATGTTCGGCGTTTCCTTCGTATGCCTTGTCGCGACCGGTTTGTTTGAGGCGCCGCCACCTCTACCCTCCCGCCCGTTGGCGGGGAGGGTCGACCGCCGTCGCTGCGCGACGGCGGTCGGGGTGGGGGGCCTACGCTTGCTCAGTGCTCGCGGCGCCCCCCACCCCCGACCCCTCCCCGCCGCTCGCTTCGCTCGCGGGGGGAGGGGAGACGCGCATTCGTTACCCAAAATCTCACGCGGCTGCTTGTCCTAATCCGCGCTTGAGCGAGGCGATCGCTTCGTCCGCTGTCTGCAGGTCGCCGAAGTTGGAATAGAACGCCCGCAGGGAGGCATTCTGATCCTCGTCGGAATAGGTCGCGAGCGCGTCCGGCACCATGATGGCCTTGAAATTGAGCATCATGGCGTCGCGCGCCGAGCTCTCGCAGCACACCTGGGTGGCGGTGCCGGCGATCAGCAGCGTGTCGATGCCGCGGCCGCGCAGATGCGCCTCGAGGTCCGAAGACCCCTGGATAAACGCGGAAAACCGCCTCTTCACGATCAGCGCGTCCTCCGGCCTGACATCGAGCTCGGGCCACAGCTCATGTCCCTCGTGCGCGATTTCCATGCTGGCATAGCGCCGGTCGCGGCGCTCGGGCGTCTGCAGCCAGTCATGCATGACGCTCCAGCTCTCGCGCGTGGCGGACGTGGTGTTCTTCACCCACACAACGTGACCGCCGAGCTCGCGCGTCGCGGCGGCGAGCCGGTTGACCGTCGGCACGATCTTGCGCGCCATCGGCACCTCGCCCTGGAACCCCGGCTTCATGAAGTAGTTCTGCATGTCGATCACGACGAGCGCGGTCTTTGTCGGCTCGATGACGTCGAAGGGATGCGGCCGCCCGGCGCGGCGGATCACGCGTTCGACAACATGCGCCGGGATCGACAATTCGTGCATCAGGTCCTCCCGCGGAAAAACCGGTCAAATCTTGGGCCGGCGGGCGTCATGGGTTCAAGTGCAAATTTCGCGTGGCGGCCCAGCGTATCCTGCCGTGCTGGCGGCTGGACCCGCGGATCGAACATTCCGTGCCGGCCGAATGCCTCAGTCTCGCCATGTGGAGCGGCCGACGCGAACCGCGCCCGCGCCCACCCTGCCGCAACCGCTACTTTTTCAGTCCCGCCGCCTGCACCACGGGCGCCCATTTTGCGGTCTCGCCGCGAATATAGGCCGCGAACTCGGCCGGACTTCCGCCGATCGGCTCCATGCCCTGGGCGCGCAGCGGCGCGACCACGTCGGCGGAGTTCAGCGCCGCATTGGTGGCATGCGCCAAGGTGGCGACGACGTCGGGCGGCGTTCCGGCGGGCGCCAGCAGCCCGAACCAGACGCTGGTGTCGAATCCCGACAGGCCGGCTTCCGTCATGCTCGGAATATCGGGGGCGATCGCGGCGCGGTTCGGCTGCGCCATGGCGAGTGCGACGAGCTTGCCGGCCTGGACATGGGGCAGCGTCGTCGAGGCCGCCGAGAACATGAGCGAGATACGGCCGGCAATCAGATCGGTCAGCGCCTGCGCGCTGCCCGGATAGGGCACGTGCACGAGCCGGACGCCCGCCATCACATTGAACAGTTCGCCCGCCAGGTGATTTCCGGTGCCGGCGCCGGACGAGCCGAAGAAAATCTGCCCGGGCTTCTGTTTGGCGAGCGCAACGAGAGAGCGCACATCGGCGACGCCGAGGCCGGGATGCGCCACCAGCAGAATCGGCACGGCGGCGACCAGCGTGATCGGCGCCAGGTCGTTCTGGAAGTCGAACGTCGGGCTGGGCGTCAGCGTCGCGTTGATGGTGTTGGCGACTGTCGCCATCAGCAGCGTGTAGCCGTCCTTGGGCGCGCGGGCGACGTAGTCGGTGCCGATATTGCTGCCCGCGCCCGGCCGGTTCTCGACCACGAATTGCTGGCCCAGGGTCTGGCTGAGCTTCTGCGCGATGCCGCGCGCCACGATGTCGGCCGACGATCCGGCGCCGAAGCCGACCACGATGTGGACCGGACGCGACGGGTAGGCGTCCTGCGCGGGCGACGACGCGGCCGAGAGCGCGAGCGCGCCGAATGACAGTGCCGAAAGCCAAATGGCGTGCATCGTTCGTCCCCACCCGTTTGGCGGAGCATACCTCGGGGCGGGCAGGCTTTGGCTACCCCGCGACGACGGCATCACTCCGCCGCGGTGGCGTGCTCCTCGGGCGCCGCATCGATGAATCCGCCCGATTGGCGCTTCCACAGCGCCGCATAGTGCCCGCCCAGCCGCAGCAGCTCCTCGTGCGAGCCTTGCTCGACGATATGGCCATGGTCGAGCACCACCAGCCGGTCCATGCGGGCGATGGTGGACAGGCGATGCGCGATGGCGATCACGGTCTTGTCCGCCATCAACGTGTCGAGGCTCGCCTGGATGGCGGCCTCGACCTCGCTGTCGAGCGCGGAAGTCGCCTCGTCGAGCACCAGGATCGGCGCGTTCTTCAGGATCACGCGCGCGATCGCGACGCGCTGGCGCTGGCCGCCCGACAGCTTGACGCCGCGCTCGCCCACATGCGCCTCATAGCCGCGGCGGTCGCGCCAGTCCTCGAGATCGAGGATGAACTCGTGCGCATGGGCGAGTTTCGCCGCCGCGACGACCTCGGCCTCGCTCGCCTCCGGCCGCCCGTAGCGGATATTGTCGCAGATCGAGCGGTGCAGCAGCGAGGTGTCCTGGGTGACCATCGAGATCTGCGCGCGCAGCAATTCCTGCGTCATGCCGGCGATGTCCTGGCCGTCGATCAGGATGCGGCCGCCTTCCAGGTCGAAGAAACGCAGCAGCAGGTTGACGACGGTCGACTTGCCGGCGCCGGAGCGGCCGACCAGGCCGATCTTCTCGCCCGGGCGGATCGCCAGCGTGAACCCGTCCAGCACGCCGCTCTCGCGGCCGTAACCGAAGCGGACGTCGTCGAAAACGATGCGGCCTTCGCCGACCGCGAGCGACTGCGCGCCGGCGCGATCGACGAGCTGGAGCGGCTGTGCGATCGTCATCATGCCTTCCTGCACCACCCCGACCTCCTCGAAGATCTCGGTGACCTGGAACGCGATCCAGCGAGACATGTTGGTGAGCTGGAAGGCGAGCGGCAGCACCATCGCGATGGCGCCGACCTCGACCGATCCGTAGCGCCACAGCAGCAGCGCGAGGGCGCCGGCCGCGAACACCAGAAGCGCGTTGAGGACGGCGAGGATGGTGCCGAAAGCCGTGATCAGGCGCTGCTGCGCCAGGAAGCGTTCGGTGTGATACTCGACCGAGTCGCGCACATAGCCATCCTCATCGCGCGGTCGCGCGAACAGCTTCACCGTCAGGATGTTGGTGTAGCTGTCGACGATCCGCCCCATCATCAGGGAGCGCGCCTCTGAGGTGAGCTTTGAGCGGTCGCGCAGGCGCGGCACGAAATAGCGCAGCAGCATCACGTAGCCCACGAACCAGGCGAGGATCGGCGTCGTGAGCCACCAGTCGGCGTTCGCCGTCATCGCGATCGCGGTCGCGCCGTAGACCATGATGTACCAGATGGCGGTGACGGACGAGACGAGGCTTTCGCGCAGCGCCGGCCCGGTCTGCATTACGCGGTTGGAGATGCGGCCCGCGAAGTCATTCTGGAAGAACGCCCAGCTCTGGCGCACGACGTGCCAATGGCTCTGCCAGCGGATCAGGTTGGTGAACGGTCCGGCGATCGCCTGGTTGGTGATGAGGTAGCGGGCGAGAATGATCGCGGGCCGGGCGATCAGCACGGTCAGCGTCATGGCGACGAGCCAGGGCCAGGTCACGGCGAGGAACTCGTCGGGGGAGACCTTGGTCACGAACGTGACGATGCGGCCCATGAACCACGGCACCGCGGTGTCGAGCAGGGCGACGAACAGCTCGATGACGAACAGCGCCGCCAGCAGTCCCTTCACCTGGCGGGCGAAATGCCAATAGAACGCCAAGAGCCCGGGCGGCGGCACGGGCCGCTCGGGCACATCGGTGGGGTTGAGGGACCTCTCGAAGCGACGGAACATGGCGGTCCTTTTACCACAGGAATCGCGCCGCACCGCGCGGTATGCGCGGCGCCGAGCCCTCCCCGTGTGGGTGAACGGAGGGTGCCTGTAGGAGGTATTCGTGACCAGACCGTGGCGGGCCTGTCCACGCGCGGCTGGCCCGTCTCCCCGCATGCAGGAAGAGGGTGGTGCAGGCGCCGCGCGCGTTGCGGGGCGGCCGCGCGGTCGCTTTTATTTCGCACCCTTCCGTATCTCGATCTCCATGGCCTCGGCCCGCAGGCAATCCGCGCACACACAATCCTGCTCCGGGCCGGGCATCGGGACGCGCGCATCCACACGCATGCACCAGCAGTCGCCGCCGGAGTCGCAACTGAAATCGGCGCCGCAGCGCGCGCAGACGACGCGCCGCGGTTCACGCATGGGGCGAATATTGGCCATCCGGTTCACGCCGGGCGCGGCGGCGCGTGCCGGCCCAGGATACGGCGCCTTTAATCGGTCGACTCGTAACCGGTGATCTTCCAGCCGCTCGCATCCTTGACGTAGCAGAGCTGGTCGAAACCGATCGGCGATATCCCGTCGACCGCGACGAACCCGGTCTTGCCCGCCGGCGTGACGACGCGGGCGAAGGTCGGCGCGTTCTGTTGGGCATTGCCCTGCGGCGGCGGATCCGGAAGGACCCGAACGAGATTCATGCCGAGCTTGTCGATGACCGGCGCGGTGGGCTGCGCGGCGCTGCGCACCTCGAGATTGGGGGCGACCGGGAACGCCCAGTCGCCGGCGTCGGTGCCGGTCTCCTTGGTGAGCGCCTCGAAGGCCTTCTCGTCGAGGTTCGGGCCGGCCGGGCCGCAGCTCACGCCCTTGCGGTCGGGGTGCGCCTCGAGCGTGGGATCGAGCGCGGCGGTGGACAAGGCTTCCCAACCGGACGCGTCCTTGCCCGCGAGGCCGCCGAGCGCCGCCGCCAGGTTGTCGATGGCGGACTTTTTCTTGTCGACCTTGTCGCCGTTCGCGGCCTCCACGAAGAAACCTTGCGTGACGACGAGCCGCGCGAGCGCGGCGCGGTCCTTGCGGTTGGCGATGTCAGCGAGCTGCTTGCGAAACGCCTCGAAGCTCGGATCGTTCGCCGGGCCCGGCAACGTGATGGCGAGCGGCTTGTAGGGCTTGATCGGTGCCGGCGCTTGCGCCTGCCCGGCCGGCGGGGCCCCTTGCGGGCGCTGCGGCGCGGCCTGCGGCGGTCCGGGCGGCGGAAGCTGACCCGGGCGAGGAAGCTGCGATTGCGCCACAGCCGGAACGACGGTGATCAGCGTGGCCGCCAGAACGAGCGAAGAACGCAGGAAATAAACAGGGCGCATGGGACTTTCTCCCGATGTGAGACGTCGAAAAAAACGGGGTTCGATTAGCGTCGAATTGCGACAGTGATGAGGCTCCGGACGTCGGGATCGGTGCACGGGATTATCCGGGCGCGGAAATACTCTGCCCGATCCGCCGGCCGCAATCCACCGGCTCGCGCCGCGTGTGGATTCGGGGCCCGGCTCATGTGTTAAGGTGCTGACGCTCTTAGCGCTCAGCGCGCTCACGTTTCCTCATGCCAACCCCCGGTCCCTCATGCCGATATCCGTGTCGCCCTATCTGCTGCCGATTCTGCTGCTCGCCGGCTCCAACGTGTTCATGACGCTGGCCTGGTACGGCCACTTGCGTTTCAAGGAAGTGCCGCTCGCCGGCGTGATCCTGGCGAGTTGGGGGATCGCCTTCCTCGAATACTGTCTCGCGGTCCCGGCCAACCGCTGGGGCAGCGCGGTCTATTCGGCGGCCCAGCTCAAGACCATGCAGGAAGTGATCACGCTCGTCGTGTTCGCGGGATTCTCGATCGTCTATCTCCATCAGAGCATCACGTGGAATCACGTGGTCGGATTCGCGTTCATCGCGGTCGGCGCCTTTTTCGTGTTTCGCGGCCCGCTGTGACGTCGCGCCGGCGCATGTGCCATGTTGGTCGCGCCGCTCGACCTAACGGTTCACCGGGGCGAGCCGCAAGATGCGTCCGGCGGGATTGTCGGTGAGCAACCACAGGGCGCCGTCGGGGCCCTGGCGCACGTCGCGAATGCGCTCGCGCAGGCCCGCGAGCAGCCGTTCTTCCTTGGTGATCTTGTCGCCGTCGCGCTCGAGTCTGACGAGAAGCTGGGCGGCGAGCGCACCGATGAACAGATTGCCTTTCCACGACGGGAACAGGTCGCCGGTGTAGAATGCCATCCCGGACGGCGCGATCGACGGAACCCAGTGCCACAGCGGCTGCTCCATCCCCTCCTTGTGCGTGCTCTCGTGGATCTTGGCCCCGTTGTAATCGATGCCGTAGCCGATGATCGGCCAGCCGTAGTTGCGTCCCTTCTCGATGATGTTGACCTCGTCGCCGCCACGCGGACCGTGCTCCTGCTCCCACAGCTTGCCGGTCGCCGGATCGAATGCGAGGCCTTGCGGATTGCGCACCCCGAGAGCCCAGATCTCCGGCTTGGCGTCGCGCCGGCCCACGAACGGGTTGTCGGGCGGAACCGAACCGTCCGGGCGGATGCGCACGATCTTTCCGATATGGTTGGCGAGGTTCTGCGCCTGGTCGCGCGCGCCGAAATGATCGCCGAGCGTGGCGAACAGGCTGCCGTCGGGTGCCTGCACGATGCGGCAACCGTAATTGTTGGCGCCGCCCGGGCCCTGCTGGGTGAAGATCACCTTCACGTCGTCGAGGCGGGGCGTCGCGCCGTCGACCAGGCGGGCGCGCGCGACAGCGGCCGTGCCGCCGCTGTTGGTGCTGTAGCAGAAATAAATCGCCTGGTTGCGCGCATGGTCGTTGTCGAGCCGCACGTCGAGCAGGCCGCCCTGTCCGCCCGCAGCCACCGCCGGCAGCCCGGCGAGCGGCGGCGACAACGTACCGTCGCGCGTGACGATGCGCATGCGGCCGGGCCGCTCCGTCACCAGCATGCGGCCGTCGGGCAGGAAGGCGAGGCTCCACGGATTGGCCAGGCCGCGCGCGATGGTCGTGACAGCAACCGGGCCGGACGACGACGGAAAGGTCTGGGCGCTGGCCGGCGCCATGGCGAACAGCACGACGGCGGCGCCGAGGATGATGGTGCGTTTCATGGCGCGCTTTCTGACAGCCCCGAGCTACGCTTGCGGGTCGCATTTGCTGCGGAAAACCGTCCACCTCGGGTGAAGCCCCGAGACGGGCATTTTCCGGCAAATGCTCCGGCAATGGTTGTCGGGGCGTCGACTATAAGGCGCGGGCGCCGGTGGTGGGAAGTCGGAGTTGGGTGTCGGCTGGAACCCTCTACAGCCCCACCGCAACGCGCGCATTTTGCTTCTCGGTGTCGGTCGCGATGCCGTCGGCGTGCGCGATGCCGATGGAGACGGCAGTCGCGGCGACGGCGATCGACAGCATGAGGGCCGCCGACGTGATAAGCTGCGCGACCGCCCGGCCGCGGCGTCCGCGCACGCGCGTTTGGCCGCGTGCCGCAAAGCCGGCGTGGTCGATTGGGTCGCACGTCATGACATGTGGCTTTCGAATCAGTGTTCCTTGCGCATGAGAGTGGTCAAACAGGACGGCGGCGATCCGGCTGGATTTGGGCGAAGCCATTGAGGATCGGCGGCAATTTCAGGGCGCGGGTTAACAAGAGGTTAACGCGCAAGTGCGCTCCGTACCGAACGCGCCACGCCTTACTCGGCGATCGCCATGGCGGCCGGTTCCCAATTGATCCGCACGTGCCCGGGCTGGCCGGCGACCCGCTTGAGCCAGGCCCGGATCGAGGGAAATCCGGTGAGATCGAACGCGCTCTCGTTGGCCATGTGGATGTAGGCGTAGAGCGCGATGTCGGCGATGGTATAGCGGCCGGCGGCGAAGAATTCATGGGTCGCGAGGTGCTTTTCCATGACGCCGAGCGCCTGGTAGCCGTTCTCGATCCAATCTTCCAGCGCGTGGGTCTGCAATTCCCGGCCTCCCTTGACCATCGTGAGCCAGAACTGCGCCGCACCCAGATTGGGCTCGACGCTGTGTTGCTCGAAGAACATCCACTGCAGGGCTTCGGCACGATCGATGCGGTCTTCGGGCGCCAGCGCGGTTCCGCCGGCGATGTACCACAGGATGGCGCCCGACTCCGGGAGGTAGCGATCGGTCGCGACCTCGAGCAGGGGTACGTGCCCGCTCGGGTTCTTGGCTAGGAACTCGGGCGTGCGGGTCTCGCCCTTGAGAATGTCGACCTCGACCAAGCGGAACGGAATCTTGAGCTGCGCCAGCGCCAAGCGCACCTTGTAGCAGTTGCCGGAGCGTCGCATCGAATAGAGGGTGAACATATGATCCCGCCGCTTGTGGGTGCCGTTCTGTGGTTCAGTTGCCGCTCCAGTTGTCGCCTTGGTGGATTCAGCCACAAAGCATGGCGGTTGCAAGGCACCATAGCGATGCAGATTCAAAAGAACGCGAGCTTGTCGCCCTGGCTCACGACGCAGCAAATATAGCCTTCGATCCGGAGCGCGCGTGGAAGGTCATTCCGCGGCGGCCTGGTGCTCAACGCGCATGTACGGTCGGCGGGCCGCCGGCAACGCGCCCATGCGCGATCGCGTCATGGTCCCGACCGGCCGATCATTCCGGCCCTGCCGATTATTTTACGCCCGCAATGGCCGAATGGCACGGAATTTAAGGCTTGATTAACGTCATGTGCGGAACTTCGGGGCGGATAGCGCCTTCGAGCGACCTGGAGTTTCGTCATGCCATCCGCCCCAGCCAAGACCGTGGATACGAGGCCCGCCGACGTGGATCCGCGGGAGCGGCCGCTGATCGACGTGGAGCGGCCGAAGTCTGCGCATTCGCTCGATGCCGCGCTCCTCCGGATGGTGGCGGAAACCAAGGTCAGTCCCCTCAGGATCATGCGGGATTACGTCGGCCTCTCGTTCGGGCCGGGCAAGATCGCGTTCAAGGACTATACCCAGCTGCGGCTGTTCGACGAGGCTTTCTGGGCCGGCGCCGACCGCAGGGCGGTGGTCGGACAGCATCGCGGGGTCGAGATCCATCAGCAGGTCAATTATCGCCACGATTGGTGGGGCCTGTTCGACAACAAGATCGCGTTAACGAGCTACCTCGCCGCCTATGGGTTCCCGATCATCCCGACCCTCGCCGTCTATTCCGACAATCTCGTCACGACAGCGGCCCACGTGGTGCGCAACGCCGATGGCCTGCGCAAGATGCTCGCCGACGAAAGCCACTATCCGATCTTCGGCAAGCCCACCGAAGGCCTGCAGAGCCTCGGCTCGGTCGGGCTCAGTCGCTACGTGCCGCAGACGCAAAGCGTGGAGACGACCGACGGCCGCAGCATCGCGCTCGACGCGTTCGTGTCCGACATCATCAGGCACTACGCGGACGGATACCTGTTTCAGCGTTTCGCCTCGCCGCATTCCGCGATCCGCGCGCTGTGCGGCGACCGCCTCCCGACCATCAGGATCCTGACGCTGAACCTGGAAAGCGGCCCGAAAGTCTTTCGGGCCTGTTGGAAAATTCCGGCCGGCCGCAATATCGCCGACAATTATTGGCGCGACGGCAATCTGTTGGCACAGATCGACCTTGCGCAGGGAACCGTGCTGCGGGTGCTGTCGGGGACCGGCCTCGAGCTCGCTCACCACACCGTCCATCCCGACACCAAGGCGGAGATGATCGGTTTCCAAATTCCCCATTGGGACGCGATGGTCGCGACCGTCACCGAGGCGGCGCGCCTGATGCAGCACGTGCCGCTGATCGGCTGGGACGTGGCGGCGCTCGAAAGCGGACCGGTCATCGTCGAGATGAACGAGCGGCCCGATTTCCTGCTGCCGCAGCTCGCCGACGCGCGCGGCATTCTCGATGCCGAATTGATGGATTTCATGGCGGTGCAGAAGCGCAAGTCCGCCGAGCGCCGGAAGCTCAACAAGCAATCGTTGAAGGACCTGTGATTTCTAGCCCGCCGCCGCGGCGACAATCGCCGGCGGGGTCTCCGCGGTGCGCTTCATTTGCGCCAGCGTGACGCGCAGCGCCGAGTCGCGCAGCGCCGCCATCAACACGTCAATGTCGGCCTCGGTGGTGCGGTGATTGACGATCGCCGCCCGGATGACGGTGCGGCCGCCAATGATGGTGGTGGAGGGAGCGGCGACGCCGCGCTCCTGCAGGTCGATCGCAACCGCCTTGTTGAGCTCGCCGTCGGCCGACGTGCGCAAGCCGAAGCAGACGATGTTGAGGGCGACCGGCGCCACGATCTCGAACAGGCCCGATTGCTCGGTTAGCCGCTTCTCGAGGTATTTCGCCACCCGGCAGGTATGCTCGATGCAGGCGCCGATCTTGTCGGCGCCGTGGACGCGGAATGTGAACCAGGTCTTGAGCGCGCGGAAGCCGCGGGACAGATCGGGGCCGAGATCGCACGGCCACACCTCGCCGGCCGCGAGCCCGCTCGTCGCGCGATGCAGATAGGCGGCCGGGCTGCTGAAGGTCCGCCGGTGGCGCTCGGCGTCGCGCACCAGCAGGAAGCCGGCGTCATAGGGCACGTGCGCCCATTTGTGGAAGTCGAAGGCGATCGAATCCGCGCGCGCGATGCCGCGGACAAGCGGGCGCAGGCTCGCAGTCAGCGCGACGAGCGCCCCGAAGGCGCCGTCGACGTGGAACCAGAGCTTTTCCGTCCGGCAGATCTCGGCGAGCGCGTCGAGATCGTCGAATGCGCCGGTGTTCACGGTCCCGGCGGTTCCAGCCACCAGGAACGGTCGCAAGCCGTGGGCGCGGTCGGCGACGATCGCTTCGGCGAGGCAATCGGTCCGTATGGCGCCCTGCTGGTCGACCGGGATCATGCGCAGGAAACGCGACCCGATTCCGGCCATCTCCATCGCCTGCTTGATGCAGCCATGCGCCTCGGCGGACGTGTAGGCGACCAGCTGCGGCCCGGCGTCGCGCAGCCCGTCGCGCCGGACGTCGTCGCCGAGACTGGTATTGCGGGCGACAAGCAAGGCGAGGTGATTGGCGGCGGACGTGCCGGTGACGAACACGCCGGAGGCGTCGGCGGGAAAATCGAATAATTGCGCCGCCCAGGCCGCGATCTGGCGCTCGACGTCGAGCGCAATGTGATTGCGGCCGCCGCAATTGGCATTGAGACCCGCAGCCAGCATTTCGGCGAGCATGCCGACCGGCGTGCCGGCGCCATGCACCCAGCCCATGAACAGCGGGTGCAGGTTGCCGGTCGCATAGGGCCTGATCAGCGAAGAAAAGTCGGCCAGCACCTCGTCGAGGCTTTGCGGCCCGGCGGGTAACGGCTGGCGGAACGCGCGCACGACCTCTTCCGGGGCCTGCTGCCACACCGGCCGTTCGCGGACGGTCTGCAGGAAATCGATCATGTCGTCGAGCGCCCGGCGGCTGGCGGCGCGAAACGCCTGCCAGTCTTCGGGATCGAGATTCGGGGACGCGTGGGTCGGGGACGGCATGGCGGAATTCCAGATGTCCCGCATGTTTCGGCCGGTGTCGTTAAGACGGCGTTAATCCCGTCGTCCCGGCGCCGGCGTCCTTCCGGCCGATCCCGCCGCATTCACCGATATTTTGCGGGTGCGGTGGTAAGAGGCGTCCGGTGTTTCGGATTGAAAGCGGGGCCCGATGAGGTTGAAGCTGTCGTTGCAGGCACCTCGGAGCGATCGGACGCGGGTACGGCCCGCGCAGTCCGGTACCTTCGCCCTGGACGAGGCCTTGATCTCGGGCGGCGATGCGCGCCTCGCGATCGATCCCACCAGCCGCCTGAACCTCTATGGCTGCCAGCCGTCTCCGCGCCCGGACGAGATCAGCCTGTCGTCCTCCACCGCGAGCACGGTATCGGGGCGCGGCTACGCGGCGGCCCAGGCCGCATTCGCGCAATTGGAACCGGCGCGTGCGGGCGCCCGGTTCCCGGCGGTCTTCGCCGACATGGCGGACCACGTGCGGAGCCAGATCCGCACCCAATTCGACCTGTCAGATGCCGAAGTCGTCTTGTCGCCGTCGGGCACCGATAGCGAGCTGCAGGCGCTGTTCCTCGCGCGCGCGGCGCTCGGCAAACCAGTGACCAGCATCGTCGTGGCGGCGGATGAGAGCGGCAGCGGCGTGCCTGCGGCCGCCTCGGGCCGCCATTTTGGGGCGTCCGCGTCGGGCGGAGGCGCGGTGGTGAAGGGCAAGCCGATCCCCGGCTTGGCGTGCGCGACGATCGAGGTGCCGGCGCGCGACCCCAATGGTCGCGCGCGGCCGCTGGCCGAGATCGACACCGAGGTGCGGCGCGCCGCACAGAGCGCCATCCGGGCGGGACATGGCGTCGTGCTCCACCTGATGGATCATTCCAAGCTCGGCAGTTGCAGTCCGAGCATCGCTTGCGTGCGGGAAATATGCGCGCTCGATCGCGGCGCCGTCCAGGTGGTGGTGGATGCCTGTCAGGCCCGGCTCAGCCGTGCGGCCTTGCGTTGGTATCTCGACCAGGGCTTCCTGGTGCTGATCACGGGATCCAAATTCTTCACCGGGCCGCCGCTCAGCGGCGCGCTGCTGGTTCCCGAATCGCTGTGGCGGCTCACCGCGCGGATTTCGGACATTCCGGCCGGGCTCGCGGACTACACGGCGCGCGACGACTGGCCGCAAAGTTTCGGCCGGATCAGGGAACAATTGCCGGCGCGCCAGAATATCGGACAAGTTCTGCGATGGATCGCGGCGCTCGAGGATATTGCCGCCTATTGGACGGTGCCCGAGTTGTTTCGCAAGCTCGCTTTGGCGGAGTTCGCGGCGTCGTCGTCGCGCCATTTCGCCCGTTTCGCGGAGCTCGACTTGCTGCCGGAATCGGGAGGGCTGTTCGCGGATCGCGCACGCGACGAATTCGCGGCTCGCACCATCCTTCCCTTCACGGTCAGGCGTGACGGCCGCGCACTGTCGTTTGCGCAGACCCGCCTGTTGCACCAAGCGCTCAACATGGACCTTGCAACATATGGGTTCGGGGGTTCCGACGGCGGCACGGCCGCCACCCCGTGTCACATCGGCCAGCCGGTCGCCGTCGCGGACGGCGCCGGCGGCACGATCGGCGTGCTGCGGATCAGCGCCGATGCCCGGATGGTGTCGGAGAGCTGGGCCGGCTCGGGCGATCTGGAGTCGACCGGGCGGCTCACGCGGCGCATCGACCAGGTCGCCCTGGTGCTCGACAAGCTGCGGTTCCTCTTGCGGCATCTGGATCGGCTCGACGGCGTCCGGGCGCCGTAAGGCGACGGGGTCACCTCGATTTGAGGCGATCGAACGCGCCTAATTCTTGCTCTTGCGCATGATTTTGTCCAAAAGCCCGTCAACCCGGGCCAGGTTCAGGGCAGGCTTTTCGATCATGCGCTAACGCAGGCGTTATGCCGGCCGACAGGGAATTTCATCGATTCCGACCGCCGCCGACCCTTGCCGGACCCGGATGCACGCATTAGGAAACCGCATTGCACACGACGCCCCAAAAGATACTCCCTTGGGGGCGACCGGAGACACCGACATGGCCTTCCTCGCGGACTCGCTCAAGCGCATCAAGCCTTCGGCCACCATCGCGGTGACCGACAAGGCGCGCGCGCTCAAACTGGCGGGCCGCAACGTGATCGGGCTCGGCGCCGGCGAGCCGGACTTCGACACGCCCGACAACATCAAGCAGGCGGCGATCAAGGCTATCCAGGACGGCAAGGCCTCCAAATACACCAATGTGGACGGCATCGCCGAGCTCAAGGAGGCGGTGGCACGCAAGTTCAAGCGCGAGAACGGCCTCGACTACAAGGTGTCGCAGATCAGCGTCGGCACCGGCGGCAAACAGGTGCTCTACAACGCGCTGGTCGCCACGCTCAATCCGGGCGACGAGGTGATCATCCCGGCGCCCTATTGGGTGAGCTATCCCGAGATGGTCCTGCTGGCGGGCGGCGAGCCGGTCGCGGTCGACACCACCATGGAGTCGGGATTCAAGATGTCGGCATCCGCGCTCGAGCGCGCGATCACGCCGAAGACCAAATGGCTGATCCTCAATTCGCCGTCGAACCCGACCGGCTCGGCCTATACGAGGTCGGAACTCAAGGCACTGACTGACGTGCTGGTGAAGCACCCGCATGTCTGGGTGCTGACCGACGACATGTACGAGCACCTGGTCTATGACGACTTTGAATTCTTCACTCCGGCGCAAATCGAGCCCAGGCTTTACGAGCGCACCCTGACGCTCAACGGAGTCTCTAAGGCATATTGCATGACCGGCTGGCGCATCGGTTTTGCGGGCGGTGCCGAGCCTCTGATCAAGGCGATGGCGATGATCCAGTCGCAGTCGACATCGAATCCGGCCGCGGTCTCGCAATGGGCGTCGGTCGAAGCGCTCAACGGGCCGCAGGACTTCATCCCGAAGCACAACAAGATCTTCAAGGAGCGGCGCGACCTCTGCGTCGCCATGCTCAACCAGTCCAAGGGAATCGTGTGCCCGAAGCCGGAGGGCGCGTTCTATGTCTTTCCGTCCTGCGCCGGCACCATGGGCAAGACCGCGCCGACCGGCAAGAAGCTCGCCACCGACGAGGATTTCGTCACCGAGCTGTTGGAGGCCGAGGGCGTCGCGGTGGTGCAGGGCTCGGCCTTCGGCCTCGGCCCGGCCTTCCGCATCTCCTACGCCACCGCCACGACGGCGCTGCAGGATGCGTGCGAGCGGATCCAGCGTTTCTGCGGGAATTTGCGATAGGCTGGATGCTTGCGCAAGATCGCTTCAGATTGAAGCGATCTTGCTCTCCATCTTCTTGTCCAGCTGGCGGTCGAGCCGGAGGGCGCGCCTTCGCTACTTCTGATCGCCGTAGCGCTGACGGTAGAAGTCCTGAATCTTCTGAAGCTGTTCCTTGCTCATGCCCTCCTTGAGCCACTTGTGGCCCGGTTGGCTATAGACATGCTTTTCCAGGAGTTCCGTCGCGAGCGGCTCACCGGCGACCTCCTTCACCTCCGGGATGAAGTGCAAGTAGAACGTCTTGGCGACCTCGTAGATGCCGTGCCACCAAGCGTAGTCCGGGCCGGACATCGACGCGCCGTGGCGCGCGCGGCGTCCCTCGTGATGCCAGAGTTCGTAATAGGTCCACTCCAGCTTCTCGTCCATCGGCGCCGCCGTCAGCTTGTTGGCCTTGTAGAGTTCCGCCATGACGGCGGCGGCCGGTTTGGCAAATTTTTCGTTGTACAGGTCCACGAGGTCGTCGAACTGCCTGTAGAAGCCGGTGACCAAGCCGCTGGCGTGGCAGCTCGTGCACACGTCCTGCATGCGTTCGCGACGCTGCTGCCAAGTGAAGACGTGGGCGACTTTTTTCACCTTGCCGTCGCTTCCCTTGCGCTCGTCGCCGACCTTCGGCAGCGCCTGGCCTTCCGGTATGTCCGTTTTCGACAGGTCGTCGTAGACC
The DNA here is from genome assembly GCA_963791155.1 of uncultured Pseudomonadota bacterium. Taxonomy (GTDB): domain Bacteria; phylum Pseudomonadota; class Alphaproteobacteria; order Rhizobiales; family Xanthobacteraceae; genus JAVDCA01. The sequence goes on from CAWBRI010000016.1 coordinate 337,545, forward strand.
ACCATGTTGAGCTTGGTGGAAATCGCCGGCCGCAGCGTCCAGCTGATGCGGTCGCCGACATCATGTGTGACTTCTTGGGTGCGCGTCGCGCCCATGTGGCAGGTCGCGCAGGATGGCGCCGCCGTGTAATCGACACCGGGTTTCCACGATTTGCGATCGAGGTTCAGCCGCGACTTGTTGGCCTCCCACAGGATACCGTGTTTCGATTCCTGGTAGATCTCGACCTGCGGATGATCGGGGCCGAGATGGCACTTGCCGCAGGTGCCGGGCTCGCGCGCTTGCGCCGTCGAGAAGCGATGCCGGGTATGACAGGCGCTGCAGCTGCCGGCGCTACCATCGGGATTGATCCGGCCGATGCCGGTGTTGGGCCAAGTCACCGGATCGAACTTGCCGTTCGGCAGTACCTTTACGGTCGATCCGTGACACTGGAAACAGCCGACCGCGACGGCCGGGGGGCCGCCGACAACCTCGCCGAGAAAATTGTCGAGCGAGGCGAGAATTTCGCCGGCGCTGGCGTGATGGCTGCCTTTTTGTTGATCGACTTCGTTCTGGTGACAGCGCGCGCAGTCCTTCGGCGAAACAATCACGGCGATCGTTGCACCATTGTGCTCAAAGGCGTCCGAGTCGGTTTTCTCCGCACGATGGCAGTCGTAGCAGCCGACGCCCTTCTTTGCGTGAGCGCTATCCTGCCAGTCCTGCGCCAAAGCGGGATTGAGCGACCGATGGCATTGAAAACATGCCTGGTTCTGCTTCGCAAATTCGCTACGAGCTGCAGATTTTATCGGTTCGGCTGTGGCAGGGCCGAGACGGGATGCCAACGACAGGCCGGTAAGCATTGCTGACGCAAGAGTCCAAGACATCATGCGCATCGCCGCCTCCCGCTTAGCCAAAGAGAGAGGTACGTTGCATAGCGAACTCGACGCTTGACCGTTTTGACAAAGATCAAACCCGGACATGATGATGTCGTCTGGACAAGATTTGGATCGCAACAATGCGTCGTGCGTGGTGACAAGATCGGTGCTCCCCGATCTTGGCTCGCGTGTCTTGCGATGACGATTGGCCGCTTGCGCACAGCGCGTCCTTTCGCTTTGCTGGAGGTCGCCCCCCGCCGCAACCAGCCCGAGGACCAACCGTGCCCGATACTCTCGCCGATACGCGCCACGAACTCGCCGTCGCCAACCGCATTCTCGGCCATGAGGGGGTGCTCGACGCCTTCGGGCATGTCAGCGTGCGCCATCCGGGCGATCCCGGCCGCTATCTGTTGCCGCGCTCGCGCTCGCCCGAGCTGATCGAGCCGGCCGATATTTTCGAGTTCACCCTCGACTCCGCGCCGGTGGCGCCGCCGACCGTGCCGCTCTATTCGGAGCGCGTCATCCACGGCGAGATCTACAAGGCGCGGCCCGACGTGATGGCGGTCTGCCACCACCACGCGCCCGCGGTCATGCCGTTCTGCATCACCGGTGAGCCGCTGGTGCCGGTCTTTCATCTTGGTGCGACCATTGGCGCCAAGGTGCCGTTCTGGGACAGCCTGGACGACTTCGGCGACACCAACCTGCTGGTGGTCCGGCCGGAGGAGGGCGCTTCGCTGGCGCGCGCGCTCGGGCCTCACTCGGTCGTCCTGATGCGCCGCCACGGGGCGACGGTGGTCGGCGCCACGCTGCGCGAGCTCGTCTTCCGCTCGATCTATTCGTGCCTCAATGCGGTCTACCTCAACGAGGCGAAGAAGATGGGAAAGGTCGGTCCGCTCACGCCGGGCGAGATCGAGATGGCCGGGGCGATCAACAAGATCCCGAGCGTGCCGCTGCGCACCTGGGAATATTGGGCGACCCGCCTCGCCAAGCGCGGCGGAATGCCGCCGCGCCCGGGCCCTACCGCGGCGGCCCGCAAAGGTTCATCGTCCCGGCCGGCACGGAAAGCCGCTGCTGCAAAACGTGGCAAGGTCAAACGCAAGGCCAAAGGGAGTAAGAACCGATGAAACGGATTGCCATCCTGGCGGGGGTGCTCGCGCTTCTCACGCTACCGGCCGCGGCCGAGGATTCTCTCAAGCTCGCGATCGGACAGATCAACAATTGGGAGAACCAGGCCCCGACGCTCGGCCAGGACGCCGGATTCTTCAAGAAGCACGGCCTCGTGCTCGAGAATTACGGCACCGCGGGCGCCGGCGAGACCGTTCAGGCGATCATTTCGGGCAGCGCCGATATCGGCGGCGGCGTCGGGGTTGCGGGCGCCATGCGGGCCTACGCGAAGGGTGCGCCGGTCCGCATCATCTCCCCGGCCTTCACCGGGACCAGCGATCTCTACTGGTACGTCAAGGCGGATTCGCCGATCAAGAGCCTGAAGGACGCGACCGAGAAGAACACCATCGCCTATTCGACCAACGGTTCGAGCTCCAACAACATCGTGGTCGCCTTCGTGGAGGAGCTCGGCGCGAAGGCCAAGCCGACGTCGACCGGCGGCCTGCCGGCGACGCTGACGGCCGTGATGTCGGGCCAGATCGATATCGGCTGGGGGGCGCCGCCCTTCGGGCTGAAGGAGATTCAGGACGGCAAGATCCGTATCATTGCACGCGGCAGCGACGTGCCGTCGCTGCGTGGCCAGACAGTGCGCGCCCTGATCGCCAATGCGAATGCGCTGAAGGAGCGCAAGGACGCCATCGTGCGTTTCATGCAGGCCTATCGCGAGGCGGTCGACTGGATGTATGCGAGCCCCGATGCGGTGCAGATGTTCTCGAAGAAGACCGGCGTCGCGGAAAATCTGGTGCGGGAATCGATGGCCAAGTTCCAGCCGAAGGAGACGCTGCAGACCGACCAGATGGCCGATCTCGACGGGGCGATCCGCGACGCGGTGAAGCTCAAATTCCTCGATGCGCCCCTCACCAAGGAGCAGATCGCGGATTTCATCCAGATCCCGCCGCGGGCGCATTAGCCCGGCCGGGCCGCCCGGCCGTTAACTGCGACGAGATAGCTTGATCCACGTCATTCCGGCGGGGACGATTGTGCGCTAGTTTGCCCCTAGCTGCCCGGCGCAGGCAGGCCGAAACGGCCGCTTCGTACGGGCAGGTCAAGGCTCACATCCGGAGGATAACGCCATGAAAGCTTGGATTGTCGCGACTGCCGCCCTCGCGGCGCTGGCGCTGGCAGGGCCGGCGGCCGCGCAGGCGCCGATCGTCATCAAGTTCAGCCATGTGGTCGCGGCCGAAACGCCGAAGGGCAAGGGCGCGCTCAAATTCCAGGAACTGGCCGAGAAATACACCAACGGCAAGGTGAAGGTCGAGGTTTACCCGAACTCGTCCCTCTACAAGGACAAGGAAGAGCTCGAGGCCCTGCAGCTCGGCGCCGTGCAGATGCTCGCGCCGTCGCTGGCGAAATTCGGACCGATCGGGGTGAAGGAGTTCGAGGTGTTCGACCTGCCGTTCATCCTGCCCGACAAGGCCGCGCTGCGCCGCGTCACCGACGGCGCGCTCGGCCACAAGCTGATGTCGCTGCTGGAGCCCAAGGGAATGGTCGGGCTCGCCTATTGGGACAACGGCTTCAAGGGCATGAGCGCGAACCGGCCGCTGCACATGCCGGACGACTTCAAGGGCCTCAAGATGCGCATCCAGTCGTCGAAAGTGCTGGAAGCGCAGATGCGGGCGCTCGGGGCCATTCCCCAGGTGATGGCGTTCTCGGAGGTCTACCAGGCGCTCCAGACCGGCGTCGTCGACGGCACCGAGAACCCGTTCTCCAACGAATATACCCAGAAGATGCACGAGGTGCAGAAGTACACGGTCGTTTCCGACCATGGCTATGTGGGCTATGCGGTGATCGTGAACAAGAAATTCTGGGACGGGCTGCCGGCGGATGTCCGTGGTCAGCTGCAAAAAGCGATGAAGGAGGCGACGGACTTCACCAACAGCATCGCCCAGAAAGAGAACGACGAGGCTCTGGAGGAGATGAGAAAGTCGGGCAAGACGACGATCACCACGCTCACGCCGGCCGAGAAGGACGCGTGGAAAAAGGCGCTCCTGCCGGTCTATCAGGAAATGTCCTCGCGCGTCGGCCAGGGCATCATCGACGAATTCAAGAAGGAGGCGAACGCCGGCACCCATTGAGGGGCGCGGCGCTCGCAGGCATGCCGATCATGCGACGAGGCGGCCGGTCGGCCGCCTCGTTTGCGTTCGGCAAGCCCGATGTCGGACGATCGCCGAGGGCGCGCTACCCCGGATCAAATCCGTGGCGGCCCTTCTCCAAGACATGCTCGGCTCGGAAAGCCCCGCGCCGGAAATTGGCCTATTTCGCGCCGGCGCAAAGCGCCGCAATGCGCATGGCGAGCGGAATTTCGGGATAACCGACGCGAAGCACCTTCAGGGCCTCGGCCGCAGAGGCCGGGCGCCGGTCGGCCAGAACGTCGGCCATGTCGCGCACGAGCCTGTCCGTGTGGCCGCGCTCCGCAACGATCGGCGCGGCAGCGTGCCATCGCGGGGCTTCGCTTGCTGACGCCTGGGCGTCGCCGGGTCGTGCACGCATGGCGTGGTCCCCTTCTTGGTCCCTCGATGCAGTCCGGCGCGTTCAGAATGGCCGACGATGCGTCAACGATTCATTAACGCATGGTCCCATTTGCACACCCGCGCGGGCCAGCCCCTTCGGTTGGTTCAGGTCCCCTCATCCGACATACATGCTGCCAAACGCCGACCCGCAGGGTATGGTTCCCGTCCTTCAATCCCGTCCCGTATAGGAGAACATCGGATGAAACTCTATTTTGCCCCCGGCGCGTGTTCACTGTCGCCCCACATCGTGCTGCAGGAAGCGGGGCTCGCCGCCGAGACCGAGCAGGTCGACAACAAGGAAAAGAAGACCAAGTCGGGCAAGGACTACTGGGCCATCAATCCCAAAGGCCAGGTGCCCGCTTTGCAGCTCGACAGCGGCGAGATGCTGACCGAGGGCCCGGTGATCGTGCAATATCTCGCCGATCAGAAGCCCGCCACGGGTCTCGTTCCGGCCGCCGGCACGATCGAGCGCTATCGGGTGCAGGAGTGGCTCAATTTCATCACGTCGGAGCTGCACAAAAGTTTCGGTCCGATCTTCCGGCCGACGACGCCGGACGCCTACAAGGCGATCTCCAAGGAGAATATCGGCAAGCGGTTCGATTGGGTCGACAAGCAGCTGGCTGGCCGGCAGTACCTGATGGGCGACAAGTTCACGGTCGCCGACGCCTATCTTTTCACCGTTCTGCGCTGGTCGAGCCGCGTCGACATCGACGTCGCCAAGTGGCCGAACCTGAAGGCGTATATGGAGCGAGTCGGCGCGCGCCCCAAGGTGCAGGCGGCTATGAAGGCGGAAGGACTGATCAGCTAACGCATGATCGAAAAGCCCGACCCGGAGTTGATCCGGCGTTGGCTGACTTTTCGGGCAAGATCTTGCGCAGGCAAGAAGTCGGAGAACAGGATCTTCAACCTGACGCGATCTTGCTCTGCGGCGACGCCCGGAGAATTTGCGGAATTCTAGGGCGTGTTCCGATCAAGGAGAATCGGAACTCACTCTAGATTCGATCCATAGTCGCATTTCCTACGGCGAACCGGCGTCCACTACGTCGGAAGATGCTCTAAGCGAGCGCGCCTCTCGTCCGTCGCCGGGAAGCGGCGCGGCTGCGGACGCTCAGGCGGCGGTCACGAACATGTCCGGGTTTTCCCGTGCGCGCCGCGTGATGTCGTCCAGCGAATCGTCGAGGTGCTGTCTCATGGCGCACTGCGCCGCATCGGGATCACGCGCCTTCAACGCCGCCACGATGGCCGTGTGCTCAAGGTAGCTACGCGCCTGCCGCTGTGGCATGCGCAGCAGGAAGCGCCGCATCCTGTCCAGGCTGCCGCGCGCCGCTAACACGACGACCTTGACGCGCTCGTGGCCCAGCCGGGACAAAAGAATCTGGTGAAATGCCTGGTCGTGCTCGAAGAAGCGCAGGCCGTCAGCCTGCTGCACCGCGAGATCTTGCTGGCGCAGATTCTCCTCGAGTTGCGCGATGAGCCGATCATCGGCGCTCGGCGCGATCACCCGCATTGCCTCGCCCTCGAGCGCGCAACGGAGGAACATCGCCTGCCGGCACGTCGCGAGGTCGATGAGGCTGACTCGCGTTCCCCGTTGCGGCAGAACTTCCACGAAACCTTCGTCGGCCAGCCGCCCGAGGGCTTCGGAGACGGGAAAACGCGAGACACCCAGACGCCTGCAGATCGCGTCTTTGTTGATGAAATCGCCGGGCGTGAATGCGAGCGAGACGATGGCCTCGCGGATGACGTCTTGGACGCGTTGCGTCGTGCCGCCGCGGCACTCGCGCGCCAACGCGGGGAGAAACTCATAGGGCAGCGATTCGGGTGCTTCCGGCACCTCGGTCGCGTGTCGAAGATCGGCCATCAGTGCGCGCAATTGGGCTGTGTCCTTATTTTTTGGCGGGCTCGGGGGTCTGTCCGGGGCCCCGCAAGGCGCCTTCCAGCATGTCGATCAGGTTTTCGCGCAGCTTCCTGTTCTTGATCCCGACGAAAGCCCGCATGATGCGCAGGCTTTCCTCCGGCGACGGGCCGTGATCGCAGGTGTCCGCCGCGACCTTGCGGCGATTGCCGGTGGACCTTTTGCGGTCCCCCGGCGGAAACGGCAGGACATTACTGGACGGTATCCTGATCTTGTTGTCCATGGTCGTGGTTCCTCGGCGGTTGGACCGGCCTAGCGGCCAACCGCACCCACTTTCACAAGGGGCGCAACCTGAGATACGTGCATCTCGCACAACCTAAGAATGTTGTGGGGAGTCGGCTCTGTCATTAAGGGAGGTCTTTGACTTTGTGAGTCTCCACCTCATAATCTCCTCCCATGGAGCTTCGACATCTCCGATACTTCGTCGCCGTGGCCGAAGAGCTGCATTTCTCCCGGGCCGCGGCGAGGTTGAACATCGCGACGCCCACGCTGAGCGCGCAAATCCAGGCGCTTGAGGGGATGCTCGGCGCGCAGCTTTTCGTGCGCAAGACCCGCAGCGTCGCGCTCACCCATGTCGGCAAGCGATTCCTCGAGGAGGCGCGCGCGACGCTCAAGCAGGCAGAGCAGGCAGAACTCGTCGGGCGCCGGGCGGCGCGGGGCGATATGGGCTCCATCGCCGTCGGGTATGTGCTGTCGGCGGCTTGCAAGGGATACGTGGCGTCCTCGATCCTGGATTTCAGCAAATCACATCCGGACGTCTCGTTTCAGTTCCGCAAGATGGAAACATTCCCGCAGATGAAGGCGCTGATCGACGGCACACTCGATGTCGGGTTCGCGCGGTCGCCGCATCGCTACCCCACCGAATTGACGGGGTTCATCATCGATCGCCAAGCCTTGTGGCTCGCAATGCCTGAAGGTCATCGACTGGCGTCACGCAAGATCGTCGAGCCCGTGATGCTTGTCGACGAACCGTTCGTTGCGACCTCGCTCGAAATGGACGTCGGGTTTTGGGGCAATATCGGGGCGATCACGCTGCCCGGCATGTCGTTGAAAGTGGTCGTAAGGGTTCCCGACGCATATTCCGTCCTGGTCTCAGTCGCGGCGGGCATGGGCGTGGGCGTGCTTTCGGAATCGCTCACGCGGATCGCCGTTCCAGGCGTGGTCTTCAGAAGGATCATCAAGGCGGCCCGGACCTCGGATCACGTGGTGGCGTTTCGCAAGAACGAAGGCGCGCCGGGTATCAAGGCTTTTATCGCCCAGTTGCGTGCCAAAGCGCGAAGCGCTTCGAGCAAGATCGCTTCCGATTGACGCGATCTTGCTCTCGATCTTCTTGTGTTTACGCCTCGTCTTGTCCGAAAAGGCTCTCAATCTTTCGGACAAGATCATGCAAGCTGCCGCCGCAGCATCGCGAAGATGTCGGTCCAATCTTGTTCCGTGGCCGCATGATCATAGACGTCGCGGTCGGGCAGCGCATAGCCGTGATGCAGGCCGCGATGCGTCCGCATCCGATATGTCAAGCCCGCGACCCCTTGCGCTGACCGCTCGATCTGCCGCACGACGTCCGGGGGTGCGCCGTGATCGAGCTCCGCGAAGCCGCAATAAATTTCGCCGCGCATCTTGTGCGTGAGCTTGTGCGGCGAATCGGCGGCCTCGGTCACCAGCCGCGAACCATGGAGACTTGCCGTTGCTCGGAAGCGCTCCGGAAACTCTTGCGCCGCGAAGAACGCCTCCCGCCCGCCCATGCAGAAACCGATTGAGCCGGCCGCCGAGCCCCGCACCGGCTCGCCGCGGCAAAAATCGAGGATGCTCGCGACATCGGCGCGCAAGGTCTGGCGGTCGAGTCGTTCCGCGCGCGCGCGCATATCGCGCTGGATGTCCTCCGGAAGCGTGTTGAACGACACCATGCGGCCTTCGGCATTGCGGCGCTCGAAACGAAACTTTCCCTCGCGATAAAACAGGTTCGGAGCCAGGCAATAATAACCCTCCGCGGCGACACGGCGGGTAATAGCGAAGAGTTCCTCCCGCAAGCCCCACACGTCCATGAAGAGAACGACAAGGGGATGAGGTTTGTCGCCGCCGGGATGCGCCGCATAGGCATCGATTACGCCGCGCGGCGTCGGAATATCGATAGACTTTCCCATCGTGATCACGCGACGATGGTGCTAGGGGTCGATGCTGATTTTGGCAGCAGCGATCACCTTTGCCCACTTGGCGTGGTCTTCGGCCATGCGCATTTGAAGACGCTGCGGCGGCCCGCCGAGCACACGATAGCCGACGGTGGCAAATTGCTTTCGCGTGTCTTCCTGGCTGATGAACGCATTAATGTTCGTGTTGAGCTTGGCAACGATGTCAGCCGGCAGGCCGGCGGGCGCGAATATCGCGCTCCAGGTGGTGCCAATGACGTTGGGAAAATTCATTTCTTTCATGGTTGGCACGTCGGGCAGGAAATCGAGCCGTTCGTCGGTCGTGACCGCAAGAATTTTTACCACATCCGCGCCGGCCCCGAAGGCGACAGCGCCGATGTCGATGTGCTGGCCCGCCAGGTCCGAGAAGATCGCGGGCGCGCCTTGGTAAGCGACGAAATTCACATCGATCTCGGCTTCGGCCGCGAACAGCAACGCGACCAGATGGCCCATCGTACCTGCGCCCGGATGCCCAATCGTAAGCATTCCGGGGTTCTGTTTGGCAAAGGCGACAACGTCGGCGATGCTGTGGGCACCCCATTTTGGACCGGCCACGATCACATTCGGGGCGTCGCCGACCAGGGCGATCGGGGTGAAATCGGCGACCGGATCGTACGGCAGCTTGTGGTCGATGAGGGGACGAAGGACGGCCGGACCGATCGTCGTCATGAGCAGCGTGTAGCCGTCGGGCGGCGCTTTCGCGACTGCGACCGACGCGACGACACCTCCGCCGCCGGATCTGGTTTCGACGACGACCGGACGGTCCAGCGTCTTCGAGAGGTCCTGCGCAATCCTGCGAGCGCCGTAATCGGTCGTCGTATTCGGCGGGAAAGCCGCCACCAGCGTGATCGGCCGGGAGGGCCATGGCTGCGCATCCACCGCCGTGGACCAATGAGCCGACAACACAAGTATGGAAAGGAGTGCTTTGACGGATCGTCCGAACAGCCGCATGGGCATTCACCTCAAAGTGTTCCCGTATCCGAACGCAAACTTCGCGCGCTCACGTGTAACTAGCAAGGCCACCAGGAGCCGAAAGCGCCATCATGTCGCATTGCTGTCGTGGACGCATGGGCTGGGTAGAAGCCCGACGCTTGCAAGCGTGAATCCCCGTCGGAAGACGGCAGGACTTTTTGGGGTGCCGGGCAGGCGGCCACTCAGCCCGATACCGTCTCCGGCCCGGGCGCAAAAATGTCCGGATTCTCCGCCGCCCGCATCTCGATCTCGTGCATTGACTTGTCGAGATGGTGTTTCATGGCGTGCTGGGAGGCATCCGGGTCCCGTCTCTTGAGGGCGTCGACGATGTCCGCGTGCTCGAGATAGCTCTCGGCTTGGCGCTCCGGCGTGCGCAGCAGGAACAGTCGCGTGCGATCGAGGCTGCCGCGCGCGGTCTCCACGACCGCCTTGACGCGATCGTAACCGAGCGCGGACAGGAGAATTTCATGGAACTCGAGGTCGTGCTGGAAAAAGCGCATGCCGTCGGCCTCCTCCACCGCACGCTTCTGTCGACGCAGGCTCTCCTCGAGCCGTGCGACAACGCCGTCGTCGACGCGCGGGGCGATCGTCCGCATCGCCTCGCCCTCGAGCGCTCGGCGGATGAACATGGCCTGCCGGCAGGAAACGATGTCGATGCGGCTCACCCGCGTGCCGCGTTGCGGGAGAATCTTCACGAAACCTTCGTCGGCCAGCCGCCCGAGCGCCTCGGAGACGGGAAATCTCGAGACGCCGAGCCGCTGGCAGATCGCGTCCTTGCGGATGAATTCGCCGGGCGTGAAGGCGAGCGCGACGATCGCCTCGCGGATGATGTCCTGGACGCGCTGCGTGGTGCCGCCGCGTCTCTGGCGCGGCAGTACCGTAAGGAAAGCATATGGGAGCGTTTCCCGCGCTTTCGCCATTGTGGTGCCCGACGCACGTCTTCTCAACCAGACTAACACCCGTGGGCGGGACTTCTTCCGTGTACGGTCCCGGGCGGAGGAACAACTGCGCGGGGGGGAAGGAAAAATCCGCGTCGCCTGCGGCGTCCGCGGTCTTATACTAAAGTTGCATTCCGCTCCATCTCACTTCAACGGCGGCCCGATCGTCACCGTCAGCCTGCCCACCCCTTCGATCTCGCATTCGAGCTTGTCGCCGGGGACCGTCGCCGCAACCCCGGACGGCGTGCCGGTCATGATGATGTCGCCCGCGACGAGCTCGACCATCTCGGAAAGGTTCGCGATGATCTCCGGGACATTCCAGATCATCTGGTCGAGGTCGCCGTCCTGCCGGACCTTGCCGTTGCACTTGAGCACGACGCGCCCTTTTTTCGGATGGCCGATCTCGGAGGCGGGTTTGAGCGGGCCGCACGGCGCCGACGCATCGAATGCCTTGCCGATTTCCCACGGGCGTTGCTGGTTGCGCGAGGCGATCTGCAGATCGCGCCGGGTCAGATCGATGCCGACGCCATAGCCCCAGATCGTATCGAGCGCCTTGTCGACCTTGATGTTGCGGCCGCCGCTCTTGAGTGCCACGACCAGCTCGACCTCGTGATGCATGTCCTTGGTCAGTGACGGATAGGGTACCGTCGCGCCGTCCGGAACCACCGCGTCCGCCGGCTTGGCGAAATAGAACGGCGGCAGGCGTTCGTCCTGACCCATCTCGCGAATGTGTTCGACATAATTGCGCCCGACGCACCAGATGCGGCGGACCGGAAAGAGCTTGTCACTTCCGGCGACCGCCAGCGCGGCTTGCGGGGGAGGGGGAATGACGTAGCGGGTGGCGTCTGTGCTCATGACTGATGTTCATTCAATAAGTGTGGGAGGAACCGGCATGGAAGGCATGTCGACCTCGGTCGAGCGATCGACGAGCCCGAGGACGGTTGCGGAATAAACATCTGGAGAGCCGCCGTCAATGTGTGGTGGGACCGGAGCAGCCGGATTCGCGATCGCGTGGAGGGCTCCGGCGAAAGCCCTCCGGCAGACATTGGCGCGGAAAACACGACCAAATCGCCTATCTTCCCGGCGGCGATCAGCGCGCGGCGACCGCCGGAACAGGTTCCTTCACGTCGTGCTGCTGCAGCTGCATGCGGTAGAACGAGGCATAGCGTCCGCCCCGGCGGAGCAGCTCCTCGTGGCGGCCGGACTCGACGATCTGACCGCCTTCGACCACCAGGATGCGGTCGGCATGCATGATCGTGGAGAGGCGGTGCGCGATCACGATGGTGGTGCGGCCCTTGCACAGCTCGGCCACGGCTTCCTGCACATACCTCTCGGATTCGGAGTCGAGCGCGGCAGTCGCCTCGTCGAGCAGTATGATCGGCGCGTTCTTGATCAGCGCGCACGCGACGGCGACGCGCTGACGCTGCCCGCCCGAGAGTTGGACCCCGTGTTCGCCGACCGGCGAGTCGTAGGCCATCGGGAAGCTCATGATGAAATCATGCGCATGGGCGGCGCGCGCCGCCGCAATTATCTCGGTCTCGGTCGCGCCGGGCCTACCGAACGCGATGTTCTCGCGGATCGAGCCGCTGAACAGCTTCACGTCCTGTCCCACATAGGCCATCTGCCGGCGCAATGAACGGCGCGATACCGTGGCGATGTCCTGCCCGTCGATGTCGATCTTGCCGCTCTGCACGTCATAGAATCGCAGGATCAGGTTGAGCACCGTCGACTTGCCGGCGCCCGACTGCCCGACCAAGGCGGTGACTTTGCTCGGCTCGGCCACGAAGGATATGCCCTTGAGCACCGGCTCGTCGGGCCGGTAGGCGAAGGACACGTCGGCGAACTCGACGCGCGCATGCGTCAGTTCCAGCGGCGGCAATCCGTCTTCGATCGGCTCGGTGGCCGGGCTGTCGATGATTTCGAACAGCACGCGAACGCCGACGAGGCTCGAGTTCAGATCGATGTTCAGCCGCGCCAACCGTTTGGCCGGCTCGTAGGCCAGCAGGAAGGCCGCAATGAAGGAGAAGAACCCGCCGGGCTCCGCGCCTCCGATGACCACGCGATAGCCGCCATAGACGATGGCGAGCGCGATCGCGATGCCGCCGAGCGTTTCCATCAACGGGCTCGACCGATTGGCGACGCGCGCCATCTTGACGGACTCGCGCTCGACGATGCCGACGCTGGTTTCGAATTTGCGCTGCATCTGCTCTTCGAGCGTGAAGGCCTTGACGATGCGGATGCCTTGCACGGTCTCCTGCAGGGTTTCCACGATCTGCGCACCGCCGGTGAACTGGGTACTGGCGATGGCGTGAATGCGGCGGACGAGCTTGCGCAGCACCAGCAACGCGGGCGGTGCCACCAGCAAGGTCAAGAGCGACATGACCGGGTCGCGTACCACCATGACGATGGCGAGGCCGATCAGCGAGAGCAGGTCCCGGCCGAGCGCGGTGATCAGGAGGTTGATGACGTAGCTCGCCGCGCTGGCACCGGCCGCGAGCCGCGCGACGAACTCGGTCGAATGACGATTGGCGAAAAATCCGAGCCCTTCGTTGAGCAGCTTGTCGAACATCCGCCGCTGATTTGCCGCCACGATTCGGGAGCCGATGCGCGCCAGCATGACGGCCTGGCCATAGTTCGCGGCACCCTTGATGGCGAACAGCACGACAATCATCACCGCAAGCCCCACGATGCCGGCAAAGTTGTGGTCGACATAGGCCTTGTTGATGACGTCGCCGAGGATGTAGGCGCTGAACGCGGTGCACACAGCGGTCACCGCCATGAGGGCGAAGGCGACGGCGTAGAGCCGCCAGTGAGCGACTGCGTGCTCGGACAGCAGGCGACGCACCAACGTGTAGGCGCTGGCGCGATCCGCGAGCAGGGACTTGAAGGCCGATCCGTCCATTCACGCGCCCGTCATTGACCGAAACGTCGGCTCGTCGGGTTCATTGCCCGGTAGGGCACGGCATTTCAAGCGAAATCGGCGCATTCGGCGCTACCCGCCGTTGGACATCGTCAACCTGCCGGCCGGACGAGCGTGTGACGCGTGGATGCGTGGCGTGTGTCTGATCGGCCGGCCTGCCGGATGGTCGGACATGCCCGCCGTCCTTGCAGGCCGGCCCGGCGCGCGCGACGTTGCGCGAGCTGGCGCAAGAACGCGTCAGATTGACGCGAGCTTGTGTTCCATCGCCTTGACATTGCGCGCGTTATTGTCCGAAGCGTCTTTTAACCCTGGAGCAATTCCGGGCCAGGCTTCTTCGGGATCATGCGCTACGCCGCCGCGACGGCCGCCGAAACCTTGTGGCCCTGAAGTGTGGCGAGCCGGAGTTCCCACTCCAGCGCGTCGCGCGTGATGGTCGTCAGGTCATCGAACTGCGGCCGCCAGCCAAGCAGCGTGCGGATCTTGTCGGACTTGGCGATGATCTGCGCCGGGTCACCGGGCCGGCGCGCGGCCAGCTCGATCTCGAAATCGACGCCGGACACGCGCCTGATTGTATCGATCACCTCGAACACCGAGAAGCCCCGGCCGTAGCCGCAGTTGAGCGTGGTCGATGCGCCGCCCCCACGCAGATACCCGAGCGCGTCGCAGTGAGCGCGCACGAGGTCTGCGACATGAATGTAGTCGCGGACGCAAGTTCCGTCGCGGGTCGGGTAGTCGGTGCCGAAGACCTGCATCTTGGTACGTCGGCCAAGCGCGGTTTCGATCGCGACCTTGATCAGATGCGTCGCGCCCTTGGTCGATTGCCCGGTCCGCAGCGTGGGATCAGCGCCTGCCACGTTGAAGTAGCGCAGAACCACGTGCGCGAGCCCATGGGCGGCGCCGGCGTCGCGCAGCATGATCTCGGTCATCAGCTTCGACGATCCGTAGGGTGACATCGGCATCGGCCGATCGTCTTCGTCGACCGGGACTTTGGCTGGATTTCCGTAGACGGCGGCGGTCGATGAAAAGATGAATTGCTTTACGCCGCCCTTGACGGCGCATTCGATCAGGGCGCGCGAGTTCACGGTGTTGTTGCGGTAATAGCCGAGCGGATCGGCGAGCAATTCGGGGACCACGACCGAGGCGGCGAAATGGATGATCGCCTCGACGCCGTTCTTGGCGATCAGGTTCGTCACGAGCGCCTGGTCGCCGGTCTCGCCGACTACGAGCGTCGCATCCTTCGCGACGGCCCAGTCGAATCCGGTCGACAGGTTGTCGAGGACGACGACGCGTTCGCCTGCATCGACGAGCGCGTGAACCATGTGGCTGCCGATATATCCGGCACCGCCCGTCACCAGAATCGTCATGGTCGGCGCACCTTTGCTGCGGATTGCCGCGAAGCTAGCGGGCGGATGTGAAAGCCCGGTTATTTCGTATTGTTCCGCAGATGCTTGTGGCGACTATGCTTAACCGCAGGTATATCCCTGCGGCGGGACCGATATGGCAAACGTGCTGTTCATCAAGACCTCGTCGCTCGGCGACGTGATCCATCACATGCCGGCGATCGCGGAGGCGCGCCGGCATCTGCCGGACGCGCGCTTTGCCTGGGTGGTCGAGGAGGCTTTCGCCCCGCTCGTGCGCCTCCATCCGGCGGTCGACGAGGTGATCCCGGTCGCGTCGCGGCGCTGGCGCCGCGCGCCGTTCACGCCATCCACCGGGGCGGACGTGCGGGAATTCGTCCGCAATATCCGGGCCCGCCGCTACGACGAGGTGGTCGATACGCAAGGCTTGCTGCGCACCGCCTTGATGGCCCGACTCGCGCACGGCCGTCGTCACGGTTACGATCGTCACAGTATCCGCGAAGCCTTGGCGTCGCCTTTTTACGACGTGCGGCACCAAGTCAGTCGCAGTTTGCATGCGATCGCGCGCAACCGCACTTTGACGGGTCGTGCCCTCGGTTACGCGCCGGAAGGCGAGATCGATTTCGGCCTCGATCGGGTGAAGCTCGCGGACCGCGCGGCTTCGCCCTACGGCGTCCTGCTCCATGCCACCGCCCGCCCCGAGAAGGAGTGGCCGGAGGAGCGCTGGATTGCGCTTGGCCGCGACCTCGTGGCGCGCGGGGTCGAGCTTTTGCTGCCCTGGGGAAGCGAAGCCGAGCGGCTGCGGAGCGAACGTATCGCCGCAAGCGTACCGGGCGCGCGCGCGCCGGAGCGTCAGCCGCTCGATGCCGTCGCACGGCGGATCGCCGGCGCGCAATTCGTGGTTGGCGTCGACACCGGGCTCCTGCACCTCGCCGCCGCCTTGGACGTGCCGCTGGTCGGAATCTTTGTCGGCAGCGAGCCCGGCCTGACCGGGCCGATGGGGAGCGGGTCGATCGCGATTGTCGGCCGCAAGGGCTCGATGCCGGCGACTGACCACGTGCGCGACGCCCTCGACTCGCTCTTTGGAAACTGATGCTGCGATGAAAGGCGTCGTGAACCGCTTCGATACCCGGGCGCAGGTCGCCTTGCTGGCGCTGCTCGCGCTGTATTTTCTGATTTGGCCGTTGTGGCGCGCGCAGTTCCCGATCGAGATCGCGCAGAACGAAGGTTGGAACGCCTATCACGCCGACGCGGCGGTGGGCGGCGGCGTGCTCTATCCGTCGCCGGATACGCTCATCGTCAATAATTATCCGCCGCTGTCGTTCTATGCGCTCGGTTTCCTGGGTCGCATCTTCGGCGATCCGCTTTTTGTCGGACGCGTGCTCTCGCTGCTCGCGACCATCGGGCTCGGCGCGCTGATCGCCAAGGTCGTTCTCCAACTCGGCGGCGGGCGCGCGGCGGCGGCGATCGCCGGGCTCTGGTTCGTCGCCACCATGGCGCGCTCTTACGGCCGCTTCGTCGGCATGAACGATCCGCAGCTCGCGGGCCAGTTCGTCATGGTGGCGGCGCTGGCGTGGTTTCTGGCTCGCGACAAGGCGGGAAAATCCGCCGAGCCGGCGATCCTTCTGATGGTGCTGGCGGGCTTTTGGAAGCACAACATCGTCGCGATTCCGGCGACCGTCCTGGTGTGGCTGTTGTTGCGGGACGGGCGGCGTGCCGTGCGCCCGCTCGCAGTCGGCATCGCGGCGGCGGTCTTCGGGCTGGCGGTCTGCATCGCGGTCTACGGCGACGTCTTCCTGGCCAACCTGCTCACGCCGCGCCCCTCCCGGCTCATGCGCGCGCTCGGCGGCATCGGGCGGTCGCAGTGGATTCTTCCCGCGCTCGTGCTGTGGGCGCTCTGGGCGTGGGGCGAGCGGAAGACCTTTGCGGCGCGCTTCACCGGACTGCATATCGGCATCGCGTTCGCGGTCTTTCGTCGCGCAGTGGACCGGCGAGGCCATCCTCGACAATGCCCAGTTCGATCTCGTGATCGCGACCGCGATCGGCCTCGGCGTCGCCTTCGATCGCGCCGGCGCGACCGCCTTCGCGCGGCGTTTCGGCGTCGATTCCACCCGCGCCGCGATCATCCTGATTCTGACGGTGCGGCTGGTTGCGACGCTGCGGATCGAGCCGTTCCTGATCATTGTCGACCCCGCCTACCGGGCCGAATTCCACGCCCACGCGCGGGCCGCCCGCGAGGAGGCGGCGCGCGTCGCCACGATTCCCGGTCCGGTCGCCTGCGACTACAAGGTCATCTGCCGGATGGCGGGCAAGCCATTCGTCTATGACGATTTCCGGGCCGAGATGATCGTGGCGACCGGCGCTTCGCACGGGCTCGACGAGCGCGGCCTGATGCGGCAGCACGGGTTGACCTATTTCCAGAACGATCCGCGTTCGGAAATCAAATCGCTGCACCGCGCGCTGATCGGGAGGCCGTAGGAATTAGCGAATGGCGAGTAGCGAGTTAGCAAGTCGTTCAAGGGAATATTTTCTACTCGGCAATCGCGATCATTTTCCAAACAGATTCCGCTCGACGATCTCGCAGATCGCGTGTGCCGCGGTGATATGGATTTGCTGGATCAGCGGCGTGTCGTCGCTCGGCGCCGCGAGCACGATGTCGCACAGGGAGCGCATGAGCGCGGCGCCCGGCGCCGACCCGGTGAAGCCGATGGTGGTAACACCCATTGGGCGCGCGGCGCGTAGCGCCGCCAGCACGTTGGGCGATTTTCCCGAGGTCGACATCGCGATGAAAACGTCGCCCTTGCGGCCGAGGCCGCGCAATTGGCGCTCGAACACCTGCTCGTAGCCGTAGTCGTTGCCGATGGCGGTGAGCACCGAGGAATCCGTCGTCAGCGCCAGCGCGGGCAGCGGATGGCGATCGAAGCGCAGGCGTGACAGGAATTCGCCTGCAATATGCTGGGCGTCGGACGCGCTGCCGCCATTGCCGGCGAGCATGACTTTGCCGCCGGCGCGTAAGCTCTTTTCGACCGCCTGCGCAACGGCGAGAACGGCGGTGCCGAACTCGGCGTCCCCGGCCGCGCGGGCGAGCACGTCGAGCGAACGGCGGAAATGGGCGGCGACGATATCGTGGTCCGACACTACGCGACCCGGAGGCGCGGGATGCGCCGCCGGCTTGGTAGCCGCACCAACGGCAACGCGCAAGACAAGTCAGGCGGGTTCGAGCGCGGAAAGCACGGCCGCGACCACCCGTTCGGCCGGGATCTCGCGCATGCATCGATGGTGGCCGTAGCGGCAGGTCGGTTTGTGGCACGGCCGGCAACTCACGGAGGTCTTGGTCTCGACGACGGCCGCGAGCGGATTGAGCGGCGCCCAGTGCCACGGACTGGTGGGTCCGAAGATTCCGATCGACGGGGTGCCGAGCGCGGCCGCAACGTGCAGCAGGCCGGAGTCGTTCGAGACCACCACGTCGGCCGCCGCGAGCCCCCGGATCGCGTTGCGCAACTCCGCGCCCGTCAGGTCGCGGACCTGGTCCGAACCGGCCCCGATCTCGGCGGCGAGCGCGGATTCGTCGGGGCCGCCCAGCACGATCACCGAAAATCCCTGGGCTGCGAGCCGCTTGGCCGTCTCGCCGAAATAGCTCGCCGGCCAGCGCTTGGAGGGCCCGACTGCCCCCGGCGCAAAGGCGGCGAGCGGGCGGCCTTCGGCTAGCCCGAGGCGTTGGCGCCACGCGGCGACCTCCGCGTCAGGCACGTTGAGCTCCGGCCGCGGATAGTCGCGCGGCAGGCGTGCGCCTTTCGGCAACGCCAGGGCGGCGCAGCGGTCGACCATGCGGGGCAAAGCGCGTTCGCCCCAGCGGATATCGTTCAGGAGGCCGAACCGCACCTCGCCCGCAAACCCGGTCCGCTCGGGAATACCCGCCCAGAATGGCGCCAGCGCCGATTTCCAGGTTCGCGGCATCACCAGGACGCGGCCATAGCCTTCCTGGCGCAACCGCGCGGCGAGCGCGCGATGTTCCCCGAAAGCGAGCCGCTTGCGTGGAAGATCCCATACGATGCCTTTGCGCACCCCCGGCATGTAGTCGAGCAGGGGTGCCACCATCGCGGTGGCGAGGACGTCGACCGGGCTAGCCGGAAACCGTGCTCTCAGCAGACGGACCACCGTGTGGCAACGCACGAAGTCGCCGATCCACATATACGGGACGATCAAAATCGGCGCCTCTTCGATGGAGCCGCTGGTCGGCATGCTATGTCTTGAATTGGCGTTCATTCTATGTAATTATGAATATTAATTCATCTCATTGTTTGCGGAGTTTCTGCCGGCCTCCTGCCCTAGCGGGTGGGGTAGGGGCTGTCCAGTCTCGGGCCTGCGGCACCGCGTTCACCCCATCGGAGGCGCTATGTTGCGCCGGTCGCGGGAGTGAGGCAAAGGAGGACGGGCCCCCGGCGGGCCGGGGACGGGCGTCGATGTTGTTGGTGACCGGCGGGGCGGGTTTCATCGGGTCGAACGTGGTCGCCAGCCTGAACGAGGCCGGCCGCGGCGATGTGGTCGTGAACGATGTGCTCGGCGCCGACGCCAAGTGGCGCAATCTGCAGAAGCGCCAGCTCGCCGATTTCATTCCGCCCTCCGATCTCGCGCGCTGGCTCGATGGCCGCAAGCTCGACGCGGTCATCCATATGGGGGCGATCTCGGACACCACCGCACGCGATGGCGATGCGATCATGGACAGCAACTTCCGCCTGTCCCTGCGCCTGCTCGATTGGTGCACCGACTCGCGTACGCCGTTAATCTACGCCTCCTCGGCGGCGACCTATGGCGACGCCGCGCACGGTTTTGTCGACGACAATTCCCTGGACGCGCTGCGCCGCCTCAAGCCGATGAACCTGTACGGCTGGAGCAAGCATCTGTTCGACCTCGCCGTGATCGAGCGCGTCCGGAAGGGCGCAAGACTGCCCCCGCAATGGGCGGGTCTCAAGTTCTTCAACGTGTTCGGCCCGAACGAGTATCACAAGGGCGAGATGATGAGCCTGATCGCCAAGCGGTTCGACGACGCCAAGGCGGGCAGGCCGGTGGCGTTGTTCCGGTCGCACCGCGCCGGCATCGGCGACGGCGAGCAGCGGCGCGACTTCATCTCGGTCGACGACGCCGTGGCGGTGGTTCGCTGGTTCCTCGAAACGCCGAACGTCTCCGGCATCTACAATGTCGGCACCGGCAAGGCGGAGAGCTTTCGCGACCTGATCACCGCGGTATTCGCGGCGCTGGGGCGCGCACCCGACATCGCATACATCGACATGCCGGAGGCGATCCGCCACACCTACCAGTATTTCACTCAGGCCTCGGTCGAAAATCTTCGCCGCGCGGGCTATAACGCAGGCTTTACGCCGCTGGCGGACGCGGTCAAGCGTTACGTGGCCTCGTATCTCGACACCGCCGATCCTTACCGGTGAGGTGAAGAAGCATCGAATGTACGACATCGAAACAGCCATCGAGCGCGTGTCCGAGCAGACGATTCTATGCGTCGGCGACCTGATGCTCGACGAGTTCGTCTATGGCGAGGTCTCGCGCGTGTCGCCGGAAGCGCCCGTGCCGGTGATCGCGGCGAGGCGTGAAGAGAAGGTGGTGGGCGGCGCCGGCAATGTGGCCCGCAACATCGCGAGCCTCGGCGCGCGCTGCATCTTCATCGGGGTGATCGGTGCCGACGAAACCGGCCAGGCCGTCAAGACGGCGTTTGCCCATTTCCGGAAGACGATCGAGCCGCATCTCGTGGTCGACCGGTCGCGCCCGACCACGCGCAAGGTGCGCTTCGTCTCCGACCACTATTCGAGCCATCTGCTGCGCGCCGATTGGGAGACGCCCAAACCGGTCTCTTCCGCGGTCGAGGCCGAGCTGATCGAGCTCGTGGGTGCGACGCTGCCGAGGGTCGGCGCGGTGGTGATCTCCGACTACGCCAAGGGCGTGCTCACGCCGGGCGTGATCCGCGCGGTGATCGACGGCGCGCGCGAGCTCGGAAAACCGGTCGTGGTCGATCCGAAAGCGGTCGATTACGCGATCTACAAAGGCGCGACCATTATCACGCCCAACCGCAAGGAGCTGGCCGACGCTACCCGCCGCCCGGTTGCGAGCCAAGGGGAGATCGCGACCGCGGCCGCCGAGCTCGCCCGCATAGTCGCGAGCCAGGCGGTCCTGGTCACGCTGAGCGAAGATGGCATGCTGCTGCATGTCGAAGGCGCTGACCCGGTCCACGTGCCGGCCTACGCGGTCCGTGTGCGCGACGTGTCGGGCGCGGGTGATACCGTCGTCGCGGTGCTTGCGTCGCTGCTCGCCATGGGGGCGGGCTTCGAACCGGCAATGCGGGCGGCGAATGCGGCAGCCTCGGTGGTCGTCGGCAAGGCCGGGACGGCGACGGTTTCGGCCATGGAGCTGCGTTCGCGCATCCTGCCGTCCGCCGCGCTGGCGGCCGAGGAAAAGATCGCCTTCGATTGGGTGGTCGCCGACGAGCGCGTGCGCGGCTGGCGCGCGCAGGGACTGCGCGTCGGCTTCACCAATGGGTGCTTCGACCTGCTGCACCCGGGCCACGTCAAGGTGCTGGCGAAGGCGCGCGCCGAGTGCGACCGCCTCGTGGTCGGGCTCAACGGCGATGCATCGGTCCGTCGGCTCAAGGGCGAAGGGCGGCCGGTACAAAATGCGCATGCCCGCGCGGACGTGCTGGCGGCGCTCGAAGCCGTCGACCTCGTGGTCCTGTTCGAGCAGGACACGCCGCTCGAGTTGATCGAGCGCCTGCGTCCGACCGTGCTGGTCAAGGGTGGCGACTATCGCAGGGAGGACGTCGTCGGCCGCGAGGTGGTCGAGGCGGACGGCGGACATGTCGTACTGGTGGAGCTCGTTCCCGGCCATTCGACGACGGACATCGTGAACCGGTCGGGCGACCGCAAATCGCCGCCCGAATCCCCGGGGTCTCCCGCCAAGCCGGCGAAGCGCCGGCTGATCGTGAAGAGTTGAGCTTGCGTCCCGTAGACTGCTTTGTTGGTCGTATTTTCTGCGGAAAGCCGGTGTCCACTTTTCCGGAAAATGCTGTACCCGGGTGTCGGAGTCGGATCAGGTGCCGCGCTTGAGCGCCATCATCATCACCAGGAACGAGGAGGCGAATATCGGCGCCTGCCTCGATGATCTCGCGTTTTGCGATGAGCGTATCGTCGTCGACGCTGGCAGTACGGATCGTACCGCGGCGATCGCCGCGGAGAAGGGCGCACGCGTCGTTCCGCATGAGTGGCACGGCTTCGGAGCGCAGAAGAATTTTGCGCTGTCGCTCGCCCGGGGCGATTGGGTCCTCTCGATCGACGCCGACGAGCGCGTGTCGGCTGATCTTGCGCACGAGGTCGAGCAGGCGATCGCCGACGGGCGCGCCGACGGCTTCGAGATCCCGCGCCTGTCGAGTTTCGCCGGACGCGAGATGCGGCATTCCGGCTGGTTTCCCGATCACGTGTTGCGGCTGTTTCGACGCGGCAAGGCGCGCTTCTCCGACGATCTCGTGCACGAACGGGTGATCTGCGACGGTTCGGTGGCGCGTCTCACGCAGCAGATCGCGCATCATTCGGTGACGCGCCTCGAGGAAGCGCTCTCGCGCATCGATCGCTATTCGAGCGCGGGTGCCGAGATGCTGATTGCGGCGGGCCGCCGCGTGTCGTTCGCCAGCGGCATTACCCACGGCCTATGGTCGTTCTTTCGCGCCTATGTGCTGCGGCTGGGATTCCTCGACGGCCGCGAAGGTTTTCTGCTGGCGGTGGCGAACGCCGAAGGTACGTATTATCGCTACATGAAGGCTTGGCTCGCGGGGCGCCGCCGTGGCTGAGCTCATCTCGGTGATCGTTGCGACCTATAACCGCGAGGACGCGCTCGCGCAGGTCCTGCGCTCGCTGTCGTGCCAGAGCGAACGCGATTTCGAGCTGCTGGTGGCGGACGACGGTTCGGGGACCGCGACCGCGCAAGTCATCACCGAATGGGCCGCTCGCATGCCGGTGCGGCTCCAGCACATCTGGCATCCCGATCGCGGCTTCCGACTCGCCGAGATCAGAAACCGTGCGATCCGGGCGAGCGCCGGCACGTATTGCATTTTTCTTGACGGCGATTGCATCGCGCGGCCGGATTTTGTCGCCGCGCATCGGCGGCTTGCCGAGCCCGGCTGCTTTGTGACCGGCAATCGCATCCTGCTGTCGCGCGAATTGACCGAACGCATTCTCCGCGGCGGTATCGAGCCCGAACGATGGGGTTTTGCGAACTGGATCACCGAGCGCGCGCAGCGCAATGTCAACCGCTTCGCGCCCCTGCTCGATCTGCCGCTGGGTAATCTGCGCAAATTCCACGCCCGGCGGTGGCGGGGCGCGCGCGGCAGCAATATGGCGTTCTGGCGCAGCGATCTCGACAAGGTCGACGGTTTCGATGCGGCTTTCAGCGGCTGGGGACGCGAGGACTCGGACATTTTCATCCGGCTCATTCGTAGCGGAGTGCTGCGCAAGGACGGCCGCTTTGCGACCGGCGTGCTGCATTTGTGGCACCCGGAGGCGGACCGCGCGCGCCTCGCCGACAACGAGCGCCTGCTTGCGGACGTGCTCGACAGTCCTCGCGTGCGGGCGAAAGAAGGATTGTCGCGGGTCATCGAGGCGACCAACGTCGCGACGCGCAGCCAATGACGGCGCCAAATGAAGGCGCGATGAACCCGCTTGCGCTTCCGGCAGGGCCGCGCATCCTGATCGTGGCCCTGCGCCGGCTCGGCGACGTGTTGCTGACGACGCCGCTCATTCGCAGCATGCGACGCGCATGGCCCGACGCCACGATCGACGCGCTGGTATTCGCGGACACGGCCGGCATCCTCGACGGCAATCCGGATGTCGATCGCATCGTCTGCATGCCGGCGCGGCCGAGCTTGGCACAGAGCCTGTGGGTCGCGGTGCGCCTGTTCAAGCGCTACGACCTCGCGGTCTCGACCCAGAGCGGCGACCGTCCTACCGCCTTTGCGCTGCTGGCTGGACACGATCATGCGGGCCCGGTGTGGCCGGGCAACTGGATCAAGCGCATCCTGCTGCGCCGCGGCGTTGCCGCCGTCGAAGGCGTGCATCGCGTCGAGGAGATGCTCCGCATCGCCGATGCGCTCGGAATTGCACGGGTCGGCGAGGTGGTGTGTCCGGCCGGAATCTTGGCGCCTGAGCACGTCATTACCGAGCCCTATGCGGTGATCCACGCCGCGCCGATGTTCCGCTACAAGCGGTGGACGCGCGAGGGGTGGCGGGTGCTGGCGGATGCATTCAGGCAGCGCGGCCTCGGTGTCGTCGCGACCGGCGGGCCGGCCGACCGCGCCTATCTGGATCATGTTTGGCAGGATGACACGCAGGTCCGTCGCCTCGACGGGCGCTTGCGCTGGCCCGAGATCGCAGCGCTGCTGGGTGGCGCGCGGCTTTACGTCGGACCCGACACTTCGGTCACCCATCTGGCGGCCGCCAGCGGGTGTCCGACGGTCGCGATCTTCGGGCCGACCGACCCGCGCCTGTGGGGGCCATGGCCAGCGCGGGCATTGCCGACGCCGTGGGCGGCGTCCGGCACCATTCAGCGCCGGCACAATGTTTGGCTGGTGCAGAATCCGCTGGCCTGCATGCCCTGCCAGAACGAAGGCTGCGATCGCCGTCTCGACAGCCGCGCGCAATGCCTCGACGAACTGTCGCCGCGTCAGGTTCTGGCGGCGGCGGATCAGGCCTTGGCGGCGCAGTCGGAGAGGTAGCGCCGTGGCACAAAGGCCGGTATGGATGGCGCGGCAGCCGCGCGACGGCCGCAACCGAGCAAGATGATGATCCGGCTCACGAACTTCACCCCGCGGATGGGGCTGATCCTGGCGCATGATCTGATCGCCACCGCGGCGGCGATCCTCGCCAGCTTCTACATCCGGTTCGAGGATGCGGGGCTCGCCGAGCGCTGGCCGGTCTTGGTTATCATGCTGCCGGCCTTCGTCGTCTATGCGGGCGGCATCTTTGCGATCTTCGGCCTGTTCAAGTCGAAGTGGCGCTTCACCTCGCTGCCGGACCTCATGAACATCGTGCGCGCCGCGACCGTGCTGGCGGTCAGCGCTGCTCGTGCTCGACTATGTGCTGGTGGCGCCCAATTTCTACGGCAGCTTCTTCTTCGGCAAGATCACCATCGCGCTCTACTGGTTCTTGCAGATGGCTTTCCTGGCGGGCTCGCGCGTCGCCTACCGCTATTTCCGCTACACGCGCACGCTCCACCACGCCAAGGCGGCGGAAACGATGCCGACGCTGGTGCTTGGGCGCGCCGCCGACGCCGAGGTGCTGCTGCGCGCGATCGAAAGCGGCGCCGTGAGCAAGATCCAGCCCGTCGGAATCCTTTCGCCCGCGCGCTCGGACCGCGCGCAGGCGATCCGCGGCATTCCGGTGCTCGGCGAGCTCGATGATCTCGATCAGGCGGTCGCGGATCTCGCCAATCGCGGCATCAAGGTGGTGCGTCTGGTGCTGACGCCGACCGCGCTTGCGCCGGACGCCAACGCCGGAGACCATCCTGATGCGGGCGCGCCGGCTCGGGCTTGCGACCAGCCGCCTGCCGTCGCTCGACGAGGGCGGCGAGGCGCTGCGGCTCGCGCCGGTCAACGTCGAAGACCTGCTGCTGCGGCCGAGCGTCAAGATCGACTACGGCCGCCTCGAATCCCTGGTCAAGGGCAAGTCGGTCGTCGTGACCGGCGGCGGCGGCTCGATCGGCGCGGAAATCTGCGACCGGCTCGTGACGTTCGGCGTCGCGCGCCTGCTGGTGATCGAGAATTCCGAGCCGGCGCTGCATGCGGTGCTCGAGGCGCTCGCCGCCAAGAAGTCCGCCGCCGAGATCGACGGCCGCATCGCCGATATCCGCGACCGCGAGCGCATCTTCCGCCTGGTCAAGGACTTTCAAGCCCGACATTGTCTTCCATGCGGCGGCGCTCAAGCACGTTCCGTTGCTCGAGCGCGATTGGGACGAGGGCGTCAAGACCAACGTGTTCGGATCGGTCAACGTCGCCGATGCGGCGGTCGCGAGCGGCGCGCGTGCGATGGTGATGATCTCGACCGACAAGGCGATCGAGCCGATCTCGGTGCTGGGCGCGACCAAACGGTTTGCCGAGATGTATTGCCAGGCGCTCGACGCCGATCTGCTGCGGCGCGCGGACGGCGGCGACGCACGCCGATGCGGCTGATCGCCGTGCGGTTCGGCAACGTGCTGGCGTCGAACGGTTCGGTGGTGCCGAAGTTCAAGGCGCAGATCGAGGCGGGCGGGCCGGTCACCGTGACCCATCCCGACATGGTGCGCTATTTCATGACCATCCGCGAAGCGTGCGACCTCGTCGTCACCGCGGCGAGCCACGCGCTCGGACCGGCGCGGTCGGATGTCGCCGTCTATGTGCTCAACATGGGGCAGCCGGTGAAGATCGTCGATCTCGCCGAACGCATCATCCGGCTGTCCGGCCTCGAGCCCGGCCGCGACATCGAGATCGTGTTCACCGGCATCCGGCCGGGCGAGCGGCTGCACGAGATCCTGTTCGCGCGCGAGGAGCCGGTGTCGGAGATCGGCATTTCCGGCGTGGTCGCGGCCCGCCCGATGAGCCCCTCGCTCGACACCATGCGGGCCTGGCTCGGCGAACTCGAGCAGGCACTCCGGCGCGAGGAGCGCGGCTCGATCTACCGGGTGCTGCGCGACGCGGTTCCGGATTTCCGCAAGGAGGCGGTGTGAGACCGCGGGTTCGACGTCGGGGGAAACTTCGTCGGCGGCCTCGTCCAAGAATGCATGGTCAAGAACGAATGGCCCGAATTTACGGGGCCATCATCCCAAGCGCGAAACGCGCGACTTTCGCTTTGACGCTGCGGGACGCGCTGCTTGCGCCGGCCGCGAGCAGCGGACAGCCGGCCGTATGCTGGGTACCGTCAGGCGCAGGATCTGGCGGTCGGCCATGAATACCGTCAGTGCATCCGTCACGTCGCCCACCCGAATGTTGTGCGCCACCGGGATGCAGCGGTCGAACTCCTCGAGCTCCTGAAGCAGTGATTGCAGCACGAACCGCGCCGTCGTGAGGTTCTGCGTGGTCATCGGTTACCCTCCTGAGTACAGATACGCATGTGGAACCAACCCCTATGCCACCCAAGTATTTCAATCCGTTGTCGCGATAAATCTATGTATAACTACGGGGATAATGTGTGCGGCCTCTTATTTTTGGCGCAATTTCGGATGCTCCGCATCTCCGCAGACGCGTCGAGTTTGTGTTGTGGCGCCGGCGCGGTTGCCGAGCCGGGCATGGCATTGACGCCATAAGACCCACTGGCGCGAGGAGCGCGGCTCGAGCTACCGGGCGCTGCGCGACGCGGTTCCGGACTTCGGCAAGGAATCGGTGTGAGGGGCGGGGCCCGGAGCACCCTCGGGATCACGGCGACGGGGAAAGGGCGCCGTACTGTTGCAGCGCAGACAGGTGCGCTCCCCGTTCGACATGCGGACGACGAAGGGCGCGCCGCAGTGACCACAATCCTCGGACGTCTCGCCGCGGTCGAGGTCTTGCTTGAAGGGCCGTCGATCGAGGGCGAGACGTAACAGGTTCGCGGCGCTCAGCAGGATTTCGGTCTTTGGCAGCTTCGAGACCCCCGAGTGCCGATTGTGGAAGTGGATCGGAATTTCCGTGAGGTGAAGCCTCTGGCGTGCCATCCGCACGGCTGTGGTCACGAAGAATCCGTATCCGTTTTGCGGCGTCGTCTCGACAAGGCCGGCGGGGACGCGATCGAGGCGGGCGGCGCGAAGCGACGTCGTGAATTCCGCGATCGGCAGCCGCAGGAGCGTGCGGACAAGACGGTTGCCCGTCCGGCTCACGAAACGCCGATACCCGGTGTAGTCCAGCTTTCCGTGCGGCACGAAGCGCGATCCCAACGCGACGTCGGCGCCGGCGTCGAGTGCGGCCAGAAGGCGCGGTATGTCCAGGGGGTCGTGCGAAAGATCGGCATCGAGCGTGACAATTCGCGAATAACCATGATGGCGGGCATACAACCAGCCGAGGCGATGAGCCGAACCAACGCCGAGCCGCTCCGGGCGGAAAATGAGATGAAGACGCGCTTCGCGACCGGCACGGGCCGTCAGCACGTCTGCCGTGCCGTCGGATGAATTGTCGTCGACCACCAGGACGTCACAGCGTGTCGGCAAGGCCAGAATGGCGTCGAGCATATGACCAATGTTCGCACGCTCGTTATAAGTTGCGAGAAATGCCAACGTCTCGCTGTGCCGCAATTCTTCAGCCAATCAAGCACTCCAACATTTGCCCCGTCCGGCGGACCGCATTTCCAGCCGCCGGTGCCGGCATTTCGGCGCCAGCGCCTTCGCGGCACAATCCTAGCCGGTCACCCTGTCATCTATCAGCCGGCGCTCGTCGGCTGCAACCATCATCATCACGAGATTCGCGATATCGACCGTCGGCTGCCAGCCCAGTTCCCGGCGCGCGCGGCTGGCGTCACCGACCGTATTCACCACGTCGGCGGCGCGAAAAAACGCCCGGTCGACCTCGACGACGATCCGGCCGGTCTTGCGGTCAATGCCGACCTCGGAAATTCCCGATCCGGTCCAATCGATGCGCATTGCCAAACCGTCGGCCGCGAGCTCGACAAAATGGCGAACCGTGGTCGAGACGCCAGTGGCGAAGACATAGTCCGACGCCGTGCGCTGCTGCAGGGTTCGCCACATGCCGCCGACATAATCCCCCGCGAAGCCCCAATCGCGCCGGACGTCAAGATTGCCGAGCGCCAGCCGGTCCCTTAGGCCGTGCTTCACCTCGGCAAGGCCCGTTGTGATCTTGCGGGTGACGAATTGCCGACCTCGCAGCGGAGACTTCGTGATTGAACATGATTCCGCATGCGCCGTAGAACCCATAGGACTCGCGATAGCTGACCGTCTGCCAATGGCTGAACGCCTTGGCGACCGCATAGGGGCTGCGCGGCCGGACGGCGGTCGTTTCGTCCTGCGGCGAAACGGCGGCCGAACCGAAGATTTCCGAGGTCGAGGCCTGGTAGAATCGCACGCCGGGAATGGACAGGCGGGCTGCTTCCAGCAGGCGCGCCGCCGCGACGGCGTTCACGTCGAGCGCCGTGGTCGGCTGATCGATCGAGCTTGCAACCGAGCTTTGTCCGGCGAGATTGTAGATCTCGTCCGGTTTCAGCTGGAGCAATGCACGCCGCAGCTCGGCAATGGAGAACAAGTCCAGCCCGACCAATTCGATGTGCTTGGTGACGCCGAGCTCATCCAGGCCCGCGGTATGCGGCCGTGCCGTATGACGATACTGCCCCACGACGCGATAGCCGTGCTCCAGCAAGAATTTTGAGAGATAGGCGCCGTCCTGGCCGCAAACTCCGGTTATCAGCGCCACTTTTCCCATTGTCCGCGCCGCTCCATGCCGTCACGCCGCCACCCGATACCACGGCCGGGGCTCATCAGACGCACCATACCAGCAGGGCGGTAGTGCGGACAGAGGCGCGGGCGTCGCGCGCCGCCGGCGCCATGCCGGATTCCGCAATCGGCGACGCAGAACGCGCAAACGGAAACGCCCGGCGCCATCCGGCGCCGGGCGCAATTTCCCGAATCCCTTGTCATCATTCTTTGTTTTGCGGTCAGCTCGGAAAGATCGCCGGCCGCTGCGCAAGACCCGTCTACGGGTGTGAGCTACGACTGGCGGACATGCCCGATTTCGGCTTCGCGGCCGCACGGTGCACCGATCGCGCCAGCCGCCGAAGGCGGGACGATGACCGCGCATTCGGCGTCGTAAGGCGCCGGAGCTCGCGATCGTTCAATATGGCCAGCAGCGCCTCCACCACATCGCCAACCTGAATCTTGTGCGCGACCGGAATGCAGCGGTCGAACTCCTCGAGCTCCTCAAGCAGGGATTGCAGCACGAACCGCGCCGTCGTGAGGTTCTGCGTGGTCATCGGTCACCCTCCTGTGCAGATACGCGTGGAGACAACCCTTATGCCACCCAAGTGTTTCAACCCGTCGTGCCGATAAATCTATGTATAATTATGGGGATAAGCGGCGTCGCCGCTTGCGTTTTGCCGATTTTTAACGCTCGCGCGCCCCGACAGGCGTGCCGTGACTGTTTTCCTTGCATCGGCACGACGCAGCGCCGACAGCGCATCCGCGACATCGCCGGCTGAGGGTTCCGCGCGACCGGGATGCGCATCGCGTCACGAAAATGGCCGCGAAAGCCGCCGGCAAAAGAACGACCACGAACTCGTGCGAGTTGACCGGCAGCAATCGGGACCGCCGCGGTGGGCGTGATCGTCGCGTTATCGGCGATCAATCGAGCTCGAAGTCATCCGCGTAGTCGCGCTTGAGTGCGGGATCCTGATCTTGCTTTCTCAAGATGCAATTGCCGATCGCGAGCAATTCTATTTCCGTACCCATGAAGCAGCGGAACGCGTCTTCCGGCGTACAGACGATCGGCTCGCCGCGGACGTTGAAGCTCGTATTGACGACGACCGGACAGCCGGTCTTCGCCTTGAAGCGCGCAAGCAACGCATGGAAGCGCGGGTTGGTGTCGGCATGCACGGTTTGCACGCGCGCCGAATAGTCGACATGGGTCACGGCGGGAATATCGGAGCGCACCACATTGAGCTTGTCGATGCCGAACAGGGCCATCTCGGCATTGGTCATGGCGCGGCGGCGGTCCGGCCGAACGCCCGCGACGAAGAGCATGTAGGGCGAGTCGACGTCCAGATCGAACCAGTCGGCGACATCCTCGCGCAGCACCGCGGGCGCGAACGGCCGAAAACTCTCGCGATACTTGACCTTGAGGTTCAGCAGTTTCTGCATCGCCGGAGATCTCGGATCGCCCAGGACCGATCGCGCACCGAGCGCGCGCGGGCCGTATTCCATGCGCCCCTGCATCCAGCCGACCGCCTCGCCTCGCGCGAGCGAGTCCGCCGCCACGTCGGTGACCGCATCTTCGGCCAGCGTCTCGAAGCGGGCGCCGGCGGCGCGCAGGCGGGCCTCGACGTCGGCCTGCTCGAAGGCAGGGCCGAGATAGGATCCCGACATCGCATCGTGCAAACCGTCCGCCTGCCGGGCATTGCCCAGCATCAGGTGCCAGGCGGACAGCGCGGCGCCGACGGCGCCGCCGGCGTCGCCGGCCGCCGGCTGAACCCAGACGTTCTTGAAGGCGCCGTCGCGCAGGAGCTTGCCGTTGGCCACGCAATTCAGCGCGACGCCCCCGGCGAGACAGATGTTGGGAACCCCGTAGTCGGACGCAAGCGACCTGGCGAGCCGCAGGACGATGTCCTCGGTCACCGCCTGAATCGACGCCGCGATATCCATGTGGAATTGCGTCAAGAGTTCCTTTTCGGGACGGCGGACCGGGGTTCCGAACAGGTCGGAGAACTTGCGGTTCGTCATCGTCAAGCCGGTGCAATAATCGAAATAGCTCATGTCCAGACGAAACGTGCCGTCGGGCTTGAGGTCGACCAGGTGATCGAGAATGATCGATTTGTATTTAGGCTCGCCGTAAGGAGCGAGACCCATGAGTTTGTATTCTCCCGAATTCACCTTGAACCCGGTGTAGTAGGTGAATGCGGAATAGAGCAGGCCCAGCGAGTGCGGAAAATGCAGCTCTTTGTGTATCTTCAGATCGTTGCCGCGGCCCAACGCAACCGACGTGGTCGACCATTCGCCCACGCCGTCCATCGTCAATACCACCGCTTCGTCATAGGGTGACGGGAAGAATGCGCTTGCCGCATGACTCAAATGGTGCTCGGTAAACAGGAGCTTCTTCTCGCAATCGAAATCCGGCGCAAAGGTCTGCAACTCGCGTTTCAACACGTTCTTTTGAAACAGCTTCTCGCCGATCCACACCGGAATGGCGGTCGCGAAGGACTTGAAGCCCCGTGGGGCAAAGGCCAAGTACGTTTCCAACAGGCGCTCGAACTTGAGAAACGGCTTTTCGTAAAACACGACGTAGTCGATTTCCGCGAGCGCGACACGCGCCTCGGCGAGACAATAGGCGATCGCACGATCCGGAAAGCTCGCATCGTGCTTCCGGCGCGTAAAACGCTCCTCCTGCGCGGCCGCGACGATACGGCCATCCACGAGCAGGGCAGCGGCGCTGTCATGATAGAAGGCCGAAATGCCGAGAACGCGCATGCGCGTGCTCTAGAACAAGGTGTAGATGAAGGGAGCGACAGCGGAACCCTTGACCAGCAGGATCAAGCCCCCGAACACGAGCAGCATCAATACAATCGGCGCAAGCCAGAACTTCTTGCGGACACGCATGAATTCCCAGAGCTCGAGGAGAATTGACATCATGGGCCTCGGTGACGCGACTGCCGATCAGAATTGCTTTTTCATGGTTGCCGGGTCGGGTCCCGCGGGATCACGCACGATCCAATAGGTCCGACTCGTATCCTGCCGCCGGAGCGAAAGCAAATCCTTGCCGCGCATCCGCATGATCAGGCCGATCGGAGTGACGCAAAGAAAGAATACCGCGCCCATGACCAACGGGCTGACGATCCGGTGCAGCAGCAGGCCCAATCGGAACCACACGATGTTGAGCGGATGCAACATCCGTGGCGCCACGAGAGCGGCCAGCCCGAACGCCGCCGCGACCGCCAGCGCGATCCAGTGCGGGGCGCGCCCGGAGACAACCGGCCAGCCGCCGAACAGCGTGAAAACCGCCGCGAAGACAAGCCCGAAGCTGCGGTCGGAGCCCGGTTGCGGATCGCCGGTCGAGAGGCGCGGATCGGTGGCAGTCGACACAGTTCCCCCTGGTTGCATTAACTTGAATGTTAGCAGCGCTGTCGGCGCGCCAATTGTTTATATGTCCTTTGCGACGCGTCGGGAAGTCGGTCGAATGGTTCCCAAGACAGCGCTGTGCGAGCACCTAGCCGCAACTGTCGACGGTGGTTGTATCGGGCAGGCGGCGCGCCAAAATATCGCCGAACACCTGGTAGCCGGCATGGTTGAAGTGCAGCCAGTCGATGGGCCCGTGGATCGGCCGGGCGGCGGCGGCCGCGCGCAATGCCGGCCTCGTATCGAGAAAGCCTGTTCCCTGGCGCGCCGCGACCTCGCGCACGAGATTGCAGATGCGGTCGCTGTTGGCCGCCACGCGCTCGGCCGCCGCCGCGCGGGCGCGGTAGCCGGTATCGTCGATCATGAAATAGGTGACGCTCGGCGCGTCCAGGCGATAGGTCGCGAGCGGTGAGGGAATGTAGACCACCGTGATCGGCGAGTGCGGAAAGCGTTGCTGCAGCCACGCGAGCGAATGGTCGAAGACGTCGATCGCGGCTTGGATGCCCGCGGGTTCGACGGAAAGCGCCGGCCCCAGCACCGCAGGCGCGGCGGAAACCTGGTCCGCGATGACGAACGTATTCTGGCTTGTCTCCGTGGTGTGAAACGGATCCGCTTTCTTCAGGTAGTATTCGTTGAGGAACCTGACCATCCGAGAGATGTTGTCGCCGAGATAGAGATGGCAGTGCCAGGTGCCGATGGTGCCGTACTGGGCGGACAAATAGGTGTCGATCGCGTGCGCATCGGCGCGTCCGTATGCGCCGGCGACCTTGGCGGTGAAAGACAGATTTTCCTCGATGTCGTTGCCTTCGTAGAAATAGGCGAGAATCTGGCGGGGATCGTCGATCGTCGGAAAGATCAGGCAGCGGCTTCCCTCAATGGCCAGCGTCGGGAGCCGCACGAAGGCCTCGGCGCTGCCCGCGCCGCCTTTCCCGAACGTCACGATGTCCCGGCCGGTCAGATTGTGGATGACGTGGGCGGCGTGGAAGCCGCGCGCCTCGTTGCCACCGACGTCGAGCATCTCGTCGCCGACGCCTTCCGCGTAGGAGTCGCCCATGATCGCGACGTAGTTGCGGGGCGCGTAACCGGACTTGCTGGTTTGGACCAGGGCGCCCGGCGTCTCGGGAAGAAACGGCCGAACGTTGTATCGCAATTCGGGCAGCACGATGCGGAAGAAGATTGCCTCGAGGATCAGATAGCCAATGATCGTCGAGACGATCACCAACGAGGAATTGATCGCAAATGCCTTGAAGCTGGGCGTCATCGTGGGACCGGTCGGGCTTGCGCGATCATGGGGAGAATCCGGGCGACCCGCGCCTCAGCCCTTGAACCGCTTCGCCAGCGCATCCGCCCCGCGCGCCAGGATGCCGAGATCGGCGCCGACCGCCACAAAGGTGTAGCCCCACGCGATGAAGCGCTTCGCCTCTTCCTCGTTGGGAGTGAGGATGCCGGCGGGCTTGCCGATCTTTTTGAGCCGGCGTACGGCGTCCTCCAGCGCCGCCTGCACCTCCGGATGGCCCCAATTGCCGATATGGCCGAAGGAGGCGGACAGATCGTTTGGGCCGATGAAGACACCGTCGATGCCGTCGACCGCGGCAATCGCTTCGATCTGATCGAGCGCGCTGCGCGTCTCGACCTGCACCAGCAGGCAAATCTCCCGACTGGCGTTTTTCAGATAATCCGTCACTCGGCCGTAGCGGCTGGCGCGGCCGCTGCCTGTGATGCCCCGAATGCCCCCCGGCGGATAGCGGGCAGCCTCGACCGCGCGGCGCGCCTCTTCGGGATTCTGCACGAACGGGATCAGCAGCGTCTGCGCGCCAATGTCCAGAAAGCGCTTGATCAACACAATATCGTTCCACGCCGGCCGCACGATCGCGGACGCGGTGCCGGCCTGCACGGCCTGCAACTGCGCCAGCACATCCGGCACCTCGCTCGGCGAGTGCTCGGTGTCGAGCAGAAGCCAGTCGAAGCCGGAATGCGACACGATCTCGGCCGTGATGGGGCTGCACAGGCTGCACCACAGCCCGACCTGCAGCTCTCCCTTGGCGATGGCATGCTTGAAGGCGTTGCGTTGAAGTTCCATGGGATCCGCCACCGTCAAACGAATTGCACCGCGATGCCGCCGAGCGGCCCGAAGTCGGCATGCAGCGTGTCGCCCTTGTGGGCGAACACCACCCGGGTGAACGAGCCCGCCAGCACGAGATGGCCGGGTTCGAGCGCGACACCGTGGCTCCCGAGCTTGTTGGCGAGCCACGCCACGCCCAGCGCTGGGTGGCCGAGCACGCCGGCCGCCACGCCGGTCTCCTCGATTTCCGAGTTCTTGTACATGATGCCGCCGACCCAGCGCAGGTCGACGTCGAGCGGCCCGACCGGCCGCCCGCCGATCACGATCCCCGCGGCGGCGCCGTTGTCCGCAACCGTATCGAAGATCTTGCGCGGATCCTGCAGGCGTGCGTCGACGATTTCAATAGCAGGGATGACATACTCGGTGGCGCGCAGCACGTCGGGCAGGCCGACGCCTGGTCCCTTGAGCGGCTTGCCCATCATAAAGGCAAGCTCGATCTCGACCCGGGGCCGGCAAAAATTCGCGTGCGGAATCTTCGCGCCGTCCGCGATCATCATGTCGTCGAGCAGGTGGCCGTAATCCGGCTCGTCGATCTGCGAGGAGCGTTGCATCGCCTTGGAGGTCAGCCCGACCTTGTGGCCGATCAGCTTGGCACCGGCTGCGATCTTGCGGCGGGCGACCTCGGTGGAGATCGCGTAGGAATCCTCGATTGCGATGTCGGGCCAGGTCATGGACAGTTGCACCGCCTGTTTGCGCGTCTTCTCCGCGTTCAACAGGATGTCGGCGGCCTTGTTGCGGTCGGCTTCGGATAGCATGATGGGGATCCTTCCCGGCCCGTGGCGCGCTGCAGATGCTTCGCTTGCGCGATTGCGTCAGCATCGAACCACGAGGCGCTGAGTTAGCTTGTGGTCCGACTCCGGCGCCGTATCCCAGCGTCGAATTCGGGCTACCAGCCGATCCGGCCATCATAGACGGCTTTGATTCGATCGACGAGGTCGTTGCGCGGCGAGCAAAAATAACGCACAAGACGCGCCGCCGGCGTATGGCCGGCTGGATGAGGGGCATGTCCGAACAGGCACAATCCGCGGCCGCGGCCGGATCGGTGGGCCGGAAGCTCGCGGTGCTGGCGCTTGCGATCGCCGCCATCGGCCTTCCGATCAACGATCTGACCGACTACTTCATTCTGGTTGCAGCCGGCATCGTCGTCTTCACCGGGACGGTCACATCGCTTCCTTCGCGATGGCTTGCTGCCGTGCTTCTCGCCGCGATGGTCGTCGGCGGACACCTGGTGTTCCCCGCGCCCCGCATCGACGAGGGGCACAATGTGTTCCTGCCGGGTCCGGACGCGGCGAAGACCTCGGGGCTCCCGCGCGACGTCTTCGACTTCCTCGATCGGCAGTTCGCCGAGCAGTATCCGCCGGAGCGCCGGTGCGACGATCAGAGTCGCGGCTGCTGGCGCACCGACCGCAGCGCGGCGCAGGACGGCTTCGGGTTCTCGAGCGACGGAATTTTCGAGGCCGGCACCCTATTCGCGGCGCGTGACTGCCATCGGTTTCTCCGATCCGGTGCATGCGCGGCTCGGCATCATCAATGACAGCATCTACAACTGGTCGCCGAACGCCAGCGACATCGAGCGCATCAGTCGCGACCGCCAATCGTTCAACCTGTTCGACCGTTATCACCTCACCTTTCCGGTGTTCATCATGTATCGCTTCCCGGCGACATTCGTCGGCAGCGCGCTGTGCTGGCGCGGGGACGTGCTGTGGGAGGAGGCGGACGAGCGCTTCGAGGTGCTGAGCCACGGCGAGATGGCGTGCCGGCCGCTCGAAGCAGCCGACGCCGGCCGCCGCATCTTCGCGGTCGCGATCAAGCTCGATCGGCCGTTGGCGATGACGCTCAAACCCAACTGGACCGTGCGGCTGCGCGGCCTGTTCGCCATGGCGTTGACGCTCGTGGGCGTGATCGGAATCCTCGGGCTCCTCGTCCGCGTCGAGCCGCGAAAACTGCTGCTGCCGGCGACGCTGGTCGGCCTGAGCCTGGTCGTCGTCGCGCTCCTCGACGTCAATTTCCTCGGCGGCTATCGTCCGCTCGACGGCGGCGACGATGGGTTCACCTACGAGGGCTACGCCCGCAATATCATCCGGCACTTGCTCGCCGGAGATATCGTGGGCGTGCTGATGGGCGAAGAGCGGGTTTACTACTTCACGCCGGGCTTCCGCTATTTGCGCGCGTTCGAGCACGTCGTGTTCGGCGAGACGTATCTCGGCTATCTGTCCCTGGTGCTGGCGCTGCCGTTCCTGGTCCTGGCGCTGTTTCGCCGATTCCTGCCGTCGAACTGGGCGCTGGTCATCGTCCTCGGCTTCGTGGCGACGCCGATAGGGGCGCTGTTCGGCTCCGCCTTCCTCTATTACGTCAAATGGGCGGCGCGCGGCTTTGCCGATCCGTGCGGCTATATCCTGCTGCTTGCCGGTATGGTCGCGCTGATCCCGCGTGCGCAAGAGGCTGACGATCCGCCGGCCGGACCCGCATTGGCGGGAGCGATGCTGCTGTCCGCCGGCACGTTCGTGCGGCCCAATTTGGCGCTCGTGAGCGGAGTGATGGTGCTCGGCGCGATCCTGTTCGCGGCTCGTCAGCGGCGCTTTGCGCGCGCCGGCGCGGTCCTGGCGGGCTTTGGGACCCTGGCCCTGTCTCCGCTGCATAACTGGGTATTCGGGCATTCGACCGTGCTTTTCGCCGACATCGTCAGCCAGCCGCAGACGCTGGTGATGCCGCCGTCGGAATATTTCAAGGCGGCGCGCGACGTCCTGCTTCTCGACCTTGCGAGCGACCACGTGATCGCGGCGCTCCGCAAGCTTGCCTGGTGGCTGTCCGGCCCGGCCAATGTCTACGCCATGGTTCCGCTCAACGCGGCCGCGGTCGCAACCCTGGTGCGTGTCGGTTGCTTCGGATCTCGTTTCGATCCGTGGCTGCGGCTGGTCGCGCTTGGGACGTTGCTCGAGCACGGCACCGGCATCTGCTACGCTAATTGGGACCGCTATCACCTTGTGACTTGGCTGCTGACCGCGCTGGTCGCGGCCGTGTGGCTGCGGGTCGAGGGGTTGCGGTGGTTCGATCAGCGCCTTCCCGGCTTACGCGAGCGCCTGGCCGAGTATGCGGCGATCAGGCGCTGCGCGGCGGCACTTGCACGCTTTTCATGAGCGCCGCCTTCGTGTCCGGCGACGGCGACCAGCCGACGGCGATCAGCTTGGCGGGATCGCCCACGAGCTCGGCCCCGACCCGGTCCCACAAGGGCGCGCCGCCGACGAGGCGGGCAACGATTTCCATCAACCGCGGCGGCACCGAGAACAGCGCCGGTTGGCGCCCCAAGCCGTTCCGCAACGACGCGAGGATTTCCGCGAACGCGATCGGCTCCCGATCGGCGACCAGGTAAATCTCGCCGCGCGTCGACGGATGTTGCAGAACAAACACGGTCGCACCGACGAAATTGTCGATGCTCAAGAGCGACCGGCGATTGGAGAGCGCACCGAACGGCAACGGAAGCCGCCATGACGCCATCCGCGCGAGCGTCGCGAGATTTCCTTTCAGACCGGGTCCGTACATCAGAACCGGACGCAGAATCGTAAATGGAACGCCGGAAGCCGCGACGGCGGCTTCGGCCGCGAGTTTCGAGCGTCCATACGCGTCGCTCGGCCTGGGGTCGTCGCGTTCCGTCAAGACATGGTCGGCGGCGGGACCGCTTTGGGCGCGGACCGAAGAGACGAACACAAAGTGCTTCACGTCGGTGCGCGCGGCCGCGCGCGCAAGCGCGGCGGTCGCCTGGTGATTGATCCTGTCATGGCGCTCTTGCGCGATCCGGCTGTCCGCGTGCGCTATGCCGGCTAAATGCACGACGGCGTCGACGCCGCCGAGCAGCAGCTCCCAGGCGATCGGCTCGCCGAGGTCGCGTTGGACCGTTACCTCGACGCCCGCGGGCAGGGGCGGGAAGGGCTGGCGCCGCACGACAGCGCGCACGGCGTATCCGGCTGCGGCGAGGCGAGCGGCAAGCGGACGGCCGGCGAACCCGGTCGCGCCGGTCAGCAGGACGCGGGTCATCGTTTGCCCCGCGCGAATTTGACCAGCAGTCCCGCCACGATCGCGACGCCGAGCGCCAGCGCCACGACGCCGCTCCACACCGATGAAGAGCTGGCGGAGGCGATCGCCAAGGCCGCAAGGGAAAGGTTGACCACAAAGACGTGCACCACAACGTCTCCGACCGAGAAGCCGAGATCGGTGGCGCGCTGGTAGAAATGCGTGCGGTGGGCCTGCAGCACGTTCTCGCCTTTTGCGCCGCGCCGCGCCAACGTGACGGTCGCGTCCGCCAGATAGTACAGCGGCAGCAGCAGCGCCGCCGCAACGTGACCGCGCGCCGCGAGCTGCAGCAGCAGCCAGAACAACAGGAGCCCGATCGGCAAGCTGCCGACGTCGCCGAGAAAGAGCTTCGCCACCGGCCGGTTGAACGGCGCGAAGCCGGCGACGGCGCCGAGCAGGGCGGCCGCGATGATGGTTTCGTCCAGCGACAGCGCGCCAAAGCCGGACAGCACGCAAAGCCCGGCCGTCACCGGCACGACCTCCGCTACGGTTATCCAATCGATGCCATCCATGAAGTTCACCAGATTGACGACGTAGACGCCGGTGACCAGCAGGGCGGCACGCTCGACCCACCACGGCAGAAATGGAGCGACGCGCGCGTCGTCCGGCAACGCCGCGAGGACCAGCCCGACCGCGACGAACTGCAGGACGAAACGCGGTGCGATCGTCATGTGAAAAATATCGTCGCAGGCGCCGGTGGCGGCGAGCAGCGCGACCGCGGTCGCGAGCGGCCACGAAGCGAGCAGGATATGCGGCGCGACACCTGCGAGGGCCGCGCCCGCAAGCACACCCAAGAACGTGGCGGCGACGACCGCGATGCCGCCGCCCTGCGGGGTGGGAATCGTGTGCGACGAGCGGGCATTCGGCCGTGCCAGGGCATAGCGGGCGAGCATCGGCTTGAGCAGCACGATGAGCCCGGCGCTCGCCGCGGCGGCAATCAGGAGCGCCAGCAGGCAATCCGTCATCGGTCCAAGAATCGACATCGTGCTCTCAGGCTCGCTGTGACGATCGCTCGTCGCGG
Source organism: uncultured Pseudomonadota bacterium (assembly GCA_963791155.1). Lineage (GTDB taxonomy): Bacteria > Pseudomonadota > Alphaproteobacteria > Rhizobiales > Xanthobacteraceae > JAVDCA01. Next base: position 377,384 of record CAWBRI010000016.1, read on the forward strand.
CGAGCGCCGGCCGCCGTCCGAGTATCGGTCTCATGGAGAATCCACCGGATCGCATCGGCGATCGCGAGTTCGGCCGGCCGCGGTGCATAGCCGAGTTCGCGCCGCGCTTTGCCGATGTCGAACGGCGCCGAGCGCAGAGCGAGGCGCGCCCCCTCGGCGGTCACGCGCGGGATGCGGTGGGTGAGATAGGTCGCGATCAATTCAGCGGCGTGACCCGCCGCGACCGCCAGGGCGGACGGGACGCGCACCCGCGGTCTGGCCCGCCCGCTGACGCGATCCAGCGCGTCGAGCACCTCGCTCAATGACAGGTTTTCGCCGCCCAGCACATAGCGCTCGCCCGCGCGCCCGCGTTCGGCCGCCAGCATCATGCCGGCCGCCACGTCCTGGACATGCGCGATGTTGAGCATGAGGTCGATGTAGCACGCGATGCGCGCCGAAAGGAATTGGGCCAGCATGGCAGCGGGTGGAGTGAAATTGCGGTCATGCGGCCCCACGATGACTGTCGGATTGACGATGACGACGTTCTGGCCGCCACGGGCAGCAGCCTGCGCGGCCTCTTCGGCGCGATATTTGGACCGGCTGTACGGGCCGGCGATGTCGGCGGGATCGACCACGATGGCTTCGTCGATCGGTTGCGCGATTTTCCGCGTGGGCAGCAGAATCGTATAACTCGAGCAATGAACGAAACGCCGCACCGCCTTCTCCTTGGCGGCGGCCAGCATGACCACGGTGCCGTAACGGTTGGTGCGATCGAAATCATTACGGTGAGGTGCCCATAGTTGGGCGATGCCGGCGAGATGAAAGACGCAGTCGATCCCCTCGAGCGCGCGCAGCGCGGTGGCTCGATCGGTGACCGAGCCCGCCACGTGGCGCACGTTGTCGGGCAGATCGTCGGGCGTGACCGGATCGAGGATGCGTACCGCATGTCCGGCCCGCGCGAGTGCCGTCACCAAATGCCGCCCGAGAAAGCCGCTGCCGCCGGTTACCAGCGAGCGGGTGGGGGGCGCAGGGCCGGACTGCGGGCGAGAGTTCAGGTCGAACATCCCGCCAGCCCCCGTTCGATCGACGCGATCGTGCGGGCGCCGAGCAGATGCGCCCCCCAGCCTTTGCGTTGCAAGCTCGCCGCGGCCCGTGGGCGGGCGAACAAGACAGCCGCCGTCATGATCAACGGTAGGGCGCTCGGCCAATCTGCGGCCACTGGCGTGAGCTCCTCGGTGCTGGCCGCATAAGGTCCACGACGCATGAGCAAATTGCAAGCCTCGCGTACCATATCAATGCGCGTGCCGCCGGCGAGCGCGCGGCCCAGCAGCGCCTGAATCCCGAGATGCGTGCGCGCGCCCGTCCGTCCGTCCGCGGCCGGCGCCGGGCGTTCGCCGAGCGAGACCGCGAGCAGCAGGCCGATGAGATCGACCCCGGACAATGCCGCGCTCATCGGCTCGACCAGACGCGGGTTGCAGTCGATGTAGAACGGTGTCTCCTGGCGCGCGTGCAGGATGTAGTCGACGGAGAGCGCGCCGTGCCAGGCGAGGCGCCCGCCAATGCGCGCGAGCTGCGCCCGGACTTGCGGACGGCCGATGCTCTCCTTGATCGCGTCGCCGCCACCGGCGCCGGCGCGAAGCTGGCGATAGCCGTGGAATCCAATCATGTCGCCGCGGCAGAACACCGCCTGTGCATGTTCGACCGCGCCCGGAACGAAGTCCTGCAGCAACACCTCGTCGTCCGCGAGACCGGCCTCGCCAAACGCGTGCCGCGCGGCCAGGAGATCGGCGGGCGCGCGCAGTACCATCGTGCCTCGGCTCGCGGTGCCGATCGGCGATTTGACGACGCAGGGATACGCGACGGCGGCCGGCAGTTCCGCCCAGGTCACGATGCGCGTCGACGGCTGCGTCAATCCGAGCTCAGCCAACAAGCGGCTGAAGCCGGTTTTGCTCAGCGCCGTGCGATAGCTGTCGAAGCTCGGCAGAGCGATCGCCACATGCGCCATGAGCCGCTCGGGCAGACGCGCGAACAGCAATCCCTGCTCGTGAATGGGCAGCAGCACGTCGAACCGGCGCTTCGCCAGCAGGCCTTCGATGAAGGCGAGATATCCGAAAGGGTCGTCGCGCAACGGCGGGCAGCGGTGGAACCGCGCGGCGAGGCGCGAAAAGCGCGCGAGGCAATGCGCGTCGGGATCGCAGATCTCGACCTCATGTCCCTGGCGGGCGAGCACCGTGAGCGCTTCACGCGCCGACGTGCTCGACCCTTCCGACAACAGGACCCGCAGCCGTCTCTGATGGGGCGCATGCGAAGACAAGGGAACACCGCCAGCCGATCGACACTTCGAAAGATTTCGATTCGAGCAACAAGACGAAATCGGCACCGACCCTAGCGGTTCACGCAGCCCGATTCAGCCCGGCGAATCCGCAACGGAAACGAAAGTCTGCCGGCGTCGAGCCCGGATCAGGTCCGGGCGATCCGCAACATGCTCTAACGAGAATCGTTAAGCAAACGCAGATAAAGCTCCAGCACGGCGCGGCCGATCGCATCGGCGGCAAAACGCCCCTCTGCGAGCCGCCGCGCCGCGCGCCCGAAGCGCGCGCGCAGCTCGGGCGCCCGCGCCAGCGTGCCGATCGCAGCCGCCAGTGCATCCGCGTCGTCGGGCGGAACCAGGAGGCCGGTTTGGTTCGCGATAGCGACTTCGCGGCATCCGGGTACGTCGGTCGCGACCATCGGCCGGCCGCAGGCCGCGGCTTCCAGCAGGCTCTTGGGCAGACCTTCGCGCCGCGACGGCAAGACTGCGATATGCGCGCGCGCCCACACGGTCGCGATGTCGTCGACATGGCCGAGCCAGGTGATGCCGGACTCGTGTCCCCAGGCCGCGGCTTCGGCCTGCGAGACGGAAGCCGGATTGGCCGGATCGGGCGTTCCGGCGATCAGCAGTTCCACGGCAAGGCCCTTCTGTCGCAACAGCCGGTGGGCGGCGACCAGCGTTCGGATCCCCTTGTCGTCGAGCAGGCGCCCCACGAAGGCGGCCGTCACCGGACCCGCGGGCTCCGGCATGGGCGTGAGCCGCGCGACATCGACGCCGGAACCCGGAACCAGCACGATGCGCTCGGACGCAATGCCGAGACCGGAGAGCAGCTCCCGATCGTCCGGATTTTGCACCAGCGCGATGCTGCGGTCGCGGTCCAGCAGACCCCGCAGCAGCGTGCCGATCACGGCCCGCACCACACGGGCCCTTGCGGAATCCGAGGTGAATGCATAGCCGAGCCCGGTGATGGCGTTGACGCGAGCGACCGGCAGCCCGAGCGCCGCCAATGAACCGAGAATCGTCGGCTGCAGGGCGACGTGATGGACGAGGTCGGGCGCGATGTCGCGGTGAACGCGCCGCAGCGCCACGATGGTCGCGAGCGTGGCGAAGGGCGAGAGCCGTCCGCGCGCGAAGCGCACCGGGTGGAGAACGAAGCCTTCGCGCGCGACAGCGGCCGCGCCGTCGGCCACATTGGTGGCGACGTGGACCTCGAAGCCCGCGGCCTGCGCGGCGCGCGCCATCGGGAGCCGATGCGACAGGAAAAACCAATCCTCGGTGACGACGAAGAGCAGGCGAGGGGGCCCGCCGTCCGCGCGCCGCGGGAGCCTGGATGCCGGGATTGCCTGCGTGTCGGTCGGCATCAGGTTGTGCCTGCAAGATGGCGGCCGATGCGGTCGGCGTTCGCCATGATGGTCAGGGTGGTGAACTTCGCCGGGATGCTCGGCAGCACCGAACCGTCGACCAGATAGAGGCCGCCCGCGGCATTGAGCTCGCCGAAGCGGCTGGTGCCGTGCGGTTCCGGCGCCCCCATGGGACACACCCCGCCGAGATGCGCGTCGGTGCCCGGGGTCGCGAGGGAGGCGCCCGGCAGCGCATAGGCGCCGAGTCCGCGCCAGATTTTGGCAAGCCGCTGCGTTACCGTGCGCACCATTCCGTCGAAGTGGTCCGATACGCCTCCGCGGATAGTAATTCGCGGGCCATTTGCGGAGTCTCGCACCGTTACTTCGTTGGCGCTGTACCGGCCGGGAAAATAGACCGTGGCGACCGCAAGCGCCGGCGACAGACCGCGAAAAATCTCGGTGGCGGCGCGCCGGCCGAATGGCAGCCGGGTGGCGAAAAACGACGAAGGCAATGCCGCAACGTCATAGAGGCCGCCGGTGACGTAGTCGCCAGGCTCGCCCGAATGGGCGAGGCGGAATCCGAGTTGCGCCAGCATATGGCCCTGCGCGGGCGGCGCGTGGCCCAGACGCTTCGGCACCAGCAAGGGCACCGCCATGACCGGGCTGTTCAGGAGTCGTAGGCCGGACCGCACGGAACCGATGAGCGGCGAGGTCAGGCGTAGCGAGCCGAGCGTGCCGGCGGCGAGGACGAGGCGGGGCGCACGCAGGCGATGCTCGCCTGATGCGGTCGTGACCTCCCAGCCCTGATCGGTGCGCGCAAGGCGTGTCGCCGTCGTGGCGTCGCGCAGCTCGAAATTCGGATGCTGCCGCAGCAGCGCCACATCCTGTCGCGCATCATAGATCGCGCCGCGCTCGCAGCCCCATAGGCAGCCGAGCGACATATCGCAGACTTTGCGCCGGCCGCGGTCGGACGTGAGCAGCGCGTTGCGCGCAAGCCCCAACGCGAAGTCGGGATCGGACCGCCCGGCATGATACCGCTGCAGGATCATGGCTGCCGTCGGTCCGATCTGCGGCGGTGCGAGCAGCGCGCCCGATTGCCCGTAGAACGCGGCCATGTCGTCGTCGCTCGATCCGCTGACCCCGATGCGCTCCATGACCGCCCGGTAGGATGGCTGCAACTCCTTCGCCGTCACCGGCCAGCCTCGGAGGTCGTCGTCGTCGAGTTCGCTGACAAACCCGCCCCAGATGCGCGACAGCCCGCCGCGCGCCAGGGCGCCAATGGCGAGGAAATCGTCTTCCTCGAATCTGCCATGCCGTTTGAAATCGCCGATCACGCACCGCGCCTCGGGGGTACGCAATTTCGGCGACAGGCCGTCGTCAGGCTGCAAGGATTCGAGGTGCTCTCCCAACATTCGCCGCCACGGCTCGCTCACCTTCGCGGCGGCCTCGGTTGCGCCGTCGATCATCATGACGTGACGGCCGGCCTCGACCAATGGGAGCGCGGCCGACACGCCGGCCGGACCGCTGCCGATCACGATGAAGTCGGCGTCGAGGTCGCTCATGCGGCCACGCGCCCCAGCACGAGGCGGAACGGGAACGCGCATGCCTCGAGCGCCAGCTGCATGGCGAGCGCGCCCAATCCCGGTCGGCGTAGCGCCTGGACCTCCGGCTCTGCCTCGTGCACCATCGCGGCGAGATGCAGCCGGCGCGACAGGCCGTGCCGCATGGAGGGACGGATCGGCTCGAGCAGGCGCAGCAGCGCGGGCCACCGCAGCACCAGCCACGGCAAGGCGCGGCGAAACGCCGGATCGGTTCGCACCACCCGCGCCAGCCGGATGATCGGACCGGGCGACCACACCGGAGCGCCGGCCACGTAGCGCAACATGGCGACGCATTCCGCGATCAGGCGACGGCGGGCGGCGCGGCAGTCCATGAGGGCGCGGGCGGGATCGCGCAGGAACAGCCCGAGCGCGGCAAGGTCGGCGGCGCTCGCCATCGGGGCGGCGCCGGCGAGGCCCAGCACCCGCTCGCGGTCGACGGTCGGAAGAAACGGGATCGATCGGCTCCAGTCGCAGGCTTTCAACGCAAAGCTGATCGGCACCGGCACCAACATGAGGCTCCTGCCGAGGCGGCCACGGCGCAGGGTGCGCAGCCAGGCTCCGAAGGCTATCGGCGTGGGGCCGGCGAGCACCACGGTCTGCCGCCCTGGGGGCGGATCGAGCGCGAGCGCCAGCAGGCCGTCGCAGACCTCGTCGAGATGGATCGGCTGCACCTCGCGATCGAGCCCGATCATCGGCAGCACCGGCAAGGTGACGAGCTTCGACATCAGCCCGTATTGCGCCTGTTCGGGCCCGCCGTAGACGAGGCCGATACGCGCACAGAACACGCGGCCTTCACTGCGCGGCAGCGACTTGAGCCGCTCCTCGATGGCGTATTTGATCTTTCCGTAAGCATTGAGCGCTTGCGGCCGCGCCGAGGTGGTCGAGGCGAAGATGAGCCGCGGCACGCCGGCCTCGCGCACCATGCGCGCGAGGATCTCGGCGCCGATCATGTTGGCATTGCCGGGCCCGGTGCCGTTGAGGCGATCGCTGCCCCAGTCATGGGCCAAATGCACCACGGCGGTCGTGCCCACGAAGGCGGTCAGGCGCGGCGCCTCACCGAGCCGCCAGGGTGTAGCGGCGACCTTGCTGCCGGCGGGCTTCGATCCGAGCACCACAATTTCGCAGCCGCGCCGCTGCGCGCGCTCGATCAGACGTGCGCCGATATAGCCCGATGCACCCGTCACCACCAGACGATGCGGCATCGGTCGACCCTCATTGCGCAAAGGCGATGCGCGCGCCGCCCCAATCGAACCGGAATTCGAGCGATTGGAGGTCGCCCGAGCGCCTCGCGCACGCGCGCCTGCGCGGGCTTCGGACAATAGAGCAGCAGGAATCCGCCGCCGCCGGCGCCGGCGAGCTTGCCGCCGAGCGCGCCGGCCGCGCGCGCGCGGTCATAGAACCGGTCGATCTCGGCATTGCTGATCATGGCGGAGACGCTGCGTTTCATCTCCCAGCCGCGATGGAGTGCGGCCCCGAATGCGTCGAGGTCGCCGGCGATCAGCAGGTCGCGCATCTCATAGGCGAGTTCGACCATGCGCACGATCCGCCCGAAGGTGGCCTCGTCTTGCTCGATCGCCTTAATCTGATGGGAGAGCAAGCTGCGGGCTTCGCGCTGGGTGCCGGTGAAGAACAGCATGAGATTGTTTTCGAGCTCGGCCACGATATCGCTCGGCAGCGTCATCGGCTGCACGGTAACGCCGCCATGCGGCTCGAACTCGATGAAGTTCACGCCCCCAAAGGCGGCCGCGTACTGGTCCTGCTTGCCGATCGGCTCGCCCAGCCGCTCGATCTCCAGCATGCAGGCCTCCTGCGCCAGCTGCTCCTTGGGAGCGAAGATGCGCTGGTGGGCGTACAGCGCGTTGAGGAGCGCGACCGAGAACGAACTCGACGAGCCGAGCCCGGTGCCGGACGGGATATCGGCAATCGACACGATCTCGATGCCGGGCTCGATCTTCATCATACGCAACGCCTCGCGCAGGAGCGGATGCTCGATCTCGTCGATTCGGTCGACCAGCTCGGTGCGGGCATATTTGAGGTGGTACTTGGCGGCGTTGAAGTAGGGATGGATCACCACGAAGGCGTATTTCGCGATCGCGCAGGACAGCACGGCGCCGCGTTTGCGGCGATAGAACTGGGAGACGTCCGAGCCGCCACCGGCGAAGCTCACGCGGAAGGGCGCGCAGGACACGATCATGGGTCGCTCGCGGTGATGATCACGTCGCAATGCTCGCGTTGCGCATCAACGGCCGCCCATTCGTCCGCGATTCGCGCGCGCCACAGCTCTTCCATAGCGGCATCGTCGAGCCCCTTCCAGCGATAGAGCGCCGTAAAACGGCTGCGCTGAACCGGCTCAGGGACATCGACGAAGGCCGTGAGATCGACCAGAGGCCTGACCGTCTGATGGGCGGCGAAGACGCCGTCAAGGACGATGACCGACCGGCCGGCCGGATGGTAGGTCACGGGCTTGCCTTGAACCCGCCTCGCCGCATCATAGCCCGGCGCGGTAACGGCGTGCCCCCGGCGGAGCGCCGCGATGGTGGACCGCAGCCTCGGCCACCCGGTTGCGAACCTCGGCGGTGTCGTCTCGCCGGCGCTCGGCGGCCGGCATGATCCAATCGTCGAGCCGCACGTGCAGGCAGTCCTCGCCGGTCTCTCGGAGCGAGCGCACGAGCGCGTGCGCAATCACGCTCTTGCCGGAACGTGAACGCCCGCAGATGCCAACGATCACCGGGTGGCGGGCCGTGCGCGCCCGAATGGCCGTCACCAACGGAGCCGCCAGGGTTCGATAGGCCATTGTGAACCGGACCGCGTCGCGGACATCGTCGAACATCAGGTCGGGGACGGGAGCTGCGTCCGCGCCGCCCGGATAGCGCTCGGTATCGCGGCAGCCATAGCCGGTGCGTACCCCATAGGCCCATATGCCGACGGCGCGCGCCGCGCCGATGTCGCGCAGGCTGTCGCCGATCGTCACCGAGCGCGCACGGTCGATCGGCAGTTCCTCGAGGGCGCGACGAAACAAAAGCGAGCCCGGCTTGCGGCACTCGCAGCGGATCTTGAGCGCCGCGACCTCGCCCGGAAAGCCGCGGTCGGGATGGTGCGGACAGACATAGATGCGGTCGAGCACGCCGGCCTGCTCCGCGAGCAGCGCTTCGAGGCGGCCCAGGATGGCGTCGAGATCGTCGAACGTGATGTCGCCGCGCGCGACCTGCGGGCGGTTGGTGACGGCGACCGTCACGAATTCGCTTCCGTGCGCGTCGGCTACCGCCGCCCCAGCGCCTGGAATGAGCGCCACATCTTCCGGTTTGAGCGCGCCTTGCGGGCCCGGTTCCTCGTTGAGCACGCCGTCGACGTCGAAGAAGATCGCCGGCCGCTTGTTTGCGTTGTTGAGCGCGCCGACCGCCCCCCTCGCGAGGTCGCGTTCCGCGACGGCGTGGCGCGCGGCGGTGCCGACGTCGCGGATATATTCCGCGGTGTTGTAGGCGGCGATCCGGGCGCCTGCCGAGACGAGCCGCGGGAGCACGTCCCGCACCATGTCGCGTTTTTGGCCGGCCGCGATCTGCGCGAAGAAACCCGCCGAGGCAAGATAGATTCCGGCCGGCACGAGATTGCGCTCGTCGCGCGTGCGCACGACCTCGCGCGGCAGCAGTGCGGTGACCATTCCGTCGCGCTCGCGGATGAGATCGGAGGTGCGGGGATGATCGTTGGGATGCGCCACGATGGTGACGAGCGCTTGCTGCCTGCGGTGGAAGTCCCGCAGCGGCGCGAGCCAGATGTCGAACAGCATGTCGCCGTAGATCAGAAATGCGTCGCTTTCGACAGGGCCGAGCGCGGCCAGGCAGCCGGCGGTACCGAGCGGCTCGGCTTCCAGGCGCACATCGAGGCCAAGGCCGAGCGCGCGCGCCTCCTCGCCGAGCGGGGCCACGAGCTGGTCGCCGAGGTGGCCGGCGAGCACGGTGACCCGGGCAACGCCTTCGCGCCGCAGCACCCGCATCTGGTGGAAGATGATCGGCACGCCGCCGACCGGCAGCAGCGCTTTCGGAATGCGGTCGCCCGTCATCGCGTGGGCGCGGGTGCCGAAGCCTCCAGCGATGATGACGGCGTGCATGGACCTTCAGAAGCCGTTGGCCTGGATGCGCTCGACCGCAAAGCGGACCGCGTCGGTCGAATGTCGCCGCGGCTGCCACCCGAGCGCCTGCAGGCGGGAAATGTCGTAGCGAAACTGCGGCACGTCGCCCGGCCATCCGCGGTCGCCGCCGGTATAGCGGATCGCCGTGCCGGGCCGCCCCGTGGCCGCCAGGAGGATCTCGGCAATCTCGCGCACCGTAGTCGCCCCGATGCCGGCCGCATGATAGACGGCGAGCGGACCGGAGGATTTTTCCCACGCGGTCAGAATGGCGTCGATCAGGTCGGTTACGTAGAGATATGGCTTGTTCTGGTTGCCGTCGCCCAGCACCTCAAGCTCGCGTGGATTCGCTTCGAGCTTGCGCAGGAGATCGTAGATCACTCCGTGGGTCGCACGTTCGCCGACCACGTTGGGAAAGCGCAGCACGACAACGCTCAAGCCGAACAGGTGGGCATAAGTCGAAATATAGGCTTCGGCCGCGAGCTTGCTGGCACCATAGAACGAGATCGGTTGCAGCGGTCCGTAGTCCTCGCGCAGGACCGCGCGCGCTTCGCCAAAAATCGCCGACGTGCTGGCGAAGAACAGGCGCCGCACCTCGTGACGGCGCATCTCCTCGAGCACCGCGGTCGTGGTGAGCTGGTTGAGTCTGAAATCGAGGTCGGGGTCCGCGACGCCGGCCGCGATATCCGAGTTCGCCGCCATGTGAAAGACGGAATCGAATTTCGCCTCGGTGAAGAGTGCGCCGAGCTTCTCTGGCTCAAGCACGTCCTGCTCGATGAAATGAAAGCCGTTCGACCGCTCGAGATGCGCGATATTGCGCCGCCGTCCGAGATAGAGATTGTCGACGCACCACACCTCGGACCCTTTCGCGATCAGGCGGTCGCACAGATGGCTTCCGATGAAGCCCGCTCCGCCGGTCACAAGGGCGCGCATGGATGCATCGCGATCATCGCATGGGCGCGGGCAACCCGCACAGGAAGTCGAGGACCGCGTGACAGATCGTGAGATGCCCGATCTCGACGAAGCCGTAGCGGTCCGACGCGACGTAGAAGTTCCATTCGCCCCGCTGGCGCAGCGGATTGTCGGGCGTGAATCCGCTCAACGTCACGACCGTGCAGCCGGCGGCAGCCGCCGCATCGACCGCATTGAGGATGTTCGCCGAGCGCCCCGAGCTGCTGATGGCGATCACGAGGTCGCCCGAACGCGCGTGCAGCTCGATCTGCTTGGCGAACACGCGGTCGTAGCCGAGATCGTTGCCGAGGCAGGTGAGCATGCTGGCGTCGTTCAGGGCGAGCGAGCGGACCCCGCCGTTCTTGGAGTAGTCGGTCGCCATGTGGCTCGCGATCGCGGCGCTGCCGCCGTTACCGACGAAGATCAGCTTGTTGCCGGCGGCGTGCGTCGCGCGGGCGCGCCCCATGAGCGAGGTTGCCGCATCGGCGAACTCGAGGCGCTGGCCGTCCTTCGACGTGACCTCGACCCGGCACAGCAGGTCCGACAAAGTCAGAAAATAGTTCCGCAGATCGTCCTTGCCGATCGTCGATGTGAGCGTGGACGACATGAAATCCACCGGTTGAGGGGCCTTTACGGGCCAAACGTGAGGATCGATCAAAATCCTTAGTTCCCGATCATCTTCCCGGTCAACACAAATCGGTCGGGGCCGGCGCTAAGCATTCGGACCCGGGCTGCGACGGTCCGGCAAGGCCATGCCGAGCGCGCGCACGATCAGCGAGAAGATGAAGGTCTCGAAGGCCGCAATGATGAGCCACAGGCCCATCACGGCCCAGTGCGTCTCGGTTCCGAGCTCGCGCAGGACGAAGCCGTTGGCCGCATAGGTTCGCATCAGCGGCACGGTCGCGAGCACCCCACAAATCGCCGCCAGCAGGCAGCCGACGAAGGTCGGATTGTAGGGCAGGAGCCGCTCGAGGCGTTTACGGACGGTGTCCGAATAATCGAACAAAACGGCGGCGATCCCGCCGAAGAAGAGCATCGACAGGCCGAGCGTCGCGACCGCCATCGCCAGCAGCATGGTGTTCAACGAGATGCTCACCGGGCCGACCGACAAGGGTCCGAATGTCAGCGGTACGAGGAACAGCAAGCCGAGCACGAGCAGCACGGCGCCGGGCTTGATCAGAAAGAAGTCGACGCCGTGGATCAGCATGGCTCGCAGGTTCATCCAGCCGGCGCGCCAGGGCTCCAGCCAGCCGCGCCGCTTCATGTGGCTGAGCCGGCCTTCCGGATCTTTGAGGAAATGGATCGGAACCTCGGTGGTCGCGAGCCCCATATGCACGGATTTGAGCACCATCTCGGAGGCGTATTCCCAACCCTGCGAGCGCAGATCCATGCGGACGCAGCGCGTCCCGGGCGATGCCGCGCATGCCGCAATGGATGTCGGAGAAGCGGCTGCCGAACATCAGGTTGAGGATGAAGGTGGTGACCGGCGTGCCGAAATAGCGGTGCAGCGGCGGCATCGCGCCGGGCGCGATCGAGCCCTTGAAGCGCGAGCCCATGACGAATTCGGCGCCGGCCCGGAAGGCATCGATGATACGGCTTGATCCGGCGAAAATCATAGGTGCAGTCGGCGTCGCCCATGATGACGAAACGGCCGCGGACGATACGGGATGGCGTCGATATAGGCGCGGCCGAGGCCGCGCTTCGGGACCTTGAGCACGCGCGCGCCCCCCGCCTGCGCGATCTCGGCGGTGCGGTCGGTCGAGCTGTCGACAATCAGGATCTCGACCCGCGCTCCGCTTGCCGCGATGCCCTCCCGGCACCAGTCGACGAAGCGGCCGATGGTAAGCTCCTCGTTGAGGGCCGGAACCAGGATGGTGACTTCGGCGTCGGGTACGTCCGCTGCCGGGATAAGCAGTTCGATATCGTCGCGGGAAGCGTTCATCGTGGCGGCCGCCGATCGTTCCATCGATATGCGTCTGGCTGGTAGCGCATCGGACGGGGATAAGGGTCACAATTTCCGTTAAGTCTTTCGGCCCGATTGCATGGGACCGTCACGTAATTCCTCTCATCGCACCTGCAAATGCGCTTTGGCCGATTGCAGGTCCTCGATCACCGTGCGGATTTTCGCCAGGCTGGTCATCGTGACCATCTGGCGTTCGTTCAATTCAACGCCGAATTCATCCTCGACCGCGAGCATCATGCGCATATGGGCGGTCGAATCCCAGTTCGGGACGTTGCCGATGGCGGCGTCCGCGCCGATGCGCTCCACCGGCAGGCGTAGGATCTGGGCCATGATCGCGCGAATCTTATCTTCTTCCATGAACGCAATCCCTAATAGTAGCCCACCACGGCGACGACGATATCAGCAATTCGTCCAGCACGGGACACGCGCGAAATACCCGTTCAAGACGGAGATGCATGCCTTTGACTCATTATGCAGGACGTCCGCGCGCGTGCGTGAACGTTCGATTCTTCACGAACGTTCGGACATGCTGGTCATTATACAACGTTAAATTGATGCCCGCCAGAATCGTCGCTGAGATTATCCCGTTTTAGGTTCCTGGGATAATGACCGTCGCAAGGCTTATCGATGTCCCGCACAAGAGGGCAAGGCCCTCGACTTTGCTAATCCTGGTACGACGAGTATAGCGACCGTATCGCCATCGATGTTGTTCCCCCTCAGAGGGCTTCGTCCTCGTCTTCCTTTCGATGACGGCCGCTTGCTGCTATCTCTAGCTCGGTGGCCTCCGGAAGGTCGCCTCGACCAGAGTGAGAAGGTCGCAAGCGGGAGACACGCGTGTCGCGCTTTGAAATCAAAATGCTGTCGGCCATGACGACGCTGAGCGTCGCAATCCTCGCTGCGGCTGGACGCTTCGCACCACAGTTGATGCCCGACACGCGCGGATATCTCGAGATCGTCGGCTTCCCCGCCATGCTGGCGCAACCGCGCACGCCGCTCTATGGCTGGCTGGTCGCGCTGCTCGACCTCGGCAGCGGCAGCCACATGGCGGTGCCGGCCTTTCAGATCGCGACCTACGTGGCGGCCGTGTGGCTGTGCGTCGCGCAATTGCGCCGCTATGGACTGTCGGGACCTGCTTCGCTGAGCGTCGGCGCCGCGTTGCTGTTCGCGAATGCGTTTCTGATCGACTCGGGCTGGGTCCACCCCGAATTGCTGTCCATCACCTGCGCGTTGGCCGCTTTCGCAGGGACCGTGCACCTCACGGAATCGCGACCGTGCTGGTGGGGATGGCTGCTCGTCGGCGGAGGGGCGGGCTGCGCCTACGTGCTCCGGCCAAGCTTTCTGCTGTTCGTCTTGGCGCTCCCGGCTCTGTACGCCTGTCTGCGCGCAATTCGCGGCGATGCGCTCCGGCCCACGCGGCTAGCGGTCATCTTTCTTGTTTCTGCGGCGCCCTTCATCGGGATCGCAACGCTGCGGGCCGCAACCGTCGGCGACCCCAATATCGTGTCGTTCGGCGGGTTCGCGATGTCCGGCATGGCGACCCTGATGCTCTCCGACGAGGTCGTGGCGCGGCTCCCCGAGGACATCAAGCCTTATGCGGTCCAGGTTTTGGCCGCCCGGCGCTCCGGCGAGGAGAGCGGGCGCATGATTGGCATTCCGCTCAACGCGAGTGAAGTACGGTCATTCCATTCGGCCGCGCTCGCCTATTTCGACGTGTTGGCGCGAACCTATGACGACATGCTTTACGTCATCATCAGCCCGACACGCGTTGCCAACGAAGGCTGGGTGGACTTCAACCGCCGCCTCATGCGGTTCTCGCTCGCGGTCGTGCGCGCCGCGCCCGATCGCTACGCCGCGTGGGTCGTGGGTGCGTCGACGCGACTGTTCGGCCGCTCTGTGACGACGAACCTTCCCGCCGCGTTGGCGATCCTGGTCGTGGCGGCGATCTGGCCGTGGCGTCTCTTTGCCAACGGGCAGACCGGAGTTGTGCCCGTCTCGCGCCTCGATTTTCCGGTCCTGGCTGTGCTGGCGGTTCTGTGGCTGGTCGGCGCCGGCCTTCTCACCGTGCTCGTCATCGCGCCCAGCACACGCTACATCGAGACGTCGAGCCTTTGGGTCGCGCCCGCCCTGGTCTATTGGGCGACGCTTTTGGTTACGCTGCGCATCACAGCTCACCCGGCGAAGCCAGCGGAATGAAGAAACGGCGGCCGCCGACCGACGTGTTCTTGTCTTTCATCGCGAACCCCTAAAAACAGTCCAGCACGACGGCGACGATATCGCCGACCTGCGGCAACATCCCGTCTTCCAGTTCGCGCGCGCTCGGAATGGCAGTGTTTTTTGCTCCGACCCGGCGATACGTGAAGGCGGGCAGCCGGTTTGCGTCGCGGATCTGCTCGATCGTGGCGATCATCTCGGCGCCCCAGCCGCCCGCGGCGGTCGCTTCCTCGACCGTGACGACGGTCGAGGCACCCGTTTCGCGCAGGATCATGTCGAGATGGGAGACCGGCGTCGGCGCAAGTTGCGAGAGGGCGACGACACCGAGGTTGAGGTGCTCCTGCTTGCGCAGCGTCTTCGCGGCATCGAGGGCGAGACGCGTCATTCCGCCGTAGCACAGCAGCAGGCCATCCGACGCCGCGCGCGGCTTGAGCCATACGGTCGCGAAGGGCGATGTCGCATCGGTGAGCCGCACCGTGTCGTAGCCCGGCACGTCGCGCAGCAGTGCGTCGCCGTAGCCGGTCTTGTTCTCGACGAACAAGACCGGGTCTTCGACGTCGAAGATGGCCTGACGCAACAGCCCGCCTGGATCGATGAGCGGATTGGGCGCCACCACCCACAGGCCGGGGACTCCGAGGAAATGCTTCTCCAGGCTTTGGCTGTGGGTCGGTCCGTACCCTCGTCGGCCCCCCATCGGCGTGCGGATGACCAGCGGCACGCGGACCTTGTCGTTGAACATCGCGCGATATTTCGCCGCATGATTGACGATCTGGTCGCCGGCCAGAAACAGGAAGTCGCCGAACATGATCTCGACCACCGGCCGGTAGCCGCGCAGCGCGAGCCCGGTCGCGACCGCGACGATGCCCGCCTCGGAGATCGGCGTCGTCAGGACGCGGTCGGGGAATTGCGACGACAGGCCGCGCGTGACCTTGAACGCGCCCCCATAGGGGTCGAGCACGTCCTCGCCCAGCACGATCACCCGCTCGTCGTCGGCCATGGCGGCCCGCAGACCGGCATTGAGGCTCGCGAGCACGCCGGGTTCCTGCGTCATGGCATGGGGCTCTGGGCGAGCGCGGCCGCGAGGGTTTGCCGCAGCAGGTCCGCAATCTCGCGATCGATCGCGGCGGCGCCGGAGCCGAGCTTCTGCCGCAACCGCAACACCGGATCGTTCGCCCAGGCGGCCTGCAACACGGCCGGGTCGCGCGTATCGTCGCCTTTGCTGTGTGGGCCGAGCCGGATCGCATGCGACACCAGGCAATGCGGCCGCTGCTCCGCCCGGGTGGCGTCGATGACCCGGCCTGCGGCGGCAACCGCCTCGTCGAGGTCGCCCCCTGACATCTCGGCGACCGGAATGTCGAAGCCGGCGCAGCGTCCCGCCAGGCTGCCGGCCATCTGCAATTCGGTCGGCGTCGTCTGGGCGATGCCATTCTGCTCGACCAAAAACACGATCGGCAGCTTCCACAAGGACGCGATATTCATGGCTTCGTAGACCAGGCCTTCGCCGAACGTGCCGTCGCCCAGCCACGCGCAGGTCACGGCGCCGCTGCGGCGTTTCTTTTCAGCCAGCGCGACGCCCACCGCATTGCCGACGGTGCCGCCTTGGACGCCGTTGGCGTAGAAATTGCGCAGGTGAAGATGCTGGCTGCCGCCGCGGCCGCCGCACACGCCGTCGGGCCGGCCGAGGATTTCGGCGAGCAGCGCGAAGACCTCGCCGCAGTAGGCGAGGAAATGGCCGTGGCCGC
This sequence comes from uncultured Pseudomonadota bacterium, assembly GCA_963791155.1. Lineage (GTDB taxonomy): Bacteria > Pseudomonadota > Alphaproteobacteria > Rhizobiales > Xanthobacteraceae > JAVDCA01. Next base: position 393,605 of record CAWBRI010000016.1, read on the forward strand.
GGTGGTTGCTGAAGATGCAGTCGCGGGTGCGGTCGAGCGCCGCCGTGATGCCGACCGCGGCGACCTCCTGACCGATGCAGGTGTGGGTCGTGCCCCCGATGCGGCCGAGCGCGAACTGATCGAGCAGCATTTGCTCGAAGCCGCGGATGCCGGCGACCAGGCGATAATGATCGGCGTGCGAGGCGTCGCGGTCGGTGACCGCCAGCCGCAGTCCGGAGTCTGCGCCTGCCATCACGCCGGCTCCGGATTGAGCGCGCCGTCGAGCGCCGCGCAGAACTGCGCCACATAGAGGCCGTCGCACATCGCGTGGTCATAGGTGATGGTCGCGGTCGCGACCGGGCGGGCCGCAACGCCGGCAGGTGTCAGCTCGATCTGCTGCCGCTCGGCGCCCACCGCCAGGATGGCGCTCTGCAACGGCGCGGGCAGCGCGACGAAGGATTCCACGTTCGGCGTCGGGATCAGCGAGATCGTGAAGCAGGCGCCGCCGGTGTCGTTGGCGGCGAGCTTCCCGCGCAGGGCGCTCTTGGTCAGGCGGGCGCATTCGCGCGCGATGTCGCCGATGCCCAGGCGATCGAGGCGGCGAACGACCGGCGCACTGAGATCGCCCTCGGGCGAGCGAACCGCAAACGCCACGTCGATGTCGCGATAGCGGTAGATGTCGTCGTCCGCGCGTACGCAGACCAGGCGCGGAAAAGCCGGAAGAGTTTTCCCGAGCGCCAGCAGCAAGACGCCGAGCAGCGACGCCGTTCGTCCGGCGTCCAGTTCGCGGGCGATCAGCCTCCGAGGCCCGCGCAGGTCGAGGGTATAGGCCAGCGTGGTGAAGAGCCCGGCTTGGCGGGCTTCGCGCAGATCGCGTGCGACGCGGAGCTGGCGCGGGGATGCCTTTCCTTCGAAAACCAGCCGCCCGTCGTTTCCGATCGATGCGTTCGCTCCGCCGTGTTGCGCGAGGAAGCGCGCGACGTCGCTTTCCCGGATCGTCGCGCCGCTCGCCGGCACGCGCGCGAGATCGACGCCGTGCGCGGCGGCCAGCGCACGCGCCTTCGCGGTCGCGGCGGGGCCAGCGACTGAAGGGCTGTCCGGGGTTGCGGCGACTGGTCGTGCGGTATGCCGGGCGCGTTCGACCGCCGCCAGATCGCCGCCCACATAGGCGAGAGGAGCATCGATCGGGACCTTGGCGCCGGCGGCGACCGCTTGAACCAGCACGCCGCCGGCGCCGGCGACGAGTTCCGCGGTGGCCTTCTCGGTCTCGATTTCCGCAATCGCCTGGTCGGCGGCGACCTCCGCGCGGTCGGCGGCGAGCCAGCGGGTCAGGGTGACGGCGTCGTCGTTAGGGTTCAGGCGGGGCGCCCGCAATACCCAGATGTCGTCAGGCAAGGTCGGCTCCCCCGATATCTGCACGAACGCGCCGGCAATCTATCAGTCATTTGGCGTCGAATCAGCAGAACAGCCCGGGCGCGCTACCTATCGCGGAGAGATGAATAAAACATAGTTATATCAGCCACATAATCGTGTTCACGGTTTGAACGTCAGGGATTGACGTTCACGCGATGAACGCGGTAGCTTCCCGCGTCTTCAACGGGGGTGGGGCCGGTGCACACAGGCGCGTCCAAACCAGCGGATGCCGAGAAGACCCGGATCATGCTGGGCCTGCTCGAATCGGTCGAGGCCGGCGGCGAGCAGTCGCAACGCCGGCTGGCGTCGGAGCTCGGCGTCGCGCTCGGACTGGTCAACGCCTATCTCAAGCGCTGCATCACCAAGGGCCTGGTCAAGGTCAGCGAAGCGCCGGCACGGCGCTATGCCTATTACCTCACCCCGCGCGGCTTCGCCGAAAAGTCGCGGCTCACCGTCGAATATCTGTCTGTATTCGTTCTCGCTGTTTCGCCAGGCGAAGACCGATTGCACCGCCGTGCTGGAGACGGCGCGCGCGCGCGGGATCACGCGCATTGCGATCCTCGGCGTGTCCGATCTCGCGGAAATCGCCGCGATCTGCGCGCTCGACATGCGGCATCACCATCGTCGGCGTGGTCGACCCGCAGTCCGATTTGCCTCGTTTCGTCGGCGTGCCGGTGGCGAAGGTCTTCGACGATATCGGCGGTGAGGTCGATGCCGTCCTGGTGACCGACATGCAGGACCACGCGCGCGATCGCCGCGGCGGCGGTCGCCGTTTCGGGGCCGAGCGGGTGCTCGTGCCGCCATTGCTCGCACGCGCCTTCGCAAAGCGCGGAGATGTCCAGTGATGAGCGTCGATCCGCGCTGGTACGTCGTGCAGACGCAGCCGCATGCCGAAGCAAAGGCGGCGGCGCATCTGATACGCCAGGGCTATACGATCTATCTGCCGCGTTATCTCAAACAGCGTCGGCATGCGCGTCGCGTCGAGGTGGTCGCAGCCCCACTGTTCCCGCGCTATCTGTTCGTCGCCGTCGATCACATGACGCAACGTTGGCGTTCGATCCAGTCGACGCTCGGCGTTTCCCATCTCGTCTGCAACGGCGAGGAACCCGCCACGATTTCGGCCGGCGTGATCGGCGAGCTGCAGAGCCGCGAAGACGAGCGCGGCCTTCATCCATCTCGATTTGCGCCCGCGCTTCGCCAGCGGCGACAAGATTCGGGTCGTCGACGGCGTGTTCAGCACCTGCTTCGGGATATTTCGAAGGAATGGCCGATCGCGACCGCGTGGCCATCCTGCTCGACCTTCTCGGCCGCAAGGTCCGGGTGGTTCTGGACGGAGAATTCGTCGCCGCGGCGTGACCTGCGGGGCGGAATTGCGGAATCTTCTTGTCATCGGGTGGAAGCGATTCACCCGAACTGCGGTAGCGTGGCTGCGGCCATCCCGTCGCATCCGGCCGTCACTTGCTCGAACCCATCACCAACCATTGTTCGACCTGAGCGCAAAGCGGATTTTCGTTGCCGGTCACCGCGGCATGGTGGGCTCAGCCTTGGTCCGCCGGCTGGCGAACGAGAGCTGCGAGATCGTGACGGCTGATCGCCATGCGGTGGATCTCACGCGCCAGTCGGATACCGAGGCATTCATGCAGGACCGCAAGCCCGATGTGGTGGTGATCGCGGCTGCGAAGGTCGGCGGCATCGCAGCCAATAGTTCGCTTCCGGTCGAGTTCCTGGCCGACAATCTCGCGATCGGGCTCAATCTGATTTCGTCCGCCCATAAGGCTGGGGTTCGCAAGCTGCTGTTTCTCGGCTCCTCCTGCATCTATCCGTCGCACGCGCCGCAGCCGATGAGCGAAGACATGCTGCTCACCGGGCCTCTCGAGCCGACCAACGAATGGTACGCGGTCGCCAAGATCGCCGGCATCAAACTGTGCCAGGCCTACCGCACGGAGTATGGCGCCGATTTCATTTCGGCCATGCCGACCAATCTTTACGGGCCCGGCGACAATTATCACCCTGACCACAGCCATGTGCCGGCCGCGTTGATCCGGCGCATGCACGAAGCGAAGCTCGCCGGCGCCCCGACGGTGACGATCTGGGGGACCGGCAAGCCGCGCCGGGAATTTCTGTTCGTCGACGACTCGCTGATGCCTGTGTGTTCCTGTTCAAGAATTATTCGGTGTGGGCTTCCTGAATGTCGGGACCGGCGCGGACCTCTCGATCGCGGAATTTGCCCGCGATGGTCGCCGACACCGTCGGCTTCAAGGGCGGGTTCACCTTCGACACCTCGCGACCTGACGGCGCGCCAGCAGAAGCTGCTCGATGTCTCGAAGCTTGCTGCGCTGGGCTGGCGGGCGCGGACCAGCCTGCGCACCGGCCTTGCGGCGGCATATGCCGATTTCCTTGCGGATGGCGGGCGTCGGATGCACGGCTCATAGTATGAGAAACATCAAATGACCGAAAAAGTCGCACTGATCACCGGCGTGACCGGACAGGATGGCGCCTATCTCGCCGAACTGCTGCTCAAGAAAGGCTACGTCGTCCATGGCATCAAGCGGCGCTCCTCCTCGTTCAACACCGAGCGCGTCGATCACCTCTATCCCGATCCGCATCTGCCGAACGTGCGCTTCTTCCTGCACTACGGCGACATGACGGACGCGACCAACCTGATCCGCATCGTCCAGGAAACGCAGCCGACCGAGATCTACAATCTCGCGGCGCAGAGCCACGTGCAGGTGTCGTTCGAGACGCCGGAATACACGGCCAATGCGGACGGGCTCGGCACGCTGCGGCTGCTCGAGGCGATCCGGATTCTCGGGATGACGAACACGGTGCGCTTCTATCAGGCGTCGACGTCGGAGCTCTACGGCGATGTCGCAGGAGATCCCGCAGACGCGAGACGACGCCGTTTTATCCGCGCAGCCCGTATGCGGCGGCCAAGCTCTACGCCTATTGGATCACGTGAACTACCGCGAGGCCTACGGGATGCATGCCTCGAACGGCATCCTGTTCAATCACGAAAGCCCGATCCGCGGCGAGACCTTCGTCACCCGCAAGATCACGCGCGCGGTCGCCGCCATCCAGCACGGCCTGCAGGACCGGCTCTATCTCGGCAATCTCGACGCCAAGCGCGACTGGGGCCATGCGCGCGACTACGTCGAGGGCATGTGGGTGATGCTGCAGCAGGACAAGCCGGACGATTACGTGCTGGCGACCGGCGAAGCGCATTCCGTGCGCGAGTTCGTCGAACGGGCCTTCGCCTGCGTCGGGCGCAAGCATCACCTGGCAGGGGAACGGGCGTCGATGAGAAAGGGCATCGACGACGCGACCGGCAAGGTGCTGGTCGAGATCGATCCGCGCTATTTCCGTCCGACCGAGGTCGATATCCTGCATCGGCGATCCCTCGCAAGGCGCACGACCGAGCTCGGCTGGCGGCATCGCGACGAGCTTCGACCGCCTCGTCGAAGGAAATGGTCGAGGCCGACCTCAAGGCGATCGGCGAGGAGCGGTGGCGGGCGAGCCGGCATGATTAGGGTGGGACCTCAGGCCGAGCGCGAACCGGACTTCGGTCCTTGATGCATGTGAAGCGTCCATGCTCGTAAAAAAAGCGGGTCGCGTTCTGGCTCGCGCCGTGCAACTCGCGAACGCGCTTCACTGGCGTGCGATCGCGGCGCGCAAGCAGAACGCCAGGCGTGTCCAGCGGCGGGCCGATGCCTTTCCGGCGGGCCGGTCCCGCGCGCCCGTCTTCCTGTTTCTGGCACCGGAGGCCGGACTGCAACCCTTCTTCGCCAGTCATGTCCTGCTGGCGCGCGTCATCAAGGATGCGGGTCATCCCGTCCTGCTGCTGTCCTGTGACGGCATCCAGCCCATCTGCTCCGTGAAGTTCGCGATGCGCACGCCGGCGACCGCGTCAGGCGATCGCGGCAATGTCGCTTGCAAGCAGTGCCGCGTCGTTGCGAGCTCGGTTGGCGACGACTACGGGCTGCCGGACATGTCGATCGAAAGCCTGCTGAGCGCCGACGATCACAAGGTCATTGAGCGGATTGTTGCCGCGTCGCCGGACTTTTGGAACGTTGTCTACGATGGCGTCGAATTCGGTGCCGCGAGCCTGGGGGAAACGCTTCGTCATTGCCGGAAGACGTCGATCGACGAGTTGACCGATGACGACAAGCGCCTTCTGCACGCGCTGCTGTTTTCGTCAATGGCGATCTACCTTGCCATCCGCACGATCGAGCGACGCTTCGAGATCGCGCATATATTCTATTTCGGCGACTACGCGTATTGGCTCCCACCTCAAATTCTTGCCCGACGGCAAGGCATTCCGGTCACGCACATCTCGCACGCCTACAATCGCGACATCGACCGGCGCATTCTCTCGATCCGTCCCGGGAATGCGATCGCGCATATGCTCGATCAACAGGACAAGTGGGGTCGCTATCGCGACCGAATTCTAAGGCCGCAGGTGGTAAGCGATATCATCGACGGCACGCTGTATCGGCTCGAGGGACATGGCGGCATCTCCACTTATTCGCCGAATTGGATTTCCGACTCCGGCGAGCTCCTGCGTGAGCTCAAGCTGGTGCCGGGCAAGAAGACTCTGGTGGCATATACGAGCAGCACGGACGAGCTCGTGTGCACACAGGCATTCATGCGAATTCTCGGAAATGAGTATGGTCACAATCGCGTCCCGTTTGCGGACCAAAGCGCATGGCTTGCGGCGCTGATTGCGTGGGTCAAGGAACGTAGCGACCTTCAGCTGATCATTCGCCTGCATCCCAGGATCGGGCACAATCACCGACAGGCGGGGCGCGCCTCCCAATACGACAGGAGCCTCGCCGAGCTGTCGTCGGTTCCGGCCAATGTTGCCGTGGTGTGGCCGGAAAGCCCGCTGTCCAGCTATAACATCGCCGAGCTCGCAGATGTCGCGTTGATTGCGTGGTCGAGCATCGGCACCGAGCTCGCGCGCTTCGGAATCCCGGTGGTTGCCGCGTTTCCGCGCGTCAGCCCATTTCCCGTGAACGGTTTCATCAAGTTTGATGAGGTTCCCGAGGGCTATTTCCGTGCGATCGAGTGCGCGCTCAATCAGGCGGCTTCGTTCGAAGATTTCGTCGAGGCGGTTCGCTGGACGCATTTCATCCATTGGTCGCCGATGATTGACGTGTCGGACGTCACGCCGACGCCGGACTATGACCGGGTTCCGCCATATCGCGAGCCTCGCGAACGCGAAACCATCATAAAGACGATCGTGGAAGGAGAGGATCTCGTACAGATCAACATGGGAAAGCTGCCGGAGGGAAAAGCAGCCGCGTCAGAAGAACGCGCCGCGATGATCTGCGCGATCGAGAGCATGATTGTTTTTTTCATGACGGGGCGGCGCACGACATCGAGCCCGCCGCTTCGGCTGTCGCCGACCCTTCCCGATCCTTCCGCCTGGGCCGGAGAGGCCTCGGCGGGTATTGCCATTGCTGAAGGCAACGTTGTCGTCCTTTCGAGCGAAGGCCGGTCGATCCGCAGATCGTCCGTGCTCGTCGCGCGCCTGGTGTCGTTGCTTCTGCAGCAACAACGCGCGATGGCTGCATGACGGTAAGTCGCAATAGGTGGCGCCGCCGATGAAGAACTCCATGAGCTCGTTCATCAATCGCGATTTCGAACCGCGCGGATTCGATCTTGCCGACAAGTCGATCCTGATCACCGGGGGAACCGGCTCGTTCGGACGAAGCATGGCGCGTTATCTGCTTTCGCGCCACGCGCCGCGGCGGCTGATCGTCTTTTCGAGAGACGAGCAGAAGCAGGAAATCATGTCGCGCGAGCTGCGCGCGGAGTTCCCGCAGCAGGCATCCCGGCTGCGTTTCTTCATCGGCGATGTCCGCGATGCGTCGCGCCTCGAGCTGGCAATGCGCGACGTGTCGTTGGTGATCCACGCGGCGGCGCTGAAGATCATTCCGACGGCCGAGTACAATCCGTTCGAATGCATCCTGACCAATGTTCATGGCGCCGAAAATGTCGTGAAGGCCGCGCTGCGGACCGACGTGCGCAAGGTCATCGCGCTCTCGACCGACAAGGCGGCCAGCCCGATCAACCTTTACGGTGCCTCGAAGCTCGCGGCCGACAAGATCATGGTGGCGGCCAACAACTTATCGGGCGCCGGCGGACCGCAATTCGCAGTCGTGCGATATGGCAACGTTATCGGATCGAGGGGCTCCGTCGTACCGCTTTTCCAGGACATGATCAGGCGCGGGGCAAAATCGCTGCCGATCACCGATCCGCGAATGACCCGGTTCTGGATCACGCTCGACCAGGGGGTCGCATTCGTGATGTCCTCGATGGAAATGATGGCGGGCGGCGAGCTGTTCGTTCCGAAGATCCCGTCAATGCGCATTACCGATCTCGCGCACGCCATTGCGCCGGACGTCGATCACGAGATCGTCGGCATCCGACCCGGCGAGAAGATCCACGAGGTCATGATCACGGAGGACGATGCGCGCTCAACGATAGAATTGGACGATCGATTCGTCATCTGTCCGCCGATCGTCGGGTGGCCGACGCGACATCTCGAGTCGTACCACCCTCGTCCGGTCGCGGAAGGCTTCGATTACAATTCCAACGACAACAAGGAGTGGATCGACGGGGCCGCGCTCAGAGCGCTGCTCGATGGGGCGAATGAATGACCTCGCCAAGAAGAAATCTGCCGTATGGCCGTCAGACGATCGAGGATGACGACATCGCCGCCGTAAGCGCCGCGATGCGCAGCGACCTTCTGACGACGGGTCCGCTGGTCGAAGTATTTGAGCGAGACTTCGCGCGTGCGACGGGAGCCGCGCATGCGGTTGCCTGCAACAGCGGTACGGCGGCCCTTCACCTTGCGGTGCTGGCACTCGACTGCGGGCCGAACGACGCCGTCATCGTGCCGACAATGACCTTTCTGTCGACTGCCAATGTGGTGCGGATGACCGGCGCCGAGGTGGTTTTTGCCGACGTGGACCCGCAGACAGGCTTGATGACGCCGCAGACCTTCGGCGCGGCGCTCGCCCGGGCGGCCGGACGGCGCGTCAAGGCGGCGTTGCCGGTCCACCTCAACGGCCGGATTTGTGCGATGGCGGAAATTCGCGAGCGAGCGGATGCGGACGGCGTCGCGCTCGTCGAGGACGCCTGCCACGCGCTCGGCGTTCCGTCGGCGGGCGCGACGCGTCATAGTCGCATGGCGTGTTTCTCGACCCATCCGGTGAAGGCCATTGCGACCGGGGAGGGCGGCATGGTGACGACCGCCGATCCGCTGCTCGCGAGGCGGATGGGCCGCCTGCGAAGTCACGCGATGGTGCGCGATGCCGAAGCGTTTGAGGACGCCGATCTGGGCTTCAGCGATCGAGTCGCGAACCCCTGGTACTACGAGATGCACGAGCTTGGCTGGAACTACCGCCTGCCGGACATCCTGTGCGCGCTGGGAGTGAGCCAGCTCAAGAAGCTCGACCGCTTTCATCGTCGCCGCGTCGAGATCGCGGCGCTTTATGATCGTCTGCTCGCACCCTTGGCGCAGGTCGTTCGGCCGGTTTCACGAGCCACCAACGAGCATGGCTGGCACCTCTACGCCGTGCTCGTCGATTTTGCGCAGTTGGGCATCAGCCGGGCGACGGTCATGAACGAGCTGCGCCGGCGCGGCATTGGCACGCAAGTCCACTATATTCCGGTTCATCACCAGCCTTACTATCGAAAACGCTACGGCGATCTCGAGCTACCCGGCGCGGATGCATACTATGCGCGTTGCCTTTCGCTCCCGATATTTGCCGGCATGCTGGATGACGATGCGCGAAACGTTGCAGACGCTCTCTCGCACATCGTGAACAAGTGACCAAGACCTGACGTGCCCCGCAATCTGTCAACTTCGGCAAAGCTGGTGCTGGGCACGGTTCAGATGGGATTGCCCTATGGCGTCATGAATGGCCGCAAGCCGATCGATCGCGACGAGATCGGGCAAATTCTAGGGCTCGCCTGGGCTAGTGGAATCGACACGCTGGATACGGCGGCCAGCTACGGCAATGCCGAACGGCTTATCGGGGAGGCGAAGCCGAACGAAGCGGTTTTTGGCATCATTTCCAAGACACCCGGACTCGAAGCGGATACCGCAGACGAAACGAACATCCGCCGGGTCAGCGATCACGTGCAAAAATCGCTCGACGACTTGCGGATCGACTGCCTGGACGGGTTGCTGGTGCATCATCCGGGAGATCTTCTTGGCTCGCTGGGCTGCAGATTGTTCGCTGAGCTGTCGCGCCTCAAGACACGAGACATCGTCCGGCGGATCGGAGTCTCGGTGTACGATCCGGCCACTCTAATGGCGATCGTCGATCGCTTTCCGATCGAGATCGTTCAGCTGCCGCTCAATGTTCTTGATCAGAGATTTGCGAATACGGGGGTCATCTCCGAGTTGGCGCAAAACGGAATCGAGATCCATGCTCGCTCGGTGTTTCTTCAGGGCGCGCTTATCGCGGACGTGGCTCGCTTGCCCACTACAATTGCCAAAGCTAAAGACGCAATCTCGCACTTTCAAGAAAACGCCAAAGAGCAGGATCTCGCGCCTGTCGAGGCAGCGCTCTCTTTCGTGAACCAATGCGAAGGCGTTCGATGCATTGTGGTGGGTGTCGATAGTTCCGCGCATCTCCGCGACATCGTGACGTCATTCGAGAAGGCGCGCGCAGTCTCCTTCGACGGGGTCGGGCTTTCTGTCGACGATCCGGAGGTGGTCGACCCTCGGCGCTGGGGCGCTTCGTAAGAATGCCGATGGCTTCAGGAAATCGGCTCCGGGTCGTTGCAATTCTGCAGGCCCGGATGAGCTCGAGCCGGTTGCCGGGAAAGGTGCTGCTCGATTTGTGCGGCGCGCCGATGATCGTCCGCCAGCTGGAAAGGGCGCGGCGAGCGCGTCTCCTCGACAGGATCGTGCTGGCGACCAGCGTCGACCCTTCCGATGACCTGCTTGCCTCGGTCGTCGCCGACTTGGGCGTCGCGGTCTATCGGGGAAGTCTCGAAGACGTCCTGGATCGATTCGTGAACGCCTTAAACCAATACCCCGCCGAGCATGTGGTGCGTCTGACCGGCGATTGTCCGTTGACCGATCCTGACGTGATCGATGCAATCGTCGCGCATCATCTTGTCTGCGGAGCAGACCTTACCAGCAATGGAGCCGAGCCAACATTTCCGGACGGCCTGGATGTCGAGGTGGTGACGGCGAGTGCGTTGCGGCGAGCAGGAGCGGAAGCGCAGCTTACATTTGAGCGCGAGCACGTCACCCAATTCTTCTATCGGCGGCGGCATGAGTTCAAAGTTGTCGATTACAAGGGAGTCGAAGACTTTTCGGCCAAACGATGGACCGTCGACCATCCGAGCGATTTTGCGTTCGCCAAGTCGGTCTATGAGTGCCTCTATCCATCCAATCCGAATTTCGGCCTCTGGGACGTCATCCATTTGCTTCGGAGTCGGCCCCAGCTCGAGGCGATCAATTCCGGCATAGTGCGTAACGAAGGCTTGGCCAGGTCGATCGCAAACGAAAAGAATCGGTGAAGGACGAAACGATGTCCCTGCGCTATCAGAATTCGGAGAAATTGCTCGAGCGCTCACGGCGCGTGATCCCGCTGGGCTCACAGACATTCTCAAAAAGCGTGACGCAATTTCCGACGGGTGTTTCGCCGTATTTTGCCGCCCGCGCCAAAGGCTCGCGCGTTTGGGATGTCGACGGAAACGAATATATCGATTTCGTGAACGCGCTCGCTTCGATCACCCTCGGGTATGCCGATGACGAGGTGAACGCGGCGGTTGCCGCGCAGCTCGAGCAAGGGACGATTTTCACGCTCAATCACGAGCTGGAGGCGATCGTCGCCGAGCAGATCGTCTCGATGGTACCGAGCGCCGAAATGGTGCGCTTCGGCAAGAACGGATCCGATGCCACGGCCGGCGCTGTTCGCATTGCGCGCGGGTTTACGCGGCGCGATCACATCCTGGTCTGCGGCTATCACGGTTGGCAGGATTGGTATATTGGCTCGACAAGCCGCAACCTGGGAGTTCCGCAAGCGACGCAGGCCCTCACGCATACATTTTCCTACAACAATATCGAGAGCCTCGAAAATCGCCTGATCGAGCATGCCGGCGAGGTCGCGGCAATCATCCTTGAACCGATGAACGTCGAAACGCCGAGGCCTGGGTATCTGGAAGAAGTGCGCGATCTTGCCACCAGAAATGGCGTCATCCTGATTTTCGATGAGATGGTCACCGGCTTTCGCTTCGCCAATGGCGGCGCGCAGGAGCGCTTTGGCGTCACACCCGATTTGACGACATTCGGCAAGGGAATGGCCAACGGGTTCCCACTTTCTGCGGTCTGCGGGCGCCGCGATCTGATGATGCTGATGGAGGAGATATTTTTTTCGTTCACCATGGGAGGCGAGGCGTTGTCGCTGGCCGCTGCCCACGCGACCCTGTCGAGGCTGTGCCGGGAGCCGGTGATCGAAACGATGCGTAGTCGCGGCCAGAAGCTGACGGACGGACTGTCGGCTCTAATAAGCAAACACAATGTGGGAGAATTCTGCAGGGTGGCGGGCGATCCGACGTGGACATTCTTCATTTTATCGGACGTGCCGGACGTTTCCGCACATGTGTTGAAGACGATCTGGCTCCAGGAAATGTTCGTTCGAGGCATACTGTCAATCGGCACTCACAACATGAGCTACGCCCACTCGAACGAGGACGTCGAATTGCTGCTGCGGGCTTACGACGAGGTGCTGCCAATATTGCGCGACGTCGCAATAAACAAGGCGGCCGCTCAGTATTTGCGGTGCGAAGTGCTCCAGCCGCTTTTCAAAGTTCGCTAGACGGCGAGAGCGCGGCTGCCCCTCGACGGCATGCCGGCCAACACGATGGGCGACCGTTGATTTGCAAATCGCCGATTGAGACCGAACGCCTGGTTCTGGCGACACTCGCAGACGAGCATGCGTGCGGTCCATACTTGGACTGGATGAACGATCCGGAGGTTACGCAATTCCTGGAGTTGAGAGGGAAGACGTTTGAGAGTGACGATCTGAAATCTTTCATACAAGCGTGCAACAACGACCAAAATATACTTTTGCTCGGAATTTTCGCGAAAGACGAGCGTCGACACATCGGCAATATCAAGCTGGGGCCGCTCGAGATGCTGCATCGTCGCGGTGATGTAGGCCTTGTCATTGGTGACAAGGCGAAATGGGGGCAGGGGATTGCGCGGGAGGCCATAGCGGGCCTGACTGCGCATGCGTTCGAGATGCTGAATCTCCATAAGATGACGGCCGGATGCTATGCTTCGAATGAAGGGTCGCGACGAGCGTTTCTGGCGGCCGGGTGGCATGAAGAAGGACGTCGGCCGTTGCATAGCCGGTATCGGGACCGATGGGACGACGTTATCCTATTGGCGCGTTTCAAAGATGCGGCCATGGACCTGGGAAAATCGCGGTAATACACAGAGGACGCCAGAATTGCCTACCTTGTTTGACGAGTTCGCCGGCGGATTGCGGCGGTTCGCATGAGCGAGAAGCCAATTTTTCGGAAAGTCGTAGCGGCCAATGGCTACGCGACAGTCGAGCCGTTGCCCAGCGCCGAAGAGCTGTCGCGCTTCTATGCCGACGTCTATTTTCAACAGCAGGCGAGTGCGACCTATCAAGCCGAGTATTCGGAAGAAGAGCTGGCGCAGAAGCGATTACGATCGGCGTTGACGATTCACGCCGTCAGGGAGTTTGGAGGCGAGCCGTCCGCGAAGGGCCGTTTCGTCGAGGTCGGTTGCGGCGAGGGCTTCATGCTGGCCGAGGCCCGGAAGGCGGGATTCGATATCGTCGGTTTCGATTTCTCGTCGTTCGGGGTTCAGAAATTCCATTCCGAGCTGGCCGGATATGTCCGTCAAGGCGACGCGATCGAGCTGATCGAGGAGTTGATCTCATCCGGCGAACGGGTCTCGGTCTGCGTGCTTCAGAATGTGCTCGAGCACGTGCCTGATCCGAAGGAGCTGATGGTCAGGGTTCGCAAGCTCCTCGGCCCGGCGGGCTTGGCGGTGATCACGGTTCCCAACGACTACAGTCGTATTCAGCAGCGCGCCGCAGAGCTCGGGTTGAGCGATCACGAGTATTGGTTCGTGCCGCCGCAGCATCTCAACTACTTCAACGTCGACAATCTGGGGACATTCGCCAAGTCGATGTCGTTCGAGGTCGTGGATATGTTCGGAGATTTCCCGATCGAAATGTTCTTGTTTCATCGGTCGTCGAACTATGTCCTTGATCGGAGCAAGGGAAAGGACGCTCATAAGGCGCGCGTGGTGCTCGATCTCCTGCTGGCCGAACGGGGCTTGAAGGCATACCACCAATTCTGCCAAGCGTTGACGGCCTGTGGCATGGGCCGAAACGTGACGTTTGTCCTGAAGCCGGACGCGTCCTCGGCGCCGTGAACGTCGCGTTGATTGCGGACATCCATGGCAATGCCGCCGCGATGGCGGCGGTGGTGGCGACGCTGCGTGCCAAAGAGGTTGAGAAGATCGTCATCGCCGGGGACCTCGTCGGATACTACTACCATCCTGATCGCGTGCTTGATCTTCTCAGCGATTGGGACTGCGTCATGGTGAGGGGTAACCACGAGGACATGTTGGCGGCATGGATTGCTGGTCAGTCCCGGGAGCAATTGGTTGATCGGTACGGATCCGGCCTGGATGCTGCGGCGCGCTGCTTGAGCACGAGGCAGGTTCATGAGCTCACGAACTTGCCGACGACGATCGAGATCGAGGTCGAGGGGCGCACGGTTCTCGTCTGTCACGGGAGCCCCTGGGATCATGAAGCTTATGTCTATCCGGACGCCGATGAGACGGTTCGCCGGCGGCTATGCGCGGGCGGCCAGGACGTCGTCGTGTTCGGGCATACCCACTATCCGACTCTGTGGAGGGTGCAAGGTTGCACGGCGGTCAATCCGGGCTCCGTTGGGCAGCCCAGGGATCGAATTCCGGGAGCCTGTTGGGCATTGTGGAATACCGATACGGGCGCGATCGAGCTGCGCCGCGAGAGATATGATGCAAGCGCCCTTGTTGCCGAGTGCCGGAAGCGCGACCCGCACCTGCGGTTCATCGCCGACGTTCTGACCAGAAATTGATCATTGCATGCCGGATCGTTTTCTGGTCACCGGTGCCAACGGCGATATCGGGGAAGCCGTCGGGCGAATCCTGCGTGAGGTCTATCCCGAGGCGCAGGTCGAGGGATCGGACCTATCGGGGCCGTGGCCGGCTCGGTCCGTTTTTCACATCGTGCACCGACTGCCACATGCGGGCTCCGCTGGGTACATCGACGCCTTGTGCGCGCTGGCGCGGCGTGGGTTCGACGCGATCGTTCCGACCTCCGAACCGGAGATCAGCAGGATTGTCGCGGATGCCGCGTCGGTCAAAGCCCTTCCGCTAATCATGGCGGCCCCGAAAGTCGTCAACACGTTTCTCGACAAGCTGGATACGGCGCGCTGGCTCGCCGCCAACGGCTTCACGCCTCCTCGCAGCATGCTGCTGTCGGAGGCAAGCGCGTCCGACCTGCCTCTCATCGTGAAGCCTCGCCGCGGCGCCGGCGGGAGGGGTCAGGAGATCGTGCGAACCCCCGCTCGACTGGCGCTCGCAAAGTCGGAGCGCGGCGAAGAAGCGATGGCGCAGCAATTGCTCGAGGTCGAGGATCAGGAATACACGTGCGCCGTTCTTTGCTTCGGAACCGAGGTCCGCACGATCGTCATGCGAAGGCAGCTGGCGGGCGACAAGACGGTGAAAGCCGAAGTGGTCGACGTGCCGGCGATCGACTCCATGCTGAGGTCGCTGGCCCGTGCGGCCAGGCCAGAAGGCCCGTTGAATGTTCAGCTGCGGATGGTGGCCGGTGGCCCGAAGATTTTCGAGATCAATCCAAGGTTTTCAAGCACGGTCATGATGCGGCATCAATTCGGATTCCGCGACGTCATCTGGGCGCTCGAAAGGCACAAGGGCATTCCCATCCCGGCATTTTGCCCGCCGGTTGGCGCGTTGGCGTATCGCCTTGCGCGAGAGGTCGTCGTTCTGCCATCGGCCGACACCGTGGTCCGGCTGGCGGAAACGTAGATGTCGACCGCTCAAGGCCTGGCCTATGTCGTCGCCACGACCAAATCGTGGAACCTGTCGCGATACGCAGATCGTGCGCCGCGCTGGCCGGGTGTCTGGCATCTGATCGAGAAGCCCGAGGATTTGACCCATCAGGCGCTGGCGAAGATCGCGCCCCGCTATGTCTTCTTTCCGCATTGGTCGTGGAAGGTTTCGCCCGACATCACGAGCGACTTCGCGTGCGTATGCTTTCACATGACCGACGTGCCGTACGGACGGGGAGGCAGCCCGCTGCAGAATCTGATCGTCAGAGGGCATACCGAAAGCGTGGTGTCGGCGCTGAGGATGACTTCCGAGGTCGACGCTGGGCCGGTGTACATGAAATCGCCGCTTTCGCTCGACGGCAGCGCTCAGAACATCTTTGAGCGGGCATCCGACATCGTGTTCGACATGATCGAGCTCATCGTGACCACGAACCCGGAACCGACGCCGCAATCCGGCCAGCCGGTGATCTTCAAGCGTCGGACGCCGTCGGAAAGCCTGCTGCCGCAAGATGGGTCACTCAGATCGATCTACGACCACATCCGCATGCTCGATGCCGAATCATATCCGAAGGCGTTCCTGACGCACGGAGGGTTTCGTTTGGAATTTTCCCAGGCGGTGTGGACCGGCGATGATGTCGAGGCCAATGTCCGCATCGTCCGGCACGAGGCAGACAAGCCATGACGACTGTTCTGGTCGTGGCGGCGCATCCGGACGACGAGGTGCTGGCGTGCGGCGGGACGATTGCGCGCCACGCCGCGGAGGGCGACGACGTCCATGTGATTCTGGTCGCGGACGGCACGTCGTCTCGACCGCAGGCCGCGGCCCGGCGCGATCTGATCGAAGCCAGGTCGTCGGAAGCCGCGAGGGCTGCCAAGATCTTGCGGACGCAGCCGCCGCGCATGCTGGGCTTTCCGGACCAGCGGCTCGACTCCGGGAGCTTGCTTGATCTGACGCAGGCATTGGAGAGCGTGATACCGGATGTTCGGCCATCCGTCGTGTATACCCACCACGGAGCCGATCTGAATCTCGATCATCGCCTGGTCTTCCAGGCGGTACTGACGGCGTGCCGGCCCGTCCCGGATTCGACGGTCACGAAATTCTACACGTTCGAGACCGTCTCGAGCACCGAATGGAGCGCGCACGCGATCGGTCCCGGATTCCGGCCGAGCCGGTTCGTCGATATCTCGGGCCACCTCGATACCAAGTTGAGTGCGCTCGCGGCGTATGCCTCGGAATTGCGGGACTTCCCGCATCCGCGGTCGCTCGAGGCCGTCAAGGCGCTCGCGCTGTTCCGCGGTGCCAGCGCGGGACTGCGTGCGGCCGAAGCGTTCGAAGTGATCCGCGACATTGAACGGTAACGGGCCAACCATTCGCCCATGACGACAGCGATCTTTCTCGCCGACTGCGGACCGAGCGTGGGCCTCGGCCACTTGCGGCGGCTGCTGGTGCTGGCGGCGGAATTCCGGCGCGAGCAGGTTTTCGGCCGCTTTCTCCTGACGGATATGAGGTATGCGGATTTCGTCAAACGGGCCGGGATGCAGGCGTCGCCATGGCGGGACGGCGAGATGCCGCTGCCGTCCGCCGATCTGGTAGCGATCGACGGCTACGGTTTCGATGCCGACTTGCCGTCACGCTGGACGTCCCAGACGGCTTGCACCGTCATGGTCGTCGACGATCTCGCCGATAAGCCGACCGACGCCGACGTGGTTCTCAACCACAACCTCTATGGCGGCGAGCTCGACTACCGGCATTATCGGGCAAGGGTGCTGCTGACGGGCCCACAATATGCGTTGGTCGATCCCGCTTTTGCATCGTTGGCGACCCGCGCGCGGCCGGACGAAGCGCGGATGTTGATCAGTTTCGGCGGCACCGACAACGGGCGATATGGAGAGGCCGCGGCGCGAGCCGTGCTGGAGCGGAACAGCAGCGTGATTGTCGATCTGATCTTGCCGCCAACCGCCGAGACACCCGGACCAGCGCGCTTGGCCGGGGAGTACAGTGGCCGCTGTCATGTCCATGTCGGGGCCGCAATGGTCGACCGATTGTCGGCTGCGAGGGTCTATCTCGGCGCAGCGGGCGTGACTCTGCTGGAAGCCATTGCGGCGGGGGTCGATGTCGTGGTCTGCGGACTCGTCGACAACCAACGCTACAACATTCGCAAACTACAAAATCTGTCAGTGCCCGCATTCGACCGCTTTGCGCCGGACGAGATGGCGGTTGCCGCACTGAAGGCGCTGTCGGCGCCCACGCGATCGAAACTACCGGAGATCGACGGACGCGGGGCCGCGCGCGTTGCCCAGGCGGTTCTCGGACTGCGGCGGCGCGACGCGAACGGCTCCGTTGCCGCTCGCGTGGTGTAGGAGAACGTCATGAGAGCGCACATCGAGATTGCCGGAAGGCGCGTCGGTCCGGGCGAGCCGCCTTACATCATTGCGGAGCTCAGCGGAAATCATAACGGCCAATTGGAGCGCGCCGTCGCGGTGATGGCAGCCGCGAAGCAGGCCGGGGCGGACGCGGTCAAACTGCAGACCTACACGGCGGATACGATGACGATCGACCATGACGGCCACGGCTTCGTGGTCGATCTGCCGATGTGGAAGGGGCGTCGGCTTCACGAGCTTTATCAGGAGGCCCATACGCCGTGGCACTGGCACGAGGCCTTGTTCGCCAAGGGACGTGAGCTTGGGATCACGGTGTTCTCGACGCCGTTCGACGAGACCGCCGTCGATCTGCTCGAATCCCTGCGCGCCCCCGCCTACAAGATCGCCTCCTTCGAGCTCTTGGACATTCCGCTGATCGAGCGCTGCGCCGCGACCGGCAAGCCGCTGATCATCTCGACCGGCATGGGCAACGCCGACGAGATCTCCGATGCGGTCGCGGCCGCTCGCGCCGCCGGCGCCCGGCAGATCGTTCTCCTCCAGTGCGTCAGCGCTTATCCGGCGCCGGCCGAAGAGGCGTACCTCGCGAACATCCCGGAGCTGGCCCGCCGCTTCGACGTCGTGGCCGGCTTGTCGGATCACACGCTCGGCGTAGCGGTGGCCGTCGCGGCGGTGGCCCTCGGCGCCTCGGTGATCGAGAAACACGTCACCTTGCGCCGCGCCGACGGCGGCGTGGACGCGGCGTTCTCGCTCGAGCCGCAGGAACTCCAGCAGCTCGTGCGGGAAACCGGGACGGTCGCACGCGCCGTACAGGGTCCCCAATTCGGGCCAAAGCCGTCCGAGACGCCAGCGCTCGCTTATCGGCGGACTCTGTACGTCGTCGCCGACATAGCGGCGGGGGAAACGTTTACGACCGCCAACGTGAGGGCGATCCGTCCCGGATTCGGATTGCCGCCGAAGCATCTGCGCGATGTTCTCGGTCGGCGCTCCCGACAGCCGCTCAAGCGCGGCACGCCGTTGTCGTTTGACGTGGTCGAAGGTGCCCAAGAATGACCAGCGTTGAAATGCGGATCACCGCGATCTCGAGCAAGCCGCGGCTCATGCCGGATTTCGCCGACGCTTGGCGACACCGCGCGCTTGCGGCGACGCTGGCATGGCGCAATATCAAGATCCGCTATCGGCAGACCATCTTGGGGAGCATGTGGATCGTACTCCAGCCTTTGCTTTTGGCCGGAGTTCTTACCGTGGTCTTGGGGATGTTCCTGCAGGTGCCGTCCGAAGGACTTCCCTACGGCCTGTTTGCGTTGGCCGGCACGACGATCTGGAGTGTGTTCCAGCGTACGCTCAATGATGCTGCGACGTCGTTGGCGTCGAGCGGCAATATCATTCAAAAAGTCTATTTTCCGCGATTGTTGATCCCAGCGTCTTCAGTGATCGTGGCTGCCGCCGACCTTGTGCCTATCTGTGTGGTGCTGCTCGTGGCAGTTGCGGCATTCGGATTGCTTCCCGGCTGGGCGATCCTCACGTTGCCGATCTTCGTGCTGCTCGCTCTCTTGATGGCGTTCGCGATTGGCTTGTGGATGACCGTACTGGACGCCGTATTTCGCGACATTCGTCTTATCATTCCGTCAGTATTGCAGCTCCTTATGTATCTCAGCCCGATTATGTATTCCGAAACCGTGGTCCCGGCGCGATGGCAGACGTTGTACAACCTCAATCCGCTGGTCGGCATCATCAAAGGATTTCGCTGGTCTGTTATCGCTGGAGCCTCGGCGCCGGACCTCGTCGCCCTCGCATCGACTTGTGTGTTCATCTTTATTGTCGGAATCACCGGCGTAATGGTGTTTACGCGGTTTGAGAGCTTTGCGGTCGATCGGATCTGAGCGCCACATATGAGCAATTCCTCGATCGACGCGGTTGGGCTCGGGAAGCGGTATATGCTGGGCGAGAACACCTCGCGCAGCCGGTTGCGGCAGGCGTTTGGCGCGTTGCTTCCGGGACGCGCCTGGCGCGAGGAACAGGAACTATGGGCTCTGCGTGATGTCTCGTTCTCCGTCACACAGGGCGAGGCCGTTGGAATTATCGGCCGCAACGGAGCAGGGAAGAGCACGCTGCTGAAGCTCCTGTCGCGGATCACCCAGCCGACTGAGGGACACGCGCGGCTGCGAGGCCGCCTCGGCACGCTGCTCGAGGTCGGAACCGGCTTTCACCCCGAGCTCTCTGGGCGCGACAATGTTTTCATGAGCGGAAGCATTCTGGGCATGCCGCGCGCCGAGGTCGCCAGGAAGTTCGACGAGATCGTCGCCTTCGCGGAAGTGGAGAAGTTCATCGACACACCGGTCAAACGATATTCGTCCGGCATGTACGTGCGTCTTGCCTTCGCGGTCGCGTCCTTCCTCGAGCCCGAGATACTCATCGTCGACGAAGTTCTGGCCGTCGGAGATGCCGCGTTCCAACGTAAGTCTCTAGGTCGACTCGAATGATGCATCCCAGAAGCATGGCCGTACGGTCCTGTTCGTAAGTCATAACCTTCAGGCTATTCGGACCTTTTGCCGACGCGCTATCGTGCTCGATCAAGGGCGGATGGTATTCGATGGGTCGGCCGAAGAAGGCATTTCTGTTTACCTCCGTTCATTGGGAACGGAGGCGAATATCCGTGGCGTCAACGACAAGGACAGACGCAATCGCACGAGCGGCGACGTACGATTTACAAATGTTGCATCCTTTGACGAATCCGGGCGCCCGACCTGGCAGGTGCGGACGGGCGGGACGATCAAGCTCCGCTTCGCGTACGAGGTCGTGGAAACGGTGCCGAGCTTGATGTTCCTCATTCAAATTCGCTCGGCGATCAATGGGGAGCCTCTGACATATATCCGTGAAACGATCAGCGAGAAAGCGGTCGAGCGGGGACGGAGCGGCATCGCCGAGCTCGTGTTTCCAAACTTGCCGTTGCGGCCAAATGAGCTGTCACTTTACGTGGCGCTCGGCCGTACCGACGCTTACGTATTCTACGACATCATTGACGACAATGTAGACTTGCCATTTTTGCGCGTCACGTCCGATAGCGACGATAGATACGAAAGGTCGGGAATCGTCTCGATTCCCTATCGGTTTTCGGCCCGGGATACGGACAAAGCCGAAGCGGTATCACTCATCGGGACTGAAGGGGCTCGATGACCACCCTCCCAATGGCGATCAAGTCGCTGATCCGCCGCGCGCTGCCTCGCCGGTCCGCGGCGACAACCGGCGGACCGCTGATCTCCTGTCCGGATTGGACATTTGGAATCAGCGGTGCCTCCATCGATCCGACAGCGCGGCTCTATGTGCTGCCGGATCCGACGTTGCCTTCGCCGAATTTCATTTCACTCGGTGATGGTGTTTACGTCGGGCGACATGCGGAGGTTACGGCTGGGAGAGGTAACGTCGAGATCGACAATGACACGTCGCTGCAGGATTTTTCGGTCATTTACGGTGACGTTCGGATCGGCGCCCATTGTCTGTTTGCGATGCATGCGTTTGTGACGTCGACGAGTTACAGGTTTCGCGATCGGGCCGAATGGCTGATCAGGGACCAGGATGAGCACTTTGGGCGCTTCCCGACAGAAGCCGTGGACCCGCCGAGCCGGCGCGTACGCATCGAGGACGATTGCTGGTTCGGCTGGAGTGCCGTGGTGCTGCCCGGAGTTTACATCGGGCGAGGTGCGGTCATCGGCGCCCATTGCGTGGTGACGTCCGATATCGCTCCATATGAGATCCACGGTGGCGTCCCCAATCGAAAGCTGTCCGAGAGATTGAGCTTCCGTCCGCCCGCGCGCATTGAAGCTGTCGAGGATGCGTCGATTCCGTATTTCTATCGCGGCTTCATCCTCAAGAAATCGGCATTGGAGCGGAGCCGGGCGACGGAAATCGTGGAGATGCGCCGGAAAGCATGCATTGTGCTCGCCGGTACCGACGCCGCACGCGTCAGGTTGACCGGGCGGCAATCCACCACGGCGAGCGAGCGGCGGTTGCGCGTGAGTGTCAACGGCGGAAGCATCGGCCACCATGTCCTTGGGGCGGGATCGTTCGAGATCGTGGCCGGCGCAGACAACAGCGGCGACGGAAACGATGGCGCTGCCATACCGTCTGCGCTCAAGAGCTACACATACGTCGAGCTGGAAACCGAATCCACGTCAGATGATCGGCCAGGACTTGGAATTAGCTCCGCGGAATTGTGCTAGCACCAGTTCGGGCTCTCGCAGATTTTTCGCAATCGTCCCCGACAACGGATGAGGTGACGAAAATGGCCACGCCGATGTCTCTGTTGCGCGACGGCGCCGACATAGGGAACGTTCTGCACGGGCTCCATGCCTACCGCAAGCGCGGCGACGCAATCGAGAGCGCATGGCGATCTCTTCTCGGTCTCCATTGCCGCACCAACGGGCGGTCGAGCGATCGGGTTGCGAAGCTGCTGCGGCGCATGCGTCCGCCTCGCTCGCCGGCGCCGGCGAACGGCATCGTCGGATCTCTTTCGGTCGAGCGCCAAAGGGCAATTGCGGCGCAGATCGCGAGGGACGGCTACTACGTGTTCGATCAGCTCGTCCCGCCCAAAATCTGCGACGAGCTCGAGCAATTCGGGCGCGATACTCCGGCGATTGTCGAAGGACGCGGTCGTCAGCCAGAAGATCGCGTCAGATTCGACCCTGCGGCTCCGGTTTCCAAGACCTATCGGATGACGGCGGACGATATCGTGGCAAATCCCGCCATGCAGCGGCTGTTGGCGGATCAGTCGCTGCTCGCCGTGGCCGAGAGCTATCTGGCGGCGCATCCGGTCCTTTCGGGGATGAATATGTGGTGGTCGCCGTCATTCGGCGAAACGCCGGGCGACGACGCGGCGCAAATGTTCCACTTCGATTTCGACGGCGCGCCGATCTGGCTCAAATTCTTCATTTACCTCACCGACGTCGATCGCGCGAACGGGCCACACGTCTTCGTCCGCGGGTCGCACGCTGCGAACCATCCGGCCGCGGCGAAAATCCTGCAGCGCGGCTATGTCCGCGTCTCGGATGAGGAGATCGCGGCGGCTTTCGGCGCCGACAATGTGATCGAGATTTGCGGTCGGCGCGGGACGGTCCTCGCCGTCGATACGCGCGGATTCCACAAGGGAAAAGTGCCAGCGTCAGGGTACAGGCTGATCGCTCAGCTGATGTACTGCTGTCCACAATTCAATTTCGACGGCCCGCGATATCGGCTACCCGCCGGGATCGATCCGGCGCTCTCGACCGCAATCAAAGCTGCGCCGGAAGTGTTCGAGAGGTTTCGGTAAGAGACGTAGGCCAGGAATGAGACACGAGGCTTATCAGGAATACGAAACCGGCTGGCAGTCGGTTTTCGACACCGCGCAGATCCTCGCCTCGCAGAACGGGTCGAATCTTCAGCGCGTGCTGAACCTGCTGCAGAAACCGATGCTGCCTAACGACAATGCGCGCATGCTCGATCGGTTCGGTTACCGGCTATGCGGCGCGCGGGTCAAAGGGATTTCGGATTATTTCTATGAACCTCTGCTGTTCGAGCTGCAGCTGCAAAACGAGCTTCTCAGGGCGATCGACCCGGACACCGTCAATATTGTCGAGCTTGGCAGCGGATACAGCAAGAACCTGTTTCGCATCTGGTTCAACGGTGGGCCTGTGGAGGCGAATTACATCGGGGGCGAATATACCGAAGCGGGCCGGCGGTGCGGCGGTTTTCTCGCATCTCTAGAGCCGCGCATTCGCTATCGATCCGTGCCGTTCGACTACTACGCGCCGGTCTTCACCGATTTCGAGCCGAACGCAAAGACATTTGCATTCTCCTGCTACAGCGTGGAGCAGGTTCCGGAGATCGATCGTCGCGTCTTTGACGCACTGCTCGCGATTCCCGGCTTACACAGGGTCGTGCATATCGAGCCAGTCGGTTGGCAACGAAGGTCGTGGAACGTTCCGTTCACAGCAGAATGGCTGCTCCGGCGGGAGATGAGGCAGTCGGCGATCGCACTGCGATACAACATCAATCTGCTGAGCGTCGTCGAATCGCTCGAGCGAGACGGAATGATCGCCGTCAAACGGCCGATCAAATTCGATTTCCTCGCCCACCGTCCGGACTTCCCGGGATCGGTCATCGTCTGGGAACCGGCCAGAGCGTGATCCGGCATTTGGCGCTCCGGCAGTAGCGGCAGCGCGCGACCAAATCGGCCAATGGAAGATACATTTCTCATCACCGGCGGCGCCGGCTTCATCGGCTCGCATGTCGTCGAGCGGCTGATCGCGTCCGGCTACCGCGTCGTCAATCTCGACCTGCTCACCTATGCGGGAAACCTCGACAATCTCGCGGCGCTCGACGGCCATGTCCGGCATCTCTTCGTGCGCGGCGACATCGGCGACCGTGCACTGGTGGGCGCGCTGCTCGCGCGGCATCGGCCGCGGGTCGTGTTCAATCTCGCGGCCGAAAGCCACGTCGACCGCTCGATCGACAAGGCGGATCCATTCATCGACACCAATGTGACCGGCGTCTACCGGCTCCTCGAGGCGTGCCTGGCCTATTGGCGCGGTCTCGACGCGGCCGGCCAGCGCACCTTCCGCTATATCCAGATGTCGACCGACGAGGTCTATGGCTCGATTGCCGAGGGCGCGTTCACGGAAGACAGCAACTATGCGCCGAATTCGCCCTATGCGGCCACCAAAGGCCGCGGGCGACCATCTGACGCGCGCGTATCGGCGTCGACCTATGGCCTGCCTGTGAGCGTTGTGCACGCGTCGAACACCTACGGGCCTCGGCAATATCCCGAGAAGCTCATTCCGCACATGATCATTGCGGCGCTCGCCGGCAAGCCGCTGCCGGTCTATGGCGAGGGCAAGAATGTCCGCGATTGGCTCCATGTCGGCGACCTGGTCCGACGGGCTCGATCAGGTCGTAGCGCGGGCCGAGCCGGGCGAGATCTACAATTTCGCCGGTGGCGACGAGTGCGAAGAACATCGACACGGTGAGGCTGATTTGCGCCCATCTCGACGCCCAGGCGCCGGCTAGCGCGGTCCCATGCCGAAAGGATCAGCTTCGTCGTCGACCGTCCCGGCCATGATCTGCGCTACGCGATGGACATAGCGACAAGGTTGCGCCTGTTTGGCTGGCGCCCGCAGGTTCGCTTCGCGGATGGCCTGCCGCGAGACGGTCGCGTGGTATCTCGAGAATCGCGCGTGGTGGCAGATCGTGCTCGACCGCGGCTACGAGCCGGCACGCATCGGGATCGGGGGCTGACCGATGACCAACGCTCGCCGCGGCATCGTGCTCGCCGGCGGCAGCGGAACGCGCCTGTCGCCGATGACCAGCGCGGTCAGCAAGCAGCTTCTGCCGATCTACGACAAGCCGATGATCTACTATCCGATCTCGGTGCTGATGCTGTCGGATATTCGCGAGATCCTGGTGATCTCGACGCCGCGCGACCTGCCGCTGTTTCGCGATCTTCTCGGCGACGGCTCGGCGTTCGGCGTCGATTTCTCGCTATGCGGAGCAGAAGGCTCCAAATGGGCTTGCGGAGGCGTTCCTCATCGGCGCGAATTTCTTCGCGGGCGCCACTCCGCGCTCGTGCTCGGCGACAATGTCTTTTTCGGCCAGGGTTTCGTCGACTACCTCGACCATGCTTGCCAGCGCGAGCACGGCGCCACGGTCTTCAGCTATCCGGTGCACGATCCGTCGCACTTCGGCGTGGTCGAATTCGAGGCCGACGGGCGTGCGCTTACGATCGAGGAAAAGCCGGAAAAGCCGCGCTCCAACCAGGCGGTGACCGGGCTCTATTTCTATGACGAGCGCGTCGTCGACATCGCGCGCGAGGTCAAGCCGTCGGCGCGCGGCGAGCTGGAGATCACTGACGTCAATCGACGCTATCTGGAGCGCGGGATAGCTGTTTGTCGAGCAACTCGGCCGCGGCTTCGCGTGGCTCGACACCGGAACCTTCACGGCCCTGCTCGACGCTGCGAATTTCGTCGCGACGCTGCAGCACCGGCAGGGCCTGCAGATCGCCTGTCTCGAGGAGATCGCGTTCCGCAAGGGCTGGGTGGATGCGGATCATTTGGCGCGGCGAGCCACGGCGCTGCGCAACAGCGATTATGGTCGCTATCTCCACGAGCTCGCGGTTCACGGTTATTGAGCCGGCCGGCGAGCCACGATACAAGACGATCAACGTGATTTTTTGCACGCTGTTCAACCGGCTCTTTCTCCCGCAGGGCATCGCGCTCTACCGCTCGCTCGAGCGGACGATGGGGACCGACTTCATCCTCCATGTGCTGTGCATGGACGCGTTTTCGGCCGATGCGCTCGATCGCCTCCGATTGGAGAACGCGCGGATCATTCGCCTCGACGAGTTCGAGGACGATGCCTTGCGCGCGGCGCGCGCCATCCGAACCGTCGGCGAGTACTGTTGGACCTGCACCACACCGTTGCTGCTGCGCGTTCTCGAGCGGCAGGCGCCCGATGAGGTTGTCACCTATGTGGATGCCGACATCCGGTTCTTTTCGTCTCCCAGAGCTATCCTCGATGAGCTTGGAGGCAACAGCATCTTCATCCATGAGCACGATTTCGACCCGAAATATGCGCATTTCCAATCCGTCTCCGGGCGCTTCAACGTCGGGGTGGTGGCCATCCGCAACGATCGCGAGGGGCGCGAATGCCTGGAACGCTGGAAAGCGCAATGTCTCGCGGACTGCTCATTGGATCCGGCGGCGGGAAAGTGCGGCGACCAGAACTATCTCGAGGAGTGGCCGGATCGATATCGACAGCTCGTCATTTCCGCTCATCCGGGCATCGAACTCGGACCTTGGAACATCGGAAAGCATCGTCTCGCGCAAAAGCGCGACAGGCTGCTGGTCGACGATCGGCCGATCGTGTTCTACCACTATCACGCGCTGCGGATTTGGCGACCGTTCCTCGGTATCAGGCCGGTGCTGATGGCGCGCGGCGAATACACCTTCACCGCCGAAGTCGTGTGCGCGATCTATCGGCCCTATGCTCGGGAGCTGTGGGAAGCCATAACCGAGCTCAAGGCGATCGGCTCGTCGATCGTGCGTGATCTTCAGCCGGTGACCTTCGAGGGCTATTGCCGCCATCTTTTGCTTCGGCGACAGCTGGACTTCTCGATCGGGCGGATGTAGGCACGCGAGCCGCGCGCACAGATGGGCATCCGGTACTGTACCCTGTTCGACAGCCGCTATCTGACCCGCGGGCTGGCGATGATTTCGAGCCTCGCGCATCATCGGCGCGAAGGCGACGACATGACGGTCTTGGCGATGGACGACGTGACCGAGCGCGTCGTGGCCGAGCGGGACGGAATGCGCGTCGTCCGCGTCGACGCGTTGGAGGACCCCGAACTTCTGGCGCTACGTGGTTCGCGGCCGGCACGGGAATTCTGCTGGACCTGCACGCCGGCCCTCTGCAGCTGGCTGATCCACAACGGCGCGGAAGGTGACGTCGTCGTCTATCTCGACGCCGATCTGCTCTTTTTTTCCGATCCGCGGGTGCTCCTCGACGAACTCGTGGACGGCGGCAACGTGCTCATTCACGAACATCGCTTTTCGCCGGACAGAGCGAATTTCGAAGCGAGCTCCGGCCGCTTCAATGTCGGGCTCGTCGCCTTCCGCGTAGGCCCGGAAGCGCGCCTCTGCGTGGAACGATGGCGCGCGCAAACGATTGCGAAATGCGAGCTCGATCCGGCTAACGGGTACTGCGGCGACCAGGGATATCTCAACGAATGGCCGACCCTCTACCCCGGCGTTCGGGTCCTGCAGAACATTGGCGGCGGCGTTGCGCCGTGGAACGTGAACAAGTATCGCGTAAGCCGAAGGGGGGGGAGGCCGACGGTCGATGATCAGCCAGTGGTCTTCTTTCACTACCACGCGCTCGAGACCGTGATCGAACCGTGCTTTGGATTGGTCGCCGTGCGCCCGTCACGGGGGTACGTGTTCCCCCGCCAGACGCTGAACGCCTTCTACCGGCCCTATGCCAAGCTTGTTCGGCGCTTTTGGAACGAGCTGTCGCGTCAGGGTGTGTGTCTCGATCCCGATCGGACAAGCACCTGGTCAGACCTCCTGCGTGGTCTCGTGCGAGGACGCTACGTCAGCGCCGTATGAAAGAGCTTGTGTTGCCGGTCTTGAAGCCCAACTTTCAGCGTGTTGCACTGCCGCAGGTGGTGGATGTTCGTGGGGGCCTGACCTTTGCGGAGGAGAGCCGCCACATTCCATTTGCGGTGAAGCGAATTTTCTCGCTTTACGACGTTCCGGAGGGCGCGGTCCGTGGAGGACACGCTCATATTGCGCAGCATCAATTCCTGATGATGTTGTCTGGGATCTGCACGGCGCTGATCGATGACGGAGAAAGCCGCGTCGAGGTGGTCATGAAAAACCGCACGGAGGGTCTCTATATTCCGCCGGGGTTGTGGTTGGTCCTCAAGGATTTCAGTGCCGGCGCGATCTGCATCGTGCTGGCATCCGGCCCTTATGATGAGGAGGACTATATTCGCGACTATAGCAGATATTTGACCCGCAAATGATACCCGGCGTTCTCCGCAGGAAGGACCAGCGGCTCGATCGGCGGTCTTTCTCCCTCGACAATCTCGATCGAAGGCTGGATCGTTATTTCGATTTCGACGGCGGCTTTTTCGTGGAAGCGGGCGGAAACGATGGCATCGAGCAGAGCAATACGCTATATTTCGAGCGTCATCGCGGCTGGCATGGATTGCTGATCGAACCGGTCTCGGCTTTGGCGTGGTGGTGTCGTCTGTTTCGACCGGGGTCGCTGACGGTCAATGCGGCGCTCGGCCCATTCGACCGGAGCGGGACACGGATCGAGATGACCTATTGCAACCTGATGTCGACGGTCGACGGTGCGATGTCGAGCGCCGAGGAGCAGGAAGCGCATATTCGAACCGGCGCCGTGATCCAGAATCTTCAGCCATATCGCTTGACGGTGCCCTGCTTTGCGTTGAGCGATCTCCTTGCCCGATACGAGATCGGCCGGATCGATCTGTTCTCGCTGGATGTGGAGGGCTATGAGGAGAACGTGCTGCAGGGTCTTGATTTCGACCGTTTTCGGCCGCGCTACATGCTGATCGAAGCACGCTATCGCGACAAGATCGAAAACGTGATCGGACCGTTCTACGAAGCCGTCGAGGAACTCACCGAGCGCGACGTTCTCTACAAATGCCGAGTAGAGGCCAGTTCAGCAATATCCTGGGGATGGCGCTATTCGTGCGAAAGACGCCTTGGACATTTGTTAGCTTTGTCGCGTTGGTACCCCGACCGTTAGACCTGCAATCGGGAGACGCGACGTTGCGAACACGGCTTGCACGCTGGCGCTCTTGAACATGCATGCGAGCCAATGGCGCGTCCGGCTGATTGGCGGTCATGATCTCGAATGCGCTCCCTGCACCCGCGGGACCGTTCAAAGCATGCCCGGCGGAAAAGATCGACTGATGAGAAATGTTAGATGATCATCGTACGCAGATTTGTCCGAGCGGCTGGTTACAGACTGGTGCAGGCGTCCGAGTGGGGATTGCCGGCCGATCGTTTGGACCTGTCGGGCGATCGCGACGTCGAATGGGCCTGGGTCGCCGGCTCGCTTCCCGATCGGCCGGGACGGGTGCTCGACCTCGGGCCGGCAACCTCGTTTACGCCGCTGATCGCGGCACTGAGAGGCGGAGAGGTGCTGGCGCTCGATCTTGATCCGCCCGCTGTTCCTTTTGCTCATCCAAACCTGCGCTACGTCAAGGGAGACGTGGTCAATGGAGGCCTGCCGCCCGAGCCCTTCGACACGATCATCAACTGCTCGACGACGGAACACATCGGATTGGCCGGCCGCTATGGCAGCGTCGAGATGCCGGACGGCGATATCGCCGCCATGAAGCTCTTGCGCGAGCACATGGCGGGCGCCGATGCGCGAATGATCTTCACGATCCCGGTCGGTCGCGACCGGGTGGCGGCGCCCTTTCATCGGATCTACGGCCACGAACGTTTGCCGCGCATCCTCGCCGGCTATCGCGTCGCGAAAGAGGCCTACTATGCCAAGACGGAGCGGAACAACGCCTGGCGGCCCGCGCCGCGCGATGCCGCACTCGCGATCGAAGGCTCGGAAAGCTTCTACGCCCTCGGACTGTTCGTGCTGGCGCCGCAATGACACGCGAACCCGCCGCTGAATTGCGTGCGATGAGACGGGCGTCATTGGGCCGATGAACCCGCAATTCAAGCGCGTCGCTCTGCGGCTGCTGCCGCCGGTGCTCGCCGACGCCATCAAGCGGGGCAGAGACCGGTTGGCCGGCATCGGTCTTCCGGGCCGCGGCCGGCCAAGCTGGGAAATGGTCCCGAACACGGATGTGGCGTGGACGGGTCATCAAGGCTGGTCGCACGAGTCGATCGCCGGGACGCAGCGGCGGAAGTGGCGGGACTTCCTCGAGTCGGTCGAAGGTCCGCGGCCGTTGGGCCGCTCCCATGAGGCGCCGACGGATGCTGCGCCCGACGTCGGCCCCCACAACACCATCATGAGCTTTGCCTATGCGCTCGGACGAGCCGCCATGGGCAAGCAGCGGGTGAGCGTGCTCGATTGGGGCGGCGGCGTCGGCCACTATTTCGTCTACGCGCGCAAGCTGTTCCCTGAGATCGACATGGAGTTCGTCATCAAGGACCTGCCGGGACTATGCGAGATTGGCCGTGAGCTTCTGCCCGGTGCGACCTTTGTCTCGAGCGAGACGCAAGCGCTGTCACGACACTATGATCTCGTGTTCGCGAGCAGCTCGCTTCACTATACGCGCGATTGCTATGATCTTCTCGGCCGGTTGTGCGACAGCGCCGAGCGCTGGCTCATGCTCACTCGGCTGCCGATCGTCGAGGAACATGACGATTTCGTCGTCATTCAGCGTCCTCACGCGTATGGCTACATGACCGAATACGCGGGCTGGTTCCTCAACCGGCGGCGATTGATCGATTTCGTCACCGGCCGCGGTTTCGTGCTCGACCGCGAATTCCTGGTGGCGGAGCGTCCGCACGTTCCGAATGCGCCCGAGCAGGCGCAATACGGCGGGTTCTTGTTTCGGCGGGTAGCGCCGCCCGTCGCCGGATCGAGACTCAATTGAAATGACAATCCAGGAAGAACATCGGCCATCTGCGCGCCGAATTTCGCTCGCGGATCCGAGGGCCGATCTCGCGCATATGCGGTCGGATATCCTGGCTGCCATGGCGCGGGTGCTCGACGGCGGCATCTATGTGCTGGGCTCGGAGGTTGCGGAATTCGAGCGAAAGATCGCGAGTCGCATCGGATCGGCAGGCGCCGTCGGCGTTGCAAGCGGGACGGACGCGCTGGTCCTGGCGCTGCTCGCGCTGGGTGTTTCCCGCGGAGACGAGGTGATCACCGTTTCTCACACGGCGGGTCCCACCGTCGCGGCGATTCGAACCCTCGGCGCGGTGCCGGTTCTGATCGATATCGAGGCGAAGAGCTACTGCCTCGATCCGGAAGGATTGGAGTCCGCGATCGGGCCGCGCACCCGAGCGATTCTGCCCGTCCATCTCTACGGTTGTCCGGCCGACATGGATAGGATTTGCGCCATCGCGCGCAAAGCCGGCATTGCGGTGATCGAGGATTGCGCGCAGGCGCAGGAGGCGACCGTCGCGGGGCGCCAGGTCGGGTCGATCGGAGATGCCGGGTGCTTCAGCTTCTATCCGACGAAGAACCTCGGGGCCGTGGGAGACGGCGGATTGATCTCGGCATCGCGCAACGAAGTCGTCGACCGGGCCCGCCGGTTGCGGACCTACGGATGGACGAAGCCGCAGTTTTCCGAGCTGGCGGACGGACGCTGCTCGCGCCTCGATGAGCTGCAAGCCGCGATCTTGAACGTGAAGATCGATCACCTGACGGAGGCCGTGGAACGGCGTTGCGCCATTGCACAGCAATACAACTCGGCATTTTCCGATTTGCCGCTGGTCCTGCCGTTCGAGCCATCCGGCCGCCGGCACGTCTATCATCTCTATGTCGTCCGTTGCGATCGTCGCGACGCGCTCGCGCGGCATCTCGACGATGTCGGCATCTCAACCGGCATTCACTATCCTTACCCGGTGCATGTACAGCCCGGCATCGGAAGCGGCGCACGGGTTCCCGGCCCGTTGAACGTGACCGAAGCGGCCGTCGGCGAGATTCTGACGCTGCCGCTCTATCCCGGCATGACGGCGAATGATTGCCACAGGGTGATCGAGAGCGTGCGTGCGTTCTTCGGACCGGCATGAGTCTCCGACATGTACGCCCCCATCGCGCTGTTTGCCTATCGCCGGCCGGAGCACCTCAGGCGCACGCTCGAGGCGCTACGCCGCAATGCGGAAGCGCGCGATACCGATCTGCACGTTTTTTGCGATGCCGCCAAGGACGAGCAGGCTGCGGGCGGTGTCGAAGCGGTTCGACGAATTCTGCGTGAGCTCGAGGGGTTCAAGTCGATCAACGTCGTGCATCGCGAGAGGAATTTCGGTCTGGCCCGCAATATTACGACAGGCGTATCCGAGGTGCTCCAAACAAGCGAGAACGTCATCATTCTCGAGGACGATCTCGTTGTGAGTCCTTATTTCCTGCGTTTCATGAACGATGCCCTTGAATATTATCGCGCCGACACCCGCGTGGGCAGCATCTCGGGATATTGCTATCCGCTCGATCGCAGCGTTCCGGAAACGTTTTTCATTCGCGGCGCCGATTGTTGGGGATGGGCCACGTGGCGCGACCGGTGGCGTCACTATGAACCCGATGGCGGCAGATTGCTGACGAGCCTGCGCGAGCGAAATCTCAGCCACGCGTTCGATTTCGAAGGCACAATGGGTTTCACGCAGATGCTCGAGAATCAGATCGCCGGAAAGGTCAACTCCTGGGCGATCCGCTGGCACGCGAGCTGTTTTCTTCGCGATATGCTCATTCTCTATCCGGGTCGGCCTCTTGCGCAGAATATCGGCCAGGACG
The DNA here is from genome assembly GCA_963791155.1 of uncultured Pseudomonadota bacterium. Lineage (GTDB taxonomy): Bacteria > Pseudomonadota > Alphaproteobacteria > Rhizobiales > Xanthobacteraceae > JAVDCA01. The sequence continues at coordinate 426,491 of CAWBRI010000016.1, forward strand.
GATCGGGGACCCACAGCAAGACCGGAACCGACGTGTTCGATGTGGCGCTCAGTCCGACTCCGGTGGCGGTCGGTGGAATCGCCGTCGAGGAAAGCTGTGCCGGGCGAGCCGCCATCCGGACGTTCTTTCGTGGCAATAGGCCGGCGCGATCAAGGAGCCAAGCCATGCGGCGGGTGCTCAATGGCCTTCTACGGCGCATTCGGCCTGGGCGGGGGGCTCGCGGTTGATCGGTTTCGGTAGGGTTTGAAGATCACACCCAACGTCCACAGGCTGATGCGTATCAGCGCGGTGGGCCAATATCTCATCGGAAAGCTGACCAGAATGAACGCGCTCCAATGAAGCGGATTGCTTGCGTATCTGGTCGAGAAGATTGTTTTCAGCCGGTCTTTCAGCCCGAGCGCGCTGATGTCGATGGTTCCACGCGTGTCAGGAAGCGGTCTAAACCACAGCCGGTCATCGCGGAGTATCTTCAGCCCTCGGCGATGACCGCGCAACGTCCATTCGAGATCGGATAGATAGTGCGGGATCAGGTGCGGATGGAAGCCACCGATGCTGCGCATGTCTCGCCATCGGATGAAGAGTCCGCGCGTCGGCGCGCACGCGACAGCCTCTCCCGGCGCGGCCAGCAAGATCTCGCACCGAGAGAAGTTTATCGAAAAGCAGGTTTCCTCGAGCACACCGCTATCTGGGTTGCGCGACTTGGCAACGACGATGGAAGCAGGATTCGCCGACAGCAACGCGACGCCGTTGGCGACGAAATCGTCGGAAATCTCGATGTCGTCGTTGCAGATGAAAATGACATCGTCGTCATTCAGCCCTTGCCTGTCGAGCCACAGCCAGCCGCGGTGGAGGCTACCGCCCCACCACCAGTTGCCTGTGCCGCGCAGGACCACGGTGCGATCCGGTAAGATCGCTCGGACCGTGTCTGCAGTTCCGTCGGTGGATCCGTCGTCAATCAGCAGCAGCCGAAAGTCCATGCCTTGCCGCGAGAGCGCCTTGGCAAAAGCTTCCGATATAGATCGTCGATTGTGGACAGGTAAGAGTATGTAGATCATGTTCTGCGCGTTGACACTCGAAGAATGCGCATCGGTACTATCACATATGATCGTGGAAATTCCAGCGCGAAAAATGCGTCGGACCATCCGACGTTCCATGAAACATCTGCATCAGAGATTGCAAAATAGATGTCGCGTTTCCTGCTTGCCTTTCGATTGCAGTATCGCAGCGTAACGGCAATGCCGCGATCTGGGCGAGGCGCGAATCTGAACAAAGCTGAATGACGCATCGCGAATCACAATCGAAGCGGGCCTGGCAAGCCTTACGATGCGGCGGCGCGCGCTCAAGCCGCCGTGAATTCGAGAAACGGATGCTGGAGAAAAGGACCTTGGGAAAACCATGCTGCTCTTGCGCGCGGGATCGGCATGTCGGACGCAGGTAGTCGGACGGCGGCTGTCGTGGTGCCTGCGCTCAATGCGGCACTAACGGTTCGCGATGCGTTGCGCAGCCTTCTCGAGCAATCCGCGCCGTTCGAGGCGATCCTCGTGGACGGAGGCTCGACCGATGGGACTCCGGCCCTCGCCGCGAGCATTCCAAACGTCAATGTCGTCTCCGCCCCGGGCACCTCGATCTATGAAGCGATCAACCGCGGGATCGAGGCGTCGCGCGCCCCCGCAATCTGCCTGCTCAACGCCGACGACGCGCTGCTGCCGGGCGCGCTTGCGGGTTTCGTCGGAAGCGCTCGCCCAAAATCCTCAGGCCGGGATCGTGCGCGGCTGGCCATGTTTCGTCGAGCGAGGCGTCGGCGATGCGGTTTTGTCGCGCACGCAGAGCGATCGTCTGACCCAATCGGCCGCTGACGCTCGAACTGTTGCTGCGCGGGCCCTGCGCGATCAACAGCCTGTGCGTTCGCCGCGCCACGTTCGAGCGGATCGGGATGTTCGATACGGCGTTCCGCCTTGCGGCTGACCGGGAGTGGATGCTGCGCGCATGGCGCGCGGGCGTCGGCATTGCCGAGATCGACCGGCCGGTCTACCGCTATCTTGTGCACGACGGTTCGAAGACGCTCGATCGCGGCCGGCGCAATTACGCCGCCATCCGGCGCGAACATCTCGCGATCATTGCTCGCCACCTGTGGGAGGGCGCGACGCCGGACGATCCGCGGCTCCTTGCGGCGCTCAAGCGCTGGCACGCCGCCGAGGCGGCCATGCTCTCGGTCTCGCTTGTGCGCAACGGTGCGTGGCAGGAAGCCGCCGGCATCATGACTGGCGCCTTTCGCGCGCGTCCGCTGTGGCCGGCGGCGCTCGCCGCCGACATTCTCCTCCACGCCGCAGGTCGCCCCGGCGCCTGAATGCCGGGCGGCAACGCGACAGCAAGCATGACCATCCAGCATCCATGACAGTAGTTTCGGCAATTCTTCCGGTGTGGAACCGGGTCCACACGATCCCTGCGGCGATCGACAGCGTCCTGGCGCAGCAACTGCCGGCCGGCTGGTCTCTCCAGGTGATCGTCGTGGACGACGGCTCGACCGACGACCTCGCCGGTGCGCTCGGGCGCTACGGCGCCAGCGTCACGTATATGCGGCATGAAAGCAACGCGGGCGCAGCGGCGGCGCGCAATACCGGGATCGGCGCAGCCCGGGGCGATTATGTGGCTCTCCTCGATTCCGACGACGTCTGGCTGCCCGGCAAGTTGACGGCGCAGATCGATGTCATGCGCAGGAACAAATGGCCGGCCAGCTGCACGGCCTATTATCTATCCCGTCCGGGCCGGCCGGAGATCGTGTCGCCGCTCTACGCGACCGGCGAAATCCGGCTCGAGGACATGGTCTGGGGGTGTTTCGTCAGCCCCGGGTCGACGTTGATGTTCGAGCGCGCCGTGTTCGACGAAATCGGTCCTTTCGATACGGACCTGCAACGCCTGGAAGACTGGGACTGGTTGTTGCGCTTCGCGCGAAGGCATGAGCTCGGATTCCTCGCCACCCCGCTCGCAAAGATCGACGCATCGCCCGGCAAGCATGCCGCCAGGCTGCAGGAGATACTCGATCATCTCTGGCGGAAGCATCACCACGACCTCGGCCGACGCGACCGGAGGCACTTTGCGGCGGCGCTGGACCTGCAGCGCGCCGCCGCACACTATTATCGTGGCAACATGCTTCCGTCCGTGGCCGCATTGCTGAAGTCGTTTCTTCGGTCGCCTCGCCGGCATACCGCGCTATCGGTCGTCATGCATAACTGGCTGGCGCGTAGCTGACGATGTGCGGGATCGCGGGTCTTTGGCGCTTCGCGGGGGCCTCGGAGACCGACCTCGCGGCGCAATCTCGCGCGATGACGAACGCCATCGCGTCGCGCGGTCCCGACGGCGAGGGCCACTGGACCGATGCGGCAGCCGGCGTCACGCTCGGCCATCGGCGCCTCGCCATCATCGATTTGTCGCCAACCGGCGTTCAGCCGATGGCGAGCGCGGATGGGCGCGTCGTCATCACTTACAACGGCGAGCTCTACAACCGGGCGGAGATGGCAGCGGAGCTCGACCGGCCGTGGCGCGGAACGTCGGACACGGAGGTTCTGGTCGAAGGGATCGCCAGGTACGGCATTGATGGCGCGCTCGAGCGCGCCAACGGGCTGTTCGCCTTCGCGGCGTTCGATCGCGGCTCGCGCACGCTTCACCTCGCCCGCGACCGGCTCGGCATCAAGCCGCTCTACTGGACCAGGCAGAACGGCGTCTTCGCGTTTGCTTCCGAGCTCAAGGCGTTGCGCGCCGCCGGAGGCCTCGCCCTGACGCTCGATCCGGGGGCGGTCGCGTCCTATCTGCGTTACCTCTGCGTGCCCGCGCCGCGGACGATCTTTCGCGAGGTCGAAAAGCTCGCGCCCGGCCATCGCCTCGAGGTCACGGGTACGGATGTCGCGATCCGGCGCTACTGGGACCTGGCGGACATCGCGCGGCGGGGCCAGCAGGCGTGCGACCGTCGTCCGGAACAGGAAGTCGTCGAGGAATTGCATGCCCTGTTGGCCGATGCGGTCAAGCGGCAGATGGTGTCCGACGTGCCGCTCGGCGCGTTCCTGTCCGGTGGAATCGATTCGTCGGCCGTCGTCGCGTTGATGCAGCAGGCGGCGAGCCGGCCGGTCAAGACCTTCTCGATCGGGTTTCGCGAGCCGGCCTTCAACGAAGCCGCCAGCGCCAAGGCGGTGGCGCGCCATCTCGGGACCGATCACACGGAGCTCGTCCTCACGGCCGCCGATGCGCAGGCGATCATTCCGCAGCTGCCGGAGATCTACGACGAGCCTTTCGCCGACAGCTCGCAAATCCCGACCTTTTTGGTGTCGCGGCTGGCGCGCCAGCAGGTCACCGTGGCGCTCTCGGGCGACGGCGGCGACGAGGTCTTCGGCGGCTATGTGCGCTATCAGGGCATCGCGCGGCTCGCCGGTGCGGCGCGTTGCCTGCCGGGACCTTTGCGGCGGCTGGCTGCCCGCTCGATCGAGCTCATCTCGGCCGACGCGTGGGACATGCTGGCGCGCCCGCTGCCGCAACGCTTCAAGCCGAGCCATGCCGGGGACAAGATCCGCAAGGGCGCGGCGCTCCTCGGCGAGGGTGATCCGCTCGACATGTATCGACGCGTGGTCTCGCATACGCCGCAGCCCGACCGCTTCATGCCCGGCGTCACCGAGCCGCCGGACGTGATCGACCGGCACCGCGCCGCCACGCGGGGCCTCGACACGGTCTCGCAGCTGCGGCTCCTCGACACGCTGACCTATCTGCCGGACGACGTTCTGACCAAGGTCGACCGAGCCTCGATGGCGGTCGGCCTCGAGGCGCGCGTGCCGTTGCTCGATCACCGCGTCGTGGAGTTCGCCTGGCGGCTTCCGTCCGATCTTCTGATCGCGAACCGGGAAGGCAAGCGGCCGCTGCGGGCGGTGCTCGCGCGCTATGTGCCGAAAGCATTGGTCGATGGGCCGAAGATGGGCTTCGGCATTCCGGTCGGCGACTGGATCAAGGGACCGCTGCGGCCATGGGCCGAGGATCTGCTGTCTCCGGCCGCGCTCGCGGACGGGCTGTTCAATGCCGTGGCGGTTCGCCGATGGTTCGCCGAATTCCTGTCCGGGCGGCGCGATGCCCAACACGGCTTGTGGGCGGTGCTGCAATTCCAGGCGTGGCGGCGCGCTTATGGGTGATCGCATCGCTATTGCGGATGTACACCTGCGTCCGTTAAAGAACCGGCTCGCGCGCCACGGGTGAGGGACGTCCAGAGTGGGCCATGGTCGCAAGATTGCCGTCATCGGCCTCGGCTATGTCGGCCTGCCGGTCGCCGTCGCGTTCGCCCGTACGGCGGCGCCCGTCATCGGCTTCGACATCGACCGCGTCCGCATCGACGAGCTGCGCGCGGGCCATGATCGCACCCGCGAGGTCGCGGCGGCCGAGCTGGCCCCGCCGAGCCTCACCTACACGGGCGACCCGGCCGCGCTCGCGGTCGCCGATTTCTTCATCGTCACCGTGCCGACGCCGATCGACGCGGCCAATCGTCCCGATCTCTGCCGCGATGTTGTCGGCATCGAAGACCGTCGGTCATGCTGCTCAAGCGCGGCGACATCGTGGTCTACGAGTTCGACGGTCTATCCCGGCGCGATCGAGGAGGAGTGCGTTCCGGTCCTGGAGAGCGTTTCGGGCCTGGCATGCGGACGCGATTTCACGGTCGGCTATTCGCCGGAGCGGATCAATCCCGGCGACAAGACGCATCGGTTCGAGACCATCACCAAGGTGGTGTCGGGCAGGATCGACGCGAACTCTCGACATCGTCGCCGAGGTGTACGGCTCGGTGGTGACCGCCGGCATTCATCGCGCGCCGTCGATCAAGGTCGCGGAGGCCGCCAAGGTGATCGAAAACACCCAGCGCGATCTCAACATCGCCTTCATGAACGAGCTGTCCGCGATCTGCCATGCGCTCGGACATCGATACCGGCGACGTGCTGGCGGCCGCCCGGCACCAAGTGGAACTTCCTGCCGTTCCATCCGGGACTGGTCGGCGGCCACTGCATCGGCGTCGATCCATATTACCTCACCCATCGCGCGGAGCGGGCCGGCTACTCACCACGAGGTGATCCTTGCGGGCCGGCAAATCAACGACGGCGTCGGCCGGCGCGTCGCGCGCGAATGCGTCCGCATGCTGATGCAGCGCGGCGGCGCCGCGCCGACCGTGACGGTGCTCGGCCTGACCTTCAAGGAGAACGTGCCCGATATCCGCAATTCCAAGGTCGTCGACATCGTGCGCGAGCTCGTCGTCGTTCGGAATTGCGGCGCAGGTGCACGATCCGCTTGCGCTGCGCCGACGAGGCCGAGCACGAATACGGCATCAAGCTTGCGACGATACCGGAGCTGCATCCGGCCGATGCGGTGATCCTTGCGGTCGCGCATGACGACTATGTCGCGCGGCGGCTGGCCGTTGATGCGCGAAGCTGCTGAAGGCGGCCGACGGCGTCGTGCTCGACGTCAAATCGCTGCTCGATCGCGCCACCAAGCCCGAGGGAGATCGAGCTGTGGCGGCTTGTGAGCATGCGGGCGAGGGCGCAGGGGACGGGACGCACCGATGCCGGATAAGCCGATCCTCGTCACCGGCGCCGCCGGATTCATCGGCTTCCATGTCGCGCGCCGTCTCGTCGCGGACGGCCGCGCCGGTCGTCGGCCTCGACAATCTCAACGCCTATTACGATCCGGCGCTCAAGCAGGCGCGCCTCGACGAGCTCGCAAAGTCCACCGTCGTTCCGTTTCGTCAAGCTCGACCTCGCCGACCGCGCCGGCATCGCGGCGCTGTTTGCCGAGCACCGTTTCCCGCATGTGGTGCATCTCGCGGCGCAGGCCGGCGTGCGCCATTCGCTGGTCGATCCGCACGCCTATGCGGATGCCAACCTGACCGGGTTTCTCAACGTCCTGGAAGGCTGCCGGCACATCGGAATGCCGCCATCTGGTCTATGCCTCGTCGTCGTCGGTCTACGGCGCCAATACGCACGATGCCGTTTTCGACCGCGCAGAACGTCGACCATCCGCTCAGCCTCTACGGCGCGACCAAGAAGGCCAACGAGCTGATGGCGCATGCCTATGCGCATCTGTTCGGCCTGCCGACGACGGGCTTGCGTTTCTTCACGGTCTACGGGCCATGGGGCCGCCCCGACATGGCGATGTGGCTGTTCACCGACGCGATCCTCGCCGGGCGCCCGATCAAGCTGTTCAATCACGGCAACATGCGGCGCGATTTCACCTATGTGGACGACGTGGCCGAGTCGGTCGTGCGGCTGGTCGACCAGCCGCCGGACGGCGAACGCGAACTGGTCGGGCGATCGACCCGATCCGGCGTCGAGCCGCGCGCCCTGGCGCGTCTTCAACATCGGCAACCACACGCCGGTCGAGGTCACCGAGGTCGTGCGGCTGATCGAGGAGGCGGTGGGCAAGCCGGCGATTCGCGAGCTGGCGCCGATGCAGCCCGGCGACGTCCCGGAGACCTCTGCGGACGTCGACGACCTGCGGAGGGCCGTTGCGTTCGCGCCCGATACGCCGGTCCAGGTTGGGGTTCGGCGTTTCGTCGACTGGTACCGCGCCTACCACACGCGTTAGGGCGGCAACCGGTCGAAGCAGATCGAGAGCGACGGCGGCATGGGATTTTTCTTGAACGTCAAGGCGTCGCCCGATGGCGGCATCGCGCTGGCGCGCGCGCTCCTGCTCGGCGTGGTCGTCAGCATGCTGGTGTCGACGTCGCTGGCCATCGGCTTCGAGTTCGCTGCCTACCTCGTTTTCGCGGCATGCCCCGAGCCGCGCCGGCGGTTGTGCGAGGCGATGCGGTATCCCGTCGTGGCCGGCCTCCTCCCGCTTGCCTTCGTGATCGTGGCGGCGGCGTTTTACGGCCCGGCCTCGTGGGCCGATTCGATCAGTGCCCTCGCCGGATGGCGGCGCATGCTGCTGCTGCCGCTGGCCGCCGCGGTGTTCGATGACGACGCATCCAAGCGGCTGGTGCTCAAGACGGTGGTTGTGACCTGCCTCGTCGGGGCGCTGGCGTCATTCATCGCCGTGTGGGGATTGAGCTTGCCGGGGTGGATCGGAAGGGGAGTCGTGTTCCGCAATTATGCCGTGCAGGGCATCATCCTAACGCTGGCAATCATCATCTGCATGGCGGCGCTGGTGCGCCCGGAGGCCTTTGCGGGCGATCGGCTGCTAGGTGATCGGCGCGTCATTGCGGCGGCGATCGTCGCGATGGGGGCCGACATCATATTCGTCCTGACGGGCCGCAGCGGCTATATCTCGGTGATCGTCATGACGGTCGTCGCGGTGGCGTCGCTGGCCAAGGGATCCTTGCGCACGAAGGGGCTCGCCGGTCTCGCGGTTCTGGTCTGTGTGGGCGGGGTCCTTTTATCGAGCGAGCAGGCCCGGACTCGCGTCGGCCAGGCGTTCCGCGAAATCGCGAATGTCGATCAGGGGGAAGGAACCTCGCTCGGGCAGCGCGTCGTCATGTGGCGCAATACCGTGCGGATGATTCGCGATCATCCGATCATCGGGGTCGGCACCGGCGGTTTCCAGGACGGCTACCGGCCTTACGTCCAGGGCGTGCCGGGATGGCAGGGCAACGAGACCGGCGATCCGCACAACCAGTTTCTCAAGATCCAGGGCGAGCAGGGGCTCATCGGGCTTGCGGCGCTCCTTTTCTTCATCATTCGTGCCCTCATGTGTCCCGCCCCGACGCCGTATCGACAGCTTGCGGCGGCGGCCCTGATCGGCTGGTGCGCGACGAGTCTCGCCAATTCCCATTTCTCGACCTTCGTCGAGGGCAGGCTGTTGTTCTTCTGGCTCGGCGCCATGCTGGCGGACCGGGCCATGTTGAATGGCGCCCGAACCGCGGGTCGGCTATGATTGTACGGATGATGTTCGGTCGATGAATGCGGCGCCCGCCATGGCGACCCGGTAATTCGTTAAGACGCGTCACCTACGAGATGATGATGCGTATCGTGTCCGTGATCGGAGTGATGATGAGCGGCCTTGTGGTCGCGTCCTGTTCGTCAGTGAGTTCCTTCGTCGCCGATACTCTGCCGCCATGGGCCGGAGGATTGCCGGTGGGGACCCCGCCTCGATCGGGCACGCCGGAATACGAGGCCTATTGGAAGTCCATCAGCGGCAACGAACCTTTGCGGGGCAATCCTGCACCCGCCAAGCCCGAAAACCCGCCGGCCCAAGAGACCAAAGAGCCGATCGACGACCCGATTCATTAAGCTCATCGTCACAGTGAGGCGATCACTGTGACCCGTTGCTTCATTCGCCACTCCGGTCCCATATCCTGATGTCCCCACCTCGCATCATCCCGTTGATACTGGCCGGCGGCACCGGCACCCGACTGTGGCCGGTGTCGCGCGACGCCATGCCGAAGCAGTTCCTGCCGCTGGTCGGCGAGAAATCGACCTACCAGCAGGCGCTCATGCGGGTGATCGTCGCGCGAGCTGTTCGCGCCGCCGATCGTGATGACGAGCGACGACTTCCGGTTTTTCGCCCGCTGCCAGGCCGAGGAGCTCGGCATCGACGCCACCGTCGTGCTCGAGCCGATGCGGCGCGACTCCGGCCCCGCGATCGCGGCCGGCGCCGCATTCGCCCGCCAGCGCGATCCCGGCGCGATCGTGCTGGCGATCGCGGCCGATCACGTCATCCTCGACGCCGATCTGTTCGCACGATGCCTGCCGCGGCCGGGCGCGACGCGGCGGCAGCAGGGCACATCGTCACCTTCGGCATCCGCCCGACCGCGCCGAAGACGAGCTACGGCTATATCCGGCGCGGCGAGGCGCTCGGGTTCGACGGGCGTCAGCCGGGTCGCGGCCTTCGTGGAGAAGCCGGATGCCGCGACGGCGGCCACTTACGTGGCGCAGGGTTATTTGTGGAACTCGGGCAACTTCCTGTTCCGCGCCGATGCGCTCCTGTCGCGAGCTCGCCCGCTTCGAGCCCGCGATGGCGGAGGCGGTCGAGAGCGCGGTCGCCGGCCGCGGTCAGGACCTCGGCTTCGTGCGGCTCGACGAGCAGGCCTTCGGCCGGGCGCCGCAGAAATCGATCGACTACGCGGTGATGGAGAAGACCGAGCGCGCCGCCGTGGTCGAGGGTCGCTTCCGCTGGTCGGATATCGGCAGCTGGGACGCGGTGTTCGAGTGTCGCGCCGCGCGACGAGGGCGGCAATGTCGACGAGCGGTCCGGTGGTGGCGGTCGATGCCAAGCGCTGCATCGTCCACGCCGAGGAGCGCCTGACGGTGGTGCTGGGCGTCGAGGACCTGATCGTGGTGACGACGCCGGACGCCGTGCTGGTGCTGCCGCGCGCGCGCGCCGAGGACGTCAAGGAGCTGGTGGCGGAGCTCAAGCGGCAGGGCCGGGTGGAGGCGACGGGAGCATCGCCGCGTCCATCGCCCTTGGGGTTACTACGAGTCGGTCGACGGGGGCGACCGCTTCCAGGTCAAGCGCATCGTCGTCGCGCCGCGCGGGAAGCTGTCGCTGCAGAAGCATCATCATCGCGCCGAGCACTGGGTCGTGGTGCGCGGCACCGCCGAGGTCACGGTCGGCGAGACAGCTCAAGACGGTGCACGAGAACGAGTCGATCTACATCCCGATCGGCTCGGTCCATCGGCTCGCCAATCCGGGTCGCATCCCGCTCGAACTGATCGAGGTGCAGACCGGCAGCTATCTCGGCGAGGACGACATCATTCGTCTCGACGACGTCTACCGCCGCAACTGAAGGTGTGCCGGCCCACCTGCGCATGTTGGGGCGAAAGGAACGATCGCATGCCGAACGCTATTTTCGCGACAGCGTCCCCGTAATGAGAACCGGCCACGGATCGCTTTGTCCGCTCTCGCGGCCGGATCAGCTTATCCCGGCGCTGGTCAGAGCATAGGCGTCGATCGTTTGATCCACCATCCGTTCAACTCCGAAGGTGCTGCGGGCATGGCGGTATGCATCGCGCCCCATGCGCTCTCGAAGATCGGAATCGTCGATGAGATGGGCAACCACCCCGGCTATCTGCTTTGCGTCGGGTCGAGGTACAAAAAATCCCGTTTCGCCGTCGACGAACGTCTCAGATAGACCTCCGGCGCCGGTGCAAACAACCGGCAGGCCGATACCCTGGGCCTCGATCATGACGTTTGGCAATCCTTCCATTCGAGAGGTCAAAAGGAAAATATCCATGGCCGAAAGTGCCGCCCAGGTTTCGTACGTCAGCCCGGGCAGAGCTCATGACGTCGCCGAGCCCGTTGTCCGCAACGAACGCGCGGCACATCGACAGCAACGGTCCGTCGCCAAAGACAAGAAACCGAACGTCCCGGTGCGATTGATGAAGAGCACGCGCCACTTCCATCCACAGCTCAGGCCGCTTTTCCTCGCCGAACCTCGTTATGCTGCCAACGACGATCGCTTTTTCCGGTATTCCGAATTTTTTTCGCAGCGCAGTGCGGTCGGCGCGGGAAAAATCCTGGAACTCGATGCCATTGTGCACGACGCGAAAGCGTCTCTCTCAAGCCCCAGCCAGCGGGCATAATCCCGCGCGCCAGCGTCGCTGTTATTCAAGAACACGACCTCTTTTTTTTGCAAAAGCGCGTGATAACCGGCCGCCATGTATGGCTGGAAAATAGAAAAGTGGTCTGGTGCGACTGAGCGTCCGCTCAGGACAACGCGGGGAACTCCAACCAAGTCGGCCGCAATTCCGCCGGCGATGTTCGAATATTCCTGCCATGTGTGAACAAGCCCCGGCTTGATGGCTTGGATCATCAGCGCATAATGAAAAATCAAGTAGAATATATTGAAAGCGCCGAGTGACGCATACCGTGTTTGGAGTTGCTCACGAATTGCGATGATGTCCGGCGAGTTAAATTCATCGGCTTGTTCAGGCATGTTGCAGATCCTGACTCCACCTTGCGCCACCATCGGTTCGAAAAAATGAAGATCGGCGCGCGCGCGACCCAGATAGACCCGTCCCGGGAAACGGCGCGCCAGCCCGACGGCCGTGCATGCGGCTTGGCGTTCGGCTCCGCCGACGTCGAGGCTTCCAGTGATGATGAGCATGCGGTCGGGCACAAAATCCGCGGCAGGCAGGCGCAATCGTTCGCCGACAAGCGTATAGATTTCTCTGAACACGTCATCGTAATTTATCTTGTGAACGTGGTTTGCGATGGCAACGCTCTGCAATAGCCCGGCAGGCGCGGCTGCAACATCGATCTCGCGCGCTAGCGAGCCATCCTCGCCGACGAACAGCAACCGACGAATCCCCTTCAAACGGGCCTCGAGCAGCATGGCCTCGCCGACCTCGTTTTCCGGGGCCGCGCTCAGAAATATCACTGTCTGGTGGAAGGCGCCCCGAATGAACCAGGCTCCCGAGGCGCGGTCGATCCACCATCCGGCAATGCACGAATTGCGGAAATCTTGATCGGGCGGTCCATTTGCAATGTAGGCGGAGATGATACCCAAGCCCACGAGGTCACGACAAAGACGCTCTGGAAGCGCGTAGGGAGCAGCCACAATCGGTTGGTCCCCGGCTGCTTGAGCGGCCAAGCGTATCATCGAGTTGAAATTCAGCATATAAAAGCGCCCAGCTGTTTTTTTCGCTCGTCTTGAAAAGCCATGGCTGCCTCATCGCTTACGAAGGCAATACATGACGTGGCTGTAATAGCGTCTTTCCAATTGGACGCGGTCGACTATCTCAAAGCTTCCCTCCAACAGAGGCTCGAGCCACGCCACGTCGAAATGAAACAAATGGAACTGATCGGACGGAGCGAAATCCGTCCGGTTGGGTTCGAATCGCGGTGCTCCGGGAATGGAACCGATCCACAGGAGGAATTTTCCATCTCGCCGGATGACGCGTTGAATTTCAGCCAGAGATCGATCCAGAGACATGCAGTGATCCAGGGACGTGGCCGAAACGACCGTCGAAAATGCGTCATCGGGCCAAGGAAGGAACTCGGAAATTCCCCGCACAAATTCGAAATCGGGCGGTTTCACCGGGACTAGCGGGTCGAGGCCGGATATAAGCGATGGTGGGTAAGAGTTCAGGTAGAGGGGGCGCCCGAAAATCCCGCAGCCCACGTCGAGCACGCGTCCGCTTGCATATGTGTCGACAAAGGCGCGAAACAACCATGAGCGCGGATCTCCGGGATGGGCGACGTTGCCGACCTTTGTTTGAAGGAATGCTTCCAACGTCGCGTCGAGCCGTTCTTTCCAAAAAGGATAGATCCGCGGAAACTCGGCCTTGGCGCGCGCAAGATACGTGTCGAAGTCATCGATCCCAGCGTTCTGGTATCGTTCGTCGGGGTGAGGCACCCATTCTGGACGGGCAGTTCCCGATGCGACGCGCAGGCGGAGTTGAACCGCTGCCAATTCATGCAATTGATCACTGAGGCTGTCAAAACGGAGATTGTCAAAGCTCTCTGGCCGTGTTTGAAGACTGGTATTAAGGTGAGCAATCAGGTTCTGTGTTTCGCGTATTTGCGCGGCGAGATCGCTGGTCGCCTGTGGCAAAGTGAGCAATTGATGCGGTACGCGGAGAGCACGCATGAAGCTCGCGGGCATCCGTAATAAGCATTGATACAGCCGCTGCATCAGCAACCGCTCCCCACTTCAAACAGCCGGGCCGAAAAAAGCGGTTGGACACAATAAGAAGGGCTGGCCTGGCCGGGAGCAGATGGATAACGCTCCCGTTCTTGACTCGTGTCGTCTGCGGAGGGATTTCGGCTCGCGAGCGATGCTGGCGAGCGCTGATGATACACGGGCCTGCCTATGAACTTGCCGGTGAATTTTCCATAGACCATTAAGAGCACATCCTCACCCATCACCGAACGGATCCGGCGCACCATCCTGAAACGCAAAGCTCCTTGCACATGCAACTGCGCGCTCCGATCGGATCGGGTAGTCGACCAATACCGTATAGCATACCTCTCGCGTAACTCTAGCGTCGAAAGCGTTCGCGGTCTGGTGTGGCGAATTTCGCCTGTTTTACCCAGTCCGCCGAGGTCTGTCGGTAGATTTCAACCGCGACGGTGCAATCGAGATTGACGCGTTTGTGTGAGGGCTTTCCGCTTTTAGGATGGTGAACCTCTTCCGGAAGGCGATGTCTCCGATTCCCGGACACCGCCTCCCGCCTTGTTTCGAGCCGTCCAGGGCTCGCGCTTCGCCGGCATTTCGACCCTCGTCTTTTCGCTCTGTGTCATGTCCTTGTCATCGGTTCTCATCGTCCTCGGCGTCTCGGAACAGGTCCGGAACGGCGCCGGGTCGTCGGTATCGATGAGATCGCGGCCGATGCTGGAGTATCTCTCGTTGACAACAAGGGGCGTCCGTGGACATGGATTATTTTCATGCCGGCAAGCTCCCTTACCTTCCATGCAGGATATCACTTAACTCGCCGTCTCTGGATTTCATTTGGGAACGCGGTGTGAGTATGGTGTGATGACCAAAGCCATCGTCGTCGGAAATCTCTGTAAGAATTACCGCGTATACAATACGCCCTCGGCGATGTTCTGGGAATTTGCGACCGGACGACCGCACCACGTTGACTTTCGTGCATTGGTCGATGTGTCGTTCGATGTCTCCCGAGGAGAGGTTTTCGGTATCATCGGTCGAAATGGTGCCGGCAAGAGCACGCTGCTCCGGATCCTGGCCGGTACGCTCGATAAAACTTCTGGCCAGGTCGCCGTTGACGGCCGCGTGACTGCGATCCTGGAGCTCGGCACGGGCTTCCATCCGGAGTATACCGGCCGGCAGAATATTTATATGGGCGGCCTATGTCTCGGTATGTCACGCGTCGAAATCGATTCGAAGATCGACGGTATCATTGCGTTCAGCGAGTTGGAGCGCTTTATCGACCAGCCGTTCTGGACCTACTCGACCGGGATGCAAGCGCGGCTTACTTTCGCCACCGCAATCAGCGTCGATCCGAACATCCTTATTGTCGATGAGGCTCTCTCGGTCGGCGACGCCCGGTTCCAGCGCAGGTCATTTCGTCGCATCGAGCAGCTTCGCGAGCGCGGGAAGACGATCATTCTCGTCTCTCATGATATCAATACGATTGCCACATTTTGTGATCGAGCGATGATTCTCGACGGTGGTCGCATTTACGCGCTAGATATGCCGAAGCGAATTGCGGCCCTCTATCAGCATCTCCTTTTCGGCACACAACTCCCTGAAGACATGGCCGATTCCGAGCAAACCGGCGATGGCGACGCGGCTCGCGCTGCGGCGGAGCCAGCCGTTGCGGCGCCTGTTGTCGCTCCACGGGAGGAGCCGCCGCTCAGCCGCTATGGCGACGGGACTGCGACCATCGAGGAATGGGGTCTCTTTGATGCCGAGGGCGCCAAGGTCACGGTCATTGAAACCGGCAGTCCTTGCCGCTTCTATATGCGAGTTCGCGCGAACGTCGACCTCGATGACATGCACTACGGCTGGGTCATTCGCAACCGGCGCGGCATTGAGGTCTACGGAATCGGGTCGTTGGCACAAGGGCTCAAGCCGATCCCGCTAAGGGCCGGCGAGGTCGTCGAGAACCGTGTCGATATGACGATGTGGCTCGCGGCGGAAGACTATTTCGTCACTCTCGGCACCGCACATGCGGATGGACCGAAATGCGACTTCATGGAAGACGCCGTTATCTTCAGGGTTCTCGGACCCACCGGCATCTTCACGTCGTCGATCGTCAATCTCAATGCCGACTTTAAGCTCACGACAGTTGCTGAAGGTGATCGCGTCACCGCGGCAATGCGATAGTTCGGCAGATGCGCATCCTGTGTTTGATACCGGCCATGGGCTCTTCAGGTGGTGCCCAGCGGGTCATGGCGTACCTGCTGTCGCAATTTGCAAATCGGCACGATGTGACGCTGGTGACGTGGGAGGCCGCGGGAACGCCGTCCTTCTATGCTTTGCCGCAATCGATCCGGATCGTCCAGGCTGAGCTTCTGGGTGGAACGGGGTGGCTTGATCGCGGCTTGCGGATTCTGGCTCGCTTCGCCGCGATCCGGCGCGAGGCGAGGCGCTTTCGGCCGGAGGTTGCGCTCAGCTTCATGGATACGATGAATATCGCGACGATTGTCGGCTGCCTGGGAAGTGGCATCCCGGTCATCGTTTCTGAGCGCGTCGACCCCACGCGGCACCGCATAGGCGCGTGGAAGAGCCTCTCGCGGCGATGGCTCTATCCTTTGGCAGATTGTTGTGTCGTGCAGACCGAGCGCGTGAAGATGTTTTTCAAGCGGGCGCCGCGCCCGCGCCTTGTCGTCATTCCGAATCCCGTGCTGATACCGGCGCACCAAGCTCGGCCCGGTACCCTGAACGGGCAGGGGCGATTTCGCATCGTCGCGCTGGGGCGACTGGAGCAACAAAAAGGATTTGATTTGTTGATGGATGCGTTCGTACGGCTCGCACCGTCCTACCCGGACTGGGAACTGGTTGTCTTTGGCGAGGGGTCGGCCCGTAAGGCGCTGGAATCTCGGATCAGGGCACATGAGCTGACCGGACGCGTCCGCTTGCCCGGAGTCACAGCCGACGCGGCAACCGAATTGGCCGCCTCGCATATCATCGCGTTCCCCTCGCGGTTCGAGGGGTTCCCGAATGCATTGGCAGAGGGGATGGCCGTCGGGTTGCCCGCCGTCGGCCACATCGAAGTCAGCGGCGTGGAAGAGCTGATCATCGACAACGCGACCGGCCTTCTGGTCGATCCTGCGGGGGGTTCGCCTGCGCTGGCGGACGCCCTGAGGCGGTTGATGGATAATCCTGGGTTACGCGTCGATCTCGGCGCGCAGGCGCGGCGACACATGGAACGCTGGCGATCGGACGCGATTTACGAACGATGGGAAGCGTGCCTTGCCAGCGTGGCCACGAAGAATAGCCCGTGAGGAACGCATGACCAGTTTCAATTTCGGGAAGAACTGGCAGGCTTTCCTCAGCACCGTGGACGACCGGCGCATCAGGGAGGCGGAGGACGCGTTGGCCGGTATGATCGGCCGAAATCTTGCCGGACGCAATTTCCTCGACGTAGGTTCCGGCAGCGGGCTGATGAGCTTGGCGGCGCGGCGATTAGGCGCACGTGTCCATTCATTCGATTACAATTCCGAATCCGTAAGCTGCTCAAAAACCCTGCAAGACCGGTTCTTTCCCGGCGATCCCGACTGGCGACTGGAGCAGGGCGACGTGCTGGACGCCGCTTATCTCAAAACCCTCCAGCATTATGATATTGTCTATGGTTGGGGGGTTCTGCATCATACCGGCGACATGTGGCGGGCGATGGAAAATATCACTTCGCTGGTAACGGAAGGGGGAACGCTTTTCATCGCGATCTACAATGACCAGGGATGGCGCTCACGGGCATGGAGAGCTACCAAACGCTTGTATAACCGATCTCCGGACATTGTGCGGAAGGTGATGGAAATCGGGGCGCTTTTACTGCTTTGGGGGCCAAGAGTGATTTTAGACACGGTTCGGTACGCTAACCCTCTTCACTCGTGGCGCGAATATTACCGCCATCGCGGCATGTCGGCTTGGCATGATGTCGTTGATTGGATCGGCGGATATCCGTTCGAGTTCTCCAAGCCGGAAAAGGTCTTCGACTTCTACCGCGAGCGCGGTTATACCTTGGAGCG
The DNA here is from genome assembly GCA_963791155.1 of uncultured Pseudomonadota bacterium. Taxonomy (GTDB): domain Bacteria; phylum Pseudomonadota; class Alphaproteobacteria; order Rhizobiales; family Xanthobacteraceae; genus JAVDCA01. Next base: position 444,101 of record CAWBRI010000016.1, read on the forward strand.
TCTGTCCACCTGCGCCGGCGGTCACGGATGCAACCAGTTCGTTTTCCGTCGTAAAGGCGCTGTAAAATCGGCATAATAGCATTTTGCCTTTCAGGAAGCCGCAATGGCAAGAACCGTCCTCCATATCATTACCGGATTGGACGGCGGGGGCGCAGAGCACATGTTGATGCGCGTTGTGCTTGCCAGTGCCACGCAAGATGCCCCGCGCCAAATCGTGATTTCGTTGTTGGATGAAGGGATCCATGGTGTATCCCTTCAGGCCGCCGGAATTGATCTTCACTGCCTCAACATGCGCCGGGGACTGCTGTCCCTCGTTCGCCTGCCGCGTTTGATCGCGTTGATACGTCGATGTCGGCCTGACGCGATCATGACATGGCTCTACCACGCCGACCTGATTGGAACCCTGGCCGCGATATTGGCCGGAATGGGCACGCGAAGGATCATATGGAATTTGCGCTGCTCCGACATGGGCTTCTCGTATTATAGTCCGACCACGCGCTGGACGGTCCGGATTCTTGCTCTGCTATCGCCGTATCCAGCCGTTGTGGCGGCCAATTCCCGGGCCGGTATCAGGCACCACGAACGCCTGGGCTATCGACCGAAGCGCTGGGCCTATTTGCCGAACGGATTCGACCTTGACGAATGGCGGCCGGATGCAGCGGATCGTGCGGAAGTGCGGGCCGAATGGGGATTTGAGGATCGTGTGATCGCCATCGGCATGGTCGCGCGCGTCAATCCGCAAAAAGATCATGCCATATTCCTTGCCGCCGCCCAACGCCTATCCGCCATCGACAAGCGGTTGCGTTTTATTTTGATCGGCAGGGGTACGGAGGAGCTCGTCGTTCCCACGACGCTGGCAGGCAGCGTTCTGGTATTGGGCGAGCGTCGCAATGTGCAAAAATTGCTGCGAGGGCTCGATATCGCAATTCTCTGCTCAACCTTTGGCGAGGGATTTCCCAATGTCGTCGGTGAGGCGATGGCGAGCGCCATACCCTGTGTGGTCAGCGATATCGGCGATTCCGCCGTCGTGGTCGGCGAGACGGGATTTGTCGTTCCGCCGCTCTCTCTCGATGCACTCACTGATGCATTGACTCGGCTGCTGGCGGAACCGGAGGCGAGGCGGCGACATCGCGGGGAAGCTGCGCGCGCATTTATCCGAGAGCACTACGAACTGGCTGACGTCGCGGCGCAATATAGAGCCCTTTTGTGTTCGATCGAAAATTATTCGTAAGCGGAATGCCCGCACGCGACCCTCGCGACGGCGCACACGCCTCCAGGCAGACGGGGATCGATCCCGACGCGCAAGACGCGCTCGGCGGTTATGAACACGTCGCCAAGTATCGGCCGACGAAAGCCGGACAAAGGTCTCCACCGGAGAGGCCTACAATGTGATCGAGCCCCCTGTCAGTGCAGCGGTTCGGCGTGCACGACATTGAACCAATACGGGCCGAAACCTGGCTTGAGTTGCCAATCTTCAATTTGTATACGCCACGCCTTCACGTCTCGGCGCTCAATGACCTCGGGCGGGACGATGTACTGTTGGCCGCCCTGTTCTCCCGGGTCCAAGCGCGGCGCAAACACAAAGCCGAAAGGCGTCGTTGGCATTCGCGGGTGCACCAGGCCTTGATAGATTTCGACCCCGCTTGCTTCCACGAGACCGACAAACATCGACTGGTGAATCATCGGCAAGTCATTGCGAAAGATCGTGTCGTCGGGGACGACCAGAAAGCCGCTCATTCGTCGGCCCCCGAATATCGCACGTTCACGGTCCCCGAGTGGCGCGGCCCCATCGAGAAGTTCGTGAGCAGGCGATAACTGATGCGCCAGCCACGGAGTGCCCAGGAAAAACAACGCCGTGACGGAAAAACCGACCGCCGCAGTGCGGCCTTGCAATCGCGTGACGCGATGAGCGACCGCCTGGTACCGCTTCGGCTTACCGAAGCCGCTGGCAAGGAACAGCCAGAGCAGTGGATATGTTACCGCGAGAACCCGGCGGCCGTCATCGAATGTTACAAACGCGGCGGACGAAAGCATACTCGCCCATAGCAGCAGCCAGAAGGTAACTTCACGTCGCGCAGGATTTTGCAGTGCCAAAAATAGGAGGCCGACGATGGCGACGCCGCTCCAAAGAGCGACAAGAAAAAAGTTTGGATTCGGGAGCTCTGTATATCCACGGACGAGCGTACGGGGTAACTGGGCGACGAATTCGCGCAGACCGCTACCCAACCGGCGAAAAAAAACGCCAGGCTTGTCGCGGAAGTGTTTCCACGCCTGTGAATACAAAAATGCAGTCATTGCTTCCTGGCTTTGCGGAAGTACCTCTCCGTCGCCTCGTAGTTGCTCGGGACATGCGCTCCAATCTTTGCCGATTGTCAGGCCGCACAGCGTATAGGAGAAGTTGGCGCCAGGCAGCACCTGGCCCGTGCCGTATGCCTGAGCCAGCAGGGTGTTTAAACCAAAAATCCCGGCGAGCGTCGCGGCAGAAAGCGCAAGGATACGTCCTTTCTCCTTGAGCGTTCGGCCAAATTCGAGCGCCATCCAGAGCATGAGAGCCGGGATCGTGAACATGCTGCCCGGGCGGGTCATGAGGGCGACCGTCATGGCGCCAAAGGCGATGACTGCATGGACCAGGGAACCGGCCCGCAGCGCTTCGACAAAGAAGGGAATCGCGATCAAGGCCCAGAACAGACCCAGAGGTTCTGTGAGTGCAGTCGGCACGAACGCTCGCACGTAAATGTACGCGAGCGCGTAGAACGCCACTCCGGCCCACAGCCCGCGCCATCGCGCCACGGCGTCTGCGGCAAAACAAATGGCCATCGACGCGAGCGCGGCTTGTAGCAGAAGCATAGATTGATAAGAAAAAGCCCCGACGAATAGCAGCACAGATCGAAACGCGGCTGCCAGCGGGCGGCGCAGGCTGATCGCATCCCATATGCCGTTGTTCGCTTGATCATGGGCGCCTGCCAGATAATCTCCCGCGTCGGAGAAAGCGATGAGCCCGCCGATCATGTCACCGTTAAGATCGCCGACCCGTGGGATGCCGGCCCATAGGGCGCTCATTGAAAAAACGAACAAGCAGGTTGTAATCGGAACGCTCCAGCGTCGGAAAAACCGACCGATGATTGCGTCATCATGCGGTGGAAGCGGGGAATGCGACAACAGGCCGATCCAATGTGCCGCTGCGCCCAGGGCGGCGAATGTCAGTAGAACGTGGCCGAGCCGGGGCTCGACCCACGCGAGCTGCTCGGCGACCTGGGACCAGCGGATGAGAGCCGTTGTCGGCAGCGCCCAGGCGGATATCCATGCGGCGATCGTGCATGCAATATAGATCAACGAGGCGAGAAGTCCCGCATAGCCGAGGGCACGCATCGTCCAGCCTGGTGTCCGGAGGACGATGCTTGCGGCGGGGCGCCATCCCTTTATCAAAACCTGGCGCGCGCTCGGATAGGCGAGCCACCCAAGCAATATGCTCGCCACTAGCAGCAGGAGCGTGCTGCCCCGCGGGGCGCGCAAGGAATAACGGACCGTTGCTCGCGTCGCGGCCGTGTTGCGGATGTCCGGAGGAAGTCGAAAGTATATGGCCGTGCCCCAGTGGCTGAAGCCCAATGTTTTTCCGTCGCGAATGGTTTCGTGGATGACATGCGCCGGACCCATTTCTCGATCATCGATCCACAGCCGGAGACCGGATTGGTCGGGGTATGAATTGGAATCTCCCCTGGAATCGAGACAGCACTTGAGCGGCTGTTCCTGTCCGATCTCGATCAAATATGCGAATCGCATCGCGCTCGCTTCCTTGGCGAACGGGCCGTGAAAACTCTCCTCGACCTTCCAAACGCCAAACTCCAGAACCAACGCGGCAAGCGCGAGGATCAGCATTGGCCAGCACAACAGCCGTGCCGCTGTCGTGATGGATCTTGGGATCCTTGCTCGGAGAGTGGCATCGGTCATATTCAGCATTTGCGCGCGTCCACTGTTGCAAGTCCGTGAACTATGCCTCGCGACATCGTTTCATCGTGTCAAACGGATGCCGGTTTTTCCGATGTAAGACCGCTCAGCCTTCGACGGCTGACTTTAACGTGAAAGTGCCTTCACGCCTGAGCATTTTGTCGCCGCGCCAAGCCTTGTGATGCCAGGTCGAGAACATGTCTTCCCATGGAGGCACGATGTTTGCGCGAGCCTGCCCTGTTTTCGCGTGATTTTCCAGCGTAATACGGGTTTCACAGTTCCCCCCAACGGCTCGATAATGGCCGCGGCGGTTGATTTGGAGCGACTTCGACGCCAGTATCGTCAACGGTGAGATACGACATTATCGACTGGGGGGCGCGCCGCCTTGCGATATATGATGAAATTATTACAGCAAAGCGCGAAAATCAGAGCGGACACCTTCGTTCGCTCATTGATCCCGCAATCCATGTATAGGAGGCTTGCGACCGCCGCTATCCGGCCGCCCGACACCGCGGTATTCAGAAAGATGTTGTCGGAAACGATGCCGGCCTCTTCGGTGCCCGGTCGCATCGTATTGGTTTGCGGATCGCTTCAGCCGGGCGGCGCCGAACGCCAGGTTGTCAACACCCTCATCGGCCTTGCCGCTTCGTCGCCCGAGAACGTAACCCTTCTCTGCGATTATTTGCACGGGGGCAATAAGGAAAAATATGATTTCTTTTTGCCGTTCGCGCGCAACTCTGGCGCAACGGTACGCATCATTGGGACGCAGTGGGAGGAGGCCGACAGAACGAGCCTGCCTCGCGGATTTTCGCAAGTCGCGGCTGATCTCCATCCGAACCTGATTGCCGACGTAAAAAATCTGTATCGTGAATTTCGCATCCTGCGCCCGGAAGTGGTCCATGCCTGGCTCGATTGGAGTAATGTCAGGGCTGGCCTCGCCGCCGTTCTCGCCGGCGTTCCGAGAATCCTGCTATCCGGCCGCAACCTCAGCCCCCGGCACTTTGCCCTCAATACGGATTATTTCCAGCCGGCCTACCAGGCGCTTCTCGAGCGGGACGCAGATCAGGTGGTCTTGCTCAACAACAGCCGGGCGGGCGCCGACGACTATACGGACTGGCTTTCGCTGCCGCCGGATAGAATCAAGTTAATTCGCAACGGGGTGCTTTTCAGCGACGACATGCGTCCGGGACCTCACCATAATGCCGCGTTCCGAGCGCGCACAGGTATCCCGTCCGACGTTCCACTCATTGGCGGTATGTTTCGCTTCAACGCCGAGAAACGACCACTCCTGTGGCTGGAGGCCGCCGCGCAAATCGCGCAGCATCTGCCTGACGCTCATTTCGTCGTCTTCGGCGAGGGAGACCTGCGGTCGCGTATGGAGGAATCCATCCGGGCCCTGGGAATCGAGGCGCGCACGCATCTCTGCGGGGTCGTCACGCCGTCGTTTAATGCTCTGTCGCCCTGCGACCTGATCTTGCTCACGTCAAGCGGCGAGGGCACGCCGAACGTGCTGCTCGAGGCGCAATGGCTGGGGCTGCCCGTCGTCACAACCGATGTGGGCGGCGCGGCCGAAACCGTCCTTCACGGAGTGACAGGTCTCGTCATCAAGACGGGCGAAGCGGATTCGATTGCGGCGGCCGTTGTACAAATTTTGAAGGATGAACGCCTTCGCACGACAGCAGGCCGCGAGGGTCCTTCTTTCATAGCCTCGAGATTTGGAATGAAACGCATGATCGACGAAACCCTTGCGCTTTACCGCCAAGTTTGAAATCTGATCTCATGACTCGGATTGCTCGCAAATATGAAGGCGCGGCGCAGTAATATGGCGGACGTGAACGACGTCCATGGGTCAGAAGTAAGGAGCGGAAAGCGGTTCCGCTTCGGGCGTAATTGGCAGCGTTTTCTGCGCGTTCTCGACGAGGAGCGCATACACGAGGCGGAAAAATCCCTGAAGGACTTTCTGGAGGCGCGCAGTCTCGAGGGAAAAACATTCATCGACATCGGCAGCGGGAGCGGCCTGTTCAGCCTGGCGGCGCGGCGGTTGGGAGCGAAGGTTCTTTCTTTCGACTACGACCCGCGATCCGTTGCTTGCACCGCCGAACTCCGCCGCCGCTACTTCGACGGCGACCCGGACTGGCGTGTGATGGCGGGCTCGGTGCTCGACCGCGATTTTCTGGAAAGGCTCGGCCGCTTCGACATCGTCTATTCCTGGGGCGTGCTTCATCATACGGGCGCCATGTGGCGGGCGCTCGAGAACGTCAAAGTCAGCACCAAGGCGCATGGCAAGCTGTTCATTGCCATTTACAACGATTGTGGAGAGATCAGTCGTTACTGGTTGGAGAAAAAAATCACCTACAACAAGCTGCCATTCTTTCTCAAATTTGCCTACGCGGTGGCGGTGTGGACACCGATCGAGTTTCGATACTTCATGCATTACTTACGCAATGGGAAGCCGCGTCAGTATTTCTTGCTCTGGACAGAATACAAAAAAAGCCGCGGCATGAGCCGCTGGCACGACATGATTGACTGGATCGGCGGCTTTCCTTACGAAAACGCATCCGCCGCTCAACTTGTCGAATTTTATGAGCAAGATGGGTTCAAATTGTGCAAGCTTGTGCCTAACGATGGCTATGGTTGCCATCAACTCGTTTTCGAGCGCGTGAGATGATCGGCACGTTATGTGCGGGTTGACGGGCTTTTTGGCAAGCGGACCCATCGAACAAGCTCTCGCGCGACAGCGGCTTGAAACGATGACCGCGACTTTGCGCCACCGCGGGCCCGACGATCAGGGTGTCTGGTCGGACGGCCGCGCCGGACTGGGCTTTGCGCGACTTTCAATCATCGATCTATCGGCGGCGGCGCACCAGCCGATGGGTAGCGCGGATGGCCAAGTTTGGCTGGTCTTCAATGGAGAGATCTACAATTTCCAGGAGTTGCGCGCCGAGCTCGCCACGAAGGGGCATATCTTCCGCAGTCGCAGCGACACGGAGGTCATTTTATGCGGATATCTGACCTGGGGCGACGAAATTTTGTCGCGTCTGCGCGGCATGTTCGCCATTGCGCTGTGGGATCGCCGCTCGCGCCGCCTGCTGCTGGCCCGCGACCGCATCGGCAAGAAGCCGTTGAACTATGCCATGACGAGCGACGGTCTGTTTTTTGGTTCCGAGATCAAGGCTATTCTCGCGTGGCCGGGTATTCCGCATGACGCCGATCTAGGCGCGCTGCACCAGTTTCTGACTTATCAATACGTCCTTGCGCCGCTGACCGCCTTCAGGGCCGTCAAGAAGCTGCCGGCCGGACATAAGATGGCCGTCGGCATCGACGAAAGCGGACGCTTGCTCCCTCCCAGGGTCGAACAGTATTGGCGCCTGCCGGCCCCTCGCCCGCGCTATCGTGCCATCAACCTCGGCGATGCTGCCGCAGAGCTGATCCATCGGCTCAAGGAAGCCGTCCGCATCAGAATGATCTCGGATGTGCCGCTTGGTGCTTTTCTTTCGGGAGGCGTCGATTCCTCTGCCGTCGTTGCGATGATGGCAATGCAGAGCAGTGCGAAGGTCAAGACGTTTTCGATCGGATTTGAAAATCCTGAATACGACGAGACGCGTTATGCGCGGATGGTTGCCGAGCGCTACGACACGGATCACCATGAGGCGATCGTGCGGCCTGACGCCATCGGTATCCTGCCCAAACTCGTCTATCATTATAACGAGCCATTTGCGGATGCGTCGGCGGTTCCGAGTTTTTACCTGGCCGAGTTGGCGCGCCGCCACGTGACGGTCGCGCTGAATGGCGACGGCGGCGACGAAGCCTTCATGGGATACAATCGTTATGCCGTCATGCAGGCGGTTTCCAGACTTGATCATTTGCCGAGATGGTTGCGACGTTTCGCGGGTAGTGTCGTCGGAAGGCTGCCGCTGCACGGCAAGATGGCCTCCCGCGCCGAAAGGTTGGGGGGCCTTCTGCGGGTCGATGCTCGGTCGCAGCAGAACCGCTACGCATTCACCATCACCGCCTTCGCCGACGAACACAAGCCGACCGCTTACGGCGAGGCGATGCGGCCATACCTGCGCGATTCGGCTCTCGATATTCTTCAACCATATTTTGCCGAGGCGGGCGATTTGATTTCGGGCGCCAACTGGTCGGATATTTACACTTATCTGCCCGACGATTTGATGGTGAAGGTGGATGTCGCCACCATGGCCCATTCGCTGGAGAGCCGGTCGCCGCTGCTCGACCATGTTTTTCTGGAATGGGCGCTGACGTTGCCGCAAAACGTTACGATCCCGGGCGGCATAGGTAAGGCCATCTTCAAGAAAGCCATGGCGCCCTACCTGCCAAGCGAAGTTCTGTCGCGCCCGAAAATGGGCTTCGGCTGCCCGGTCGATCATTGGTTCCGCGGCGAGCTGAAGGAGATGGCGTATGACCTGCTGCTTTCGCCGAAGGCAACGGGCCGTGGTATCGTTCAACATGGCGCCGTCAAGAAACTCCTCGACGAGCATTGCTCGGGCGCAAACGCGCATCACACGCGCCTCTGGCCGCTGTTGATGATGGAACTGTGGTTCCGCATGTGGGTCGACGGCGACCGATTGGCCAAGAGCGCCTGATGTTGCGTGTGCTCAACATTGCCGCCAATTATGACGCGCTGCGTCTCCTGCTGCGCAGCGTTGTGCAGTACCGCGAGCTCTTGTGGGAGATGACCCGTCGCGACCTCGTAGAACGTCAAGCCGGCCTCGTCTTACCGGGCTTTTGGATAGTCGGGCAGCCGCTCCTCATGATGATGGTCTATGTGTTCGTGTTTTCGTTCGTCTTTCATGTCCGTCTCGGCGTCGACGATGGCGAATTCGGCTACACGGCCTTTCTTCTGGCGGGGCTTGTCCCGTGGCTCGCATTCCAGGAAGGGATCAGTCGCGCGCCAACCTGCATCACGGAAAACAAGAGCCTCATCAAGCAAATCGTCTTTCCGGTCGAAATCATTCCGCTCAAGCTCGCCCTGTCGACCCTCTTCCTTCTCGGCATCGGTCTCCTCTTCCCGCTGTTTCTGACGATTCTGGCCGGTACGGCGCATCCGTTGTCGTGGCTGCTGCTGCCGTTCCCCATCCTTTGCCATCTCCTGTTGACGATCGGCCTCGTCTATATGCTCGCGGCGGCCGGTGTCTTTTTTCGTGATATCCGCAATGTCGTTCAGCTCTTCCTTATGATCGGCCTGTTTGTGCATCCGATCCTCTATGTGCCGGGCATGCTGCCGGCTTGGGCGGAGACGGCCTTTCAGCTCAGCCCCTTCGCCCATGTGATCTGGCTCTATCGCGACGTGATATCGGGAGGAGTCACGCATCCTCTATCGTGGCTTGTTGCGCCCGTGATTGGCGCCCTCTGCCTTACGCTCGGTTACCGTCTGTTCCGAGGAACGCGTCACATGTTCGGAGATGCGTTGTGAACGAGCCTGCCATCAAGGTCGGGACGTCTCTTAGATCTTCAGGGTCACCGGGACGCCAAGCGATTTGTGGGTGGAGACTCCGCCCGGACGCTCGCGGCACCGCCGAGGTCACGGGCGGCGAACAGCTCAAGACGGTTCACGAGAACGAGTTCGATCTACATCCCGATCGGCTCGGTCCATCGGCTCGCCAATCCGGGTCGCATCCCGCTCGAACTGATCGAGGTGCAGACCGGCAGCTATCTCGGCGAGGACGACATCATTCGTCTCGACGACGTCTATCGCCGCAGCTGAAGGGTAGCCTTTTCCTTCAGACATTTTGCACCTTTCGGTCAACGAGAACATTTATTTTAGCACTCCCGAGGCAGGGAGACGAAGGTGCCGCCGTGCCGCCGCCGTCACATGCGGCGTTGACCGTGCGTCTCCCTACTGGTGAAAGGTGAAGGTTTCCACGGCTCTTCTTGTTGCAGTGAATGAGTTGGGTCCTGGCCCAACTCGGAAGCTCGTGAGAGACCCTTTGATTTCCGGTTCTGGGGGTAGACCAGACCTTGCCGGTGGGCCTGCCGAAGGTCGAAAATGGCCCGAACCGGACTTTCAGATACCAATAGTGCAAAATCGCCTCGTAGTTCGAACTTCCCACCGCACGTCAAGCCTAGCGGACGCGTCGAAAATCGATGATCACCGTGGCAGCCATCGCCACCGTTGCCGGCTACTGGTTCGTCGGCGCCGTGCTCTACCGCATGCTCGTCGTCCGGCTTTGCGGCCTCGAATTCGGTCTCGCACAGCTCCCCCGCGATGTCCGATCGCGACCTGCTGCTGCGGAGCATTCTTCCGGCGCTCGCGATCATCGGCACGATCGGAACCTTTCTGGCGTTGATCCGCGCGTTTCGCCCCGAAATCATCGTCGCGCTTGGCGCCACACTGTTAATTTGGCGCCGCCACGACGCAATCTGCATTGGCACCGCTATCTCGACGCTGGCCGTCGACGTTGGGAGGGCGATCGTTCGCCGCAACCTGCTCGCGCTCGCCGCGCTCGCCGCGTTCGGCGCCTTGACCTACCTGCTTGTGCTTTTCTCACATATGCCGGTGTCGCACGCCGACATATGGGTCTTTCAAATTCCGCTCGCGCGAAGCATGGTTGCACAGCACGGCTTCATCTATCCGCAGATAGGCCACATTTTCTATTCCAACAATCCGCTATTCTTCAATCTGCTGTTCGCGCAAGCGCTGCTGTTCGTCGACCATTTCGTCGCGGCGAATGCCATGAACGTCGTCATCTATCTCGGATTCCTCCTGTGCGTCGCGAGCTTCGCGCCGCGCCGCAAGAGCTTCGGTTTGCTTCTCGTCCTTTATTTCGTTGCGACGTCCTCATTCTTCTGGATCAATGCGGCCACACCGCTCACTGACGTTCCGCGCACATGCTATTCGGTGCTCGCGCTCCTGTTCACACATCGCTATCTGCTGTCGTCGCGCGCTCACGAGCTCGCGACCTCGGGTTTGCTCGCGGGCGTGGCCGTCGCCGGGAAATATACCGAGCTGATCACCATCGTGTTGATCGGAATGGCGCTCCTCCCACGCCTCGTCAGGGAGCAGCGAACGCGGCGCGACGCGGCGATTTTCGGCGCCATCGTCATGGTCGTGGCGGGCTATTGGTATGTGAAGAATTGGGTCCTGCTCGGCAATCCGGTCTACCCTTTCGTGTTCGGCCATCCGGGATTGTCTGATGAATGGATGGCCGACTACATGCGGGATATTACCCGGGCCTTCGATCCGGCCGATCGCATCTACGTCACCGACCTACTGACGCTGCAGGGATGGCGCGACTTCGCCTTCATACTCTACAAATGGTTCCTGGCCGATCGGACACCGCCGAAGATCGCCGTGGTGCTGATCCTGATTGGGCTCATGAGGCGAGAAGTCAGGATCGGTGCGCTCGCGTGGTGGACAGCGGCACTCTTCGTAATCTGGTACGCCGTTATGTTCAATAACATTCGCTGGGCGATGCCGGCTTACCTTTTATTCCTCTCGACGGCGATCGTCGCATCGTTTTCCTTGCTCGATCTTTCCATGGCCGGGTTGCTGGCACGCGGAGTGGAATTGTCGCGCTGGGTCGCGCTCGGGTCACGGATCGAGGCGCGGACCCAACATTCGCGCTGGCGCGCCAGTATTGTAGCGGTCGGGCTCGGCATGGCGCTGTTGGCGGCTGGCCTCGCGACGCGGATCATCGGGCACGGGACGGCAGGGATCGTTCCGAGGTCGATCGACGGCGATCTTGTCCGCGTCGCCGTCGGACAACTGAGCATCGATGACTACCTCGCCACGCGTCGGGAGGGCTACGCGGTCTACCGCTACATCGCCGAGCACGATCTTCGCGTGGTCTTCCAGCCATTCGACAACTGCGCCGTGGATTGCGCCACGGCTTACAATGGCGGGCGGGATGGAAAATGGATCCTGCCTTACCGCAACTTGCCGTCTGACGGGGAGAGCATAGAGCAGTTCCTGTCCGAACATGGAATCCGTTATTTCATATACCGGACATCCTTGAAAGACATCGAGATCGATCGCTTTGGCCAATCCCACGTCGACCGCAGCAACCGCGTATTCGAAGCGCTGCTGCCGCGATCCCGCCTGCTGCTGACCGATAGCTTCCAATGGTCGCTGTATGAAATCGGTCGCACGTCGGCGCGCGACTGACTCATCTGGCGATGAGCTAATGCATCGTCGTCCTCGTCACGCATCGCGCACCGCTCCAGCAGCAGACGCCGGGCCGCGGCGATCGACCGCACGCATCTCTTCAGAGGAGCTATCCTTGCAGCCCCACTTTGTTCGGTCGCGGGTAACGTTCTGTGGACGCTAGAATTGCCAATGAATGTTCAGTTTTGCGTGGCAAAGCGAACTCAATCCGCTCCCGATGAGCATTTCCGGTGGCCCAACTCGGACATGCCGAGAACTCTATGAGGTACACTCGTCTTCATTTGTCCGGTCCTGGCCCGAACCCGACGTACCGCGATGTCTGCCGTTTGGCCGATATTGGAGGGGAAGCGGACCTGCGTCATGCTCGCGTAACAAACGGATTCCATTTGCCTCACCGGCATTCCGCCACACCCTTACGGGTCGGATGGCCGGGAGCACGCGACCACGTTGCGGGGGTTCATGCGCCGCGTATACTACTGTCGCCAAGTGACCAAAGAGGGGGAATCCCATGATCAGGTTGATCATACCAGCGCTCGCCATCGGAGTGTTAGGTGCGATTTGCGACGTCTCGCACTTGCAGGCGCAACCGCTGCCCGCCAATCCCAATGTGAAGGCGTATTACACGACACCGCTTGAAAACGATTCATCTCGCTCGGTGAAATTACAATCGGTGACAATTCCGCCAGGCCAAGGCAATAACTTTCATCGTCATAACGGTGACCAGTGGGCCGCAGTTCAGGAAGGCGAAGTGACGTTCACCATCAAGGGGCAGGCACCACGTCTCTTGAAGGCGGGAGACAGCGTCTATATTCCGCGAGGTACCGTCCACCGGAATCAAAACTTGGGTGACAAACCCGCTCGTTCGATCGAACTCCTGATCTTCGACAAGGATAAACCGCTCCTGGAATCCGTCGCCGATTGATTGAGCATCCTGGCGGCTCGTCGATGCAGCACTCTCTGGTGCGGGCCGAGTGAGAGCCCGGAGTTGGCCCGCATGCGAAGTCCGGGAACGCTTGCTTTTGCGCCGCTTGCGGGCGTCAAGCGGACATCGGGTAGTGATTGCCGAACGGTCACGATTTATGAGTAGGCGTCCTCGAGCGTGTTCCGATCAAGTCGAACCACGCGCTCGCTCGTAGCCGTTCGAAGAGCGGCGTCGCTTCGAGCGGCGTCGCTTCGGCAAAAGCTCACATCTAGTGTGTTATCATGTCAGATTAAATCGCGGGAGTGCGTGGCTCGACCTGACCAAATCATGTTCTAGTCCCAGTGTGTCATTGCAGAATCCGTCGCCGGGTCCGATCTTTACTCTTGACACCCATTTTTTTGACGCCCCCCGGCAGATGGTATAGGAGAAAATCCAGAGTTCGAATTGCGCCCGGCGACGCGAAGCGCCGGGCGTTTGCATCAGAGCGACGTGTCGCGCGCCACCACGTCGCAAGCACAGCAAACATAGGGGCCGCCCCGTGCGGCCCTTTTCATTTGGAGAACAGTGCGGCCCGGGTGCCGGGTTTGGCGGCGCCACCATCCCCTGCAGATTCCCTGCAGACGCCTGATATTAACAGGGCCACGGCGGGACAAATGAAGCCAAAAAGCCCAATCATCTCAATATGCGAGGTCGGCGGCAGGCAGCAGGTCCCCAGTTAACAGGGAATTGCGACCTGTTCTCGCTCTGCAGATTGGCGCATGTCCCGTGGAATGCACCCCTAGCCTGAGACACAAAAACAAGGGACTGTTCGCTATTCGCCGTCCCCGCGGGTGGTCTCGGCGCCCACATAGGCGATGCGCACCATGTTGGTGGCACCCGGCGTTCCGAGCGGCACGCCGGCGACGATGATGACCCGCTGCCCGGCCTTGGCGAAGCCCTTCTTGAAGGCGATGCGGCAGGCGCGCATCGCGCCACCCGCGCTGTCGTCGCTGATCCAATGTAACTCCCTGACTCAAAACGTGTTTGCGTCGATTGCGGTTTGCGGTCGCCAGCCGTTTCGGGCCGTGCTAGGGAAAGACGTGGTGGCTCGCGAGTTGGGGGTTGTGCGTCCATGGTGAAAGCCGTGAAAGCCGATGCAGCGCCGCTGCGCCTCGGCGTCGTCGGGGTGGGCGTGATGGGTTACAACCATGCCCGCGTGCTCGCCGAGATGCCGGGCGTCAACCTCGTCGGCGTTGCCGATCCGGACGACAAGCAGGCCGATTTCGTCGAGCGCTCGCTCGGCTGCGCCGCGGTCCCCGACGTCGCCGGCCTCGTCGCGCTCGGCGTCGACGCCGTGTCGATCGCCGCGCCGACCCATCTTCATCGCAGCATCGCGCTCACGGCCATCGGCCAAGGCATCCACGTGCTGGTCGAGAAGCCGATCGCTTCCACGGTCGAGGAGGGCCGCGATATCATCACGGCCGCCCGCCGGGCCGGCGTCACCCTGATGGTCGGCCATGTCGAGCGCTTCAATCCGGCCGTCCAGGCGATCAAGGAGGCGCTCCGCGAGGAGGACATCCTTTCGATCGCCATCACCCGCGTCGGACCTTTCCCGCCGCGCATGTCGAATGTCGGGGTCGTCATCGATCTCGCCGTGCACGACATCGACCTGATCAGCTGGTTCACCGGCTCCGAGATCGTCGAGGTCCAGCCGCAGCTGCGCAGCGCCAAGGCCGAGCGCGAGGACATTGCGCTGCTGCAGTTCCGCACCGCCTCGGGCGTGCTCGCCCATATCAACACCAACTGGCTCACTCCGTTCAAGGCGCGCACGGTTCATGTCGCGACCAAGCGCAAATACGTGATCGGCGATCTGTTGACCCGCCAGGTCACCGAATGTTTCGGGTTCCAGCCCGACGGCAGCTACTCCATGCGTCATCTGTCGGTCGGCCACGCCGAGCCGCTGCGCGCGGAGCTTTCCGCCTTCGTGACCGCGGTGCGCACCGGCACTGAGCCGCCGGTGACCGGCGAAGAGGGGACGGCGAGCCTGGAGGTTGCGATCCGCTGCCTCAACAACGGCCGGCGCGCCGAGACGGCGGCGCCCCATAAGGGACCGCGCCGAGTGGTCGGCTGAAGGCCCTTCGTGCCCGGACATCCGATGACTCAGCAGGCCCGCATCGAACCCAAACCCATTCCGTTCATCGACGTGGTCGGCCAGCGCCGGCGGCTCGGTGCGCTGATCGACGAGGCGATCGCCCGCGTCACCACGCATTGCCAGTTCATCCTCGGTCCCGAGGTGCGCATGCTCGAGGCCGCGCTCGCGCAATTCTGCGGTGCCCGCCACGCCGTCACCTGCGCGAGCGGCACCGACGCGCTCGTGCTCGTCCTGATGGCGAAGGGCGTCGGGCCCGGCGACGCGGTGTTCTGCCCGGCCTTCACGTTCTGCGCCACTGCGGAGGTCGCGGCGCTGCTCGGCGCGACGCCGGTGTTCGCCGACGTCGACGAGGCGACCTTCAATATCGATCCGGCGAGCCTGGAACGCGCGATCGCGACGGCGAAGCGTCTCGGCCTCAAGCCGAAGGCGGTCATCCCGGTCGATCTGTTCGGCCTGCCGGCCGACCACGATGCGCTCGCCGCGGTCGCGGCAGCGGAGGGCATCTTCGTCCTCGACGACGCCGCGCAGTCGTTCGGCGCCACCTACAAGGGTCGCCCGCTCGGCACGTTCGGGCTCGCCACCGCCACCAGCTTCTTTCCCGCCAAGCCGCTCGGTTGCTACGGCGACGGCGGCGCGGTGTTCACCGACGACGACGAGCTCGCCGCGCTGGTGAAGAGCCTGCGCGTGCACGGCCACAATGCCGACAAGTACGACAACGTGCGCATCGGCATGACCGGCCGACTCGACACCATCCAGGCCGCCGTGCTGATCGAGAAGCTGAAAATCTTTCCGGATGAGATCGCGGCGCGCAACAAGGCGGCCGAGCGCTACAACAATGCGCTCGGCAATGTCGCGACCGTGCCCGCGGATCCCCGACGGCTACACGTCTGTGTGGGCGCAATACACGATCCGGCTCGAGCCGGGACGGCGCGACGGCCTGGCGTCGGCGCTCAAGGCGGAAGGAATTCCGACTGCGATCTACTATCCAAAGCCGTTGCACCGGCAGGAAGCCTATGCGCGCTTTCCTTGCGCGGATGGCGGCTTGCCGGTGTCCGAACGGCTCGCCGACGAGGTCATCAGCCTGCCGATGCACGCCTATCTCGACGAGCCGACGCAGGATCGCATCATCGACGCGACGCAGAGGGCGCTGACCAAATAGGCGCCTTTGCGGTCGTCCGCACGGCTCGCCCGTGACGGCGGAATTCAGTGAACGCTCCATGATCGAACGCATCCTCACGGTCGGCGGCCTGACCCTGGTGTCGCGCATCACCGGCTTCGTGCGCGACATCATGCTGGCGGCCATCCTCGGCGCCGGCCCGGTGGCCGACGCCTTCTTCGTCGCGCTTCGCTTGCCCAACCATTTCCGCGCCATTTTCGCCGAGGGCGCGTTCAACGCCGCCTTCGTGCCGGCCTATGCGCGCATTCGCTCGGCCGGCGGGGCCGAGCCGGCGCGGCTGTTCGCCGACCGCATCTTCACCCTGCTGTTCGCGATCGAGGCTGCATTGCTCGCGGTCGCGCTCGCCTTCACGCCTGCGGTGATCGGGCTGCTCGCGCCGGGCTTCTCGCATGATCCCGGCCGCTTCGCGCTCGCGGTCGACCTCACGCGCATCACGTTTCCCTATCTGCTGCTGGTCTCGCTGGTGACGCTCTACGGCGGTATTCTCAACGCGCTGCAGCGCTTCGCGGCCGCCGCCGCGGCGCCGATCCTGCTCAACCTTTCGATGATGGTGACGCTGGCGCTCGCCGCATTCTTTCCGACCGCCGGGCATGCGGCGGCTTGGGGCGTGCTGCTCGCCGGCTGTCTCGAAGCCTTGCTGGTGGCCGGCGATGCGCGGCGCAACAAGGTCCTGCCTGGTTTTCGCGCCTTCAGCGTCGACGATGACGTCAAGCGCTTCTTCAAGGCGCTCGGGCCGGCGACGCTCGGCTCGGGCGGAACCCAGATCGCCCTCTTCGCCGACACCATCATCGCGAGTTTTCTCGCCACTGGCGCGCTCTCGGCGCTCTATTATGCGGATCGCCTAAACCAGCTTCCGATCGGCGTGATCGGGATCGCGGCCGGGACCGTGCTGCTGCCCGAGATGGCGGGCCGCCTCGCGACCGGCGACGAGGCGGGCGCCCGCCATTCGCAGAATCGCGCGATCGAGTTCACGCTATTGCTGTCGATCCCGTGCGTGGCGGCGTTCCTGATCGTGCCCGATCTCATCATGCGAGCGCTGTTCGCCCGTGGCGCCTTCACGTCGGCGGACGCGGCGGCGGCGGGTGCGACGCTCGCCGCCTATACGATCGGGCTCGTGCCGTTCGTCCTGATCCGCAGCGTATCGGCGACTTTCCTCGCCCGCGGCGACACCGCGACGCCCGTCAAGGCGCTTTTCGTCGGGGTCGTCGTCAACGTGGCGCTCAAGATCGTCCTCATGAGGGACTATGCGCAGGTCGGGCTGGCCTTCGCGACCTCGATCGGCGCCTGGATCAATTTTGCGCTGGTCGTCTGGTACGCCCACCGGGCGCACCTGATCGCGCCCGACCAGCGTCTCAAACGATCGACGGTGAGGCTCGCGGCCGCCGGGCTCGTGCTCGCAGCGGCGCTCTTCCTCGGCGATCGCCTGATCGGGCATCTGCTCGGCGGGACGCCGGCGTACCGTGCGGAGCTCAGCCTCGCGGCGCTCGCGTTTCTCGGATGCGCGGTCTACGGCGGAGCGCTCGCGCTGCTGTTCGGGCCCGAGTGGCTCGCCGCCTTTCGCCGCCGGCGCAAGCCGGCGGTGCCCGACCGGTTGGATCTGCCGCTGCCCTGATCACGCCGCGCGGCGCCGGCGCTCCTCCGGCTCGAGCCAGACCACCTTGCGTTGGCGCTCGCGCAACATCTCGATCTCGACCTTGCCGCCGATCTTCTCGCCCGTGAGGATGCGGATGAGATCGTCCGCGCCGGTCACCGCCTGGCCGTCGAGCGAGAGCAGCGTGTCGCCCGCCATCAGCCCGGCGCGATCGGCCGGACTCGCGGGCTCGACGCCGGCGACCACCACCGCGCTTTCCTGGGCGACGCCGGCCGCGTGACGCAGCCGTCGCGGCAGCGCGGTCTGCGCCGCCGAGATCCCGATATAGGCGCGCCGCACCCGCCCGTGGCGGATCAACTCGCCGAGCACGAATTTCGCCGTATTCGCCGCGATCGCGAAGCAGATGCCCTGCGCTCCCATGATGATCGCCGTGTTGATGCCCACCACCTCGCCGTGCGAGGACACCAGCGGGCCGCCGGAATTGCCCGGATTGAGCGCCGCGTCGGTCTGGATCAGGTCGTCGATCAGCCGGCCGGTGCTGGCGCGCAACGAGCGGCCGAGCGCCGAGACCACGCCGGCCGTGACGGTCGACTCGAAGCCGAGCGGGTTGCCGATCGCGATCACAAGCTGGCCGCGCCTGAGGTGTCGCGAGTCGCCGAGCGGCGCGAACCGGCAGCGTCACGCTCTCGTTGATCCGCAGCAGCGCCAGATCGGTATCGGGATCGTCGCCCACCACCTGAGCGGTGAGGCTTTGGCCGTCGGCCGTGGTCGCCCGGATGCGGGAGGCGCCGCCCACCACGTGACTGTTGGTGAGGACGAGTCCGTCGGGCGAGACGATCACGCCGGAGCCGGACCCGCCCTGGCGGGACTGCTCGGACGGCCGCGGCTCGAGCCGCACCACCGCCGGGCCGACGCGGTCGACCACGTCGATGACCGCGCGCGAATAGGCGTCGAGCGGCGCGGCGTCCTCGGCGGGGTGCGGCGCGGCGCTGGGAAAACCAGATTTTTGTTTGTCGAACAAGGGCATGGGGGGTGTCTGGGGCTCGCCGGCAGGGGCACAGGCGCAATCCGTTCCTCTGGCGGATGGACAGGTTGCGTGGAGGCAGATATGGGGGGTGCCCGGCGGTTCGAACAGATAGCGGGAGCACCGTTCACAATCGTGCGACCCGCGTTCCGCGTGCGATCCCCGCCCCATATATGCCCGGATTGCCGCCCACGGGGCGACCCAACAGAGAGCTCATGTCGAAACCCCCATTCGCACGTCTCGCCCCTCTGGTTGCTGCCTTGGGTCTCGCGGTCCTGCTCGCAAGCTGCGGGGAAGACCAGAAGGCGGCCGCCCCGCCGGCGCCGGCCGTCACCGTCGCGCATCCGACGCGGCGTACCGTGATCGATCAGGACGAATATGTCGGCCGGTTCGTCGCGGTCAATTCGGTCGAGATCCGGGCGCGGGTGTCGGGCTATCTCGACCAGGTGCATTTCACCGACGGCCAGACGGTCAAGCAGGGCGACCTGCTGTTCACCGTCGACAAGCGGCCGTTCCAGACCTCGCTCGACCAGGCCAAGGCCAATCTGGCGCAGGCGCGCGCGAACCACGCGTTTGCGGACGCCGATCTCGCGCGCGCCGCCCAGCTCGTGCGCGACAAGACCATCACGGAGCAGACCTTCGATCAGCGCACCCAGGCCAAGCGCGTCGCCGAAGCGTCGGTCGACGCCCAGGAGGCGGCGGTGCGCCAGGCCAGCCTCGACCTCGAATTCACCGAACTGCGCGCCCCGGTCGACGGCCGCATCGGCGACCGCCGGGTCTCGCCCGGCAACCTGGTGACCGGCGGCACCGGCGGCAATACGACGTTGCTCGCGACCATCGTGTCGCTCGATCCGATCCGCTTCGAGTTCACCTTCGATGAAGCCTCCTATCTGCGCTACGAGCGCCTCTCCAAGGCCGGACAGGACATGACGAGCCGCGAAGGCAGCGCGCTGGTGTCGCTGCGCCTGATCGACGAGCCGGACTACGGCTACCAGGGCCGCATGGATTTCGTCGACAACGTCATCGACCGCTCGTCCGGCACCATCCGCGGCCGCGCGGTCTTCGCCAACCCGAACGGCGTGTTCACGCCCGGCATGTTCGGTCGCCTCCGCGTGCCGGGCTCGCCCCTCCTACGTGGCGCTGCTGGTGCCGGACGCCGCGATCGGCACCGAGCAGGCGCGCAAATACGTGCTGGTGGTCGACGGCGAGAACATCGTGCGGCAGAAATACGTGACGCTCGGCCAGATGTCGGACAATCTCAGGGTGATCAAGGATGGCCTCGCGCTCGAGGACCGGGTCATCGTCAACGGCTTGATGCGCGCGCGCACCGGACAGAAGGTGGCGCCGCAGGAGGAAGGCGCGTCGCCGCCGGCCGCGCCGGGCGCGGCGCAGGTCATGAAATAAAGAAACAAAGGCCGCGCGACCCATGCGGATTTCCCATTTCTTCATCGACCGGCCGATTTTCGCCGCCGTGGTCTCGATCGTGTTCGTGATCCTGGGCGGCGTGTCCTTTGCCCGGCTGCCGGTCGCGCAATACCCCGAGATCGCGCCGCCGATCATCAACGTGACCGGGCAATATCCGGGCGCGAGCGCCGACGTCGTCGCTTCGACGGTGGCCACGCCGATCGAGCAGCAGATCAACGGCGTCGAGAACATGATCTACATGTCGTCGAACTCGAGCGCCGACGGACGCTTCTCCATCGCGGTCAGCTTCGAGCTCGGCACCAATCTCGACATCGCGCAGGTCCAGGTGCAGAACCGCGTGGCGATCGCCCAGCCGCGGCTGCCGGCCGACGTGCGCAATATCGGCGTGACCGTGACCAAGAGCTCGCCCGACCTGATGATGGTCGTGCATCTCTATTCGCCCGACAAGTCGCGCGACACGCTGTTCATCTCGAACTATGCGACGCTCGAGATCACCGATGCGCTCACGCGCGTCGACGGCGTCGGCTCGATCATCGTGTTCGGCAGCCGCGACTATTCGATGCGGATCTGGCTCGATCCCGATCGCCTGCAGGCGCTCTCGCTCACCGCGAGCGACGTCGTCAGCGCCCTGCAGGGGCAGAACATCCAGGTCGCGTCCGGCGTGCTCGACCAGCCGCCGACCGACAAGCAGGGCGCCTTCCAGATCGCCGTTCAAACGCTCGGTCGTCTCGCCAATCCGGAGGAATTCTCCAACATCGTGGTGAAGCAGACCAACACCGCGGTGGTGCGGCTCAAGGACGTAGCCCGCGTCGAGCTGGCGGCCGTCGACTATTCGTCGAACTCCTATCTGGACCGCGATCCCGCGGTGGCACTGGCGGTGTTCCAGCGCCCCGGCTCGAACGCGCTGCAGACCGCGAACAACATCGTCGCCACGATGGACGTTCTCGCGAAGCGCTTCCCGCCCGGCATCAAGCAAGCGATCGTCTATAATCCGACCGCGTTCATCCAGCAGTCGGTTACGGCGGTGGAGCAGACGATCGGCGAGGCGACCCTTCTCGTGGTGCTGGTGGTCATCCTGTTCCTGCAGACGTGGCGCGCCGCCCTGATCCCGATCGTGGCGATTCCGGTGTCGCTGATCGGCACCTTCTTCTTCATGGGGGCGTTCGGGTTCACGCTCAACAATCTATCATTGTTCGGACTCGTGCTCGCGATCGGCATCGTGGTCGACGACGCGATCGTCGTGGTCGAGAACGTCGAGCGCAACATCGCGGCGGGCCTCACGCCCCACGATGCGGCGGTCAAGAGCATGGACGAGGTCGGCTCGGCGCTGATCGCGATCGCGCTGGTCCTGTGTGCGGTGTTCGTGCCGTCCGCCTTCATCACCGGCATCTCCGGCCAGTTCTACCGGCAGTTCGCGCTCACCATCGCGGGCGCGACCGTGATCTCGCTGATCATTTCGCTGACCCTGTCGCCCGCCATGTGCGCGCTGCTGCTCAAGCCGCACGACACGCAGCATCGCGATCGGTGGTGGGAGCGGCCGATCCACGGCTTCTTCCGGGTATTCAATATCGGTTTCGACGCGGTCGGGCGCGGCTATGGATTCATCGTTTCGCGTACGGTGCGCATTTCCGCGATCGTGCTGCTGGTCTATGCCGGCATTCTGGCTTACGGTCTCAACGAATTCCGCAAGACCCCGATCGGCTTCATCCCGCAGGTCGATCGCGGCTATCTGATCGTGGTGGTGCAGCTGCCTCCCGGGGCGTCGCTGTCGCGCACCGACGCGGTGCAGCAGCGCGCGGTCGACATCGCGCTCAAGACGCCGGGCGTCGGGCATGCGGTGAACATCGTGGGCTTCTCGGGCGCAACCTTCACCAACGCGCCGAATGCGGGCGCGGTGTTCCTCACCCTCGATCCCTGGGAGGATCGCTCCCGCGATCCGCAGCAATCCGCCGCCGGCATCACGGCCGCCCTGATGAAAAGCCTCGCGCCGATCCAGGACGCGCTCATCTTCGTGGTGCAGCCGCCGCCGGTCGCCGGTATCGGCAATGCGGGCGGATTCCGCATGATGGTCGAGGACCGCGGCGGCCAGGGGCCCGCCGCGCTGCAGGCATTGGCCGCCAGCATGGCGGCGCGCGCCAGCCAGACGCCCGGCCTTTCCCAGGTATTCACCCTGTTCGAGACGTCGACCCCGCAGCTCTATCTCGACATCGATCGCACCAAGGCGCAGCTGCTCGGCATCAACGTGGCGGATGTGTTCACGGCGCTGCAGGTCTATATCGGTTCGTCCTATGTCAACGACTTCAACCTGTTCGGCCGCACCTTCCGGGTCACCGCGCAGGCCGACGCCGACTATCGCAACGATCCCAAGGACGTGCTGAAAATCCGAGTGCACAACTCCGCCGGCGACATCGTGCCGCTCGGCTCCTTCACCACGGTACGCGACATTTCGGGTCCGTATCGGGTCCCGCGCTACAATCTCTATCGGGCCGCGGAGCTCGACGGCGCCGCCGCCCCCGGCTACAGCCAGGGCCAGGCGATCGAGATCATGGAAAAGCTCGCCGCCGAGATGCTGCCCGAAGGCTTCGGCTACGAATGGACGACGCTCGCCTTCCAGCAGATCAAGGCGGGCAACACGGCGGCCTTCGCGTTCGCGCTCGCCGTAGTGTTCGTGTTCCTGGTGCTCGCCGCCCAATACGAAAGCCTCACCTTGCCGCTCGCCGTCATCATGATCGTGCCGATGTGCCTCGTCGCCTCGATCAGCGGCGTGATCCTGCGCGGCCAGGACAACAATATCCTCACCCAGGTCGGCTTCGTGGTGCTGATCGGGCTTGCGGCCAAGAACGCAATCCTGATCGTGGAGTTCGCCAAGCAGCTCGAGGACGGCGGGCGCGACCGCTGGTCCGCGGCGGTCGAGGCGGCGCGGCTGCGGCTGCGCCCGATCCTGATGACGTCGTTCGCCTTCATCTTCGGCGTCGCGCCGCTGGTATGGGCGGTCGGCGCCGGCGCGGAGCTGCGCCAGACATTGGGCACCGCCGTGTTCTCGGGCATGATCGGCGTGACCTTGTTCGGCCTGCTGTTCACGCCGGCGTTCTACGTGGTCAGCCGGTGGTTCGCGGGGCTCGCCCGGCGGCGCCGCGCCAAGGCCGCGGCACAGCCCGCGGAGTAGAGCCCGCCGCGGACTCGGCGAGCTCCCTCTCCCCGCTTGCGGGGAGAGGATCGGGGTGAGGGGGCGTTTCCGAGCGCTCGGACTCGCGGAGACGCCCCCTCACCCGACATCCTCGCTGACGCTCGGATGTCGACCTCTCCCCGCACGCGGGGAGAGGTGCGGCGGCTGCCGCCGCATGCCACAATGGGGTTCGCGAAGCTGGGAGCGAAATCGATGATCGCCAAGCGTCTCTCGCTGTGTCTGGTCGTGGCGGCCGGCATCGGGCTGTCGGAGGCCGGCCGCGTGTCCGCGCAGACCTACCCGAACCACGCGCTCAAAATCGTCGTGCCGTATCCGGCGGGCGGACCGACCGACGTGCTGGCGCGGCTGGTGGCGGAAAAGCTGTCGTCGATGTTCGGGCAGAGCGTCATCGTCGAGAGCCGCCCGGGCGGCGCCGGCGGCACCGTGGGCGCCAAGGCGGTGGCGAGCGCGGATCCCGACGGCTACACCCTGCTGATCTCGCAGGTCGGCGCGCTCACCATCAGCCCGTCGATCTACAAGAGCGTGGACTACGATCTGTCCAAGGCCTTTGCCCCGGTGGCGCTGGTCGCCGTCAGCCCGCAATTGCTGTGCGTCTCCCCGACGCTTCCCGTCAAGTCGGTGGCCGAGCTCATCACTTATGCCAAGGCCAATCCCGGCAAGGTCAATTTCGGTTCCGCCGGGGTGGGCTCGCAACCGCACGTGCTGGGCGAGCTCTTGAAGCTGGTCGGCGGCGTGAGCCTTACCCACATTCCCTACCGAGGCTCGGCGCCCGCCATCACGGACCTGCTGGCCGGACAGATCCAGATGATGTTCGATACGCCCGTCGTCATGCTGCCGCATATCGAGGCCGGCAAGATGCGCGCGCTCGCCATCACGTCGCCGATGCGCAGCCCGCAATTGCCGGACGTGCCGACCATGAGCGAAAGCGGTCTGCCGCGGCTGCAGGCGACGCTGTGGAGCGGCATGCTGGCGCCGGCCGGGACGCCGGCGGATGTCGTCGCCCGGCTGAACGCCGTATTCAACGAAGGCATGAATTCCCCTGAGATGAAAGCGAGCCTGGCGAAGCTCGGCGCCGAGCCCAGGGCGATGTCGCCCGGCGAATTCACGCGTTTTCTCGCCGCGGAGACGCAGAGATGGGCGGCCGTGGTGGCGGAGGCCGGCATCAAGCCGGAGTGATCGCATGACCGGCACGGTCCGCGACAAACGCGCGTTCCAGCGCTTCGAGCTCGAAACCGATGGGCACACGGCCTTTACGTATTATCAGCTGGCGCCCGGCGTGATCACCCTGACGCACACCGAGGTGCCGCCTGCGCTCGGCGGCCGGGGCGTGGGCTCGACGCTGGTGCGCGGCGTGCTCGAGGCCGTGCGGGCGCAAGGCCTGAAGGTGGTTCCCAAGTGCCCGTTCGTCGCCGCCTTCATGGGCCGGCATCCGGAGTTCAACGATCTGCTGCGGTAGCGCGGGCCGGGTGCTCGAATCGCAATGACGGGCCGCGGCAATTCTCGTTGACCCATCCCGGACGCCAAATCATAAGTGACGCATGGCAACGCTGACCACAGTGCCCCAGCCGTCCGTCATCCGATGGCATTACCTCTGGTACGCGGCCGCCGCGATCGGCGTGATGATCGCCGCGATCGCGAGCCATGACCGCTGGTTCCTCAATTTCGTCCACGTCATCTGCGGCGTGCTGTGGACCGGCATCGACCTGTTCATGGGCTTCATCGTCGGTCCGATCCTCCGGCGCATCGATTTCTCGGCGCGGCGCGAGGTCATCGTGCGGCTGGTGCCGAAGACGCTGTTCCTCATGCCGACGCTGGCGATCATCACCGGCACCACCGGCTGGTATCTGGCCAAGGACCTGGGTTTTCTCGATCTCGCCTGGCCGTCCTACGGCTGGGTGGCGGCGGCGCTCGCGCTGGTCGTGCTGATGACCATCCAGGGCACCGGCTATCTGCTGCCGACCAACCTGCGGATCTGCCTGGAGCTGACCAAGCCCAATCCCGATACCGACAAGATCGCCCGCATGATGCGCGGCTTCTTCTTCGCGGTCGCGTGCCAGGGGACCATGCAGGTGATGACCATCGTGATCATGGCGAAATTCGTGTCGGGGATCTGAGTTCTCTCAATTCGTCATTGCGAGGCGTGCGCAGCACGCCGAAGCAATCGCGTGCCAAGACGCGCGGAGATTGCTTCGCGGAGCCTGTCCTTGGGCTTGCCGAAGGCAAGACCCGAGGGCTCGCAATGACAGTGAAGGTCAAAGGGATTGGCGCGCACGCTCACCTCCCTCTCACAAACCCTGCGAACCCCTCCCGGTTCGGCATCCTGACCTTCGGCAGCGTCTGCGCGTCCAACCTGTCGCTCTCTCCGATGATCCCGTTGAGCTGCAGAATGTAAGCCACCAGCGCGTAGACCTCGTCGTCCTTGAGCGTCTTCGACTCGTTGAGCGGCATCGCGCGCCGGATGTAGTCGAACAGCGTGGTGGCGTAGGGCCAGTAGCTGCCGACCGTCTTCACCGGCCGGTCGCCGGCGAGCGTGCCGCGCCCGCCGACCAGCTGGTCGTTCGGCTTGCCGGCGCCCTTGTCGCCGTGGCAGGCCGCGCATTTGGCGGCGAAGATCGCCTCGCCCTGGCGCGCGCTGCCGCCGCCGGCGGGCAGGCCGGCGCCGGACGGATCGATGCTGATGTCCCATGCGGCGATCTCGTCGGGCGCCGCGACGCGGCCGAGGTCGGGGCTTTGCGCGCTTGCGCCGGCGCAGCCGAGAGCGAGCGCGGCGGCGGCGACCAGGATCCGATCACGCATAGACATGCTTGATCTCCCCGCTCTGCGCCACGCTCCAGCTCGTGATGCCGTTGGAGTGATAGGTGCCGTTGGGGCTGCGGCGCGCGATCAGGTCGGCGCGCGTCGGCTGCACATAGCCGCTCTCGTCGGTCGCGCGGCTCTGCAGCACGGCGGGGCCGCCGTCCCATCGCCACGGCATGCGAAAGCGCGTGAGCGCCTTCGAGAGCACCGGCTCCTGCAGGGCGGCCGGCGCCAAGCTTTGTCCGCCGTCGGCCGAGACCTCGACCTTGGCGATCCGGCCGTAGCCCGACCAGGCGAGCCCGGAAATCTCGTACAGGCCGGCGCCCTCGAGGGCGAGACCAGGCGAGGGCCGCGTGATCAGCGACTTCGCCTCCATCGGGAAGACGAATTGCAGCGCCTTTGCCGTCCGCGCCGAGCAGCGTGTATTTCGAGGTCTCGTCCTTGGTCATGGTCGGACCTTCGGTCAGCTTGATCCGGCGCAGCCATTTGACGTTCATGTTGCCCTCGAAGCCCGGCAGCAGCAGGCGCATCGGATAGCCGTTCGACGGCCGCACCCGCTCGCCGTTCTGGGCGAGCGCGATCAGCGCGTCGTCCATCGCCTTGGCGAGCGGTACGCTGCGGCTCATGCCGGCGGCGTCGGCGCCCTCGGCGAGGATCCACTGCGCCTTCGGGTCGACGCCGGCCTCCTGCAGCAGAACGGCGAGGCGCACGCCCGTCCACTCCGCGCAGGAGACGAGGCCCTGCAGGGCCTGCGCGCTGGCCTGTACGGGCTCCTTCTGGTTGAGCAGCTGGCCGTTGCCGGCGCATTCGAGAAACGTGATGCGCGATTCCATCGGGTAGCTCATCAGCGCGTCGAGAGTGAAGATCAGCGGACGCCGCACCAGGCCGTGGATCAGCAGCCGGTGGACGTCCGGATCGATGTCGGGAATGCCGGCGTGGTGGCGCTCGAAGTGCAGCCCGTTCGGGCGTGATCATGCCGTCGAGGAGGTGAAGCGGGGTGCGCGACGCGCCGGTGCCAGTTGTGCCGGGCGCCGAGGCAAAAATCCGTCCGACCTTGCTTTCATGAGCCGACGGCTGGCCGTAGGGGGAAAATCCCGCGCCCGGGATTCTCATGGAGGGCTCGACCCGCGAGCGGCTCGGCCTGCGCGCCGGCCCGCCGCGAGCGCGGCGCCGCCGGCCAGGAAGAGGCGGCGGTCGATCAGCCCGTTGCCGGCGACCGGCTCGAGCCCGATATCCTGTTGCCGCGATCGGCGCATCTGGCGGTTCCTCCCATCGTTTTGTTGCCGCGATGATATGGCGTCCTGCGGCCGTGATACACTCCATCCTCGACGCTGATATTCTCGCTGACGTAGTCCCGGAGCAGCCCACCCGATGAAATTCGGCATCAGCCAGTCGATCACCCGCAAGGAGGACGCGCCGCTGCTGCGCGGCGCCGGCCGCTACGTCGCCGACGTGCGCCGCCCGGCACGCTGCACGCGGTCGTGCTGCGCTCGCCGCACGCGCATGCGCGCGTTTCGCATCACCGACACCGCCAAGGCGCGCGCGCTGCCGGGCGTGCGGCTGGTGCTCCTGCGCAGGACCCGACGTCGCGGCGCTCGGACCGATGCCGTGCGTCGCGATCCCGCCGAACCTGACGGTCGAGGCGCCGCTCTATCCGGTGCTCGCGCGCGACGAGGTCATGCATGTGGGCGACGCCGTCGCGTTCGTCGTCGCCGACACGCTCGAGCAGGCGCGGACGCCGCCGAGGCGATCGCGGTCGACTACGAGCCGCTGCCGCACGTGGTCGACGCGGTGGCGGCGCTCGCGGCCGGGCGCGCCGCAGGTCTGGCCGGACAAGCCGGGCAACGTCGCGTTCGCGATGACGCTCGGCGACGAGGCGCAAGACCCGCGACGCTTTCGCGCGCGCCGCCAAGACCGTGGAGCTCACGGTCGTCAACCAGCGGCTGGTGACGAACTACATGGATACCCGCGCGGTGGTCGCCGAATACGACGCGGCGAGCGGATCGCCTCACGTTGACGCTCGGCAGCCAGGGCGCGCACATCATGCGCGACATCCTGGCTCAGCAGGTGCTGAAAATTCCGGCCGACAAGCTGCGGGTGGTGACGCCGGACGTCGGCGGCGGGTTCGGCACCAAACTGTTTCCCTATCGCGAATACGCGCTTGCCGCGGTGGCGGCCAAGCAGCTCGGGCGGCCGGTCAAATGGGTGGCGGAGCGCACCGAGCACTTCCTCGCCGATGCGCAAGGCCGCGACAATGTCACCACCGCGCAAGCTCGCGGCTCGACCACAACGGAAGATTCCTCGCGCTGTCGGTCGAGACGGTGTGCGACATGGGCGCGTATCTGTCGAGCTTCGCGCCGTACATTCCCGTATGTCGGCGCCGTCATGCTGCCGGGCGTCTACGACATCGCGGCCGCCTTCGTCCGCATCACGGCGGCGCACACCAATACGCTGCCGGTCGACGCCTATCGCGGCGCCGGGCGGCCGGAGGCCGCCTATGTGATCGAGCGGCTGGTCGACACCGCGGCGCGCGAGCTCGGGATCACGCCGGACGCGCTGCGCCGGAAGAATTTCATCAAGCCGAAAGCAGATGCCCTACACGACGCCGACGGGTCAAGACCTACGACACCGGCGAGTTCGCGGCGCATCTGGGCGCGCTCAGGAGCTCGCCGACTGGAAGGGCTTTGGCAGGCGCGCTCGCGGCGTCGAAAAAAGCCAGGAAGCTGCGCGGCATCGGACTTGCCACCTATATCGAGGCGTGCGGCAGCAACGGGCCGGAAACCGCGGCCTTGCGGCTCGAGCGAGGACGGCGACGTCACGGTGCTGATCGGCTCGCAGTCGACCGGGCAGGGCCACCACACCGCCTATGCCCAGCTCGTCGCCGAGCATCTCGACCTTCCGCCCGAGCGCGTGCACGTGATCCAGGGCGACACCGACCGCATCGCGACCGGCGTCGGCACCGGCGGATCGAGCTCGATCACCTGCGGCGGCGCATCGGTGGCGGGCGCCGCGAAAAAGCTCGCCGACAATCTGAAAGAGCTCGCCGCCGACACGTTGGAAGCGGCGGCCGGCGACCTCGAGATCGCCGACGGACAGGTGCGCGTCGCCGGCACCGATCGTGCGATGTCGTTCGCCGACGTGGCGCGTTCGCCGAAGGCGAGCCCCGACATGCTCACCGCGACGGATGTCGGTGACGCCCGAAGGCGGCGACCTATCCGAACGGCACCCACCTGGTCGAGGTGGAGATCGATCCGGAGACCGGACACGTGGCGATCGAGAATTATGTGGTGGTGGACGATTTCGGAGTGACGCTCAACCCGCTGCTGCTGGCCGGCCAGGTCGCATGGCGGCGCGACCCAGGGGGTCGGCCAGGCCCTGATGGAGCGCACCGTCTACGATCCCGACTCGGGCCAGCTCCTGACCGCGAGCCTGCTCGATTATGCGCTGCCGCATGCGGCCGACACGCCGTCGTTCCGGTTCGAGACGCGCAATGTGCGCTCGACCGCCAATGTGCTCGGCGTGAAGGGGGCCGGCGAGGCGGGCGCCATCGGGTCATGCCCGGCCGTGATCAACGCCGTCGTGGACGCACTCTGGCGGGCGTTCCGCATCCGCCACATCGACATGCCGGCGACCCCGGAGCGGATATGGGCTGCGATCCAGGAGGGCAAGCGCATCCACACGATGTAGGCGCGGTGCGATCCACCCGCGACCTTTCCGGGATCACGATCCCGCCGATCCGGCCGCCATCAGGGACTTGAATCGCGAAAATCGACCCTTGCGGGTTGCCGGGGAAGGGATCTGCCTTCCCCGGATATGACCCGCTCAGGATTTGCCCGACAGGATGCGATCGACGCTGAAGCGGCCGCCGCCGTTCACGAACACCAACAGCAGACCGCCGAAGATCGCGATGTTTTTCATGAAGTTGATTTTCTGACCAAGTTGCTGCGCCTGCGGATATTCCCAATAGCGGTGCGCAAGCGCGGTCGCGACGACGACGTACAACAGCCCCAGCAACGCTCCGTATCGCGTGGCCACGCCGAATATCAACGCAATTGCGACGACGAACTCGACCGCAATCGCGACCGAGCTCCACAATCCCGGATTGGACAGGCCGAGGCTGCCGAGGTAGCCGGCGTTCGGCGATCCGCTCCAGGCAGTCTGGAGCAACACTGCCACGATACACACGCGCGCGACGAGCAGCAGGAAGTCACCCATGCCGTCGGCGATGCCGTCGGCGTACGAGAGAACGCGATGAGATCCTGTCGATTGCACGGACATAAAAATCCTCCCCCTGTGCTGATGCTGGTTCTAGGCGACCAGTCATCGATACATCTTACGCACTTTTCCGGCTGGCGAAACGGGGGGGAACAAAGGAATTTACGCGCCCAGTTCGGGCTCATGGTCCACCGCGCCGATCACGTCGCGGCCGATTGCGGTCAGCGGATCTCCTCGACGACCTTCCGCATTGGGGGGCCGTGACGTCGATCGCGCCGAGCGATGCGGAAGATTTCGGTTGATCCGTGCCGTGCGCGAGGGCATCACTGGCGTCGGGCTGCGGAGTGGGCCGTATGCTTTGCGCGCCGATGCGCCTACCGGGGAGACATCGAATGAACATGACGCCGGTCGCCGAGCCGAGGCCGATCATTCCGGCGCTTGCGCCGTTCTATGCGTGGACGCGCGATGGCTTCTATCCGATCATTCGTCTGACGGCTGGTGGGATGCTGCTCGTCCACGGCGTCACCAAGCTGACGACCACCACGGTGGCCGCATTTGCGGCCGGCAGCATGGCCCGGCGGGGCATCGAGCCGGCGCTGCCGGCCGCCTATCTGATCTTCTTTCTTGAGACGATCGGCGCAGTCTGCATCATCCTCGGCCTGTTCACGCGCATCTTTGCGCTCGCAGCCGGCATCGAGATGCTGGTCATTCTTTTCGTCGCGCAATGGTCGATGGGATTTTCCTGGACCAAACCGGGCGGCGGATGGGAATACCCGCTGTTCTGGGGCCTGATCATCCTGGCCATCGGCTTGCGCGGCGGGGGGCCGTATTCGCTCGATCGCAAACTCGGCTGGGAACTCTGAGCCGGCCGGCAGGCTCATTGATCCTCACGGGATCGTGAACGGGCACGGCCCGACGCCGTCACTGAATTATCTCGGGAATAACGCCATAAGGCCGGTGTTGGCTCTCTGGCGGCCAAAGAGGCCGAGACCGACGGGCTGTCGTCCGGCTCGCCTCCCAAATCCACCCAATTTTCCATGCGGGCCTCGGCCCCAACCCAAGGAGAACTCCCTATGAGGCGCACCCTGCTTGCCGTGACTGCGCTCGCGCTCGGCCTTTCGTCTGCGATCGCGCAGGATCCTATCGCGGCCCGCAAAGCGGTGATGAAAGAAAACGGCAAGATGTCGCAACAGGCCGCCAAGTTCGTGAAAGGCGAGGAGCCGTTCGATCTCGCCAAGGCGAAGGCGATTTTCGCGCAATACCAGGACGCCGCCGCCAAGATGCCGACTCTGTTTCCGGACAATTCGAAGACCGGCGGCGATACGGCGGCATTGCCCGCCATCTGGGAAAAGATGGACGACGTCAAGGCCCGGTTCGCCAAGCTCGGTGCCGATGCCAAAGAGGCGGCCGCCAAGGTGAAGGACGAGGCAAGTTTCAAGGAGGCCTATCCCACGGTGTCGAAGAACTGCGGCGGGTGCCACGAACTCTATCGCATGAAGAAAAGCTGACCGCTGACGGCCGGACCGCGCCGGGCGGTTCGGGACCGTTCGAAGGGCGACGCGTCGCAAGACGCGCCGCCCTTCTGGTTTGCGGGGAGGGTTGGGGGCATGGCGTCGTTGCGACGCGTGCGAAGCACGCCGAAGCAATCTCGGCTAGTGCAATTTCCGGCGAAAACCTGTCCCGGACTTGACCCGGGATGAACGCCGGTTCGCCATAGAAAATGCGACCACGTATCGAATCCAGCGTGTGTCCGATGATCGGAACACGCGCTGGTCATCCAACCGCGGCCTTGGATTGCTTCGCTTCGCTCGCAATGACAAAGAGGCATCCATTGAAAGGAATACCATCATGCGGCGCAGGCTCGCGATTCTGGCGGTCATTGTCGGCGCGCTCGGGTCGGCCGCGTTCTGGATCGTGACCACCCCGGCAAGAGTGCCGGCGAGCGCGCTCGCGGCCTACAGCCCGGACCTCGCCAATGGCCGCGTCATGCTTTACGCCGGCGGTTGCCCGGCCTGCCACGCGGTGCCGGATCAGGACGATGGCACTCGGCTCGGGGGTGGCCTCGCGATCAAGCTGCCGGTCGGCACGTTCTACGCCCCCAACATCTCGCCCGATCCCACCGACGGCTTGGGACGATGGAGCGAGGCCGATTTCGTCACCGCCATGCAGAATGGGACATCGCCTTCCGGAACTCACTACTACCCTGTTTTTCCCTATCCATCCTATCGCAACATGAAGCTCGCGGACGTGCGCGACCTGTTTGCTTTTCTCAAGACCTTGCCGTCGGTCGCCGGCCGGGTGCGCGATCACGACCTGCGGTTCCCGTTCAATATCCGCCGCACTCTGGGCGGCTGGAAATTCCTGTTTATCGGCGGCCTTCTTGGGGGCGAGCCGTTCCGGCCCGATCCGTCGCGCTCGCCGGCGTGGAATCGCGGTGCCTATCTGGTGAACGCCCCAGGCCACTGCGCCGAATGCCACAGCCCGCGCAACATTCTCGGCGGCATCAAGGCGGGGCAACGTTTTGCCGGCGGACCGAATCTCCAGGGCGAGGGCTGGATTCCCAACATCACCCAGAAGGGATTGGGCGCGTGGTCGGAACGCGACATCGCCTACCTGCTGGAGACCGGGGACACGCCGGACGGCGATTCGGTCGGCGGCGACATGGCGAAGGTGGTGAGGAACATCTCACAGCTCTCCACGCAGGATCGCGCTGCGATCGCGACCTATCTCAAGTCGCTGCCGCCGGTCGAGGGGCCGACGCCGCCGCCGAAAAAGCAGTGACACGTCGTCACGGGGCGGCGTTTCCCGCCGTCGGGACGTGCCAGAGAGCCGTTCGTTAACGAAAAATTTTTCTATTCCTGCATTAACTGTTCGTCAACCTCCGACGATCGGCCGGATCAGGTTCCGGGAGAGAAACCCATGGCAAACTACATCTTGAAGTCGGTTTTAGTTGCGACGGCTGGCGCCCTCGCCATCACCGGCGCCGCCTTGGCGGGAGAAAACGCCACCAAGGACGAAGCCATCGCGATAGTGAAGAAGGCGGTTGCCTTCATCAAGGACCAAGGTCCCGAAAAGGCCTACGGCGAGTTCACCAAGAAGGGCGGCCAATTCACCGATCGCGATTTGTATGTCGTCGTCTATAAGCTGGACGGAAAAGTGCTGGCGCACGGCTCGAACGAAAAATTCGTCGGCAAGGACATGAGCGACGCGCAGGACGTGGACGGCAAGTTCTACGTGAAGGAGCGCATCGAGCTCGCCAACAAGCAGCCGACGTTCTGGCAGGACTACAAATTCGTCAATCCGGTCAGCAAAAAAGTCGAGCCGAAGGAAATGTACTGCGAGCGGGTGACCGAAACCGCCGTTTGCGCGGGAGTCTACAAGTTCTGATCGAAGAGCTCACATGACCGCGCCGTTCCTGGTCGTCCCGGCGGCGAACGGGCATTCGTTGAAATCAGGTGAGTGACACATGTTCGGTTGGTTGCGAAATCTAGGCTTCCATTGGAAGATTCAGTTGACGCCGGCCTGCCTGATCATCGCTTTGATCGGGCTGGGCGCCTATTTCCTGCTGATGCTGCGGGACAACCAGGCGAGCATCGACGCGCTCTTTTCCGGGCCGGTGCGGCAGGCGGAAGCGGTTGCCGAGCTGAACACCACCGTCTGGGCCGCCAACGCCAATCTGTATCGTCTCGCCGCGACGGCGGCCAACGAGAAAGACGAGAAAAAAATTCAAGCGACCGCCAAGCAAGCGTCGGCCGCATTGGTCAGAGTTCTCGGAAGCGCTGAAGACCGCGGAAGCTGTGCAGAGCGACAGCGCCGTGACGGGCGCAAGCTACGCCAAGCTGCGAACGTCGGTCGCGGGCTATTTGAAACAGGGAAACAACGCCATCGACATGGCCGACGGCGACGCTGGGTCGGCGCTGCTTTTCATCAAGGGCGCGGAACGGCATTTTTCCGATATCGAGAAGCTGGCCGATGAACTCATCCTCGCAAGCGGCGACTACCGCGACCGCGAGATCGCGCGCTCCAACATGCGGCTGGATGCGCAAAAGCTGACGCTTTCCGCAATCGTGGGCGGCATGGCGTTGTTCGGCGTGCTCGTGTCCTTTTTCATCGGACGCGATATTTCGCGTCCCGTCGTGGCGATGTGCGCCGCCATGCGTGAACTGGCCAAAGGAAACTTCTCGGCCCAATTGCCGGGACTGGGCCGGCGCGACGAAGTCGGCCAAATGGCGCTTGCCGTCGAGGAGTTCAAGACGCAGGCCATCGCCAAGGCCGAACGAGACGCAGCCGAGCGCGAAGGGAAGAATCGCGAACTGGCGCAAGCGCGAAAAGCGGAGCTTCAGACGTTCGCCGGCAGCTTCGAGACCGCGGTCGGCGACATCGTCGAGAAGGTATCCTCGACCTCGGGCTCCCTGGAGGATGCCGCCAAGAGCCTGAGCAAGACGGCGGAGACGACCCGAGAGCTCGCCACAGTGGTGGCAAGCGCGTCAGAAGAGGCCTCGTCCAACGTTCAGACCGTTGCGGCCGCAGCCGAGGAGCTCGCCACGTCGGTCGAGGAGATCGCCCGGCAGGTGCAGGAATCGAGCAAGATCGCCGGCGAAGCGGTGGCGCAAGCCCAACATACCGATACACGCATCAACGAATTGTCGCAGCTCGCGAGCCGCGTCGGCGATGTCGTCAAGTTCATCACCGCAATCGCCGATCAGACCAACCTGCTGGCGCTCAATGCCACGATCGAGGCAGCGCGAGCCGGTGACGCCGGCAAGGGCTTCGCGGTCGTCGCTCAGGAGGTCAAAGCGCTCGCGTCGCAGACCGCAAAAGCGACGGAAGAGATATCCGCGCAGATCACCGGCATCCAGTCGGCGACGCAGGACTCGGTCAAGGCCATCAAGGAAATCGGACATACCATTGGTCGCATCGCGGAGATCGCGACCGCGATAGCGGCGGCCATCGAGCAACAAGGTTCGGCGACGCAAGAAATTGCGCGCAACGTCCAGCAGGCCGCGCGCGGCACCTCGCAGGTCGCGAGCAATATCACCGATGTCAACCGCGGCGCGAGCGAAACCGGTGCCGCGTCGAGCCAGGTGCTTTCGTCGGCTCAGCTGCTTTCCAACGAGAGCCTCAACCTCAAACGCGAGGTGGAGAAGTTTCTGGTCTCCGTGCGCGCGGCCTGATCCGCGAGGCGCCGGCCACGGCCGAGTAGCGAATGATCGTCCCAACTGGTCGCTATTCGCTACGCGCGCTCTTCACTTCTGCTTGAAAAACTTGGCAAAATTCTCGTCAACACCGGCGGCAATCGCTTTGGCCTCGCTCATGTCGGCGTTTCCGTCGGCGGGATTGCCCTTCTTGACCTTGGCCATGCCGCGTCCATAGAGCGCCCATGCGTCCTTCGGGTTTTGTCGAAGCGACGCGTCGTAATCCGATATAGCCCCGTCCATCTGCCCCAACGCGAAATTAGCGTTCGCGCGGTGGGCAAGCGTGTTGGCGTGATTGGGCCGCAGTCTCAGCAATTCGTTGCAATCCGCGAGCGCGGCTTGAAATTGGCCGAGCTGGACGAGCTCATCGCAGCGGTTGTTCAGAGCGACGGGATTGGTCGGGTTCAGGCGAAGCAATTCGTTGTAATTGCTGATCGCACGGTCGTGATCGCCTTTGTCCGAATAGGCGTTGGCGCGATCGCTGTAGGCATCTGAATTCTTGGGCTCGAGCCTGATCGCCTTGTCGAGATCCGCGATGGAGCCGTCGTAGTCGTCCTTTTTGTAACGGACCTTGCCGCGATTGCGCAGCGCCGTGGCATAGTTGGGGTCGATCCGAAGCGCCTGGTCGTAGTCCGTTATGGCGCGGTCGTAGTCGTTCTTCTTGTCATACGCGCTGCCGCGATTATTGAAGGCGATGGCGAGATTTCTGCCGGAGTACTCTGCCGGACTTGATGAGCGCCGTGCAGCCGCTGATCTGCTGGTCCAGCGAGGGACCGTCCTTGCCGTTGCACCACTCCAATTGCTGCGGAGATTGCGCAATGGCCGGAACTGCCCCCAGGCCGATCGCGGTCACCACGGCGGCCGCGCTTGAAAATGAAACGAATGTATCTGCTGGCGACCGCATGTCTGTCTCCCACGGTTCGGCGACGCGTATCCTCACATTCCGTCGTGGAGCCCCACCGGGACCAGCTTCGGGCCGGCCTTTGCGGAAAAACATCCCGCGCGGTGCACGCTGACGTAAGTAAAGGGGATACCGTGGGCGGTGCAGCGGTGTAAACGGCCGTCCGCGCGGTTGGGCCGGCGCTGTGGCGTGCCGGCAACGGATTCCGCGCGGCGAGCCCTGCCACAGCCGCATGGCTGGCTTTGACAAGCCGGCTCCTCGTGCCACAACGACGTGCCTCCAGCGACCGCAGTCTCGCGGCCGAGATCCCGTCCCGATGAACGTCGTCAATGCGATCCTGATCAAGCTCGTCTCGGTGCTGCTGTTCGCGCTGATGTCGGTGCTCGTGCGCTGGCTGGGCGACCGGGTGCCGCTCGGGCAGATGGTTTTTTTCCGCAGCGCCTTTGCGATCGTGCCGGTCCTGCTGGTCTTCGCCTGGCGCGGCGAGCTCATGGCGGCGGTGCGCACCGACCGGCCGTTCGGTCATGTCGGGCGCGGCCTGATCAGCGTCGCAAGCATGTTCCTCAATTTCGCCGCGCTCGCCCGCCTGCCGCTTGCCGACGCCAATGCGCTGTCGTTCGCGGCACCGCTGATCACGGTCGCGCTCGCGGCGCTGATCCTCAAGGAGCGGGTGCGCATCTACCGCTGGAGCGCGGTCGCGGTCGGCTTCGCGGGCGTGCTGGTGATGCTGTGGCCCTATCTCGACGCCAGCCATATCACGGCCTCGCCGGCGGCGACCATCGGGGCCATGTGCGCGCTCACCGCCGCCTTCACCAATGCGGGCTCGGTGATCCAGACCCGGCGCCTCACCGCCAGCGAGACGACCGCCTCGATCGTGTTCTATTTCTCCTTCATCTGCATGCTGTTCGGCGCCTGCACGCTGCCGTTCGGCTGGGTTTCGCCGACCTACCCCGAACTGGCCGCGCTGATCGGGATCGGGGTCATCGGCGGCGTGTCGCATATCTTCCTGACCGAGAGCTACCGCTACGCTTCCGCTTCGGTGGTGGCGCCGTTCGACTATGCGGCGATGCTGTGGGCGTTCTTGTTCGGCTATGCGTTCTTCGGGGAGATCCCGTCCGTCTACGTTTTCATCGGCTCGGCCATCGTGACCGCGAGCGGCCTGTTCGTGATCTGGCGCGAGCGCCGGCGCGGCATCGAGCGGATTCGCACGAGTGTCGGCGAGGGGCCGCCGGTGGGGAAATAGACGGCGCGCGCTCCGGCCGGCCCGCCAGGGCCGGGCGGCGCCTGAAATGGCATAATTTACAATGGGGTACGGCAGCTCAGCGGGCGCCCACCCGGTGTACCCGAAAAGCCACGGTCTGCGCGGATTCCGACCGTTCCGGCTGTGCGTGAAGGCGGATTTGCTGGCACCCGCCGCGGCACGACTTTATTCTCCCAGCTGTCCAATCGGGACTCGGGGACTCGGGGGTTGCCATGAAGAAGCTGTTTCTCGGCAGTGTTGCGCTGACCTTCTTGGCTGGTGCGGCGAACGCGGCGGACCTGCCGGCCCGGATGCCCGTCAAGGCGCCCCTACCGCCGGTCGGCTACGACTGGACCGGCTTCTACATCGGCGGCTATTACGGCACCTCCGTCGGCGAAGCCAGGGGCCGCACCGATCCGCCGGGCAACCCCGCCGGGACGCGCATCGGCCAAGTCAACGTCAACAGCGGAGGCATCACGCTCGGCGGGACCGTGGGCTACAACTGGCAATTCGCTCCGAACTGGCTGGTCGGCCTCGAAGGCGACGTCGGGACGCTCGGCATCGACCGCACCTTCAAGGAATACAACGACGTCATCATCTCGGGCTCCAAGGCCAACTGGTATGGAACGTTGCGCGGCCGCTTCGGCTATGTGACGGGTCCGTCGCTGCTCTATGTCACCGGCGGCGCCGCCTTCGTCAACATCACGGATACGTTCGGCGGTGATTCCATCACCATACCGGCGACCGCAGCGACGACGACCAGAACCGGCTGGACCGTCGGCGCCGGCATCGAGACGAAGCTCTCGCACAACTGGACGGCCAAGACCGAATATCTGTACATCGATGCCGGCAGCTACACTGTGGGAACCGACCCGTTCGGTGTGGGCGTGGCCCCGGGCAGCGGTCCGCTCGTCCCCACGACTTTCGATCATCAGTTCCACGTCATGAAGGCCGGCCTGAACTACAAGTTCGGCGGGCCGAGCGAAGGACTGCCGTTCTTCGGCGCACCGATGCTTCCGTCGGACCATGCCTGGGGCGGCTTCTACGCCGGCGTGAACGTCGGCGGCGGCATGTCGCTCGTGCACGCCATCGACACGGCCGCGGCGTTCACGCGCGGGGAGGAAGATCCCAAGGGCGCCGGTGTCGCAGGCGGCGGCCAGATCGGCTACAACTACATGATCGCGCAAAAATGGCTCGTCGGCGTCGAGGGCGATATCGGATATCTCGGTGTCCGCGGATCGGTCACCGACTGGTTCGACACCACGGCCAAATTCGAGGTGAAGACCAACTGGTACGGGACAGCGCGCGTCCGCTTCGGCACGTCCACCGGTCCCGCGCTGCTGTACGTCACGGCTGGCGGCGCCTGGGTCAATCTTCAGGACGGGTTCGCGCCGGGATCGGCGATTTCCACCGGCGACTTGACGACGCGAACCGCAGGCGGCTGGACCATCGGCGGCGGCACCGAAGTCGCGCTCAATTCGCGTTGGTCGGCCAAGCTGGAATCGCTCTATGTCGACGTCGGGCACCGCAACGCCACCAACACCCCCGCTCCATTAGTTGGCTTTAATGCCGACTTCAAGGACCGCTTCATGGTGGTGCGCGCCGGCCTGAACTTCAGGTTCGGCGCCGACGACGTGGTCACGGCGCGCTACTGAGAAAAATCACTTCCGTCACGCGAAAGCCCCGGGCAGCGCGCCCGGGGCTTTTTGCATGGGATATGCCGCTCAGAACGCCTTGAACGTGATGATGGTGCGGGTGTCCTGGATGCCTGCGATGGCCTGCACCTTCTCGTTCACGAAATGGCCGATGTCGGTGTCCTTGTCGACATAGAACTTGACCAGCAGGTCGAACTCGCCGGCGGTCGAGTAGATTTCCGAGGCGATCTCGGATTCGGCGAGCGCATTCGCCACGTCGTAGGACTTGCCGAGCTGGCATTTGATCTGGACGAAGAAGGGAATCATGCGCGCCTCCGGGCCGGCCGGCCGGCCGACCCCGCAATCCAGCAAAATCGGGTCGGGTTGACAAGGAGGCGCCTGGCGCGGCCATGCCCCGCAAACCGGAGGGGTGTGTTGCGGGCGGCGGCCTTCCGCAAACAGCGGCCTTGGCGTAAGCTTCCACAAAAGATGAATAACCGGGAGATTCGACATGCCGAGGCGCGGCAGCGAGGCGCGCTACGTCTCGCTGCTCGAGCGCGACGGCCGGATGCAGGTCGTGCTGCCCTATTTCCGCGTCCGCAAAGTGGCCGTGATGTCGTTCCGCAGCGAGGCCGAGCTCGCGGCCCTCAAGGCACAGGCGGCGCAATAGGCGAGGTTTCGTTCCCGCCCCCCGCCCCCCGCGAGCGAAGCGAGTGGCGGGGAGGGGAATAGAAAGAACGCAAGAAAGATTCCAATGGCGAAGATGACTACCGGCGTCGCGGCATTCTGGCTCGCAACTTCATTCGCGCTCCCCGCCATCGCGCAGGACTACCCGACCCGCCCCGTCACCATGGTGGTGCCGTTCGCGGCCGGCGGGCCGATCGACGTGCTCGGCCGCATGCTGGCGCCCGCGCTCGGCGAGGCGCTCGGCCAGCCGGTGGTGATCGAGAACATGAGCGGGGGCGGGGGCATGCCGGGCTCGTACCGGGTATCGCAGGCCTCTCCCGACGGTTATCAATTCGTGCTGGGCTCGATCGGCACCCACACGCTGAGCCCGCTGCTGTCGAAGCATCCGCTGTACAATCCGGCGAGCGATTTCGCGCCGGTGATCCTGGTCGCCGAAATCCCGCTCGTGCTCCTGGTGCGCAAGGATCTGCCGGCGACAGAATCTCCAGGAGTTCATGGCCTACGCTCAAGCACAACCACGACAAGATGCAGTTCGGCTCGGGCGGCACCGGCACCTCGTCGCATATCGGCTGCGTGCTGCTCGGCCAGGCGATCGGCGTCAACGTGACCCACATTCCCTACCGTGGCGGCGGGCCGTCGTTCGCCGACCTGATCGCGGGCCGGATCGACTATCTCTGCAACTACATCTCGCTCGCCGTGCAGGCGGTCGATGCCGGGCAGGTGCGGGCGCTCGCGATCTTCGCCCGTGAGCGCTCGCCGGCGATGCCGTCGCTGCCGACCGCCGCCGAGCAAGGTCTCGCCGGCGTCGATGCCTATACGTGGAACGCGATCTTCTTGCCCAAGGGCACGCCGCCGGCCATCGTCGCCAGGCTCAACGCCGCGGTGTCGCGCGCGATGGATTCACCCGCCGTGCGGGCGCGGCTCGACACGCTCGGCCTCGACATCTCGCCGCCGGAGCGCCGCACGCCGGAATTTCTCGGCCAGTACGTCGCGGCCGAGATCGCCAAATGGGGTCGGCCGATCAAGGCGAGCGGGGCCGGGGAGGAATGAGCATGGATGTCATTGCGAGGCGGGCACTTCGCGCCGACGGCCGGCTCCAATCCAGCGATCTTCACGGACCAGATCGAGCGTGAGATCCCGATGTGGCGCGATTTCTCGTCAAACCGCCTGCTTCACGCCCAGCCCGCGCATGAAGCGGTCGCGGATCTGCGCCGGGTCGCGGTCGGTGGTTCCGACCGCCGGGCTTGTCGTCGATGCGCGCCGCGATGAAGGTCGGGCCGCCCTCGGCGAGCGCGGCGTCGATCAGGCGGTCGAAATCCTCCTCGTCCGCCGCCCAGGCGCTTTTGGCGATGCCGGCGCCGCGCGCGATCGCGACGAAGTCGGCGACCGCCGGCGGCCGGCGTCGGCTGCGAGCCGGTGATCTGGTAGAGCCCGTTGTCCATCACCACGATGGTCAGGTTCTTCTGCGCCAGCGCCGCGACGGTGGCGAGGCAGCCGAGCTGCATCAGCAGCGAGCCGTCGCCTTCGAGCGCGACCACGTGGCGCGCGGGCTGCGCGATCGCGACGCCGAGCGCGATCGGGATCGCCAGCCCCATGCTGCCCAGCATGTAGAAATTCTGCGGCCGGCGGCCGGCCGACCACAGGTCGAAATTGGTATTGCCGATGCCGCCGATCACCGCTTCCTCGCGCTGGAGCTTGGCGACCAGGCGCTGGGTCAGCGCGAAACGGTTCATCACCTTGGCGTTGTCGAAGGAGGCGGATGCGCGGGTCATGAGAACAAGCCTAGTCCCTGAATTATACCGGCGTTATTGCCCGCGGACGCAGGCAATCCGGTAACCGTCCGCGCCTTTCTGAGTTATTGGCATCGCGCTACGCCTCGAACACCTTGCCGCCGGTGAGCAGCGGAGAGAGGATGAAGCGCCACCGGCGCCTGGGTCGCCGACCGCCTGCTTGATCGAGCGGTCGACGATGAACTCGAGCTCGTCCAGGCGCGTGATGGTGTGGGTCTCGACCGCCGAGCGAGTCGAGCACCGGCCGCATGGTCTTGCACACCATGGCCTGGCCGAGATTGAACTCGCCGAGCGTGCCGCGCTCGGACACGAACATGATCAACGGGATCTGGTAGGGCACCGCCAGCGAGGCGAGGGCGTTCGGAATGGTGCCGAATCCGCTCGTCTGCATCAGGATGGCGCCGCGTTTGCCGCCCATCCAGGCGCCGGACAGGATGCCGACGCGCCTCCTCCTCGCGCGCGGTCGCGAAGGTCTTGAAATCGGGGTCGGCGTGCAGGCTCTTGATCAGCGGCGTGAACACCTTGTCGGGCACATAGACGACGAGCTTGACGTCGTTGGCCTTGAGGGTGTGCTGCACGATGGCGTGCCAGGTGCCCGTTGTTTTCGCGTCTGCGCCGTGCACGTGTAACCTC
Organism: uncultured Pseudomonadota bacterium; assembly: GCA_963791155.1. Classification (GTDB taxonomy): domain Bacteria; phylum Pseudomonadota; class Alphaproteobacteria; order Rhizobiales; family Xanthobacteraceae; genus JAVDCA01. Next base: position 486,719 of record CAWBRI010000016.1, read on the forward strand.
GCTCTTTCGCGGCCCGATCCTTGCCCGTTTCGGGGCGTCTCGCCAAGGCATGCGGCGCGGATTTCTTGCGAGCGTGCCGTGAGGGCGCGGGAGTGACCCGAGGCCGCGGGCCGTGCAAGAACTTGCATGGGGGACGCCGCCACGTATGCTCGCGGGTTCACGCCCCGGGGGAAGCCATGATCCGCGCCGCAGCCTGCCGTCTCGTAGTGCTCATCGCCACGCTCGTTCCCGGCCTGGCGGCCGCCCAAAGCGCCTTCCCGGCCCATCCGGTGAAGTTCATCGTGCCGTTCCCGGGCGGCGGCATCAATGACGTCCTGGCGCGCATCGTCGGCGACAAGCTGCAGGCGAGGTGGGGCCAGCCGGTGGTGATCGAGAACCGTACCGGCGCCGGCGGCAACATCGGCGCCGAAGTCGCGGCGCAGGCCGAGCCCGACGGCTACACCCTGTTCGTATCGGCGCCCGGCCCGCTCGCCATCAACCAGGTCCTCTACAAGCACCTGTCCTACCGGCCGGAGGATTTCGTCCCTCTCACGGTACTGGGCGCGGTGCCCAACTTGGTCATCGTGCGCAAGGAGCTGCCGGTCAATTCGGTCAAGGAGCTGATCGCCTATGTGAAACAGAACGACGGCAAGGTGAGCTATGGCAGCCAGGGCAACGGCGCCACCCCGCACCTCACCGCCAATATGTTCATGAGCATGACCGGCACCCATATGATCCACGTGCCCTACCGGGGCGAGACGCTGGTGCTCAACGACATGCTGGGCGGCCATGTGGACATCTTCTTCGGCAACATCTCGGCTGCGCTCGCGCTCTACCGCGACGGCAAGGTGAAGGTTCTGGCGGTCACCGACAAGGCGCGCGCGGCGGCGATGCCTGAAGTGCCGACCACGGCCGAAGCCGGCCTGCCGGGCCTGCTGTCGATCGGCTGGTTCGCGATGGCGGGGCCGCCCAAGATGAAGCCCGAGCTGCAGGACGAGATCGCCAAGGCCACGATCGCAGTGCTCGCGATGCCCGACGTGCAGGCCAAGTTCCGGTCGGTCGGCGTCGAGCCGGTCGGCGGCACCCCCGCCCAGATGGCTGCCTACGTCCGGGAGGAGAACCAGCGCTGGGGCGACGTGATCCGCAAGAACAATATCGTGGTGGAGTGAAGGGCGACCGTTGGGCCTTGTTGCGAGGCACGTCGACGCAAGCAGGCACGGCGGGTAGTACGTGGCGGCGATCGCTTCATCGCCTTGGGCTCCTCGCCATGGCGGCGCGTGGACGGCCGGCTGACGTCGCCGGGAGGCTTCGGCATGGCCTTGAACCCCATGTGCAATCGGATTAGGTAGAAATCCGCAATCTCAATGGGGTGTCCGGGCGCAACCCGGGCTGAGAGGCAACCGCCAACCCATCGAACCTGATCCGGATCATGCCGGCGGAGGGAGCTTGAGATGCCGGCCTGCCGCGACCTTCCGCTTGTTTCTGCCGACGTCCTCGGGCGCATCCGCGGGCGCCGTCCGCGCGTCCATTGCATCACCAATGCGGTGGCGCAGAATTTCACCGCCAACATGCTGCTGGCCGCCGGCGCGATCCCGTCGATGACGATCGCGATCGACGAGGTCGGCGATTTCGTGGCGCGGGCCGATGCGCTGCTGGTCAATCTCGGCACGCTCGATCCGGAACGGCGCGCCGCGATCGAGATCGCGATCACAACGGCGGGCGAACGGGTCCCGTGGATTCTCGACCCCGTCTTCGTCGATCGCTCGGGGCCGCGCGCGGCGTTCGGCGCCGCCTTGGTGGCGAGGCGGCCGCGAGCGATCCGCCTCAACGGCGCGGAATTCTCCGCGCTCGCCGTGCGTCCGCCGGGCCGTGACGCGCTGACCCGCTATGCGGCCGACAACGCGACCGTGGTCGGGCTCACGGGCAACCACGACCTGGTGGCGGACGGCGCGCGCACCGCCTCGGTCGCCAACGGCGATCCCCTGATGGCCAAGGTGACCGCCATGGGTTGCGCCGCGTCGGCGCTCGTCGGTGCGTGCCTCGCGGTCGAAACCGATCCCTGGAACGCGACCGTCGCGGGGCTGATCCTGATCGGAGTCGCGGGCGAGGTCGCGGCGCTGCGCGCACACGGGCCGGGCACGTTCGCGGCCGGCATTCTGGACGCGCTACACGGCCTGGATCAGAACACGATCGTCGAACGGGCGAGGGTGGACGCATGAATTTCTCCGACCCTGAAAAACAGCTCACGGTCGATCTGCGCCTCTATGCGATCGTCGATCCCGAGCATGCGGGCGGCCATGCATTGCCGGATCTCGCCCGCATGCTGGCGCGCGGCGGTGCCACCCTGGTGCAACTGCGCGACAAAATTCACGATACGCGCCCCATGGTGGAGCTCGCGCGTGCCGTGAAGGCGGCGCTGCCGCCCGGCGTGCCGCTCATCGTCAACGACCGGGTGGATGTCGCGCGCGAGGCGGGCGCCGACGGCGTGCATCTCGGCCAAGAGGACATGAGGGTCGAGGAGGCCAGACAAATCCTCGGGCCGGTGCCGTTCATCGGGTTGTCGATCAAGACGGTGGAGCAGGCGCGGGCGGCGCCGCTCGGCATTCTCGATTATGTGGGCATCGGCGGGGTTTTCGGCACGACGTCGAAGCATAATACCAGCCGTCCGATCGGGTCCGACGGCCTCGCCCGTATCGTGCGGGTGTTTCGCGACCGCATCGGCAATTTTCCGATGTGCGGCATCGCCGGCATAACGGCGGCGAACGCCGCGCAGGTGATCGCGGCGGGCGCCGACGGCGTCTCGGTGATCTCGGCGCTCTCGGCGGCGCCGGACCCGGTGGCGGCGGCACGCGAGCTGCGCGAAATCGTGGATGCGGCGCGCGAAAAATACGCGCCGTCGCCGCCCGCGGTCGGCGCCGGCGGACATCATGGGGGAGGAGAGGCATGAGTCGGCCCCCGGCATCTTTCTTCTCTCCCCGGGCGCAACCTCTACCCTCCCGCCCGTTGGCGGGGAGGGTCGGCCGCGTGAGCGTAGCGAACGCGGACGGGGTGGGGGGACTACACGTGTGCTGTGTTTGCGGCGCCCCCCACCCCCGACCCCTCCCCCGCCGCTCGCTTCGCTCGCGGGGGGAGGGGAGAAGAAGTGCGCACATGCTCCGGCCTGCAAGCGGGGAGAGGTGAAGGAGCCACTTTGCCATGACGCCGATCGCGGTCACCATTGCTGGATCGGATTCGGGCGGCGGCGCCGGGATCCAGGCGGACCTCAAGACATTCTCGGCGCTCGGGGTTTACGGCGCATCGGTCATCACGGCGCTCACGGCGCAGAATACCCGGGGGGTTACGGCGATCCACGACGTGCCGCCGGCTTTCGTGACGGCGCAGATCGACGCGGTGTTTTCCGACCTCGCGGTCGGCGCGGTGAAGATCGGCATGCTGGCGCGCGCCGGCGTGATCGAAGCGGTCGCGGCCGGGCTCGACCGCTGGAAGCCGACGAACGTCGTGCTCGATCCGGTGATGGTCGCGACCTCGGGCGACAGGCTGCTCGCGCCCGACGCGATCGCGACACTCCGGCGCGAGCTCCTGGGTCGCGCGCGCGTGGTGACGCCCAATCTGCCGGAGGCGGCCGCTTTGCTCGACACGGATATAGCCGCCGACGAAACCGAGATGCAGGCGCAGGCGGAGCGGATTCTCGCGCTCGGCGCCAAGGCGGTGCTGATCAAAGGCGGCCACGGCACGGGCGCGGTGAGCACCGATTTTCTGTTCGACGGCGCGTCGGTGACGCGGCTCGCCGTCCCGCGCATCGCGACCCGCAACACCCATGGCACCGGCTGCACGCTGTCGTCCGCCATCGCGGCGGGTCTCGCCAAGGGCCACGACCTGGCGGCGGCGGTGCGCGAGGCGAAAGCACTACGTCACCGCCGCCATCGCGGCGGCGGACCGGCTCGCCGTCGGCAAGGGGCACGGGCCGGTCCACCACTTTCATGCCGCGTGGGGCTAACGCTTTCGGGAGGCGAAGCATGCCGAGATCAAACCGTCGAACATTGCTGCGGGGCGGCGGGCTGGCGCTGCTCGGCGCCGTCGCGGCGCCCACGGTCGCGCGCGCCCAGGCGCTGCGCTGGCGCATGGTCACTTCATGGCCGAAGCGGCTGCCCGGGCCGGGCATGTCGGCCGAGCGCATCGCCGAGCGGATTTCCGCTATGTCGGGCGGACGCCTGCAGATCACCGTGCAGGCGGCGGGCGAGCTGGTGCCGGCCTTCGAGGTGCTCGACGCGGTCGGCGGCAGCGTCGCCGAGATGGGACATACCGCCGCGTTCTACTGGCAGGGCAAGCAGCCGGCGGCCGCCTTCTACACGACGGTGCCGTTCGGCCTCACCCCGATGGAGCACGTGGCCTGGGTCGACGCCGGCGGCGGGCAGGCGCTGTGGGACGAGCTCTACGCGCCGTTCGGGGTCAAGCCGCTCATGGGCGGCAATACCGGGGTCTGCATGGGCGGCTGGTTCCGGCGCGATTTGAAGAGCCTGGACGATCTCAAGGGCCTCAAGGTGCGCTCGCTCGGGCTGGGCGGCGAGGTGTATCGCCGGCTCGGCGCCACCCCGCAGACCACCCCGCCGGGCGAGATCCTCACCAGCCTGCAGTCGGGCGTGCTCGACGGCGCCGAGTTCGTCGGGCCCGGGCACCGACATCGCGCTCGGGCTCTACCGCGTGGCGCCGCTCTATTACGGTCCGGGCTTCAACAAGCCCAACGGCACCGGCGAGTGTTCGATCAATCTCAAGGTCTGGGAGGCGCCTCGACAGCGACCCTCAAGGCGATCATCGCGCATGCCTGCGCGACCGAGGCCTCGTTCGCGCTTTCCGAGATGGAGCGCCTCAATGCCGAGGCGCTCGCCGCGCTGATCGAGCGCGACAACGTGCGGCTCGCGAGCTTTCCCGCCGACATCGTCGGGGCGGCGCGCCGGCAAGCCGCCGACATCCTGGCCGAGCTCGCGGCCAGGAGCGACATCGCGCGCCGGATCAACGAGTCCTATGCGGCCTTCCGCAGCCGCACCGCCGCCTGGTCGCGGGTGTCGCTCAAGGCCGTGCTGGAGGCGCGGGATGGGTGACGGGGAAAATTGCGAGTAGCGAGTAGTTGGAAACGCAATTCCCTATTCGCCATTCACCACTCCCGCTAACTCTTGGAATCGCCACTGCCGGCCACCACAACTGTGGCGCCATGGCTGTTCATCAATTATGTTCCCGCCGGGCCGGTCGATGGGGCCGGCCAATCGGGAAAGGCATTCTCAAGACCATGCGTATCGCAGCTGTGCATGCCCCGGAGGGGAAGATTTTCGGAACGCTCCAAGACAACCATTTCCGCCCTCTGCTGGTTGGGGGCTCGGTGGTTCGTGATTTGCGACAAATCATATCCCTGGCTGGCGAACAGTCCCACGCACCCGAGCATGGGGCGCCGCTCCTCCTCGAGAGCGTCAAGCTCGCCGCCCCGGTGGGCCCGCTCGCGAAGAATGTCATCTGCGTGGGCAAGAACTATCACGATCACGCGCAGGAATTCGCGCGCAGCGGCGTCGACGCCTCCGGCGACAAGCAGGAGATTCCGGCGGATCCGGTCGTCTTCACCAAGGCGGTGACGTCCCTGCTCGACCCTTTCCGCGAGATTCCGGCGTCGTCCGACCCAACCCATTCGGTGGACTACGAAGGGGAGCTCGGCGTCGTCGTCGGGCGACGCTGCAAGAACGTCAAGCGCGCCGACGCCCTCGATTACGTGTTTGGATATACGATCGTCAACGACGTGACCTCGCGCACCTTGCAGCAGCGCCACCGGCAATGGTTTCTCGGCAAGAGCCTGGACGGCTTCTGCCCGGTCGGGCCTTGGCTGGTCACGCGCGATGAGATGGGCGAGCTCGGCGCGCAGGAGCTCGCAACCTTCGTCAATGGCGAGCGCCGCCAGTTCGCTCGCCTGAGCGACATGATTTTCGACGTCGGCGCCATCATCGAGGCGGTCAGCGCGTGCGTCACTTTGGAGCCGGGCGACCTGCTCGCCACCGGAACGCCGGCCGGCGTCGGAATCGGGTTCAAACCGCAACGTTTCCTTGTGCCGGGCGACGTGGTCCGCATCTCAATTTCGGGAATCGGCGAGCTCACCAACACGGTGGTCTGAGGGCAGCTCAGCGAGCTCACAACGGCTTTGCGCTAAGTCAATGCTGCGAGCGGCAAAAGGGGATTGCTTCGCCGGGTCCGCAATGGCAAAAGTGGCCCGAAAATCGTCCCCATGAGATCCCCGCAAAAGGAGTAGTCAGATGGCAGATACACCCTGGAAGACGAACGATTGGTTCGTCAGCGAATGGAACTATGCGGACGAAGTGCGCAAGGATTTCAATTTCGCCAAGAACATCAAGGTCCATGACGTGACGCTGCGCGACGGCGAGCAGCAGACCGGCGTCATCCTGTCCAAGGACGAAAAGATCCGCATCGCGGAAGCGCTGGCGGAGGCGGGGGTGCATCGCATCGAGGCCGGCATGCCGATCGTTTCCCCCTCGGACAACGAGGCCATCAAGGAGATCGTCAGGCGCAATTTGGGCCCGCAGATCTTCTCGTTTGCGCGCTGCATGAAAGAGGACGTCCAACGCGCGATCGATACCGGCGTCAATGGCGTGGTGATGGAGATTCCGTCCAGCAAGCACATGGTCGAGCTCGCCTATCGCTGGCCGATGGAAAAGGCGATCGAGACTTCGATCGAGGCCACCAGCTTCGCCCATAAGAACGGGCTCGAGGTCGTATTCTTTCCGATCGACTTTTCGCGCGCCGAATTGAAATGGGCGCTCGATCTGATCGAGCGTGTCGGCAAGGACGGCCACATGGACGCCCTGGCGCTCGTGGACACCTTCGGCGTACTTTCGCCGCATGCGATGAAGTACTTCGTGCGCGAGGTCAAGAAGCGCATCAACAAACGCCTCGAAGCGCACTTCCATCAGGATTTCGGCATGGGAGTGGCGAACACCATCATGGCGCTCGCGGAAGGCGTCGAAGTGATGCATACGACGGTCCTCGGCATCGGTGAGCGCTCCGGCAACGCGCCGATGGAAGAGATCGTCATGGCACTGAAGACCATGTACGGCGTCGACGTCGGGATCGACTGCACCAAGCTCACATCGCTAGCGAACCTCGTGCAGCGCCTGACCGGGGTTGTCGTGCCCACCAATAAGGCCATCGTCGGCAGCGGGCTGTATCAGATCGAGTCCGGTATCATCGCCAGCTGGTTCAAGAATTGCGGCGAGAAGTTCGCGACCGAGCTGTTTCCGATTCGTTGGAGCGCCGTCGGCCAACCGCCGGCAGAGATCGTGATGGGCAAGGGCAGCGGCATCGACTCCGTCAATCTCTGGCTGCAGCAGTTGGGGATGCAGGTGTCGGATGAAGACGCCCTCAAGATCACGGCGGCCGTCAAGGCTCACTCGCTCAAGAGCAAGAAGCTGTTGAGCGTCGGCGAGTTCCGCGATCTCGCGCGCGGCGTCCTGGGCAGGGTCGCGGCCTGACACGACCGCCGGCACATCGCCGCCGGAACGGTTGCGGCTTGTGATGAATCGCGCCGGGTGCTGCTCGATTGCGGGCGGCGCCCGGCGCGTGTCACATCTTGAACCTGACGATCTTCTGCCGCTGCTCGCCCAGGCCATCGATGCCGAGACGCACGACGTCGCCGGCCTTGAGAAACTGCGGCGGCTTCATGAAAAGGCCGACGCCAGAAGGCGTGCCGGTGACGATCACGTCGCCGGGCTCGAGCAGCATGAACTGCGAGCAGTACCAGACGAGGTGCGCGCAGTCGAAGATCATGGTCTTGGTGTTGCCTTTCTGCCGGCGCTCGCCGTTGACCGTGAGCCAGATGTCGAGATTCTGCGGATCCCCGATCTCGTCCTTGGTGACGAGCCAGGGTCCGAGCGGGCCGAAGGTCTCGCAGCCCTTGCCCTTGATCCATTGCCCGCCGCGCTCGATCTGGAAGACGCGCTCCGAGACGTCGTTGGCGAGGCAATAGCCCGCGACCGCGTCCATGGCCTTCGATTTCGAGAGATAGCGCGCGCGCGAGCCGATCACGATGCCGAGCTCGACCTCGTAGTCGAGCTTGGTCGACTCCTTCGGGATCATGGTGTCGTCGTTCGGGCCGCAGATGCAGCTCGGCGTCTTGTTGAAGATGATCGGTTCCTTCGGCTCCGGCAGGTTGTTCTCGGCCGCGTGGTCCGCATAGTTGAGGCCGATGGCGATGAAATTGCCGACCCGGCCGACGCAGGGGCCGATCCGCGGTTTGCCCTTCACGGTCGGTAGCTTGCCGGCGGCGGCCTTCTTGATCTTGGCGAGGCCGCGCGGTGACAGGGCGTCGCCCGCGAGGTCGGGCACCACCTTGGAGAGATCGCGAATACGCCCCTCGGAATCCAGGAATCCGGGTTTTTCGCGGCCGGGTGGGCCGAAGCGGACGAGCTTCATGACGGTCTCCTCAATGCGCGCTCACGGGATGGTTGCTCGAAGGGGAAATAGATCGTGCCCCGGGCGAAGGCGGCGCACAAGCGCCGCATCCGCATCAGAATGCGCCGGGGAACGCGCCGCCGTCGATCAGCAGGTTCTGCCCGGTGATGTAGCCGGCCTGCGCCGAGCACAGGAACGCGCAGGCGGCGCCGAACTCCTCCGGCGTGCCGAAGCGTTTGGCCGGAATGGAGGCGGCGCGCGCGGCGGTGATCTGCTCGTACGGGATGCCCTGCTTCTTGGCGTTGGCCTCGAGGTTGCCCTTCAGGCGGTCGGTGTCGAAGGCGCCCGGCAGCAAGAAATTGATGGTCACGTTGGCGCCGGCCACCGAGCGCGCGACGCCGGCCATGAAGGCGGTGAGCCCGGCCCGCGCCCCGGACGAGAGATCGAGCCCGACCAGCGGCATACTTCACCGAGCCCGACGTGATGTTGACGATGCGGCCGAATTTCCTGCGCGATCATCGGGTCGATCGCCTTCTGGGTGAGCTCGATCGCCATCACCATGTTGGCGATGACGCCGTCGAGCATTTTCTGGCGGTCGAGCTCGCGAAAATCGCGAAACGGCGGGCCCGCATTGTTGTTGATCAGGATGTCGGGCTCCGGGCAGGCGGCGAACAGCGCCTTCTGGCCGTCCGGCGGTCGCGACGTCGGCCGCGACCGCGTTGATCTTGGCGCCGGTCGCCTTGCGCAGGTCGGCGGCAGTCGCTTCCAGCCGCTCGCGATCGAGCCCGTTGATCACCACCTCGCAGCCGGCTTCGGCGAGCTTGTGTGCGCAGGCGCGCCCGAGCCCGCGGCTCGATGCGCAGACGATGGCCTTGCGGCCGGCGATACCGAGATCCATGGCGTGCTCCTCGAACCGCCCGGCCGGAACGGCGGTGTGTGGATCATTGACCGGGCGGGAGAATTTCTTTGGCGGTGCAAGGCGGTCCTGTCAACGGTCAAAGTCCGGAGCCTGATCTCGGGCCGCGTTCCCAAGTCTGGCCGCTGCGGTTTGCAAGGGGGGGCGATCGCCCTTGCCGGGCGTCGCCTGCGGGACTACGCTCCGCCCGATGAGCGACCGGCCCGAGCCCCATCTTCCCACCTCCGCCGACGTCGATGCTGCGGCGGGGCGCCTGCTCGGCGTCGCCTACGCACGCCGCTGATCTCCTCGCCGGTGCTCGACGCGCTGATCGGCGGTCGCGTGTTTCTCAAGGCCGAGACGCTGCAGCGCACCGGTTCGTTCAAGTTCCGCGGCGCCTACAACAAGCTTTCCTCCCTTCCGCAGGCGGCGCGTGCCGGCGGCGTGGTGGCGTTTTCCTCGGGCAATCATGCGCAAGGGGTGGCGGCGGCCGCCAAGCTGCTGTCCATGCCGGCCGTCATCGTCATGCCGTCCGATGCGCCGCGGCCCAAGCGCGAGCGCACCGCGCAACTCGGCGCCGAGGTGGTGCTCTACGACCGCGAGCGCGACGACCGCGAGGCGATCGCCCGCCGGATCGCCGAGGAACGCGACGCGGTTCTGGTGCCGCCCTATCGACGACGCACTGGTCATCGCCGGCCAGGGCACGGCCGGGCGCGAGATCGTCGAGGATCTGGCGGCGATCGGACTTGCGCCCGACGTGGTGATCGTCAACGCGTCGGGCGGCGGCCTCACCGCCGGCATCGCGCTCGCCGTCAAGTCGCGCGCTGCCGGCCGCGCAGGTCTTCACGGCGGAGCCCGCCGGATTCGACGATCACGCGCGCTCGTTCGCAAGCGGCCAGCGCGAGCGCAACGCCGCGGTGAGCGGCACGATCTGCGACGCTCTGATGACACAATCGCCCGGCCGCATCACCTTCGCGATCAATCGCGCGCTGGTCGGCGCACGGCGTCACGGCGAACGACGAGGAGGTCGGCCGCGCGGTCGCGTTCGCATTCCGCGAATTGAAGCTCGTCGTGGAGCCGGGCGGCGCGGTCGCGCTCGCGGCGCTTCTCGCCGGCAGGATCGACGTGCGCGACAAGATCGCGGTTGCGGTGCTCTCGGGCGGCAATGTCGATCCGGAGTTGTTCTCCCGCCTGGTGGCGTGACGCAAGGGGGATCGCGTGCGGCGCTGGATGTCGATTTTTCTCGCACCGGCGGTTCTCATCCTCGCGGCGGGCGCCGCCGAGGCACAGAAATTCCCCGCGCGCGCGATCCAGTTCGTGGTCCCGCTCGCCGCCGGATCCACCACCGACGTCGCCGCCCGGATGATCGCCCAGCGGGTCGCGCAGACGCTCGACGCCCAGATCATCATCGAGAACAGGCCGGGATCGAGCACCATGCTGGGCAGCGCGATGGTGGCCAAGGCCGAGCCCGACGGTCATACGCTGCTGATGGGCGCGAGCTCGCTCGCGGTCAATCAGAACCTGTTCAAGACGGTGCCTTATGACACCGAGAAGGATTTCACGCCGATCACGCTGCTGGTTACCGCTCCGATGGTGCTGGTGGTCAATCCCGGATTGGGCGTGAAGACGCTCGCGGAATTCCTCGCGAAATACCGCTCCGCCCCGAACGTGACCTTCGCGTCGCCGGGCGCCGGAACGTCGCTCCATCTCGCGGCCGACGTGTTCAGGTTCAAGACCGGCATCGACGTGCGCCCGGTCGTCTATCGCGGCGGCGCGCCGGCGCTGACCGACGTGATCGCCGGACACGTGCAGGCCATGTTCGCGACCCCGGTGGTCAAGCAGAACATCGACAACGGCGACGTGCGGGCGCTGGCGGTTACCGGCCCCGAGCGCCTTGCGCTGCTGCCCGACGTCCCGACCTTCGCCGAGCTCGGCCAGGCCATGCCCGAGCTCGACACCGGCGCCTGGTTCGGCCTGTTTGCGCCGGCCGCGACGCCCGCCGACGTGATCGCCGTGCTCAACCGCGAATTCAACGCCGCCCTGCGGGATGCCGAGCTGCGCGCGGCGCTGCTCAACATCGGATTGCAGCCGCGCGGCACGACGCCGGATGAATTCTCCGCCTTCGTGCGCGCAGAAATCAGGCGCTGGCCGCCGATCTTCGCGCGTGCCGGGATCGTGCCGCAGTAGCCGTCCTCGGGGCGCGTCCCGATCCTGCGGAATCGGGACATGCTCTCGATTCTCTTATCGGCGCATGTTCTTGCCGGCGAACCGGCGTCCACCCCGGATCAGGTCCGGGGCAGGCTTCGCCGGAGCCGGCGCTATTGCGCGGCGCGCCGGTCGGTCTTGACGAACCTCTTTACCGTCTGGTTGGCGGTGAAGCCGCCATAGACGTTGCCCTCGTCATCGGCGGCGACGCCTTCCGGCAACTCGGTGGTTCCGGCGTTGGCGATAAAGGCGACAACCTTGCCGTCCGTGACGCTGCCGATGCGGATACCTTGCTTGAACGATTTGTTGAACTTCTCGCCCGATTGCGAGTCGGCGACATAGATCATGTCGTGCTTGTCGATGAAGACGCCGCTCGGCCGGCCGAACTGCTTCCATTCGGCGATGAACTTGCCGTCTGGGGTCGAAGATCTGCACGCGGTCATTGGAGCGGTCCGCGACGTAGAGCCGCCCGGCCGAGTCGAGCGCCAACCCGTGCGGGGTGTCGAACTCGCCGGTGGCCGAGCCCTTGTGGCCCCACGCGGTGATGAACTTGCCGTCCTTCGAGAACTTCACGATGCGCGCATTGCTGTCGCCGCCATGGCCGTCGGCGACGAAGATGTCGCCGTTCGCCGCCACCGCGACGTCGGAGGGCGCATTGAAGTGATGTTCGTCGTTACCGGCGACGCCGGGCGTTCCGAGCGTCATCAGCACCTTGCCGTCGGGACTGAACTTGATGACGGTATGGCCCTTGCCGTCGGCGCTCTTGCCGTCGCTCACCCACACGTTTCCGTCGCGGTCGACGAAAAGCCCGTGCGGGAAGTTGAACATGCCGGCGCCGAAGCTCGCGACCAGCTTGCCCGAGGCATCGAATTTCTGGATCGGCGCGACGTTCGAGCCCGTGCAGGTCTTGGCACCGCAGCGGTCGAACACCCACACGCTCTTGCCGTCGCGGTCGATGTCGATGCCGATCGCCTGGCCCCAGGCGCGGCCTTCGGGAAGCTTCGCCCAGTCCTCGACCGCGCGATACGGATTGGGGGCGCTGTTGACGTCCTGGGCGTGAGCCCGGACGGGCGACAGCACGGCCGCCGCCACAATCGCGACGCCGAGCAACGCGGTCACACGACACTGCATGGCACTTCCTCCCTGGGATGATGCGCGTTTGCGCTGGTTCTTGGCAGCCTGGAAACGAAACCCACAATGCGCCTTTCGGGCCGCCGCAGCAATCGCGCAAGACCCGGGTCGCGTGGATCGCTGCGCATGATCTTGTCGGAAAAGTCCGCCAACCCCGGATCAGGTCCGCGGCAGGCTTGTTCGGGAGCATACCCTAGCTGAACAGCGCGATCTTCTCTTCGTCGCTCAGAGCCGCGATGGTGGCGAGCAAGTCGCCGCGGGGCGCCGCGACCGGCGCGGCTTTGCGGGATGGCGGTTCGGCCGACGCAGGCGACGTCTGCGAGAACGCGACAAAGCGCGGCTCCGCGGGCATTGCCGGCACGGTGGGTAATTCTTCGGGTGGCGCCGCCTTGCGTTCGGGCCGGATGGCCTCCGGCTCGCGCAGGGCGACCTCTGGCAGGGTGGCCTGGGGTTCGGACGGGGTGGCCTGGGGTTCGGACCCAATGGCCTCCGGCTCGCGCAGGGCGACTTCGGGCAAGGCGGCCTTGGGCTGGGGCCGAATGGCCTCGGGCTCAGGGGGGGCGACCTCGGCCCCTGCGGTCGCGGATTCGGGCCGGATGACCTCGCGCAACGGCAGGGCGACCTCGGGCAGGGCGGGTTGATGCTCGGAAAGGGCGGATCGTACCTCCTCCGACAGAGGCGTTCGGACGAGGCTCGGCGCGAGTGTGAGCCCCGGCGCATCGATGACGACGGCTCGTGGCAACTCCTGCGCGGGTTTTTCGGCCCCGCCGGTTTCCGGCGCAGGTTCCGGCTCGGCTGTCATGAACGGCGCCGCATCGGCTGGTTGCGTGGGCGACGCAACCTCGGTCCGTCCCGGCACCTTCAGCAGCATCTCCTCGACGGCTTCGGTGACCGATATCGGGCCGGGTAGAGGCAGAATGTCCGCCTCGGAATGGTCGCCACCGTCCGCCGGCGCGGGCTGCGTCTCGTCTTCGGCCGGCGCCACCGTCACGACGGACTCGGTAAACGATGTGACGACGATCTCGACGTCGGTCTCGAATTCGGGCGCCGGATACAGGGAGGCGGCGACATCCACGGGCGGACTGGCCGGCACCGCGGCGGATTCCGGCAGCAACTCGTCGGGCGCGCCCGGCCCGTCGGAAGACGGCTGCTCGGTCGGGACGTGAATGATCGCAAGGATGCGACTGAGGAGCGCGGCCGGATCGGTGCGGAGCTCTTCCAGTTCCGGCACAGACACCGGCTCGGACTCCGCTTCGTGCATGCTGTCGAGCGGAGCCAGCTGCGCCGCCATCGCGGTGGCGCCCGCCATGGTGACGGCCGGCGACCCCGCGCGCATCGCCGCCGCAATCTCGCCAGGTGCGGTGACACTGTCGGGGCCAGGACCGGCGCCGACGCCAGTATCCCGGACGCCGACCTCGTCGGCGATAGCGTCATTGCGGCCAGCGTCTTGGGCAGCGGCGTCTTTGGCAGCGACGTCTTGGCCAGCGACGTCTTGGGCAGCAGCGTCGTTGGCAGCAGCGACTTGGACAGCAAGGTCTTGGGGGGCGGCGTCTTGGGCAGCGGCGTCTTGGGCAGCGGCGTCTTGAGCAGCAACGTCTTGGGCAGAGGTGTCTTGGCCAGCGATGCCATGGGTGGCGAGGTCTTGGGCAGCGACGTCATCGGCGGCAGGGTCTCGGACAGCGGCGTCTTGGGCAGCAGGATCCCGGGCAGCGCCGTCCAGGGCGGCAGCATCTTGGGCGGGAGCCTCATGGGTGCTCGCAGTATGGACGCCGTCGTCGGTGCCAGCCTCATGGGTGCCGGCGTCTTGCGTATCGGCAATGGGGCCCGGCGCCTCGTCGGCGCCAGAATGACGGCCGTGGGGGTCGGGAGCTTCGGCAGCCGGGACAGCCATCTCATGGCCCGCAACATCATGGCCGTTGCCGGACATCTTGGGGTCCTGGTGGGCGGGCGCGGCCCGCACCGCCGGCATCATCTCGTCGATATGAGGCTGATCGAGATGCCCCTCCGCGGCGTCGCTGATGCGCGGCGGATGGCCGGCATTCGCGGCGGCGGGCGATGCGGGCGCGGTATCGCCCCAGATGTCGATCATCGCCTTGATGCGCTCCTCCAGGAACCGCATGACGTCGACCACTTTGCGGGTACGCTGGCCGGTCAGGTCCTGGAACGAGCAGGCGCTGTAGATGTCGGTCGCGCGCTGATCGAGCGAGTCGCAGACTTCGCCTTCGGTGCCGTGCTCGCGCAGCGTCCACGCGATTTCCTGGACTTGCTCGGCGGCCGCCAGGATGGCGGAGGTGGCCTGTTCGGTGGTCTGCACGATCGAGCCGAGCTCTTCGGTCGCTTCAACAAGCGTGCCTTTAGCCTCGCCTTCGGGCGTGATTGCGGCGATCTCGGACTTGGTCTGCGCGATCGCCTTTGCCATTTCGAGGAGATCGAAGCGCACGCGTTCGGCCGGGGAGGTCTCGCGTCGCTGGCGCCAGACCGACTCGACCCGGTCGAGGGCGGCGAGGACAAGCTCGCTGTCGGCGTTGCGGTTGCGCTTGGCAAATTCGGCGAGGAACCAGCGCCCGCGCGCGGTCTCCATGACGGCGGCGAAAATGGCCTCGTAGTCCGCCTCGGTCGGAGGCGGCGCCGCGGACGGCGAGAGGACGAACTGGGCGTCGGACATGGTCACAATCACAACGACATGGTCACAGTCACAACGTTCCTTTCAGGAATCAGCACGATCGACTACTCAGTGCAACGGATTTGATGCCGGAGCGTACCGAAAGGTACGCCAGGAAGCCAGATCGCGACCGATGGCCGACCCATTCGTGCTCCGTTTGTCGCTGTTCTATGGCGCGTTTTTTGCCTATGCGGGTCTATCCCTGCCGTTCATGCCGGCCTGGCTCGCCGCCAAGGGCCTCGACGCGCGCCAGATCGGCATCGTGCTCGCGGCCCCGCTGGTGGTGCGGCTCGTCGTGGTGCCGCTGTCGACGCGTCTGGCCGATCGTTTTGCGGTGCTGCGCGGGGCGCTGGTCGCCGCCGCGATCGCGAGCGTCGCCGGCTTTGCGCTGGTCGACCTAGGTTCCGGATTCGCCGTCATTCTGGGCATTTTCGCGCTGGCCGCCATGGCGGCCGCCCCGGTGCTGCCGCTCGCCGACGCCTATGCGTTGCGGGGCCTGAAGGGTCGCGTGAGCCGCTATGGTGCGGTGCGGCTGTGGGGCTCGGTGACGTTCATCATGGCCAACCTGGGTGGCGGGCTGTTGCTGGCGCGCCTGGGGGCGCAGGACGTGATCTGGGCCGTGGTGGCGGCGCTGGCGCTGACCGCGGCGGCCGCGCTCGGGCTTGTCCGGCTTGCGCCCGAGCCGCCTGAGCCGGCCGGTGCGCCGCAGGCGGGAGCGTCGCTCTGGGGCTCGCCGGTCTTCGTCGCCGTGGTGCTCGGGTCAAGCCTGATCCAGGCGAGCCATGCCGTGCTCAACGGTTTTGCCACGCTCCAATGGAGCGCAAAGGACATCGCGGGGCCGGCGATCGGCGGGCTTTGGGCGCTCGGCGTCGTCGCCGAGATAGGGCTGTTCGCGATTTCGGGACGCCTTGTCGCCTCGCTCGGCGCGATCCCGATGATCGTGCTGGGCGGCCTCGGCGGCGTGATCCGCTGGACCGCCATGGCGTTCGATCCGCCGACGGCGGCGCTGCCCTTCCTCCAGTTCCTGCACGCCCTCAGTTTCGCGGCGACCCATCTCGGAAGCATGCATTTCCTTGCCCGGGTGGCGCCCGCCGGCCGTGGCGCAACCGCGCAGGGAGACTTTGCGGCGACGCAAGGCATCGTGTTCGCCGCCGCCATGGGCCTGTCGGGCGTTCTGGTCGCGTCCTATGGCAGCCTCGCCTATATGGCGATGGCGGCGGCTTCGGCGGCCGGCGGCCTGCTCGCAATCGTGGGGCTCGGATTGGAGCGCAGGGCGCCGCCCGCATGAAGGCGGACGATTGGGTTCAAGAGACTTGTGAGCATTTTCCGGCGAAGTGGACACCGGTTCGCCGTAGAAAATGCGACCAACAATCGAATCGTGAGCATTTTCCGGCGAAGGGAAACCGGTTCGCCGTGGCGCGTGCGGCCAAATAGCGACCCTAACGGCAGGCCGGATACATGGCGGCAAGCTCGCGGCCGCGCAGGTATTTCATCGTGGGAGACAAACCGCCGCGCCGCGCGAGCCAGGAGCGGATCGGCGGGGGATAGATGTCGATCAGCGCCTGCGTGGCGACCGCGCTGGTGACCCGCCGCCCATTGCCCGCGTAGTTCCAGGCGGCGTGAAAGCCGAGAACGGCGTTGTGCGTGACGCACACCTGTTCGCGCGGAAGGATGCCGAGCACCATGGTGCAGGCGGACAGGCAGGGCCCGTCGATGACGACTTTTTCGCCGGTTTGGCGCACCGTCGAGAAGCGTGACGCGTATTGCGCCATCAAGCCGCCCGGGTCGTCGGTGATTCGCACCGCCGCCTGCGCCGAGTTGGCGGCGAGCGCCGCGAAAATCGTGGCCGTGAGAATTGCAATGAAACGCATGCTGACCCTCCCGAACTTTTTGCTAGCAGATTTTGAATTAGGCCGCGACCGATTCGTCAGGGAAAGGTGAAAAATTTTGCGGGCGAGGATTATCGGCCACGGTGGCGGGAACCCGGCGGGATCGAGGCAGCGCGCCCGGGGTCGCATTTTCCGCCGAAAACCGGGTTCCATCCCGGATCGGCTCCAGGGCCGGCTTTTTTTGTGGAAATCAACCCCATAGGGCCGGCGTCGCCGGATAGACGAGGCTGCCATCGTAGCGCAGGCCATCGGGCCGGTCCTGCGCAAGCAGGAGCGCGCCGTCGAGGTCGACCACGCGGGCCCTCTCGGCCACCAGCAGGGCCGGCGCGATCGCGAGTGACGTCGAGATCATGCAGCCCACCATGAGGTCGAGGCCCATGCGCGTGGCTTCGGTGGCGAGTGCGAGGGCCTCGGTGAGCCCGCCGGTCTTGTCGAGCTTGAGGTTGATCGCCTGGTATTTCCCGGCGAGGCGCCGGAGCGAAGCGCGATCGTGCACGCTCTCGTCGGCACATATTGGAATCTCGTGCGGGATCTCCGCGAGGGCGTCATCGGCATCGGCCGGCAGCGGCTGCTCCACCAGCGTGACGCCGGCGGCCGCGCAGGCGGCGAGATTTTCGCGGAGGTTGTCGGCGCTCCACCCCTCATTGGCGTCGACGATCAGTTCGGCGCGCGGAGCCGCGGCGCGCACGGCGCGGATGCGCTCGGGATCGCCGGCCTGGCCGAGCTTCACCTTGAGGAGGAGGCGCGTCGCGGCCTTTTCGGCGGCGGCCGCCATGGCGTGCGCGGTCCCGAGGGATATCGTGTAGGCGGTGACGAGAGGACGCCCGGGAGGCAGGTCGGCGAGCGCCCGGACCGGACGCTGCGCACGCTTGGCGGCCAGGTCCCACAGGGCGCAATCGAGGGCATTGCGGGCCGCGCCGGCCGGCAGGGCGCCTTGAAGCTCCCGGCGGTCGAGGCCGCGCGCGACCTCCGGCGCCAGGGCGACAATTGTGGCCGCCACCCCCTCAGCGGTTTCGCCATACCTCCCATAGGGCACACATTCGCCGCGACCGCGATATACTCCGTCGCTGACCTCGGCGACCACCACATCGGCTTCGGTCTTGGAGCCACGGCTGATCGTGAAGGCGCCGGCGATCGGCCAGCGCTCGGTCGCGACACGCAAGGATGGCGGACGGGGAGGGTTCATTGCGTGGTTCATAAATGCTTAAGAATTGCGAAACGCGTGCGGGCCTAGGATGGCTGACGATTATGGTGAATGGAGTCTTCCGCCCGCAAGGGTGCCGCACCCGCGGCCAGGCGGTCGATCTCCGGGGTCGGAGCTGACGCATTGAACGGCGGGCCTTTGCTCGAAAGCGCCAATAACGGCGACCGGCTTGCGCTCAGCGCCGCCGGAACGTGGACGGCCGAGCGGGCGGGCGAGCTCGAACGGCTGATTGCGCGCGTGATCGCCCGCTACCCGACGGTCGGCGGCGTCGACATCGACATGGGCCGGGTCGAGCGGCTCGACACATTCGGGGCCTGGCTGCTGGAGCGCCTGCGGCGCGGGCTGGCGGCCGCCGGGGGCGAACCGAGGATCACCGGCCTGCCCGAGCACTACCGCGGCCTGGTGGCGCAGGCGCATTTGTTCAATCGCGACCGCGCACGCGGCGCCGCGCCGGAATGCGGTCACCGCGGCGCTCGCCGTCATCGGCCGCGCCGTCGGCCGGATCGGCCACGACATCGGCGCCGTCGTGGCGATGATCGGCGCGCTGGCAGCCGCCACGGGGCGCGCCGTCGCACACCCGCGGACCTTCCGCTTCACCTCGATGGTGCACCAGATCGACCGCGTCGGCTGGCGCGCGGTGCCGATCGTGCTGCTGATCACGTTCCTGATCGGCGGCATCCTGGCGCAGCAGGGCCTGTTCCATTTCCGCCAGTTCGGCGCCGACGTCTATGTGGTCGACATGGTCGGCATCCTGGTGCTGCGCGAGGTCGGCGTGCTGATGGTCGCCATCATGGTGGCGGGGCGCTCGGGCTCGTCCTACACGGCCGAGCTCGGCTCGATGAAGATGCGCGAGGAGATCGACGCGCTGCGCACCATGGGCTTCGATCCGATCGACGTGCTGATCCTGCCGCGCGTCCTCGCGCTCGTCATCGCGGTGCCGTGCCTCACTTTCATCGGCTCGATGGCGGCGCTGTACGGCGGCGGCCTGATGTGCTGGCTCTACGGCGGCATGAGCCCGGAGGTGTATCTGTCGCGCCTGCGGAGGCGATCTCGCTCGACGACTTCGCGGTCGGCCTGATCAAGGCGCCGTTCATGGCGCTGATCATCGGCGTGATCGCCTGCGTGCAGGGGCTCGAGGTCAAGGGCAGCGCCGAGTCGCTCGGCCGCAGGACCACCGACTCGGTGGTGAAGTCGATCTTCCTGGTGATCGTGCTCGACGGCGTGTTCGCCATGTTCTTCGCCTCGATCGGGATGTGAGCCGATGGCGGAACCCGGCAACGACGCGGTGATCCGGGTGCGCGACCTGGTGGTCGGCTTCGGACGCTCGGCGCCGCGCCGGTGCTCGACCGGCTCTCGCTCGACGTCTTCCGCGGCGAGATCCTCGGCTTCGTCGGCGCCTCCGGCGCCGGCAAGTCGGTGCTGATGCGCACCATCATCGGCCTGGTGCCGAAGCGCGAAGGGCTGATCGAGGTGTTCGGCGTCGATCTCGGCGCCGCCGCCGAGAAAGCGCGGCGGCGGCGTCGAGCGGCGCTGGGGCGTCCTGTTCCAGCAGGGCGCGCTGTTCTCCTCGCTCACCGTGCTGCAGAACGTGCAGTTCCCGATCCGCGAATATCTGCGATCTGTCGCGACCGGCTGCTCGACGAGGTCGCGCTCGCCAAGCTGGAGATGGTCGGGCTCACGCCGGACGTGCTGCGACAAGTATCCCGTCCGAGCTGTCCGGCGGCATGACCAAGCGCGTGGCGCTCGCGCGCGCGCTCGCGCTCGATCCCGAGATCGTGTTTCTCGACGAGCCGACCTCGGGCCTCGATCCGATCGGCGCCGGCGAGTTCGACGACCTGATCCGCACCCTGCAGCGGACCTTGGGGCTGACCGTCTTCATGGTGACCCACGACCTCGACAGCCTGCACGCGGTCTGCGACCGCATCGCGGTGCTGGCCGAGGGCAGGGTGATCACGGCGGGACCGATCCCGACCATGCTCGCGTCGGAGCACCCGTGGGTGAAATCGTATTTCCGCGGCAAGCGTTCGCGCGTCGAAGGCGCGCGCGCAGCCTGACCGGAGCGCATCCCGATGAGGATGAATTGGAACGCGCTCCAGAACCGGTACCCACTCCGGATCACGTGCGGTGCCGGCTTTCGCCGGACAATGCTCTAAGGAAAGGCGCTTGCGATGGAAACGAGAGCCAATTACGTGGTGATCGGCCTGTTCACGCTCGCCGTGATCGTCGGCGGATTCGGCTTCGTCTACTGGTTCAACACGATCGGCGCAGCCGGCGAACGCGCGCGCTACCGCATCGTGTTCGAAGGCTCGGTCTCGGGGCTGCGCACCGGCGCCTCGGTGCTGTTCAACGGCATAAGGGTCGGCGAGGTCACCGAGCTCAAGCTCGATCCGGCGGCGCCCCGCGCGGTGGTCGCGATGGTCTCGGTCGAAAAGTCCGTGGCGGTGCGCGCCGATACGGCGGTGAGCCTCGAATACCAGGGCGTGACCGGAACGGCCTCGATCGCGCTGCGGGGCGGATCGCAAACCTCGGCTCCGCCGCCCGGCAGCCCGCCGACGCTCACGGTGGATGCCGCCGGCGCGCAGGACGTGACGCAGGCGGCGCGCGAGGCGATGCGCCGGCTCGACTTGCTCGTCGCCGACAATGAGGCCGTGTTCAAGGGTGCGCTCAAGAACATCGAGTTGTTCTCTCAAACGCTCGCCACCAATTCGGCGCGCATCGATCACATTCTGGCGGGCGCCGAGGGCCTGATTGGCGGCGCCGGCGGCCCGGGCGACATCGCCCAGGCGGCCCGCGCCATCAAGACGGCGGCCGAGAACCTCGACGCGCGCACCGCCGATATCGCGACCGGGCTGGCGCGCTTCTCCAACAGCGGCCTGCGCGAATGGGAGAAGCTCGCGATCGACGGACGGCGCACGCTCGCCGAGGTGGAGAAGACCGTGAAGAACATCGACCGCAACCCGAGCCGGCTGCTGTTCGGCGGGTCGGCCGCGGCGGTGGAGGAGAAGCCGAAACGGTGAGGGGGATCGACCGGTGCGAACGGCTGATGGCGACGCCGGAAAACTCGCCGGCGGCCGTCGACGTCATGGCGAATCCGGCCTGTTCGTTTGACGTCGCAGCTCCTGGATGAGGCCCGCCACGCTCCGGTCATCCGGCACGATCCGCGCCAGCCGCTCCGCATAGTCGAGCGCCGTGTCGGCATCGCCGGCAGCGCGACTGAACGTGACGAGCGCGAGCAGGATGTCGCGATCGGCCGGATGACGCGCCAATCCCGCCTTCAGCACCGTCATCGCCTCCTCGACGCGGCCGGCGGAATGCAGCGCGACCGCGTAGACATAGAGGTATCGCGCGCGATCCGGCTCTAGCTCGGTCGCGCTGCCGAAGCTCCGCAAGCGCCGCGTCGGCCTGCTTCAGCCGGGTGAGTGTGAGGCCGAGCGCATGGTGCGCCCGCCGCGTCGCCGCGGCGACATCGCGATCGCGGCGCGCAACACGGCTTCTCCTTCGGCGTCGCGGCCGAGCTGCCGATAAAGATCGGCCAGATTGATCGCCGCGGTCACGTATTGCGGGCTGAGCCGCAAGGCGGCCTTGTATTCGGTCTCGGCATCGGCCGGCAGACCGCGCCGCGCGAGAAAATTCGCCAACGTGGTGCGCCCTTCGGGCCGGTCGGCGTTGAGGCGCTGCGCCGCGATGAATTCAGCCGCCGCACGCTCGAAGCTTTCGCGATCGGCCGGCGGCTGGCTCGGCGGTCGGCACCGCGGCCAGTAGCGAGACCGCCCTGATGCGCACGCCGCGCACCGGGTCGGACAAGCAGCGGCGACACCAACGGCCAGAGCTGCGCGGCCGGCACATTGTCGAGCATGTCGAGCGCGCCGATCCGCACCATCGGATCGGGATCGGCAAGCGCGGTCTCGCGCCAGCCTGACGGTGGCGGCCGACAGATACGGCGCGAGCTCGGTCAGAGCGCTTGCGCGCGCACGCCGGCGCGTTGCCGTCGGCCGCCACGGCGGCGAGCAGCGCCGCGGCATCCGCCTGGTTCGTGCGCGCCGCATGGAAGGCCGCGAGCGTAGGTCTGGAAGCCCTTGCGGCCGGGCCCGTACCAGCCTTCGACGGCCGCCGCAGCCCATTGCGCCGACTTGTCGGCGTGGCAATCGTTGCAGGCATTCGGCGTTCCGAGCTTGACCGACAGATCGGGTCGCGGGACGCGGAAGGCGTGATCGTGGCGCGGATCGACCACCATGTAGGTGCGGGCCGGCATATGGCACGACACGCAGGTCGGCGCCGGGTCGACGCCGGCGTGGTGACGATGCCCGGCGCTCGCGTATTTGTTCGGACGCGTGACATTGCAGGCAGACGCCCTCGCCGGGTGCGCGCAGCTTCGCGCTGTGCGGCTCGTGGCAATCGCTGCAGGTGACGCCCGCGGCGAACATCCTGCTCTGCTTGAACGGGACATAATTGTAGGGCTCCTCGACGTCCCGGATCTGTCCGTCGGCATGATAGGTCTCGCGCGTGATCGACGAGACGACATGCGTGTCGGACAGCCAGCGGCCGGGAACCCAATCCTCGGAAAGCTGGCCGCGACGCGCATGGCACAGGCCGCAGGTCTCGACCTCCTTGCGCAAGCGTCGCGGGCGCGACGCTGCGTTGCGCGCTTCCGGTCCGCGGATCGATCGGCCAGGTGACGTCGCGCCGTTCGTCGAAGCGCGCGAGAAGGCCCTTTGCGGGATCGTCGGATTTTCCGAACGGCCACCAGCTCTCGCCGGTCGCGCGCCCAGGCGACGTGACGCGAGCCCTGCCCGTGGCACGCCTCGCAGCCGACGCTGATCTCCGCCCAGGTGGTCGCGAAGCGTGTCGTTGGCGGCGTCGTAGTTCTTGCGCACGCCGGTCGAGTGGCACTCGGCGCACATGAAGTTCCAGTTCTGGTTCAGCTTGGTCCAGTGCAGCACATCGTCGTGCTTGATCTCCTCGTCGGGATAGAGATGGAACCAGCGCTGGCCGCCCGCCGCCTTCGGCCGGCTGTCCCAGGCGAGCGACAGCGCCTGCAGGCGTCCATCGGGAAATGCGACGAGGTATTGCTGGAGCGGATCGAGACCGAACGTGTACTTCACCTCGAAGACCGCGAGCTTGCCGTCGGGGCCGTCGGTCTCGACGAGGAATTTCCCGTCCTTGCGGAAAAAGCGCGAATGCACGCCGTAATAATCGAAGCTCGCATCGTTGAAATCGCCGAGCACGGTCTTGTCGGTCGCATGCTGCATCGCGAGCCGGTGCTGCGAGCCGTCCCACAGCTTGGCTTCCGCCTGGTGGCAGCCCGCGCAGGTCTCGCTGCCGACGAAACTCGCGGGGGGCAATGCGCCGCGGTTTGCGCCGGACACTTGCGTCGAAGGGATGCCGGTGGCGACATAGAACGCCGCGCCGGCGGCCAACGCGATCGCAGCCGCGATGCCGACGACGGCCCATCTTGCGCGCCGCGATCTCGGCTCACGCGGTCCGCCGCCCGCCGGCGCAGCCGGCCTCGCCACCTTGCTTTGCTTGCGGTTCGCTTTTGCCATCGATGAGCATTCCTCTTGCGAGCATCGTCGCACAGGGAGCGCAGCCCTGCGAGATGCCCGGCACGCCATGGCGCGCCGCGTGAACTACACACGCGGGCGCGACCAGAACTTCCTCTTGGGCGTCTCGCGCAGTGATTCCTCATCGTCGATGATGAATAAGATGGACCTTGGGTCGGACTGGACTGCCACTATTCGACCCCGGGTCTGACGGCCGGCAATTGGAAACTAAACACCGCGCCGTGATCGATCCCAGGCGAAGCCCAAAGCCGGCCATCATGGGCTTCGATGATCGACTGACAGATCGATAGCCCCATCCCCATGCCTTGCGATTTTGTCGTGAAGAATGAATTCGAAAATGCGATCGACGTCTTTTGGATCGATGCCCGTTCCGGAATCTTCGACCGACACCAGAACACCGTCAGAATCATGAATTGCGGATTTCACCCTCAGAACCCGTAGGCGATCCGACACCGGGATCATGGCGTCGACGGAGTTCCCGACCAAGTTGAAAACAACTTGCCGCAATTGGCCGCTATGGCCGAGCACCAATGGAAGCGGCCTGCTGAGCCCAGTTTGGACGATTATCTCTTGCCTCTGCAGCTCGCCATGCATATGCCCGAGGACGTCTTGAATGAGATCATTGAGGTCGAGGGGCGCTTTCTTCTCGCTATGCTTCTTGAATATCGCGCGGACGCTTCCGACGACGTCACCGGCACGATGCCCCTCGTTGACGATACGCTTCAGGGCCGCACGCACTTCGTCGAGGTTCGGTGTGACATTTGCGAGGAAGTGCAGTGCCGCAGAGGCATTTGTTACGATAGCGGTGAGCGGTTGGTTGACCTCGTGGGCAATCGAGGCCGACAGTTCGCCGGCGGTCGCAACGCGGTTCAAATGCACCAACTCGCCTATGGCGCTACGCGAGACCATTTCCGCATTGTGCCGGCGCCGACGTTCGTAGAACAGCTGGATAATCAGGGCAGTCTGGATCAACAGCGCCGCGCGCAATCGCCATGATCTGCCAGCGGTATTGCTCCCACGCGGACGGTTCACGAAAACGGACCTCGCTGCCCGCAGGTAGTTGAGCCGCGCTGATTCCGAAGCGTCGCAGTTGTCGCCAGTCGAATACCGGCCGGACGAAGTCACCCGCCACAATGGGAATGTTCGAGGCCATTTCGCCATCGAGAACGCGCAAGACGACCCGCGCCGCCTCTGCGCCGATCGGGGCAGGGCCGACCATGAAGCCGCCCGTGCCGCCGTACCCGAGGAGGTTTTCCCGGTCGATCACCATCGGCCGGTTGGCCACTTCGGCGACAGCCGCGACCGCCTCACGCGGATTGTAGGCCACCCCCGCAGCGTCGACATAAATACCCGTGTAAAGAATTGCCGTACGTTCCGGCAACGCCGCCACCAGCTTTCTCAACTCGATCATCGGCAAGCCCGTGAGATCGATCAGATCCAGCTCAGTGGTTATGAGCGGCAGTTCCTGCGCGAAGTGCCGTCGGGGCGGTTGGCGCTCCAGGGGATCTCCCACCAGCGCTACTCGCTCGAGGCCAGGTACCAGCGCCCGGGCAGCAGTCACTGCATCGTGGAGCGATGTCCGCATGGTCGTTCCGGTTACATTCGAAGGAAGGTTTTTCAGTGCCGCGGTATTCTGGTCGACCCCGGCGAAGACGACGGGCACCTCGGGCCAAAGCTCGTTGCGCAAGCGGACCGCGTATTCAAGCGCCGCGGAACCGTTCACAACGATGACCGCAAAGGATTTTTCGCGATACTTTCTCTGGAAATAGTTGCGCAGAATCTCCTCATGCTCTGGACCGCCGTATCGGCCAAGATCCAGGTGCTCCGGATAGTAGGACACCGGCGCCTTGGCGCCGGCGTTCAGGGTTGATCGAAAGGCGTCCAGGAAACCAACGAAAAAGGGAGTGCCCGGCTCCAACTGATCAATGATCAGCACCGAGCGCGGCAAGGGCTGCGCAACCAGCAAGCCTGCAAGAGGCACGCACGCCGTCAACCAGATACTAATCCGCAACAGCAGGCGCATGGTATATTTACAGCATCCTTTGTCTAAACACGACGGTTGATCCCTGTTCTTACCGGAATATTCGCTTCCGGTCGTCTCATACCTCGTGTTTTCAACCCTGGTTGCTCTCGACCGGGAAGATCACCTTCCAGTCCGGTTTCGCACCCTTGCGCTTCTAGGTCGGCTCGCGCTTGTCGAACGGGAAGATGACCTTCCAGTCCGTCTTCATGTCCACCACCGTCCACCGGTTCGCAGCGGCGGCGTCCAGCGCCTTGTCGAGGCGGCCGAATGGGGTGTCGCGATCATAGGCGTATTCCCGCTCCGCGTCGGTGTGATGCACGATCAGGCCGAACCGCACGCCGCCAGACATCGTCGTCCACTGCAGCATCTGGAGATCGCCGTCGGAATTGCCGAACGCGGCGATCGGGCGCCGCCCGATATGGGAGATGATGCCGACCGGCTTGCCGGGCCCGTCGTCGATAAAATTCATTTCCGGCAGGCGAAACAGGATCGGTCTGCCATGCTGCATCTCGAACTTCGTCTTGATCGACGAGCCTACGACTTGCTCCGGCGGCACCCCATAGACCCGCTCGCTCCACGGCCGCATGAACTCGACGCCGCCGCCCGAGACGATGTAGGTCCTGAATCCGTTGGCGCGCAGATACGCGAGCAGCTCGAGCATCGGCTGGTAGACCAGCTCGGTGTACGGCCGCTTGAAGCGCGGATCGCGCGCGGTCGCGAGCCATTTCGTGACGATGCTGGCGAATTCCTCGCTGGTCATGCCCGCATGGGTCGCCATGACGAGCTCGGCAATCCCGCGCTCGCCGGACGCGGCGAGCGTCTTCATGTCGCCTTCGAGCGCCGCCCGGAACGGCTGCTTGTCCTTCCAGTCCGGATGGTCCGGCGCCATCGCCTTGACGCGGTCGATCGCGAAGGCGAGCTGGACGTAGATCGGATGCTCGCACCATAAGGTGCCGTCGTTGTCGAACGTCGCGATGCGCTCGGCCGGCGGCACGAAGTCCGGCCCACCCTGCCGCGTGACCCGGGCGACGAAGTCCATGATCGCCTGCTTGGCGGCGCTCTCGTTCCACGACGGCAGCGGGTCGGCCTGCGCCTGCAGCGGGACCGGAAGCGCTGGCCCGAGCAGGACCGCAAGCCCGGCGGCGGTCGTCAGCAGGACGCGGCGGCTGATGCCGGAGACCACGGGTGCCGACAGGCGAAGCGAGACTTCCCTGGTCAAACGCATGGTTCGTCTCCCTGTTCGCTGCCTGGAACGGGCCGCCGGTCGGCGGCCGAATCCCAATGGGGCGCGGAGTTGCGCTAGATCGTGTTGGGATAGCGGCGCGGGCCTGCGGTTCATTGACATGGATCAATTGACGCGCGGCGGCAGGAAGCCTTTACGGACGCGTAGACTGTGATTGCTGGGCAACAAGGAGGGCAAGTTCCTTGGCGCAGCGCAGGGCCAGCTTCGCGGCATTCTGCTTGATGCAGGCCTCAATCCGCCCCTCACCGAGGGCGACGCCTTTGCAGAGTTTGTCGGCGTCGTCCAGACACGCAACCACGGCATCGTAGTCAAATATGAGTTGTTCCTCAGCTGCTGCCGCCCGCCCGAGAGTAACGACGAGCGCAACCAGGATCATCCTTTTCATCGGCTCGCCTCTTCCTCGAATGCGCAGCCTCTGTCGGTACCGAAACAGTATGCGCGAAAAAGGCCAGCATCGATGCAGGGAAATGACCCCGGGAAGCACCCCGGGGTCGTCATTTGTAGGAAGGTCAGTTGCCCGTAGACAGGGGCAGCGTGAAGCCGTCCTTCGCGAGGCTACCCGAGGGGGCGACCCAAAAGGGTCGTCCGCCGGGGTAACTTTCTTGCCTTCAAGTGCCGCGTCTAGTGCGCTCCGATGGTCTTCGGTATCTTAATCGGATCGTAAGGCAGCGGATTCTCCGGATTCTGCAGATTCGGGAGCATGTCGTTCGAAGCTCCGCCCGGGAAGCGTTTCTTGCTCGGATACTGGACGATGGACTTGTTGAACTCCGAAAGCGGAATGTCCAACAGCGAGATGGCCCAGCCATTGTCCATGCCGGCGTAGCGGCCCGGCGACGTGGTCGGGTTGCGGGTCGCGACAGCACCATTGAAGGTCATGTCGTATTTCTCGTACGGGTCCATGGTGAGGTTGTAGGTGGAACCGATGGCACCGACGTCCAGTGTCGGACCCAACCACGTGTCTTTCGAAGTGTAGAGCATCTTCCACGCGATTTTCAGATCCGGATTCTGCGGGTCACCGCCGACGTCGTAGCGCATACCCAGGAACTTCTCGCCGTCGGTATAGATCCACCCGTCGCGCGCCGAATGCCGTGCCTTGCCGGTGACGTAGGCACTGTTGTCGATGCCGTCGAAGTAGATCGGCTTGCCGTTGTTGTCCTTCCATTCACCGTGGGGCGGCGGTGTGAGCCCGACCATCGCGGCGGTCGTGGGCCACACGTCCATGTGCGACATCATTTCGGTGAGCACCTGCCCCGCAGGAATTCTGCCCGGCGACCACATGATGCCCGGCACCCGGAAGGCGCCTTCGAAGCCTGTGCCTTTCTCGCCGCGGTAGGGATTGGTGCCGGCATCGGGCCAAGCGTCCTGCCAGGCGCCGTTGTCAGCCGTGTGGATGACGATGGTGTCGGGTGCCTCTGCCCGGATGGCGTCCATGATCCGGCCGATATTGGCGTCCATTTCCAGCATTTTGTCGGAGTAGTTGCCGAGGTGCGACTTGCCCTGGAACGCCTTGTTCGGGCTGGTCGGCTGGTGCATGCCCATGAAGTTCACGCTCATGAAGAACGGCTTGCCGTCCTTGGCGTGCTGCTTGATGTAGGCAACCGCAGAATCCGTCTGCCGGACATCGAAATCGGCAAGGTTCTCCAGCGTGATCACGGCGCCATTGTTGCCCTTGACCGCAGGCTTGCCCGCCGTGCCTTCCCATTCATACATGTTCACCACTTTCTGATACATGTCCCAGTATTCCTTGTTGTATGTCGGGAACCATGGATGCGCATTGGGTGACGTGTCGCTGTAGGCATAGACACCCGGGTAGTAGGCGGCGAACTGCTTCATCTCGTCGAAGCCGTGATTGATCGGGTAGAACTTCTCCACGTCGCCGAGATGCCACTTGCCGGAGAAGTAGGTCTGATAACCGTTCTTCTGGAAGAACTCGGCGATGGTCGGCGTGTCCGCGTCCAGGCCGTTCGGGTCGCCGGGAACAACCACGACCGACAGCGCCGTGCGGACCGGGATGCGCCCGGTCATGAACGAGGCGCGGCCCGCCGTGCAACTGGCCTGGCCGTACCAACTGGTGAACACCGCGCCTTCCTTGGCCAAGCGATCGATGTTCGGCGTGGGATGCCCGAGCGCCGCGCCGCCGTAGTACACACCGTAGTCGCCCCAGCCAACGTCGTCGCTCATGAGCATGACGACGTTGGGTTTCTTTTGTGCGGACGCGTCCGTGCTTACCGCTATCGCGGCGACGGACGAAACTAACAGACCGAGCACGACACTTCTGAAGAGACTCATCTCTAACCTCCTTGCGAGATCGGCCGAGACAAAGCTCGGCGGGACGCCTACGGATTCTGGCCCTTGCTGGTCATGCAGGCCTTGTACACAGCGGCTCGATTTGTTCCGACGTCTCAGCGATAGCGGCGAACGTAGTTACGACCCACGTAGCCGCGGCCCACGTAGCCGCGGCCCACATAGGCGCGCCGCGCCCCGTAATAGCCGCCAGAGTAGCCGCCATAGGATCCGGGCGCGTAGGAGCGCGGCGCATAGCCGTAGTACGACTGGCCGTATCCGTAATACGCCGGGACGTAGCCATAGACCGCCAGCGTGCAGGTGGCCGGCGCATAAGGGCACCCGCCGTAGGAGACGGGCGCGTAACCGTAACCCCCGACGTATCCGTATCCGCCGTATCCGCCGTATGCCATAGCCGTAGCCGTAGCCGTAGCCGCCATAGCCGTAGCCGCCATAGCCGCCATACCCATAGGCGCTCCGCGCGATCAACGCGCCGCCGATCAGGCCTGCCGCAAGGCCGGCGCCGCCCCAGCCGCCGCGCCAGCCGCCGCCCCACCATCTCGCCTCGGCGTTTGTGGGAATGGCGACGGCCGCCGCCGCGATGGTTGCGGCGGCGGCGATGGTCATCAGAAGTCTTGAAGTCTTGCGCATGGTGTGCTCCAACGCTTCTGCACGGCGTCTCCGCCCGGGCACGGGCCCGGGCGGTCTCTTCGCGGCAGGCAACCGCCCGCCGTGAACGTTGCCCATGTCTTCCCTGGCCTACTTGGCGATTGCGTTCCTGGCCGCCTCGATCTGCGCCTTCACGGCATCGAGGTTGAAGCTCGCGCCCTTCTGCATCGGCGGGAACTCGATGGCCGTCATGGCCAGCTTCTCCACTTGCTGCTGGACGAACACGAAGCGCCAGAACTCGTACTTGAACCAGTCGAAGTACTGCTGCGCTCCGATCTTGGTCCCGCTGTCGGGCCAGCCCGTGCGCTCGAACGGATCGAGGCGCAGGTTGATCAGGAACGGCACGTCGACTTGGTCTTTTCACCGAGCCAGCCGTCCGGCTGGTCGATGAAGCGATACTTGTAGTCGTCGATGCGCACCGCGCCGAGCGTGCTTTCGCCGAAGTAGAAGATCTCGTGGCGGTTCGACGGACCCTTGCCGGTGATCATGTCCATCTGGTTGTAGCCGTCGAGATGGACCTTGTAGGTCCGGTCGCCGATCTTCTTGCCCTTCTTCAGCTCCTCGACGATGTTCGGGTTGCCGGCGGCGGCCACGAAGGTCGGGAACCAGTCGAGCCCGGAGATGATGCCGTTCTCGACCTTGCCGGCCGGCACCTTGCCGGGCCAGCGGATCATCGCCGGCACGCGGAAGCCGCCTTCCATGACCGTGCCCTTGCTCTGCGCGAACGGCGTCTGTCCGCCGTCGGGCCAGGTGAAGATCTCGGTGCCGTTGTCGGTGGTGAAGATGACGATGGTGTTGTCGTCCACGCCCATGTCCTTGAGCTTCTTCATCACGAGGCCGACGTCGTCGTCGAGCTGCGCCATGCCGGCTTCATGGATGGACCAGCCGTTCTTCGAGTTGCGCATCGCCTCGTACTTCGGCGAGAGGTGGGTGACGATGTGCATGCGCGTCGGGTTGAGCCACAGGAAGAACGGCTTGTTGTCGGCCTTGGCCTTGTCGATGAACTTGAGCGCATGTCGCGGATTTCGTCGTCGACGGTTTCCATCCGCTTCGGGCAGAGCTCGCCGGCGTCCTCGATCTTCTGCTTGCCGACCTGGCCCCAGCGCGGATCCACGGTCGCGTCGTCCGTGGTGGTCGCCCAGGTGTGGACCATGTTGCGCGGGCCGACCTGTGTTCCTCAGCTCCTGCGGATAGTTCGGATGGCAGGGGTCTTCCATCGCGTCGAGGTGATAGAGGTAGCCGAAGAATTCGTCGAAGCCGTGCACGGTCGGCAGGAACTCGTTCATGTCGCCGAGGTGGTTCTTGCCGAACTGGCCGGTGGCGTAGCCCATCGACTTCGAGCACCGTCGCGATGGTCACCGCCTCGGCCGGAATACCGATCGGCGCGCCCGCCTGGCCGACCGTGGTCATGCCGGTGCGGATCGGCAGCTCGCCGGTGATGAAGTTGGCGCGGCCCGCCGTGCAGCTCGCCTCGGCGTAGTAGTCGGTGAACAGCATGCCCTCGGCGGCGAGCTTGTCGAGGTTCGGCGTCCGCCCGGCCATCATGCCGCGATGGTAGGCGCCGATGTTCCACATGCCGATGTCGTCGCCCATGATGACGACGATGTTGGGCTTCTGCTGCTGCGCGGACGCCGGCACGCTGGCCGCCGTCATGGCGATGAGCGAAGCCAGCACTCCGATCCAGACGTTCCTGGTCAAACTCATGGGTTGGTTCCCTGCGTGGCTGCCCGGAAGGGGCCGGCAGCTGGCGCCCTGGTATTCAGTTGTGCGCGCAAAGGGCTCGACACTGAAAGACGGAAGGCGCGTCTTCGAAGCGCACCTCATTAGGCGCGCACGCTCGGAGCACATTGACCTAGATCAACGGCCGCTGGATACCTGTGAGCGGCCACGCCAATCGTCGTTCATGCTTTTCCTCGTCGACAAAAACGTTCGGACCCTGCGGTTTGGGTTTTTGTTTTGTGTGTGGCGGGTCGCCCATCCGGAGGATACCGGCGTACCGCCTGTTGCGGATTTGGCACACAAGTGGCTGATCGCCTTTTCACGTCGAGAATCGGCTTGCTGGCGCCGGAAGGCACGCGCCATGATCAGCGGGAGATAACCCCCGCGATCATTCCGAAGTAAGGAATGGGGGCTTCCCATGTTCGACCACGGCAGCGTGCGGGACGCGCGCCCCCTGCGGCGATCCGCGCTCCGACGGGGGGCGTGACGCTGACGGCTTCGCGATCTCGTCGAGCCTCGCAGCCGGGCTTTTCCTCGGCGGCGATGACACATCCGTCTCGGCCGGCGGCGACGTCGCCACGGCGCGCCAGATCTCGCGCCGATCACCCGAACTCAGCAGCTGACCGGCCACATCAACGCAAGTGCGGATCTCGATTTGTCGTCCCCACTTACACGTTCGCCACGCCGGTGCTCGGCGCACAGGCCTCCGTCCTGTTGGTGGTGCCGTTCGGCCGCAGCGCGGCCTCGGTGGACGCGACGCTCACGGGGGCGGTCGGCCCGTTTCCGTTCACGGTCGGGGGCGGCCGCAGTGACACGGCGACCGGAAACGCCGATCTCGCTCCCTATTTCCAGTTGAAATGGAACCAGGGCGTCAACAACTTCATGGCGTACATCACGGGCGACATACCGGTCGGAGTGTACAATTCGACCAGCCTCGCGAATCTCGGCATCGGGCACGGCGCGATCGACGCCGGCGGCGGCTACACCTATTTCAATCCGCAGACCGGGCACGAATTCTCCGCGGTCCTGGGATTCACTTACAATTTCATCAATCAGGCGACGCAATACCAGAACGGCGTCGACATGCACCTCGATTGGGGCGCGTCGCAGTTCCTCACCAAGCAATGGCAGATCGGCCTGGTGGGCTATTTCTACGATCAACTCTCCTGCGACAGCGGATCGGGCGACCGGGTCGGCTGTTTCAAGTCGCGGGTGATGGGCGTCGGGCCGCAGATCGGCTACGTTTTCCCGATCGATGAAAAGTACCAGGGCTATCTCAATCTCAAGGCCTATGGGGAGTTTGACAACGCCAACCGGGCCGACGGCTGGAACGTGTGGCTGACATTCGTCATCTCGCCGGCCGCCGCCGCGCCGCCCGCGCCGATGAAGCCGCTGATCACGAAATAGCGCGAACAGCGTGCTCGGCGGCAACGTGCGCATGCGACGCCTTGCAATCGGTCTGACGGCAGCCGCCGCGCTGGTCGGCATTGCGCCTGCGGCTGCGCAGAACTGGCCGTCGCGTCCGATCACCCTCGTGGTGCCGTTCCCGCCTGGCCCCGCGCTCGATTTGGTGGCACGGCTGGTCGGTGCCAAGATCGCCGTCGAACTCGGTCAGACCATCGTCATCGAGAACCGCACCGGCGCCAATGGCACGATCGGTTCCAACATGGTCGCCCATGCGGCGCCCGACGGTTACACGTTGCTGGCCGGAACGGCCGGCACCCACGTCACGTCCGTGCATCTGCTGAAGAGCCTGCCTTACGATCCGATCAAGGACTTTACGCCCATCGCCGCCGCGGTCGAGCCGGTGACCTGCCTCGCCATCAACCCGTCGCTTCCAGTGGATTCGGTGGCGGAGCTGATTGCCTATGCCAAGGCGCATCCCGACGAGCTGTCGTTCGGCAGCTCCGGCGTCGGCTCGGTGTTCCACCTGATGGGCGAGCTGTTCAACGAGACGGCCGGCGTGAAGATCAAGCACGTTCCCTATCGCGGCGTCGCGCCCGCGATGCAGGACTTGATCGGCGGCCACATCCCCATGGCCTTTATCTCGCTCTCGAATGTCGAGTCCGCGGCCCAGGCCCACAAGGTCAAGATTCTCGCCGTGCTGGAGCCAACGCGGTACTCCAAACTGCCGGATGTGCCGTCGATGAGCGAGATCATCCCGGCGTTCCGCAAGCCATCCTCATGGTTCGGATTTTTCGGACCGCCCGGGCTGCCGGCGCCGATCGTGAACAGGCTCAACTCCGAGATCGTGAAGGCGCTCAACGCGCCGGACGTGCTGCCGAATCTGGACGCCAACGCCTTTGCGGTGATCGGCGGGACGCCGCAGCAGTTTACCGATCTGCTCAAGGACGGAATCCAGCGTTACGGCGCGATCATCAAGGCCGCCGGAATCCAGCCGGAATGAGATTGCCGATGCGGTAAAAATCCGCACCACAAGTCTTCGCCGGAAAACGCTCTGGCGGGCGGTCCGGTTCGAAAGCCAAAAGGGCGCGCCCTTGCGGCGCGCCCTTCGATGTCGTGCGTGACGGAAGTACGTACGCCTAGTCGAAGCGTCCGGCCGCGTGCGCCAGCATGGTGTAGACCTTGCCGGTCTCGGAGGTGAGATAGGTCCGCGCCACCATCTGGCTGCGGTCGTCGCGCGAAACCTCTTCCAGCAACCGCTCGAACTCGCCGATATAGCGGTCGACCGTCTGCTTGAACTCGCGGTCGCCGCGATAGCGCTTGCTGATCTCGTCGAACGCCTTCTGGCCCTGCATGGTGTAGAGCCGCTTGGTGAACACGTCGCGCTCGCCGCGATTGTAGCGATCCCACAACTCGGTCGCGGCGTTGTGGTCCATCATGCGGGCGATGTCGACCGAGAGCGAATCGAGCGACTCGATGGTGTGGCGCGTCGCGCGGTCGTCGGGCCGGGCCTGCCGGTCGTCGTTGCGCGGCGCGGGCCGGTCGTCGTGCCGCGTCGGGGGACGCTCGTCGGCGCGCGGGCGTTCGTCGCTGCGCGGCGCGTCAGGCTCGCGCGATGCGCGGCTCAACAGATCGGTCAGCCAACCGCCGCGTCCGACCGGGCCCGAACCAGGTCCCGCACCGGCTCCTGTGCCGCTTGCGGCACCAGGTGCTGCGGAATTGCCGGCGCCGGAGGCCTGAGCGGGGCTGAGTGACGGCGATTCCGCCCGCCGCGTCGGCGCAAACGGAGTTGACGGCGGGCCGGCCGGCGACGGGCCGGGGGCGCCGGTGATGTCGGTGCGCGCGACCGGACGCGTGGCGCGTCCGCCCATGCTCACCACGACGGATTCCTCGGGATGGGCGCGGCGCATCGGTTCGGACTGGGCCGTATCCATTCCGCGCCCGTGGCGGGCGACGATGCGGTTGAGCTCGGCGAGCGCCTCGATCTGGTCGACGATCACGCGGCGCATCTGCGAGGCGCTCTCGGCCGTCTCCTGCGGCAATTCGAGGATGCCGCGCCGAAGCTCCTGGCGCGTCGTGTCGAGCTCGCGCTGCATTTCGGCCGCCATCTGCTTGACGCCCGAGACGATGTCGGCGAAGCGGTCCTTCGCCTCCTGCAGCATGTTCTGCGCGTCGCCGGCGTTCTCGCGAAACAGCATGTGAGCTTCGTTGGTCGCCTGGTCGTAGAGCGCGCGCAGCGCGTCCGCGGTGCGGGCCCGTTCCTGCTCGGACGTCATGCGCACCGCCTCGTGCTGATCGGCGATGGCACGCGTGCCTTCCGCGGTCGCATCGGCGACCAGGCGGGCGACGTCGCGCGCGCGCGCTTCGGCGGTCGCGAGCGACTCGTCGAGCAGGCCCGAAAAGCGCTTGAGCCGCGTGTCGAGATCCTCGGTGCGATGGCCGATGCTGACCGCCATATCGTCGAGCGCGGCGCGGCGGGCGCCGAGCGTCTCGTCGGCCCGGCGGTTGCTCGTGTCGACCACCTCGACGGCCTGGGTGAGCGAGCGGCCGTAGGCGTCGAACTGCTGAGAGAGGGCGGTCAGGTCGCCCAGCGCTTTGGTGGTGACGCCGTAGAACGATCCGATATGGTCGTCCATCTTGGTGGTCGTATCGCCGGTGCGCTCGAGCAGCTGATTCATGGTGCTGACGAACTCGGTCACGCGGCTCGACAGCATGTGCTCGATCGAGCTCAGATTGTCCTGGGCGCCGCTGAGCACTTCCTGCAGGAGGCCGTTGGCCTCGCGCAGCCGCTCGAACAGGGTGGTGGTGTCGGAGCGCAGCATGCCGTGCGTCTCCAGCATCTCGGCCACCGTGACGGTCGCGGTCTGGCGCGACTGCTCGACCGCGCCCAGGGTCTTTTCGTGCAGCTCCTTCATGGTGCGATTGACGGATTCGGAGGCGTTCGCGCCGGCGTCGTTGATGATGCGCGCGAGCTCGGTCGAATTGTCCATCAGCGTGCCGGTGAACGCGAAACCCGACGACTGGATCGATTGCACGGCCGCGTTGCTGGCGCTGCCCACCTGCAGCGTGAATTCGGCGGTCTTGGTCGAGATGGCGGAGAGGAACCCGCTCGACTTCTCGTCGATAATCTTGGTGAGCTCGGCGGAGCGCTTGCCGACCGCGGCCGCGATCTCGTCGGCGCGGCCGACGAAGTTGCGCGCGACCTCGGAGCTCACGCCGAGCAGGGTGCGCTCGACCTCTTCGGCATTCTGCTTGAGCACGCTGGTCACGCCCGTCGACAGCGAGGTGAGGGAGCGCTCGACGTCGCCCGCGGTCGAGCGCATGTTGTCGCTCGCCTCGCTCGCGCTCGACCGTATGGCCTGGGTGGTGACGGTCGCGAGCGACTCCAGGGCGCTGGCGGCTTCACCGGAATTGGTCTTGATCGCGTTCGAGAGCTCTTCCATGCGGCCGTTCAGGAGCTCGGCCGCCGACTTGCTGCGCGTCTCGATCTCGCGCGTGACCGCCTCGGCGCGGCCGATCAGGAGCTCCTCGAACCGATGGATGCGGGTGTCGAGATTGTCGGCGACTTCCATCGCGCGGGTGCCGAGCACCTTGTCGATGTCGTCGATCCGGGCGCCGAGCGTGTCGGCAAGCTGGCTGCCGCGCGTGTTCATCGTGGTGGTGACGTCGACGATCCGCTTGTCGAGCGCCGCAACGACCTCCTTGCCGCCTTCTGCCACGGTTTTGGCGATGTCCATCACGCGGGTGGAGAGCGCGTCGTTGAGGCTCTGAGTGCGGCTGTCGAGCGCTTCCTGGAAGCGCACGAGGCGCTGGTCGAGCGAGGTCGTGACCTCGATCGCCTTGGTGCTGACGCGCCCGTCGAAGCCGTCGAGATAGGACTTCATCGCCTCGTTGAGGTCCTGGGTGCGCTGGCCGAGACGCTCGACCAGCTCGCCGCCATAGGTCCTCACGGTGCGGTCGAACTCGGCGACGTGGCGGGTGATGAGATTGCCGAGCGTGGACGAGTTGCGGCCGATGCGCTCGGCGAGCTCGGAGCCGCCGTGGGTGAACATCTCCTCGAACGCGCTGCAGGCGCTGCGCCAGCATGTCGCGCACCGCGTCGCCGCGCGCGCCGACGGTGTCGGCGAGCGCCTCGGCGCTCTCGCTGAAGGTCTCGGTGACCTTGTCGCCGCGCTCGATGATGGTGTCGGTGATCTTCGCGCCGGTCTGCTCGAGCTTCGACACGACGTCGCTGCCGCGCAGGCTCGAGATCGAGCACGATCGAGTCGCCGGTCGACTTGAGGGTGCTGTTGACCTCGTCGGCGCGCGTCGCGATGGTCTCGGCGAGCTGGCTCGACGTCTCGACGATCGTCTGGGTGAGCGCGTGCGAGCGCGTCTCCATCATGTCGACGATCGAGGCGGACTTCTGCGCGAAGCCGTCGGCGACCCGGTCGAGCCGCGACGACATCATCTGCTGCATGTTGGTCGCGATCTCGACGAACTCCTCGTTGAGGTGATCGGTCTTGAAGTTGAGGCTCGAGGTGAGCCGGTCGCTCGCCGCCTCGATCGCGTGCGGTGGTCTCGCGGCTGGTGCGCTCGAGCCGGTCGAGCAGGTCGCCGCCGCGCTCGCCGAGCGCGTCGATCATCGAATTCGCCGGCCTGGCCGAGCGCGACGGTGATGTGCTCGCCCTTCTCGGCGAGCGCGCGGGCGATGCGCTGGGCCGCCTCGTTGACGCGGTCGGCGACCGCCTCGCTCACCGAGGTGATGTCGTGCGAGAGGTCGAGATGGACGTTGGTGATGGCGTTGCGCACCTGCTCGGCCTGGCCGACCAGGGTCTCGCGCTGCGAGGCGAGTCCGTCGAGCAGGGTGCGGATGCGCAGCTCGTTGTCGTTGTAGGCGCGCTCGAGCGCGGTGACCTCGTTGTTGACCAGGGCTTCGAGCTCGGCGGCGCGCGCGAGCGCGCGCTCGACGCCGTCGCCCATCGCGGCGACCTCGCGGCGGATCGCCTGGCCGACGCTGACGATGGAATCGTGCGCGACGCGTCTCCGGCTCGGCGAGGCGGATCGCGACCTCGGCCATCGACTGGGCGATGATGCGCAGCTCCTGCGAGCGCGCCAGCATGTGGGCGAGGACGAAGAAGAAGACGATCGGCGCGAAGAACGCGGCCACCAGCCCGACCAGCGAGCGGGACGGCGCTGCCGCCCTGGCGATACAGGGTCGCGAACTCGCCCAGGTAGCCGTAGGAGAGGCCGAGCGCGCAGACGATCCAGGCGGCGGAGAACAGGCCGGCGATCACATAGGGAGTGCGGGTCGGGCGGCGCTGCAGCGCCTGCAGGACCTGGCCGATGCTGGCGCGGTCGTCATTGGCCGCGCACGCGCGCGGGCCGGTCTTCGTGCGCCGGGGTGGCGCCGGCGCGGGTCCATGAAAAGATCGTCGTCGTCGACAAGCGGGCGGGCGTCGCGCTCGGGCCGAATGACCGGGGCCGCGCGTCCGGGGCTCACGCATTTCGAGCGCATCCTGGATCGCCGACAGCGCTACTTCGGTCGGGTCCTTGGACTTCTTGGACGTGTTCGCCATGTCGGTCGTCGCCTCGCGTCGTACGCTGAACCAGGACCGCGACCCTGTGGATAGCGGGTCGCACCACGGGCGTGTGATGGTCGATCGTCATTGGCAGCGGGTTTCGCTGATGGCCCCCGGGAGTCCCCCCTGCCATACGAACATCCTACCAACTGGGCACACCCAAATAAACCGCTTTGGTAACCACTTTTTAATCATCGTTAACCGGTAGCGGCCGTGATGGCA
This sequence comes from uncultured Pseudomonadota bacterium, assembly GCA_963791155.1. Taxonomy (GTDB): domain Bacteria; phylum Pseudomonadota; class Alphaproteobacteria; order Rhizobiales; family Xanthobacteraceae; genus JAVDCA01. The sequence goes on from CAWBRI010000016.1 coordinate 525,811, forward strand.
GGCTCGCAAAAGCTGGAATCTGCAAGCTGGGCATGCACTTGCACCAGATTCCGGAGCATCAGGCCCGCCATCATCGTATCACCATTAAGGCGACCGTGGGGCCGATCGAGCCCGAAAGGGGCGCCACCCGGCGCGACCTCGCCGAGCCCTGTGGAAAACTCCGCCCGCGGTTTGAACTGGCGGCGGATACCCCTGCGGAGAACCCAATCAAACCGGACGGGTTGGTATCCGATTGTGGAGCGGGTGCGCTCGGTCGCCTCCGGCCGCGCTCAAGACATCGGTAACCAAAGAGGCGTTTGGCGGACGCACGGGTAGGCCGGCGTTTACCCGGTCTTGGGGCCTCGGCGCACAGACTGGGCGTCAGAGAGGACGTCGAAGAGCCTCCGGGATGGCGAACATGTACCCATACCATGCGGCCATTCGGCCGGACGTGCCGCGTATCGGCGAAGAGCCGATCGACTTCACGCACCTGTTTTGCATGACGCTCGGCGACCATGGTCTCGAGCGCGAGGTGCTGGCGCTGTTCGACCGTCAAGTCGACATGTTGATCGCCCGCATGGGTGAAGTCGATCCGTCTTGCGTGCCTGCGCTTGCCCATACGATCAAAGGCTCGGCGCGCGGCATCGGGGCCTGGCCGGTGGCGCGGGCCGCCGAGGCGGTGGAAGCCGCGACCCCGGCCGAGCGCGAGCCCGCGGTTGCGGCCCTGGCGGCGGTGGCCGCCGAGGCGCGGGCGGCGATCGCCGAGCTGCTGGGAACGAAACAGCGGTCGGCGAACAAGCCCGGCCGCGAACCAACACCCTGACGAAGGTCTAACGGGTTGCGCCAACCGGGCTTTTGACGGCGCACTGGCGTCGTTCGCCGCGAGCCTATATAGGATGCGCCTTCGGCCCAAGGGGGCCGGCCGCTCACCCCTGCAAGCACGCACCTGATGCCGAAAATCAATTTCATCGACGCCGCCGGCGTCTCCCACCCGGTCGAGGCCGAAGTCGGCGCGACCGTCATGGAGACGGCGATCCGGAACGGAGTGCCCGGCATCGAGGCCGAGTGCGGCGGGGCCTGCGCCTGCGCGACCTGTCACGTCTATGTCGACGATGCCTGGCGCGAGATCGTCGGCGGTCCCTCGCCGATGGAAGAGGACATGCTCGACTTCGGCTACGACGTGCGGCCGAATTCGCGGCTGTCCTGCCAGATCAAGGTGACGGACGCGCTCGACGGCCTGGTGGTGACGGTGCCGGAACGGCAGGCGTAAGGCGCGGGAATTCGGGCTCTCGGGCGCTGGTCGGCAATTCCTTGCTTTATATCAGTGCCCGGCGGGCGCGGTCGGGGATCGTGGTTGGTCACTTCTTGGCCCTTTCCTCGCGCCAGGGCTCCGGCTAGACAAGCGCCGGAAAAAACACGAGGGCGCACAGGGGCGTCCATCCGGTGAAGCGCGCGCGCCGCGGCTGAGAACGAGGCGTAAAGGCGAGGTTGCGAGGAATGCGAGCCGTGAACGAACCGATCAAGACCGACGTGCTCATCATCGGCGCAGGCCCGTGCGGCCTGTTCGCGGTGTTCGAGCTCGGCCTGCTCGACATGAAGAGCCACCTGATCGACATCCTCGACAAGGTCGGGCGGCCAGTGCGCCGAGCTCTATCCGGAAAAGCCGATCTACGACATTCCGGGCATCCCCTATGTCACCGGCCACGGCCTGACCGAGGCCCTGATGGCGCAGATCAAGCCGTTCAACCCGGTGTTCCATCTCGGCGAGATGGTCGAGACGCATCGAGAAGATCGGCGATCCGCTGTTTCGCGTGACGACCGACGCCGGCAAGGTGTTCGAGACCAAGATCGTGGTGATCGCGGCCGGCGGCGGCTCGTTCCAGCCCAAGCGCCCGCCGATGCCCGGCATCGAGGCCTATGAGGGCACCTCGGTGTTCTATGCCGTGCGCAAGATGGACGCGTTCCGCGACAAGCGCCTGCTGATCGTCGGCGGCGGCGACAGCGCGCTCGACTGGACGCTCAATCTGCAGCCGATCGCCAAGCGCGTGACGCTGATGCACCGGCGCGACCAGTTCCGCGCCGCGCCCGACAGCGTCAACAAGATGAAGGCGCTGGTCGCCGAGGGGAAGGTGGATTTCAAGCTCGGCCAGGTCACCTCGCTGAACGGCGACGGCGGCCAGCTCACCGCGCGCCCATGTCAAGCCCGACAAGGGCGATCCCTATACGGTCGCATGCGACGCCATGCTGCCGTTCTTCGGGCTGACCATGAAGCTCGGGCCGGTCGCCGACTGGGGCATCAAGCTCGAGGACGAGCTGATCCCGGTCGATACCGCGGCGTTCGAGACCAACATCCCCGGCATCTTCGCCATCGGCGACATCAACACCTATCCGGGCAAGCTCAAGCTGATCCTGTCGGCTTCCACGAAGGCGCCCTGATGGCGCAGAAGGCCTATCACTACGTCTATCCCGACAAGCGCCTCGTGTTCCAGTACACGACGTCGTCGACGAGCCTGCAGAAGAAGCTCGGGGTGAGCTGATCGACGGCGTGACGCGCGTCTTGCGTCACCGCGCCTGTGGCGCGGCCGGCGTCTCCGGCGCGGGCGGCGGCAGCGGCTCGACCACCACGGCGTCGGTCGCCGGCCCGAGCTGCGAGCACGTGCGCGCGGCTGGCGCGATCGCCGCGTCCGCCATCGCGGCGTGACCTTCGGCGGTCGGATGGATGGCGCCGCCGTAGACCGCGGACAGAATGCCCCAGGTCGCGTCGTGCAGGTCGCTCGGCTGCATCGTCGACGACACGCCTTCGGGGAACGTCATGGCGGCGAAATAGCTGTCGTTGGCGGTGCGGATCCAGCGCGCGCGCGACGCATAGGCGCGGAACTCGCTCGGCCGCCGGTCGCACGCCATCGGGTCGGTCGCGCCGTCGACCGGGCTTGTCGGCGAAGCTCTTGCCGTCGGGCGAGAAGCAGTCGCGGTCGAAATCCGGGATCGGTCTCGGCGCGCGCGCAGATGCCGTGCTGGGCGAACGCCGCCTGGTGCGCGTCGGCGAACGTCATGCGGTCGGCGGCCGCGCAGGCACGCCGCCCGTGCAGGTCGCGAGCGCCTTCATGCCGCGGCAGGAAGCGGTTCTGCACGAACAACGCGACCTTGCGCAGCCGCGCTCGGCGTCGGGCTCGAACGCGGGATGCACGTCGAAGCCGTCGCGTGCCGCCCGGGCAGACACCGCCCTCGGGCGCCGAGCGCCGGATGGCCGTAGGAGGTGAACACCACCTTGTCGAGCCGGCCGCCGACCAGCGGCTTGAGCGCGGCGCGCAGCTTGGCGAAGTTGCGCCGGCAGCGTCTTCTCGAGGGTCGCCTGCGCGTCCTCGACGGTCGCGATGACGCCGCCGCGCCGAAACAGCGTGCGCTCGGCGGCGCGACTCGATGATCACGTCGGCGACCAGGCCGGAGAAGTAGATGTCGTTCGCCCCGATGGTGAGAAAGACGAGGTCGAGCGTGCGGCCGGGCTGGGTGCGGCGGGCACGCGCCAGAAGCTCGCGCAGCTGCGTCGATCTGGCCCGGCATCGAGGTCGGACAGGCGTCCGCGTCGCCGCCGCCGCAATTGAGCTCGCGCGCGCGCTGGGCGCCGAACAGCCCGACCTCGATCGTGGCGCCCGTGCAGGCGAGCGGCATGAAGGTCACCGCGACATGCGGGTTCTCGACCGCCAGCCCGAGCGCGGCGCGCAGCTGGTAGCCGTAGAGCGAGCGGTGGCAGGCGGCGGACAGCCAGCGCGCCGACAGGCCGCGACCATTCGCTCATGTCGGCTGTTGGCGTCGGCGCGCGCCGCTGTCGCACGCCTTGTCGCCCTTGAAGCCGACGCGGCCGGGCCGGAAATATTCGCTGCGGCCGGTGGCGACGAAATTGCGAAAGCAGAAGCCGTCGTCGGCGAGCGCGACCGGGCGGTCGGGATCGCCTTCGCCGGCGGCGATCGGAATCGCCGAGGCCGGCGATCAGCAGATCGCGCACCATGGATCTCGCCGGTGGCGCGGCGCGTCGCGCCGCCGGGCGGCGTGATCGTCGACCGTGACCACGGTGCGACTTGCCGTAGCGGGCGCGCAGGTTCACGTCCTCGCGGCAGCCGACCGTCACGGTCCGCGGCAGGGCCTTCGCCGTCGTCGAACGACCAGGCGCAGGTCGCGTCGGGCGGCACCGCGCCGGCGAGCCGCGACCGCGATCCGGTGGTCGACCGGCGTCAGATAGGACTCGCGCACGCCGTCGCGCACGCAGGTCTCGACGACGCGGCCGGCGCCGTCGACGCACAGCCGCGGCCACCATGTCGCGCGCCCAGCCGCGGCCGTCGGTCTCCTGCGCGAGGGTCTGCTCGGCGGCGAGGATGCTGCGGCCGCTGCTCGGCCGCGACGTGGCGGTTGAAGTCCTTCTCGTCGCGAAACAGGCGGAAGCGGTTCTTGACCTCCCACGACACCGTCACGTCGGTCGCGATCTCGCCCGGCGGATTGCGAGCTGCGCGCGCGGCCGGGCCGCCAAGCGGCCCAGAGACGAGACATGCGCAGATCGCCGCCAAGGTGCGCATGTTGGTGCGGATCTTGGCGCGGAGCTTGGGGCGGAAAGTGGGGCGACGCATCGAAGCTCCGCGTGGCATGCCCGACAAAATGAGCAATGCGCCCAGGTGATGGGGCATGAGCCGGCAATGCGCCGCAAGATCAGGGCAGCAGCATGACGCCCCGCCGTGACAATGGCGGATTGGTGATCATTTTATGTGTCTGGCCGTGGCTTTTCTCGAGGGTTCCGGCCGCCCCTCCGGGGGAAGGCGAGCGGGTGAACGGTGCGTTCGCCGCTCGCTGCTCGCCAGGTCGCTACTTCTCATCCCCGCCGCCTGCGCGGCGATCGTCCAGCGCGCGACGTCCTGCGTGATGGTGCGGGCGAAATCCTCCGGGCTGCCGCCGAGCGTATCGAATCCCTGTGTCCTGAGACTCGCCGAGAACCTCGTCCGACTTGAGCGCCGCGTTGAGCGTACGCGCGAGCTTGTCGATGATCGTCGCGCGGCGTGCCGGCCGGCGCCATCAGGCCGAACCAGATGCTGGTGTCGAAATCGGGCACGCCGGCTTCCGCCATGGTGGGCAGGTCGGGCGCGATGCTCGGCCGCTTGGTGGCCGCCGAGGCGAGCGCCTTGAGCTTGCCGGCCTCTGATCTGCGGGATGCACCGCGGAGGCGGGCGAGAACATCATCGAGGTGCGGCCGGCGATCAGGTCGGTGACCGCCTGCGGGCTGCCCTGATACGGCACGTGCACGGTCTTGATGCCGGCGCGTGCGTTGAACAGCTCGCCGGAGAGATGCGGCGCCGCGCCGACCCCGGTCGAGGCGTAGAGGATCTCGCCGGGCTTTGCCTTGGCGAGCGCGATCAGCTCTTGCACGCTGATTGACCCCGAGCGAGGGGTGCACCACGAGAATGATCGGCGCCGTGGTGGCGAGCGCGATCGGCGCGAAATCCTTGACGAAGTCGAAGGGGAGGTTGGACGAGATCACCGCGTTGGTCAGGTTGGCCGAGGTGCCGATGAGCAGCGTGTAGCCGTCCTTGGGCGCGTGCGGCGACGAAGTCGGCGGCGAGGCTCGATCCGGCGCCCGGCTTGTTCTCGACCACGAATTGCTGGTTGAGAATCTGGCCCATGCGGTTGGCGAGCGATGCGCGCCGTGATGTCGGCCGAGGCCCCCGGCGTGAAACCGACGATGACCCGCACCGGACGCGACGGATATTCGTCGGCCCGGCCGGGCGTCACTGTCGCCGCGATGGCGATCGCCAAGACGGCGACGGCGGCGGCGCGATGAAAGCTTCTCATGGTGTCCTCCGGCAGGCCATTTGTTGCTGGTCGCATTTTCTGCGGAAAACCGGGGCCGCTTTTTACGGAAAATGCGCCAATAGGCGATCTGGGTTATTTTTTCAGTCCGGCGGCGCGCGCGACCTAGTCCCACCGCTTCATTTCGCTGTCGATATAGCGCGCGAAGTCGTCGGGCGTGCCACCCAGGAGGTCGATGCCCTGCGGATGCAGCGCCTTGCCGACCTCGTCCGCCTTGAGCGCCTCGTTGGCGGCGGCGGAGATCTTGTCGATCGCCTCGCGCGGCGTGCCGGCCGGCGCGAGCAGGCCGAACCACAGACCGGTCTCGAAGCCCTGAAGTCCGGCTTCCGCCATGGTGGGAACCTCGGGCGCGATCGCGGCGCGCTTGGTCTCGGTCGCGGCGAGCGCCACCAGCTTGCCGTCGCGCACATGCTGGATCACGGTGGAGGCGGGCGAGAACAAGAGCTGGATGCGGCCGGCGAGCAGATCCGTGACCGCCTGGGCGCTGCCGCCATAGGGCACGTGAACCATCTTCACGCCGGTAAGCACCTTGAACAGCTCGGCCGACAGATGCGTGCCGGTCGCGACCCCCGAGGAGCCGAACGACAGCGATGTCCGGCTTCGCCTTGGCGAGCGCGATCAGTTCCTTGACGCTCTTCACCCCGATCGACGGGTGGACCACCAGCAGATTCGCGGTGGTGGACACGAGCGCGATCGGAGCGAAGTCCTTGACGAAGTCGAACGTCAGGTTCGGCACCACCGCCGCGTTGATCGGCTGCGAGATGGTCGCCATCAACAGGGTGTAGCCGTCCTTGGGGGCGCGCACGACCGCCTCGGCTGCCAGGCTCGAGCCGGCGCCGGTCTTGTTCTCGACCACGATCTGCTGGCCGAGGATCTGGCTCATGCGGGCCCCGACCACGCGGGCCGTGATGTCGGCGCCCGAGCCCGGGCCGAACCCGACGATCACGCGGATCGGCCGGTTGGGAAAATCCTGCGCCTGCGCGCCGGCACCTGCGAGTGCGGCGCTTGCGAACGCCGCGCAGGCGAGCAAGAGGTTTCGCACGGTCGGCCCTCCCTGGTCTTGTTTTCAGCTCGAACGGTTTTCGGGGCCACATAGTCGCCGAACCGCGGGGTCGCGGTCTACCGGTCCACGGGCAAAAACGCTCCGCCACGACGGGCGAGCGGTGCGACTGAGCGCCGCGCGCCGCGGCGCATGGCGGCTTGTTCCGCGCGAAACGAACGGTGCGTGGCGCGGTCGGCACCGGTCGTCTATGGTCGGCGGGTCTGGATTCTCGATTGATTCGCATCTTTCACGGCGACCTGCGCGTTTCGTCCGGCGCACGCGATCGCCCGAAAATGCGCCACGCGAGGGGGGCATCCGCATGGCAACCGCCTTGGCACGGGCCGGCTCGGCCGACGGCCCATTCGTGTTTTTCGATCTCGAGACCACCGGGCTCAGCCCGCATGGCGACCGCATCATCGAGATCGCGGGCCTGCGGGTCGCGGCCCGCCACAAGGTCACGGATCGCTTTCATCGGCTGGTTCGGATCGATCGGAGGGTCCCGCCCTTCATCACGTCGATCACCGGGATCAGCGACGACATGCTGCAGGATCAGGAGCCGATCGAGGAGGCGCTGCCGCGCTTCATCGACTTCGTCGAGGATCTGCCGCTCGTGGCCTACAACGTGTCGTTCGACATGGGCTTCCTGAGCGCGGCCGCCGGGCGGCTGAGAATCAAGGTGAAAAACGTTTCCGTCTGCGCGCTGCAGGTCGCCCGCCGGAAGCTGCCCGAACTGGCCAATCACAAGCTCGCTACCGTGGCGCGTCATCTCGGCGTACGGCGCGACCAGAGCCACCGCGCGCTCGAGGATTGCGAGATGGGCTTGCAGGTGTTCGCCGGCCTGATGCGAATGTGACGGGCGGCGCAGGCTGGCGCCAACGCAAGGGTGGGATTTGCGAGTTCGCGGCGTCCTTGACCACGTGCATGTCGGAATCAACCTCTGGTTTTTGCGGCGCGCTTATCTAAGATGCGCGACGATCTTTTGAGATCGCCGGTGGGGGCTGGCATGCTTCGACGCATCGTTGTGATCGCTGCCGCCGCCACGATGCTGTCGTCCGGCCCGCTTTGCGCGCAGTCAGCTGGCGGCGGCGGCCGTGCCGGGTCGGAGACCGTCGCACCTCCGAACGGTACCACGGTCCCGCAGGCTGCCGCGCCCTCGGAGGTTGCCGCACCTCCGAAAGCCGCCATGCCTCCGAAGGTCGCCGTGGAAAAGGCCGCGGGCGACAGCATCCGGGCTCTCGGGCTGCAGACCGAATTTCCAAAAAAGGTCGAGCCGCTTCGGATTCCGATTCCCGAGGAGGTCTTGTGGCTGGGACTCGCCGTAGCGGCTGCGTTGATCCTCTATGCGTTGCGCGATGAGTTGGCGAAACTGTTTCACCGGGTCGAACCCGGGTGGGAACCTCCGCCGGCCGGCGCGGGCGAGATCATGATGAGCCGCGAAACCGATGCTTTGGCGGCAGCGGATCGATTGAGCCGCGAGGGCAATTTCGTCGAGGCCATGCATGTCCTGCTGCTGCACAGCCTTGCCGAGATCCGCCGGCAGCTCGGTGAAAAATTCGCCGACTCGCTGACCAGCCGCGAGATCCTGCGGGTCGCGCGGTTGACTGCGCCGGGGCGCATGTCGCTGCGCGAGATCGTTGCCGCCGTGGAGCGGACCTATTTCGGCGCCTATCCGGCGGCGGCGGGCGACTATGCGGCCTGCCGGCGGAATTTCGAGACCCTGCAGCACGCACTGCGCGGCGGTGCACCCGCATGAAGATGCCCGACATCCCGGTCTCGCGGGTCGTGGCGGCGTGGCTCGCCGCGGTGATCATTCTCGTGGTCGGCACCATCGTGCTCGCGGTGTTCGGCGGCGGCGCGAGCACCGAGACCGTGGCGCCCTCGACGTTCTCACGCTCGGCGATCGGATATGCCGGGATCGCCGACGTCATGCACCGGCTCGGCGTGCGCGTCGTCAGGAGCCGCAAGGATTCCGCCGCCAAGCTCGATCCCGCCGGCGTTCTCATCGTCGCGGAGCCGTCGCCGGCCGTTTCGCCGCAGCAGATGAGCACTCTGATGAACGCTCATACGGTCCTGCTGATCCTGCCGAAATGGACCGGTCCGGCGAGCCCAAGCCATCGAGGCTGGATTTCGTCGGCGGAGCGGTTGCCGGACAGCATGGCGCGGTCGGCCGCGCAGGTCGCCAACATCGAGGTCGTTCGCGTGCCGCGCGTGAGCTATTGGTCGCGCAACGAAATCGGCCGCGTGCCGGCGATCTCCGAGGGAGGAATTCAGCTCATCAAGTCGAGCCGCCTGCGCCCAGTGGTCGGCAATGACAGCGGCATGCTGGTGGGTGAGCTGCGCGGCGGCGCCCGGCGACTGTGGATCCTCGCCGATCCGGACGTGATGCAGAATCACGGTCTCGCCGATCCGGATAATGCGGTCTTTTCAGTCGCTCTGATCGATGCGCTGCGCGGCCAGGACGGCAACGTCGTATTCGACGAGGTAGTGCATGGCTTCGAGGAAAAGGCGAGCTCGCCGTTCCGGCTCCTGTTCGAGTTTCCGTTCGTTCTGGCGACCATCCAGGGCGCCGTCGCGGTCACGCTGCTATTGTGGGCGACCATGCGCCGATTCGGCGCAACGCTGTCGCCGCCCGCGGTCCTGCAATCCGGCAAGCGCAGTCTGATCGAGGCCACCGCGAACCTGCTCGATGTCGCGCGCCATCGGCCGATCGTCGTCCAGCGCTACGTGCATGCGATCGTGCAGGATGTGGCGCGGCAGCTGCACGCGCCCGCCGGCCTGTCGGAATCCGCGCTGGTCGAGTGGCTTCGGCGAACCGGACGTGCGCGCGAGGCCCAGATCGACTGCGGCGCAGTCTTGAGCAAAGCCGACGAGCTGGTCGCTGGCGGGCGCGGCGGCCGCGCCGCGCTGGCGACGCTTGCGCGTGATATTTTTCGATGGAAGCGGGAGGCGATCGATGGAGTTTCAGGACATTCGAGGATTGACCGAGGCGATCCGCAGCGAGGTCGGCAAGGCAGTCGTCGGACAGGATGACGTCATCGATCTCATGCTGACCAGTCTCCTGGTCAACGGCCACATCCTGCTCGAAGGCGTCCCCGGCACCGCCAAGACGCTGCTCGCCCAGTCGTTCGCGGCGAGCCTCGCGATCAAATTCGGCCGCATCCAGTTCACGCCCGATCTGATGCCGGGGGACTTGCTCGGCACCAACCTGTTCAATTTCCAGACCAACGCATTCACGCTCACCAAGGGCCCGATCTTCACCGAGCTCCTGCTCGCCGACGAGATCAACCGCGCACCGCCCAAGACGCAGGCCGCGCTGCTGCAGGCCATGAACGAGCGCACCGTGACGATCGATGGCCACGACTATCCGCTGGGCGAGGATTTCATGGTGATCGCAACGCAGAATCCGATCGAGCAGCAGGGCACCTATCCGCTGCCGGAGGCGCAGCTCGACCGTTTCCTGTTCAAGATCATCATTGCACATCCGAGCCGGGACGAGGAGCGCGAGATCGTCCGCCGGCACGGCCATCGTTCGGCCATGCCGCGGCTGGCCGACTTCGGCCTCGAGGCGGTCGCCAGCTCGCGGACCTTGGCCGACGTGCGCGACCAGGTCACGCGGCTGCATCTGTCCGAAGAGCTGCTCGACTACATCGTCGACGTCATCCGCGGCACGCGCGAGCACGCGTCCCTCGACGTCGGCGCCTCGACCCGCGCCGCCAACATGCTGGCGTCGGCGGCGCGTGCCCACGCGGCGCTCAACGGACGCGACTTCGTCATCCCCGACGACGTCAAGACTCTGGCGCTGCCGGTCCTGCGCCACCGCGTGATCCTCTCGGCGAGTGCCGAGATCGAAGGCCTCTCGGCCGACCGAATCGTCAGCGAGATCCTCGACCGCACGGCGGCGCCGCGATGATCCAGCCGACGCTCCGCGCGTTCACGATCTTCGCCGTCGGCGTGCCGTTGGCGCTTTTTTTGGTGATCTTCGAGCCCGGTCTGTGGCTGTGGTCGTTCGATTATAGCGCTTTGGTGCTGGTCGCGATCGGCACCGACCTTGTGCTCGTCTTTCCGCGCCGGATGCTGCAGGTGAAGGTGGCGGCGCCCGACAGCCTGCAAGTCGGCGAGCGGGGTGCCGTCACGGTGACGATTGCGCAGGCCGCGCACCGCCGGCCGACGCGGTTCGAACTGGTGCGCGAGCAGCGTCCCGACACCGACCCGGATGAGCGCGTCGTGGTCGAGCTCGCGCCCGGCCGTGATGCGCAGGCGCGATTCCCGCTGTTCGCGCAACGTCGCGGCCACATGTATGTCGACGCGGTGTGGGCGCGCTGGCGCGGCCCTCTCGGGCTGGTGCAAATAACGCAGCGGATCGAAGCCGCCCGCACGGTCGATGTCGTGCCCAATGTGCGCGGCGTCCGCAGCTCGACATTGCAGTTCCTGTCGCGCGAAGCGCTCTATGGCAACAAGGTGCAGGAGCAGAAAGGCGAGGGCACCGAATTCGAGTCGCTGCGCGACTACGCGGCCGGGCTCGACAGCCGCTTCATCGACTGGAAGCACTCGGCCCGCCACCGCAAGCTGCTGAGCAAGGAATTCCGCACCGAGCGCAATCACCAGATCGTGCTCGCGTTCGACACCGGATACCTGATGGTCGAACCGGTCGACGGGCTGACGCGGCTCGACCACGCGATCAATGCGGGGCTTCTGCTCGCCTGGATTTCGCTGCAGGGTGGCGACTTCGTCGGGCTGCTGGCGTTCGACGAGATGCTGCGGCAGTACCATCAGCCGCGCCGCGGGGTGTCGAACTTCACACGCCTGCAGCGCGCCACCGCCGGTCTCGACTACCGCCACACCGAGACCAACTTCACCCTCGGGCTCGCGGAACTGAGCGCGCGGCTGCGCCGCCGTGCCCTGGTGATCCTGTTCAGCGATTTCGTCGACACCGTCACTGCCGAGCTGATGATCGAGGCGACGCAGCGGCTCGCGCGGCGGCACGTGGTGATCTTCGTGACGCTGCGCGACGCGGTGCTGCACGGTATCGCCGACGCGCCGCCGATGTCGTTCGGTCACGTCGCCCAATCCGTCATCGCGCACGATTTTCTGCGCGACCGCCTCACCGTGTTCGAGCGGCTGCATCGGCTGGGCGTGCATTGTCTCGACGTGCCCAGCCGCAGCCTGCCGATCGGACTGGTCAATCGTTATCTCATGATCAAGCAGCGAGGTTTGCTGTGAGCATCGAAACAGATATCGGCCGCGAGGTCGCGGATCTGACGGCGCAGCGGCCCGCCGTCGTGCTCAAGAGCAGCGAATTCCGCCGCATGCGGGAGCAGAGCTGGCAGGAGCTCGAGCGCCTGGTCGACGCAGCCGAGCGGCGCGGCATGCGCATGCTTGCTCCGCACGAGCTCAACCGGCTGCCGCAGCTCTATCGCTCGGCCCTGTCCTCGCTGTCGGTTGCTCGCGCAATCGCGCTCGATCGCCACCTGCTGCTCTACCTGGAAAACCTCGCGCTGCGCGCCTACCTCGCGATCTACAGTCCGCGCACCGGTCTGACGGAGGCGGGCGGCCACTTCTTGCGCGCCTTCCCGGCGGCGGTGTGGCGAGCGCGCCCGCATGTGCTGATCGCCTTCATCGCCTTCATGGTCGGCATCGTGGCGGGCTTCGCGCTCACGATGGAAGACGAAAGCTGGTTCGCGACCCTGGTTCCGGGCGGCCTCGCCGGCGGCCGTGGCGCCGCGAGCAGCCGGCAGTCGCTGCTCGACGGCGAAATCTTCGCACCGTGGCCCGGCCTTGCAGTGTCGCTCGGGATCGTCGCCAATTTTCTGTTCAGCCACAACACGCTGGTCGGCATCTTCGCGTTCTGCCTCGGCCTGGCGGCCGGAATCCCGACCGTGCTGCTGATCGCCTATCAGGGCTTGACCCTCGGCGCGTTCCTGGCGCTGCACTACAATCGCGGGCTGATCGTCGAATTCCTCGGCTGGGTCTCGATCCATGGTGTGACCGAAATCAGTGCCATCCTGCTGTGTGGCGCCGCTGGGCTGGTGGTGGCCGAGAAGATACTTTTCCCCGATCGTTATTCCCGCGTCGACAGCCTGGCGATGCACGGGCGCCTCGCGGCCGAGATCGCGGTCGGCGCCGTGCTGCTGTTTTTCGTCGCCGCGATCCTGGAAGGCGTATTTCGCCAGCTCGTCGCCAGCACACCGGGGCGTTTCGCGATCGCCGCCGCCACGGCGGTCGGATGGCTTGCCTATCTGCATCTGGCGCGGACGTCCGGAGAAACGCGATGACCTCGACCGACACCGCCGTCGGATTGTTGCGCCGCGACTGGCGCCGGCGCCGCGAGATCGTGACGCCGGAAGGCGTCCCGCTGACGGTCGAACTAGCCGAATTCAGCGAGCGCGGGATCGCGCTGATCATCGACCTGTTGATTTGCGTGGGGGCGAGTATCGCGATCGTGCTTGCGTTGGTTTACCTGACGATACACGGGCTGAGCGCCGTCATTCTCGTCGCGATTCTCAGTCTGGTCGCGTTTTTCTTACGCGTCCTCTACTTCATCCACTTCGAGCTGTCCGGCCGCGGCGCGACCCCGGGCAAGCGGGTAGCGGGAATCCGCGTGATCGACCGCCGCGGCGGCCCGTTGCGCGCCTCGGCCGTAATCGCGCGCAACCTGACGCGCGAGCTCGAGGTCTTCCTTCCGATCGGAATCCTCATTTCGGTGTCCGGCGGGGGCGCGTCGGGAACGCCATGGGGCAGCCTACTCGCCGTGGGCTGGCTGATCTGCTTCCTTGTCCTGATGTTCTTCAACCGCGATCGCATGCGAGCCGGGGATCTGATCGCCGGCACGCTCGTGATCGTGCTGCCGCGCCAGCGCTTGTTGAGCGATCTGGTGGAGACGCGCGTGCACTTCGTCTTCGCCGATCATCAGGTCACGGCCTACGGGAAACGCGAATTGCAGGTTCTCGAGGACTTGCTTCGCCGCCCGGACAACGCCGAGACGCGCGAGCTGTTGCGCGACGTCTGCGACCGCATCTGCCGCAAGATCGATTGGACGCAGCCATTGGGTCCGGCCGATACGGCGCTCTTTCTGCGCGACTTCTATACGGCCCAGCGTGCTTTCCTGGAGCGCGAGCAGTTGTTCGGCCGCCCGCGCGCCGACAAGTTCGAGGCGGCCGGCAAGCGAGAGTGACAGCCGCGGACCTCAATCGAAGACCGAGGCGATCTGCTCGGTGTCGATGCCTTCCTTGGCGACGCGCAGGTCGTGGTAGGTCATGATCAGGGCGCAGTTCCAGAAGCCTGTCCATCCGGAGAGCCAGATGAACGCGCCGATGGAGGCGAGCGTGGAACTGGCCGATCCCAGGACCAGCTGGATGATCACGCTGCCGATCCAGTTGATGACTCCCAGCAACACTAGAAGGCCGAGAATTTGCCAGCGGTAACCTTTGGTGAGCTCGGCGCTTCGGCTCATGCTGGCCGTCGCACCAAGTCCTTCGACGATGCACGCCGGCACGACCACCGCCCATATGCAGAGAAGAATGACGCCCGGCACGATCAGCAGCACAAAGCCGATCATGATGCCGAGGCCCCACAAGATGCTGAGCCCGATGAGGGGAAAGAACCGTGCGAAGCCCCGGTGAAGTGCCTCCCCCACCCTGAGCGGCTGCCCCCGCAGGCGCTGAAAGGCTCCGAGCAGGACCACGGCTTCCCCGATCATATACAGGCCGATGAACAGGAGGGAACCCACGATCACTCCGACGACGGCCACCGCGGTCATCTTGCTCGCCATGCCGACGAGAGCGAGCACCAGAATGAACGCCATGACGGCGACAAAGACGATCACGTAGCTGAGGAAGGGAACGGCGGCGAAGAACAGGATGTTTCCGGTGAATAGCCGCCACGCCCGGCTTATGACGTCGCCGACGCGAAAGACTCCGTGCGAAGGGATGGAATCAACGGCCATCGGATGCCCCCCGTTACGACCATAGCGTGCGTCAGTGAACCGTCTGCACCCCGCCTTGTCAATCGCGCCGCCGCCGCTGCGACCGCGTGCATGGTCATTATCCACCGCGACGAGTGGCCGGCCACAATGTAGAATTGCCAGTGAGGCTTGCGGCGAGCGGGCGGTCGGGAATTTCGGAATCTCAGACGATGTTCGTTGCCTTCTTCCATGAGCTGAAATCCGCCGGCCTGCCGGTGACGCTGCGCGAATACCTGACCCTCATGGAGGCGATGGAGGCCGATCTCGCCTCGCGCCGGGTCGAGGACTTCTACTATCTGTCGCGCGCCACGCTGGTGAAGGACGAGCGCAACCTCGACAAGTTCGACCGCGTGTTCGGCAAGATGTTCCAGGGCCTGGAGCTGATCGGCGACGCCGTGACGGCGGAAATTCCGGCCGAGTGGCTCAAGAAGATCACGGAGAAATATCTCACCGACGAGGAGAAGAAGGAGATCGAGGCCATGGGCGGCCTCGACAAGCTCATGGAGACGCTGCGCCAGCGCCTCGCCGAGCAGAAAGGCCGTCACCAGGGCGGCAGCAAATGGATCGGCACGGCCGGCACCTCGCCGTTCGGCGCCTATGGGTACAATCCGGAAGGCGTGCGCATCGGGCAGGACGCCAACCGCAATTTCCGCGCCGTCAAGGTGTGGGACAAGCGCGAGTTCAAGGACCTCGACGACGAGGTTGAGCTCGGCACCCGCAACATCAAGGTCGCGCTGCGACGACTGCGCAAATTCGCCCGCACCGGCGTGCCGGACGAGCTCGATCTCGACCACACCATCAAGCAGACCGCGCACAAGGGCTATCTCGACATCCACATGCGGCCGGAGCGGCACAACGCCGTGAAAGTGCTGCTGTTCTTCGACGTCGGCGGCTCGATGGACTGGCACATCAAGATCACCGAGGAGCTGTTCTCGGCGGCGCGCACGGAATTCAAGCACATGGAGCATTTCTATTTCCACAATTGCCTGTACGAGCGCGTGTGGAAGGAGAACCGGCGGCGCTTCGACCACACCACGCCGACCTGGGACGTGCTGCACACCTACCCGCACGACTACAAGGTGATCTTCGTCGGTGACGCTTCCATGAGCCTTTATGAAATCGTCATGCCGGGCGGCTCGGTGGAGCACATGAACCCGGAGCCCGGCGAGGCGTGGATGAACCGCGTGACGCGCACCTATCCGGCCTGCGTCTGGCTCAACCCGGTGCCGGAAAGCCAGTGGGAGTACACGCAGTCGATCCGCGCCATGCGTCAGCTCGTGGGCGGGCGGATGTATCCGCTCACGCTGGAAGGATTGGATCGGGCGATGCGGGAACTGGTGAGGTGAGCTTGCGTGTGTCCGCACGGCCCGGCTCCGCATTCAGTCCCCGTCACATTCACTATCCTGCATCTTGCGCGACCGCGACGTGGCGCGCGATCGCGGTTAGCCCGCGGAAACAAGGCCTTGCGGCGGCCGGAAGATTTGCCGCGCTCTGTGGGAAACAGTGTGGCATTTTGGGATCACTCGAAAATACTTTTGGCCGCGGCCGCGTAAGGCCTCGACACAACGATGCGGTTCGCTTCAACATGTCGCGTTATCAACTTCGGCGAGCCTCGCCGGGCGCGTGCCCCTGGGGATCGACATGAAAAAACTGCCGCTACCGGTCGTCCGGGCGGCGCACCACAAGGATCACTGGTTTGGGGCGGGGGGTCTGGGCGCCTCATGATCGGCGCCCGACGGAAAAGCCGGCCGAAAGGCCGGCTTTTTTGTTGTGGCGATGCCGGGTGTCCGCGACCGCTGGCAAATTCCACGCAACCCGCGATACGATGCAAAAAATAACAGGTGCGGGAGGCACGCCATGAGCTCGACCCCGGCGGTATTCGCAGCCGTCATTGCCGTCGTGCTGGGCGCCGCCACGCGCTCGACGCCCGCGCAAACGCAGCAGGCCGTCGGGACGGCGGAGCGGCTCTACGTCATCGAATGTGGGCAGGGCGTCGCTCCCGACCAGGCGCGCTGGTCGCCGGGCGTGAACGAGGGCAAGCCGTTCGAGATGGTCACGAACTGTTTTCTCATCAAGCACGCGCAGGGCTGGATGCTGTGGGAGACCGGGGTCGGCGATACGTTCGCCTCGCTGCAGGAAGGCCGGGTGGGAACGGGCGGCGGCCCGACCTGGCGTCTCGCCAAGACGCTCGCGGTGCAGCTCGAAGAGATCGGCGTGCGACCCGCCGAGGTCAAATACGTCGCCGTCTCGCACACCCACAACGACCATATCGGCAATGTTGAGATGTTCCCGAAGGCCATGCTGCTGGTGCAGAAGGCCGAGTATGAATGGCCGAATCCGCTCGGCCCCGGACGCTTCAAGCCGGGGCATCCGGTCACCAAGCTCGAAGGCGACCGCGACGTGTTCGGCGACGGCAGCGTGACGCTGTTGTCGACGCCCGGCCACACGCCCGGCCATCAGTCGATCCTGATCCGGCTGGCGAAGACCGGGCCGGTGCTGATCACCGGCGACGCCGCCCATTTCAAGGACAACTGGGACAATCGCCGCGTTCCCTCCTTCAATGTCGACAAGGAGAAATCGCTCGCCTCGATGCAGCGCCTCGCCGCCATGCTGGCGCAAAGCAAGGCGCAGCTGTGGATTCACCACGACAAGGCGCAGAGCGACAGCGAGAAGAAGTCGCCGCAATTCTACGATTAGAAAAGCGCTCGGCGAAGCGCGGTCGTCTTCGCGGCGGATCTGGAGGCTCCACATGGTGACACGCAGGGATTTTCTGGCCGGCGGGGCCAGTCTGATGGCGGCCGCGCGGCTCGGTCCGGCGTTCGCGCAAGGGGCGAACAGTGGGCCCAATCTCGGGCGGAACCGGCTGCTGCTGCTGGGCACCCGCGGCGGCCCGGCAATCCGCACGGGCTACGTACCGAGTCCGTCTGCCAATCTGCTCGTCTATAACAACGTGCCTTACATCATCGATACCGGCTACGGGGTGAGCTTCAAGCTGGCGGACTCCAAGTTCCCGCTGCCGTCGCTGCGCTACATCTTCATCACCCACCATCATTCCGACCACAATGCGGAATTCGGGCTCCTGCTCAACAACGCCTGGGCGACCGGGTTGCGCACACCCGTCGATGCCTATGGTCCGGCCGGCATGAAACGGCTCGCGGACGGCTTTTGGGACGCCTACCAGTTCGACATCGAGACCCGCATCGCGGACGAGGGCCGGCCCGATCTGCGCAAGCTCGTCGCGGTGCACGAATACGCCGAAGGACCTGTGATGGCGACCGGCGACGTCAAAGTGACGGCGCTGCGCAACGTCCATCCGCCGATCACCGAGAGCTTCGCGCTGAAGTTCGAGTTCCCCGACAGAACGGTCGTATTTTCCGGCGACACCACCTACTTTCCGCCGCTTGCGGCCTTCGCCAAGGGCGCGGACATTCTGGTGCACGAGGTGATGTACGCGCCCGCGCTCGAGGAATTAGTGCGCCGCAATCCGAACGCGGCGACGCTGATGGCGCATCTCAAGGCGAGCCATACGCTTGCCGCGGATGTCGGCCGAAATCGCGACGGACGCGGGCGTCAAGAAGCTGGTGCTCAGCCATTTCGTGCCGGTCGATGGGTCGGGCGTGACGGATCAGACCTGGATCGATGCCGTGCGCCCGACCTTTCAGGGCGAGCTCGTGGTCGGCAAGGATCTCATGGAGATCGCGCTGTAGAGCCTGAATCCGAATCGTGGAATCCGGTATTCGGAAACGATCGGGCCCGCGCGCGCCCGTCGGCGCAGTCTGGCCGGGCCGCAAGCCGGCGGCGGCGCCGCCTGCCGGGGGGCGAAGGCGGCCGGTGCCGCAAATGCGGGCTTGCGAACCACGGCGGGGCCTGTCGTGTCGGCACGCCATGCTGGTTGGTCGCGCCGGCCCGGCGGCCGGTTCACGCGCCTTGTGGGGCCGAGCGTTGCGACGGCTCAGCGGCGGGCGGCGAAAAACGCTCCGAACCACGCCATCATCATGGCGACGAGGAGTGCCGCCAGCGTGGCGAGCGCGTGATTGCCTGCGGCGCCCGCCGCCGGGACTGGAACCTGATTGGCGATCGCCGCGAGCCCGAGCGCCAGGAGGGCCGCCGCCGGTCCGCGCAGGAAGCGAAAGTAGAGCCACGCGAAACGCGACATCACCGCCGCGGTGATGA
Organism: uncultured Pseudomonadota bacterium; assembly: GCA_963791155.1. Lineage (GTDB taxonomy): Bacteria > Pseudomonadota > Alphaproteobacteria > Rhizobiales > Xanthobacteraceae > JAVDCA01. The sequence continues at coordinate 544,815 of CAWBRI010000016.1, forward strand.
AGCTCGCCAGGAATGCGGCGCCGGTGATCGACCACCACGCCATGGCGGCGTGCAGTTGCCCGCCGCCGCGAAGCATTCCGCGCCATGCGCCGGTGAGCTCGATGCCGTGGCGGCCGAGCATGATGTGGACGACCATCGCCGCCATGACGCCGCCCGTGATGGCGGCGACGAACGTCGTGGGGCGGCGAGGCGTGTTCAGGGCTGGCATGATCTCGGGACGGCTGCGGAGAGGTCGGCGGTCGTCAGTGTTTACGGTCGCCGGCGCGTTATTGGCAATACCGAAATGCTCGATCGCGCGCTGCCGGTTGGGGACAAGCCGTGCTGACGCAAGGGGCCTTCGCCGAGGTATGGCCCGGGTGCGCCGTGGGAGTTCCCGGTTCCGCATTCGGCATTTCGCGATTTCGCCATTCCAATTCGCCCGGCGGAGGAACCGCATCCGCTGTTCCCTCGTTTCGCCCATGACGATGAAACCGACGCAAACCCGAAATGGAAGGACACCGCGCCATGGGCCTGTTCTCGAGAGACATCAAGACGCTGGACGATCTGTTCGTGCACACGCTGCGCGACATCTATTATGCCGAGAAGCAGATCGTGAAATCGCTGCCCGACATGATCAAGAAGGCATCGGACCCGCAGCTCAAGCACGGGTTCAAGACCCATTTGGGCGAGACGGAAAATCACGTCGCCCGCCTGGAGGAGGTGTTCCGGATGCACGGCGTCGAGATCAAGGGCGTCGACTGCCCGGCGATCGACGGTATCCTGGAAGAAGCCGACGACGTCGTGGGCGAGGTGGACGACAAGCGGGTGATGGATGCCGCGCTCATCGCCGCCGCGCAGGCGGTCGAGCATTACGAGATCACGCGTTACGGCTCGCTGATCGCCTGGGCCAAGAAGCTCGGGCGCGCCGACTGCGCCAGCGTGTTGCAGCGCACGCTCGACGAGGAGAAGGCCACCGACCACAAGCTGACCGAGATGGCGGAAAGCGCGGTGAACTTGCGCGCCGCGAGCTGACCTGCTCCGCCACCCCGTCCCGGACTTCGGTCCGGGGCGGGCGGCGATCCAATGTGGCGCCTGTCCGTCGAGCGGTTTATTTCGGAACGGTGTTCGGATCGCCGCCCGGGCCGCCGGGCGGCGGCACGACCAGCATGTGCCCGCCACCCGGCGGCGGCACCCGCATCTGGGGATCGACGTCGGTGGGCGGGCAGATCACGCCGTTCTGATTGGCGAGCCGATCGCTCAGGTTGGAATCGGATTGTCCGCTGGCGTCGGTGGAGGAGCCGGCATTCGGCGAGCACGCAGGAGGGCCGGACGGCGCCGCTCGTGCGGGAGGCGATGCGGGGGGAGTGAAGGGTGTTTGCGCGGCCGCGATCCCGCCGCCGAGCATGACGAACACCGGGGCAACGACCAAGCGCGAGGCGTAGCGGTGCATAGCGCGACTCCCATGACACGGTTGCGGAGGCTTCCGCCGAAGCGCGATGGCGGGGGCCGGCGGCGACATTGGGCGGCGCGATTTCCTGGCGCCCTCGAAGAAAACGCCACGGCCGGACCGATGTTCCTTTCACGGCCCGGCCGGCCGGCAAGGCAAGTTCCCGGTCCCAAGAATTCGGCGCGGCGCGGGGCGGAATCAGGCTATGGAAAGCCCCGCCCGGCCGGTGCCGTGGTCGACCGAGAAGCCCTACATGAACGTCATCGCCGCCCCGCTGCCGAGCCTGAAGCGGCACAAGCCGTTCGCGCTGTTCTGGGTCATGCGGGTGACGACCACCGGCGCCTATTTCATGCAGTCGGTCGCGATCGGCTGGCAGATCTACGATATGACCGGAAATCCGCTCGACCTCGGCCTGGTCGGGCTGGTTCAGTTCTTTCCGCTCGTCCTTCTCGCCGTCGTGGTCGGCCAGATCATCGACCGCTATGACCGGCGCGCGATTGCGCGCACCTGCCAGATCGTGAAGGCGGTCTGCGCGCTCGTGCTGGCGCTCGGCAGCGCGCGGCGGCTGGCTCGGCCGCGACGCCATCTTCCTCATCCTGCTGGTGGTCGGCACGGCGCGCGCGTTCGAGACGCCGACCTTGCACGCGCTGGTGCCGAGCCTGGTGCCGCCGCTGCTGCTGCCGCGCGCGATCGCCGCATCGGCGACCGCGAACCAGACCGCGATCATCTGCGGGCCCGCGCTCGGCGGGCTGATCTATGTGTTCGGCCCGACCACGGTCTATGTGACCTGCGCCTGCGTCTTCATCGACGGCCAGCGTGCTGGTGAGCCTGTTGCCGCGCGACACGCGGCCGCGCGAGCGCAAACCGGTCAACTTGCGCGAACCTGTTCGCCGGGTTCGCCTATATCCGCAACCATCCGGTCCTGTTCGGCGTCATCTCGCTCGACCTCTTCGTGGTGATGCTCGGGGGCGTGACCGCGCTGCTGCCGATCTATGCGCGCGACGTGCTGCAGACCGGGCCGTGGGGCCTCGGCCTGCTGCGCTCGGCGCCGGCGCTCGGCGCGCTCGCGATGTCGGTGGTGCTGGCCCATGCGCGATCGAGCGGCGCGCCGGCCTGTTGATGTTCGCGACCACGGCGGTCTTCGGCCGTCTCGACCGTGGTGTTCGCGCTGTCGACCTCGCTCGCGCTGTCGCTCGCGGCCCTGACGATCTACGGCGCGACCGACGCGGTCAGCGTGGTGATCCGCATGGCCATGGTGCAGACCCGCACGCCCGCACGACATGCTCGGACGGGTGATGGCGGTGAATTCGATGTGCACCGGCACGTCCGGCACGCTCGGCGAGTTCCGCGCCGGCGTGGTCGCGGCCGCCTCCGGCGCCGTCGCGTCGGTGCTGCTCGGCGGCCTCGGCGCGATCCTGGTCGTGCTGTTGTGGATGCGGCTCTTTCCCGACCTCGCGCGCATCAAGAGCGTGGCGCCGGAGAGTCCGCCATAAGCCCGGGGCCATGAGCCCCGCGGCAGCGATTTGTCACGCGCCGCCAAGCCCGCAAAATCGCGCCAGCCGGCACGCGAGATCGAGCAGCGCCTCGTCGCCGCCCGCCCAGCCGATGAACGACAGTCCGGCCGGACAGCCGTCGACGGTGCCGATCGGAAGGTTGATCTGCGGCAGACCGCCGAGCCCGGCCATGCAGGTGAGCCGCATCACCCGCACGCGGAAGGATTCCAGCGCGTCGCCCGACTGGTCGAGCGGCGGCGCGATGCACGGCGCGGTCGGCAGCGCCATCATGGTGCCGGGCGGCACCAGCGCGCGGATATGCGCGCGGGCGGCTGCGACGACCGCGCGGGCGCCTCGGCCGCGTCCGCGCGTCACGGTCGCGGCAAACGCCATGCGCTCCTTGACGCCGGGTCCGAGCTGCGGCTTGGCGCGCGTGACGAAGTCGCCGAAGGACGCCCACGTCTCACGCGCCTGCACGATGCGGAACGCCTCGCGCCAGTCATCGAATCCGTCGGGCGCCACGGTGCGCGTCTGCGGCTTCGGCAGCAGCGGCGCGCGCGTTCGGCGAGGAACTCGCGCCCGAGCGCGGCGACTCGGCGCATCGGCCTGCGCGAAGGCGTCGTCGGCGACGATCAGATGCGCGAGCGGCGTCGTCGACGCGTCTCGCCGTCGAGCAGCACGCGCGCCGACGCGGCGCAACACGCCGGGCGCGTTGGCGAACCAGCCGGCGACGTCGAAGGACGGCGCCATCGCCATGGCGCCGGTGAGATCGACGCGGCCGTGGGTCGGGCGCATGCCGTAGAGGCCGCAGAACGCGGCCGGCACGCGCACCGATCCGCCGGTGTCGCTGCCGAGCGCGAAATCGCAGGCGTCGGCGCCGGCGCGCGCCGCCGAGCCGCTCGACGAGCCGCCCGGAATGCGGCCGGGCGCGCGCAGATTGACCGGCGTGCCGTAATGCGCGTTGACGCCGGCGACGCTGTAGAAGAACTCGTCGCAGACGGTCTTGCCGGTGATGGTCGCGCCGGCGGCGAGGATCTTTGCGACCGCCGCCGCATGCGCGCGCGCCGGCTGTTGCGCCGCGAGCCAGTCCGGGTTGCCGCCGCCGGTGCGCGAGCCGGCGATGTCGTACATGTCCTTGACCACGGCGCTGAGGCCCGCGAGCGGTCCGGATGCGCTGCCGACGACCGGCGCCTCGAGATCATGCGGGACGAAGAAGCGAGGTGCTCACGTGAGTTTGCCGTCACTTTCCTTTGCGCGAGATGCCAGTCGAGAATTTTTTCGCCGTCCCAGGCCGCGACGCCGGGCCGGCTGAGGATGTCCTCGAAGGCGCGCTGGACGTGGCCGATCCGGTGCGGGACGCCGGAAAGATACGGGTGCATGGCGATCGACATGAATTTCGGCCGCGTCGGCGGATTCGGCGTAAAGCCACTCGAACTGATCCATCGCGCGGGCGTACATCTGGTCCGACGGGTGGTGCTGCAGCGCCATCATGACGATGTCGTGCAGCTCGAAATTGTAGGGCAGCGCGACGACCGGCTTGTGGGTCGTCTTGAGCGTCACCGGCTCGTCGTCGAGCACCCAGTCGCCGATATATTCGATGCCGGCGGCGGAGAGATGATCGAGCGTGTCGAATGTCTGCGTGAGGCCGGGACCGAACCAGCCGCGCGGCGGCCGGCCCCAGAATTTCGCGATGATCGCTACCGACTTGTCGATCACCGCCTTCTGGTCGTCGAGCTTGTGCATCGGCACCTGGTCGTAGCCGTGGGCGTTGAGCTCCCAGCCATTGTCGACGCAGGCCTGGGCGACCTGCGGATAGGTCTCGCACACGCGTGCATTGAGGGTCACGGTGGGTCGCACCTTCAATCGCTCCAGCATCGCCTTGAGGCGCCAGAAGCCGACCCGCATGCCGTATTCGTGCCAGCTCCAGTTGGGATGATCGGGCAGCATGGGTTGGCCCTGCGGCGGCGAGATCACCATGCGGGCCATCGGGCGCTCCATGTCCCACTCCTCGAGCGCGAGCAGCGGCCAGACGATCAGGCGCAGGCCGTCGGGAAGGCTCACGGGCGGACGCGTGTCGATGGCGGAGAATTCGATGCGTTCGCGCGGGTGCATGGTGTTTCCTCGACGATACGCGGCGTGGCGGGCCGCAGGATGGCGAGTGGGCCGCAAAGAAGGTAGCCTGCCCGTCTCGAAAAAATATCGATGCCGGGAAAGGATTCACATGTCTCGCATGCTGATCAAGGGCGGATGCGTCGTCACCATGGATCCGCGGCTGCGCGAACTGTCGCAGGGCGACGTGCTGATCGAGAACGGCCGGATCGCCGCGATCGGGCCCGAGCTCGCGGCGCCCGACGGCGCGGAGCTGATCGACGCCGCCGGCATGATCGTCATGCCGGGGCTCGTCAACGGCCATGTGCACACCTGGCAGTCGGCGCTGCGCGGCATCGCGGCCGACTGGACGGTCGCCGAATACATGCAGGCGATGCATCGCGGGCTCGCGACGCTGTACCGTCCCGAGGACATCTACATCGCCAACCTGATGGGGGCGCTCAACCAGATCAACGGCGGCGCCACCACGCTGGTCGACTGGTGCCACAACAATCCGACGCCGCAGCACACCGATGCGGCGATCGACGGGCTCGCGGAGTCCGGCATCCGCGCCGTCTTCCTGCATGGCTCGCCCAAGCCCAACCCGAAGCCGGGGCAGAAGCACTTCAGCGAGATCCCGATGCCGCGCCCCGAGATCGAGCGCCTCCGCAAGGGACGTTTCGCCACCGAGGGGCTCATGAGCTTCGGCCTGGCGATCCTCGGCCCGTACTATTCGGTCTGGGACGTGACGCGGCAGGACGTGGCGCTCGCCAACGAATTCGACCTCTTGTGCAGCATGCATGTCGGCGGCGGCATCCCGATGGTCGCCGACGGGTTCGAGCGGCTGGCGAGCGACGGGCTGATCGGCCAGAACTTCAACGTCGTGCACGGCAACGACATCAGGCCCGAGGTGATCCGCCAGATCACCGAGCGCGGCGGCACCTTCACCACCACGGCGGAGATCGAGCTGCAGATGGGTTACGGCCACCCGCTCACCGGGCGGCTGCACGCGCTCGGCTCGCCGATGTCGATCGGCACCGACGTCGAGCCGGCCTCGCGCGGCGACATGTTCACCGCCATGCGGGTCACGCTCCAGCACGAACGCAACCGCGTCATCACGGCGACGCTGGAGCGCACCGGCAGCCGTCCCGACAAGATGCCGCTCACCTGCCGCCACGCCCTGGAATGGACCACCATCCACGGCGCCAAGGTGGCGGGCCTCGATCGCCGCACCGGCTCGCTCTGCGTCGGCAAGGAGGCCGATATCGTGCTGCTGCGCGCCGGCGACATCACGATGTACCCGGTGCGCGATCCGATCGGCTCGATCGTGATGCAGGGCGGCGTCGCCAATGTCGACACCGTGCTGATCGCCGGCAAGATGATGAAGCGCAACGGGCGGCTCGTTTATCCGAAGCTGCCCGAACGAATGGAAGCGCTGCGCCGCTCGGGCGACCGCATCCTCACGGAATTCGGCTATCTGCCGCGCCAGGCGGCGTAAAAGGCGGCCGGCAATGCATCGAGTCTCGCGGCGCCGCCGTCAAACATTCACTTCGTCGGCCGCGCGACCTGAAACAAATCTGCGAGTTGCTCCTTCGACAGCGGAGCCGGCAGCAATTTGAGCATGACGGCGTCCTGCATGACGGTGTCGAGACCGGAGATCCGGAACGGGTCGAGCATCTCCTTCTTGTAGAAGTCCGTCATCCCTTTCTTCGCGATATTCTCCGGCGTGCCGGAGTAGTCGCGGAAGAATTTCAACGCGTCCGGGCTCGTGTAGATCCAGTCGACGGTCTCCGCATAGGCCTTCATGTAGCGCTCGATGACCGCACGGTCCTTGGCGAGCTTGTCGGCATTGACCAGTATGACGCGGACGGTCTGGTTTTCGGTCCCGGGGATCTCGTCGGCGCGGGCGATGACGCGGATCTGGCCGTCGAGGATCTGCGCAAGTGCGAACGGCGCGGTCGCATAGCCGACATCCACCTGCCCGGACATCACCTGCGTCAGCGTCGCCTGCGGGTCGCCGGTCCGGGTGGCCTTGGCCTTGATGCCGTAGGTCTTTATCAGTCCGAGCGCAAACAGGTTGGTCGAGGACCCGGCGGTCGAATAGGCGATCGTGGTGTTCTCGGTGGCGTCCTTCAGGCTCTTCAGGCGCGAGTCCGCGCGCACATAATAGTAGGTGTCGCCCGTTCCGGTCACCAGCGATCCGATCACCCGGATCGGAGCCCCCTTGGCGTAGGCCCCCATGGCGCTGCTCGTCGCCACCGCCACGCCGATGTCCACGGCGCCGGAAATGACCGCTTGCAGCGTCTCGCCGCCGCCGGCGGTGAAAAGGATTTCGAGATTGAGTCCGTGCCGCTTGAAGATGCCGGCCGTCTGGCCAAGCTGCGAGGGTGACGAATCCCAGTTGCCGCGTCCGCCGGCGGCGATTTTCAACGTGTCCTCGGCGTGAGTTGGTGCAGGCGACCCCAGCAGCAGGAGGCCGAGCGAGAGCGCAGCGGAGAGGGCCGGGTTCGTGCGCATGGAATCCTCCCGATAAGGTCGCCCGAACGTCTCTCGGCCGGACGATCCGCAACGGGCCGTCAGCCCGCGACGCATCCTATGCCAATCTGCGCGCGCGTTCTATTCCGCGCAGTCCGGTCTCGACGCCGCCGGAGGATATGAAGGGATACTCACCGCGGCCAAGAACGAGCTCCTTTCCCGCGCCGGTCCCGGCACGCCGATGGGCGATCTCCTGCGTCGCTACTGGATGCCGATCGGCGGTGCGGGCGAGCTCGATCAGGCATCGATCAAGCCGATACGGCTGATGGGGGAGTATCTCGTTCTCTACGAGGACCTGTAGACGTGGCGTCTCGCTCGCCCTGGACGACGATGTCCCTCCCTATGGCTCGAGCGACCTCATCACGCCGGCGACGCGGCCTTCGGCCTGCGCGGCGCGCAGGTGCAAGAGCGCCGCCGAGAAAAGAAGAACGGTCGTCACCGCCGAGACCAGACAGTAGATGCAGAAGGCGTGGATGAAACCGATCTGCAGGTACATGAAATAGATCGAGAAACACACGCCCAGTCCGGCATAGGCAAGCGCGCCGAGACGAAGTCCGCGCGAGAACGGATCGAACGCGAGCAGCGCCGCCAGTCCGAACATGTAGAGGTAGTATACGACGCCGAAATATCCCACCGGCAGGTCGAAGATGCGCGCATACGGACTGCTCGCGACCTCGTTGCATCCATTGATGGGAGGCGGACACCACAATGCTTGTCCGTTGTAGATCGCGTAGGCGTCATAGAATGCGACGGCTATTCCCAGCAGGGCGAGCGTCAGCATGACGTACGGTGCGCGAGAGACTCTTTTCATGCTGCGTGCTCCGAGTATTCTTGCGGCGGGCCGGCGTTCTGCCCGGCCTCATACCGGCCACGCGTTCGCCGGCGAGGCTGCCAATCCCGATCAGCCGGGTGCTTCGATCCGCTCCGATACGTTAGACGGGGTGCGATCGAAAAAAGTTACAGGATTTTGGGTGCCGATCACCGACCGGACCGGGCGCCGTCCGGACGCGCGGCAGCCTCCGGCCGCGCCTGGTGCAGCCCCTGGCATTGCGGCGCGTGATGGCGAGGGCTTCGGCGACTTCCTCGTCCGTCAGGCCTCTATCTTTACCTGCGCCGACGCGGCGGCGGCGGGAGCTCGACGGCACGCTGCCAGATCGTCCCGCCGTCGAATTGGATCGTCATGCCGTCGGGAGAATAGATCGCGCCTTGCTGCAGCCGGTCGACCCAGATGCGGCCGGGATAGTTGACCCAGGCCCGCGACGGCTGGCCCACGTCGTTGACCATGTTGAGCTCCCACCCGTTCTGGGTGACGAAGGCGAAACCGCCGGGCGCCCCGACACAAGACGCCACGCATTGATACCGGCCGTTTAGGTCGGCTCCCTCGACCTGCGCAAATGCGGAGGTTGTGAACAAAGCTCCCGCTATGGCGATCACGCTCGCTGCCATTCTCATGATGCTTCTCCTTTGCGATTGGACGCCGACGGCCGAGGAGGGTCCCCGGTCATTGGCGAGATCTCCGTTACTCGCCTGCCTGGTTGTTGCGTTGCGCTTCCGTCATCCGCAACCAGACGACAAGCGTGACCGCGCTGCCGCGGCGGTCATTATTGGCAGACGCGCCGACCATAGGCATCGATCACCCAGGCACATCCGTATCCGTGTCGGACCGCAACGCCCGCACCGACGACGCCGACGCCCACGGCGACCCCGCGGCGATAGTGTCGGCGCGCGACGCCGGCGCCGCTCATCGGTGTGAGCGGACGGCCGACGCGGGCCTGCGCCTGCGACATGAAGGAATCGGGATTGGTCGGCGAAGCGTTGTCGTTCACGGCGAGACACCCGAGGCCGATCACGGCGCCGAAGGTCATGTTCACAAGCATGCGTGTTACGCGGGGCATGGTTGTTCTCCTGTTGCATGCCGCCAACCCCGCGAGATCGCTACACCCTGACGTCCGTGACCATTTTGATCTAACGCAATACGCTCATCCGCCCGTGGGGCTTGGAACGCGAGGGCGACGATAGTCCCCCGCATGGTAGGCATCCGTCTTTCCCGAAATCGGGAGCTCGCGATTTCTTTCCAAGGCGATCTGGCGCATTGAGATAGATCAAAGAAACACATAGGCTGGGAGCCGTAGCGTATGAGTTCCCGAGACGAAGAGGAGCGCACCATGCTTCGTCGGTCGATTGGTACGGCGATAGCCGCGGTTACGGCCACGGTTGCGGTTGCGGTGTTGTTTGCCTACGGCAGCGCATCCGCCAGATCGGGTGGAGCGGGTGGTGGCCACCCGGGCGCATTCGGATTCAGCGGCCCCCATGTGCCGCACTTCGGCGTCCGCGGGACTTTTCGTTCTTCAGGCGCGCGCTTCCTCAATCGCCATGCCGTTCGCGACCGCGCGCCCGCCGCACGCCACGGCTTCTTTCGATTACCCTTCGAGTTGGCGCTGCCCTACGGCGGTTTGTTGTACGGATCCTATGACGACATGTCCGGCCTCACCGTTCCATACGGGCCGTATGGCGCCGGCATGGACGTGAATTCGTCCGTCGATCTGGCCGTTTTGCAGGCTGCGATCTATCGACCGGCCTGTCGATTGCAGACACAAACCCGCGGCGTCCCATTATGGGACGGTGGCACGCGGGAAATTACGATAACGCGTTGCGTTCATCCCGCCGTCCCGCCTCTGGCGCGCCCGTCTGGTTGGGACAGCGGGCTGTATGCGGCCGCCGGGAATCGAACGGATGACGCCGCTTTCGATATCACGTCGCCCACCACCGTCGCGGCGAGACCGCGCGAGCCGGATTCCGTCAGCGCTGGCGGATGTCGGATCGAAGCGCGCAGCGTCCCTGCTGAAGGCGGCGGCGATCGTAAAATAACGATCACGCGGTGTTAGCGGACACCCAAGCCCGGCCAAATACCGATCATGGCGTTTGCCGCTTGTGAACGGGACATTTCCGCTAGGAATCGCCGGATCGCTGTCGCGCCCAAAGAGGGAAGACTCAGGCCAGCACGTCCAAAGCCGGTCGAGCCGAATTTGTCGTGACCGCCGTGGAGGCATTCGTCGGCGTGACGGCACTGGCCATCATGAGATCCTTCAACGCCCCGCCAAACGTCACGGCCGCTTGGTCGCCGGGCGTTGCGTCCGGTCGGTGGCTATTGGCCCTCGGATCGTTGTCGAGTTGACCGGGGTTGTCGTGCGGATTCTTTCCGGTCTCGGCTCTTTTGACGTCGCACGAATTGAAGCAGACGTAGCCGTTGACGATGGATATCGACATGAGCCGGAACGCTAGGGCGCCCCGGTAAACGAGCAATTAATCCTTGATCACGCCTTCGCGAGCGGCCGGCCGCGCCGAGGCGCGGCCGGCCGTCGCAGCGTCGATCCCTACTTCTTGATATCCGAATAAGGATACATGAGCTTGCCCGACTTGAGCTCGGGCGGATACAGGATCACCTGCTTGCCGGCTTGGGCAAACTGCTTCACGTCGTTGCCGACGATGCCCTGATACTGCACGAACAGGACGCGGCCCTTTTCCCATTCGCCGTTGTCGGCGAACTTCACGTCGCCCACGATGGTCTTGAACGCGGTCTTGTGGATGTAGTCCGCGAGCTTGCCCTGATCGAGGCCGCCGACCTTGGTGATGGCCTCGCCCAGGATCTGCATCTCCGCATACGCATAAGGCGGCAGGTAAAAGCCGAGCGGATCGACACCCTGCGCGGCGGCCTTCTCCTGATAGCGCTTGAGGAAGTCCTCGATGCCGGGAAACCGCATGGTCGGCTCCGGCACATAGACGTCGTAGGCCACGATGCCGTTGAGCAGCGGACCGAGCTGTCCCTTGATGGGCGTGAAGGCGAGTCCGATCATGCCGCCGCCGAACATTTTTGGCTTGAGCCCCACCTCGTTCGAGGCCCGCACGATGCCGACCGAGTCGGGCGGGTAGGACGCGACGAACACGACGTCCGGATTGGCCGCCCGGATCGACTGTACGATCGGCGTGTAGTCGGTCGTGGTGGGCGGATAGCTGCGATCGTAGACGATCTTGAGGCCGAGGCGCGCCACCGTCTCGCGCGCGCCCGCGATCACGGTCTGGGCGTACTCGGCGTCGGCGCCCACCAGCGCGATGGTCTGCGGCTTGGGATCCATCGTCATCGCGGTCTCTAGGAACCCGAGCGAAGGCCCGAGCCGGGTTTCCTTGCCGTTCGGCAGGATCTGGAAATACCTGTCGTATTTGAAGCTGTCGTTCACGCCGGTACCGAACAGCGCCATGAACAAGAGCTTGCGCTGCATCACGATCGGCATCGCGGGCGCGATCTGGTTGGTGGCGTAGGACGAGATCACGAAATCGACTTTGTCGATGTCGAGGAGCTTGCTGTAGATCGCCGGCACCGTCGACGGGTTGCTCTGGTCGTCGTAGAACACGAGCTCGACCGGCCGGCCCAGCAGCCCGCCCTTGAGGTTGACGTCGTCACGCCAGATCTGGAGCGCGAGCAGCGCGCTCTTGCCGCCGCCCGACAGTCCGCCGGTCAACGGCATCGACAGGCCGATCTTGATCGCGTCGGCTGCGTTGGCGGGCTGTCCCAGCACAAATGCGGCGCACAGGGTGAGCGCGCACGCGACAGCCGACCAAAATGGACTCACGGGTTTCGACTTGAAAGGCTTCATTCTGGCTTCCTCCCATTCGGTCGTCAGATTACATCAATTGGAGGCCGCGCAGCGAGGGCCCGGCATGGCAATTTGCCTCATCGCGGGAAGGCCTGCACGCCATGGACCGCCGGGGCTTGATCTGAGAGAACCAGACCGTCAGTTTGGCACATGACATGCGCCTGCGGCGGCCGGGATGCGGTCGCCGTGAGCGAGTCCCACCTTGAGGGCCGGGGATGCGATCGACTAGCGCGGCGATGAGCCACATGGGCGGCCTTGCCCGATGCGGGCTGGCGGTCTTCGCCTGGGCCGTCGTGACTTTGCTGATGGTTCCGGACACGCTGCAGGCGCAGGACTATCCCAATCGCGCCGTCAAGATCATCGTGCCGTTTCCGCCCGGCGGCACCGCCGACGTCATGCCGCGCATCGTTGCGGACTGGCTGTCGCGCAAATGGGGGCAGCCGGTCTTCATCGAAAACAAGGCGGGCGCAGCCGGCAATATCGGGGCGGAAGCGGCCTTCAACGCCGATCCGGATGGCTACACGCTGCTCTCCGCGCCGCCGCCGCCGCTGGTGATCAACCAGAATCTCTACCCCAAGCTGCCCTTCGACGCCGCGCAGTTCGTGCCGATCTCGGTGATGGGGATCGTGCCCAACGCGCTGGTGGTGAATCCGAAAACGATCGCCGCCGACACGGTCGCCGACTTCATCGCCTACGCCAAGGCGAACCCGGCGAAGGTCTCGGCCGCGACGCAGGGAAACGGGTCCACCTCGCACCTCACTTCCGAATTGTTCCAGCTGATGGCGAAGGTGAAATTCGTGCAGGTGCCCTATCGCGGTTCTGCGCCGGCGCTGCAGGGGCTGCTGGCGGGCGACGTCGACATCATGTTCGACAATCTCGGCGTCTCGCTCGCGCTGGTGAAGGGCGGCCAGCTCAAGCTGATCGCGGTGGGGACAGCCAAGCGCATGGGCGCGCTGCCCGACGTGCCGACGATCGCGGAGACGCTGCCGGGATTTGCATCCTCGGCCTGGTTCGCGGTGGTGGCGCCGCCGAAAACGCCGGCGCCGATCGCGGCCCGGATCGGCGCCGATATCGCCGAAGCGATCAGGCAGCCCGAGATCCGCAAGCGGTTCGACGATCTCTCGGCCGATCCGGTCGGCGGCACGCCGTCCGAGACCGCGACGTTCATGCGCGAGGAGGTCGAACGCTGGAACAATGTGATCAAGGCCGCCAAAGTGAAGCTGGAATAGCTTCCCGTAATCCTCCATTGTCGCGGCGATTGCGGCGGACGTGACGGTCTGGGTCGCGGGAGACGAAGCCATGAACATCCACGAGCGCAGCTGGCCGGCCGAGGGGCTCACCCGGATTCCTTACTGGCTCTACTCGGATCGCGATCTCTACGCCGAGGAGCAGGCGCGCATCTTCCGGGGCGACGCCTGGACGTTCCTTTGCCTGGAAGCGGAGCTGCCGCGCCCCGAGACGTTTCGCACGTCGAACCTCGGCGACATGCCGGTGGTGGTGACGCGCGACCGGGATGGGGCCATTCACGCGTTCGAGAACCGCTGCGCGCACCGCGGCTCGCTCCTGTGCCTCAAGGAACGCGGCGAGGCACGCGAGATCGTCTGCGTCTATCACAACTGGACCTACGACCTCGCCGGCAAGCTCACGGGCGTTGCGTTCCGCCGCGGCGTCGGCGGCAAGGGCGGCATGCCGGCGGATTGCAAGCCGGACCAGCATGGGCCGCGGCAGCTTCGCGTCGAAATCGTTGCGGGTCTGGTGTTCGCGACGCTGGCGCGAACGCGCTCCCGGTCGAGCAGTATCTCGGGGCCGGAGATCGCGGCGAAAATCCGCCGCGTCATGAAGGCGCCGGTGAAGCTGCTCGGCGGTTACAGCCAGATTCTTCCCGGCAACTGGAAGCTCTATATGGAGAACGTGAAGGACACCTACCACGCGAGCCTGCTGCACATGTTCTTCACCACGTTTCGCCTCAACCGGCTGTCGCAGAGAGGCGGCCTCGTGATCAGCGAGGACGGCGGCAACCATATCAGCTATTCGATGTCCGCCGACGTGGCCGGCAAGGAATACGAGCAGGCCGGCATGCGCACGGCCCAGGCCGGCTACAGCTCTCGAGGCGCCTGAGCTGTTGAACAATGTCGACGAGTTCGGCGATGGCATCGGCATCCAGATCCTCTCGGTGTTTCCGGGATTCGTGCTGCAGCAGATCAGGAACAGTCTCGCGGTGCGGCGCGTGGTGCCGCGCGGGCTCGAGCGTACCGAATTGGTATGGACCTGCTTCGGCTATGCGGACGACGACGAGGCGATGACCGAATTGCGCCTGCGCCAGGCCAATCTGATCGGTCCATCGGGCTTCATCTCGATGGAGGACGGCGCGGCGACCGGCTTCGTGCAGCGCGGCATCCGTGGCGCCGACGACGAGGAGTCGGTGGTCGAGATGGGCGGCAGCGGGACCTCGTCGGAGGAAAGCCGGGTCAGCGAGGCCGCGGTGCGCGGTTTCTGGAAGGCTTATCGCCGGCACATGGATATGTGACGCCGGAAGTCATGGCGAGACGTGCACCGATCTCGGGGTTACCGGAGATCGGCAACCGGCTATGCCCAAGGCGATCAGACCGACTTGAGCGCGCGCCGAAGCAAGCTCATGCGGAAAGCGGAGATTGCTTCGCGGAGCCTGTCCTTGGGCTTGCCGAAGGCAAGAACCGCGGGCTCGCAATCACGGAGAAACGACGATGAAGATCGAACGCCAGCTCGCGGTGCAGGATCTCAATGCGCGCTACGTCGAGGCGATCGACGAGGGCCGGTTCGAGGAATGGCCCGACTTCTTCACGGAGGACTGCAAATATCGCATCACCACCGCAGAGAACGTCGAGCAGGGACTGCCGCTGGCAGTCATCTACGCGACCTCGCGCGCGATGCTGCGCGACCGCGTGAAGGCGCTGCGCGAGGCGAACGTCTACGAGGCGCAGCGCTACCGTCATGTTCTGGGACCGGCGCGTCTGGAGTCTGCCGGCGACGGCAGCATTCGCGTGCGCACGAATTTCATGGTCGCGCGCATCATGCACACCGGCGAGACCGCGCTGTTCGCGACCGGACGCTACCTCGACCGGGTCGTGCTGGCGGGCGAGGACGCGTGTTTTGCCGAGAAGACCGTGATCCTCGATAGCCGCCAGATCGATACGCTGCTCGCGATCCCGCTGTAGAGCATGATCCCGAAAAGTGGGCACCGGTTTTCGGGAAAGATCATGCTCCAACAATAAACCAGCGCGGGCATTGCGACGCGCCCGGCATCGCGCGAACGTCCTCGATGGATCCCGCTAGTTGCGGCGCTCGGCCGACCAGCGGCCCGAGCAGGCGCCTTCTCCGACACCGCGCCAGACGCCGGCCCCGGCGTCGCGCGACAGACGGCCTTTACCGTCGGCATAAGTCGCGCCGCGCGCCACCCGCACGTGGACGCTGCCATTGCTTGCAACCCGGCCTTGCACTTCGAAGGCGCTGTCGCCCGCGTAACTCACATTGCCGTTTACGATCGACAGACCGTAACGATAGGCCGCATCACAGCTGCCCTTCTCGGTCTGAATCACGACGCTCCAGCGGCCATCGTAGACCGTGGCGGCGGCCACCGCGCCCGCCGATCCAATCGCTGCCGTCGTCGCCACGAACAGGGCAATACCGTATCTGAGCATTGAGGCCTCACCAGGAAATACCATGGACCGCGAACCGAGCCACAGTCGGGCCGGATATCGCCGGGAACTTTTCCAACTTAGAGCGCCGGGTGGTGTTGCGGAATAGCCATTCACGAAAAATTTGACATCGGGGCAATGCGTGCCGGCGGGGCAAACGCCATGGTATTGGCAATGAACGTCCCGCCACGTCGTATCGAGGACATCCATGGCCGCCGTCACCGCGCCGCCCCCGACTGCTCCCACGAACAGCTACGCGTACAAGCCGGCGTTGTTCGGACCGCTATGGCGTTTCCGCCTCACGCCGGATGCGATCGAATGGGAGGCGGAGCCGCAAGGCGGGCGCATCCTTTATGTGGACATCCGCCGGTTGCGCCTGTCGTTTCGTCCCGTGTCGATGCAGACCCATCGATTCCTCGCCGAGATATGGCCGGCGCGCGCCGCGAAATTGCAGATTGCGTCGAGCTCCTGGCGCAGCATGGTCGACCACGAGCGTCACGACGCGGCCTATTCGGCCTTCATGCTGGAATTGCACCGGCGACTCGCGGCCGCGCAGGTGGCGGTGAGGTTCGAATGCGGGTCGCCGGCGCTGCGTTATTGGCCGGGCCTCGTCATCTTTGTCGGCGTCGCGCTGGCGCTGTCGTGGCTGACCGTGCAGGCACTGGCGGTCGGAGCTTGGGCGGGCGCCGCGATCGTGGGCGGAGTTCTGGCGATTTTCCTGTGGCAGGCAGGAACGTTCTTCCGGCGCAACCGGCCTGGCACGTATGAGCCGCAAGCACCGCCGCGCCACCTTCTGCCCTGATCCGGGTGGACGCCGGTCTTCAGCAGAGAATACGACCAGACAGGGAATCTATCGCCGCACCACCAGCACCGAGCACTTGGCGTAGCGCACGACATGGCCGGCATTCGATCCGAGGAAATAGGTTTTCATGGCCGGGCGGTGCGAGCTCATCACGATGAGATCGGCGCCGATCGCTTTGGCCTCCTCCAGCACCTCGTGATAGATGCCGCCCTGGCGCACCGTCGAGCTCACGCGCCCCGCGTCAAGTCCGCATTCCTTGCAGATGATCGTCATGGCCTCTTCGGCCGATTTGCGCTGCTGCATGTCGAAATCGGGCGGCACGTATTCGGCCAGCATCACCGGGGTCATCGGCAGGACGTTGAGCAGGCGCACCTTGCCGCCCGAGGCCCGTACCAGCGAGACCGCCGTATCGATTGCGGGTTTCGCCAATTCGATATCCGCAAGGTCGATTGGCACAAGGATCTGCTTGAACATGTGGCGCTCCCCAAATGCGCTCCCCGATTCATCGCCGAATCATCATGGCACGAATGCGGGCCGAGGTTGAGAGTGGCGGCGGCTGCCGGCCGCCTTAATCGGTCGCAGCCGCAAGCGTTCGTGGCACGACGAACCGCTCCAGGCGGCCCGAATGGGGATGGAGCTTGGACCAGTTCTCGATCGGGAAATCGATCACGACCAGGCCGCCCGTGGGGAGTTTCTCGCGCAGGCGCTCGCGGTCGCCGAGATCGCCCGATGCAATCAGCAGCGTGGACAGTTCCTGCAGGCCGGGATTGTGACCGACCAGCAGGAGCGACTTGACGCCGGAAGAGGTCTGCCGGAGCACATCGAGGATGGCGCCGGCTGCCGCATTGTACAGCCGGTCCTCATAGGCCGGGGGCGGCGCCGCCGGGACCTCGGCCGCAACCAGGACCCACGTCTCTCTCGCCCGCGCGGCAGTCGAACAAAGAACGCATTCGGGGACCAACCGGTGGCGGTTGAGATAGGCCCCGATCCTGCGCGCCGCCTCCTCGCCGCGGCGGGCAAGCGGACGTTCATGGTCGCTCGCGCCGGGGTCCGACCAGGCCGACTTCGCGTGGCGCAACAGCAGGATACGACGCATGGTTCAGATCATCGATTTTGTTCGGCCGACAGGTTACCATGTTCCCGGCCGGGAGGGACGAGATGTTATGTACCACTTCTTGCCGCGCGCGACTGACGCGTGCGGGCTGACATGAACGCGACGGTGCGGGCGGATTTCGGCGCGAGTTGGTATGGGAAGACTGCGGTCGGCGCGTTCGAGCGGCCGCGGCTCACCTTCGACCTCGACGTCGACGTGTGCGTGATCGGGGGCGGGCTCGCCGGCTTGACCGCGGCCCGCGAGGTCGCCCGCCGTGGCTGGTCGGTGGCGGTGCTCGAGGCGAAGCGCGTTGCGTGGAGCGCTTCCGGGCGCAATTGCGGGTTCGTGATGCCGGGATTTGGCTCCGATGCCCGCCACATGGTCGAGCGCGTCGGGCTCGATCGCGCCAGGGCATTGTGGAAATTGTCGGAGGCAGGCGTCGAATATGTCCGCACGGCCATCCGCGATACCGGCATGCCGGGCGTGGAACCGGTGGGCGGGTGGCTCGACGTGTCCAAGCTCGATAACGGCGACGAGTTGCTTGCCGTCGTGACCCTGCTCGGGCAGGAATTCGGTGCCGAGGTCGAGGGCTGGCCGGCCGAGCGGGTACGTGCGGCGCTCAAGAGCAATTTCTACTTCCACGCCATGCACTATCCCGGGGCATTCCACATCGACCCGCTCAGCTATGCGCATGGATTGGCGAATGCCGCGCTCGCCGCGGGAGCCTCGATATACGAGGAGACGCCGGCGCTCGCGATCGATCCGGCCGGCGTGCGCAAGCGCATCACGACGCCATCGGGGCGGGTGAGGGCGGCGCACATCGTGCTCGCCGGCAACGCCCATCTCGGCGCCCTGGTGCCGCGGCTCGCCGAAACGGTGCTGCCGGTGACGAGCTATGTGGCGGTCACCGCGCCGCTCGGCGAGCGGCTCGGCGAGGCAATTGCCTACAAGGGTGCGGTCAGCGAATCCCGCATGGGCGGATCGGATTATCGGATCGTCGGCGGCGACCGCCTGATGTGGGCCGGCGGCGTGGGTACCTGGCCGCCAAGCCCGCAACGCGCGGTCAGAGAACTCAAAGCCGCCATCGCGCGGACCTATCCGCAACTCGGCGCGGTCGAAATCGAACACTCATGGTCGGGCGTCATGGGGTTCTCGGTGCACCGGATGCCGCAGGTGGGCGAGGTCATTCCCGGCCTGTGGCTGGCGGGTGCCTTTGGCGGACATGGGCTGAATACCACCGCCATGGCGGGTGAGCTGATCGCCGGCGCGATCACCGAGGGTGACGATCGCTGGCGGCTTTTTCTGCCCTATGAGCTGGTGTGGGCCGGCGGCGCCCTCGGCCGTGCGGCGCAGCACCTCGGTGCCTGGTACGGGCACGGCAGCGAAAGCTGGGCCGCCAGCCGGTCGCGCCGGCGCGAGGCCTTACGGCGAGCCGAGGCCGCGCGGCTCGGCCCGCCCCGGGTCGTGCCTGAGCCGGCCGCGCCGATTCGCCCCCCTGCGGCCGCGCAGGAACCGGCAGGCGTGGAGCCGCCGACAGCCGCAACCGCGTCCGCATTGGTGCCCGAGGTCGAATCCTTGCTGGGGCAGGTGGCGGCGCGCGCAAACCGTGACAAGCGCCGTCGACCGGGCGCCAAAAAGGAGAAGACCGCCAAGCCGAATCCAGGCGCTGCCCGGGATGGGCAGCCCACCGGGGCGGCCGCGGGTGGCCCGCCCGACCCGCAGGATTGGGCCGCGCGACCGGTGGGCGAACAGGAGCCGGAAATGCCGTCTGTTGCCAAGAATCCGCGCACGACCGACTAAAACGCTTTCCGACCGCGCGATCCCGAAAAGCGCTCTGGATTGAATCGTCGGCCCCAGCTACTGCAGCGTCACGCGGCCGCATCAGACTCGGGACAGGCTTTCAACGGGAAACGCGCCGTGCAACTATGGCAGGGGATGAAGCTGCCGCACCCATGCTGATGGGTGGTGCGGCAGGTAATATGAGTTGGGAATCGGCGGCTTGAAGCGCCGGCAGCAGGGATCGTTGATGGGGCGCGTCGTTCGCGTGGCGGGATGTCTGGGGTTGCTGGCTGCGTTGCCGGCCGCGTCGGCGCTTGCCGCAGACCTCGTGCCGGAAGCCTCTTCGTCCCCAAAATGGACCGTCGAACTGGGCATGGAGGTTCGGTCCCTACCTCATTACCAGGGCTCCGACGTCTACGGCTTTTACCCCGTTCCGTTCCTGGACGTGCGACCCGCCGGGACACCGCCACGGTTCCACGCCCCGCGCGACGGCTTCGGCGTCGCGATTCTCGACACCGAGACCTTCAAGGCCGGTCCGGTCGCCCAAGTCGAGCTCGGCCGCCATGTGAGGCATAATCCCGCGCTGGAGGGCCTCGGCAATGTCGGAGCGACCGCCGAGGTGGGCGGCTATGTCGACTACTGGCCGACCCCCTGGGTGCGCGCCCGGGTCGAGCTGCGCCAGGGTTTCGGCGGACATCACGGCATCGTCTCGGACGAGACCGTGGATTTTGTGGTTCCGGTCTCGCCGCAATGGACCCTGTCGGGCGGACCGCGCATGACGGTCGCGACCTCGGACGCCAACAGGCCCTATTTCGGCGTCGACGCCAATCAATCGGCGGCATCGGGATTGCCGGTGTTCGAGGTCGGCGGCGGCGTTCGCTCGTTCGGCGCCGGCACGCAGGCGCGTTATCAGTGGAATGCGCAATGGGCGAGCCACGCCTTTGTCGAATACACGCGGCTCACCGGCGACGTCGGGAACTCGCCGATCGTCACCCAGCGCGGCTCGCCCAATCAGGGCATGTTCGGCTTCGGCACGACCTATTCGTTCGACGTGCCGGCGCTGTGGTGATGCGGGCGAATCCGTCCCTCGGCCGCTTCGGATAGACCGCGTCAGCGCCCCTCCCGCCTCGCCATGAACGCCAGCCGCTCGAACAGGTGAACGTCCTGCTCGTTCTTGATCAGCGCGCCATGCAGCGGCGGGATCAGCTTCTTGGGATCGCGCTCGCGCAGCGTCTCCGGCCCGATGTCCTCGACCATCAGCAGTTTCAGCCAGTCGAGCAGCTCGGAGGTCGACGGCTTCTTCTTGATTCCCGGAACTTCGCGAATTTCGTAGAACAGCTTGAGCGCTTCCGCGACCAGGCGCTGCTTGATGCCCGGGAAATGCACGTCGATGATCGCCCGCATGGTGTCGGGGTCGGGGAAGCGGATGTAGTGGAAGAAGCAGCGGCGCAGGAACGCGTCCGGCAACTCCTTCTCGTTGTTCGACGTGATGACGACGATCGGGCGCCGCCGCGCCTTGATGGTCTCGCTGGTCTCGTAGACGAAGAATTCCATCCGGTCGAGCTCCTGCAGCAGATCGTTGGGGAACTCGATGTCGGCCTTGTCGACCTCGTCGATGAGCAAGATCGGCCGCTCGTCGGCCACGAAAGCATCCCATAATTTTCCGCGCTTGATGTAGTTGCGGATGTCCTGAACCCGTGCGTCGCCGAGCTGGCTGTCGCGCAGGCGTGAAACCGCGTCATATTCGTACAGGCCTTGCTGCGCCTTGGTGGTCGATTTCACGTGCCACTCGATCAGCGGCGCGGCGAGCGCCTTGGCGATCTCGAGCGCCAGCACGGTCTTGCCGGTGCCGGGCTCGCCCTTGACCAGGAGCGGGCGCTCGAGCGTGATCGCCGCATTGACCGCGACCTTGAGGTCGTCGGTCGCCACGTAGGCGCTGGTACCTTCGAATCGCATGACAGTGTTTTCCCGATGAATCCGAGGTTTGCGCCATCAGACAGGGTTGATGGGCGCTTGTCGAGATTGAAGCGGCGGATTACCGTTTCGACAGGCCGCGGGCATCGTGCGGCCGGCCTGTCCGAGAGGGAACAGATCATGCGGGGCGCAATCGTTTCCGGTTCGATCCGACTCTTGTCGCTGCTCGGTCTCGTTGTTCCGCTGGCCTGCCAAACGGCCGACTGCCAAGCCGCCGACGAGCGCAAGCAGCTCGCGTTCGACACGATCGATCGCAACGCCGAGCAGATGACGGCGATCAGCGACTCGATCTTCTATTTCGGCGAGCCCGGCATGCAGGAATTCGAGAGCACCAAGCTGCTCAAGGGCACGCTCGAGGCCGCGGGTTTCAGGGTCGAGCTCGGCGGCGCCGGCATGCCGACCAATCTGTGGGCCGAGTGGGGCTCGGGCCGGCCCAAGATCGCGATCGTGACCGAGATCGACGCGCTTCCCGGCGGCTCGCAGACAGCGCTCGAATTCACCCGCAAGCCGCTGGTGTCGGGCGCGCCCGGCCATATGGAGGGGCACAACACCCATGGCGGCGTCGCCGTCGATGGCGGCCTTCGCGGTCAAGCAGGTGATGCAGCGCTACAATCTTCCCGGCACGGTCGCGATCTCGTTCGGCCCCGCCGAGGAGCAGCTGGCGAGCCGGCCCTTCGTCGTGCGCGCGGGCTATTTCAAGGACGTCGACGCCGTCATCTTTCTGCACATCCGCGACTCGCTCGCCACCGGCTACGGCGTGCAGAACTACGCGGCGATCAGCTCCATCTTCACCTTCCACGGCAAGACCGCGCATGGCGCGGTCAATCCGTGGGACGGCAAGGACGCGGTCGACGCCGTCGAGCTGATGGACATCGGCTTCGACAAATTGCGCGAGCACTTGCGCCCGACCTACCGCGCGCACCGCACCATCACGATCGGCGGCATCCAGCCCAACATCATTCCCGACACCGGCCAGATCTGGTGGTTCGTGCGCGACGCCAGCATGCCGGACGCCAAGGCAACCTATGACAAGCTGATGAAGATCGCCGAAGGCGCTGCGCTGATGACCGGCACGACCTGGGACGTCAAATACGCGGCCTCCGCCTGGCCGCAGCTCGTGACCAAGACCATCGCAGAGGCGATCCAGAAGAACATCGAGACGGTCGGCGCACCGCAATGGACCGATGAGGAGCAGCAATTCGCGCGCGACTTCCAGAAATCGGCGGAACGGCCGGTCGTCGGGCTGCGCACCAAACCGGAGGCGTTGGGCGAGCGCCGGCAGTCGACCTCGTCGAACGACAACGGCGACGTCTCGTGGGTCGTGCCCGCCGGCCTGTTGAACTTTCCCTCGTCGGTTCCCGGCATCGAATATCACGAATGGCACGCCGCGGTGACGCCGGTGAGCTCGATCTCCCACAAGGGCCAGGTCGCGGGTGCGAAGGTGCTCGCCGCCTCGATCATCGATCTCCTGACGTCGCCCGAGCTGCTGGAAAAGGCGCGTGCCGAGTTCCAGGTCGAATTGAAGAAAACGCCTTATTTCTCGCTGCTGCCGGCGGAGGCCAAGCCGCCGGTCGACCTCAACCGCGCCGAGATGGAAAAATACCGGCCGGAGATGCGCAAGTTCTACCTGGACAGGACGCCGCGCTTCAATTGAACGGCCGCGGGCCGTGATCACCGCGCCGTGGGCGCGACCCACGAGGTTCTCGCGCGAACGTGACAGCAAGTGAGCAGCGCCGCGCATTCCGGCGCGCTAAGATCGGCGTGCGATTCATAACGCGTGTGGCCGCCGCCGTCCGCGGCGTCAAACAAGACGATGCCCCGATTCCTGGTTCCCTTTCTCGGCCCGAGGAGCAGACGATGATGATCAGCCGCCGATTGTTGCTGGCCGGCGCCGGCAGTGTGGCCGTGCTCGCAGGCTTGCGCTGGTTGCAAGGCTCGGATGTCGAGGCAGCCGCCGGATCTTTCGAGATCCAGAAATCCGATGCCGACTGGCGCCGCCTCCTGACTGGCGCGCAATACGATGTGCTGCGCCGGCAGGGCACCGAGCGGCCGTTCTCGAGCCCGCTCAATCACGAGAAACGCAAGGGGACCTTCGCGTGCGCGGGCTGCGACCTGCCGCTGTTCTCGTCGGAGACCAAGTTCGAAAGCGGCACCGGCTGGCCGAGCTTCTATCGGCCGCTGCCCGACGCGGTCGCGACGTCCGAGGATCGCGCCTATGTTCATGAAGCGCACCGAGGTGCATTGCCGGCGTTGCGGCGGCCATCTCGGCCATGTGTTCGAGGACGGACCGCCGCCGACCGGGTTGCGCTACTGCATGAACGGGGTGGCGTTGAAGTTCACGCCCGAGCGCCGGCGGGCCGGCTTGACGGGCTCGGATCCCCGGCATTTTCTGCCGGCGGAGGGGCGGCAATTTCTGCCGACCCGGGCCTCTGCGGGGCGGGTCGGGCTTTTCCGTAAGCTATTGAAAAACAACGACTTTTAATCTGGCACAGAGCTTGCGAAGGCTATCGCGATATTGCGGCCTTCAGGTTCGAAAACCTTCTGATGGCGCGCCGCCGATCCGAGTGGAGAACCGTCATGGGTATCTTCGACGCTCTTACGACTGCCGTGTCTGGTCTGAGCGCGCAGGCTTATGCGCTGCAGAATATTTCCGGCAATATCGCGAACTCGCAGACGACCGCGTACAAGCGGATCAACACCCAGTTCGAAGATCTCGATCGGCGACAACCTGCCCGAGCAAGCAGATCGCCGGCGGCGTGCTGGCGAGCTCGGTCCCGACCAACAACGTGCAGGGCGATCTCCAGAACGCGACGACCAGCACGTTCATGGCGATCAACGGCAACGGATATTTCATCGTCGCAGAAGCCGAGCCAATTTCGCCGGCAATCAGCCGGTCTTCGGCGGCGTCAATCTCTACACCCGCCGCGGCGATTTTCAGCTCGACCAGAACGGCTTCCTGGTCAACGGCGCGGGCTATTACCTGATGGGGCATTCCGGTCGATCCCACCACCGGCAATCCGACCGGCAGCATCCCGCACACGCTGCAGTTCAGCAACAACCTGATCCCGGCGCAGCAGACGTCGCAGATCCAATACAACGCCAACCTGCCGAGCCAGCCGATCACGGCGAACACGCAGACCGGCGTCCCGGGCTCGAATTTGCTCAATCCGGCGACGTTCGCGTCCAATCCGCTGGTCGGGCCGCTGACGCCGGCGACGGTTCAGGGCGTCGGCGCCACGGTTCCGCCGACGCGTGGTTACCGGCGCGCCGATCACCTTTCCGCTGCGCGGCAAACGGCACGCTCCTCGATCACCGGCACCGCCAGTGCCACGATCAACGTCACTGCCGGCCAAACCGCGGTGCAGGTCCAGAACGCGATCAACGCCGCGACCCTCACCACCGACATCTCGGCGACCGTCAACGGCGCCAATCAGCTCGTGCTGACGAGCGCCGATGCGTCGACGCCCGTGAACATCACCGGCGGTACGGCGCTCGCCGAGCTCGGTCTCGCGGTCGCCAACAACGGCCCGACCGACCTCATCACGCAGTCGGTGGTTTCCACCGGTCAGCAACTGATCGTGACGGTCGGCACCAATCCGCCGCAGACGATCACCTTCGGCAATGGCGCCGGCCAGGTTGCGACGCTCGCGCAACTCGATACCGCGTTGCAGGGTCTCGCCGGCGTCGAGTCGCGACCTCCGGCGTCGACGCCAACGGCAACATCAAGATCGTCGCGGCCAACACGACCGACGTCATCTACGGTGGTCGGCGGGCCCGATGCGACGCCGCTCAATCTCGCGACGTTCGGCATCACGAACCCGCAGGCTTTCCCTCGAACGGCACCGTCTACGGGGTCGACCAGACGCAACTTCCTCAACGAGTCGGTCGCCGGCGGCTCGATCACCGCCTACGACGGAACCGGCACGCCGGTGAACATGCAGTTCCGCTGGGCGAAGGTCGACAGCGCGTCGCTCGGCGCGGGCCACACCGACAAGTGGAACATGTTCTATCAGGTGAATTCGAATCGCCACCAATACGCAGCCGGCCTGGACCAATGTCGGAATCAATTTCACCTTCAATTCGACCGGCCAGCTGACTCCGCCGCTCACCAATCTGTCGCTCAGCAACGTCGTCGTCAACGGGCAGACGCTCGGCAACGTGGCGCTGGTCTTCGGCTCCGGCGGCTTGACGCAGTTCTCCAACACCAACGGCACGGTGCAGGTCAATCTGCTGAATCAGAACGGCGCGTCCGCCGGACAACTGCAGTCGATCGCGGTCGACGATCAGGGCCGCATCGTCGGCACCTATTCGAACGGACGCACCGTTCCGCTCGCCGAGGTGACGCTGGCGAACTTCAACGGGCAGAATCAATCTCAAGCAGCTCGACGGCGGCGCCTACGAGGCGACCGCCGAACTCGGGGCCGCCGCTGCAGAACGCGACCGGCAAGATCGTCGGCAGCTCGCTCGAGGCGTCGAATACCGACATCGCGGACGAGTTCAGCAAGCTGATCGTGACGCAACAGGCCTATTCGGCCAACACGAAGATCATCACGACGACCACCCCGATGGTGCAGGATCTCTTGAACGTCATCCGATGATCGCGTGTCGGCGCGCAGGGCGCGCGATGACTGAGAACGGACGTGTATCATGAGTTTGTCCGGGACACTCAATACCACGCTGGCCGGACTGCAGGTGACGCAGCAGGCGCTGCAGATCGTCGGCGCAACGTCGCCAACGCGCAGACGCCGGGCTACATCCGCAAGACGCTCAACCAGATGTCGATCGCGGCCGGCAGCTCGATCAGCGTTCGCACGACGTCGATCAACCGCGAGCTCGACACGCTGATCCAGACGCAGCTGCGGCAGGAGACCTCGGGCGGCTCCTACGCCGACAAGCTGTCCGAGCTCTACCAGCAGCTGCAGACCATCTATGGCGCGCCGGGCTCGGCGACCGGGATCGACACGCTGTTCAACAATTTCACGACCGCGATGCAGGCGCTGGCGACGAGTCCGAACTCGTTCGTCGGCCCAGAGCAGCGCCGTCAACTCCGCCCAGTTGCTGACGCAACAGCTCAATTCGATGAGCAACAGCATCCAGACGATGCGCAGCGCCGCCGAGCAGGGCATCGCCGCCGACGTGCAGATCGGCCAATAGCGCGCTGCAGCAGATCGCCAGATCAACGAGCAGGTCGCGACCGCGAATTCCGTCGATCCGACCGCGCGAACGCTGATGGACCAGCGCGACAATTACATCGATCAGCTCTCGAAGTTGATGGACATCCGGGTCGTTCAAGGGGCAATTCAATCAGGAGTCCGTCTATACCGGCTCGGGCATCCAGCTCGTCGGGGCTCAGGCGGCGACATTGTCGTTCAACGCGCAAGGCACGTTGTCGCCGAGCTCGTTGTGGAACACCGACCCGACAAAGAGCGGTGTCGGCACGATCACGCTGACGGCCCCGGGCGGCGGCTCGATGGATCTGATCGCCGCCGGTGCGATCCAGTCCGGCGAGATCGCCGCCTATCTGCAGATGCGCGACCAGATCCTGCCGCAGGCGCAGAAGCAGCTGGACGAGTTCGCCGCACAGATGTCGCAGGCGGTCTCGGACCTCACGACGCCCGGCACGCCGGTGATTGCCGCCCCCCAGACCGGGTTTACCGTCGATACGACGGCGCTGCAGACCGGCAACATCATCCAGCTGACCTATACCGACGCGTCGAGCGTCCAGCACACGATCAGCATCGTTCGCGTCGACGATCCGTCCGTCCTGCCGCTGGCGAATTCGACGACGCCAGATCCGAACGACCAGGTCATCGGCGTCAATTTCTCCGCCGGCATGGCCTCGGTCGTCACCCAGCTCAACAGCGCGCTCGGATCGACCGGCCTGCAGTTCTCCAACGTCGGGAATACGCTTGCAGGTCCTCAACGACGTCGCCAACACGATCTCGGTCAATTCGTTGTCGCGAGACGACGACGACCACGTCGCTGACCAGCGGCAATCCGCAGCTGCCTCTGTTCGTGGACGGCACGAACGTCTACACCGGCGCCATTACGGCGTCGGGATCGCAAGAGATCGGCTACGCCCAGCGCATCGGCGTCAACAGCGCGCTGATCAGCAATCCGGCGGGTCTCGCCATCTATTCGCCCGCGCCGCCGACCGCGGTCGGCGACAATCACCCGTCCGACGTTTCTCTATAACCAGATGACGAGCGCCACGCTGACGTTTTCGCCGGCGACCGGGATCGGCGCGACCATCGCGCCGATGAGCGGCACGCTGTCGTCGTATATCGGCCAGGTGATGACCGCGCAAGGGCAGGCAGCCGCCAATGCCAGCAACCTCAAGCAGGGTCAGGACGTCGTGGTCAATGCGCTGCAGGAGCGCATGAACTCCATCTCGGGCGTCAACATCGACCAGGAAATGACGAACCTGCTGACCCTGCAGAACACCTACGCGGCGAATGCACGCGTGTTCAGCACGGTTCAGCAAATGTTTCAGACCTTGATGCAGATGTGAGGCCGTCATGGCGTCTCAGGCGTAGGCACGACCGCCGCTATCATGACGCAGTCGCTCACCGACCTGCGTCGGCAGCTCGACGATCTGCAGCGGCAGCTCAGCACTGGTCAGAAAGTCGACACCTATTCGGGGATCAGCCCGCAGTCCCAACTCCTGGTCGGGCTGAATTCGCAGCTCAATGCCATCGGCGGCTTTCAGGACAGCAACAGCATCGTCAACACGCGGCTTACGATCGCCCAGACGACGTTGACGCAGTTCGACAGCACCGCGCAAAGTGTCGGAGATTCCGCCAGGCTCTCGAGTTACAAGCCGAGGGCGAATGGCCAGACGGTCGATCAACTCAATGCCGGCGCGCAACTCGACCAGCTCTTGAACTCTTCTCAATACGCAGGCGGACAACGGCTACATCTTTTCGGGTACCGCATTGAACCAGCCCGCGACCGCGACGCTGGACCTGATTCTCAACGGCACCGCGACGCAGGCCGGTCTCAAGCAGGTCATCGCGGAACGCAATCAGGCCGATCTCGGCGCCAACGGGCTCGGCCGCCTGGTGATCAACGCCACGAGCACGTCGCCGCCCGCATCATCGGAAACGGCGCGACGCTCGCCCCCGACGCCGTGGCGACGATCGCCGGAACGCAAAATATTTCCGCTCTGTCGTCGGCTGGCGGCACGCTCGTCATCAACGGCACCTCGATCACGATCAATCCCGGAGACAATGCGGTCGCGATCGAGAACCGCATCAATCTCCAGTCCGGCACGACCAAGGTCACCGCCTCGATCAATGCGACCAACCAGCTGGTGTTGACCAGCGCCGACCCCAATACCGCGGTCAACGTCGGCGCCGGATCGACGCCCGGTCTGCTGACCGAGCTCGGACTCTGCGGTCGGCACCACCAATCCGACCAATCTCTTGACGCAAGGCCTCGCGGGGCAGACGTTGACGTTCACCGTCGGCGCCAATCCGACGCTTACGGTAACGTTCGGGGCCGGGGCCGGTCAGGTTTCGACACTGGCGGGCCTTGCGACCGCGCTTGGCGGGCTCATCGGGGGCACCGCGTCGGTCGACACCGGAAACGGCACCATTTCGGTCGTAGCGACCAACACCACCGACACTATCACGATCGGCGGGACGGCGGCGCCGAGCACCTTCGGCCTTCCGACGACATTCGGCACGCCGACAGCCGGCACCCGCGTCTCGTTGAGCGAAGACGTGGCCGGCTCGCCCTTCGGATTCAAGCTGGCAAGCGCGGGCAGCACTTGACCGGCGCCAATGTGATCGGTCCGACCGGCGCACCGCCCGGCATCTCGATCGACCTGCCGGTGAACCCGAACGACGGCGATGCGCTCACTCTGACGTTCAACCTGCCGGATGGCACGACGCAGCAACTGACGATGACGGCTACGACCGCGTCGCCTCCGGGTGCCAATGCGTTCACCATCGGAGCGACGCCGGCGGCGACGGCCGCCAATCTGCAGGCGGCGCTGACGAGTTCGATCCGCACGCTCGCGGCGACGCAATTGACCGCCGCTTCCGCGCTCGAAGCAGCGCACAATTTCTTCGATGTCGGCCCCGGCCAGCCCGCCCAGCGCGTGGCGGGTCCGCCGTTCGCGACGGCGACGGCGCTCGTCAACGCGACACCGGCAGACACGGTCAGCTGGTACACCGGCGCAATGTCGGCAAATCCACGAGCCTCGGTGACGGCGCGCATCGATTTTTCCGCGACCGTCTCGTACGGCTTGCAGGCCAACGAGCAGGGCTTGCGCTCGGTGATCGAGAACGTCGCGGTCTTCGCCGCGACGAATTTTCAAGTCGGAAACCCGAACAGCAACGCGGCTTACGTCGCCTTGGCCCAGCGGGTCGGACTGGGGTTGTTCCCGAAGCCGGGCCAGCAGAACACCGGAGACATCGAAGCCGAGCTGGCCAATGCGCAGATCTCGATCAAGACCGCGACGAGCCAGCAAAAGCAGACACAGGCGCTGCAGAACTTCGGTGCAGGGCATAACCGGGGTATCGAACGAGCAGGTCGCCGCCGAGCTGTCGACCGTGCAGGTGCAGCTGCAGGCCTCGCTGCAGACCACCGCGATGCTGTCGAAGCTGAGCCTGCTGAATTATCTCGGACCGGCTTGATTCGCTTCGCGCGGCTCGCAGGAAGCTTGCAGCAGCCGCGACGCCGGCGCGGCGCAATCATTCTCGCGCGCGGGGCCGGCCCTCCGGGGTTGGAGTGTTTTCAGATACGGTGGGTCGCGAGACGCTTGCGTTCGTTTGTCGCGGGCATTTTCGGCGGTTGACCGGGATTCGCCCCGGTCGAGTCCGAGGCGGGTCTTTTTTTCGAAAATGCTTTCGGGCGTTTCAATGACGACGGACGGTTCTCAGCCGCGCCCGCGCAGGCCGGCCGCGAGCTCGCGGTTGATGTTGATCAGCGACGCGACGACCTCGATCCGCGGATTGGAGGTGAGAGCGATCGTCTGGGCCAGGATGTAGGTACCCAGATTGGCGATGTTCTGCCGGATCTCGTCGGCAGCGGACTGTCGCGGCTCGGTGACCGAGCGTGACGAAGACACAGTCCACAGCTTGCGATTGTAGAGCAGGGCGCCGTCGAGATCGGACCTGTTGCTGTCCCAGGAATCGCAGACGGTCTGCAGCCGCGCCGCCGCCTTGAGCAGCAGATCGGCCTCGAGTTCACGCGGACTTGCGATCTCCGTTGCCACTGATCCTGTAGGCGCGCATTCCGTGTTTTGCATTGTCGAGAAGCTCCTGCTCGTACGCGATCAGTTTCTTGGGGCCTTTCAAGGCCTTATACATTTCGCCCGTTAAAATAGTGGTTGTTGATGTCCTCGATATACGGCCACGTGCTCGGCGCGGCCTGCACGATGTCGCGCATGAGCTGGAAATAGCGTTTCGTGGTGGACGCGGGGATCCTTGGACAGGTACATCAGCTGCACCGAGAGATAGATGCGCTTGGCCGGCGTATTGGCGGTCTCGCCGGTCAGGATGTCCTTCTCGCGCAGGATCGGGGTGTCGCCTTCGATCAGCAGACGGCGTGCGTTGATCGGCATTGGTGACGACGCAGTCGCCGATGATGACGCGTTCGCCGGGTTTCAGCTCGACTTTGAGGGCCATGACCGCCTCGCTGTTCTGGGTTTTCTCGATCGTTCCGAAAAACGGTTAACGGGCGGTTAAGGTGGCGATCGCGTGCGTCGGCGAATTTCCGCCCGTGGGAAATCAGCTGCGATCGGGTTCAACCGAACAGCTTGAGGACCGACTGGTTGGCCTGCGAAGCGAGCGACAGCGCCGTGATCGAGAGCTGTTGCCGGGTTTGCAGGGCCAGCATGTTGGCGCCCTCCAGGTTGGTGTCGGCGAGCGTGAGCCCGTCGGCGCCGGTCTGCAGGGTGTTGATCATGTTGTTGGTGAAGTCCTGGCGATTCTGCACGATCGACAGGTTCGAGCCGAAGTCCGATGCTTGGCTCGGCCACCGTGTTCAGGGCGGACTGGCAGGGTCTGCAGCCGCGCATCGAGCTGGGTATTGCTCTGAAACTCGGTGTTGGTCGCCGGCGGGATGCCGAGCGTGGAGCTGTTGATGCCGGCCGGATTGGTGGACTGGATCGACAGGGTGCTGGTGCTCAGCTCGTTGAAGAACAGCTTCAGGACGTCGCCGTTGAGCAGGTTGACGCCGTTGAAGCTCGCGTCCTGGGCGGTCTTGTCGAGCTGGTCCTTGAGCTGATTGAACTGCGTCACCAGGTTCGCGCGCACGGCATTGCCGGCGGTCGATGCTGGTTCCCGCGCTGCCGTCCACGAGGCCACTGACCCCGACTCCGGTGATCGTCAGCGCGCGAGATCGACAGGTTGGTGATCTGGAGCTGACCGGAATTGTTGGACGCTTTGATCTTGCCCGCGAGCGCAGGGTTGGCGTTGATCGCGATGGCGAGCTGGTCGACGGAGTTCGCCGGTCCGGCGGTGGCGACCGACGTGGTCGTGGTGAAGCCGACGGCCGCCGGCTCGCCGGCGCTGCCGCCGACGGTGATCGTGTTGGGGCCGGCGTCCTGCAGCTTTAGCTCGCCGCCGACGACGGAGGCGAGGCTATAGCCCACGGCCGCATTGATGTTCGCCGCCACGGTGGAGACCACATCGGCGGCGTTCACGGATACGGAGACCGCGGCTCCGCCGTGGATGTCGGCCGCCTGGATGGTCAGGGTTCCGCTGGTGCCCGCGCCCGTGGTGCCGGTCGTGCCGCCGAAGCCGGTGGTCGCGCCGGCGAGTGTTTCCTGATCGTTGAGGTTGACGGTAACCACCGTGGCGCCGACCAAGCCGCCCGAGAACCCTATGGTCTTCAGGGCGGCCGTGCCGATCGTGGCGCTGTCGATAGAGAACGAGGAACTCTGCCAGGACGCGTCCTGCCGCGCCTGGGTGACCGTCGCCTGCATCTGGTTGATGGTCGTGGTGATCGACGTCAGGCCGTTGTCGGTGGCTTTGAGGGTGTTGATGCCGTTGGTCATCGCGTCGAGAAGGCTCGACAGTTCGCTGGCGCGGGACGTGAGCGCCGAGGCGGTAAAGTAATTCACCGCGTTGTCGAGGGCCGAGTTGACCTTCTTGCCGGTGGCGAGGCGCTGCTGGGTCGTTTGCTGCAGCGCCGCGGTGTTCTGCAGCGAGAGCAGGTTTTGCCGAATACCAGCCGTCAAAACAATATCAGAATTGCTCATCCGGGCACCCCAAAGTTTGTCCGCCGAAGAACGTTCCGGTTCGGGCGATAATGATTCAGTAACCCTAATGCTTGGTAAACAATCGCTTAACGAGATGTTAACGAAATGGGCGCAGTCGTCGGTCACCTCGATAGGGCGTGACCTCGTTGCGCCTCTTTCGATGGAACCGACGGGCTCGCCCCAATACACCGCCCGCCGCCGAGCCAGCCGGGCAGCGAGCCTGTTGCTCGACCGGGCGAGGCCACTCATGCGTCGCGGGATCCGGGACTTGTCGGGACAGGATCGATTGCCGCGCGACCGGGTGACTGCCCCGTGCTTTGGCGAAGCGGGTGGTGGGTGTTAAGAGGTCGGTTGTGGCGAATCAGTAACGTCGGCACCCTTGAGCCGGCAATTCCGCGTTCTGCGTGTGGGGATCCATTGCGGCTCGGCGGAGAGAATGAAGCACAGATCGCGAATCGATCCTCGGGTCGGCGGACGGCCAATTCCGAGCGAGCCGCGGCATCTGCCCACGACCACGTCGCACGGCTTGGCGGTGCTGTTCGCGCAGGCGCTCACTCTGCACCAGGCCGGCCGGCTGGCGGAGGCCGAGCCGCTCTATCGCCAGGTGCTGCAGGCTGAGCCCCGCCATTTCGACAGCCTGCACCTTCTCGGGGTCATCCACTACCAAAGGGGCGAATTCCGTGAGGCCGTTCGCCGGATCGACGCCGCCCTCAAACTCAATCCCAATAACGCCGCCGCCCACAACAATCGAGGGAATGCCCTGAAGGACCTCGGGCAGGCGAACGAGGCGCTCGCGTGCTTCGACCGGGCGATCGCGCTCAAATCCGACTACGTCGAGGCCTTATACAACCGCGGCAACACGCTGAGGGAACTCGCGCGCTTCGCCGACGCGGCCGGGAGTTATGAACGAGCGATTAGCGCTCCGGCCCAATTATCCGGAAGCCCACAACAATCTCGGCAGCGCATTCAAGGCGCTCCAGCGCCTTGACGAAGCCCTTGCGAGCTACGACAGGGCGATCGCGCTCAAGGCCGACTATGCGGAGGCCTGGTATAATCGCGCCAATGCGCTTCTGGCATTGCGGCGGTTCGACGAGGCGCTCGAAAGCTGCGACAAGGCGATTGCCTTCAGGCCGGATCTGGCCGAGGCCTTCAACAATCGCGGCAATGCGCTCGAGGCGTTGCGGCGGTTCGCGGAGGCGGTCGAAAGCTATGACCGCGCCTTGGGGCTCGCACCCAACTACGCCGACGCTTTCAACAACCGCGGCAACGCGCTCAAGGAGCTCAAGGAGTTCGATGCGGCGATCACGAGCTACGATCGGGCGATCGCGCTCCGGCCCGACCATGCCGACGCCTTTTTCAATCGTGGCAGCGCGCTCGCCGAGCTGCAGCGGATCGACGAGGCGATCGCAAGCTTCGACCGGGCAATCGCGCTCGATCCCGGTCACGCCCAAGCTTTCTACGATCGCGGGACCACCTACCTTGGCCTCAAGCGTTTCGACGAGGCGGTGACGAGCTATCGTCGGGCGGCCGAGCTCGATCCCGACCTCGATTACCTCAAAGGCATCTATCTGCACGCGAAGATGCATGTCTGCGATTGGACGCATTTCGACGAGGAGCGCGCCCAGCTGCAGGCCGGAGTGGGCGGCGGGCACGCCGTGTCCTATCCGTTTCAGCTGTTGGCATGGTGCGCGAGCCCGGCGATTCAACACGCCTGCGCCAGATCCTATGTGGCCGACAAATGCCCGCCCTTTCCGACGCCGATCTGGCGCGGCGAGCGCTATGCCCATCAGCGCATCCGTGTCGCCTATCTGTCGGCCGATTTTCGCGACCATCCGGTCGATGATCCTGACCGCCGGCCTGTTCGAACGCCACGACCGCGTCGCGCTTCGAGACGATCGCGGTGTCGTTCGGACTCGACACGCCGAACCGAATGCGCGAGCAGTTGCGCGCCTCGTTCGACCGGTTCGTGGACGCGCGATGCCATGAGCGACGCGGGAGGTCGCCGAGCTCGCTGCGGGAGCTGGAAATCGACATTGCGGTCGACCTCAACGGCTTTACCGACGGTTCGCGCCCGAACGTGTTTGCGCAGACGGCCGGCGCCGGTGCAGGTCAATTATCTCGGCTATGCCGGCACGCTGGGCCGAGACTATTGCGACTATATCGTCGCAGATCGCTTCGTCGTTCCCGAGGACTGCCAGGCCCACTATACGGAGAAAGTCGTCTATCTGCCGGACTCGTTCATGGTGAACGACGCCGAGCGGACGATCTCCGCTCGCACGTCCGTCGCGCGCGGAAGCCGGATTGCCGGAGCGCGGGTTCGTCTTCTGCTGCTTCAACAACAGCTTCAAGATCACGCCCGAGGTGTTCGACATCTGGATGCGGCTGCTTAAGGGCGATCGACGGCAGCGTGCTGTGGCTGTCGCCGGCGAATTCGAGCGCGCCGGACAATCTGCGCCGCGAAGCACGTAGGCGCGGCGTCGCGCCCGATCGGCTGGTGTTCGCGTCCCGCGTACCGTTGAACGAGGATCATCTGGCGCGGCTTCGCCACGCCGACCTGTTTCTGGATACGCTCCCTACAATGCGCACGCGACCGCATGCGACGCATTGTGGGCCGGCGTGCCGGTGCTGACCTGCTCGGGCGCCACGCTTCGCCAGCCGGGTGGCGGGCAGCCTGCTCGGGGCGGTCGGCCTGCCGGAACTGATCACCCGGTCGCCGGAGGAATACGAGGCGCTCGCGCTGCAGGCTCGCGCGCGACCCGGCGCTGCTCGACTCGCTGCGCCAGAAGCTCGCGCGCAACCGCGATACCTACCCGCTGTTCGACACCGAGCGCTTCACGCGCCATATCGAGGCCGCATATACGATCATGTGGGAGCGCGCGCAGCGCGGAGAGCCGCCACAGAGCTTCGCCGTGGGGCCGATCGCGCGAGCACTGCCATGAGCAAATCGCGTGTCAAGGCGAACGCCGGGGGACGGCCGTTCGGGCGGGAGCCGCATGCGGCGCGATCCGTCGCTCCCGCGGCGCTGGCCGAAGTCGCGGCGCTTTTCGACGCGGCGCTGGGCCTGCATCAGTCCGGCGGGCTGGCGGGAGCCGAGGCGCTCTATCGCAGGATCCTCGCGATCCAGCCTGGGCATTTCGATGCCCTGCATCTCCTGGGGGTCATCCACCATCAGCGCGGCGAGCACATCGCGGCCATTCGTCAGATCGATGCCGCTCTCAGGATCAATCCCGCCGCCGCCGCCGCCCACAATAACCGCGGGGTCGCGCTGGCCGAGCTCGATCGCCACGGCGAGGCGATCGAGAGCTACGACAGGGCCATCGCGCTGGCGCCCGATTACGTCGATGCACGCCTCAATCGCGGCAATGCGCTCAAGGCACTGGGCCAATTCGACTCGGCGCTTGCGAGCTATGACGACGTCGTCGCGCGCGCGCCCGACCACGCCGTCGCTTTCGCCAAACGCGGCAACGTGCTCAATGCACTGCGGCGGTACGAGGAAGCGGTTGCAAGCTACGAGCGGGCGATCGCGCTCAGGCCGGATTACAGCGAGGCCTTCAACAATCGCGGCGTTGCGCTCGTCAAGCTCCGGCGCCTCGCCGAGGCGATCGAGAGCTACGAGCGTGCGATCGCGCTCCGGCCCGGCGACGCTGAGGCTCTCAGCAACCATGGCCTGGCGCTCGCCGAGCTCGCGCGTTTTGGCGAAGCGCTGGCGAGCTACGATCGGGCGATCGCGCTCGCTCCGACTGATGCCGAGCTGTTCAACAACCGCGGCCTGGCGCTCGCCGAGCTCAGGCGTTTCGAGGATGCGCTCGAAAGCTACGACCGCGCGATCGCACTCAGGCCGGACTACGCTGAAGCCTTCAATAGTCGCGGCGTCGCGCTGGCCGAACTCGGGCGCCTCGGGGAAGCGCTGGAGAGCTACGACCAAGCCATCGCGATCAGGCCCGACAACCCCGAAGCCTTCAGCAATCGCGGCAATGCGCTCGGCGGGCTCGAGCGCCCCGAGGAGGCGCTCGAGAGCCACCAACGTGCGGTCGCGCTCAGGCCGGATTACGTCGAGGCCCTATACAATCTCGGCAATACGCTTCACCGGCTGAAAAGACTGGACGAGGCGCTGGCAAGTTACGACCGGGCGATCGCCGCAAGTCCGGATTTCGCCGATGCCTTCAGCCGCACCGATGCGGCGCGCGACGAGCGCAAGCGAACCGAGGAGGCGCCTCCAGTATCCAGCCGGGCCAACAAGCTCAAGCTCTACTGCGCCGATGTCTTCAGCAATCGCGGCAACGTGCTGCGCGAAGCCAAGCGGCTCGACGAGGCGCTGGCGAGCTACGAGCAGGCGGTCAAGCTCCGGCCCGGTCACGCCGAATACGTCAACAACCGGGCCATCGCGCTGTCCGACCTGAAGCGGTTCGACGAGGCGCTGGCGAGCTATGCGGAGGCGGTCGCACTCAAGCCGGACTATGCCGAGGCCTACAACAATCGGGCATTTGCGCTGCGCGACATGAAGCGGCCCGACGAGTTGCTGGCGAGCTTCGCGCAAGCGCTGAGATGCAACCCGGATCTCGATTATCTCAAGGGCGGCCACCTGCACGCCAAGATGCATGTCTGCGATTGGACGGATTTCGCGGCGGACTGCGCGCGGCTCGAGGCCGCCGTAATGGGCGGTGCCGCGGCTGCATCTCCCTTTCAGCTGTTTGCGACCCCGGCGGGGCCGGAATGCCAGCTTCGCTGCGCCCAGCGGTATCGCTCGGGTCAAGTACGTCGCGGGGGCTCCGCTGTGGCGCGGCGAGCGGTATGCGCACGAGCGCATTCGCGTGGCCTATGTGTCGGGCGATCTGCGCGACCATCCGGTGGCGGTGCTGACGGCGGGATTGTTCGAGCATCACGACAAGACGCGGTTTGAGACGATTGCGATTTCGTTCGGCGGATACGCCGAACCGGATGCGCGAGCGCTTGAGGCTCGTTCGAGCGGTTCATCGATGTGCGGCGGCAGGGGCGACCGGGAGATCGCCGCGCTGCTGCGGGAGCTGGAGATCGATATCGCGGTCGATCTGAATGGATTTACCGGAGGATGCGCGGCCCAACATCTTCGCGCAGCGGCCGGCGCCGGTGCAGGTGAACTATCTGGGCTATGCCGGGACGCTGGGGCAGCCATTACTGGGATTACATCGTCGCCGACGAGTTCGTCATTCCGCACGATGCGTCGCAGGGCGACTATGCGGAGAAGGTGGTCTATCTGCCCGGCTCGTTCATGCCCAATGACGATGGCCGCAAGATCTCCAGCGCGACGCCATCGCGCGCGGAGGCGGGATTGCCCGAGCAGCGGCTTTGTGTTCTGCTGCTTCAACAACAGCTACAAATTCACGCCGGATGTGTTCGACATCTGGATGCGGCTGCTGCACGAGGTCGAAGGCAGCGTGCTGTGGCTGTCGGCGGCCAACGCCGGCGCGACGCAGAATCTGCGCGCGGAGGCGGGCCAGCGCGGCGTGTCGCCGAGCGGCTGATCTTCGCGTCCCGGGTGGCGTCGAACGAGGATCATCTGGCGCGGTTGCGGCTGCGCGATCTGTTCCTCGACACGCTTTACTACAATGCGCACACGACGGCGTGCGATGCGCTGTGGGCCGGGCTGCCGGTGGTGACGCATCCGGGACCGACGTTTGCGAGCCGGGTTGCGGGGAGCCTGCTCAATGCGGTGGGGCTGCCCGAGCTGATCGCGCCGTCGCTTGAGGACTACGAGGCGCTGGCGCTGAAGCTTGCGCGCGAGCCGGCGCTGCTCGCGGCGATGCGGCAGAAGCTTGCGCGCAACCGCGAACGCTATCCGCTGTTCGACACCAAGCGCTTCACGCGCCACATCGAGGCGGCCTATCGCACGATGTGGGAGCGCGCGCAGCGCGGCGAGCCGCCGCAAGAGCTTCGCGGTCGCGCCGGTCGGTGACGGCGCGAGGATGAAAGAACACTCAGTCGGGTCGGCGTCGTCGGTTAGCGGACGCCAGCGCAAGGACGACAAGCGCGCGGCCTCGCGGCTCCCGCATCCTCCGGGCCGAGCGCGCTGTTGCGTCAGGCCTTGGCGTTTCATCAGGCCAGATCTGTTGGCGGAAGCCGAGCAGCTCTATCGGAAGGTTCTGCAAGCGCATCCCAAACACTTCGACGGTCTGCATCTGCTGGGAGTTGTCTATTTCCAGCGCGGCGATTACGACGGACGCCGTCCGCCAGATCGATCTTGCGCTGACGATCAACCCGAAGTCGGCGGCGGCGCACAACAATCGCGGCAATGCCTTCAAGGGGCTCAAGCGGTTCGGCGAGGCGGTCAAGAGCTACGACCAGGCGATTTCGCTCAAGCCGGATTATGTCGAGGCGTTCAGCAATCGCGGGATGCGCTGAACGAACTCAAGCGTTTCGACGAGGCGCTGACGAGCTGCGATCACGCCATCGCGCTCAAGCCGGATTATGCCGGAAGCCATCAACAACCGCGGCGTTGCGCTCGACGGCTCGAACGGTTCGACGAGGCGCTGGCAGAGCTACGATCGGGCGATTGCGCTCAAGCCCGATTATGCCGACGCCCTCAACAATCGCGCCGACATGCTCAACAGACTGCAGCGATTCGACGAAGCGCTGGTCGATTTCGAGAAGGCGATCGCGCTCAAGCCGGACTTTGCCGCAAGCCTTCAACAATCGCGGTATCGCGCTGCACGTGCTCAAGCGGTTCGACGAGGCGCTGGCGAGCTACGACCGCGCCATTGCGCTCAATCCCGAATATGCCGAGGCCTTCTGCAATCGCGGGACCGCGCTGGTCGAATTGAAGCGCTCGAGCGAGCGCTGGCGAGTTACGAAAAGGCGGTCGCGTGCAACCCGGAGCAGAAGTACCTCAAGGGCGATCATCTCCACGCCAAGATGCATCTCTGCGATTGGACCGATTTCGACGTCGATTGCGCCGAGCTCGATGCCGCGGTCGCGAAGCGGAATGAGCGCCTCGCCGCCGTTTCCATCTGCTGCCGATCTCGGCGAGCGCCGCAGACGCAGTTCGCATGCGCGCGGCGCTTCATGTCGGCGACGGTATCCGGCGCCGTTGCGAGCCGCTGTGGCGCGGCGAACGGTACGCGCATGAGCGGATTCGCGTCGGGTATGTGTCGGCGCGATCTGCGCGATCATCCGGTGGCGGTGCTGGCGGCGGGACTGTTCGAGACATCACGATCAGATCGCGTTTCGAGACGATTCGCGATTTCGTTCGGCGCGTTCGACCCGGACCGCATGCGCGCGCGCTTGAAGGCGACGTTCGACCGGTTCATCGATGTCGCGGATCATCGGCGACCGGGAGGTCGGCAAGCCTGCTGCGGGAGCTGGAGATCGATATCGCGGTCGATCTGAATGGATTCACCGCAGATGCGCGGCCCGGGATCTTCGCGGCACGGCCGGCGCCGGTGCAGGTCAATTATCTGGGTTATGCCGGGACGATCGGGGCGGGCTATATGGGATTACATCGATCGCGGATCGGTTCGTGATCCCGCCGGAGCCAGCAGGGAAATTATGCGGAGAAGGTCGTCTATCTGCCCGGCTCGCTTCATGGCCAACGACGCGAAGCGGCAGGATTTCCGACCGCGACGCCGTCGCGCGCGGAAGCCGGACTGCCCGAACACGGCTTTGTGTTCTGCTGCTTCAACAACGCGTACAAGATCACGCCGGATCTGTTCGACGTCTGGATGCGGCTGCTGCGCGCGATCGAGGGCAGCGTGCTGTGGCTGTCGGCGTCGAACGGGAGCGCGCCGCGAGAATCTGCGCCGCGAGGCGGAACGCGCGGCGTCTCGCCTGAGCGGCTGATCTTCGCTCCCGAAGGCGCCGCTGAATCGAGGATCATCTGGCGCGGCTATCGGCTGGCCGATCTGTTTCTCGACACGCTGCACTACAACGCCCACACGACGGCGAGCGATGCGCTGTGGGCCGGACTGCCGGTGCTGACCTGCGCCGGGGCGACCTTTGCGAGCCGGGTCGCGGGGAGCCTGCTCCACGCGGTCGGCCTGCCCGAACTGATCACCCATACGCTCGACGGACTACGAGGCGCTGGCGTCTGAAGCTTGCCCGCGATCCGGCGCTGCTGGCATCGCTGCGGCAAAAGCTCGCGCGCAATCGCGAGACCTATCCCGCTGTTCGACACCGCGCGCTTCACGCGCCACATGGAGGCCGCCTATACGCACGATGTGGGAGCGCGCGCAGCGCGGCGAGCCGCCGGAAAGCTTCGCGGTCGCCGCGGAGGGTTGAGCGGTCACGCCGTCGCGGGGCAGATGCAATCTGGGCCTGCGCTCGTTTGGCAGTCGTACGAGGGCGCCGGTAGCCCGAGCCCCCCGGCCGCTCTTGGGATTCTTCGAATTTGTCGCTTTGGTGCGCCGATCTGTTCCCCCTTCGGGACAACATGCTCTAGCATCGTGAGCGATTCGCCGTTCGGCACCCGCTGCGGCGAGCCACGTATCGGGCCGATGGCCGCACCGTTGCCGAGCGCAATTCATGAATGAGCTGACCCTTCGTCTCAAGACCGGCGTTACGCTCGTCGTGCCGGCCTCGCTCGAATCGATCACGACCTATGTCGTCCTGGAACAGGAAGAATGGTTCGAGAAAGAGGTCGGCATTCCTTCTGCGCTGGCTGCGTCCCGGAATGACGGCGATCGACATCGGGGCAAATCTCGGCGTCTACAGCCTGCCGCTGGCGCGGCGCGTCGGGCCGCACGGATCCGGTATTCTCCTACGAGCCGGCCAGCGAACCGCGCTCCATGCTCGAGCGCAGCCGCAGCATTAATCAAGCGGACAATCTGCATGTGATCGCCGCGGCGGTCTCCGACAGCCCACGCGACGGCCGGCTCGTGCTCGGCACTTCGAGTGAATTGAACAGCCTCGAGGGCAGCGGGCCGGCAGAAAGCGTACGGATCACTTGCCTGGACGTGGAGGACAGCACAAGGGGCTGGTCCTCGGTCGATTTCGTCAAGATCGACGCGGAAGGCGAGGAAGAGCGCATACTCAACGGGGGCAAGTCGTTCTTCGATCGCCATTCGCCCTTGGTCATGTTCGAGATCAAGGCCGGCAATACGGTCAACGAGGCGTTGCGCTCCGCCTTTCCGCGACGTGGTTACGATGTCTATCGCCTTCTACCCGGGTTGCCCGTGCTTGTGCCGGACGAGCCCGGGAAGCCGGTTGACCCCTTCGAGCTCAATCTGTTCGCCGCCAAGTCCGATCGAGCCGCCGCGCTTGCGCGAGAAGGGTTTCTGGTCGACTCCGTGCCGGATTGGACGCCGGACGCGAGCGCGCGCGACAAGGCCTTGGAACTGCTGGGCGCGCAGGCCTTCGCGTCGGCATTCGCGGGCAAGTTTGCGGGCATCGCTGACGTGGATCCCAATTATCGCGACGGCCTTGCAGGCTATTCGGTCTGGCGTTCGCCGGAGAGGCCATTGGCCGAGCGTTGCGGCGCCTTGGATTTCGCCTGCGGAACCTTGCTCGCCGTGTGTCAGAGCGCTCCCACGCTCGCGCGGCTGTCGACCTTGGCGCGCGCGACCTGGGAAGCCGGCCAACGCGCGGTTTGCACGCGCGCGCTGAGGGCGTTCGTGCAACTCGTCGCGCGGGGCGACATGAACGTCAGCGAGCCATTCTGGCCCGCCTGCGCCCGGTTCGACGACCTGGCCCCCGGCTCGAAACGGGCGGAATGGCTGCTGGTTTCGGCATTCGAGCAGTTCGAGCGGGCGACGCGTTTTTCGTCGCGGTTCGGCGGTCCGGAATTCGATCTGGATTGGCTGTGCGCGCAGCCGTTCGTCGCGGCAGAAATGGAACGTCGCAGGGTCTTGTTGCGTGCGCGCGCCGGCGAACGGGTGGAGATCCCGGCCCGGCTCTGTATTCCGGCGGACGACCACCTCAACGCGGATGTCTGGCGTGGGGGGCTTGTTCCCGGCACTTGGGTTCGCGATGCCCCGGGCGCCGGCTAAGCAGCGTCGGCGGCGCAACGCGCTGGGCCGCCTCTTTGCAAAAAAAACGGCGGGGCCGAAGCCCCGCCGCCGGATCTTGACGCTTAAGTTCGGGATTAGCCGAACAGACGCAGCACCGCCTGGTTGGCCTGCGAGGCCAGCGACAGCGCCGTGATCGACAGCTGCTGGCGGGTCTGCAGGGCCAGCATGTTGGCGCCTTCCAGGTTGGTGTCGGCGAGGGTGAGCCCGTCGGCGCCGGTCTGCAGGGTGTTGATCATGTTGTTGGTGAAGTTCTGGCGATTCTGCACGATCGACAGGTTCGAACCGAACGCCGAGGCCTGGCTGGCCACCGTGGTCAGCGCCGTGTGCAGCTGCCTGCAGCCGAGTGTCGAGCTGAGCTGTTGCTCTGGAACTCGGCGTTGGTGCCGGCGTGACGCCGAGCGTCGAGCTGTTGACGCCCGCCGTGTTGGTCGACTGGATCGTCAGCGAGCTGGTGCTGTTCTCGTTGAAGAACAGCTTCAGGGGATCGCCGTTGAGCAGGTTGATGCCGTTGAAGCTCGAGTCGGCCGCGGTCTTGTCGAGCTGGTCGCTCAGCTGGTTGAACTGCGTGACCAGGTTTGCGCGCGACGGTATTGCCGCCGATCGATGGCGGTACCCGCGCCGCCGTCGACCTTTCCGCTGGCCGACGCCGGTGACGGTCAGCGCCGAGGTCGACAGGTTGGTGATCTGCAGCTGACCGGCGTTGTTGGACGCCTTCACGTTGCCCGCGAGCGAAGCGTTGGCGTTGATCGCGGACGACGATCGCATCGACGCTTTCCACCGCACCGGCGGTGGCGCTCGACGTCGTGGTGCTGAAGCCGGCAGCCGCAGCGCCGGACGCAGTACCGCCAACGGTGATCTTGTTGGCGCCGGCATCCACCAGCTTGAGCTCGCCGCCGACGACGGAGGCGAGGCTGTAGCCGACGGCGGTATTGATGTTCGCCGCAACGGTGGAGACGACATCAGCGGTGTTCACCGACACGGTGACCGCAGTTGCCGC
Source organism: uncultured Pseudomonadota bacterium (assembly GCA_963791155.1). GTDB lineage: Bacteria > Pseudomonadota > Alphaproteobacteria > Rhizobiales > Xanthobacteraceae > JAVDCA01. The sequence goes on from CAWBRI010000016.1 coordinate 588,517, forward strand.
CATTGATGTCGGCCGCCTGGATGGTCAGGGTGCCGGCAGTGCCAGCGCCCGTGGTGCCGGTGGTGCCGCCGAAGCCGGTGGTGGCGCCGGAGAGGGTCTCCTGGTCGTTGAGGTTGACGGTCACGACGGTGGCGCCGACCGCTCCGCCCGAGAACCCGATCGTCTTCAGGCTGCGTCGTGCCGATCGTGGTGCTGTCGAGGGTAGTACGACGAGCTCTGCCAGGACGCGTCCTGCCGGGCCTGGGTGACGGTCGCTTGCATCGACTGGATGGTGGTGGTGATCGACGTCAGGCCGTTGTCGGCCGCCTTGAGGGTGTTGATGCCGTTGGTCATCGAGTCGAGCAGGTTGGTCAGTTCGACCGGCGCGCGACGAGAGGGACGCGGCGGTGAAGAAGTTCGTCGGATTGTCGAGGGCCGAGTTGACCTTCTTGCCAGTGGCGAGGCGCTGCTGCGTGGTCGCCTGGTTGGCGGTCGTATCTTGGAGCGCGAGCAGGTTTGAGCGGACTGCGGCGGTGAGGGTGATAGCGGTAGACATGATAGCAACCTTTCTGGTTGTGTGCCGTACTGGCGGTTGGTTTCACCGGTCCCACTGACACTCGGGTCAGACAGGCCGGCATCCAGTGATCGCATGTCGCACAGTAACAAGACGTGAAAGAACATGGTTAAGCCGGCCAGTAACCATGTGCGAGACAACGTGGTTAAAAAAATACCACCAAGTATAATCTCGGCTAAATTCATGTATTCGAAAATTTACAACGACAGATATTGTTGGAAGTATCAACATATTATCGAAAGTAATTCTGGAAATGTATCGAATTGCTATGCCGTTGCTGGCGGTCTGCCGATCGCGCCAGGCCTTCCTGGTCGGGACCTTGCGACGTCGCCCCGACAGCATCCCGGCGTTTCGCCAGCGTGATCGCCGTCGGTTCGAGCGGCGGCGGGCGTCAACAGGCTTCAAGACACGGCGCAAAAAAAACGGCGGGGCCGAAGCCCCGCCGCCGGATCTTGACGCTTAAGTTCGGGATTAGCCGAACAGCTGCAGCACCGCCTGGTTGCGCCTGCGAGGCCAGCGACAGCGCCGTGATCGACAGCTGCTGGCGGGTCTGCAGGGCCAGCATGTTGGCGCCTTCCAGGTTGCGTGTCGGCGAGCGTGAGCCCGTCGGAGCCGGTCTGCAGGGTGTTGATCATGTTGTTGGTGAAGGTCTGGCGGTTCTGCACGATCGACAGGTTCGAGCCGAATGCCGAGGCCTGGCTGCGCCACCTGCGTCAGCGCCGTCTGCAGCGTCTGCAAGCCGCGTGTCGAGCTGGGTGTTGTTCTGGAACTCGGTGTTGGTTGCCGGCGTGATGCCGAGCGTCGCGCTGTTGACGCCGTTCGTGTTGGTCGACTGGATCGTGATCGAGCTGGTGCTGATCTCGTTGAAGAACAGCTTCAGTGGTCGCCGTTGAGCAGGTTGATGCCGTTGAAGCTCGCGTCCGCCGCAGTCTTGTCGAGCTGGTCCTTCAGCTGATTGAACTGCGTGACCAGGTTTCCACGCATGGTATTGCCGCCGATCGGTGGTGGTTCCCGCGCCGCCGTCGACCTTTCCGCTGGCTCCGACACCGGTGACCGTGAGCGCCAAGGTCGACAGGTTGCTGATCTGCAGCTGACCGGCGTCGTTGGACGCCTTCACCTTGCCCGCGAGCGAAGCGTTGCCGTTGATCGCCGAGACGATCGCATCGACGGTACTCGTGTTACCGGCGGTGGCGCTCGACGTCGTGGTGGTGAGGCCGACAGCCGCCGTTTCACCTCCGCTGCCCCCGACGGTGATCGTGTTGGGGCCGGCGTCCTGCAGCTTGAGCTCGCCGCCGACGACGGTGGCGAGGCTGTAGCCGACGGCGGTATTGATGTTCGCCGCAACGGTGGAGACCACGTCAGCCGTGTTCACCGACACGGTGACAGCGCTGCCGCCATTGATATCCGCCGCCTGGATGGTCAGGGTTCCGGAAGTGCCGGCGCCCGTGGTGCCGGTGGTGCCGCCGAAGCCGGTGGTGGCGCCGGTGATCGTCTCCTGGTCGTTGAGGTTGACGGTCACGACCGTGGCGCCGACCGCTCCGCCCGAGAACCCGATCGTCTTCAGGGAGCTCGTGCCGATGGTGGCGCTGTCGAGCGCGTACGACGCGCTCTGCCAGGACGCGTCCTGCCGGGCCTGGGTGACCGTCGCTTGCATCGACTGGATGGTGGTGGTGATCGACGTCAGGCCGTTGTCGGCGGCCTTGAGGGTGTTGACGCCGTTGGTCATCGAGTTGAGCAGGTTGGTCAATTGACCGGCGCGCGACGAGAGCGCCGCAGCGGTGAAGTAGTTCGTCGGATTGTCGAGGGCCGAGTTGACCTTCTTGCCAGTGGCGAGACGCTGCTGCGTGGTCGACTGGTTGGCGGCGGTGTTTTGCAGAGCGAGAAGGTTTGCGCGAACTGCAGACGTGAGCGTAATCGAAGTAGACATGATAGCAACCTTTCTGGTTGTTTGCCGTACTGGCCGTGAGTTCTAGTGCGACCGGTCACGCTGACACTTCGGTCAGATGCGCCGGCATGGCCGTAGATGGCATGTTGATGGGTAATATTCGGTGAAAAAACGTGGTTAAAGAATTATGACCCGAGTATTCCCGCCACGCGGTCCTGCACGAGAAAGATCAGATCGATCATCTCTATTGAGATTCCGCGGCCGGCGACTGGTCTCGAATTCATCCGAGACCACGAGCTGATGTTTCGCCGATGACCGCCGACGCCGGCGCGCGACCCCGGACGGATCCACCGTTCACGCAGAGCGTCCAATGGGCCGGTCAGGAAGGAACAAGGAATGATGAGCGCCTCGATGCGGCGCGCAAATTGGCGAGAAAGACCGATCAGATCGGAGGGTGGGGATTGCGCGCCGGGCGACTGTGCGCCTCCTCGTGCGCGTCGGTCGCGATCTTGCCTTCGGCGAGCGAGCGCGCATAGGCGCGCATGCGCAGCAAGGCTTGGTCCGGAACTTGGCGTACCACCTGACGGGAGCGTTCGTCGACCGTCCGGTAAATGACGTCGTGCGTCGTCGGATCGACGAGTACCTGATATTCATAAGGGTTGGAAAGGGGCGGCGCATTGTTGCGCATCGACGCAGCCGAATCCGCCGCCGTCACCGTTATGGCGGCGGGCAGGTCGGTCGCGACTGTCTGCGCGACGGGAGCGGGCGCAGGCCGGGAAATGAAGGCCTGCTGAGTGGCTCCGGGCGGAGTTATGGTGCGGATGGGCTCCATCGTAAATCTCTGTTGCCCCCTGCTGCGACTTAATCCTCTCTCGCGTGTCCTTTTTCAGGGTTCGCAGACAAACTAACAGGTCGAATTTAACGCCATGTTAGGAAATGTAATTAACGAACGGCTGACGGAGACGGTCCAATTCGATTAAAAAGCCGGCGCCACGTAATTTCCCCAATTCGAAAATTTGCGGCCTGGCGGCTCGGCAAGATCACGGCATCGGCCCCAGGTGGAAGCATCCCGTTCAATCTGGAGCTCCTTCGATCGTGCCCGAAGCGCGTGGCCTGGGCGGGGCCGTGCGGCCGGCAGCTTCGCATTAAGAACTTGTTTACCACGTTTATTTAACGATCGTTAAGGAACGACGGCACGCGGGGGCCGTGCGCGCGATGTCGTGCCGGGAGACAACCAATGGCCGCGACCCGGCCCCTGCTTATCTTACGTCAATGCTGAGCCGCCCGGTGCCGAGCGCGCAATCGGAGCGAATGATCCGGCGGGTTCGGCATGCGCTCGAGCAGGGCAAGTCTGGCAAAGCCGAAAGGCTGTGCGGCGAGCTTCTGCGGCATCGTCCGAACGACGTCGACGCTTTGCATCTGCTCGGAATGCTGAACCATCAGCATGGGCAACCGGATTCCGCGCTTGCGCTGGTCAGCACTGCGGTGAAGATCGATGATCGGCGCGCCGACGTTTGGTCGGACCTCGGGCTCATTTTGCTGACCATGGCCCGTTTCGGGGAGGCCTTGGCGAGCTATGATCGTGCCCACGCGATCGTGCCGGATGATCTCGATGCGCTAAATGGGCGCGGGGTTGCGTTGTTGCGGCTCGGCCGTACCGCGGAGGCGATCGCAAGTTTTGATCGCGTGCTGGCGTTCGACCCCACCCATATCGATGCGCTTGGCAATCGCGGGAATGCGCTGCTGAAGCTCAACCGCCCCCGGGAAGCCATTGCAAGTTACGAGGTCGCACTGAAGACGGCGCCTCAGCATCCTCGGCTGCTGACCAACCGCGCGACTGCATTGCGTCGGCTGGACCGACCGCACGAGGCCTTGATGTGTGTGGCCAGAGCGCTCGCCGCAAACCCGGATTTTGCCGAAGCGCGGTTCGTGGAAGGCTTGGTCAAGCTGACCCTCGGCGACTTCAGTGCCGGCTGGAGATCCTACGAATCGCGATGGGCGACGGGCGCGTTCGCGGCGCACCGCCGGAATTTCGCGCAACCCCTGTGGATCGGAGACCAGCCGCTGGCCGGAAAGACCATCCTTCTGCACGGCGAGCAGGGCCATGGCGATACGATCCAATTCGTGCGCTACGCGCCTCGGGTCGCGGCGCTGGGCGCCAGGGTCATTCTCGAAGTTCAGCCGGCGCTTGCCCGGTTGCTTTCGCGAATGGAAGCCGTCGAGGCCGTCGTCCCGCGCGGGAAGCCGTTGCCGGCGTTCGATCTCCACTGCCCGATGATGAGTCTGCCGCTGGCTTTCGGAACGGAACTGTCGACGATCCCGGCCGATGTTCCGTATCTCGGGCCGGCGGCCGAAGATATGACGGCTTGGCGGGAGCGCCTGCCGCCGGGGCGGCCTCTGGTCGGCGTCGCATGGGCGGGGGAAAAAACGCACCAGAACGACCTCAATCGTTCGATGCGGCTGGAAGCATTGCGACCGCTGTTTGAACTGCCGAATGTACAATTCGTCAGTCTCCAGCAGGACCGGGGCGCGGAGGGCGCGGATCTTCGGCGAAGCTGGCCCGAGGTCTTCCAGCCCGGGGAATTGCGGGACTTTGCGGAAACTGCCGCTGTGATCGCGCAACTCGACATGGTGGTCTCGGTGGATACTGCGGTTGCCCATTTGGCGGGGGCGATGGGCAAGCCGCTCCTTCTCCTGCTGCCGTTCGCCGCGGACTTTCGCTGGCTTCGCGAGCCGCATGACAGCCCCTGGTATCCGACGGCCCGTTTGTTTCGGCAGCGGGAATTCGACGCGTGGGCGGGAGCGGTCGACGATCTGCTGCATGAGCTGATCTGCAACCGCCGGCAATGCGCGAAACACCAGTGGAACGGGGAGGGCAACTCCGCGAACGCATCCCCACTCCCGATGTTGCGCAAGCTCTCCGCGTGACGCCAGATCGAGTCGGGCGATCACCGTCAGCGGGTTGCGGACGGCCGGACCCATGTTGGGGTGCGCGAAGCGATGAAGGAATTCTCGCGCGTCTCGGGTACGAGACAGGCGCGCGATCATGTATCGCGCATTTTTTCGGCCGTTTCGAGCCAGGGAGATCTGGCGCTGCGCTGGAGCGCATCCATTACGCGCTTGATGTCGGGTGCAGGAGCCGGCGATGCGGCTCCAACGACTGTCAGGAGAAAAGATTGACGGCGTTGGACGTTGCCGCGACGGCGGACCCCGTCGTGGTGTAGGCATGTCCGGTGAACGGATTTGTCGGCGGGACATATTTCGGGCGCGCGGCGAGTGCATTTGATGGGGGCGGGGTATTGTTCGGTCCGGTATAGGCCAGACCACCTTCATGCACCTCGCTTTTGTGGGCTGTTCCGTTCGCGGCGCCCAAGCCGTTGTGGACTTCGACGACGGCGCTGTTCGGCAGAACAGCCGTCGTGCCGTCCGCCTTCACGGCCTGCACCAGCAGCGACAGATTCAACGTCGTAAGCTTGTCCAACTTGCTCTTTGGCAGATCGATCGGATTGGCGAGCGTGAATGTATACAATCCGCTGTCCGGCTTGAGCGACAGCGTAAACACCGGGTGGGCGTTGAGGCCCGACGTGCTGGCGGTGAGGGTATTTCCGGATACCGACACGGTGTCGACGGCGTCGCCGTTCGACTTTTTTCCGAGCATTGCGAGATTGAACGCATTTTGCAGCGCGGTGCCGGTGAGGAAGTGGAAGCCGCCATTCTGCGCAGGACCGGTCGTGCCGAAAATGTCCGGGCCCGACAGGGATCCGGAGAATGTGACCTGGGTGCCCACGTTGGCGACCGACTTGGTCGGCGCATTGCTGTTCAGTTTCGCGGTCGCGGCGTTGACGCGATCGGAGGCTTGCTGCGCGGCGAGGACCGCCATGCCGGTGGACCCGTTCATGACCGTGGCGCCGAACGGGCCGAGCAACGAATTCAAAGCCTTGGAAGCGGCGGAACTGGTGCCCGCGCTGGCATTGTTGCTGCCTGCGAACAGCGCCGCCGCTGAGCCGGTGAGAACGCTGCTGCCGTGATTCGACTGATTGACGGACCAGTTCTGCTGGTCTTGCTGCCAAAACGACGTCGAATTGACGAACATGGACATCGGACGAATCTCCAGGCGCGATGGTGCGCGGCGCGCCTTAAGATCGCGTTAAATAAGGCCCCGGGGAATCGATCTATCTGATTGTCTGGCCGACAGAAAATGGACCTTCCTCCGGTGTTCGGAAGTGCAACCTTCGTGGCACCCAACAGGGGTGGCGGCAGCCGGGTTCCGGCCCGCGGAATCCGACTTTCTAAACGCGCGGTTAATGAATCCATGTGACCCTTTCGGGCGAACCGAACAGGATGTTTCGCCCCGCTATCGCATGGGTTTTGAGCCGGCCGATTGGCCAAATATCCGATCCCGTCGGGCGCTGGGCGCTACACGCGACCTCGTCGGCACCGGCGGTCGGCGCGCGTCGCGCCGCGATCATCAGTCATCGCACGCATCGGCGTAAGGCCTCGCAAGGACGAATCCATGAACACCCGAATGCCGGATCTCGATGCGATGGTGGGACGCGAGCCGCCCGTGCCGATCGGCCTGCCGACACTGGCGAAGCTGGCTTTCGACGGTGCCGACCTTGCGCCGGTCTGGAACGCGCTGGTGATGCGCGTCGACCAGGATCCCAGGGACGCCGCGGCCTACCTCGATCTGTCGACGATCGCGCATATCCAGGGGCGCCCGGACGATCGCCTGGCTCTGCAGGCTCTCGCCTTGGAGATCGGCCGCAACTTTCGCCAGCCCGCCGCTGCGGCGACGACCCCGCCGATCCGGCTGCTCGCCTTCATGGCGCCGGGCGACTTCCTCGCCAATATGCCGATCGAGTTCATGCTCGAAGGCGCGAACGTGACGCTCGACATGGTCTACGTTCTGCCCGGCCATCCTCTGCCGCAAGTGCTGCCGGATCACGACGTGGCCATTGTGGCGGTTTCGGAATCGAGCCGGAATCAACCGCTGTTGCGCGAACTCGACGGGCTGGTGCGGTCATGGCCGCGGCCGGTCGTGAATGCTCCCGACCGTATCGCGCGGCTGACGCGTGACGGCACCTGGGCTTTGCTCAGGTCGGCGCCGGGCGTCACCGTGCCGATCCACGCGCGCGTCGACCGGCCGGCCATGAGGCGCATCGCAGACGGCGAAGAGTCGCTCGGCGATGTCCTGATGGGACAGACTTTTCCGATCATCGCGCGACCGCTCGATTCCCACGCCGGCGAAGGCCTCGAAAAGCTGGACGAACAGGCGGCGCTCGCCGGCTACCTGCTTCGGCGGCCGGAGCAGGAGTTCTACCTCGCTCCATTCATCGATTACCGCGGGTCCGACGGGCTGTTTCGCAAGTATCGCGTCGCCCTGATCGCGGGGCGGCCATACGCGTCCCACATGGCGGTCTCCGCGCATTGGATGATTCATTACCTCAATGCCGACATGATGACGCAGGCCGGCCGGCGCGCCGAGGAAGCGCACTTCATGGCGACATTCGAGAAGGATTTTGCGGTCCGGCACGCGGCCGCGCTCGACGCCATCGCCCAACGTGTCGGCCTCGAATATCTTCCGTTCGATTGCGGAGAGACTCGCGACGGCCGGCTTCTGGTGTTCGAGACCGGCACCAACATGATCGTGCACGCGATGGATTCGCCCGAGCTGTTCCCCTACAAGCGTCCGCAGATGCAAAAGGTATTTGCGGCGTTCGAGACCATGTTGCGCGACGTGTGCCGCCGGGCGCCGGGCGTCGCCATCGCGGCCTGATTGGCTGATCGAGGCGGCTGCGAGCGCGCCGCACCCCGCGACGAATTCGAATTTTCGCGATGGGCCTTCAGCGCCGGCGGTGACGCGATGGCGCCGGCGGCGCGCCGATCAGCGACGAAAGCCTTGCGCAAAATGCGCGAGTTCCTCTGCGGCTTTCTCTACGACACCTGCCCAGTCGTCGACGCGCGCTTGTCGAAACAGCCGAGCTGTCGGATACCAGGGGTTATCCTGGCGATCGAGGAGCCAGCGCCAGTCGGGGGAATACGGCAGCAATATCCATACCGGCTTGCCCAGGGCCCCGGCGAGATGAACGATGGCGGTGTCGCTCGAGACGAGGAAATCGAGCGACGCGATGACGGCGGCGGTGTCCGCGAACGTCTCGAGGGCGTCGCCGAGATTCTCGACCTGAGGATGGCTGCGCAGGATCTCCGCGTCTCCGGGCCGAAGCTCCCGTTGAATGCCGACATAGTGCACGTCCGTGCGTGACAGCAACGGCAGCATGCGAGCCAATCCGATGGAACGGGCGCGGTCGTACCTGAATGCGGCATTGCCCGCCCACGCGATTCCGATCCGGGGAACGCCGGATCGCGGCAGCCGTTGCGCCCATTTTTCGGCGTGCGCCGGCGGCACCGACAAATACGGCACATCTGCAGGGATCGTCGCCAAAGTGGTGGCAAAGGCCAGCGGCAGGCTCATCATTGGACAATGGAAGTCGAACGACGGCAGCGCATCTCCGGTCGTTACGACCTGTGCGCCATCGATTTGACCCAGCAGCGATGCCAGCGGCGCGGGCGCGTCGATGACGACCCGCGCACCCGACTGGATCACCAGCCGCACGTAGCGGGCGGCCATGATGGTATCGCCGAATCCCTGCTCGGAATGAAGCAGCAGGGTCTTGCCGGCGATGTCGCGGCTGCCGGTCCACCGCGGTCGTCGAAAATCCCGCCGGTTTGCGGACGTCGGGTCGGCTTGTAGGCGCCATTCATACTCCGGCCATCCTTCTCGATAACGGCCGGCCAATAGTTTGCAAAAAGCGCGATTCCACAACGCGGTCGGATAGTCGGACTTGAGTGCGATGGCCCGGTCGAAGTCCGCGAGCGCTTCATCGACCCGGGCGAGGGCCAGAAACGCCGTGCCGCGATTGTAATAGGCTTCCGCGTAATCGGGCTTGAGCGCAATCGCCTTGCCGAAGTCCGCCAGCGCCCGATCGAATTGCCTGAGCGCGAGAAGCGTGGTCCCGCGATTGTAATGGGCTTGCGCGTGGTCGGGCTTGAGCGCGATCGCCTTGTCGAGGTCCGCCAGCGCCTCGTCGAATTTTTCGAGCTCCTTGAACACGACGCCGCGATTATTGAAGGCGTCGGGATTGTCGCCATGCAGCGCAATCGCCTTGTCGAAATCCGACAACGCCTCTTCGAGGCGGGCAAGCTCCTTGTAAGCGTTGCCGCGGTTGTTGAACGCTTCGGCGAAATCAGGGCGCAGCGTGATCGCCTTGTCCAAGTCCGCCAGGGCCTCGTCGAATCGCTCGAGCTCCTTGAATACCGTGCCGCGATTGTTGAAGGTCGCGGCATCGTCGGGCTTGAGTGCGATCGCGCGGTCGTAGCTCGCCAAAGCCTGCTCCGGTCGTTTCAGCCTCCTGAGGGCGTTGCCGCGATTGTTATGGGCATCGGCCACGTTGGGATCGACCTTGATGGCGGCATCGATCTGACGAACCGCCTCGGCGTATTCACCGCGCTGGAATTGGATGACTCCCAGGAGATGCAGGCAATCAAAATTTCTGCGTTCGACTTGAAGGATTCTGCGATACAGCTGTTCGGCCTCCGCCAGCAGGCCGGAGCGGTGAAACGCCAAGGCCTGGCCGAGGACGGATGCGACGTCTGCCTGAGCTATCGGCGACGGCTGCCGCAGTTGGGACGGCTGCTGCGGTTGGAATGCAAAAACGGGCTGTTTCGGTGTCGCTCCGGATGCGTGTTTGATCTTCATGCGCGTGGCGAGATCGCCTTCGTGAGCGCGGAACAAGGCGCCGCCGTGACGTGGCCGGTCAAAGGACACGGCTCACCGCCAGGCCCTGGCCGTAGACCTTGTTCGGCACCGCCTTGTGGCCCGAGGCCGCATATGTCTGCGGTGCTTCCTTTCGGGCGACTTCCTGCGACAGGCCCCGGATGATTCCTTCGGACACCGCCTGGGCGGTCGCGAGCACCGTGAGATTGATCTGCAGCAGGGTCTGGAACGTGTGGTGCCGCTCACGCAGGGCCGCCACCACGTGTGGCAGCGTCAGCCGAAGATACGGCATGCTGGCCTTGAGGCGTGCGGTGTGGACGAGGTAACGCCGCGCCAGATCGGATTTCGTCGCTTCGAGCGCGCCCGCTTCGCGCAGGCGCCCGGCGCGCACGAGCTCGGTTTCCTTTTCGACGGTTCCGAGCAGCGAATCCATCACGTCGCTGAGCTGACCGATCACCTGCCGGGCTTCGGCCGGGGTGCCGATCGGAAGGGGCTCGGCAGGCGGGACGACCGGGGCGGGTTTCTGTGTCATAGCGGCGATCCTTCCGGGCTTCGTTCCAAGGCGCGTCACTTCGTCCGCGCTTCCTGGTGTGCGAGCAGCGATTTGTAGACCTGGTCTGCGATTCCCACGCCGCCTGCCTTGACGAAGTTCTTCGCGTATTCCTCGGTCAGGAAGGAGCGCCAGGCGGATACGCCCGTACTGTTGCCGAGCGGGCCTTCTTTCCCGATGTCGGTGAACATGTGCTGGAACATCGAGTTGACGAACGCGACCTCGAAGTTCTGCGCCTGCGTGTGCAGCTTGGTGTCGGGCGATGCCTTGGCGCGCGCTGCGGCGAGTCCGCCCGTCATGACGGCGTCGAGATTGGGCGTGGGGATGGAGGAGAACATGCCGGTCATCACATCACCTCGATGTCGGCCTGAATGGCGCCGGCCGCCTTGATCGCCTGCAGGATGGAGATGAGGTCGCGCGGGCCGATGCCGAGCGCGTTGAGACCGTCGACCAGCTGCTGCAGCGACACGCCCTCGCTGACGAGCGCGAGCTTGCGGCCGTCCTCCTGCACGCCGACCCGGCTGCGCGGAGCCGTCACCGTGCGGCCGCGCGAGAACGGTGCCGGCTGGCTGACCTGCGGGGCCTCCGAGATCGTCACCGTGAGATTGCCTTGCGCAACCGCGACCATCGACACGCGCACGTCGCGGCCCATCACGATGATGCCGGAGCGTTCGTCGATGACGATCTTGGCGGAAAGGTCCGGCTCGATCTGCAGCTGCTCGATCTCGGTCAGCAGCGCCACGACGTTGCCCTGGTATTGCTGCGGAACGGTGAGCTGCACGGTCGAGGGATCGATCGGCTCGGCCGTCGCCATCCCGATATAGTCGTTGATGGCGGCCGCGATGCGCTTGGCGGTGGTGAAATCCGCGTTGCGCAGTGCGAGGCGAACCTGGTTCAGGCGGTTGAGCGCGAAGTCGATTTCGCGCTCGATGATCGCGCCGTTCGCGATGCGGCCGACCGTCGGCACGCCGCGCACGATCTTGGCGGCGTCGCCTTCGGCCTGGAATCCGCCGATTGCGAGCGAGCCCTGGGCGACCGCGTAGACGTTGCCGTCGGCGCCGAGCAGCGGGGTCACCAGCAGGGTTCCGCCTTGCAGGCTCTTGGCATCGCCGAGCGCCGAGACCGTCACGTCGATGCGCGTGCCCTGGGTGGAGAACGCCGGCAGATTGGAGGTCACCATGACGGCGGCGACGTTGCCGGTGCGCAGCGTCTGGCCGCGGATGTTGACGCCCAGCCGTTCCAGCATCGCGGTCAGCGACTGCTTGGTGAAGGGCGAATTGTTGATCGTGTCGCCGGTGCCGTTGAGACCGACGACGAGGCCATAGCCGATGAGCTGGTTCTGGCGCACGCCCTCGACATTGGCGAGGTCCTTGATGCGCGAAGCAGATTGCGCCGGCAGTGCCGCGAATGTCAGTGCCCACGCGGCCGCAAGCGCGGCCAGCGCGAAAGTGGATGTCCTCGTCATCCTATGCTCCCCGATGAGTTCGGACCATGCCGGCTACCTTGCGAATGGCGTGCCAGCTCTGGTTAATCGCATAAACGATTGATCTATAACGTTAAATTCCAGGAATCCGGCGGGATTTTCAGCGCCGCGGGGGGAACTCGTTGCCCCATTGCGGCAATTCTTGCCGGGTGTTTACGAAGCCTTAACCAAATGAGGGCGAGGCTCGCGCCAATCGGCGGCCTTCGGCCGTTCAAGAGGTCTGCACCATGCGCATTTTGGGACCGAATGGCCCGGCCGCCCCAGCCTCGGGACCGGCCGCGCGCCGCTCTGCGCCGGGGACCTTCAGCCTGCCGCAGGACGAGGCCCCCGCGGCGCCAGCCGGTACAACGGGTGTGCGCACGGTGGGCGGAATCGACGCCCTGATGGCCCTGCAAGGCGTGGAGGGCGTGGAGGAACGACGCCGACGCGCGCGTCAAACGCGGCCGTTCGGCGCTCGATGTTCTCGACGAAATGAAGCTCGGACTGCTGTCCGGCCTGCTCGACCACGGCACCCTCGTGAAGCTCAGGGCCGCCGCAGCGGGCCTCAAGGACCTGTCGGGCGATCCGCAGCTTGACCTGGTGCTGGCCGAAATAGAGCTCCGGGTCGAGGTCGAGCTCGCCAAGATGGACACGGCCGCCTGACCGCCGCCGCGCGCGGTTCCGCCCTCCTCCCAAGGGCGTCGCAACTCATTCGCCATTCGCCACTAATTCCTCGCCTGCCCAGTTGTCGGGGGCGGAGGTGATCGCTATAAGGCGGCCCCGCGAGCCGGGCTCGCAATGGAGTTGGTTAAATGCACGGAGTGGAGTGCATGCGCTCGGACAAAGAAAAATACTACCGGCCGACCGAAAAAGAGCCGTTCATGAACGACCGCCAGCGGGAGTATTTCCGCAACAAGCTGCTTGCCTGGCGCGAGGATATCCTGAAGGAGGCCAAGGAGACGCTCCAGCACCTCCAGGACGAGAACCAGAACCATCCCGACCTCGCCGACCGGGCTTCCTCGGAGACCGATCGCGCCATCGAGCTGCGCGCGCGGGACCGTCAGCGCAAGCTGATCGCCAAGATCGATGCGGCACTGCAGCGGATCGAGGACGGAACCTACGGCTACTGCGAGGAAACCGGCGAACCGATCTCGATCAAGCGCCTCGAGGCTCGCCCGATCGCGACCCTGTCGATCGAGGCCCAGGAGCGGCACGAGCGGCGCGAAAGAGTTTATCGCGACGATTGAGGCCGCGACACGCTGCGGCAGGGCCGTGACACGGAAGTTTTCAATCGCCCGCCGCGATGCGGGACGAACGCCCTGAAACGAGCGCGGCCTCCGGCGGGGAGACGCCGAAGGCCGCGTCGTTGCGCCGTCCCGCCCCGGGAGCGGGGTCGGCGGGGAGGCGAGAAGATGGTCACCACTCGTCGCAAATCACAAAGTCATCGTGCCTACCCCGTGCACTGATCGCTGCTGACTGATTTTGGTCAGAACGGAAGAACTATGTCGAAGAACTGATCACCGTAGCGCGGCTGCTGCACGTCCGTGATCTGACCGCGGCCCCCATAGGCGATACGGGCCTCGGCGATCTTGCTGGAGTCGATCGTATTGTCGCTCTGGATGTCCTCCGGGCGCACGATGCCGGCGACGATCAGCTCGCGCATCTCGAAATTGACGCGGATCTCCTGCTTTCCCTCGACCACCAAGTTGCCGTTCGGCAGCACCTGCGTGACCACCGCCGCGACGTTGGTCTGCAACGCTTCCTGGCGGTTGACCGAGCCCTTGCCGTCGTTCGACATGGTCGAATCCGTGGTCAGGATGCGGCCCGGCAGAATTGAGGTCGCGGGATTCTTGATGGTCTTGCTGCCGATGAAATCGCTGATGCCGGAATCTTCCGTGTTCTTGCGGCTGCGCTGGGTCTCGTTGGCGATCGCCGCCTTGTCGGTGATGTTGACCATGACAGTCAGGATGTCGCCGATCTGGCGGGCGCGCTGGTCCTTGAAGAACGCGCGCGAGCCGTTGCGCCACAGCGAGTTCGGGTTGTAGCTCGCCGGCTGCGGGGTCGGCATCGGCATCTGCACCGGTTTGTACCCTGGCGAGGCCGTTGGATTGTTGATCGACGACAAGGCCGGCTGCTCGCCGAGCTTGCTGATGCGGTCGATGGCGGCGCAGCCGCACATGAGCGACGACAGCGTAACGGCGCCGACAATCGCGAACGGATTCGGACGCGCGAACAACGGATTACTGTGGGACATATTTTCTCTCTCGATGCTCAGCGTGATGCCACGGCGCGCGTAACGGCGCCCGTCGTGGTGTCGCTCGACGCGCGCAGCGTCGTCGACAGGATGGTGACTCGGCCGGCTCCGCTCACGATTCCCTGAACCGTGCGCTTCGACTGGGTATTGAGGACGCTGATGACGTCGCCTTCGGCGCCGGCATCGATCGCTTTGCCGCGCGTGGTGAGCAGAATGCCGGGCACCTCGAAGACCAGCGTGACGTTGTCGTCGCGATGCACCAGTTCCGGCTTGGCCAGGTCGGTGCGTCGCAACGGCTGCCCGGCCCGCAAGGCTTGGCGTGCCGCAAGCCCGGTCGCTTCGTCGGCCGAGCGGATCGCTTCGGCGGCGATCTCGGCTTTCGGCCGGCGCTCGATCGCCAGATCGGAGGCCTTGATGATCTCGCCGCGGGCCAGCGCCCGTGTGAGCACCGCGGCGGCCACCGTCTCGATCACGGTTCCGCCGAACCGCAGCGGGGCGCGGCGCATGACGGGGCTGCCCGGTACGTCGAACGTAAGGTCGAAACGGCCGGAGCGCGGGTCGAGTACGGCGTTCTTCATCACAAGGTCGCCGGTCGCCGACGCCTCGATCGTGATCGGGCGCGCCGGATGATCCAATGTGACGGAGAGATTCTTCGCCTCGCCGAGCCCGTATCGCCCGGCGAACGCATTGGCGATGCGAGCTTCGATGTCGGAGACGTCGATCGACCGTCCCGCACGGGTGACCTCCACTTCAGATAGGCTTCCGGTGTCGATCAGATAAAGGTGATGTGGCCGGATGGCATCGAGCACCTGCTGAACGCGTACCGATCCGGTCGTTCCGACATCGGGCGAACGAAAGATCGGCGTGTCGGCGGCCGCGCCGGCATTGTCGACCAGGTCGCCGATGCGAACGATGTCGGCGGTCACGGTCGCGACGCGCTTGAGCGTCGGCGTGCTCGACGGCAGGGCGGCGACTTGCGCCGCCGCCGGGGCGGCAGCGGCGAGGAGAAAGGCATACGTCAAGGCGCGGATCATGGTTGCGCTCCTTCTCAGCGGTAGAGGCCAGATGTGGTCTGCAACATCTGGTCGGTCGCGGAGATCACCTTGGAGTTCATCTCGTAGGCGCGCTGGGCGGCGATCAGATCGGCGATTTCGGTCACCGCCTCGACATTGGCCTGTTCGAGGTTGCCCTGCTGCAGGTCGCCCATGCCGCGGTGTTGGGCACACCGTCCTGCGGCGCCCCGGACGCCGGCGTTTCCGTGAACATGTTGTCGCCGATCGGCAGCAGGCCGGCCTTGTTGATGAAGCGGGTCAGCGCCAATTGACCGAGCACCGTCGGCGTGTTGCTGCCGGCGACGATCACCGAGACCTGCCCCTCGCTGTTGATGGTGAGCGACGTCGAATTCTGCGGAATGGTGATGCCGGGCTGGACCAGATTGCCTTGCGCGGTGACGATGCGGCCCTGCGCGTCCATCTGGAACGAGCCGTCGCGGGTGTAGGCGAACGATCCGTCGGGCAGCTGGATCTTGAAGAAGCCTTCGCCGCGGATGGCGACGTCGAGGTCGCCGCCGGTCTGCGACAGCGTCCCCTGCGTCATGATGCGCGGCGTGCCGACGGTCTTGACGCCGGAGCCGAGGTCGACGCCGACCGGCAGGATATTGCCCTGATCCGATGTCTGGGTGCCGATGCGGCGGACGTGCTCGTAGAGCATGTCCTGGAATTCGGCGCGTTGGCGTTTGTAGCCGGTTGTGCGCATGTTGGCGATATTGTTGGCGATGACCTGGACGTTGAGCTCCTGGGCCATCATCCCGGTCGCGGCGGTTTGCAGTGCTCGCATGGCGTGCTTTCCCGATGCTCAGGTTTGCGTCAGCTCGGAACTTCGGAGAGCTGCTGGATGGCGTTCTTGTGAAGATCGCTCTGTTGTTGGAGGAGCAGAGCGACCTGGGTATAGGCGCGCGAGATCTCGATCAGGCGCGTCATCTCGACCACGCCCTTGACGTTCGATTTCTCGACCGCGCCCTGTGTCAGGCGGGACTTGGTGTCGGGCGCTGCCGTAACGCCGGCCGGGGCCAGGAAGTTGTTGGCTCCGTCCTTCTGCAGCTGCTGGGGCGAATCGAAGCTCACCAACCGCAGCTTTCCGCGCAATGATTCGGTCTTGGTGTTGCCGCTCTCGGTCACGGTCACCCGCCCGTCCGGCGAGATCGCCACGTCGCGGTCCGTCGGTTGGAAGACGATCGGGCCGCTCTCGCCGACTATCTGCGATCCGTCCGCGGTGACGAGCTGACCCTGTGCGTTGATCTGCATCGCGCCGTTGCGCGTGTATCGCTCGCCGGCCGGCGTCTGCACGACCAGGAAGGCGTTTCCATCGATCGCGACATCGAGCGGACTTCCGGTCTGCTGCACGGGACCTTGGGTGAAGTCGTGCCAGGTGCCGCGGTCGTTGACGAAACCCACCTGCCGGTCCTGCATGTTGAACCGGTTTTCGCGCGCGACCGGCATCAGGAACTGCTCGAACATCGAGTTGTCCGACTTGAATCCGGTGGTGTTCAGGTTCGCGATATTGTTGGCGACGACGTCCATTTCGCGGGCGAGCACCATCTGCCGCGATAGTCCGACGAGAAGTGCATTCTCCATCGGTGTTCTCCCCGTGACGCGACCGCAGTCCCATTCTCCCAAACGGAACCGCCGGTCATGGCGCCCGCCAGCTCTCCCAAGTGGCGGGCCTTGCGTTAACCATGAAGCAGGGGGCGTGCCAGATAAGGAAATCCAGCGTGATCAATCACTTGACAAAAAGGCCCCGGTCGCGCGCGGCAGGAAAGGCCGGCCCGATCGCGCCGACCCGGCAATATTTTCCCGGTGGTCGCCGCCAGGAAAGGTTCCGTTAACCATTATTACCCTAGCTTGCCTGGACAGGGCGCAGGGGGCCGCGTGCGCGGCCTTTTTCCCCCGGGCCGGCTGCCCTGCGGCGCCGTCGACGCGGACGCGATTTGGGGTTCGATATGGCAGCGAAGGCGAACGCAAAGGCGGCCGTAAAGGAGCCCGAAGAGGAAGCCGACGTCGCGGAAGGCGCCGAAGCAGGATCCGCCGCACCAAAGCGAAAACTTCCCTTGAAGCTGATGGCGATCATCGCCGGTGGCGTGCTGCTCGTGGGCGGTCTCGGCGCCGGAGCCTATTTCCTGATCGGCAACATCAGGCAAACCCATGCCGCGCCCGTGCCGGTCAAGCCGGCCGTATTCGTCGACCTGCCGGAAGTGCTGGTCAACCTTTCCAACACCGGCAGCGATCGCACCCAATATCTCAAGGTCAAGGTGGTGCTCGAGCTGCCCGATCAACTTCTGATGCAGCAGATCACGCCCCTCATGCCGCGCGTCATGGACACGTTCCAGACCTACTTGCGAGAGCTGCGGCCGACCGACCTCGACGGCTCCGCGGGCCTTTACCGCCTCAAGGAAGAGCTCACCCGGCGCGTCAACGTGGCCATCGCGCCGAACAAGGTCAACGCCGTGCTGTTCAAGGAAATCATCGTCCAGTGACGGTCTGATCCACATGTCGCAAAATCAAGTCGATCAGGACGCACTTGCGGCCGAATGGGGCCAGGCGCTCGAGTCCGATGCCACCAGCGAGGCATCAGGAGAGCCCTCGGCCGCTCCGGTCGAAACCGTCAGCGAGGAGATGGCGGCCCAATGGGCCGCGATGATCGACGACGGCAATCAGTTCACGTCGGTCACCAAGGGTGGGGCCGAGCGCGTCCTGAACCAGGAGGAAATCGACAGCCTCCTCGGCTTCAGCATGGCCGACGTCTCGATCAACGACAATTCCGGTATCCGGGCGATCATCAATTCGGCGATGGTCTCCTACGAACGGCTGCCGATGCTCGAAATCGTCTTCGACCGGCTGGTCCGGCTGATGACGACGTCGTTGCGCAATTTCACTTCCGACAATGTCGAGGTTTCGCTCGACCGGATCACGTCGGTCCGTTTCGGCGACTATCTCAATTCGATACCCTTGCCGGCGGTGCTCGCCGTGTTCAAGGCGGAGGAGTGGGACAATTTCGGCCTGTTCACGGTCGACTCCAGCCTGATCTATTCGATGATCGACGTGCTCCTGGGCGGCCGGCGCGGCCAGAGCGCGATCCGCATCGAAGGGCGGCCCTACACCACGATCGAGACCAGCCTCGTCAAGCGCATGATCGAGGTGGTGCTCGCCGACGCCGAGCTCGCCTTCAAGCCGCTCTCGCCGGTCAAGTTCAACATCGACCGACTCGAAACCAACCCTCGCTTCGCCGCCATCTCGCGGCCGGCCAATGCCGCGATCCTGGTGCGGCTTCGCATCGACATGGAGGATCGCGGCGGCACCGTCGAGCTGCTGCTGCCCTACGCCACCATCGAGCCGATCCGCGACGTCCTGTTGCAGATGTTCATGGGCGAGAAATTCGGCCGTGATCCGATCTGGGAGGGCCATCTGGCGACCGAGATCGGCCAGGCGGAGATCGCCGTTGAGGCAGTGATTTACGAGGCGAAGCTTCCGCTCAGGCAGCTCATGAAGCTCGAGGTCGGCGACACGCTCCCCCTCGACATCAAGCCCGACGCCATCGTGACGGTACGCTGCGGCGACGTGACCCTGACCGAGGGGCGCATGGGTCGCGTGGGTGACCGCGTCGCGGTGCGGGTCACCAAATCGTTGCGCCGGCCGCGTACCACCTACGCCATGTTCGAGACGGCGGGTGAAACCTCAAACCGATTGGACGCATCGTGAATCACGCCTTCGGATTGATCATCGAGATCCTGGTCGCGGTCTTGCTCATGGTCACGATCGGGTACTGCATCCTGCTCAACAAGCGCCTGGTGCGGCTCAAGTCCGACGAGCAGGCGCTCAAGGCGACGATTTCCGAGCTGATCACCGCCACCGAGATCGCGGAGCGGGCGATTGCCGGCTTCAAGCTGACGGTGCGCGAATGCGATCAGAATCTGGGCGAGCGCCTGCGCACGGCCGAACGCTTTTGCGCCGACATGGACGGCCAGCTCGCGGCCGGCGAGGAGGTGCTCGACCGCTTGAGCCAGATCGTCAAGGCGACACGTCCGGAGCCTCCCGTCGCCGTGCCGTCGTCCGATCCGCGCGCCATGGTGGCTGCTGCGCAAGCCTTCGCCGAACGCGCCCGCTCGCGGATAGGCGGCCGCGCCGCATGATGCGGTTCGTCCGCGAGTTCCGGCTGATTCCGGTCGTTTTGCTGGCGATCACGTGCCTGTTCGGCCTGAAGGTGCTCGGCATCATCCTGGACGGCGGATACACGCTGGCGGATCTCGATTTCAGCAGCGGATCGAGCGACGCCGATGCCGTTGGCTCGCTGAAGGCGTTCGCCAAATCCGACGCGCTTTCGGCCGATCAGCGCGCCAAGAAGTCGTGGGCGCAGGAGATGTTCAATTTCCAAGACGTGACCGGCTCGATCAACTCCGCGAAGCCGCCGGAAAAAAAAGCCGAGAAGCCGGCAGGCGAAGGCGGCGCCACGGCGCCGGTGAAACCTGCCGACCCCAAACCCGCGGCGGGCGGAACCGTGATCCCGCTCGACCCCAACGCCGTCACGTCGCCCGGCGAACGCGCGATCCTGGAGCGGCTGGGCGAGCGTCGCCAGGAGCTCGACGCACGGGCGCGCGAGCTCGAGATCCGCGAAAATCTGCTCAAATCGGCGGAAAAACGGCTCGACGGACGGGCCGACGAGATCAAGGGCCTGGAATCGCAGCTCGACGGCGCGGCGCAGAAGAAGCAACAGAGCGAAGCCGCACGCCTCAAGAGTCTGGTCATCATGTACGAGAACATGAAGGCGAAGGACGCCGCCAAGATCTTCGACCGGCTGGAGATGCGCGTCCTGCTCGACGTGGTTTCGTTGATCAATCCACGGCGGATGTCGGATATCATGGCGCAGATGCAGCCGGAGACGGCCGAACGGCTCACCGTCGAACTCGCCAACCGCGCCACCGGCACTGAACCTGCGGCGCCGGCAGCCGAATTGCCGAAGATCGAGGGCCGGCAGAAGTAGACCAAGCCGGTGGACCGGTTGCGGCCGGAAACCTCGCGATCACCGGACTATTCATCGTAAGCCTTTGAAATAACGGCGGTTATCTACGCCCGGATTAACCCCTCATTAAACGCCGAGGCCTAGGGTGAGGCCGGTAGGCGCGTTGACGAGTTGCGCCCGAGGGAACCCGGCGCAGAACGCGTCATGACCGACCAAACGCACACCGAACCAAACGCGCTCGCGCAATACCGCGCGTGCGCAACCGCGTGGCGCGGGCTGCGGGCGCTCGCGGTTTTGGCGCAGGCCGCGCTGCTCTGCGGCCTGTCGTGGGCGCAACCCGCGCTGGCCGAGCCGATCAAGACGGACATCACGGTCAATACGAGCGGAGGGTATGCCCGTCTCGTATTCCGGTTCAGCGAGGAAATCGATGCCGATGTGCGCATGGCGAACGGCATCCTGGTGGTCAGCTTCAAGACCAAGGTCAGCGCTCCCGTCGACCGGCTCTCGACCAACGCGCCGGGCTATGTCAGCGCCGCACGCAGCGATCCGGACGGCATGGCGGTGCGGATTGCGCTTGGCCGCAAGGTGAAGGTCAATTCGATGATGGCCGCGGAACGGCTGTTCATCGATCTGCTGCCGGATACCTGGACCGCAGCCCCGCCCGCCCTGCCGCAGGAGGTGGTCGAGGAACTCGCCAAGCGGGCACGCGACGCGGACAAGAAGCAGCGTGATCAACGCGCCATTGCGCGCGCGCGCCCGGTTCCGCTCGTACGCGTGCGCGTCGCCCATCAACCGACGTTTTCGCGCTACGTGTTCGAATTGCCCGAGTTGATGCCGGTCTCGACCGAGCGCGCCCAGGAGCAGGTCAAGCTCGTGTTCGACGGAGCGGTCAAATTCGATCTCGCGAGCGCGCAATCGGCCTTGCCGCCGACGATCGAGTCGGTCGAAAGCCGGACCGACGGTCAGACCGCGTCGGTCACCTTCGCCTTCGTGGGAAAGGTCGACATACGCAGTTTCCGCGAGGACAACAATTACGTCTTCGACGTCATAACGATCGACGGCAAGCAGAACCACGCCGAGCCGATCCCGCAAGCCTATCCGGCGTCCGCGCCGCGCGAGGCGACAGAAGGCGAGGCGGCGCTGAAGCCGCCGCCGGCCATAGCGGCGCCGCTCGCACAACCTGCCGCCGCCGCACCACCGGCGGCCCCGCCGCCGGCGGCGCCGTCCGACGCCGCCCCCCAGCCCCCCGCGGCGCGTGCGAGCTCACCTGTGCTTTCCGCCGGGCCCCCGGTCGACCCGCCGGCGGCCCAAACCGAGCAGGCGGCAGTGCCCGAAAGCCGCGCGGAAACGATCCAGCCTCGCAATCCCGATGCGCCGGTCACCGTTGGGCTGCGCCGCCAAGCCGACAATCTCAAACTGACGTTTCCGTTCGCGGCGCCGACGCCGGCGGCGGTGTTCCGTCGCGCCGATACGCTCTGGCTGGTGTTCGACATCGGCCGCCAAGATCGATCTTGCGGCGCTTACCAAGGACAATCACCCACACGATCCGCGCCGCCGCGGTCTCGCCTTCGCGCGACGGTCAGGTCGTGCGCATCAAGCTCGAGCGGCCGCGGCTCACGAGCTTCGCCGACGAAGGTGCGCCTGGACCGTCACCATCGGCGACACCGTGCTCGATCCGACGCGGCCGCTCGCCATCGTCCGCAACACGACCGGTGCGGCGCGCGCCACAGCGATCATTCCGTTCGACGACCCGCACACAGTCTATCGGTTGACCGATCCGGACGTCGGCGACACTCTGCTGGTGGTCACCGCGCTCGGGCCGGCACGCGGCTTTCTCAAGACGCAGGATTTCGTCGAGTTCCGCGCGCTCGCCTCGACCCACGGCGTCGTGATCCAGCCGCTCGCCGACGACCTCACCGTCGAGCTCACCGCCGACAAGGTGGTGATCGGCGGCCGAGCGGGCTGATCCTGTCGTCGCGGCGGCCCGGTCGGCCGGCGCAACGGCGGCTATCGTCCGCTGGTGTTCGACGCGCAGACTGTGGGGCTTCGACCGGGAAGCCAACTTCGTCGACCGCCAGATCAAGCTGATCAACGCCGCCGCCGCCGGCGCCGGACACCAAGCGCACCGCGCCGCGCCTCGAGCTCGCGCGGTTCTACCTCGCCCGCGACATGTATGCGGAAGCAAAGGCGCGTGCTCGACGTGACGCTCGGCGACGAACGCCCGACCGCGGAGGACACGACGGGCCTGGTGATGCGCGCCGTCGCCAATATCATGATGGGCCGCGCCGACGAGGCGCTGAAGGATCTCGCCAATCCGCTCGTCGGCAACCAGCACGACGCGCAGCTGTGGCGCGCGCTGGCTCATGCCAAGCAGGGCAAATGGGCGGAGGCGCGCGAGGGCTTCCGCAGCATGGAGGCGGCGCATCGGGACGCTGCCGATCGAGCTGCAGCGGCTCGTGCTCGCGCGACGCGGTGCGCGCCTCGATCGAGGCGCGCGATTTCGCCGCGGCCGCGAACCAGCTCAACGAGTTCGAGACCAGGTCGGCGTGCCGCCCGAGCTCGAGCCGGCGATCGCGGTGCTCAACGGCCGGCTCGCCGAGGGCGCTCGGGCACAACGAGGACGCGCTCGCCGCCTATCGGGCCGCCGCGGAATTCGACTGAACCGCCCGGCCGCCGCGCCAGGGCCGCCTGCGCGAGATCGCGCTGCGCTATCAGCTCGGCGATCTCAAGCGCGCCGACGTCATCTCCGAGCTCGAGACGCTGACCACGATCTGGCGCGGCGACGAGACCGAGATCGAGGCGCTGCAGCTGCTGGCGCGGCTCTATACCGAGGAGGCGCGCTACCGCGACGCCTTCCACGTGATGCGGACCGCGCTCAAGGCGCATCCGAATTCCGAGATGACGCGCCGCATCCAGGACGAGGCGGCGGCGACCTTCGACTGCGCTGTTCCTCGCCGGCAAGGGCGACGCCATGCCGGCGATCGACGCGCTCGGCCTGTTCTACGATTTCCGCGAGCTGACGCCGATCGGACGGCGCGGCGACGAGATGATCCGCCGGCTTGACCGACCGGCTGGTCTCGGTCGACCTGCTCGACCAGGCGGCCGAGCTGTTGCAGCATCAGGTCGATCACCGCCTGCAGGGCGCGGCGCGCGCGCAGGTCGCGACGCGGCTCGCGGTCATCTACCTGATGAACCGCAAGCCGGACCGGGCGCTTGGCGACGCTGCGAGCGACGCGCACCGCCGAACTCTCGCAACGAATTGCGCAATCAGCGCCTGCTGCTCGAGGCGCGCGCCTTGTCCGATATCGGCCGCCACGACGTCGCGCTCGAGGTCGATCGCCAATATCGAGGGCCGCGAGGCGATCCGCCTGCGCTCCGACATCCTGTGGGCGGCCAAGCGCTGGCGCGAGGCGGCCGAGCAGATCGAGCTGCTCTACGGCGATCGCTGGCGCGACTGGCAGCCGCTCAACGACACCGAGCGCGGCGACATCTTGCGTGCCGGCCATCGGCTACGCGCTTGGCCGACGACAAGCTCGGGCTCGACCGGTTCCGCGAGCAAGTATCGCCGCCAAGATGGCGGAGGGGCCGGATCGCCGCGCCTTCGAGGTCGTGACCGCGCCGCTCGGCGACCAGCACGACGGAATTCCGCGAGGTCGCCCGCGCGATCGCGGCGGTCGATACGCTCGACGGCTTCCTGCGCGACATGCGCGCGCGCTATCCAGCGACCGCGATCGTCTCGCGCCGGTGCGATGCGGCCTTCGGGCCGCGGCCAGCAAACGCGGGCGCCGGCGAATCCGGCAACGACCGGCGGCTCGGTGCGGTCGGCCCGGGCGACCGTGCGCTAGAAAACCTCTCAGGTGCCGTAGCTCTGCACCAGGCTGCCGGCGACCAGGCTCCAGCCGTCGACCAGCACGAAGAAGATCAGCTTGAACGGCAGCGACACCACGACCGGCGGCAGCATCATCATGCCCATCGACATCAGCACCGAGGCCACCACGAGGTCGATGATCAGGAAGGGCAGGAACAGCAGGAAGCCGATCTCGAATGCGCGCTTGAGCTCGGAGATCATGAACGCCGGCACCAGGATGCGCAGCGACATGTCCTCGGGCTGTGCCGGTCGCGGCTTCGCGCGACATGTCCATGAACAGTTGCAGATCCTTCTCGCGCACGTTCTTGAGCATGAAGGCGCGAACGGCTCGGACGAGCGCTCGAACGCCTGCTCGGGCGTGATCTCGTTGTTGATCAGCGGCTTGACGCCGACGTCATAGGCGCGTTCGAACGCCGGCCCCATCACGAAGGCGGTGAGGAACAGCGCCAGCGAGATGATCACCGTGTTGGGCGGCGCGGTCGCGGTGCCGAGCGCGGTGCGCAGCAGCGACAGCACGACCACGATGCGGGTGAACGACGTCACCATCACCAGGATCGACGGCGCGAGCGACAGCACCGTCAGCAGCGCGATCAGCTGGATGACGCGCTCGGTCAGGCCGGCGCCCTGGCCGAAATTGATGCTGATGTCCTGCGCGGCCGCCGGCGTGCCGCGAGCCGATGACGATCGCTACCCCAGCCACCACCGTCGCAAGACGAACACGGCGGCCGGATGCGGCAAGTCGTCACGTCTTTCCTGACGGACGGCCGAGCAAGCTCGCCATCTCCTGTTCGAGGCTGTCGAAGGCCGGCCGCTGTGTCGGTGCTCGGGGCGAGGTTCGGCGTCCGGCGCGGGCCGGCTTCGGCTTGACCCGGCGTGGTCGGCGGCGCGACCTCGGGGCCGCCGCGCGCATCGGCGGGCGGCGCACGGCGACCGGTCGCGCCGGCGGCTCGGCGGCGTCGGTGCGCGGGCCGCGCAGCGCCGCTTCGAGCCGATGCGCCATTTCGGCGAGGTTCTGGTCCTCGTCTCGGGGATCGACTGTACCGGCGGGGGCGCCGTACGGCGCGATTGGCCGCGGCGCGGCGCGGCGCGGCGGGCGCTTCTCGGTTCAGCCGAAGCTGCGCGAGAGATCGGCCGCAAGTCCGCCGAGCGCGATCGGCGTTTCTGGTGCGCGCGGCGGAGTTTCGGCGCGGCGCGCGGGGCACGGTTCGGGCGTGCTCCGACCGGAGTTGGCGTCGTCGTCGGAGGGGTGGCGATGCGCGCTGCGGGCGCGGTTCCGGCTGCAGCGGCCACATTCCGCCTTCGGCGAGCGGCACCGCACGCGGCAGCGTATCGGCGATGCCGCCGGTAACGCGCGCCGGCGGCGCGTCGCGCGCGCGGCGCCGTCGAACTCGCGCGCACGATGTTGGATTCGATCACCACGTCGGTCGGACCGCCGATCATGACCAGATGCTCGACATTGTCGCGGCGGATGAGCACGAGACGGCGACGGCCGTCGACCGTCGCGGCATCGATCACGGCCAGGCGCGGCTGGCGGCCGCGCGCCGCGACGGCGGCATTGAGCGCGCGTCGCGCCGAACCGGCGCACCAGATAGGCGGCGCCTCCGATCAACCCGAGCACGATCACGAACGCGATGAAGAAGTTCGACGAGCAGCGGCATCTCGGTGCCGAACAGTTCGAACATCGGTTCTCTCCGCGCTCCGCGTTCTCGGGCCCGTTCCACCCGGTCCGCCAGATATGGTTAACGGCCGCGGCAAAACTCTGCCGTGCAAGCCTTTAACGAATCATTAACACGGAACCGGGTTTCGCCCCAAAACATCCGCGTTCGACAGCATTTTCTTGGTAAACGGCAGATTGATGGCATGCGGCCGTCCGCGCGCGCGATTTAACCTGTCGTTAACCATACGCCCGGCAAAGTCTGCCGAGTCGACGCACAGCGATCGCGCCGCGAGGAGGGCTCATGGCGATATCCGACATCCCGATCTTCTCGATGCTGCGCACCCGCATGCAGTGGCACCAGGAGCGCCAGCGGTTCTGGCGGAGAACGTCGCCAATTCCGACACGCCGAACTTCCGTCCGCGCGATCTGGTCGAGCCGAAATTCGAGCTGTCCGCGCCGGGCCTGGCGCCCGCTGCAGCTTGACGCGAACCGATGCCGGCCCATCTCGCCGGCGTTGGCGACGCGGCCAGCTTTCGGGGCGACCGCAACCAGTACCAGGTCCGGCCCGGCCGGCAACGCGGTGAACCTCGAGGACGAGATGATCAAGGTCGCGCAGAACAAGATGGACTACCAGGCCGCGACCGCGCTCTACAGCCGCAGCCTCGGCCTGATCAAGACCGCGCTCGGCAAGAAATAGCGGCGGGAGACGATCATGGACTTCGTCAAATCGATCGCCATCGCGGCGTCCGGCCTGCGCGCCCAGGCCGGGCGCATGCGGGTGATCTCCGAAAACATCGCCAATGCGGATTCGACCGCGCAGACGCCGGGCGGCGATCCCTACCGCCGCCGCATCCCGACGTTTCGCGCCGAGCTCGACCGCACGCTCGACGCGCAAGCGTCGTCGGCGCTCGGCCCGGTGCGCACCGATCCGAGCGACTTCCAGATCAAGTACGAGCCCGGCCATCCGGCCGCCGACGCGGCCGGCAATGTCAAGTATCCCAACGTCAATTCGCTGGTCGAGATGACCGACATGCGCGACGCCCAGCGCTCCTACGAGGCCAACGTCAACGTGATCGGCGCGACGCGCCGCATGATCCAGCGCACCCTCGACATTCTGCGCGGCTGAGCGGAGGACCTAGCTCATGGCGACACCCGGAATTGCCGCCAAGCGCCTATGCACAGGTCGCCCGCATCACCGATCCGGCGGCCTCGGCGGCCTCAACAAGACGATCGGCGACGCGGCCGGCCAGACGGCCCGAGCTTCGGCGCGGTGCTCAAGGACGCGCTCGGCGCGTCGTCGAGCACGCGGCCGCAAATCGGACGCGCAGACGCAGGCGATGGCGACCGGCAAGGCCAACATCGTCGACGTGGTCACGGCGGTCGCCGAAACCGAGACCGCGATCGACCACCCTGGTCTCGGTGCGCGACAAGGTGATCGCCGCCTACGAAGAAATCATGCAGATGCCGATCTGATCGCCCGGGCATTTCGAAACGGGCCGGTTCGCGTCGAAAACGTGCGACCGCGTGCACAGCCGCAAATTCGTCAGGAGTCGCCATGACCGGACCCGAAGTGCTCGATGTCGCGCGCGACGCGATCGTCACACTGGTCCTGGTGTCGA
This sequence comes from uncultured Pseudomonadota bacterium, assembly GCA_963791155.1. GTDB lineage: Bacteria > Pseudomonadota > Alphaproteobacteria > Rhizobiales > Xanthobacteraceae > JAVDCA01. The sequence goes on from CAWBRI010000016.1 coordinate 616,151, forward strand.
GCCCGCTGATGCTGGTCGGCCTCGTGGTCGGCGTCGTCATCTCGCTGTTCCAGGCGCTCACGCAGATCCAGGAAATGACGCTGGTCTTCGTGCCGAAGATCCTCGCGATCTTCGTCGCCATGCTGATCGCCCTGCCGTTCATGGCCGACGCGCTGCACAGCCACATGACGCGGCTCGCGGCGCGCATCGTCGGCGGCTGAGACATCCGGCGCGATGCGCATCGACATTTCGTTCCTGCCGGCGCTGGCCGCCGCCTTCCTTCTGGTGTTCGCGCGCATCGGCACCATGCTCATGCTGCTGCCGGGCCTCGGCGAGCTGATGGTGCCGGCGCGCATGCGCCTCACGTGGCGCTGGTGCTCGCCGCGGTCATGCTGCCGCTGCACCGCGCCGCCTATCAGATCGATCTGCAGGCCATCGGGCCGGTGCTCGTCCTGCTGGCCGAGGAGCTTCTGATCGGCGCCCTGCTCGGCATGACGGCGCGGCTGACGATCTCGGCCCTGCAGGTCGACCGGCTCGATCGTCGCCCAGCAGCTCGGCCTCGGCTTCGTCACCGCGGTCGATCCGACCCAGGGCCAGCAGGGCGTCATCGTCGGCAATTTCCTGACCATGCTCGGGCGTCACGCTGATGTTCGCGACCAACCTGCATTACCTGGTGATCGCCGCGCTCGACGACAGCTACACGCTGTTCCGCCCGGGCGAGGTGCCGCTCACCGGCGACATGGCCGCGCTGATGACGCGCGACCGCCGGCCGGCGCGTTCCGCGTCGGCGTGCAGCTGTCGGCGCCGTTCCTGGTGTTCGGCCTCCTGTTCAATCTCGGCCTCGGCGTGCTGTCGCGGCTGATGCCGCAGATGCAGGTGTTCTTCGTCGGCATGCCGCTGTCGATCCTGGCGCGGCTTCTCATCCTGTTGCTGCTCGTCATCGGCGCGATGATGGGGACTTTCTCGGCTACGTCGAAGGCGTGCTGCGCGAGCTCGCGCCGCACCCAGCGCTTGAGGATCAGCGCCATGGCCGACGGAACCCGACGATACCGAAAAAACAGAAGACCCCAGCCAGAAACGGCTCGACGACGCGCTCAAGCGCGGCGACGTCGTCAAGAGCCAGGAGGTCAATACCTGGTTCGTGATCGCGGCCGCGGCCCTCGTGCTGCTGAGCTTCTCCGGCATCGATGGGTCGCGAGCTCACGGCGACGCTGCGCGGCATCTTCGCCAATGCGCTACCGGGTCCCGGCCGACGGCGCCGGCGCTGATGCGGCTGTTCCGGCAGGTCGGCATCGAGACGATCGCGGCGGTCGCCATCCCGTTTCTGCTGCTCGACGCTGGCGGCGATCGGCGGCAACATGATCCAGCACCGGCTGGTCTGGTCGGCCGAAGCGCTGACGCCGAAGCTGTCCAAGATCTCGCCGCTCGCCGGCGCCAAGCGGTTGTTCTCCAAGCAGGCGCTCGTCAACTTCCTCAAGGGCTTGCTCAAGCTCACCCTCGTCGGCGCGTGTTGACCGCCCTGATGTGGCCGGAGCGCAAGCCGCCTCGAAGGCCTGGTCTCGGTCGATCCGGTCGCGATGCTGCCGTTCATCCGAACGCTGTCGCTCAAGCTGTTCGGCACCGTGGTGGCGATCCTCGCCGTCATCGCGGCCGCCGACTACCTGTTCCAGTACCGCCAGTGGTTCGAGCGGCAGAAAATGTCGCTGCGCGAGCTCAAGGAGGAGTTCAAGGAGACCGAGGGCGATCCCAAGATCAAGGCCAAGATCCGCCAGTTGCGCCAGACCCGCATGAAGAAGCGCATGATGGCGGCGGTGCCGAAGGCGACCGTGGTCATCACCAACCCGACCCATTTCGCGGTCGCGCTGCAATACGAGCGCGGCATGAACGCGCCGGTCTGCGTCGCCAAGGGCATCGATCGCGATCGCCCTCAAGATCCGCGAGGTCGCCGGCGAGCACGACGTCCCGGTCGTCGAGAATCCGCCGCTCGCGCGCACGCTGCACGCCACCGTCGAGATCGACGCAGGAGATCCCGCCCGAGCACTACAAGGCGGTCGCCGAGGTGATCGGCTACGTGATGCGGCTCAACGGCGCCGGTCGGCGCAACCCGCCCGGAGCCTGATCGGGGGCGGGATCCGTCCAAGCGGGATCCGAGGTCGCCTCTTCGACGGCGAATCGGAGTGCCTGCCGCCGGAAGATGCTCCAACGCTCCGTGGTTAAACTCCGTGTCCGCAACGCCAGCCCCTTGCGGAGACGGCCCGGACTGGGGCACTGAAAGGGCGGGCGGTTTCGGCTGCAGGGATCGTGAAGCCCCGGATGGCGACCGAGGACGTAAGCGACAGGCCGGCGCGGCGAACGGCGGGGCAGCATCGGCCTGGTGCTGCTGGTCGCCGTCGTGCTGGTCGGCGCCGCGGTCGGCCTGCTGTTCGTCGGGCGCAATCAGGCCGAGCCCTACGTGCTGGCGTTGCTGGCCGTCCTCGGCATGATCGGCGTGTTCTCGCTGTTCGCCACCGCCGCCGGCATTCTGCGGGTCGCCGGCAAGGACAGCGGCAACCCGCCGCTCAGGGCGCGTGGTCGACGGCGCCGTCGACGGCATCGTCGTGACCGATGCCGGCGGCCGCGTGATCTACGCCAACGCCGCCTATCCGAGCGCTGGTCGACGCCGTCGGCACGGACGACGTGCGGCCGGTCGAGCGGGTCTTCATCGGCGATCCCGACGTGTCGGAAGCGGTCTACCGCCTGCGTCAAGGCGGCGCGCGAAGGCCGCCGCCTGCAGGAGGAGGTGCGCGTCGCCGGCCTGCGCGGCGAGCCGGCGCGCTGGCTGCGCCTGCGCGTGCGCCCGCTCGGCGACGAGCGGTCGCGAGGCGCGCACCACGGTCTGGACGGTCGCCGACGTCACCCGCGAGCGCGAGCGGCAGGAGAACGTCTTCCAGGAGCTGCAGCACGCCATCGACTATCTCGATCACGCGCCGGCCGGGTTCTTCTCGGTCGATGCGCGCGGGCGACATCGGCTATCTCAACGCGACGCTCGCCGGACTGGCTCGACCACGATCTCGCCCAGGTCGGCTCCGGCGGCCTCAAGCTCACCGACATCGTGCCGGGCGACGGCGCCGCGCTGCTGACCACCATCGTCGGCCGAGCCCGGCGAGGTCAAGACCGAGGTGCTCGATCTCGATCTCAAGACCCGCGGCGGCAAGACCGCTGCCGGTGCGGCTCTATCACAAGGTCGCGTTCGCGCGCCGACGGCGCGCCGGGCGCCTCGCGCACCCTGGTGCTCAACCGCGCGCGCGACGACGGCACCGATCCGCAGCGCGCCGCCGAAGTGCGCTTCATGCGCTTCTTCCACAACACGCCGATGGCGATCGCGACCGTCGACAAGGCCGGCCGCATCGCGCGCACCAATGCGCTGTTCGCCCGCCTGTTCCAGCGGGTGCTCAAGGGCGAGGCGCGCCGGAGCCGCTCGATCCTCACCGTGGTGGCCGAACGCGACCGCGCCGCGCTCGAGGCGGCGATCGGCAAGGCGGCGAGCGGGCAGGGCGACATCGCGCCGGTCGACGCCGCGCTCGCCGGCGAGGGCGAGCGCTGGGCGCGCTTCTACGTCACGCCGGTCGAGGACGCGGAGCGCGACCAGGAGGCCGCGATCGTCTACGCGCTCGAGACCACCGAGCAGCGCAGCCTGCAGAACCAGGTCAACCAGGCGCAGAAGATGGAGTCGGTCGGCCAGCTCGCCGGCGGCATCGCGCACGATTTCAACAACGTGCTGTCCGCCATCATGATGGCGACCGACTTCCTGCTCAACGCCCACAAGCCGACCGACCCGTCCTTCCAGGACATCATGCAGATCAAGCAGAACGCCAACCGCGCGGCCGCGCTGGTGCGGCAGCTGCTCGCGTTCTCGCGCCGGCAGACGCTGCGCCCGCAGGTGCTCGATCTCGGCGAGGCGCTGTCCGACCTCACCATGCTGCTGCGCCGCCTGATCGGCGAGAAGGTGACGCTCGATGTGGTCGCACGGCGCGCGATCTGTGGCCGGTCAAGGCCGACCTCTCGCAGTTCGAGCAGGTGATCGTCAATCTCGCGGTCAATGCGCGCGACGCCATGCCGGACGGCGGCAAGCTGACGCTGCGCACGCGCCAACGTCGCGGAAGCGGAATGCGGCCAGTCCGACTACAAGGGCATGCCGCCGGCCGACTACGTGCTGGTCGAGGTGGCCGACACCGGCACCGGCATCCCGCCGGAGATCATCGACAAGATCTTCGAGCCGTTCTTCTCCACCAAGGAGGTCGGCAAGGGCACCGGGCTCGGGCTGTCGACCGTCTACGGCATCATCAAGCAGACCGGCGGCTTCATCTATCCGGAGTCCGAGATCGGCAAGGGCACGACCTTCCGCATCTTCCTGCCGCGCCATGTGGCGGGCGCCGACGAGGCGCAGGTCCGCCAAGGCGCCGACGGCGATCAACGGCGCGCTGGCGGCGGCCGAGGAGGTGGCGCGGCTGTCGGCGGCCCCGCCGACGACACCGGCCACGGCACCATCCTGCTGGTCGAGGACGAGGAGGGCCTGCGCGGCCTCAATGCGCGCGGGCTGTCCTCGCGCGGCTACACGGTGCTGCGAGGCCGGCAACGGCGTCGAGGCGATCGAGGTGCTCGACGGGCACGACGGCAAGATCGACCTCGTCGTGTCCGACGTGGTGATGCCGGAGATGGACGGGCCCGACCCTGCTCAAGGAGCTGCGCCAGCGCAATCCGGAGCTCAAGATCATCTTCGTGTCCGGCTATGCCGAGGAGGCGTTCGCCAAGAACCTGCCCGAGGGCGAGCAGTTCGCGTTCCTGGCCAAGCCGTTCACGCTCAAGCAGCTGGTCGCCGCGGTGAAGGAGACGATGGCGTCGTAGTCCGGCGCCGGTTCCGACTCCTGACCGCATGGCCGAACCGGCAACGCGACGACGAAGAAAGCGAAGCCGACCGCCGGACCGCCAACATCATCCTGCTGGTGGGAGCCGTCGTGCTGATCGGCGGCGGCATCTGGCTCGTCAATGCGATGCTCGATGCGCGCCGGGCCGACGAATGCATGTCGTCCGGCCGCCGCAACTGCAATCCGATCGAGCTGCCGGCGCGGTGAAGGGGGTGGCGTGCGGGCGCGCCTGTGCGGCTACTCCGCCGGCACGCCGTCGATGCCGGGGGGGTCGGCGGCCCGCCTCGTATGGCGGGCGCCGTGCCTCGGCAACGCCATCCCGTCACGATGGCGCGCGAGCAGGTTGCGGAACGGTGTCGCGTAAAGCTGCCAGACCGACGTGAAATCCCGTTGCTCGTCCTCGCCCAGCCCGAGAACGAGCGTGTCCTTCTCGGACTCCTCCGGCATGTAGAGCGTGCCGGCAAGCCGGTCCCAGATGGTGAACGTGAACGCGAAGTTCTTGTCGCGGTGCTTCGGATCGATGCTGTGGTGAATGAGGTGAAGCGCCGGACTGTAGAAGACTTCGCGAAGGCCCTTCGGGAACATGAGCCAGACGTGCGAATGCGCCAGGTGATAGGCGCCGATCGTGTAGTAGAGAAAATCCAAGGCGTTGACGCCAAACAGCGTCGTTTCGGCGACCGGGCCCTGGAACAGATAGAGGAAGCCGCCGTTCACGGCGCCGACGCACAGCGCGATGACCTGCGTGCTCAGGACTTCGCCCACCGGATGGACCCGCAGCGCCGTGATCGGCGTGAGCACCTCGGCGGAATGATGAATTTTGTGAAATTCCCACAGGAACGGCACCTTGTGCTGAAGCCAATGGCCGAAGAAATTTCCGAAATCGACGGCCACGAAGACAAGGAACGTGAAGGCGAGGCCGCTTGCGAGGCCGGGCGCGGCCGCATGGCTGTTCGGCCCGCATACGAAATTGATGGCCGCGAGCATCCAGGCGCTCGTGGTGGCGACGCTCAGGAACATGGCGCCGACGACGAGCGCGATCACGTAATAGTTCAACACGACGAAACGATAGTCGAGCAGCGCCGAAGCATGCAGAAACACCCGGCGCGGAAATAGGCAGCCGAGAATTCTGCACGATCGATCGGCGCGCGCCGCTTTGCGGGTCGCGCATGAGGACGAGCACGGCCAGCAGCGCGGCGACCGCCAGATAGCCCACGAAGAAGCGGTCGGCGGGATCGAACGGCGAGTAGATGCGCGCGGCCAGCTTGGCGAAGATGTCTTCGAGCATCGCTGAGATTCTGCGCAGGCCCGACGCGACATGTCACCGGAAGGTGCCGGATCGCGGGCCCGATCGCGCCATTGAATGCGCGAACTACTTAAAACGGGTTAACGCGGCTTGCGGATTTTCGGCTTGCCTAATTCGGCGCCGGCCCGTTCTTGCAGGCGCCCGGCTGCTTTTGCCAGAAGAAGTCGCCGCACCGGTCGCAGGCCGAAAGGGCAAGGCCCAGGGCGAGCACGGCGACGAGCGGGCCGAGCTTGGCGCGCCAGCCCGCACGGCGCCGGGCCGTCGCTGCGCGCGAAGCCGCGCGGCTGGCGTCGTGGCGGCTCATCCGGTCCTTCGCCATCAATAACGGGTCACGATGGGGGCGTACCATCGCGCTTTCCTGGGGTCGTAGTCGCGCGGAAAGTGGCAGACGAAGCCCACATAGTCGCCATAGACGCGATGGACGCTGGTGATGGTCGCCACCTTGTCCCAACGGGCGCATTGCGCCGCCGCTATGTCGCGATACGTGTAGGCGATGGCGGGCGACCACGGGATGATGCCGCCGGTGTCGTTGGAATGGCCGCCCCACACCCCGCCCTGCGCCCCGGCGGCGAGAAGGGGAAGCGCAAGGACGGCGGCAAACACGGACTTGCAATGCATCGGACCATTCTCCCGGAACGCGAGTTGATTCCTATATCATATTCGATCGGTTCCGGGGTCAATTTATCGGCTTGAATTTTTGCATGCGCCGGCCCCAGCCGACCTCGGCGGTGTAGAGGTTGCCCTTGGAGTCGATGGCGAGATTGTGCACCCATTTGAACTGCTCCGGCCATCCGCCCGGACTGGCCGAAACGCGACAGCACCTCGCCGGTCTCGCGCGAGAGCGACGATCGCCTGGTTGTTGGCGCCGTCGACCACGAAGATGTAGCGCTGTTGCGGATCCTTCGAGATCACCAGGTCCCAGACCGAGCCGTTGGCGAGCGTCTGCGGCTCGATGCGGAACTCCTTCACGAAGGTTCCGTCCTTGCGAAACACCTGGATGCGGTCGTTGGCGCGGTCGCAGACATAGAGCAGACCGTCATTGCTCAGCCGCACGCAATGCACCGGATTGGAGAACTGCTGCGAGGGCGCGGACGCCGGGTCGTAGGGCGGCATCTTCTCGTCGCTCGGCTTGTTGCCGTAGGCGCCCCAGTGGCGCTTGTAGGCGCCGGTCTTGGCGTCGAAAACGATGATGCGGCGGTTGAGATAGCCGTCGGCGACGTAGAGCTCGCCGGCGGCTTCGTCGATCATCATGTGGGCCGGCCGGCCGAGCTGGGTCTGTGGAATTGGAGCCGCCGGTCGAGCCGGCATGGCCGATCTGCTGGAGGAACTTTCCGTCCGCGGTGAATTTGAGGATCTGGTGGTCGGCATTGTCGTTGCCGGCGAGCCAGACATTGCCGTCGTTGTCGACGAAAATGCCGTGCTCGTTCTTCGGCCATTCATAGCCCTCGCCCGGCCCGCCCCAGTGGCGCAGCAGATTGCCCTCGACGTCGAATTCCAATACCGGCGGCGCGGGCTTGCAGCAGCGGCTCGCCGGCGGCGTCTTCATCGCCTCCTTCTCGTCGTCGAGCAGGGTGCGCGGACGATGGATGATCCAGACATGATCGTTCTTGTCGACCGCGATGCCGGCGACCTGGCCGAGAATCCAATTGTCGGGCAGCGGTTTTGGCCAGAACGGCTCGACCTGGAAGCGCGGAACGTCCTCGGCTCTTGCCTCCCGGGAGGCGAACCCGCCGGCGACCACCAGCGCGGCGAGCCAGACGACGCGCAACCCGTAAATCATGGCGTCCTCTCGTATTTTTTCGCGTCGCAACGACCGGCGCGGCTTTGTGACAGGGTAGCGGGAACGGCGGCACGCCACCAGCCCCGGCTTCGCGCCCGCCTGCAACTTTTTTTATTTCCCTACGTATGAACCATTTGGACGCGACGGCCGACCAAGCAAGGTACCGGCGAGGAAGTATCCGATGACCGCCAAGACGATGTCGCGCCGCCGCCTTGCGCTCGGTCTCGCCTTGATGCTGGCGATGCCGGCCTGCGTGCTGGCGCGCGGCGCCGAGCCGTCGCCATCGGCGAAGACCTTCGTGCAACGGATCTACGCCAGCTATGTCGGCAACTCGGCGCGCAACGCCAAGGGCATCCAGCTCGACAATGCGTCGATCGTGCGGCGCTATTTCACCGCCGGTCTCGCCTCGCTGATCCTGGAGGACGGCGCGGCCGCCCGCACGCGCGGCGAGCCGCCGACGCTCGACGGCGATGCGTTCGTCGGCAAGCAGGATTGGGATATCGCCGATCTGTCGATCGACGTGAAGGAGAACGGCGTCAAGGCGACCGCCACCGTGAGCTTCACCGACGCCGGCAAGGCCGGCAAAGTGGTGGTGGAGCTTCTCAAAGTGGACGAGAGCTGGCGCATCGCCGACATCCAATGGGATTCCGGGACGCTGCGCGGGCTCTATCGCAAAAAGTGAGATAGCGCCCGTCGCCCTGACAGCCCCCGGGGGCCGATCAGCAGGCCCAGGCAGAGCAGCGCGAATCCGATCAGAAACAACGGCCAGATCGGCGGGCGTCGGCGTTGGGTCGCCACAAGGTCACGGATGCCTCGGCCGACCGCCCATGAGTTGAATGTCCGCGCGCGCCACTCCCGGCGCGTCGCCCCCCGGCCACAGCGGTTCGCGCATACTCATTTCGACGCCCGTCCAGCCTTCGCTTCCGATCACAACGCGGTCGGGGCGGTTTGGTTGCACCACATCCCTCTCGCGTCGGGGCGAGATTCGGAATACAGGGGCGGGAGCCGGGTTTAAGATCAGGCTGCCGGATCTCGGCCAACTACGCGCAGCGCAACAAGCAACAAAACGCAACGGGAGAAATGATATGACCAAGACGCGAATTTACCTTGCGGCCTCGGCCGCGCTGCTGTGTCTCGGCGCAAGCGCGCAGGCGCAACAAGCCAACATGACGTTCTTCGTTACCAGCGTCGGCACCGGGCAAAGGCGCTGATCTCGGCGGTCTTGCGGGCGCGGACCAGCACTGTCAGACGCTCGCCGCCGCGGCGGGCGCGGGCAGCCACACCTGGCACGCCTATCTGAGCACCAGCGCCGCCGGCGGCACGCCGGCCGTCAATGCGCGCGACCGCATCGGCACCGGCCCCTGGCAGAACGCCAAGGGCGTCGTCGTCGCCAAGAGCGTCGACGAGCTGCACGGCGCCAACAATCTGACCAAGCAGACGGCGCTCAACGAGAAGGGCGGAATTGTCAACGGCCGCGGCGACACGCCCAATATGCACGACGCCCTCACCGGCTCGCGGCCCGACGGCCGCGCCTTTCCGGCCGAGCCGGACATGACCTGCAAGAACTGGACGAGCGGCGCCGCCGGCGCCGCCATGCTCGGCCATATCGATCGCCAGGGCTTGCGCGACGACGACGAGTCGAAGTCGTGGAATTCTTCGCACCCCTCGCGCGGTCCGGGCGGCGGCTGCACCCAGGACGATCTCAAGAGCACCGGCGGGGCAGGGCTGTTCTACTGCTTCGCCGTCAGGTGACGACGCCCGGCGCGTGATCCCGGAAACCGGGAACCGGTTTTCGGATCTTGCTCTAGACGGAATCCGCACCCGCAATGGTGCGGATTTCGCGTTCTGGAGCGGCCTTTACCGGCGCAAGCCCGCTCACATAAAGTGGGCACGCAAGATCACGAGGCGCCACCGGCGCGGACGGGGAGGCTCATGCGTCGTCACCTGGCAACGGTCCTGGGCGTGCTGGCGCTCGCCGCCCCGATGGCGGCGCGGGCGCAGAATTACCCCAACCATCCGGTCCGCATCATCGTGGGCTATGTGGCGGGCAGCGGACCGGACGTGCTGGCGCGCACCGTCGCGGCCGACCTGGGCAGGCAATTCGGGCAACAGTTCTTCGTCGAGAACCGCGCGGGCGCCAACGGCACGATCGGGACCCAGGTGGTGGTGTCGTCCGAGCCCGACGGCTATACGCTGCTGTTCTCGAGCTCCTCGATCGCGCCCACGCCCTACGTCTACAAGCACCTGAGCTACGACCTGTTGCGCGATCTCGCGCCGGTGGCGACGGTCGGGATTCTCGACGGCTACCTGATGCTGGTCAATCCGGCGACGCCCGTGCGTACGGCGGGCGAATTCATCGACTATGCGAAACACAACCGGGTGCTCTATGGCACGCCGGGCGTCGGCAACATCCTGCACCTCGTGACCGAGCTGTTTCGCATCAAGGCCGGAATCGCGCTCGATCACATCCCCTACAAGGGCGCATCCGAGGTGAGCACGGCACTGCTCGGCGGAAGCATCCAGGTGATGTTTGTCACGCCGCCCTCGGTCCTGGCCCTGGTCAAGGGCGGCCAGTTGCGCGCGATCGCCTATACCGGTGCGAAACCGTTCCCGGAGCTGCCCGACGTGCCGCTGATCCGCGAGGCGCTGCCGGGATTCTCGGTGCCGGGATCGTGGGGCATGTTCTATGCGCCCGCCAAGACGCCGCCGGCGATCGTCGACAAGCTCAACGCCGCGATCCAGCACGCCCTGCAGGTTCCCGCCGTCGCCAACGTGACGCGGACGGCGGGCTACGTCCCCGACGGCCGCTCGGCCGCGCAGACCGCCGAATTCTTCCGCCACGAAGTCGAGGCGGCGGGCGCCGCCGTGCGCGCCGCCGGCATCCAGCCGAATTGAGGAAGCGCGCCTGATCTTCTGGTGCGAAGAGTTGCCGCGAACTCGGCGAGCTCCCTCTCCCCGTTTACGGGGAGAGGGTCGCCCGCCGTCGCTAAAGCTATGGCGGGCTTGCTCACTCGCCCGCCGAAGCGAAGGCGGGTCGGGGTGAGGGGGCGTTGCAGTAAAGCACAGACTTCGCGGAGACGCCCCCTCACCCGACATCCGCGCGCAAAGCGCGCGGATGTCGACCTCTCCCCGCAAGCGGGGAGAGGTGAGGCTGTGCGGGCCGCCGCGATCACCCATGCGCGTGCAGCGTCTTGCCGCCGACGGTGACCGGCTTGGCGCTCACCAGCACGAAGGCGATGACGCAGGCCTCGCTGCCGCGGTTGATCCAGTTGTGGATGGTGCCGCGCTGGACCAGGACGTCGCCGGCCTTGAGCTTCACCACCTCGCCGTCGAGATCCATCTCGATCTCGCCCGCCATCACGACCGCGTAGTCGATCGAATTGGTGCGATGGTTACGGCCCGACACCCCCGGTTCCAGGCGCAGGATGCGGAATACGGTTCCATTGTCGATGGTGGTGCCGATCTTGCGCGCCGACGGGTCGGCGTCGCCGTCATTGAGGATCGGCCAGCTGTCGGTCGACCACACGACGCAGGACGACGCGCCCGGACGGTTGGAGATGACGTTCTGGGCCATCTCGTCGATCTTCACCCGGGCGCGCCCGGCGGAATCATGTCCGGTGACGACGCGGCGTATCTGCAAGCTCATCGCATGTCCTCTCTTGCTGTCCTGAGAGTTTCTTTCACCGATCATGGTAGCGGCGCCGGCATCCGCCCGGAAGGGCCGCATCAGCGCCGCGTCTCGCGCCACAACAGGAAGAGGCCCGATCCCACCACCACGGCCGAGCCGGCCAGAAGGTGGACGGTCGGCACGTCGCCCCACACCAGGAAGCCGATGATGAGCACCCAGACCAGCGAGAAATAATTGAACGGCACGACCGCGGAGGTCGGCGCGAGATGCAGCGCGCGCGTCCACCAGTATTGGCCGAGAACGTTGGCGAGCCCGTTGAAAACCATGACTCCGCCGTCGGTCCAGCCCGGCATGGTGAACCCGAACGGCAGCGGGAGCGCGAAGAAGCAGGTCAGCAGCAGCAACTGATAGATGGTCAGCGTCTCGGTCGATTTGGTCGACGTCATATGGCGCACGCCGACGGTGACGCTGCCGTAGAGCACCGCATTCGCCAGCGCGAACAGCGATCCGACCTGGAACGTGTCGGCGCCCGGACCCGCCACCAGGAGGACGCCCATAAAGCCGACGAGGAGCACGGACCAGCGCACCAGGCCGACCGTCTCGCGGAGCACGATGGCCGAAATGACCGTCGCGAACAGCGGAGCCGAGAAGTTGATCGCGACCGCGCTCGCGAGCGGCATCAGGCTGAACGCGATCAGGATGAAGGTCTGCGAAAACGACTGCGACACGCTGCGCGCCACATGCGAACGCAGCTTGTCGGTGCGAAACACCGCGAGGCCGGTGCGCGGCAGGATGAAGACGGCGCACGCCAGCAGGCCGACGGCGCAGCGGCTGAACAGAACCTCGCCGACCGGGTAGGTGACGACCAGGAGCTTGGACACGGCGCTCGATGCGGCGAACAGCCCAGTCGCGGCGATCATGTAGAGAATGCCGAGCGGAATCCGCTCTTGCCGCGCCGGCCTGGCCGGGGCGCGCGGCTCGACGCTGCCGGATGCGCTCAGATTGATTCTCCTGGGGAAGGCTCTTGGCCGGAGAGGCGATTGGTAGCACGCCGCGGGCGCCGCCGGGGATGCGCAAAACCGAATACCCCACGCAACGGTGGCGCATGGATCGCGGTGCCGGCGGGGCCGGCGTGGCGCGCAAAGAGGCGGCGGGTGGCGCGATTTTCTGGCATCATGGGAGTGACATCGTCCGGCGTCGTCGGGACGGGTGCGGAAAGGCGAGGCGAGCCATGCGCTATGAACTCTACTACTGGCCCGAGATCCAAGGCCGCGGCGAGTTCGTCCGGCTCGCGCTCGAGGAAGCGGGCGCGGATTACGTCGACGTCGCGCGTAAGGGAAGCGGCGAGGACAGGATGATCGCGCTCATGAGCGGCGCCCGCATCGAGGACGCCGCCGTTCGCGCCGCCGTTCCTGCGGGCCGGCAAGCTCTGGATCGGGCAGACCGCGAACATCCTTCTCTTCCTCGGCGCGCGCGAGGGACTTGCGCCCAAGAACGAAGCCGGGCGGCTATGGGTGCATCAACTGCAGCTCACCATGGCGGATTTCGTAGTCCAGATCCACGACACCCATCACCCGCTCGGAGGAGCGCTCTACTACGAGGACCAGAAGAAGGAGGCGAAGCGCCACGCCGGGAATTTCCGCAAGAACCGCGCGCCGAAATTCCTCGGCTATTTCGAGGCCGTGCTCAAGAAGAGCGGCGGCCCCTATTTGCTCGGGCGCAAGCCGACCTACGCCGATCTCTCGCTGTTCCAGATCGTCGCCGGCCTGCGCTACGCCTTTCCCAGGATGATGAAGCGGCTGGAGAGGAAAATCCCGCGCGTCGTCGCGCTGCACGACCGCGTGGCAAGACGCCCGCGCGTCGCAGCCTATCTGGCGTCGGAGCGGCAGGATCCCGTTCAACCAGATGGGGATCTTCCGGCACTACAAGGAGCTGGACGGCTAGCGCGGCGCGGCTCGAGCCGCGCGGCGTTGCGCCCGCCGCGGCCGGCTTTCAATACCGCTGCCAAACTGCCTAAAACCGCGCAGGCACGCGACCAGTTCGAGGGATCCACACGCCATGAACGCTCCCGCCCCGATCGTTCCGCCCTACCGGCACACCCCGCTGTTTCCGCTCGGCAAGGACCCCACACCCTACCGCAAGCTCACCTCGCAAGGCGTGCGGGTGGAGAAACTCATGGGCAAGGAAGTCGTGGTGGTGGCGCCCGAGGCCATGCGCGCGCTCGCCGAGGCCGCCTTCATGGACATCAATCATCTGCTGCGGCCCGCCCATTTGAAGCAGCTGGCGTCGATCCTCGCCGACCCCGAAGCCTCCGACAACGACAAGTTCGTCGCCTATGACTTCCTGAAGAACGCCAACATCGCGGCCGGCGGCGTGCTGCCGATGTGCCAGGACACCGGCACCGCCATCATCATGGGCAAGAAGGGCCGGCTGGTCTGGACCGAGGGCGACGACGAGGCGGCGCTCGCCGAGGGCGCCCGCGACGCCTATCTCAAGCGGAACCTCCGATATTCCCAGCTCGCCCCGCTCTCCATGTTCGAGGAGAAGAACACCCGCAACAACATGCCGGCGCAGGTCGATATCTATGCGCGAGGGCGACGACGCCTACAAGTTCCTGTTCGTCGCCAAGGGCGGCGGCTCGGCCAACAAGGCGTTCCTGTTCCAGGCGACGCCGTCGATCCTCACCCGCGAGCGCCTGCTCGCCTTCCTCAAGGAGAAGGTGCTCACGCTCGGCACCGCGGCCTGTCCGCCCTACCACTTGGCGATCGTGATCGGCGGCACCAGCGCCGAGCTTTGCATGAAGACCGTGAAGCTCGCGTCCTGCCACTATTATGACGAGCTGCCCACCTCCGGCTCGGAGGACGGCCACGCCTTCCGCGACCTGGAGATGGAGCGGGAAATCCACAAGATGACGCAGTCGCTCGGCGTCGGCGCGCAGTTCGGCGGAAAATATTTCTGCCACGACGTGCGGGTGATCCGGCTGCCGCGCCACGGCGCCTCGCTGCCGATCGGGCTCGGCGTCTCGTGCTCGGCCGATCGCCAGGCGCTCGGCAAGATCACGCGAGACGGCGTGTTCCTCGAGGAGCTGGAGCATCATCCGGCGCAATATCTGCCGGACATCGACCCCGCCAAGCTCGGCGGCGAGGTCGTGCGCGTCGACCTGAGGAAGCCGATGAAGCAGATTCTGGCGCAGCTCGCCAGGTATCCGATCAAGACGCGGCTTTCGCTCACCGGTCCGATGATCGTGGCGCGCGACATGGCCCACGCCAAGCTGCGCGAGCGGCTCGAGAGCGGGCAGGGGCTGCCCGATTATTTCAAGAACCATCCCGTCTACTACGCCGGACCCGCCAAGACCCCGGAAGGCTACGCGTCGGGCGCGTTCGGCCCCACCACCGCGGGCCGCATGGATTCCTTCGTCGACGAGTTCCAGGCCGCCGGCGGCTCGATGATCTCGGTCGCCAAGGGCAACCGCTCGCCCCAGGTGCGCGAGGCCTGCAAGAAGCACGGCGGCTTCTATCTCGCCTCGATCGGCGGGGCGGCCGCCAACCTCGCCGAGCACTGCATCAAGAAGGTCGAGACGGTGGAATATCCCGAGCTCGGCATGGAGGCGATCTGGCGGATCGAGGTGGAGAATTTCCCCGCCTTCATCGTGATCGACGACAAGGGCAACGACTTCTTCAAGGAATTGAATTTGGGATGATGCGCAGGGTGGGCAAAGCGAAGCGTGGCCACCACTGTGGCGGGGAAATTAAATGAAGGTGCTGGCGGTGGGTCAAAAGAGGTTGCGAGATGACGGTAGGGCTATATTTCGACGCCGGATAACAAAACCGGTCATTTTCACAGTTTGTTTTGAGATCGTAATCACCTGACAGTAGGGCGCCAAAGAACCGGGCGCGGACCACAAGAGTCACGAGCGCTCGGCCTATCTTACCGTAACGAGCGGACGACCACGATAGCCAATGCGACAATCAAGAATCGCACCTGATTATGAAGCCATATTTTATCTTCTCGAACTTTGATATTTGAGCAAGAAGTTCAGGAGTTTGCAGCTTTAGCGCATCCCGTTCGCGTCCTTTCCAAAAGGGATCATGCAGCATCCTAAAGAAAAGACCGATTTTGCTCTCAAACCCAGTACTGTTTTTGGCAATTTTACCAGCTTGATAATATATATAGCACACTCCGCTGAGCATATATATTGAAATGAGGATCGACAAAAAAGTAAGCTGAAATGACAATAATAGGCTGCGCATTTTTCATTAGCTCGGCCACTCGATTTCTTGGTCATCTTCTTTTTTTCATCGCCTGCTCGAGTTGCCTGGCGATGACTTCCTTTTCGACCTGGGCGACGACCTCGTCATAGATGCCTTCCTCTTTCAGGAAGTCGTCGAGCAAGGAGCCCCAGTGAGGATTTTCTTCTTTTTCATTGTTGCATCCCCTTCATCGCTTGCGAGCCACGGCCTTCCGCTTCGCCGGCTTGCGTGTCGCTTTCGTGGCGGCGGCCTTCTTTTTCGCCGGCGCTTGCTTGGCGAAATACGCCTTCATCTGCGCGAAGTAGCTGTTCTGCCATCCGCCCTTTTGGTAGCTGGTCTGGCCGTCCGGCACGTTGGCGTGGCGGAGCGTGAGCCGCGTGCCGGCCTTGACCGGTGCCAATGTCACCGTGATGGTCGAATCCTCGTGCTCATCGGTGAATTTCGTCGTGCGCCAGGACTGCACGATGCGCTTGCCCGCAACCAGCTCGAGGTTGCGGCCCGAGATGTAGCCGCCCCAGGCCGAGACCTTGGCGCCGACCTTGGCCGACATCCTGGCGGTGCTGCCCGTCATGGCGGTGTGGCCGCGGCTGTCGAGCCAGGTGTCGTACACGGCCCGCGGTGTTGCCGGGATGATCGTGGTGAGGGTGAAATCGTAGCTCATGGGTTTGCCCTTACGAGGCTGCCGCGGCGCCCGGCGGATCGTCGGTCACTTTACCACGAGGGCCAGCCCGCTGACGATCAGCGCTCCGGCGACCACGCGCCGGAACGCGAGCTCGCTCAGGCCGGAATGGAAACGGTCGCCGATGAAGATCCCGATCAGCATCATCGGGAACGCCATGGCGAACGTCATGAGCACGTCGCGATTGAATTCGTCGACCGCGAAATAGCCGAGCCCGCGCACGATTCCGAGCGCCACCAGGACCGCGCTCATGGTGGCGCGGAAGTGATCCTTCGCCATGCGGATGGCGTCGAAATAGACCGCGAAGAACAGGCTCGCCATGGTGCCGAACGTGGTTCCGACCGCGCCGCCGAGAAGGCCGGCCAGCGTGGCGGCGCTCCTGCCCGGCTCGTTCCATGTCGGCGGCGGCCGGAACGTCGTCCACAGCGCGTAGAACCCGTAGCTCAGCACCGCGAACCCGAAGGCGCGCGCCAGCGTGCGGGCGTCGAGCGACTTGAAGACGTAGAGTCCGATCGCGATGCCGACCAGGCAGCCGGGCAGGAGCCCGGTCATCGCCCGCCAGGCGATGTGCTTGCGGTCGCGGCCGAGCAGGGTGACGCCGGCCGAAAGCCCGATCAGCGTCCAGGCCGGAATGAGAACCTTGAGCGGGATCGCCAGCCCGAGCAGCGGCATCGCGGCCGCCGCCCCGAAGCCGGTGCTGCCGCGGGCCGCATAGGCGAGCACGATCACGACGCAGCAATAGATGATTTCGACACGCGACAGCGATTGAATGGGGCAGCTCCTGCGCCGGACGGTGCGGATCGCGGCGTCTCTCATAGCACGCCCGCGGCCGTTTCGGGACGACGCGCCACCCGGCCGGGGAGGCGCTCGCGCGGTTTCGGATGTGGTGGAATCCGAAGCGGCTCCGTGTTTTTATGGTCGTCGCATTTTCCGGCGCGAACCGGTGTCCACGTATTGAAAATGGTCTAATGTGACGGGCCGGCCTCGCGGCCCGCCACAAGAGTTCGGGAAATGGAATGCAAGATCGACGGAGTGTGCACGTGACAGGAAATGATCGCCGGCGGCGGCGCTTCGTTGCGGACGCGTCGGAACCGAATGCGCGACAACCCAATGGGAGGCAATCATGCGGGAGCCGAATGATGTCAGCCGTCGCAGCGTGGTTGCGGGGGTCGCCATGATGGCGGCCGGCGGCACGACCGCGCAGGCGCGCGAGCCGGACAGCGCGCGCCCCAAGGGGCCGCGCGTGTGGCTCGACATGGACCAGAAGGAGCTCGACGACGCCTACGACCAGTCCGTCTATGCGCCCAATTCCGAACAGGTCGCGTTGCGCCGCACACACAACAGCGCGGCTGTGCGCGCCCGTCTCGGCTTCAAGCGCGTCGCCTATGGGACGACCCCGGTCGAGATGCTCGACATCTACGCGACCAAAACCCCCAACGCGCCCGTGATGGTGTTCATCCACGGCGGCGCGTGGCGCGCCGGCAGCGCCAAGGACAATGCCGAGGCGGCCGAGCTGTTCGTCAATGCGGGCGCGCATTTCGTGGTGCTCGATTTCGCCAACGTGATGGAGCTGGGCGGCAGCCTGTTCCCGATGGTCGAGCAGGTGCGCCGCGGCGTCGCCTGGGTCTACAAGAACGCGGCGAGCTTCGGCGGCGATCCCAACCGCATCTTCATCGCCGGCCGTTCGTCGGGCTCGCATCTCGGCGGCGTCGTGCTGATCACCGACTGGCAGAAGGATTTCGGCCTGCCGCGCCGACCTGGTGAAGGGCGCGCTGCTGTGCGTCCGGCATGTACGACCTCAAGCCGGTGCGGCTGTCCAAGCGCGGCGCCTACGTCAAATTCACCGACGACATGGAGGAGGCGCTGTCGACGCAGCGCCATCTCGACGCGCATCAACTGCCCGGTCGGTCCTGGCCCACGGCACCTACGAGACGCCGGAATTCCAGCGCCAGACCCGCGATTTCGCGGCCGCCCTCAAGGCGGCCGGCAAGCCCGTCACGCTGCTGGTCGGCGAGGGCTACAATCACTTCGAGATCCCCGAGACCATGGCCAATCCCTACGGCCTGCTCGGGCGCGCCGTGCTGGAGCTGATGGGGCTGCGCGCGGTATGATGCGTTGCATTAGTCTTGCGGCGTCATCGCCCGCGCAAGCGGGCGATCCAGTACTCCGTGATTTCGCCGTGGCGACATAGCGCGTGTTTACGAAGGGCGGTGTTTACTGGATTGCCCGCTTGCGCGGGCAATGACGCAGTAGCAAAAACAAGACGGGGAGACATGACGATGCAGGGACAGTCGCAGGCGGGCCGGCTCGACCGGCGCAGCGTGATCGCGGGCGCGGCGGCGCTGATCGCCGGCGCGGGGGCGGCCGGCGCCCAACAGCCTGCGAAGGGCCCGCGCGTGTGGCTCGACATGGACCAGAAAGAGCTCGACGACGCCTACGACCAGAGCGAAATACGCGCCCAATATCGCGCAGGTGCTGCACCGCTACGCCGCCAACAGCGAGATCGTGCGCGCCCGGCTCGGCGCGCCGCAGCGCGTCGCCTACGGGCCGACGCCGATCGAGATGCTCGACATCTATCCGCACCCGCAGCGCCAACGCGCCCGTCGTGGTGTTCATCCATGGCGGCGCCTGGCGCGGCGGCCTCGCCAAGGACTTATGCGTCCCCGGCCGAGATGCTTCGTCCATGCGGGCGCGCATTTCGTCGTGCTCGACTTCATCAACGTCGATCGAGGCGGGCGGCGACCTGATACCGATGATCGACGCAGGTGCGCCGCGCCATCGCCTGGGTCGGCGAAGAACGCGGCGAGCTTCGGCGGCGATCCGAGCCGCATCTACGTCGCGGGCCACTCGTCCGGCGCGCATCTCGGCGGCTGCGCGCTGATCACCGACTGGCAGAAGGACTTCGGCCTCGCCGCCGACGTGATCAAGGGCGCGACGCTGTGCTCCGGCATGTACGATCTCAAGCCGGTGCGGCTGTCGAAGCGCGTCGACTACGTCAAGTTCACCGATGAGATCGAGGCGGCGCTGTCGACGCAGCGCCATCTCGACCGGCTCGCGACCCCGCTGACGGTTCTGCACGGCACGCTGGAGACGCCCGAATTCCAGCGCCAGACGCGCGACTTCGCGCCGCGCCGTGCGTGCGGCCGGCAAGCCGATCGAGCTCGTCGTCGCCGATGGCTACAATCACTTCGAGATGAACGAGACGCTGGCCAATCCGTTTGGTCCCTTCGGCCGCGCCGCGCTCGACCGCATGAAGCTCGCGCCGGCGTGAAGCCGTAGCCGTTGTCATTGCGAGGCGTGCGCAGCACGCCGAAGCAATCTCCGCCGATCAGGCAATGCCTGCGGCGGAGATTGCTTCGCTTCGCTCGCAATGACAACTTCAAGCCGCAGTTGCCGTCATTGCGAGGAGCCGAAGGCGACGAAGCAATCTCGGCCCGGAGTCATGAGCAAGTGAAGCGGGATTGCTTCGCTTCGCTCGCAATGACGGCTGCAAGCGTCACGGAATCAGCACGATCGACCCCGTGGTCCGCCGTTGTTCCATGTCGGCATGCGCGCGCGGCGCATCGGCGAGCTTGTATTTGGCGCTGATGTCGATCTTGATCTTGCGGCTCGCCACCATGTCGAACAGATGGTTGGCGGTCGCCAGCAGCTCGGCGCGTGTCGCGGTGTAATCGCCAAGGCTCGGATGGGTGACATAGACCGACCCGAGCGCGCCAAGCCGGCGCGGCGGCATCGGCTCGGGATCGCCGGAGGCCTCGCCAAACGACGCCAGCACGCCGCGCCGGCGCGAGGCACGCGAGCGAGCCTTCGAAGGTCGACTTGCCGACCGAGTCATAGACCACCGGCACGCCCTCGCCGCCGGTCAGCGCCCGCACCTCGCGCTGCAAAATCCGTCGCCGTGTAGACGATCACATGATCGCAGCCGTGCGCGCGCGCGACCGCGACCTTGTCGTCGCTGCCGACCGTGCCGATCACGGTCGCGCCGAGATGTTTTGCCCACTGGCACATGATCAGCGCCGACGCCGCCGGCCGCCGCATGCACCAGGATCGTGTCGCCCGCTTTGACGCTGTAGGTCTCGTGCAGCAGATAGCGCGCCGTCATGCCGCGGATCATCATCGCGGCGGCCGTGTCGCGCATCGATGCCGTCGGGCAGCTGCACCACCCGCGCCGCCGGCACGCGCCGCGTCTCCGCATAGGCGCCGTCCGGACCGGCCACGCAGGCGACGCGCTCGCCGATCGAAAAACCGCTCACGTCCGCGCCGATCGCCTCGATCGTGCCGGCGCTTTCGAGACCGAGCCCCGAGGGCAGCGTGACCCGATGGGTGCCGCGCCGCACCAGGATGTCGCGATAGTTGACCGCGATCGCGTCGTTGCGGATGCGGACCTCGCCCGGCCCGGGCTCGCCCACGTCGACGTCTTCGAGGCGCAGCACCTCGGGCCCGCCGGTGGCGTGGAAGCGGATGGCTTTCGTCATGGGAGACACGCGAATGGCGAATGGCGAATAGCGAATAGTTAGCCTAGCATTCGCTACTCGCTCTTCAAGCTGAGGGCCCCGATGTCCGATGCCTCCCACGCCCTGACGCTCCAGTTCCTCGCCTGGGTGGCGGAGGCCCCGCGCACCTACGCGGACGCCATGGAGGCGTGGCGCAGCAGCTGCCCGCGCCTGTCGATCTGGGAGGACGCGATCCTCGACGGCCTCGTCGGATTCGACAGCACGGGCGGTACGCCACGCAACCGGTCGCGCGTGGTGCTGACGCAAAAGGGCCGCGCCAGACTGGTCGCGCGCGAACTGGCGGATGAGAGGCAGTCGGCGCCGGGCCGCGCGACCGGCGCGCTGGCCCGGTGACGCATCGCCGAGCGCGAGATCGCTTCAAGCTGAAGAATCTGAAGCGATCTCGCTCTCGATCCACTTTTACGCGTGCACCATCTTGTCCGCGACGTCCCACGACCCCGGCGAAAGTCCAGGGCAGGATTTTTCGCGATCAGGCGCGAGATCCGCTCGTTTGTGTGCTTACTTGCACGGCCCGTCGTGAAGCAGGGTCGCGTTGGCATTCTCGGCGAGGCACCGGCTGGCAAAGGTTTCCGGCTTGTGGGTCGCCGGATTGCGCGCGCAGACCTGCTTGAAGGAAAAGCAGATCGGCCCGCCGCACTGTCCGGGGTGCAGGATGCGGGCGTGGTCGTGGCGCGCAGCGCATGGGTTCGTGAAGGTTTGGCGCGCGCCCGCGGGATTGACGGCGCAAACCGGCTGAACGAGGTCGTGACAGAATTTTGGAGCGGCGGCCTGGCTCGGCGCCGCGAGGCTCGCCATGCCGGCGAGCAAAGCAAACGACAGGATGCTGGCGTGTCGTTTGGTCATGGTCTCCTCCCTTCGGGTGCACGTCATGATTTTTCTTTAGCCTAACACAACCATTGTGGGGAAACAGCCGGTTCTCGCGCCGGGCCGGCGCCCGTCCAAGACGCCGATGTCGATGGGGCGGCCGCCGTCCTTGCGCGAACGTCCGGACCACGGCGGTTGCGATGGTCGACCCGGACGCATAACCTCAACCATCGGTCGGGGCGGCGCACCGTGGCGACCTCAACAGGACCAGGCTCGATGCAGCGCAAGCTCCTGATCTTCCTCGCGCTCGCGGCCGTCTTGTGGGTGCCGGCGAACGCAACGGCCGCGCCCGTGCACACCAAACGGCATGTCGTTCGTCATTGGCACGGCTACGGTTTCCTGCCCGGCTATCGTCCGCCCGAACGGGTTGAATGGGAGGATTACGTCGCGCGGGCGCGGCGGGGCCCCCAGTACTGGTACGGCTACCCGCGCTTCTACCGTGGTCGCTGGAACGGCGGCGGTTTTGGTCCGTGCTGGACGCAGACGCCGATCGGGCCGATCTGGAACTGCGGCCGGTGACGATCGTCTTGGGCGGTGGTGCAGCGGGTCGGGCCTGACTTCCCGGATCGAAGCCCGCGGTCCTGCGGGCTGCGCCGCGGAGGCACGTTTTGAGATTGATCAAGGAATGCCGTTGCGGGCCGGCGCAGACTGCAGATGAAGCGCGCCAGGCCGCAAGAGGCCGGGGGGACTCGTCGTGAAGGCACCCAAGCGTGAACGGTTCGATGACAAGGGCGTCTTGGCCCTGCTGAAGGCTGAAATCGCCAAGGCGGGCAGCCAGACCGCATGGGCGAGACGGCACCGCGTGGACCGGCCGTCCGTCTGCGCGGCGCTCAACGGACAGAAGAAGACGTCGCCCCAGATCCTCAAAGCGCTCGGGCTGCGAAAGGTCGTCCGCTATGAGTGGTCGTGAGGCCGCTGCCGCCGGCATCAAAGACCGATCTTGCGGCCGCTAGCGAATTGCCGGGCTTCCGCTACCGCACCGTTCAAGCCCCGCCCACCGGGGCCGCCTATTCGTCGTCCGTCTTGGGCTGGATTTGCTGCTGCTGCTGGGCGGGTTGCTGAGTTTCTTGGTGGGATGTCGGGGGCGGGGGCGGCGGCTCTTGCTGATCCGCCTCGCTCGCTTGGGCCAGCAGCTCGACCGACTTATGGATGAGCAAGTCGGCGGTTTCCTTGTCTTCGCACAAGAGCGAGAGACGCAGGCAGATGTCGGCTTGTTGTCGGTAATAGTCCGCCCGAGCCATACGCCATTCCCCATAAACTTGGGGCATAACTCATTGCCGGTGAGATCGTTCCGGAACTTCGCCTGATTTTACAAATGGATGGTGGAGAACTACCGGCCGGGCGGAAGGACCGACGCGTTGTCTTGAAGAGGGCGCCAGGTTCGGAAGTAGAACGCTACCGACCCTGATATTGTCCCAATGAGAACGCGCGGAAGGAAATTTGGAATATGACGGGACGACGCTCGGCCAACGCGGCGGGCTTGCGGGAGAGCGAATGACCGTCAAAGTCACTGGCGTAAAGTGGACCGAGACCGCCAAGGTCATTCGACGCGGCAACGCGGTTGTGTTGGAGGTTATGACCAAGGCCGGGCGGCTCTACCGAAGCACGTCGTTTCGCCTCACCAAGCGAGAAGTGCTCAAACTGGCGGCCGAGATGGAAAAGATGGCTTCAAAATAGGCCACCGCCCAAAATGAGGCGGCCTCACCATGGCGAGAGGAGAAAGAACCATGGATGTGAAATTGGACGCGTTATGGAATCGATTCCCGGCAGTTATTTGGGTGGATGCCGACAAGCGGGGCGGGGCCGTCAACTTGATCTTCGGGACCAGGGTTGAGGGTCAAGGGGCCGCTCTCAGGGTTACGCTCACGCCTCCCCAATGGGAAAATCTCAAATTCCTCGTGGATGGTCCGACGCCAGGCGTTGGCGGTTAGTGCCAAAAGGGACCAATCAGGTCGGAAAGGGGCCACCACCGAAAGCCAGCCCCACATCCCCCGAGAATGAATTAGGACACTGTTAACTTCAACTTAGGCTACGAGGGATCGACTTAGGCCAGCACCGGGCCCCCAAAAAGAACATATTGCGAACCCGGAACAAATAGAGTACAGTGATTCCTTGAGGGGGGCTGCCGCATCCCGCGTTGTCGGCCCGCAGAATCATCGCCATAAGGAGGGAAGCAATGGCCCAGTCCGCGTTACGAGTCGTCGAAGGCGCCAACATCATGGACAAGACCAAGGCGCTCGACGCAGCGCTTTCCCAGATCGAGCGGGCCTTCGGCAAGGGCTCGATCATGCGGCTCGGCAAGAACGACAAGGCGATGGACGTCGATACCGTCCCGACCGGGTCGCTCGGGCTCGATATCGCGCTCGGCATCGGCGGCCTGCCGCGCGGACGCGTGGTCGAGATCTACGGGCCGGAATCCTCCGGCAAGACCACGCTCGCGCTGCATTGCCTCGCCGAGGCCCAGAAGAAGGGCGGCATCTGCGCCTTCATCGACGCCGAGCACGCGCTCGATCCGATCTATGCGCGCAAGCTCGGAGTCGTCGTCGACGACCTGCTGATCTCGCAGCCCGACGCCGGCGAGCAGGCGCTCGAGATCGCCGACACCCTGGTGCGCTCGGGCGCGATCGACGTGCTGGTGATCGATTCGGTCGCCGCGCTCGTTCCGCGCGCCGAGCTCGAAGGCGAGATGGGCGACAGCCAGCCCGGGCTGCAGGCGCGGCTCATGTCGCAAGCCCTGCGCAAGCTCACCGCCTCGATCAACCGCTCCAACACGATGGTGATCTTCATCAACCAGATCCGCATGAAGATCGGCGTGATGTATGGCAGCCCGGAGACCACCACCGGCGGCAACGCGCTCAAGTTCTACGCCTCGGTGCGCCTCGACATCCGCCGCATCGGCGTGATCAAGGACCGCGACGAGGTGGTCGGCAACCAGACCCGCGTCAAGGTGGTCAAGAACAAGCTCGCGCCGCCGTTCAAGCAGGTCGAGTTCGACATCATGTACGGCGAGGGCGTCTCGAAGATGGGCGAGATCGTCGACCTCGGCGTCAAGGCCGGCGTGGTCGAGAAGTCGGGCGCCTGGTTCTCCTATGACAGCGTGCGCATCGGCCAGGGCCGCGAGAACGCGAAGACCTTCCTCAAGAACAATCCCGACATGGCCGCCAAGATCGAGGCGTCGATCCGCCAGAACGCCGGCCTGATCGCCGATCAGATTCTGGCGGCCGATCGCACGCCCGAGGACGACGACGACAAGGTCGCGGCGGAGGAATAGGCATCGTCTCTGGGCTCGACCCATCCACATCGTCATGGCCGGGCATAGCCGTTCGAAGAACGGCGTCGCTTCGCTCACCATAGCCGTTTGAAGAACGGCGTCGCTTCGCTCGCCTATGGTCCCGGCCATCCACGCCATTTCCCGCCATTGTTGCTCCGTCATCGCCCGTCCCCGGGTCCGACCTTCGGTCGGCCCGAGGACAGGCGCCAGCGGGCGATCCAGTACTCCGTGATTTCGCTGTGGCGACGTCGCGCGTATTGACGGAGGACGGTGTCTACTGGATTGCCCGCTTGCGCGGGCAATGACGCAGGAGCGCTAATCCCTGCGGCTGTGCGCCTCGCGCTCGCGGAACCGCTCGCCCGACGTCCGACTGGCGCTCCAGCGGCAGCGTGCGGCGCGCCTGCTCGAGGACGCGCGGCACCGCCGCGTCGTTGCCGGGCGCCATCACGTGGACGCCGGCGACCCCGGGGGTGCGCGCGAGCTCCGCGATCAGCTCCATGCAAATCTCGAGGCCTTCGGCCGCCGGGTCCCTCGCGGCGTCGAGCCGCGCGATCGTCTCGTCCGGAATGATGGTGCCGAACAGGTTCTGCCGCATCCAGCGCGCCGACGCCGCCGAGCGCAGCGGATTGACGCCGATCAGCAAAAACAGTTCGTCGGTCAGGCCGGCCTCGGCCAGGCGCGCGACGTAGCGGCGGACCACGCCGATATCCATGCAGAACTGGGTCTGGGCGAATTGCGCGCCGGATTCGATCTTGCCGGCCAGCGTCGTCGGCATCCAGCCGGGCTCCGGATCGACCGGCGCGTCGGCGGCGCCCAGCAGGAAGCGCGGCGCGCCGGCGACCTTCTGCCCGTGCGGCAGGGCCCCGCGATCGCGGATCGCGCGCGCCATCTCCATCAAGCCGCGCGAATCGAGGTCGAACACCGGCTTGGCGTCCTTCTGGTCGCCCGCGGTCGGGATCGTCGCCGCGCAGCAGCAGCAGGTTGCGGATTCCGAGCGCGGCGGCGCCCATCAGCTCGCCTTGCAGGGCGATCCGGTTGCGGTCGCGGCAGGCGAGCTGGAGGATCGGCTCGATGCCGTTGCGCAACAGGATGGCGGCGGCCGCCGTCGCCCCCATATGGGCGCGCGCGCCCGCGCCGTCGGTGACGTTGACGGCGTCGGCGAGCACGCGCAGCGGCAGCGCCTTTTTCAGCAGGTCGTCCGGATCGCACGAGGCGGGCGGGACGACCTCGGCCGTCATCATGAACTTGCCGGCCCGCAAGCGGCGCTCGAAGGCTGATGCGGGCGGCGTCGCGTCGGGCATCGGGAGCTGGGGTTCCGTGCGATGGGGCCGTGCCGGGCGGGCGGCGGCCGTGGCGGCGGTGCTTATAGCGGACATTTCACCGCGGGTCATGCGGCGCTCGTGCCGCCGCCCTTCCTGGACAGGGTCCCGCCCCCTCGCTAAAAAGCATTGGAAAGATTGGTAAAACAGCGCGCCGCCGCCGCAAACCGCGGCAGCGCCGGCAGCGACCCACAAGGCATTGAATGAGCGGCGTCAACGAAATCCGGTCGGCCTTCCTCGGCTATTTTCAGAAGAACGGACACGAGATCCTGCCCTCGTCGCCGCTGGTGCCGCGCAACGACCCGACCCTGATGTTCACCAATGCCGGCATGGTGCAGTTCAAGAACGTCTTCACCGGCGTCGAGAAGCGTCCCTATGCGCGCGCCACCACGGCGCAGAAATGCGTGCGCGCGGGCGGCAAGCACAACGACCTCGACAATGTCGGCTACACGGCGCGTCACCATACGTTTTTCGAGATGCTGGGGAACTTCTCGTTCGGCGATTATTTCAAGGATCGCGCGATCGAGCTCGCCTGGAACCTGGTGACCAAGGAATTCGGTCTGTCGGTCGATCGCCTGATGGTGACGGTCTATATCGACGACGACCAGGCGTTCGGCCTGTGGAAGAAGATCGCCGGCCTGCCCGACCACAAGATCGTGCGCATCGCGGGCTCCGACAATTTCTGGGCCATGGGAGACACCGGCCCGTGCGGTCCGTGCTCGGAGATCTTCTACGACCACGGCGATCATATTCCGGGCGGTCCGCCCGGCTCGCCGGAGGCCGACGGCGACCGCTTCATCGAGATCTGGAATCTCGTCTTCATGCAATATGAGCAGCTCGCGGGCGGCAAGCGCCTCGACCTGCCCAAGCCGTCGATCGACACCGGCATGGGGCTGGAGCGCGTCGCCGCGGTGCTGCAGGGGACGCACGACAACTATGCGATCGATCTGTTCGGCGCGCTGATCCGCGCGGTCGGCGACCTCACCGGCGTCGATCCCGACAGCCCGCAGAAGGCCTCGCACCGGGTGATCGCCGACCATCTGCGCGCGACCTCCTTCCTGATCGCCGACGGCGTGCTGCCGTCGAACGAAGGGCGCGGCTATGTGCTCCGCCGCATCATGCGGCGCGCCATGCGCCATGCCGAGCTGCTCGGCGCCAAGGAGCCGCTGATGTGGCGGCTGGTGCCGGTGCTGGTGCGCGAGATGGGCCAGGCCTATCCCGAGCTCGTTCGCGCCGAACCGCTGATCAGCGAGACCTTGCGGCTGGAGGAGACGCGCTTCCGCAACACGCTGGAACGCGGGCTGGCGATCCTCGACGAGGAGACCCGCAGCCTCAAGAAGGGCGACAAGCTCAAGGGCGAGGTCGCCTTCACGCTCTACGACACCTTCGGGTTTCCGCTCGATCTCACTGAAGATGCTTTGAAATCCCGCGGCATCGCGGTCGACACGGCGGCCTTCAACGCCGCCATGGAGGCCCAGCGCGCGAAGGCGCGCGCCTCGTGGTCGGGCTCCGGCGAAGCCGCGACCGAGACCGTGTGGTTCGGGCTGCGCGACCGGGTCGGCGCGACCGAGTTCCTGGGCTACGAGACCGAGAGCGTCGAAGGCGTGGTCGCGGCGCTGGTGCGCGACGGCAAGGAGGTCGACGCGCTGAAAAAAGGGGAGAGCGGCGCCGTCGTGCTCAACCAGACCCCGTTCTATGGCGAATCCGGCGGCCAGGTGGGCGACACCGGCGTGATGACGGCGGACGGGGTGCGCTTCCGCGTCACCGATACCGGCAAGAAGGCGGGCGACGTGTTCGTCCACATCGGCGTGGTGGAGGAAGGCGCGCTCAAAAGCGGCCAGGCGCTCGCGCTCGCGGTCGACCATGCGCGGCGCTCCACCATCCGGGCCAACCATTCGGCGACGCATCTCCTGCATGAGGCGCTGCGCCAGGTGCTGGGCGATCACGTGGCGCAGAAGGGTTCGCTGGTCGCGCCCGACCGGCTGCGCTTCGATTTTGCGCATCCCAAGCCGATGAGCGCCGAAGAGATCGAGCGGGTCGAGGACATCGCCAACGACATGGTGCTGCAGAACTCGCCCGTGACCACCCGACTGATGGCGGTCGACGACGCACGCGCGTCGGGAGCGCGCGCGCTGTTCGGCGAGAAATACGGCGACGAGGTGCGTGTGGTCGCGATGGGCCAAGTCTATCCGGATCAAGCCGAGCCGGCGAAAGCCGGCCACAACTCCTTGGGCTGGTCGGTCGAGCTGTGCGGCGGCACCCATGTGCGGCGCACCGGCGACATCGGGGTGATCTCGGTCGTGGCCGAGAGCGCGGTCGCGTCGGGCGTGCGCCGCATCGAGGCGCTGACCGCGAAGGCCGCGCGCAAGAGCCAGAATCACATCGCTCAGGTCGCCAAGACCGCAGCGGCCGAGCTCAAGACCTCGCTCGACGACGTGCCGAGCCGTCTCGCGGCGCTCATCGACGAGCGCAAGCGTCTGGAACGCGAGGTATCCGAAGCGAAGAAAAAGCTCGCCATGGGGGGCGGCGGCGCGCGCGCGGCCGATGACGGCGTGCGCCACGTGGGCGACACCAGGCTGCTGGCGCGCGCCGTTTCGGGGATCGACATCAAGGATCTCAAGAGCCTGGTCGACGAGGGCAAGAAGCAGGTCGGCTCGGGGGTCGTCGCCATCGTGGGCGTGACCGACGAGGGCAAGGCCGGCATCGTGGTGGGCGTCACCGCCGATCTGACGGCGCGCTTCAACGCGGTCGATCTGGTGCGCCGCGGCGCCGAGGCGCTCGGCGGCAAGGGCGGGGGCGGGCGCCCCGACATGGCGCAGGCCGGCGGTCCCGACGGCTCGAAGGCCGACGCCGCGCTCGCCGCCATCGCGGCCGCGCTCGGCGGTTGAGGCGGCGCCCAAACTCCGTCATTTTTGGACGCAAGGTGATGGCGGGAAAGTCACGACACGTGAGGCGGCCCACATGGCTCGGGTGCATTTCACCGCATGGCTGCGCGAGCTCGTTCCGAACGGGCCGATGCATGCGAACGGCGGCACCGTCGGCGAGGCGCTCGCGACCGTGTTCGGCGAGCTGCCGCACCTGCGCGGCTATCTGCTCGATGACCGCGGCAATCTGCGCCGGCATGTCTGCGTGTTTGCCGACGGCAAGCGGCTGGCGTGCGACGCGACCCTGCGCCATCCGGTCGGGCCGGACTCGGAGCTCTACGTCATGCAAGCGCTGTCGGGCGGTTGAGCGAGGAACGAACGATGAGCGATCGCCTGCTGGTGGGGACCCGCAAAGGCCTGATGACGTTCGCCCGCACTGCCGGCGGATGGACGATCGCGCGCACCGACTTCCCGGGTATCCCGGTGAGCGCCGTGTTGCACGACCGGCGCGACCGCGCGCTTGCGGACGGCGCGCTCTATGTGGCGCTCAATCACGGCCACTTCGGCGCGAAGCTGCACCGTTCCGGCGACGCCGGCCGCACCTGGCGCGAATTGCCGGCGCCGGCGTTTCCGGCCGACGCCGCCGGTGCGCCGACGCTGTCGCAGATCTGGACCCTGGAGGCGGGCGGCCCCTCGCAGCCGGGCCGGCTGTGGATCGGCGCGCTTCCGGCGGGACTCTTCCGCTCCGACGACGGCGGCGAGAGCTGGCAGCTCACGCGTGCGCTGTGGGACGTGCCGGAACGGGCGAAGTGGTTCGGCGGCGGCTATGACGAGGCCGGCATCCATACGGTATCTCCCGACCCGCGCGATCCCCGGCGGGTCTTCGTCGCGATCTCGTGCGGCGGCGTGTGGGACACGGCCGACGACGGGCAGACCTGGGCATTGCGCGGCGACGGCCTGGTGGCGCCCTATATGCCGCCGGAGCAGGCCGGCACGCGCGAGGTCCAGGACCCGCATCGCGTGGCGCGCTGCCCCGGCGCGCCCGACGTGATGTGGATGCAGCATCACGCCGGCGTCTACCGGTCGGTCGACACCGGCGCCACATGGGAGCGCCTGACGACGGCGGGCGACGATTTCGGCTTTGCGGTCGCGGCGCATCCGACCGATCCGCGGACCGCCTGGCTGGTGCCGGCCATGAAGGACGAGCTGCGCATGCCGCGCGACGGGGCGCTCTGCGCCACCCGGACCCGCGACGGCGGCAAGACCTGGGAGGCGCTGCGCCGCGGTCTGCCGGGGCGCGACGCCTACGACCTGGTCTATCGGCACGGCCTTGCGGTCGACGAGACCGGCACGCGCCTCGCCATGGGGTCGACCACGGGCGGCCTGTGGGTGAGCGAGGACGCCGGCGACGCGTGGGCGCTTCTCAACGCGCATCTGCCGCCGATCTACGCGGTACGATTTGCCTGATGCGCCGGCGCGCCCGCCGGTTCGTCGCTCAGGAATGGAATTATTGATTACAGGACTTGAGCGTCAGGTAGATGACGAACTCGAAGCCCGCCGGCGGCGCGCCGACCGCGATCCGTCGCTCGGCGCCCGGGCGCGAGAGGCTGACCGCGATTTCGCGGACCCCAATTCCGTGGTGCTTCTCCGCATGGGTGCGGATCGCGATCCGCGGCCAGAACCGATAGGTGAGTGCCGTGAGGGCGGCGCCGGCGAGGGCGAGGACAGGCAGCGACATTTCTAACGGCATGGTACGCTCCTACATGTGATGTAATTAAAAATTACACAAACCTCAAAAGCTGTCAATTCAATTAGGCGCGCATTAACCATCCGGCGTGCGAAAATTACCCGGACGTCGGCTTTTGCTTGTCGGCCCTGTAATTTCGGTTTACAAATTGTTAATCAGTTGGCGTCGCGTAATCTTCCGGGGGTTGGCATGACCTTGTCCCAGGACGCAGTCAGGCTCTACGAGCAGGATTTGCTGCAGAAGGCGGACATGCTCGCGATCGGTCTCAAGGGCCTCCAATCAGCCGATGCGGGCCGCGCCGTGCAGGTCCTGGCGGCCATCTCCGAACGCCTGGAAGGCGCCGTGCTGCGCGATACGTCCGTGGTTCAGTTGCCGGAGCCGGCCGTACCGGGCGAGCGCCAAAGGCCGCTGCTGGTCGCCTCGCGCGGCGGCGGCGCCGAGGACATCGAGGATTTCATCCTGGACATCCTGGCGGAGAACCCGCTCGGGCTTTCGGTGCAGGAAATCGTCGATCACCTCGACGAGGCGCAGCTCGACATGAAGCGGCGCACCCTCGTGGTCCGGATGCATCGCATGGTCCACGCCGGAAAGCTGGCGTCCCGCGCGCACGGCCATTACGCCCTGAGCGAATCGGAGCGTACCCGCCGCCGGGCATGACGGAGCAAGTGGTGCCGCCTGATCGGGACACGCTTCGTTGCCGGGGCCAATCTTAATTCTTGACGACCACTTTTTTGATCACCACCGCAAAATGGTGTAGGAGAAAATCCACGGTTGGAATTGCGCCCGGCGCCGCAAAGCGTCGGGCGTTTGCATGAGAGCCAAATGTCTCGCGCCATCGCGTTTCGCGCCAGCGGGTCTTGCGCCAAGGCGCCACACATGAAAGCCACACAGGGGCCGCCGCGGGCGGCTCTTTTCATTTGCAGAACCGCGCGGCCTGGGCACCGGCATTGAGGGCGCCACCATTCCCTGCAGATTCCCTGCAAACTCCTGTTATTAACAGGAACGCGCCGGGGCAAACGAAGCCAAAAAGCCCAATCATCTCAATATGCGAGGTGGGCGGCGGACAGCAGGTCCCGATTTAACAGGGAAGCGGGACCTGTTCTCGCTCTGCATTATTGGCGCATGTCCCGTGGACTGCACCCCTGTGGTGAGACACGCCACGAAAAAGGGCCGAGGAATGGCGGCCCTCGATCGTTCGGCGCTGCGTCGCGGCGACAGTTACATCCCCATCGCCTTCTGCAGATTGTCCGATCGACCTTGTCGAGGAAGCCGGTGGTCGACAGCCATTTCTGGTCGGCGCCGACGAGCAGCGCCAGGTCCTTGGTCATGAAGCCGGCCTCGACGGTGTCGACGCAGACCTTCTCCAGCGTGGCGGCGAACTTCGCAAGCGTCGGCGTTGTCGTCGAGCTTGGCGCGGTGGGCGAGCCCGCGCGTCCAGGCGAAGATCGAGGCGATCGAGTTGGTCGAGGTCTCCTTGCCCTTCTGATGCTCGCGGTAGTGCCGCGTCACCGTGCCGTGGGCGGCCTCGGCCTCCACCACCTTGCCGTCCGGCGTCGTCGAGCACCGAGGTCATCAGGCCGAGCGAGCCGTAGCCCTGCGCCACCGTGTCGGACTGCACGTCGCCGTCGTAGTTCTTGCACGCCCACACATAGCCGCCCGACCATTTGAGCGCCGCCGCCACCATGTCGTCGATCAGCCGGTGCTCGTAGGTGATGCTTCTTCTTGTCGAACTCGGCCTTGAACTCCTTGTCGAAGATCTCCTGGAAGATGTCCTTGAAGCGGCCGTCATAGACCTTGAGGATGGTGTTCTTGGTCGACAGATAGACCGGATAGTTGCGCATCGAGCCCGTAGTTGAGCGAGGCGCGGGCGAAATCGCGGATCGAATTGTCGAGGTTGTACATCGCCATGGCGATGCCGCTGCTCGGGAAACTCGAACACCTCGCGCTCGATCTTCTTGCCGTCCTCGCCGACGAAGGTGAGCGTGAGCTTGCCCTTGCCGGGAACCATGAAGTCGGTGGCGCGGTACTGGTCGCCATAGGCGTGGCGGCCGATGATGATCGGCTTGGTCCAGCCCGGCACCAGGCGCGGCACGTTCTTGCAGATGATCGGCTCGCGAAAGATCGTGCCGCCGAGAATGTTGCGGATCGTGCCGTTGGGCGAGCGCCACATCTGTCTTGAGATTGAATTCCTTCACGCGCGCCTCGTCGGGCGTGATGGTGGCGCATTTCACGCCGACGCCGACCTTCTTGATCGCTTCGGCCGCGTCGATGGTGACCTGGTCGTCGGTCTTGTCGCGGTACTCCATGCCGAGATCGTAATAGAGCAGATCGATGTCGAGATAGGGATGGATCAGCTTGTCTTTGATGAACTGCCAGATGATGCGTGTCATCTCGTCGCCGTCGAGCTCGACGACCGGATTGTCGACCTTGATCTTCGCCATTAATGAAAGCTCCGCTTCAAGCGTCCGGGATTTTGATGTGTCGAGGACGGCACGGCCGGTCGCCGCGCGCGACGCTATAGCACCCGCTTTGCCCGGGGCAAAGGTGGCGGCCGCCGCAATTTTCACGGCTTTGATTCGTTCCTCGGGGCGCTGGTTTGGCGGGCTTTTCGGGCCGAAGCTCAGCCGGACAGCCGGTACCTGGCCTCCACGGCGCGCTTGAGCGCGGGGATGCGGTCATATTGATGCAGAATCGCGGGCGTCCGCCCGTCGGCGGTCCGAATGAGCCCGTCGGCGCCGGCCACATAGGCCGACGGCGGCGTGAGCCCCATGGTGGCGACATGGACGTCGTTTTCCACGATCTCGGCCGCGCACCTCGCGCGTGAGATGCGCGATCTTGTTGTGGAACACGGTGTCGGCGCCGCCCTCGCGGCGCATCCGGATCGGCAAGGCCTGCAGATAGGCGGCGAGCCGCGACAGGTACTCGGTCGACGGTCCGGCCTCGCCGAGCACCACGCCGCAGCAGCTGATGCGGCACGGGCCGATCCGGCGGCCCCGCGGGCGCGAGAAAGAGGTTCGCCCAGCGCCGGTTGGTCGGCTCGCTGCCGATCGTCCACGGCGCGGCCTCGAGATAGAACCGGCAGGCCGGCGAGGCGAGGTCCGCGAAGGGATGTTTCTGAAAAAGCACGTCGCGCACGTCGGACACCAGCACCTGATCGTAGCGGCCGGCGCTCGCGCGCAAGATCCTGGCGAATCTCTCGAACCGCACGGCGTGGATCGGTCCGTGCAGCTTGCGGGTCGACCAGTGCGGCAGCGTGCGCACGCCGTGGCGACGCAGATAGGCCCTGAGCCGCCACTGAAAGCGGCCGACCAGCATCGTCACGTCGCCCGCATAGCCGGTGGCGCGCAACGACTCGACGAACACGCGCACCTGCGCGACCCGGAAGCCGACCGCGGCCCCGAGCACGAGGCGGCGGCGATCCTTGGCAGTCTCGTCGGACAATAGCTGCCCCCTCGCGGCCGGCCGAGCGGGCCGGCGGTCGCGTGTTTCATAGCGAATTTGCGGCCGACTGCAATTCGCGCCGGTTCCGCTATAAGACCACTGGATACTCGAACCGTCACCCTGAGGCTGCGAGCGAAGCGGAGCCTCGAAGGGCGACGGCACCGCGCGGCCGATCATCCTTCGAGGCTCGCTTCGCTCGGGCGCCTCAGGATGACGGTATTGAGCAGAGGAACCTCATGCCCGGTTCGGGGACCGACAAGACCAAGCCGTGGACCGACGTCGGCGGGCCGATCGTCGTGCTGGTCGAGCCGCAGCTCGGCCAGAACATCGGCACCGTGGCGCGCGCGATGGCGAATTTCGGGCTCGCGCGCCTGCGCCTGGTCAAGCCGCGCGACGGCTGGCCGAACATCCAGGCGCAGCGCGCCGCCGCCGGCGCCGATGCGGTGCTCGACGGCGCGCAGCTGTTCGACACGCTGGAAGACGCCGTCGCGGACTGTCATTTCGTGCTGGCCACCACGGCGCGCGCGCATGACCAGGCCAAGCCCGTGCTGGCGCCCGACGAGGCGGCGCGCGAGATGGCGCCGCGCGTCGCCGCCGGCGAGACCGTCGCGGTGCTGTTCGGACGCGAGCGCTGGGGCCTCGAGAACGACGAGGTCGCGTCTCGCCGACCGCATCGTCACCTTGCCGGTCAACCCGGCCTTCGCGTCGCTCAACCTGGCGCAGGCGGTGCTCGTGATCGCGTACGAGTATTTCAAGCTCGCGAGCGGCGGCGCGCTGCCGTTCAGCGATGCCGGAGCGCTCGCCGCCCGCCGGCAAGCAGCAGCTGTTCGCTTTTTTCGCCAGATCTCGAAGCCGAACTGGAGAAGGTCGAGTTCTTCCGGCCGCCGGAGAAGCGCCAGACGATGACCGATCAACCTGCGCAACATCTTCGCCCGCATGCAGCCGACCCAGCAGGACGTCCAGACCCTGCATGGGGTCATCATGGCGATCGCCGAGGGCCGCAAGGGTCCGGCGCACGGCGGCGTGCTCGACGGCGCGCGAGGCCGGCATGCTGCGCGCGCTCCTGCCGAGCACGGCCCGAGGGGCGTGTCGCCGAGCGCGGGCCGGTGCGCGGCCTGTCGCGGCTGCTTGCGCCGCAATCCGACCGACGCGGAGCGCACGCTGTGGAAGGCGCTCACGCGCGATCGCCGTTTCGCCGGACACGGCTTCAAGCGCCAGGTCCCGGTCGGGCCGCACATCACCGACATGGTCTCGTTCGCCTTGCGCGCCGTGATCGACATCGTGCCGGGCGAGGAAAGCGAGGCCGGCGCCAAGGCGCGGGCGGACAAAGCGCCTGGCTCGGCGACGCGCGGCTATCGGGTGTTGCCGGTGCGGGTGGCGGAGATCGAGGCGGACGCGGGCAAGGTGCTGGACGGGCTGGAAGCGGCGATTTCGTCGTCGTGAGGAGCGCGCACGCCGTGCGCCCGTCAGGGACAGCTAGGCTGAGTTGCCTCCGGAACACCCTCGCCCCGTCATCCTGAGGTGCTCGGCGCGCAGCGCCGAGCCTCGAAGGACGACGGCCCGGGTACCACCTATGACGGGTCTCCGCCATTTGAACCTCTCGATCGCGCCCACCCCGGCGCTTCGCCAATTGACGCAGGCCCTCCCAGTCACCTTTCGCCAAAGCGGATTTCTTTGAACGACTTCAGCCTTTGATTTGCCGCTCGGCTGCGATGGCGTCGGTGATCCGATCGAAGTGCTCGGACCAGATCAACCGGACCGGGCGGCGTGACCACGTGTAACCCGGAAGCGCGCCGGCGTTATGCTCGGCTACTCCCTTCGAAAGGTCATCGCCGGTCGCGCTGCCGACGTAGAACGATTCGTCAGAACAAAGCAGCATGTAGACGAATGCACCCATGGCGGCACCGCTGCGAGAAACTCGGGTACCCGGGCCGTCGTCCTTCGAGGGCCGGCTTCGCCGGCCACCTCAGGATGACGGAGTTAGGTGGTCGGACGCCTCGGTTCGTGTCACCCCTTCAGCGCCTTCAGCTTGCGCCGCGGCGCCGGCGCGCAGGAAACCGAGGTCGCTGCCGACCGCGAGGAAGCGGAAGCCGCGCTTGGCGGCGAACACGGCGCGCTCGGCGTTGGCGCAGTAGAGCCCCGGGATCTTGTTGCGCCTTGTCGCGCCGCCGCGACGATGCGGTCGAGCTCGCGCTCGACCGCCGCGGAATGCGGGTCGACCTCGGCGCCGTCGGCCGAGCGCGATCGACAGATCGGACGGGCCGACGAACAGCGCGTCGATGCCCTCGGTCGCCGCGATGGCGTCGAGATTGTCGAGCGCGGTGCGCGTCTCGATCATCGCGAACGTGACGGTGAGCGCATTCGCCTCGCGCAGATAGGCCTTCTGGTCCGGCGATGCCGGCGAGCGTCATGGCGCGATGCGGTCCCCAGCTGCGCTCGCCGACCGGCGGATATTTGGCGACCGACACGAAGGCGCGGGCGTCCGCGACGGTGTTGATCATCGGCGCGATGACGCCCTCGGCGCCGAAGTCGAGCGCGCGGCTCGCCGTCGCGAAGTCGCCGACCGGAATGCGCACGATCGGCGCGGCGCCGGCCTGGCGGATGGCCGCGATCCCGGCCACCGTCGCCGCGGTGTCCCACAGTCCGTGCTGCTGATCGATGGTGACGGCGGGAAAGCCCTCGCGGCCGATCATCTCGGCGACGATCGGATAGGGCAGGCCGGCACCAGCCGGTATGGACGGTCTCGCCGGCCTTGAGCCGCCGGGCGAGGGAGAATTGCGCCGTCATCGGCTTCTCCGCCCGTTGGTAACTATTTGCCGGCCTTGATCTCGGCGACCGCGCGCGCCAGCAGCTCGTTCATGACGCGGCGGATCTGCTCGTCCGTCTGCACACGCCCTTGGCGTCGAAATCCTTGCGCAGCTTGGCGAACACGTCGTGCGTCGTCGATCTCGGCGATCACGACCGATCCTTGGCATAGGCGTCGGCGGCGGCGCCGGTGAGCCCGAGCTTTTCCGCCGCCCACAGGCCCAGAAAGCGGTCGCGGCGCGCCGTCGCCTTGAACTTGAGCTCCTCGTCGTGGGCGAATTGCTTCTCGAAGCCTTCCTCGCGCTTGTCGAAGGTGGTCATGGCATGCGCCCTCGGACTAATCGTGTCGAACCGGCCGTGCCGGCGTAGACCGAGTTGCCGCCTTGCATATCGAGTAGAGGCCGTCAAGGCAACCGACCGTAAGGTCAAGCAAGTCGTCGTTGCGCGATCGACGCCACGGGTCTATGTCGATTGTACTCCGCACCGCGTTCGGCTAGCTTGTCGTGGTGCGGAGGGGCCGGCCGCCGCAGGTATCGAGTCGCGTGCTGCCCTGGAATCCGCCGCCGCGGACATTAACCACCTACTGGAGCCACGGCATCCATGGACTTTCTCAAGCCACGGTATACTCCGATGAGCCGCCGTCGCCGCATCTACGAGGGCAAGGCGAAGGTCCTCTACGAAGGACCGGAGCCCGGAACGCTGATTCAGCATTTCAAGGACGACGCCACCGCCTTCAACGCCAAGAAGCACGAGGTGATCGAAGGCAAGGGCGTGCTCAACAATCGCATCTCCGAGTACGTCTTCCAGCACCTCAACGACATCGGCGTGCCGACGCACTTCATCCGCCGGCTCAACATGCGCGAGCAGTTGATCCGCGAGGTCGAGATCGTGCCGCTCGAGGTGGTGGTGCGCAACGTCGCCGCCGGCTCGCTGTCGCAGCGCCTCGGCATCGAGGAAGGCACGCAGCTGCCGCGCTCGATCATCGAGTTCTACTACAAGAACGACGCGCTCAACGACCCGATGGTGTCGGAAGAGCACATCACCGCGTTCGGCTGGGCGACGCCGCAGGAGATCGACGACATCATGGCGCTCGCCATCCGGGTCAACGATTTCCTCTCCGGCCTCTTCCTCGGCGTCGGCATCCGTCTGGTCGACTTCAAGATGGAATGCGGCCGGCTGTGGGAGAACGAGATGATGCGGATCGTCGTGGCCGACGAGATCTCGCCCGATTCGTGCCGGCTGTGGGACATCAAGTCGAACGAGAAGCTCGACAAGGACCGCTTCCGCCGCGACCTCGGCGGCCTGGTCGAGGCCTATACCGAGGTCGCCAAGCGCCTCGGCATCATGAGCGAAGGCGAGCGTCCGCAGGGCACCGGGCCGATTCTGGTCAAGAGCTGAGCGGGCTCGCGCGTACCTTCATCTTGCCCCCTGAGGGCGAGCGATTTCGGGGGCCCAAGGGCCCCCGAGGCGTTTGGGAAGGAGCGAACAGATGCGCAGTGCCGTTGTTGCAATGGCCGCCGTGGTCCTCATGTCCTCCGCCGCCAAGGGCGAGGATGACGTTTGTCGTTGGTATATGAACGGCGCATATGCGACGGAATGGATCGACCAGGGCGAGGAGCACGGCGCGCGCATCGTGGCGCGCGATCCCAAATGGCAGGTGGACGACGCTTTTGCTTTTCATTCAATGAGCCACGCCACATGTCGCAATTGTTTGGATGGCCAGATTGGCAACGCCGCGCTCTGGCTGCGCGCCGCCGCAGATTTTGTTTCAATCAAGGATCTTGAAGAAGCAGTTTCGCCGCAGGCGGTAGCCGCAAGGATGCGGGTCTCTCCCTTTGGGATTTCTGGCGCGGAATTCTTTGCCGTATCGGAGGCCGTATCGGTGTCCCTCGTCGAACTCACGGGACGAGCGCGCGTCATCAACGTCAAATACGGCGACGGTCGTTCTGATAAGTTCATCGCGCTCGCTGTTGTGAAAGGCTGTTTTTCGCTGTTCGGCATTCTTTTCGCCAAGGACGGCGCTCAGGTTGGCATCGATGGAGTTGAGGCGTTTGCTTCCGCGATTGGTGTGGAATTCTACAAGCCACCTTCAAACCCTTACGTGAATAAGCCACCCCTGCAGCCTGCTCCGTGGGACAATCTTCCTCTCGGTGATGCCGTTCGGCGACGATAAGGTAGGATACGTTAAGGCGGACAAAAGCGAGTTTCGCGCAGGGTGCCAGGATAGGTCCATGACCACGACCGCCACCATCGGTCTCGTCGTCCCCTTCGCCGACGACAGGGTGCCGGGCGAAGGCCCGCTCATGTATCCGGACGTCAAATTCCTGGCGCGCGGCGTCGGCGTGCGGGCGCTCACGCCCGAGGGCTACGAACCCGCGATGGCGGCGATCGTGCCGGCCGCCGAACATCTCGCCCGCCAGGGCGTCGACGCCGTCATGGTGATCGGAACCTCGCTCACCTTCTACAAGGGCGCCGTGGCGCACCGCCGCCTGCTCGACGCGCTGCGCGCCGCGACCGGCCTGCCGGTCAGCACCATGAGCCAGGCGGTGGTCGACGGCCTGCAACGCGGTTGGCGCGAAAAAGCTCGCGGTCGCAACCGCCTATGACGGCGAGGTCAACCGGCGTCTCAAGGATTTCTTGACCCTCGAGGGCTTCGAGGTGCGGGCGATCGACGGCTTCGGCATCACCGATTTCGGTGGACCGGGCCGGATGAGCGAGGCGGACATCCTCGACCTCGGCGCCCGGGTGTGCGAGGAAGCCGCCGATGCCGAAGGGCTGCTGATTTCCTGCGGCGGGCTGCGGACGCTGGGCGTCGCCCAGCCGTTCGAGCAGCGTCATGGTGTTCCGGTCGTCTCCAGCACGCCGGCCGCCTTCTGGGCGGCCATGCGGCTGGTCGGCGCGAGCGGACACGTGGCGGGTTGCGGGCGGATGCTTGAAGAATCGCCGTTCCGGCCCATTGACCAAGCAGTTCCGGAGCCCATGTTTTTGGAGCCCATGTGATGAAAGCGCGCGTCACCGTCACCCTCAAGTCCGGCATCCTCGATCCGCAAGGCAAGGCGATCGAGGGCGCGCTCAAGTCGCTCGGCGTCGGCGGCGTCGCGAGCGTGCGCCAGGGCAAGGTGTTCGACATCGAGATCGCCGGCGCCGACAAAACCAAGGCCGAGGCGGCGCTCAAGGACGCCGCCGAGAAGCTCCTCGCCAACACGGTGATCGAGAATTACCGCATCGAGGTCACGGGATGAAATCCGCCGTCCTCGTCTTTCCCGGCATCAATCGCGAGCGCGACATGGCGCGCGCGCTGACCCTCATCTCCGGCCGCGCGCCCGCCATGGTGTGGCATGCCGAGACGGCGCTGCCGGCCGGTACCGACCTGGTGGTGATTCCGGGCGGCTTCTCCTACGGCGATTACCTGCGCTGCGGCGCGATTGCGGCGCGCGCGCCGATCATGGATGCGGTGCGGGCGCATGCCGCCAAGGGCGGGCTGGTGCTCGCCATCTGCAACGGCTTCCAGATCGCGTGCGAGGCGGGCCTGCTGCCGGGCGTACTGATGCGCAACGCGCAGCTCCGCTTCATCTGCCGGGATGTCTTTCTGCGGGTCGAGCGTTCCGACACGGCGTTCAGCCGCGGCTACAATGCGGGCCAGGTCGTCCGGGTGCCGGTCGCGCATGGCGAAGGAAACTATGTGGCCGACGCCGACACCGTCGCGCGGCTCGAGGCGGAAGGCCGCGTGCTCTACCGTTATGTGGCGCCCGACGGCGCGCTCGATCCCGCCTGGAACCACAACGGCTCCACCAACGCGATCGCGGGCATTCTCAACGAGCGTCGCAACGTGCTCGGCATGATGCCGCACCCGGAAAACCACGTGGAAGCCGCCATGGGCTGCACCGACGGGCGCGGCTTGTTCGCGGGGCTGGTCGACCACGTGGCGCGGGCCGCCTAGGCGGCCGCGCCGCGGGGCTGGCGGACCGGCGTTCGCGGAATTAAGTGAGGAACATCGCTGCCCGCGATTTCTTCTGGATAGCTCCTGACAACCGCTTCGAACTGGGGCATTCACCTGTGATAACGGTCACCGGGTGAGATATGCATTGGACGCCATGGACCAGGGGGTCATGATTCCCAACGAACCCAAGGTCACCCCGCAGCTCGTCGCCGAGCACGGCCTCAAGCCCGACGAGTACGAGCGCATCCTGAAGCTGATCGGCCGCGCGCCGATCGATCACCGAGCTCGGCATCTTCTCGGCGATGTGGAACGAGCATTGCTCGTACAAGTCCTCCAAGGTCCATCTGCGCACGCTGCCGACCAAGGCGGCCTGGGTGATCCAGGGACCGGGCGAGAACGCCGGCGTGATCGACATCGGCGACGGGCTCGCCTGCGTGTTCAAGATGGAGAGCCACAACCATCCGAGCTACATCGAGCCCTACCAGGGCGCGGCGACCGGGGTCGGCGGCATCCTGCGCGACGTGTTCACCATGGGGGCGCGGCCGATCGCCTGCCTCAACGCGCTGAGCTTCGGCGATCCGAAGCATCCCAAGACGCGCCATCTGGTGGCCGGGCGTCGTCGCCGGCATCGGCGGCTACGGCAACTCGTTCGGCGTGCCGACGGTCGGCGGCCAGGTGCGCTTCCACACCGCGCTACGACGGCAACTGCCTGGTCAACGCCATGGCGGTGGGCCTCGCCGAGACCGACAAGATCTTCTACGCGGCGGCGACCGGCGTCGGCATGCCGATCGTCTATCTCGGCTCCAAGACCGGCCGCGACGGCATCCATGGCGCCACCATGGCGTCGGCCGAGTTCGGCGCCGACGCCGAGGAGAAACGCCCGACCGTGCAGGTCGGCGATCCGTTCGCCGAGAAGCTCCTGCTCGAAGCCTGCCTCGAGATCATGCACAAGGGCTGCGTCATCGCGATCCAGGACATGGGCGCGGCCGGGCTGACCTGCTCGGCGGTCGAGATGGGCGCCAAGGGCGATCTCGGCGTGACGCTCGATCTCGACAAGGTGCCGTGCCGCGAGAGCGGCATGACCGCCTACGAGATGATGCTGTCGGAGAGCCAGGAGCGCATGCTGATGGTGCTGCGCCCCGACAAGGAGGCGGAGGCCGAGGCGATCTTCCGCAAATGGGGCCTCGATTTCGCGGTGGTGGGCGAGACCACGCCGACCCTGCGCTTCATCGTACGCCACCGCGGCGACGTGATGGCCGACCTGCCGATCAAGGAGCTGGGCGATCAGGCGCCCGAATACAACCGGCCCTTCGTCGATGCGCCCAAGCTGCGCGACCATCCGGGCGGCGCGACGTCGCGCCGCCGCTGTCGAACGCCGATGCGCTGGAGAAGCTCCTCGCCGCGCCCGACCTGTGCTCGCGGCGCTGGGTGTGGGAGCAGTACGACCACGTCATCCACGGCAACACCGTGCAGCGTCCGGGCGGCGACGCCGCGGTGGTGCGCGTGCTCGACGGGCCGAAGGCGCTCGCGCTCACCGCCGACGTGACGCCGCGCTATTGCGAGGCCGATCCGTTCGAGGGCGGCAAGCAGGCGGTGGCGGAAGCCTGGCGCAACATCACGGCGGTCGGCGGCCGGCCGCTCGCGATCACCGACAATCTCAATTTCGGCAATCCGGAGCGGCCCGAGATCATGGGCCAGTTCGTCGGCTGCGTGCGCGGCATCGCGCGAGGCCTGCAGGGCGCTCGATTTCCCGGTCGTGTCCGGCAACGTGTCGCTCTACAACGAGACCAACGGCCGCGCGATCCTGCCGACGCCGACGATCGGCGGCGTCGGCGTGCTGGCCGACTTCCGGAAATCCGCGACGATCGCGTTCAAGCAGGGCGGCGAGACGATTCTGCTGGTCGGCGAGACGCAAGGCTGGCTCGGCCAGTCGCTCTATCTGCGCGACGTCTGCGGCCGGGAGGAGGGCGCGCCGCCGCCGGTCGATCTCGCGGCGGAGCGGCGCAACGGCGATTTCGTTCGCGCGCTGATCGACGAGGGGACGGCGACGCGCCGTGCATGACCTTTCCGACGGCGGCCTCGCGATCGCGCTCGCCGAGATGGCGATGGCGTCCGGCGTCGGCGCGACGCTGGAGGCGGCAGCGCCCGAATCCGCAATGCCGAGGCACGCCTTCTGGTTCGGCGAGGACCAGGCGCGCTATGTGGTGACCGTGCCGGCCGGCCGCGCCGCGGACGTCATGGGACGGGCGCGGCAGGCGGGCGTGCCGGTGCGACCGCTCGGCACGACCGGGGGCGACGCGTTGACGCTCGGCGGCGAGCGGCCCATTCTGGTGAAGACCCTCAGGCAGCGTTTCGAAGGCTGGCTGCCCGCCTAT
Organism: uncultured Pseudomonadota bacterium; assembly: GCA_963791155.1. GTDB lineage: Bacteria > Pseudomonadota > Alphaproteobacteria > Rhizobiales > Xanthobacteraceae > JAVDCA01. Next base: position 659,814 of record CAWBRI010000016.1, read on the forward strand.
ATGGCGGGCGCATGAGGGTTCGGGCATGATCCGGAAAATGCCCGCCCGGACCTGATCCGGGCCAAGAGGGCTTTCGGAGAACATCATGCTGCAGCAAGGAAATCGAGGAGACCCACATGGCGATGGACGCCCGCGAGATCGAGCGCCTGATCAAGGCGGGCATCCCCGACGCCGAGGTGACAATCCGCGACCTCGCCGGCGACGGCGACCATTATGCGGCGACGGTGATTTCCGCGAGCTTCCGCGGCAAGTCGCGGGTGCAGCAGCACCAGCTGGTCTACGCGGCCCTCAAGGGCCAGATGGGCGGCGTCCTGCATGCGCTCGCGCTGCAGACCGGCGTGCCGCAGGCCTGACCCGCCATTTCGGCGGACCTGAGGCCCGCGGGGTTGGGTGTGCGGCGGTCCTGGGCTATATACATGCTTCGCGACAGGCGGGCCTTGCCCCCGCTCACACAAGGACGACCCTCATGGCCATCGACCAATTCATCGCCAACGAAGTGAAATCCAATGACGTGGTGCTGTTCATGAAGGGCACGCCGCAGTTCCCGATGTGCGGATTCTCGGGTCAGGTCGTGCAGATCCTCGACTATCTCGGCGTCCCCTATAAGGGCCTGAACGTGCTGGAGAACGAAGAGCTCCGCAACGGCATCAAGGAATTCTCGAGCTGGCCGACCATTCCGCAGCTCTACGTCAAGGGCGAGTTCGTCGGCGGCTGCGACATCGTGCGCGAGATGTTCCAGGCGGGCGAATTGCAGGGCCTGCTCAAGGAAAAGGGACTGCCGGTGAAGGAGAGCGCCCCGACGTGAGGCGCCGTGCCGGCATCTATTTCATGCGCCGGGCCGTGAGATAGACCAGCAAGCCGACGATCGCGAGACCGATCAGGCTCGGCGTCGGAACGCCGCCGGCGAACTTGAGCACGTTGTCGGCGACGGACTGCACGAAGACCCCGGAATTCTCGCCGAGGATCAGGTAGACCAGAATGATGGCGATCAGGCTCAGGAATCCGAGCTCGACAAACGCCCAGAGAAAACGTCGTGACTTGTCGATGATTTCCATCATGGCCGCCCCCCGGATCGTTGGGTGGCGAGCGCGGCTCCCCACCCAACGTAGCGGTTACGGATTGCCTGCTCGCAGTCCGTTCTCAGTCGAACCCGTCGGCGGTCGCCGGCCTATGCCATTTGGCGATGAGAAAACAGCCAGAGGATGAAGCCGAGCGCGAGCAGTCCGACCAGGCCGTTGGCGCCGAGATCCTTGACCAACGCGATGATGTTCGTCGTTACCGACGGAATGAAGGGAACGTTGGCGCCGACCAGAAGCCCGGCGACGATCCCAAGGGCGATGAGCATCAGGCCGAGCTCGGTCAGTCCGCCGATCCAGCCCTTCACAGTGCCGATGAAGTCCATGTGCGATTCTCCCCGGTGTGCAGTTGCGTTTTTACGCGCTTTACACATGTGGCTGGGCGATTTGCCGCACCCACAATATCTGGCACTATCCCTTGAATCTGCCACAAAATCAAGCGTGTGCCCGCCGCGTAGGCATTTGCCGCATATGGCGCCAGGAGGTGCCTGGATAATCCCCCAATAGGCAGAAGGGGTTAGATCTAAATACCAGCAAGCCCCCCGCCGGTGGACGGCGCACGGCGCGCAGCAAGAAAGCCGCCCCGGAGGGCGGCTTTGGTTTCTCGGCGTGTGGCTGCGTCGAGCTCAGCGCGAGTAGAATTCGACCACCAGGTGCGGCTCCATCTGGACCGGGTAGGGCACCTCGGTGATCAGCGGGATGCGCGTGAGCTTCGCGGTCATCTTGGTGTGGTCGACCTCGATGATAGTCGGGCACGTCGCGCTCGGCGAGGCCGGTCGCCTCGAGCACCAGCGCAAGCTGCTTCGAGGCTTCCTTGACCTCGATCAGCGTCGCCGACCTTGACCCGGTAGCTCGGGATGTTGACGCGGCGGCCGTTCACCTTGATGTGGCCGTGGTTGACGAACTGGCGCGCCGCGAACATGGTCGGCACCAACTTGGCGCGGTAGATCGACGGCGTCGAGCCGGCGCTCGAGGAGCGCCGATCAGATGCGCGCCGGAATCGCCCTTCATGCGGATCGCCGTCTCATAGATGCCGCGGAACTGCTTTTCGGAGATGTTGGCGTAATAGCCCTTGAGCTTCTGCTTGGCGCGCAGCTGCACGCCGTAGTCGGAGAGCTTGCCCTTGCGGCGCTGGCCGTGCTGGCCGGGGCCGTATTCGCGGCGGTTCACGGGGCTCTTCGGGCGGCCCCAGATGTTCTGGCCCATGCGGCGGTCGAGCTTGTACTTCGCCTCGTGGCGCTTGGTCATCGCGTCCTCAATGAGCGGCGGGCTGGAGCCGGCCGGTTGACGTTGCAGGATTTTGAGGATCGCGCCCTCCTCTGTCCCCGGATCGGCGGGGCCGACAGGCGTGGGCCCTAATCAGCGCCAAGGGCCGAGCCGCGGGTCGCGAAACGCCAACGCGGGCCCATGAGGCCCGCCGGACGGGCGGTTTCTACGGGCAGAAGCCGGGCCCTGTCAAATCGCCGGCAGGCTGGCCGATGGCCTTGATTCCGAAAGCGGGACTAAGGCCGCCGCCAGGGCCGCGGAGGGGGCGCGGCCGGAGGTGAACAGCGCATCGGCGTCCGCTGCCGGGCCGCCGTCCGGCGGGCCGAGCAACTCCGACCACGCGGCGCGCGATCGCGGGCGCCGGATCGATCCAGGCGACCGGCCAGGGCGCGAGGCGCGCGAGCCGGTCGAGCAGCAAGCGGGTAGTGCGTGCAGGCGAGCACGACGGTGTCGGTGCGCCGCGCGCCGTCGTCGACGAAGCACGGCGCGATCTCGGCGGCGATCGCCGCGTCGTCGACCGGCTTCCGCGCGCAGCGCGGCCTCGGCGATCGACGCGAGCCGGCGGCCGAGCCGACCAGCGTCACCTCGCAGCCCTGGGCGAAATCGCGGATCAGCGCGCGGGTGTATTCGCGCTTGACCGTCGCCTCGGTGCCGAGCACCGACACGCGCTTCGTCTTCGACGCTGCGCAGGCCGGCTTGATCGCCGGCACGGTGCCGACGAACGGAACCGCGATAGCGGCGCGCGCAGTTGCGGCAGCACCAGGGTCGAGGCCGTGTTGCAGGCGATCACGACGAGATCGGGCGCGATGGCGCGCGATCAGATCGCCGATCAGCGGCGACGACGCGCGCGACGAGCTCGGCCTCGCCGTGCCGCGCCATAGGGAAAGAACGCGTCGTCGGCCGCATAGACGAGCCTGCGCGTCCGGCCGCGCGGCCGCGATCTCGCGGAACACGGTCAGGCCGCCGAGGCCGGAATCGAACACCAGGATCGTCGGCGAGTGGGGCGTGGGCATCGGCGGCGTTGCGTTCGGGACGCGGACTCGGTTGCGGTGGCGCTGTTGTTCCAAAAAGCGCTCGCCGATGCAAATCGCCCGCCAGTCGCGGCCGTCGGCCTCAGATCGAGAGCCGGGACCTCGGTAACGAATTGAGAGCGAGCGTCGCTTATGTCTCGGCGGTCGACCGGATCGCGTTCACAGTCCCGGCGCGTTCATCGCCATGCTGAGGTCGACCAGCCGCGGGCCGTCCTTTTTTCCCGTCTCCTTGGCTTCCGCGGCTTGGCGCGCTTTGCGCACCAACGGCTTGATCAGCCCGCTCAGCACCGTGAAGGTCGCGAGCAGAATCGCCGCCAGATTGCCGTCGCGATAGTCGGTGAACGCAACGGCGCCCAGCGCATAGCTCCAGAACGGAAAGGCGAGAAAGGACACGAACGCATTGGTGATCCAGGCGTCGCCTTTCTCGTGCACGTACCACACGAAGAACGGTGCAGCGATCATGCCGGCGACGAACGCGATGGTCGCGATCGTGATCACCGGCATGCCTCCCATCATCGGCGTCTTGCCGCCGCTTCGCATCGCCTGGTCGAGGATCGCGTTGATGAAGACCGAAAATGCAAGGACCTCGGCGGGAATGTATTTGGCGATGCGCTCGAGATAGTTGTCCTGCTCGACTTCCGCGCGAGGCGGAAACTCCTCCTGCATTCGGTTGCTCATGCCCGGCCCCGCGTCGGGCACGTCGGCTGCCGGGTCGATCATCCTCGACGCCTGTCGCGGAATGCGTACGAGTCGGCCCATGTCGGTCTCCTGGAATCGGTATGCGGCTCGATCGCGAAGGTAGGTCGTAACATCTGACGACGCAAACCTTACTTGGCTGGTACCCGGCGGCGCATCGCGGGGGCCGAAAAGCCTGTGGATGGAACCGGGGATAACTCCGAAATGCCGTGTATCGTCACGGTCCTGCGGGCCGCATCTGCGACGAACGCCTGCCCGGGACCTGGTCGGGGCGGCGACCGGCCGGGCAAAAAAATGCCACCCCGTAGCGAATCGGAGCGCGGTCCAGGCTGGGCCCGACCAGACGGTCAGGCCGCCCCGAACACGCGCGTGAAAATCGTGTCGACCTGCTTCAGGTGGTAGCCGAGATCGAAATTGGCGGTGAGCTCGGCCTCGCTCAAATGCTTGCGCACGTCGGGATCGGCCTTGAGCAGCGCCAGGAAATCGCTCGCCTCGCCGCGCCACACCTTCATGGCGTTGCGCTGCACCAGGCGGTAGGCGTCCTCGCGCGCGGCTCCCTTTTGCGTCAGCGCGATCAGTACGCGCTGCGAATGCACGAGTCCGCCCAGGCGATCGAGGTTGCGTTGCATGTTGGCGGGATAGACGAGGAGCTTGTCGATAAGGCCGGCCAGACGGCCGAGCGCGAAATCGAGCGTCACCGTCGCGTCCGGGCCGATCATGCGCTCGACCGAGGAATGCGAGATGTCGCGCTCGTGCCAGAGCGCGACGTTCTCGAGCGCGGGCGTCACGTAGCCGCGCACCATGCGGGCGAGACCGGTGAGATTTTCCGACAGCACCGGATTGCGCTTGTGCGGCATCGCCGACGAGCCCTTCTGGCCCTCGGAAAAGTATTCTTCCGCCTCCAGCACCTCGGTGCGCTGGAGATGGCGGATCTCGATCGCGAGCCGCTCGATCGAGGCCGCGACGACGCCGAGGGTGGCGAAATACATGGCGTGGCGGTCGCGCGGGATCACCTGCGTGGAGACCGGCTCGACCGCGAGACCCAACGCCTTGGCGACATGCGCCTCGACCCGCGGGTCGACCTGGGCGAAGGTGCCGACCGCGCCCGAGATCGCGCAGGTCGCGACCTCGCGGCGGGCGGCGGCGAGCCGCTCGCGGTTGCGCGCGAACTCCGCATAGGCGTAAGCCAGCTTGACCCCGAAGGTGGTCGGCTCGGCATGGATGCCGTGCGAGCGGCCGATGGTCGGCGTCATCTTGTGCTCGAAGGCGCGGCGCTTGAGCGCGGCCAGCACCTTGTCGATGTCGGCGATCAGCAGGTCGGCGGCGCGCACCAGTTGGACGTTGAAGCAGGTGTCGAGCACGTCGGACGAGGTCATGCCCTGGTGCACGAAGCGCGCCTCCGGTCCGACGATCTCGGCGAGATGGGTGAGGAACGCGATGACGTCGTGCTTGACCTCGCGCTCGATCGCGTCGATCCGCTCGACGTCGAATTTGGCGTCCTTGCCCTTGGCCCAGATCGTCTTGGCGGCTTCCTTCGGGATGACGCCGAGCTCGGCCAGGGCGTCGGCCGCGTGCGCCTCGATCTCGAACCAGATGCGGAAGCGCGTCTGCGGGTCCCAGATCGCGGCCATCTCGGGGCGGGTGTAGCGCGGAATCATGGAGGACCTCGGACGTTGCGCGTTGCGGGCTGTATCATATCATCGCGGGTTGGCAATCGGATTGAAAGCCACCAACAGGCGGGAGACGGCCATGGCCATGCAGGATCTGAGCGCGCGCGCGGAGCGGATCGCCGTCCTGCTGAAAGAGCGGCGCGAGACCATCGCGGTCGCCGAATCGTCGACCGGCGGGCTGATCTCGGCGGCGTTGCTCGGCGTCGCCGGCGCGTCGTCCTATTTTCTGGGCGGCGCCGTGGTCTATACCCAGACGGCGCGGCGCGCGCTGCTCGACATTCCGGACTCCGCCATGACGGGCCTGCGCGCCTCGACCGAGGCCTACGCGCTGCTGCTTGGGCGCACGGCGCGGACGCGCTTGGGGGCGGCCTGGGCGGTGGCCGAGACCGGCGCGACCGGGCCGACCGGAAACCGCTACGGCGATGCGGCCGGCCACAGCTGCATCGCGGTGGTCGGCGCCAGCGAGCGGGCGATCACGCTCGAGACCGGCAGCACCGACCGGCTCGCCAACATGCAGGCCTTCGGAGCAGCGGCGCTCGATCTGCTGGAATCCATGCTGCGCGGCTGAGGCCGATCCAAGGCGCTTGCGGCGGCCAATCGGCGAAGAATTTACGCCGCCTCCCCGCGCGCCAGCGCCGCCGCGTGACGGATCGCCGCGATATTGGCGCGGTAGTTCTCGGGCTTGCCGCCCTTGAAGACGGCCGAGCCCGCGACCAGCACATTGGCGCCGGCGCGCACCACCAGCGGGGCGGTCTCGGGCGTGATCCCGCCGTCGACCTCGATGTCGATCGGCCGGCCGCCCGCGAGCGCACGCAGCCGCGCGACCTTGTCGGCCGCCGCTGGAATGAACGCCTGGCCGCCGAAGCCCGGGTTGACCGACATGACGAGGATCAGATCGACCAGATCGATCACGTGCTCGACAGTGCTCTCGGGGGTGCCGGGATTGAGCGTGACGCCGACCTTCTTGCCGAGCGCGCGGATCGCCTGCAACGAGCGGTGGATATGCGGCCCCAACTCGACATGCACCGTGATGATGTCGGAACCCGCCTTGGCGAAGGCGTCGAGATAGGGATCGCACGGCGCGATCATCAGGTGCACGTCGAAGATCTTCCGGCTGTGCGGGCGCAGCGCCTTCACGGCGTCCGGTCCGAACGTGATGTTGGGCACGAAATGGCCGTCCATGACGTCGAGATGGATCCAGTCGGCGCCGGCGGCGTCGGCGGCGCGCACCTCCTCGCCGAGCTTGGCGAAGTCGGAGGCCAGAATGGACGGGGCGATCAGCAGGGGGCGAGCCATCGAGTTCCTCGGCGTTGCACGGATCGCCTAACACGCGGCGCGCGAACGGGCAACGTAGGCCATCCCGACCCGGCAGGAACTGCCGCCCGCCGCCGCGGCCGGCCGTTTTTGCCGGGGCGCGGGACGCCGCAAATGCCCGTTTTCCAGCGGTTTGGCGCGATCCGGGTGGCGGCACGCCTCTTGCTGATCGCTTCCAGTACGATCTGCTCGTCTGGGAGTGGTTTCATGCATCCGCATATCGGAGCCGGCAGTCACGGCGCGCTCGACCTGATCGCGTCGCTGCAGGCGCTCACATCCCCTCTCAATTCCCCCGGCGGCACCGGCCAAGGCGCGTCGCCCTTCGGTTTCGCGATCGACCCGTCGGCCGGCGCTTCGGCATCCGCGCCAGGCGCCGGCACGGGGCCTGGCGCTTCCGGGATGACGCCCGACACCATGAACGCGCTGTTCGCGGCGCAAAGCCAGACATCCGCGCCGTCTGGATCGTCGGGCCTGATGTCGCAGCTGTTCTCGCTGCTCGACACCAATAACGACGGGGCGATCAGCAAATCCGAATTCGAGGCCACGCTCGGGCAGAACGGCCAGGCCACGCAGGCCGACAGCGTGTTCGCAAAGCTCGACGCCAACGCCGACGGCTCGGTCAGCCCAAGCGAGCTCGCGAGCGCGCTGCAGCCGAAGGGTATGCACCATCGTCACCACCATCATGCGGACGGTGGCGAGGTGAGTGGCGCGTTGCCCGGCGCCGCCGGTGCGGGCAGCCAAGCCGGCACAGGCGGCGGCGCGGACGATCTTGCGGGCGCGGGAAATACCGGCCAGACCGTCACCAATCCGGACGGATCGACCACGACCACGCTGAGCTATGCGGACGGATCGCAAATCACCATGACGAGGCCTGGCAGCACCGCCACCGGCGCCGCCGCCAACAACTTTCTCGAGCGGATGATCCAGCGCCAGGCGCAGATGCTCGCCTCGTGGACCGCCGGACAGTCGGTCGCGATGAGCGTGTAGCCTAAAGGGTCATCGTAGATCGCTTGTCGCCGCAGGTTCGGTCTACGCGACTTGCGAATCCGAGCCGGCTTGGCGGTATCTCGCCAGCAGCGGTTTGAGCAGGTGCGGCAGCAGGTAGATCGGGAACTGGGCCATCGCGACATAGAGCCAGGCTAGCTCGGGCACGCGGCCGCCGGTTGCCGCGATCATCAGGCCGAGGTTGCGGCTTCCGGCCGATACCGCGAGTGCGAGCGCGGACGCAGGGCCGGCGCGCCAGAATACGAGCGCCGTCATTGTGCCCAGCCCGAGCGACGTCGCGAATGCGAGCCCGACCAAGCCAAGCGCTGCAAGCGGGCGCACCGCCGCGAACGCCACCACGCCGTCCATCACGGCGACGGCGAAAACGAATAGCGCGATCACGCTCAGGCCGTCGAACCGTTCGGTTTGCCGGTCGACCCACGCCGGTCCAGCCGCGCCGCGCACCAGCGCGGCGACGATCGCCGCGCCGGCGAGCAACGCAAGCAGGCGCAGGCCCAGCGCACCCGCAGACAGCTCCAGGGTGGACCCGAGGAAGAGTGCGGCAAACAGGGCCGCGGTCAGCGGCGTCGCGATCGCGCAGGCGATCAGGATCGCGAGCGAGAGCGCGGCATCGAGCCCCATCAGGGCGGCGAGCGCCGGCGAGGAGATCACCGGCGGTGCCGCGGCCTGCAGGATCAACGCCACGAACAGCCCGGGCGCGCCGGCATCGAGACCGAGCCCCGTGAGCGCCAGGCCGGCACACAAGGGCGTGACGATCATCATCCACGCCAGCACCGCGAGCACGAGGCCGGGGCGCTCGATATGGCGGCGCAGATCGACCGGGCGCACGCGCAGGAAGGCGAGGCACAGGAGCACGAACAGGCTGGGCGTGAAGGCGGGCCGGGCGAACGCGGCGAGCCACGGCAGCGCGAGACCGGCAAACACCGACAGCGCGACCGCGCGCGTGCCCTGGCGGCCGATCCAGGCGAGCGCTGCGGCCGGTATGTCGAGCAACCACATCGGAATTGCCGGGGGCGCAACTGCCACAGGGCAGTCCTGCGGCCCGCCATTGATACTGATTTCGCGCCATGGCCGCCATATATGATCACGGCGGCGGTGCGCCGCCCACAGGGCAAACGCCATGGCTCGAACCGACACGATCGTCCTGGGGGCCGGCATCGTCGGCACCGCGATCGCGCTGCACCTCGCAAGACGGGGGCTGAGCGTCGCGCTGGTCGATCGCCGCGCTCCCGGCGAGGAGACGTCCTACGGCAATGCCGGCGTCATCGAGGGCAACACCATCTTTCCGCCCGCGTTCCCGCGCGGCCTGGCGGCGCTCGCCCGGGTCGCCCTCAAACGGGCGCCCGAGGCCAATTACCATCTCGCGTTCCTGCCGAAGATCGCGCCGTGGCTCCTATCCTATCGCGCCTGGTCGCAGCCCGAGCGTCTCGCCGAGACCGCGCGGGTGATGCGCCCGCTGTTCGCTCGCGCGGTCGGCGAGCACGAGATGCTGATGGCGGAAGCCGGCGCCGCCCGCCTGATGCGCAAGACCGGCTGGCTGAAAATCTATCGGCACGACGAGAGTTTCGCCGCGACCGAGCACGAGCGCGAGATCGCCGAGCATTTCGGCATTCCGATCCGCGTGCTCGATCCCGACGGCGCGCGCACGCTCGAACCCGCGCTCAAGCCGGTGTTCAGGCACGCGCTCAATATGGAAGGCGCGACCAGCATCTCCGACCCGCTCGCGCTCACGCGCGCCTATGCGGCGCGTTTCGTGGCGCTGGGCGGCGTCACGCTGGTGGGCGACGCGCACTCGCTGCATCGCGCCGGCACGCGCTGGCGGGTCGATACGGCCGAGGGGCCGGTCGACGCCACCGACGCGGTGGTGGCGCTCGGTCCGTGGTCGCCGGACGTGTTGGCGCCGCTCGGGATCAGGCTGCCGATGGCGGTCAAGCGCGGCTATCATCTGCATTTCGGCGTGCGCCCGAATACCGGCCTCGCGCGGCCGGTGCTCGACGCCGATGTGGGCTACGTGCTGGCGCCGATGGCGCAGGGCATCCGTCTCACCACCGGGGCGGAATTCGCCGCGCGCGATGCGCCGCCGACGCCGGTCCAGCTCGAACGGCTGATACCGGCCGCCAAGGGCCTGTTTGCGCTCGGCGAGCCGGTCGAACTCAAGCCCTGGATGGGGTGCCGTCCGTGCTTTGCGGATTCCCGTCCGGTAGTCGGGCCGGCGCCCGGCCAGGCGGGCCTGTGGCTCTGCTTCGGCCATGCCCATTGGGGCCTGACGCTGGCGGCCATCAGCGGCCGGCTGGTCGCCGACCTGGTCACCAAAACGGCGCCGGTGGTCGACCCGGCGCCGTTCGCGGCAGAGCGGTTTTCTACCCGCGCGTGATGGCGCAAAAGCCTGCCCCGACTTGATCCGGGGTCGCGACGTTCGGAGCGAAATCAGGCGCGGAAACAAAAAAGTGGAGCAGTCCGCTGCAATCTTAAGCGAGCTGGCTCTCGGCGATGCGCCGGATCGCCGGCGCAACCCATAGGGCCAGTTCGGTCGCCGGGTCGGTCGCGGTGGCGGCCGATCACTCGACCGTGCGCACGATGCTCGAGGTCGGCCGCTGGTCGAGGGTCGGCAGCTTCTGCTCCTTGAGGACCGCCGCGTCGTATTGCGGGAGCGTCTGCAGCGAATCCTTCGGCACCATGTGGACGACCTTGTAGCCGCCGGCCTTGAGCTTGGCGAGGATCTCGGGCACCGCATGCGCGGTCGCCTTCTGGAAGTCGTGCATCAGGATGATGCCCTTGCCGTGCTTGGCGAGCTTGTCCATCACCGATTTGATCACTTGCTCGGGCTTGTGCATCTTGAAATCGAACGAGTCGAAGTCGGCCGAGAAGATCGCGACATTGCGCTCGCCCAGATAGGTGACGATCTCGGGCGGGTGTTGTAGGGCCGGGAAGCGGAAGAACGGCGCGATCGGCGCCCCCAGCGACATGCGCACCGCGCTCATGCCGGTCTCGATCTCGGTCTTGGCGTCCTCGGCGCTCTTCTTGGAGAGATCCTTGTGCGACATGGTGTGGCTGCCGATGGTATGGCCGGCCTCCGCCACCTGCTTGAGGATCTCGGGGTAGTAGGTCGCGTGCAGGCCGATCGGGAAGAAGGTCGCGCGGGTGCACTGGTCGGCGAGCGCCTTGAGCACCAGCGGCGTGGTGTTGAGCCAGGGACCGTCATCGAAGGTCAGCACGACCTCGTGGTCGTTCAAGAAATCGTGCGCCTTGAAATGCTCCATCCCGAAGCCGGGGCCGCCGGTGGTGTCGATCTGGACCACGCGTCCGATGCCGAGCGCGTTGGGATTGTTGCAGACGATGGGCGGCGCCTTCGGCATGGGTGTCGGCGCGGGTGACTGGGCGGCCGGGGTTGCGGGGGCCGCCTGCGCTGTCGGCGCAGGCTGCTGGGTGGGCCCGGCGGCGACTCGCGCCGTCCCGGTGGTCGCCGGCGCGGTCCGCGGGCCCAGCCCCTGCGTGGTCACTTCGGTGACGATCATGCGCGGCGTTTGCGGACGCACGGCCTCCGCCGGGGCGGCGGCGGTCGTCGTCCTCGAACCCGTCAGGGCCGGCCAGATCACCGAAGTGAACGTGGACTTTTGTGCCTCAACCGCGCCGAAGGCCACAACGCATCCGGCCACCGCCAGGCCGCCGATAACAATTGCCGTACGCATTCATATGCCTCCTCGTGGCAAACATTGTCCGTACGCCGCTACCAGGCACGGGCACCTGGCGGCGAACTCTAGCCCCTTTCGGCGCGATCTCTCAGCCCCCAATTCGGATTAACCTTAGCTTAACTGACTCGCGGCCGGGACGCGAGGGCTGACTGTGGGCAACCGGACAACCACCTGATATTGCGCGGCTTTAGGCCCCGAACGCGGCCTGCCAGCTGGGCAGCGGCCGGTCGCCGGGTCGCCCGCCCGGCAGGGCGGTGGCCTCGTACACGCCCCGCGCGATGGCGCGTGCCACCACCTGCGTCGCGATAGTGCCGATGCGCATGAGGCCGTGCACCGGATCGGCAAGCGGTCGCACGCCGGTCGATGCGGCGAACACGGCGTCGCCGTCGAGCGGGGTGTGAACCGGAAAGATCGCGCGCGCCAATCCGACTTGCGCCATGATGGCGAGCCGCGTCGCCTGCGGCCTGGTCAGCGCCGCATCGGTCGCCACCACCACGAGGGTCGTGCTCGCAGCGCGCCGCCCTTTGGTGCGCGGGTCGAGCGCGCCCGGCGGCATGGACGACGGAAAGCCGCGCCCGCCGAATTCGTTGCCCTGCTCGAACGGCGCGGCCCAGAACCACGGGCCGTCGCCGACCACGACGCTGCCGACCGCATTGACGGCCGCGAGCGCGCCGATCGTGAAGCCATCGCACGACGCGGACGCCGAGCCGATGCCGCCCTTGAGGTTGACCGTGGTGGCGCCGAGCCCGGCGCCGACGCTGCCCAGCGCGAAATCGCGATCGGCTGCGGCCGCGGCCGCGTAGCCGAGCTCGCGATAGGGCGGGTAGCGGCCCCAGTTCTTGTCGCCACCGGCGTGAGCAGGTCGAACAGGATCGCGCCCGGCACGATCGGCACCCGCGCGGCGCCGACCGCAAAGCCGCGGCCCTGCTCGCGCAGCCAGGCCTGGATGCCGCCCGCCGTATCGAGGCCGAAGGCCGAGCCGCCCGACAGTGCGATCGCGTCGATGCGCTCGACCAGCATCGCGGGACCCAGCAGATCGGTCTCGCGCGTGCCGGGGCCGCCGCCGCGCACGTCGACCGCCGCGACCGCGGCTCGTCGAACACGATCGCAGTCACGCCGGAGGCGAGCCGCGCATCCTGCGCGTGGCCGACCTTGAGGCCGGGAACATCGGTGATCAGGTTGCGCATGTCTGGTCCTGAGGGAACCGGAGACGATTTCGGCCGTGGCGTCAATCGCCCGTGTTCACGCCCGTTCACAATCGAGCCATCGCCCGGCCGGCGGCTTGCGTCGCGGCCCGGACCGTCGCATGAGGGTGCCATGTCCGCTGACGTCACCATTGCGGCCGCGCTGTTCGCGGGGCTCCTGAGCTTTCTGTCGCCCTGCGTGTTGCCGCTGGTGCCGCCCTATCTGGTCTATCTGGCCGGCGCCTCGCTCGAGCGCTTCGCCGACGCCGAAGCCGAGCCGCAGGTGCGGCGCGAGACGGTGTTCGCCGCGCTGCTGTTCGTCTGCGGCTTTTCCACCGTGTTCATCGCCTTCGGCGCGAGCGCGAGCGTGATCGGCGCACTGGTGCAGGCCTATTCGGCCGAGCTCGCCATGGTCGCCGGCATCGTCATCATCGTCATGGGACTGCACTTTCTCGGGCTCACCCGGCTCGCCCTCATGATGCGCGAAAAGCGATGGGACATGGCGAAGCCGGTCGGCCTGTGGGGCGCCTATGTGATGGGACTCTGCGTTCGCGTTCGGCTGGACGCCGTGCATCGGGCCGATCCTCGCCGCGATCCTGGCGGTGGCGGCTTCGAAGGACACGGTCGCCAAGGGCGCCGGCCTGCTCGCGGTCTATTCGGCCGGGCTCGGGATTCCGTTCCTGATTGCCGCCTTCGCGATCGAGCCTTTCGCGGCGTTTCTGGCGCGGTTCCGTCGCCATCTCGCCATGGTCGAGAAGGCCATGGGCGCGCTGCTGGTGCTCACCGGCGTCGCGTTCCTCACCGGCTTCGTGAGCGAGGCGAGCTACTGGCTGCTCGAGTGGTTTCCGGCGCTGGGCAGGATCGGCTGACGCGCCAAGCCGAAAGCTCGCCGCGGAATCCGGCGCCTACTTGATCTCGGTATAGGTGATTTGTTCCGCTCGGGGTTGCGTCCTTTTCCAGACGTACACCACGTAGTCGAGCCGGGTGACGTCGCCTTTCTTGTCGTAGGAGATGTCGCCGATCACGGTCTTGAACTTCATGCCCGACTTCATCTGCGCCGCGACCTTCTTCGGATCGAGCGACTTGGCGGCCTCCGCGGCCTGCTTGATGATCTCGACCGCCGCGTAGCTGTAGAGCGTATAGGCCTGCGGCTCGAACTTCTTGGCGCGGAATTTCTCGACCACCGCCTTCGCCTCCGGGCGGTTGCGCGGATCGGGTCCGTAGGTCATGAGCGTGCCTTCGGCGCCCGGACCGGCGATCGACGCGAATTCGTCGTCGGCGATGCCGTCGCCGCCCATCAGGGGCGCCTTGACGCCCTGGTCGCGCATCTGCCGCACGATCAGTCCGCCCTCGGTGAACAGGCCGCCCCAATAGACGAGGTCGGCGCCCGACGCCTTGATCTTCGAGACCAGGGCCGAAAAGTCCTTGTCGCCGGTGTTGACGCCCTCGTAGAGCATTTCCTTCACGCCGCCCTTGTTGAGCGCCTTCTTGGTCTCGTCGGCGAGGCCCTTTCCGTAGGTCGTCTTGTCGTGGATGACGGCGATCTTCTTGCCCTTGAAGTTCTTCAGGATGTAGGCGCCCGCGACCGCGCCCTGCTGGTCGTCGCGGCCGCAGGTGCGGAAGATCAGCAGGCTCGGACGCGCCTGCTTGTTGTCGAGGCAAGGACCGAGCTTGGCGTCGGTCACGCAGGGATTGGTGGCGGCCGGGGTGACGGCGAGCATGCCGTTCTCGGCGTAGACCTCGGAGGCCGGCATGGTGACGCCGGAGTTGAAGTGGCCGATCACGAACTTCACGCCGTCGGCGGCGAACTTGTTGGCGACCGAGACGCCCTGCTTGGGATCGGACACGTCGTCGCCGGCCTCGAGGACGATCTTCTGGCCGAGAATGCCGCCGGCCGCGTTGATGTCGGCGACCGCCTGCTCGGCGCCGTTCTTGATCTGCGCGCCCGAAGGCGGCGTTGGGACCGGTCATCGGGCCGCCGACCGCGAACTTGACCTGGGCGGTGGCATCGCCCGCGCGCCCAATCCGATGCCGAGCCCCAGGCGAACGCCAGGCCGAGCGTGGTGATTGTCTTCATGCGTGTCTCCCTCTGTGTCGGCGATCAGCTTAGAGCATTTTCCGGCGAAATGGACACCGGTTCGCCGGCGAAAATGCGACCCATATGGGCACCATCACGCGAATCCACGGGCATGAGTTGCCGCAATCTGACCGGATTGAATCGCGGGTCGCGAAAAAAGTCACCCCGGTTCGTCGCCGCGCGCGGCGGGCGCGGTCCCTGAGGCGCGGGTGCCAGGCGTCATGGGCGGCGGTCGAGAAAGCCGTATTGCCGCGCCATCTGGCGCGTGCGCGTGACGCGGAAGCCCGCCATGGCGAACAGGAAGCACGACGGCGGTGTCGACGCGATAGTAATGCGGCGACAGCAGGGTCCGCCGAACAGGGCGAAATGGAAGAACCGCACCACGGCGCCCAGCACCAGCATGTAGGCGGCGACGCTGCCACCACGGCCGCCAGGTCTGCGCGATCGCGCGGCCGGAAAGCCAGGCGGCGCCGCCGCCGATCAGCACGGTGACGAGCAGGAAGACGCCGAACGAGCCTTCCTCGAACAGTGCGTCGCGCAGTATCGCCATCGTTTAATGCCTCCCGCCTTCGAGATAGGCGGCACGAACCTCCGGCCGCGCCAGCAGCTCGCGCGCCGCTTCCCGAGCAGCGTGATCAGGCCGTTGACCATCACATAGCCGCGATGGGCGAGCTTGAGCGCGTGGTAGGCGTTCTGCTCGACCAGGAACACGGTGAGCCCGTCGCGCGCGTTGAGCTCGCGGACGATCGCGAAGATCTGCTGCGCGATCAGCGGCGCGAGCCCGAGCGACGGCTCGTCGAGCAGCAGCAGGCGCGGCCGGCCCATCAGGGCGCGCGCGATCGCCAGCATCTGCTGCTCGCCGCCCGAGAGCGTGCCGCCGCGCTGGCTGCAGGCGCTCGGCCAGGCGCGGGAACAGCGCGAACACGCGCTCGAGATCGGCCGCGAAGTTCGCGCCGCGGTCGACGCTCGCGCCCATCTGCAGGTTTTCCAGCACGGTCATGCGCGCGAAGATGCGCCGGCCCTCGGGCGACTGCGCGATGCGCAGGCGGGCGATTTCGTGCGTCGGCAGTTGCGTGATGTCCCGGCCGTCGAACAGGATGCGGCCCTCGCGCGCGCGCGGCTTGCCGAAGATCGTCATCATCAGGGTCGACTTGCCGGCGCCGTTGGCGCCGATCAGCGTGACGATCTCGCCCTGCGTTGACGTCGAGGTCGACGCCCTTGAGCGCCATCACGTTGCCGTAGAACGTTTTGACGCCGCGCACGGCCAGCAGAGGCGCCGATGCGGCGGCCGCGCTCACAGCCCGACCTCCGCTTCCGCCGCCTCGACGTCCTCGTCGTCGACGCCGAGATAGGCGGCGATCACCTTCGGATCGTTGCGGATCTCGTCCGGCGTGCCGTCGGCGATCTTGACGCCGTAGTCGAGCACGACGACGTGATCGGAAATCTCCATCACCACCGACATGTCGTGCTCGATCAGCAGGACCGAGGTCGCGTGCTCGCTGCGGATCGACAGGATCAGCTCGTTGAGCTCGGCGCTCTCGCGCGGATTGAGGCCGGCGGCCGGCTCGTCGAGGCAGAGCAGCACCGGGTCGGTGCACATCGCGCGGGCGATCTCGAGCCGGCGCTGCGCGCCGTAGGGCAGGTCGCCGGCCGGATCGTCGGCGCGCGCGATCAGGCCGATGACGTCGAGCCAGTGGCGCGCCTTGTCGATCGCGGCGCGCTCGGACGCCGCATAGCGGCCGATGCCGAGCACGCCGAGCAGGGTGAAGCCGGACGCGACCATCAGCGGATTGTGCTGGGCCACCAGCAGGTTCTCCAGCACCGTCATGCCGGTGAACAGGCGGATGTTCTGGAACGTGCGCGCGACCCTCGCCCGCTGGGCGACCAGATATTCGGGCATGCGCTCGAGCAGGAACAGCGCGCCGTCCGCGCCGCGCAGGCTGCGGTCGCCGCGGCGGGTCAGCGCCTCGAGCTCGCCCCATGTCTCGGCCGCGCCGTGGATCAGCGCGAGGCGGCCCTCGGTCGGCTTGTAGAAGCCGGTGATGCAGTTGAACACGGTGGTCTTGCCGGCGCCGTTCGGGCCGATCAGCGCGGTGATCTCGCCGCGGCCGGCGGTGAACGACAGGTCGTTCACCGCGACCAGGCCGCCGAAGCGCATGGTGAGGTGCTCGACGCGCGAGCAGCGCCTCGGCGTGCGCATCATCCGCGGCCCTCCTTGACCGGGCTGGCGGCGATCGTCCTGTGCGCTCCAGGAACACCGAGGGCTCGCGCGTCGAGATCAGCCCGCGCGGCCGCCAGATCATGATCGCCACCATGGCGAAGCCGAACATCAGCATGCGGTATTGCGTCGGGTCGAAGTCGTGGCCGAACACGGCCTTGAGGACGTCGAGCTCGCGCAGGATCTCGGTGCCGCCGATCATCACGACGGCGGCGATCGCGACGCCGATCTGGCTGCCCATGCCGCCGAGCACGACGATGGCGAGGATCGTCGCCGATTCGAGGAAGGTGAAGGATTCCGGCGAGATGAAGCCCTGGCGCGCGGCGAAGAACGAGCCGGCGAAGCCGGCGAACATCGCGCCCATGGCGAAGGCGGTGAGCTTGGTGTTGGTGGTGTTGATGCCGAGCGAGCGGCAGGCGATCTCGTCCTCGCGCAGCGCCTCCCAGGCGCGCCCGATCGGCAGGCGGCGCAGCCGCATCGTGACGAAGGCGGTGAGCAGCACGAGCGCGAGGATGAGATAGTAGAGGAAGATGGTGCGGTAGATCGGGCTGAACTCGAGCCCGAAGGTCGCCGCGAAGCCGTCGTCGTCGGCGTTGAACGGGATGCCGAAGAAGGTCGGGCGCGGAATGCCGCTGATGCCGGCATAGCCGTTGGTCAGGTCGACCCAGTTGATCAGCACCAGCCGGATGATCTCGCCGAACGCGAGCGTGACGATGGCGAGATAGTCGCCGCGCAGGCGCAGCACCGGAAAGCCGAGCAGGATGCCCCAGAACGCCGCGAGGCATGCCGGCGAGCGGCAACAGCATGAAGAACGAGAAGCCGAAGGTCTTGGCGAGCAGCGCGTACGAGTAGGCGCCGACCGCGTAGAATGCGACGTAGCCGAGATCGAGCAGGCCGGCGAGCCCGACCACGATGTTGAGGCCGAGACCCAGCATCACGTAGATGAGGATCTGGATGCCGAAATTGTCGATCCACTTCACCGCGCCCTGGAATCCGGCGAGCCAGATCGACAGCGCCGGATAGACCAGCACGAAGCCGGCACAGAACGGCGCGAACCAGCGCGCCGACAATTGGCGAAGACGGATGGCGGCTTTGCGGGGTGGCCGGGATCGCGCGGCGCGGCGCTCGCGCCACGGCGCGATGACCAGCGAATAGAGCAGCCGTCCCGCCACCGCGATGGCGACAAACGTGAACAGCAGCGGCCAGCGCGTCTCGAGCGCGATCTCGTTGCGGATGTTCTGGACGGTCTTGAAGCCGATCAGCGGCAGCAGCAGCAAGAACGCCAGCACGGCGGTCAGCCCGGCGTCGGTGAGGGCCGTCCGCAGGGCGGCGCGCGCTAGCGGCGCCACCATGTCAGACTTTCTCGACATCCGGCCGGCCGAGCAGGCCCTGCGGCAGGAAGATGAGGGTGATGGCGAGGATCGAGAAGGCGGCGACGTCCTTGTAGTCGGTCGAGAAATAGGCCGACCACATGGTCTCGATCAGGCCGATCAGGAGCCCGCCGATCACCGCGCCCGGCAGCGAGCCGATGCCGCCGAGCACGGCCGCGGTGAAGGCCTTGACGCCCGGCACGAAGCCGTCGGAGAAGCTCACGACGCCGTAATACATCAGATACATGGTGCCGGCGACCGCCGCGAGCGCCGCGCCCATCATGAAGGTGATCGAGATGGTGCGGTCGACGTCGACGCCGAGCAGCGCCGCCATCTTCTGGTCCTGCTCGCAGGCCCGTTGGGCGCGCCCGAGCGACGTCTTGGCGACCACGTACCAGAACGCCAGCAGCAGCACGGCGGTGACGGCCCACACGATCATCTGCTTGTAGGACAGCGTGACCTGGTAGCCGCCGTGCTCCATCAGCACGAGTTCTCCCTGCACCATGGGGCGGGACCGACTTGTTGCGCGGCCCCTGCGCGACCTGCACGAAATTCATCAGGAAGATCGACATGCCGATCGCCGAGATCAGCGGGGCGAGGCGGAACGAGCCGCGCAACGGCCGGTAGGCGAGGCGCTCGATCGCCCAATTGACCAGCGCGGTGAGCGTCATCGCGACCACGAGCACGATCAGCAGCGCGAACGCGACCGACGTGATGCCGAGCCAGGACGTCACGATCAGGAGCGTGATCAGCGCCACGAAGGCCGACACCATGAAGACGTCGCCGTGGGCGAAGTTCACCATGCCGATGATGCCGAACACCATGGTGTAGCCGATGGCGATCAGCCCGTAGATCGAGCCGAGCGTGATGCCGTTGATCAGCTGCTGGACGAAGATTTCCATGGCCGCGCCTCTTGTCGAGGCTCCCCTCGCGTTCCCGGCCGTCGCGGCGGCGTGAATCGCCGTCCGTCGCGCTCGGGCAGTCTTAACAGGGGCTCCCAGGGCCGGCAACGCGGGCCGTTGCGCCGGCCGACCGGTTTTCGATTGGACCGCGTCTTGCTCGCCATGGTAGCATGATCTCGTATTTCAACGGGGGGATACAATGCGACACGTCTCATTCTGCTTCGCCGTGGTCAGCCTGTGCTGCGTTGCGTCCCCGGGCGCCGATGCCGCGCCCGGGCGCAACCGGGAACAGGCCCAGCGCGTGCCGCAATCCCGCGAGGCGCTCTATCAGAATTGCCGGGTGATGGTTTTTCGAAAGTTCGGCTGGAACTACGGCACAGGAAAAATCGTGATGTATACCGACTACCTGATCGAGCAGACGGATCTTTGCGTCCGCAACGGCGGCCGGATCTGAGGGCGTTCGCCTTTCACCGCGCGGCTTTCCGGATGGCTTGACGGGCGACTTCCTGGCGGCCGGGCGTTCGCACACGCGTGTCTTCCTGTATAGGGGAAGGCCCAACATCACGGCGACGCGTCATGAACCCGACCACCGAGCTCACGGTCCGCATTGCCGCTTTTTCCGGCGTGTTTCTGGCCATGGGGCTGTGGGAGCTGCGGGTGCCGCGCCGCCCGTGGGGCATCGGCCGCGCGCGACGCTGGCCGAGCAATCTCGGCATCCTGGTGGTGGATGCGGTGGCGGTGCGGTTGCTGATCCCGACCGCGGCCGTGGGCGTCGCGTTGGTGGCGGCCGGGCGCGGCTTCGGTCTCTTTCACATGATCGGACTGGCAGTCCTGGCTCGCCGCGCTGATCGGCTTCGTGGCTCTCGATCTCGTCATCTATGGCCAGCATGTCGTCTTCCATCACGTGCCGTGGCTCTGGCGTTTCCACCGCATGCACCACGCGGATCTCGACATCGACGTGACCACGGGCGTGCGCTTTCACCCGATCGAGATCCTGCTGTCCATGGTCATCAAGATCGCGACGGTCGCGCTGCTCGGAATTCCGGCGGCGGCGGTCGTCGCCTTCGAGGTCGTGCTCAACGCCACCTCGATGTTCAACCATGCGAACGCAACCCTGCCGGGATGGCTCGACCGCGCCGCACGGCTGGTCGTGGTGACGCCCGACATGCACCGCGTCCACCATTCGATCGTGCGCGCCGAGACCGACAGCAATTTCGGCTTCAATCTGCCGTGGTGGGACCGCTTGTTCGGGACCTACCGGGCCGAGCCGCGCGCCGGGCACGACGGCATGACGATCGGGCTGCCGGTGTTTCGCGATCCGCGCGAGCTTCGCCTCGATCGTATGCTCACCCAGCCGTTCCGGGTGCCGGCGGTTGCCGGCGACCCAACGCAGGGGCCGGCCGTCGAGAAGCCTCTGCCGTAAGAGTCCGTTCGAGCCGCATGGGAGCCTCGTGCGCGTTCCGGTCCACCCTTCCTGTACTTTCCTCGCTGCGGTCGGCTACAACGGACGAGCCGCCCCCGCGCCAGGAACGACGAGCAAGAACGATGAGCGAAAGCAAGCCCGAGGACATCATCGCCGGCAAGAAGCGCCCGTTCACCGGCAAGGAATATCTGGAGAGCCTGCGCGACGGCCGCGAGGTCTACATCCAGGGCGAGCGCGTGACGGACGTCACGACCCATCCGGCGTTTCGCAATTCGGCGCGCTCGATCGCGCGGCTCTACGACGCGCTGCATGATCCCGCCAGCCAGGGCGTGCTGACCGCGCCGACCGACTCCGGGGAGGGCGGCTTCACCCATAAGTTCTTCCGCGTCGCGAAATCGCGCGAGGACCTGGTCGGCCAGCGCGAGGCGATCGCCGCCTGGGCGCGCATGACCTATGGCTGGATGGGGCGCACGCCCGACTACAAGGCGTCGCTGATGAATACGCTCGGCGCCAATTACGAGATTTACGGCAAGTTCGCCGACAACGCGAAGCGCTGGTATCGGCGCGCCCAGGACAACGTCCTGTTCATGAACCACGCCATCGTCAATCCGCCGGTCGACCGCGCCAAGGCCGCCGAGCAGGTCAAGGACGTGTTCATCACCATCCAGAAGGAGACCGACGCCGGCGTCTACGTGTCGGGCGCCAAGGTGGTGGCGACTTCCTCGGCGATCACGCACTACAATTTTCTCGGCCAGAACGCCGCGATGCCGATCAACGACCCGGACCTGGCGGTGATGTTCATCGCGCCGATGAACGCGCCCGGCGTCAAGCTGATCTGCCGCACCTCCTACGAGATGACGGCGAACGCCGTGGGCACGCCGTTCGACTATCCGCTGTCCTCGCGCTTCGACGAGAACGACGCGATCTTCGTTTTCGACAACGTTCTGGTCCCGTGGGAGAACGTGCTGCTCCATCGCGACATCGAGAAGATCAAGACGTTCTATCCGCGCTCGGGCTTTCTTGCCGGCTATCAGTTCCAGGGCTGCACGCGGCTCGCCGTCAAGCTCGATTTCATGGTGGGCGTCATCGCCAAGGCGCTGCGCGCGACCGGCGCCGACGAATTCCGCGGCAATCAGGCCATGCTCGGCGAGATCATCGCCTGGCGCAACCTGTTCTGGGCGCTGTCCGACGCCATGGCGATGAACCCGGTGCCGTGGGTGGGCGACACGGTGCTGCCGAACGCGCAATCGGGGTCGAGCTACCGGGTTTTCGCGGGCGACGCTTACGGGCGGATCAAGGAGATCGTCGAGAAGATCATCGCTTCCGCGCTGATCTATCTGCCGTCCTCGGCGAAGGATTTCAAGAATCCGGACATCGACAAGTATCTCGCCCGCTATGTGCGCGGATCGTACGGGATCGGCTACAAGGAGCGCATCAAGATCATGAAGCTGCTGTGGGACTCGATCGGCACCGAGTTCGGCGCGCGCCACGAGCTCTACGAACGCAACTATGCGGGCAACCACGAGGACGTCCGCATCCAGGCGATGTGGAACGCGCGCTCCACCGGCGCGCTCGACCGCATGATCGGGCTCGCGGAGGATTGCATGGCCGATTACGACGAGGACGGCTGGACCGATTCGACCTGGCTCAATCCCGGCGAAGACGCTGCAAGTCCCGTGCGGCGCAGTGCCGGGTCCACGAAGCGCAAGCCGACATGAGCGCGGGTCGATCGGCGCCGATGACCGGTCGGGATCTTGCTGCTATCCTGCGGGCGCGGCGCGCGGCGCCGATCTCGGATCACACCCGCCTTCGAGGCCCATGAGCTGGATCGATCAACGTCCCGACGATGCGATGGCCGGCGCCTTCGAGGCGATCGGCCCAGACCCGATCGTGACCGTCGAACCCAAGCTGTTCCGCGAGGCGATGAGCCGTCTCGGCGCGGCCGTGCACGTGGTGACGACCGCGGGGCCGGCCGGCAAGACCGGGTTCACCGCGACCGCGGTGTGCTCGGTGTCGGACGCGCCGCCGACGCTCCTGGTCTGCATCAACCGCAAGAGCCAGGGCGGGCCGATGATGCGCGAGAACGGCGTGTTCTGCGTCAACACGCTCGGCGCCGATGCCGAGGCGATCGCCGACATGTTCGCGGGCCGCACCGGCGCGCAGTCGGAGGCGCGCTTTCAGCTCGGCGTCTGGGGCGCGCTCACGACCGGTGCGCCGATGCTCACCACCGCGGTGGTGGCGCTCGACTGCCGCATCCTCGAGATCAAGGCGGTGGCGAGCCATAACGTGATCTTCGGCGCGATCCAGGCCATCCACATGGGGCCGCCCGGCCCGGCGCTGGTCTATCACGAGCGGGCCTATAAGCGGGTCTAAGCCGCAAAGCACATCGGTTCCACGCGGAACCGACCCTGATACCAGCCAGAACCTGCATGATATTGCTTAATCTTTTTCCGCTTATGCGCGCCTTTCGACGGCGCCCGGAACGTACCTATGAGCCACGCGTTGTATTCCGGGGTGGGGCATTTGGGAGTATTTAATGAGCCAAAATCCACAAAATCCGAACCAGAACCCGCAGCCCGGGCAGCAGAAACCCGGTCAGCAACAGGGCGGTGGCCAGAAGCCGGGTCAGCAGACGCAGACTCCGGGTCAGCCGACCCAGACTCCGGGTCAGCAACAGGGCGGTGGCCAGAAGCCCGGTCAGTAGCCCCAGACTCCGGGGGAGGGCGGCCAGCAGGGCAGCCAAAGCCTGGGGGCGATCGCAGCCGCTAGAAATCGGCCGATACGTTTCGGAAAGCCCCGCTCGTCGAGCGGGGTTTTCTTTTTCTCGGTTGCCGTCATGGCGGCGCAATCAGTCCGGCACAGCGCAGCGACCGGACGCGGTATCGACGCCGCCGCAATATGCGCTAAGCTCGCGGCATGCCGCTCGCCCTCCCGCTGTTTCATCTCTACGGCGATCCGCCGGACGATCAGGCATTCGATTTCATCCATGTCGAGACGATTTCCTCGCGCTCGTCGGTCCACGACTGGACGATCCGGGCCCACCGCCACCGCAACCTTTTCCAGATTCTGGTGATCGAGCGCGGCGGCGGCGAGATGACGGTCGAGGCCTCGACCGTGTCCTTCGCGGCGCCCGCCGCGATCCTGATGCCGGCGACCGTCGCGCACGGCTTCCGCTTTACGCCGCATGAAACCGAAGGCTGGGTGGTGAGCTTCACCGAGGACGTGACGCACGGGCTGGGCGAGCGCTCGGGCGAAGCGCTTGCGCGTCTGCGAGTGCTGGCGGCCGAGCCGGTGGTGCCGCTCGCGGCCGCGGAGGCCGCGCGGCTCTCGACCCTCTGCGCCGATCTCCATGAGGAACGTTTCCTGGCGCGCGAGGGTTTTCGCCTCGCCATGCGCGGCTATCTCGCGCTGCTCGCCATCACGGTCGCGCGGCTGGCGGCGAGCCGCGCCCGCACCGGCTCGGTCACGCTCAAGCCCGCCGATCCGACCGTCGAGGCGCTGCGCGGATTGCTGGAGGAACATTTCCGCAAGGAGCGGCTCTTGGAATTCTACGCCGAAAGGCTCGCAATGACGCCGGATCGCCTCAATGACATCGTCAAGCGGGCGACCGGGGTCACGGCGGGCCACCTGATCCGCCAGCGCGTGCTCACCGAGGCGAAGCGCCAGCTCGTCTTCACCAGCCTGGCGATCCACGAGATCGCCTACGACCTGACCTTCTCCGATCCGTCGCACTTCGCGCGCTTCTTCCGCAAGCAGACCGGAACCACCCCGCAGGCGTTTCGCGAGCAGGGTGGGGGATAAAAACGGGCCTCAGGCCTTGCCGCACTCCTTGATGATGTCGCCCGCCTCCTTGAACGCGTGATTGCCGGCCGGCGCGCCGCAATAGACGGTCTGCTGCAGGATGATCTCCTTGATGTCGTCGGCCGAGAAGCTGCCCTCGGTGAGCGCGGCGCGCACATGCAGGCGGAACTCGTCCCATTGCGAGAGCGCCATCATGGTGCCGATCACCAGCACGCGGCGGGTGCGTTCGTCGTAATGCGGACGCGTCCAGATCTCGGCCCAGATGTTGCGCGTGATCATGTCCTGGAATTCGGCGTTGAACGCGGTCTTGGCGGCGTTCGCCTTGTCGACCCAGGCATTGCCCAGCACCTTGCGGCGCACGCTCATGCCGCGCGCGTGGCGTTCCTTGTCGTCCATCGCTTCGTCCCTTTTGTCACCTGCCGTCACGATTTGAGAAAACCGAGGACCGTGTCGATATAGACCTGCGGCTGCTCGATGTTGGAGATGTGCGCGGCGTCGAGCGCCGCGAGCCTGGCGCCCTTGATGCGCTTCTGAATCTCTTCGCCGGCGGCCGGCGGGGTGGCGGGGTCCTTCAGGCCGACGATGACCAGCGTCGGCGCCTTGATGCCCGCATGGGCATCGCGCAAGTCCATGTCGCGGACCGCGGCGCAGCATCCGAGGAAGCCTTCGGGCTGGGTGGTGATGAACATCGCGCGCATGCGGGCGATCTGCTCGGGGGCGCGCTCGCGGAATTCCTTGGTGAACCAGCGCTCCATGGTGGCGTCGGCCGCGGCCGCGACGCCCTTCTCGCGCACGAACCTTATCCGGTCTTCCCACATGGCCTTGTCGGGATAGTAGCTGTGGGTATTGGACAGGATGAGCTTGCCGATGCGTTCGGGCGCATTGGCGCCGAGCCATTGGCCGACCATGCCGCCCATCGACAGGCCGCACCAGTTCACGGTCTCGAGCCCGAGCCCGTCCATCACGGCGAGCGCGTCGCGGCCCAGCATTTCCATCGAGTAGGGGCCCTTGGGGACGCCCGACTTGCCGTGGCCGCGCCGGTCGTAGCGCACCAGGCGGAACTCCTTCGCGAAGGCGGGCGCCTGGGCGTCCCACATGTGCAGATCGGTGCCAAGCGAGTTGCACAGCATCAGCGCCGGCGCGGTCGCGGGCCCTTCGACCTCGACATGAATAGGGCAGCCCTTGGATTGGATCACCGGCATTTTCGTCTCTCCCGATGAAGTTCGCCGAGACTTTCCTGCAACGTGCTCACCGCCGCGGAACGCGCGTCTGGGCGGAGGCGACGAGCCGCTCGATGAAGGTCTGCGCGACGCCCTGATAGGTCGGCGGCTCGAACAGCCGCGCGACCTCGCCGGGATTCATCAGCAGCGTCACCCGTTCGTCCTCGCCCAGGACTTCCTGCAGGTGACGTTTTTCGGCGATCGCTTTTTGGATGGCTTCCTCCACGACCTGATGCGCGACCGGCTTGCCGAGCTTGCCGGCGAGCGAGACCAAGACCGCTTCGGCCATGATCAGCCCGTGCGTCGCGTCAAGGTTGGTGCGCATGCGCTCGTTGTCGATCTCGAGCCCCTCGCCGATCGCGACGACGCCGGCGAGTGCGCCCGAGACGACGAGCAGAAGCGCGGGGAATGCCGGCCACTCGACCTGGCAGGCGCCGGTCGCGCCCTCGTGTTCGTGGGCTTCCGCGGTCATGATCGTCGCGGCGAGCTGGGGCGCCATCGTGGCGCAGGCGAGCGCCCCCGACGCCGCCGTCGGCGGGCGCATATGCGGCTTGGTGCCGTCGCGCCCCGGCGCCGCGGGCTCGAATGCCTCGGCGACCTCGGTCTGCATCAGCAGCGTCACGTCGCGCGCGATCTTGCCGCAGGTGCCGGCCAGGATCGCGAGCGCGGCCGCGACCTCGGCGAGCCGGTCGCGATGGCTGTGCCAAGGCGCGTCCGGCATGGGCAGGTCGAGCAGCGCCGCGAGGCGCTCGTAGACGTCGAAGCCGCGTTCGCCGAACGACGCCAGCGTGCCGGCCGGGCCGCCGAACTGCATGATCAGCGCTTCCTTGCGCAGCCGCTTCAAGCGTTCGCGCGAACGTGCGAGCGCTCCCGCATAGCCGGCGACCTTCAAACCGAACGGTATCGGCAAGGAATGCTGCAAGGAGGTCCGCGCCACCGTGGCGGTGCGACGAAAGCGGCCGGCGAGTCCCACATAGGCGGTCGACCGCCCGGTCGAGGTCGGCGATCAGCGCATCGAGACCGGCGCGCAATTCGAGCACCAGGGCGGTGTCGGTGACGTCCTGGGCGCTGGCGCCCCAATGCACGAAGCCGGCCGCGTCGGTATTTTCCTTCGCGACCTCGGCGGTGAGCGCCGCGACCAGGGGAATGGCGATATTGCCGGCGGCGGGGGCCGCGTTGGCGATGGCGGCGAGGTCGAAACGCTCGACCTTGGCGGCGGCCGCGATCGCATCGATCACCTCGTGCGGGATGACGCCGACGGCCGCCTCGGCGCGCGCGAGCGCGGCCTCGAAATCGAGCATGCGCTGGATGCGCGCCCGGTCGTCGACGACCGCGCGCATGGCGGCGCTCGAGAACATCGGCATCAGCAGGGGTGAGGGAGCGAGGGGCTCGGACATGGCTCGGATACGGGGAAATCGCGGAAGTTTGCCGGCGGGACACCCTTTTAAGCACTTTCCGGCGAGGCTTGTCCCGGGTTCGATCCGCGATGGATACCGGTTCGCCATGGGAAATGCGACCAAATATCCGATCCGTAGCCGGCTCCGCTTCCACCCGATCGGATCGAACGCTCGGCTCCGCTCGCCCTGCCGGTGCCGGGCGTTGCATAGGGGTCCTCCCGGCGGCGCAATGCGCGGGAATTGGCCCTTTCCAGCGCCGTGGGAACGCTTTAAGCCCTCAATCGAACGCCCGCCTCGGAATAAGGAGCCGCCGCCATGGCCATGACGATGAACGGAGAAGTTCAGCTCAACGCGACGCGCGAGGCAGTGTGGGCCAAGCTCAATGACGCCGAGGTGCTCAAGGTCTGCATCCCGGGCTGCGAGCAGCTCGACAAGACATCCGACACCGAATTCCAGGCGATCGCGGTCACCAAGATCGGGCCGGTCAAGGCCAAGTGGAAAGGCAAGGTGCATCTCACGGACCTCGACCCGCCCAACGGCTACAAGATTTCCGGCGAGGGCGAGGGCGGAATTGCGGGCTTCGCCAAGGGCGGCGCCGTGGTCGTGCTCGCGCCCAAGGACGGCGGTACGCTGCTCACCTACAACGTCGAGGCCCAGATCGGCGGCAAGCTCGCCCAGCTCGGCCAGCGGCTGATTGCGGGCGCGGCCAAGAAAATGGCGGATGAATTCTTCTCGAAATTCGCCGCCGCCGTCGCGGCCGGTTGAGCCTGCTCGGGCGGCGATCGCCCTTGACCCGATGGGGCGGGGGGATAAGACTTCTTCTTGTTCAAAGCCGCGAAATGGGGCAAAAACGCCCGGATTTCGCCCGTGAGCGTCGCCGGGCTTCCCGGCGAGGCCGAAAACAAGGCTCTTTAGTCCGAATTTGGGGAGAAGCACGATGCCCGCCGTTAAGCTGACGGTGAACGGCAAGGCCGTCACTGCCGATGTCGATCCGCGCACCCTCCTGGTGCAGTTCCTGCGCGAGAATCTGCGGCTGACCGGAACCCATGTCGGCTGCGACACCTCGCAGTGCGGCGCCTGCGTCGTGCACGTGAACGGCAAGGCGGTGAAGTCCTGCACGCTCCTGGTGCTCACGGCCGACGGCGCCGACGTCCGCACGATCGAGAGCCTCGCCGAGCGGCGACACGCTCCATCCCGATGCAGGAGGCGTTCCGCGAGAACCACGGCCTGCAGTGCGGCTTCTGCACGCCCGGCATGATCATGACCGCGGTCGACATCGTGAACCGCAAGGGCAACGAGCTCGACGAGAAGACGATCCGCGAGGAGCTCGAGGGCAATCTCTGCCGCTGCACCGGCTATCACAACATCGTCAAGTCGATCGCGGCCGGCGCCAAGGCCATGGGCACGGGGGCGCAGTTCGCAGGCCGCCGAGTAAGAGCGGCCGATCAGCTGAATCAGGGAAGTTTCGTTCCGACCAAGGAGACCGCCATGATCGCGACCGGTATCGGCGCGGCGGTGCGCCGCAAGGAAGACTTCCGTTTCGTCACCGGCAAGGGCCAGTACACCGACGACATCAACCGGCCGGGCCAGACCCACATCCATTTCCTGCGCTCGCCGCATGCCCATGCGAGGATCAAGAAGGTCGACGCCAAGGCGGCGCTAGCGCTGCCCGGCGTGCTCGCGGTGCTCACCGGCGCGGAGCTCGCCGCCGACAAGATCGGCAATCTGATCTGCGGCTGGATGATCCATTCCAAGGACGGCTCGCCGATGAAGATGGCGCCGCATCCGGCGATCGCCCACGGCAAGGCATGTTATGTCGGCGATCCGGTCGCGGTGGTGATCGCCGAGACGCTCGACCAGGCCGAGGACGCGGCCGAGAAGATCATGGTCGACTACGAGGTGCTGCCCGCGGTTGCGGATCCCGCCAAGGCGCAACAGAAGGGCGCGCCGCAGATCCACGAGGTGGCGCCCGCCAACACGATCTACCAGTGGCATCTCGGCGACGCCAAGGCGGTCGATGCCGCCCTCAAGTCGGCCAAGCACGTGACGCAAGCTCCATATCGTCAACAACCGCCTGGTGCCCGAACGCGATGGAGCCGCGCGCGGCGATCGGCGACTACGACGCCGGCAACGACAGCTTCACGCTGTGGAACACGACGCAGAACCCGCACGTGGCGCGGCTCGTCATCTCGGCCTTCGTCGGCGTCGCGCCCGAGCACAAGCTGCGGGTGATCGCGCCCGACGTCGGCGGCGGCTTCGGCTCGAAGATCTTCATCTATCCCGAGGAGGTCGTGTGCCTGTGGGCCTCCAAGAAGGTCCGGCGGCCGGTGAAATGGGTGTCCGATCGCGCCGAGGCGTTCCTCGCCGACGCGCATGGGCGCGACCACGTCACCGACGCCGAGATGGCGTTCGACGCCGACGGCAGGATCACGGCGCTCAAGGCCAAGACCGTCGCCAATCTCGGCGCCTATATGTCGACCTTCTCGTCCTCGGTGCCGACCTATCTTTACGCGACGCTGCTGTCGGGCCAGTACGATATCCCGCACATCTACTGCGAGGTCGACGCCGTCTACACCAATACGGTGCCGGTCGACGCCTATCGGGGCGCGGGCAGGCCGGAAGCGACCTTCGTGGTCGAGCGGCTGGTCGAGGTCGGGGCACGCGAATTGGGGCTCGATCCCGCCGAGCTGCGGCGGAAGAACTTCATCAAGCTTTTTCCGCACCAGACGCCGGTGATCATGAACTACGACGCCGGCGACTATCAGGCGTCGCTCAAGAAGGCGCTCGAGCTCGCCGACCATAAGGGCTTCGCCAAGCGCAAGCGCGAGTCCGAACGGCACGGCAAGCTGCGCGGCATCGGCTTCTCGACCTATATCGAGGCCTGCGGGATCGCGCCGAGCCAGGCGGTGGGCTCGCTCGGGGCCGGCGTGGGCCTGTGGGAATCCGCCGAGGTGCGGGTCAACCCGACCGGCTCGGTCGAGGTCCTCACCGGCTCCCACAGCCACGGGCAGGGCCACGAGACCACCTTCGCGCAGCTCGTCTGCGAGCGGCTGGGCATTCCCGATCGAGAACGTCGCGATCGTCCACGGCGATACCGACAAGGTGCAGTTCGGCATGGGCACCTACGGTTCGCGCTCGGGCGCGGTCGGCATGTCGGCGATCGTCAAGGCGCTCGACAAGGTCGAGGCCAAGGCCAAGAAGGTCGCGTCGCATCTGCTCGAGGCGGCCGAGAGCGACATCGTGTTCAAGGACGGCAAGTTCACGGTCGCCGGCACCGACAAGTCGGCCGCCTGGGCCGAGGTGTCGCTGCACGCCTACATCGCGCACAAGTTCACCGGCGCGCAGCTCGAGCCGGGATTGAAGGAAGGCGCGTTCTACGACCCGACCAACTTCACATTCCCGGCGGGATGCCACGTGTGCGAGGTCGAGATCGATCCCGAGACCGGCATCACGTCGATCGCCAATTGGACCGCGGTCGACGATTTCGGCACCGTGATCAATCCGATGATCGTCGAGGGCCAGGTGCATGGCGGCATCGCGCAGGGAGTCGGCCAGGCGATGATGGAGAGCGCGATCTACAACGGCGACGGCCAGCTCGTGACCGGCTCGCTCATGGACTACACCATGCCGCGCGCCGACAATCTGCCGTCATTCACGGTCGGCACCACGATGACCTTCTGCCCCGGCAACCCGCTCGGCATCAAGGGTTGCGGCGAGGCGGGCGCGATCGCGGCGCCGGCCGCGGTCATCAACGCGATTACGGATGCGATCGGCAGCGAACAACTGGCCATGCCGGCGACACCGCAGGCGGTGTGGGCGGCGATCGAGAAGCACAAACGCGAACGGAGCCGCACGGCGGCGTAGTGACGGAGAACCCTGATGTATAATTTCACCTATCATCGCGCGAGCGGCCTGCGGCAGGCGCAAAACCTGCTCGGCAAGCTCGATGATCCCAAGCTTCTTGCCGGCGGCATGACGCTGCTGCCCACGATGAAGCAGCGGCTCGCCTCGCCGGCCAATCTCATCGATCTCGACCGGATCGAGGGACTGTCCGGCATCGAGATCAAGGGCCGCTCGCTGGTGATCGGCGCGCTCGCGCGCCACGCCGACGTGGCGAGTTCGGCGACCGTCGGCGAGGCGATCCCGGCGCTCGCCGAACTGGCCGGTATGATCGGCGATCCGGCGGTGCGCCACCGCGGCACCATCGGGGGCTCGGTCGCCAACAACGACCCCAACGCGGACTATCCGACGGCCTGCTTGGCTCTCGCAGCGACCATCATCACGACCAAGCGCAAGATCCCGGCCGACGAGTTCTTCAAGGGCCTGTTCGAGACCGCGCTCGGGCCCGACGAGATCATCACCAAAGTGAGCTTCCCGGTCCCCAAGAAGGCGGCCTATCAGAAATTCCGCAATCCGGCCTCGCGCTATGCGCTGGTCGGCGTGTTCGTGGCCAAGCGCCCGTCGGAAATCCGTGTCGCCGTCACCGGCGCCGGCAGCTCGGGCGTCTTCCGCGTCACCGCATTCGAGGAGGCGCTCAAGAAGCGGTTCTCGCCGAAATCGCTGGATGGCCTCACCGTGCCGGCCGACGGCATGAGCAGCGACATCCACGGCAGCGCCGAGTACCGCGCCCATCTGATCGGCGTGATGGCGCGCCGCGCAGTCGCGGCGGCGGGGTGATCGCAAGGCCGCGCGGTCCGCGGCTCCCACGGAGCCGTCATGAGCTCACGGCGAAAGAGCCGCGTCATCAACATGTCCGCGCCGTACCTGCGGCGCGTGTGGCTTGACGCGTCGCGGATCACGGAGCCCCAGACCTACCCGTTCTGTCTGCCGCTGTTCCGCAACGGCGATTTCGACCTCGAATTCGATCATGCGATCACCATCGTGGTGGGCGAGAACGGGACGGGAAAATCCACGCTGCTGGAAGGAATCGCGGCGCTCGCCGGCTACGACGAGGCCGGCGGCGGCAAGGGTTATCGGCCGGTCGATCATTCGCGCGCCCTCGAGGTCATGGGCGGCGAATTGTCCACGGCGCTGCGCGCGAGCTGGCTACCGAAGATCACCAATGGCTGGTTCTTCCGCGCCGAAAGCTTCTTCTCGGTCGCACGCTATCTCGACGAGGCGGCGCTCGGCGCCGGCGCGCGGCCACCCGACTTTCTGTCGCACTCGCACGGCGAAGGCTTCCTTCGCTTCTTTGAGGAACGCTGCCGGCGCCAGGGCATCTTCATCTTCGACGAGCCCGAATCGGCGCTGTCGCCGTCGCGCCAGATCGACTTTTTGAAGCTGTTGCGCCGCATGGACGAGTCCGGCATCTGCCAGGTCATCATGGCGACCCATGCGCCGATCCTGATGGCCTATCCGAACGCCCGATTGCTGCGTCTGACGAAATACGGCCTCGAGCCGGTGACGCTGGAACAGACCGAGCATTTCCGGCTGATCCGGGAATTCTGTACCAATCCGGCGTCGTTCGTCGAGACGATGATGGCGGAGTAAATCATGAATTCTGCAAGGTATCCTTCGGCTTATTATCTTTAGCCAACCGGTTTGCCATGAAGCCCGCCATGTTCATGGCGTCGTGCCATGCCCATCTCATAACCACGACGAGAATGACCTGAAAAACAGCAACGGGAAACAACCATCGAAAAAGCAGTGGGATACCAACGGCATAACCGAACGGAAATGAGAGAAACAGTCCCCAAAACGAGGTTGCGGCAATGCTAAACGCATTCCAGCGACGGAATAGCCACCGATGGATGCCCTCGTGCTTTACCGAGAGCACGCCATAATCAAATGCTGCCCCAGCGTATAGCTCCTGCGCTCGATTAGATTTTCCCGGCGCGCCTAAAATCTCCCAGACATTTGCTAATGCTTCATCACTTAGCGCGACTTCGTGAAAGCGAGGTCCTCCCCAATATTGCGACTTACATTGAAAAGCCAAACGCAACACAAAATACGTGAACGTGCCGATGACGTATCCGGCGGTGAATACTACCACGCCGCCTCCGGCAATGAGTCCAATCAGCTTGGACCAATCGAGATCCTTAACAGTCTGTATGATGAAATCGCGGGAAGTCTGATCTGACCACGCGCCCAACAATAGTGACGCAATAAATAACGTGGGCGCTACCAGAGAATCTTATCTTCCTATCCTCGTCCATCGAGGCCTCCAACATGGTGTCTTGCGAAGATTCTTCTTACACGCAATCGATTAGCTCGGGCGGACATTGATCTTTCCGTAGTTTTCCATGCCCGCATCCTGGATACACGCTCGATAGCTAGCAAAAAAATGGAATCCAGTGTTAGTGAATACGGGATGGGTGCGGCCTTACGGTTTGGAGGATGACTCGACACGGCTTTCCGCGCCAACAGGATCGCTTGGCGGCATTGCGGCGACAGCGACGAGCCGTTCGCGGTGAGCCATTCGAAGATGTGACCGCGCTCCCGGAGCCGGAATCGCCAGATGACGGGCAGGGCCCGGGAAAGCGCCCCGGATCGTTCAGTGATCCCGTGTCGACGGGGTCGGCCATTCGCCCCCACGGCGACATTTGCGCAGCCCCGGCATGCATCAAGCTGGTCTTTGGCGGCCTTTGTATTGCGGGACAACCCGGCGATGACGATATAAATTGCGGCTCATGAACAAGACCTCCACCACCCGACCGGTTCCCGGCTCGATCGACGCCACGCTCGCTTTGCTGGGCGAGGCCCACTATCTGGCCGACCGCTCGCTCGCGACCGTGCTGTTCCTGGCATTGCGCATGGGCCGGCCGATCTTTCTCGAAGGCGAGGCGGGCGTCGGCAAGACCGAGATCGCCAAGGTGCTCTCGGGCACGCTCGGCCGGCGGCTGATCCGGCTGCAATGCTACGAGGGGCTCGACGTCTCTGCGGCGGTCTATGAATGGAATTACGCCGAGCAGATGATCGCGATCCGGCTGGCGGAAGCCGAGGGCCACGTCGATCGCGACCGGCTCTCGCATGACGTCTTCTCGGAACGCTTCCTGATCAAGCGGCCGCTGTTGCAGGCGCTCGAGCCCGACACCGCCGGCCCGCCGGTGCTGCTGATCGACGAGCTCGACCGCACCGACGAGGCGTTCGAGGCCTTCCTGCTCGAGGTGCTGGCCGACTTCCAGGTGACGATTCCGGAGCTTGGCACCGTCAAGGCCGCGCATCCGCCGATCGTGGTGATCACGTCGAACCGCACGCGCGAGATCCACGACGCTCTCAAGCGGCGCTGCCTCTACCACTGGATCGGCTATCCGAACGCCGAGCGCGAGCTCGCGATCGTGCGCACCAAGGTGCCCGGCATCGGCAAGCGGCTCTCGCAGGAAGTGGTGGGGCTCGTGCAGGCGCTGAGGAAGCAGGATCTGTTCAAGTCCCCCGGCGTCGCCGAGACACTCGATTGGGCAAGCGCGCTGGTCGAGCTCGACGCGGTCGCGCTCGATCCCGCGACGGTGTCCGATACGCTCGGCGTGCTGCTCAAATACCAGGACGACATCGCGCGCTTTGAAGGCTCCGGCGCCAAGGAGCTGATCGACCAGGTGCGCGCCGAGCTGCGTGCCGCGGAGTGACCCGGGCTTTGCCACCTGTCGCTGCGTCATCACCCGCGCAAGCGGGTGATCCAGTAACCACGGCGGCCGCGGTCGCTACTGGATGCTCCGCTTGCGCGGAGCATGACGGAAGACGGGGACGCGAATAGGGGCTGGCGAAGAGAATGCGCGATGATCGATAGTCCGAGTGCCCCTCACCGCGGCCCTCTCCCCGACGGGGAGAGGGGGAAGAAAAGCGGCGGAGCGAAAGAAGACGGCCGTCTCGCCGAGAACATCGTGCATTTCGCGCGCGCGCTGCGCGCCGCCGGCCTGCCGGTGGGGCCCGGGGCCGTGCTCGACGCGCTGGAAGCCGTGAAGGCCGCGGGCGTCGGCACCAAGGACGATTTCTACTGGACGCTGCACGCCGTCTTCGTGAAACGGCACGAGCATTCGCTCGTGTTCGAGCAGGCGTTCAGGATTTTTTTCCGCAAGCGCGGCTATCTCGACCAGCTCATGGCGATGATGCTGCCGCAAGCGCCGGGCGCGCCCCCGCAGGCGCCGCCGCCGGCTGCGACCCGCGTGCAGGAGGCGCTGTTCTCCGCTCTCGACGACAGGCTCAAGCCGGAGGAGCGCGAGGTCGAGATCGACACGACCTTCACGGTGTCCGACCGCGAGCTCCTGCAAAAGAAGGACTTCGCGCAGATGACCGCGGCCGAGATCGCCACCGCCAAGGCGGCGATCAGGCGCCTCGTGCTGTCGCTCGATGCGGTCAAGACCCGCCGTCTGGCGCCCGATCGCCGCGGCCACGTCATCGACATGCGCCGGACGCTGCGGGCCAGCATGAAGGCGGGCGGCGCGTTCATCGATCTCAAATATCTCGGGCGCAAGACCAGGCAGCCGCCGATCGTCGCCCTGCTCGACATCTCCGGCTCGATGAGCGACTACACGCGGCTTTTCCTGCATTTCCTTCACGCCGTCACGGACGCGCGCAAGCGGGTGCATTCGTTCCTGTTCGGGACGCGGCTCACCAACGTGACGCGAGCCCTCAAGGCGCGCGATCCCGACGAGGCGCTCGCCGCCTGCTCGGCCGGCGTGCTCGACTGGTCGGGCGGGACCAGGATCGCGACCTCGCTCCATGCCTTCAACAAGCTGTGGGCGCGCCGCGTGCTCGGCCAGGGCGCGATCGTGCTCTTGATCACCGACGGGCTCGAGCGCGATCCCGACGATCGCCTGGCGTTCGAGATCGACCGGCTGCACCGTTCCTGCCGGCGGCTGATCTGGCTCAACCCGCTGCTCCGCTTCGAGGGATTCGAGGCCAAGGCCAAGGGCATCCAGACCATTCTGCCGCATGTGGATGAATTCCGGCCGATCCACAATCTGGACTCCATGGCCGAGCTCTGCCGGGCGCTGTCGGCGCATGGCGGCCTGGCGGGTGATCCGAAGGAATGGTTGAGAAAAGTGGCATAAGACATATATCGAATGTCATTGCGAGGCGTATGCGGCATGCCGAAGCAATCGCATGCCGCGGAACCGGGATTGCTTCGCTTCGCCCGCAATGACAACGTTATGATAATGCCCGAAGGAGACCACACCATGCTGGCGCGCGACGAGGACATTTTGCAGGCCGCCGAGGACTGGCGCAAAGCCGGCAAGGGCGTGGCGCTCGCGACCGTGGTGGAGACCTGGGGCTCGGCGCCCCGGCCGGTCGGCTCCAACCTCGTGATCGACCAGGAGGGCAATTTCCTGGGCTCGGTCTCGGGCGGTTGCGTCGAAGGCGCGGTGGTCACCGAGGCGCTCGACGTGATCGACAGCGGCAAGCCGAAAATGCTCGAATTCGGGGTCGCCGACGACACCGCCTGGAAGGTCGGCCTGTCGTGCGGAGGAACCATCCGGGTGTATGTGGAGAAGGTGGAGTAGGGCAGCCCATTATCCTGAGATGCTCGCCGAAGGCCGCCACCTCGGGGTGACGGTCTGAGGTTTGTTCAAGAAAGAAACCGATTTCATGCGCCTCGATATTCTCAAAGCCCTCAATGCCGAACGCGCGGCACGGCGCGCCGCGATCGTGGTCACCGATGTGGCGAGCGGCGCGCAGCGCTTCGTGAGGCGTTCGGAGGTCGCCGCCGATCCGTTGCGGGAGACGCTCGAGGCGTCGTTGCGGACCGGCAAGAGCGGCATGGCAGAGACCCCGCAGGGCCGGGTGTTTCTCACCGTCCATGTGCCGCCGCCGCGCCTGGTCGTCACCGGCGCGGTGCATATCAGCCAGGCGCTCGCCCCGATCGCGAAGCTGCTCGGCTACGACGTCGTGATCGTCGATCCGCGCACCGCGTTCGCGACGCCGGAACGCTTTCCCGACGTGAAGCTGATCGCCGAATGGCCGGACGCCGCGCTGCCGCCACTCGGCATCGACGGCTATACGGCCTTCGTGGCGCTCACCCATGATCCGAAGATCGACGATCCGGCGCTCACCCATGCGCTCGCGCGCGACTGCTTCTATATCGGCGCGCTCGGCTCGCGCAAAACCCACGCGCGGCGGGTCGAGCGGCTCAAGCAGCAGGGCATCGGCGAGGACGCGATCGCGCGCATCCATGCGCCGATCGGGCTTGCGATCGGAGCGGTGTCGCCGCCGGAGATTGCGCTCGCCATCATGGGCCAGATCACGGCGCGGCTGCGCCTGGCGTCGGAGCGGGCACCGGAGAAGGCGGCATGAAGTTCGGCGCCGTCGCACCCGCGGACGCCAAGGGCGCGATCGTGGTCCATTCGATCCGCACCGGCGCGCTCGTGCTCAAGAAGGGCACCGTCGTGGGCGACGCCGAGATCGCGGCGCTCGCCGCCGCCGGCATCGCGGCGATCACGGTCGCGCGGCTGGAGCCGGGCGACGTGTCGGAAGACGTCGCCGCCGCCGAGATCGCCGCCGCGGTCGCGGGCGAGGGCGTGCATGTGGATCGCGCCTTCACGGGCCGCGCCAACCTGTTCGCGCGCGCCGCCGGCGTGCTGGTGGTCGACCGCGACGGCATCGACCGGCTCAATGAGGTCGATCCCGATATCACGCTCGCGACCCTCGAGGCCTTCGCGCCGGTGGTCGCCGGCAAGATGATCGCGACGGTGAAGATCATTCCGTTCGCGGTGGCGAAGGACGCCCGCGACACGGCGCTCGCCGCCGCGCGCGCCGACCGGCCCTTGATCCGGATCGCCCCCTATAAGATCCGCAAGGTCGGCGTGATCTCGACCGTGCTGCCGGGGCTCGCCGACAAGGTGATCGAGAAGACCTTGCGCGTGACCCTCGAGCGGCTCAAGCCGGCGCAGGCGTCGATCGTCGCCGAGCGGCGGGTGCCGCACGACACCGCCGCGCTGGCGCGCGCGCTCGACGAGGTGCTCCAGGCCGGCGCCGAGCTCGTCATCGTGTTCGGCGCCTCCGCCATCGCCGACAAGCGCGACGTGATCCCGGCGGCCG
Source organism: uncultured Pseudomonadota bacterium (assembly GCA_963791155.1). GTDB lineage: Bacteria > Pseudomonadota > Alphaproteobacteria > Rhizobiales > Xanthobacteraceae > JAVDCA01. The sequence continues at coordinate 698,127 of CAWBRI010000016.1, forward strand.
TCGAGGCGGTCGGCGGCACGATCGGGCATTTCGGCATGCCGGTCGATCCGGGCAATCTCATGCTGGTGGCTTCCGCGGGCGGCCGCCCGGTGCTCGGTGCGCCGGGCTGCGCGCGCAGCCCGAAGGAGAACGGTTTCGACTGGATCCTCACGCGGCTCTTGTGCGGGCTGCCGGTGACGCGCCACGATGTCACCGGCATGGGGGTCGGCGGGCTCTTGATGGAGATCGTCACCCGCCCGCAGCCGCGCGAGAGCCAGGAGGAGGCCGGACGCCGGATCGCCGCGATCGTCCTGGCGGCCGGCCGCTCGACCCGCATGGGCGGGCCGAACAAGCTGTTGGCCGACATCGGCGGACGGCCGCTGGTGCGCATCGCCGCCGAGGAGGCGCTGGCCTCGCGGGCGCAGCCGGTCGTGGTCGTGACCGGGCACCAGCGCGAGCAGGTCGAGGCCGCCCTCAAGGGGCTTCCGGTCATCCTGGCGCACAACCCCGATTATGCGCAGGGCCTTTCCACCTCGCTCAAGGCCGGCATCGCGGCGCTCCCGGCCGGTGCCGACGGCGCCATCGTGTGCCTGGGCGACATGCCGCAGGTCGACGCCGGCCTGATCGATCGCCTGGTCGCGGCGTTCGAGCCCGAGAAGGGGGCGCTCATCGTGGTGCCGACGATCGCCGGCAAGCGCGGCAATCCGGTGGTGTGGTCGCGCCGCTTCTTTGCGGATCTCGGCCGCCTGGAGGGCGACATCGGCGCGCGGCATCTGATCGCCAGCTATCCGGAAGCGGTGGTCGAGGTGCCGGTGACGGGCCGGGCCGCCTTCGTCGACGTCGACACGCCCGACGCGCTGCGCGCGGTGCGGGCCGAGATCGCGCGCAGCGAGTAGCCACAACTCAATTCGCTGCTCGCCATCCGCCCTTCACCAAACCGCAACCATTCGCTCCTAGATTCCGGGCTTGCGTTGCGGGGGAGGGGATCATGAGGCGGATCGGGCGGGCTTTTTGCTGCGCGGTGGCGGGCATCGGCATCTGGCTCGGCGGCCTCAATGGCGCGCAAGCCGCGGGCGCGATGGCGGTCGGCGCCTGCGCGGCCTACGGCTATGGGTATGACTACCGGGAATTCGGCGCGGCGCGCAGCGCCGCGCTCCGGACCTGCTCGGGCGCGCAGTGCAAGGTCGTCATGATGCTCAAGCACAGCTGCGCCGCCCTCGCGATCGACGGCCACAAGCCCTGCGGTCCGCACGGCTATGCGTCGGCGCGCCGCCTCGGGCAGGCCGAGAACGTCGCGCTGCAGTCCTGCTACAAATACGGCGGCAAGGACTGCGTCATCCGCGCCTGGGCTTGCGACGCCAAAGGCTGATCGCTTGTCGGCCCGGCTCGCCGGCCCTCTCTGTTGAAATCATTCAGTTTTTGCCAGTCGGGCTCGTCCCGCTAAAACGCGCGGACGGCCCCCTTGCGCGGCGGCGCGAACCGGCTTATAAAATGACTGACTGGTCAGTCATAATTTAAGGCCACGTGGCCTGAAAGTCGGATCCCGATGAGCACCACGGAACCCAAGCGGCGCGGCGTCGGCCGGAGTTCGTCCCGCCACACGTCGGTGCGCCCCGCCACGCCCCGGCCACGCCCGCGCAAGCGCGCCGAGAAGAGCGAGGCGCGCCGGCAGGCGATCGTCGCGGCGGCGCTCGCGGAATTCTGCGCGCGCGGCTTTGCGGCGACCCGGCTCGACGACGTGGCGCGCCGGGCGGGGGTCGCCAAGGGCACGATCTATCTGCACTTCCGCGACAAGGAGGCGCTGTTTCGCGAGATCGTCGGCACCATGCTGGTGCCGCTGGTCGCCGTGCTCGAGGCGCCGCCGCCCGACATCCCGATCCGCGCGGTGGTCGAGCGTTTCATCGACCTGTTCGTGCGCGAGATCTATGCGACGGAGCGGCGCAACGTGCTGCGCCTGGTGATGACCGAAGGCCCGCGCTTTCCCGAACTGGCGGAATTCTATTACCGCAACGTGGTCGAGCGCGCGATCGCCGCCATGCGGATGTTGCTGCGCCGCGCGCATGAGCGCGGCGAACTCGTCGACGACACGCTGGTCCGGTTTCCGCAGCTGATCATCGCGCCTGGCATGGTCGCCATCATCTGGAGCGGCCTGTTCGATCGTTTCGAGCCGCTCGACGTGGCCGCCATGATGCGGGCGCACATCGGCGTATTGTTCGAGGGATGTGCGCCATGAACGGTATGTCGCGTTCCGCCGTGGTGGCGACGCTGGCGCTTTTCGCGCTCGGGCTCGCCGCCTGCACCGACAAGGAGCCGAGCTATCAAGGATGGGTCGAGGCGAATCTGATCTTCGTCGGCCCCGACGAGGCCGGCCGGATCGCGACGCTCGCGGTGCGCGAAGGCGACAAGATCGAGGCCGGCGCGCCGCTGTTCGGGCTCGACACCGAGCTGCACGAGGCCGACCTCAAAATGACGATGGCGACGCTCGCCAACGCCAAGCAGACCTTCGCGCGCGCCCAGCAACTCGCCAAGACCGGCGCCGGTACGCAGAAGGATTTCGACGCCGCCGAAGCCGCCCTGCGGGAATCCGAGGCGCGCGTCAACACCTCGCGCACCCGGCTCGCGCGCCGCAGCGTCGCCGCCCCGGTCAGCGGCAGCGTGCAGCAGGTCTATTTCCGGCCCGGCGAGGTGGTGATCGCGAGCCGCCCGATCGTCGCGCTGCTTCCGCCCGGCAACATCAAGGTCCGCTTCTTCGTCCCGCAGGCGGAGCTGCCGCGCATCGCCTACGGGGAGGCCGTGACGGTGCGCTGCGACGGTTGCACCGGCGATCTATCCGCCAAGGTCAGCTTCATCTCGAAGACCGCCGAGTTCACGCCGCCGGTGATCTACAGCCTGGAAGAGCGCTCGAAGCTGGTCTTTCTGATCGAGGCGTTGCCGACCGACCCGGGCAATCTGCGGGTCGGCCAGCCGGTCGACGTGATCCTGCCGGACCGCGAGGCCAAGCGATGACGCCCGACATCGCGATCGAGGTCGAGGGCCTCACCAAGTCATTCGGCGGCCGTACCGTGGTGCGAAATCTGTCGATGCAGGTCCGGCGCGGCCAGATCTACGGCTTCCTCGGTCCCAACGGCTCGGGCAAGACCACGACGATCCGCATGCTGTGCGGGTTGCTCACCCCCGATTCCGGCCGCGGCACCTGTCTGGGCTACGACATCCGGGCCGATGCGGAGAAGATCAAATATCACGTCGGCTACATGACGCAGCGTTTCAGCCTCTACGACGATCTCTCGGTGCGCGAGAATCTCGAGTTCATCGCCCGCATCTACGGCATTTCCCCGCCGGCCGCCGCTGCGCGCGCCGCGATCGAGCGACTCGGCCTGCGGGGCCGCGAGGAGCAGATCGCCGGCAGCCTGTCGGGCGGCTGGAAGCAGCGCCTTGCGCTCGGCGCCTGCACGCTTCCCAATCCGCAGCTCCTGCTGCTCGACGAGCCGACCGCCGGCGTCGATCCGAAAGCGCGGCGCGAATTCTGGAACGAGATTCATGCGCTCGCCGGCCACGGGCTCACCGTGCTGGTCTCCACCCACTACATGGACGAGGCCGAACGCTGTCACGAGATCGCCTATATCGCATACGGCGAATTGCTCGCCCACGGCACGGTCGCGGAAGTGATCGCGGGCGCGCATCTGGCGACCTACACGGTGAGCGGCGGCGACCTCGTCGCGCTCGCGGCCGAGCTCGGCCGGCGCGACGGCGTCACCATGGTGGCGCCGTTCGGCGCGAGCCTGCACGTGTCGGGCCGCGACGAAAGTGCGCTCGAGCAGGCGATCGCGCCCTACCGGGCGCCTGACGGGGCCTATGCGTCGCTGCGCTGGGAAAAATCCGAGGCCTCGCTCGAGGACGTCTTCATCGACCTGATGGGCCGCGCGCGGGACAACTACCAATGAGCGTACTCGCAAGCTTCCGGTCGGGTTTCTGGCGGCGCACCGGCGCCATGGTGCTCAAGGAGTTTCTGCAGCTGCGGCGCGACCGCGTCACGTTCGCCAGCATGATCTCGATTCCGTTCATGCAGCTCGTGCTGTTCGGCTACGCGATCAACACGATACCGCGCGACCTGCCGACCGCCGTGCTGGTGCAGGAATCGAGCGACGTGAGCCGCACCATCCTCAAGGCGCTGGAGAACACCCGCTACTTCAAGGTCACCCGCCGCGCCCGCGACGAGGCCGAGTTCGACGAGCTGCTGCGGTCGGGCGTGGTGCTGTTCGGGATCGAGATTCCGGCCAATTTTGAGCGCGCTCTGCGGCGCGGCGACCGTCCGGCGCTGCTGGTCGCGGCCGACGCCACCGATCCGGTCGCCTCGGGCTCCGCGCTCGGCGCGCTCGCCCAGCTCGTGCAGACCGCGCTGGTGAACGATCGCCAGATTCCCGACAGCGGGCAGACGCCGTTCGAGATCCGCGCCCATGCGCGCTACAATCCGGCGGCCTCGAGCCAGCTCAACATCGTGCCCGGGCTGCTCGGCACCATTCTGACCCTCACCATGCTGATCTTCACCGCACTCTCGGTCACGCGCGAGACCGAGCGCGGCACCATGGAGAACCTGCTGTCGATGCCGATCACGCCGCTCGAGATCATGCTCGGCAAGATCACGCCCTACGTGGTGATCGGATTCCTGCAGGCCGCCATGATCGTGCTGGCCGCCGTCGTGCTGTTCGACGTTCCGGTCGTCGGAAATCTTCTTCTGCTGGCCGCCCTTACCACGCTGTTCATCGCCACCAACCTGTCGGTCGGCTACACCTTCTCGACGCTCGCCCAGAACCAGCTGCAGGCGGTGCAGATGGCGATGATGTATTTCCTGCCCAACATGCTGCTGTCGGGCTTCCTGTTTCCGTTCGCCGGCATGCCGGTGTGGGCGCAATGGGTGGGCGAGTTCCTGCCGCTCACCCATTATCTGCGCATCGTGCGCGCCATCATGCTCAAGGGCGCGACGCTCGCCGACCTGCACTACGACACGTTGGGGCTCGCCGGCCTGATGCTGGTCGCGATGCTGATCGCGGTGACGCGGTTTCGGCGCACGCTGGATTGATGCCGGGCGGGGCGTCGCGCGTAGCCCGGATGAAGCGCAGCGTAATCCGGGACGGCCTTCCCCGCATTGCGCTTCGCTTCATGCGGGCTACGAACCCACCCAATGCGGGCTGCGAAACCTCCCAAGGCGTGCCAGCCTTGCGAAAACCGTATAGGCGGCGCCACGAAGCCGGTATATTCATGGGTGCGAGCCGCCCGGGCGGCTCTGCCTCGGGAGCCCACATGTCCGCGATCGGCGTCAACCCGTCGACCAATCCGCACGACGCCGAGCAGCGGCTGGCGATCGGATTCCTCAACTGGGCGCACGCGATCGACCATTTCGTGCTCGGCATCTATCCGACCGTCGTGATCGGGCTCGAGGTGGTGTACCGGCGGCCCTATTCCGAGCTGATCGCGCTGGCGACCGCGATGTTCGTCGCGTTCGGGGTGTTCTCGCTGCCGGCCGGCTGGCTCGCCGACCGCTGGAGCCGGCGCAACATGATGGTGGCGTTCTACATCGGCTGCGGCGTCGCGCTCGCCGCCGCGGCGTTCGCCCCCAACCTGCCGGTCCTGGCGGCGGCGCTGTTCGCGCTCGGCATGTTCGCGGCGATCTATCATCCGGTCGGCATGGCCATGCTGATCGAGATCTCGCAGGCGCGCGGGCGCACGCTCGCCTTCAACGGGGTGTGCGGCAATCTGGGCGTCGCGCTCGCGGCCGGCATCACCGGGATCCTGGCCTCGTGGTTCGGCTGGCGCGCCGCGTTCATCGTTCCGGCCGTCCTCTGCGTCGCGACCGGCATCGCGTATCGGGCGCTGGTCGCCACCGACACCCACCAGATCGCGGCGCGCCGCAAGACCGCCGAGGTCGCGCTGTCGCCGCGCGCCGCGCTCGCGATGTTCATGCTGTTCATCGTGATCTCGATCATGAGCGGTCTCGTTTTCAATACCGTGCTGGTGGCGCTGCCCAAGCTGGTGGACGAGCAATTGGGCGACAGCGTCGATCTGATGGTGGTGGGCGGGCTGGCGACCGCGGTGTTCATGTGCGGGGCGCTGGCGCAGCTCGCGGTCGGCCGGCTGGTCGAGCGCATCTCGGCGCCGCTGTTGTTCGCCGCGGTCGTGACCGTGCAGTTCTTCGGCATCCTGCTGGCGGCGCATGCGAGCGGCGCGTTGCTGCTGGTGGCGCTCGCGCTCGCGATGGCGGCGATCTACGGCCAGGTGACGGTCGGCGACATCGTGGTGGCGCGCTTCACCGCCGACGCCTGGCGCGGGCGCATCTATGCGGTGCGCTATTTCCTCAATTTCACCTCGTCGGCGATCGCGGTCGGGATGATCGCGCTGCTGCACGATCGCGGCGGCTTCGCGCTGGTGCTGGCGGTCATCGCCGGTTGCGCGGGGATCGTCGTGGTCGCGGTCTACGGTTTCGCGGCGCTAGCCCATACGGTCGAGACCCGTTCGCGCGCACTGGCGCAGCCGGCAGAGTGAGGGTCAAACAAACTCCGGGCCGTCATGCTCCGTCCCCGGATCGGTGCTTCGCACCGTCCGAGGACAGGCTCCAGCGGAGCATCCAGTACGCCCGGGAAGTTGCGTCGGGACTCTGGGGCCATCACAACTGCCTGTGATTGCTGGATTGCCCGCATGCGCCTGCAATGACGGCGGAGCGTGTCGCGGGACGCGTGGGATCACACCGGCGCGCAGAAGAGATGCTCGACCCGGGCGCCGGCGCGCTCGTGGACGAGATCGGCGATGCGGCGGCGGTGGCATCCTTCCGGGTCGCGCTCGTAGCACAGCAGGCAAAGCCTGCGGCCCGACCGGGCGAGCGCCGTGAGCGCGTCGAGCTCCTCGCGCGCCTGCGGCGTTGCCAGGTGCTTTTCGTAGATGCGAAAGAGTTCGTCCCGCTTGCCGCTGCGCGCGGCGAGGCGGCCTTCCTTGGGCGTGCCGAGCGCGCGCAGGTGCAGATAGCCGATCGCGCGCTCGTCGAGCCCGGCGGCGAGCTGGCGTTTGGAAAAGCCCGGCCGGCGCGACGAGCTCACGGCGCGCACGTCGACGACGAGGTCGACCCCGGCCTGCTTCAACGCGTCGAGCATGGCCTGTGTGGTGGCATGCTCGTAGCCGATGGTGAACAGCGGTTTCATGGCGGAACTTTAGATAAGACCGGCATCGCCGTCCCGCCAGTCCGCCATCGCGAGGTCTTGACCAACAATCAATCATATGATTGAGTATCAATCAAACGGTTGATCAACATGGTCCTGTCCGCGTCTCTCGTGCTGCCCATGGGCCCCCCGGCCGATCCCGCGGAGGCGGCGCTCGATGCCGTGTTCGCGGCGCTCGCCGATCCGGTGCGGCGGGCGATCCTAACGCGGCTCGACGGCGCCGACCTGCTGGTGTCGCAGCTCGCGGAGCCATTCGCGATCTCCCTCCAGGCGGTCTCCAAGCACATCCAGGTGCTGGTGCGGGCGGGGCTGGTGACGCAGGAGCGCACGGGGCGAATTAGCCGCTGCCACCTCGATGCCGGTCCGATTTTCGCGGCCGCCGTCTGGCTCAACCGCTACAGCAAGTATTGGCAGGCGCAGTTCGATCTCCTGGCCGCCACGCTGGAGGACCTCGAAACGCAGGCGATCCGCGGCGCGGCCGCGCGCCGATCGGCGACGCCGCGCATCGGCGCGCGGCCCGGCCAAGCGCAAATCGCGAACCTGAACCCGACAGGAGGCCCCGCATGGAAATGCACAAGATCGTCTCACACGACGAATGGATCGCGGCGCGCCGGCGCCTGCTCGCCGACGAAAAGGAATTCTCCCGCCTGCGCGATCAGCTCAGCCAGAAGCGGCGCGATCTGCCCTGGGAGCGGGTCGACAAGTCCTACGTGTTCGACGGGCCGAGCGGGCGGGAGACGCTCCCACAGCTGTTCGGCGGCGCAAGCCAGCTCGTCGTCTACCACTTCATGTTCGCTCCGGAGTGGGAGACGCCGTGCAAGAGCTGCTCGTTCTGGGCCGACAATTTCGAGCGCAACGTTGTTCATCTCGCGCAGCGCGACGTGACCCTGATCGCGGTCTCGCGCGCGCCGCTCGGCAAGCTCGAAGCGTTCAAGAAGCGCGTGGGATGGACCTTCAAATGGGTCTCGTCGGGCGGCTGCGACTTCAATGACGACTATCATGTGTCGTTCGGATCGCAGGCGCTGGCGAAAGGCGATGGCTATTACAATTACGCCATGCAAAAGAATTCGATGACGGACCTTCCCGGGATCAGCGTGTTCTACAAGGACCAGGGCAACAAGATTTTTCACACGTACTCGTGCTATGCGCGCGGCCTCGACATGATGAATGCCGCCTACCAGTACCTCGACCTGGTCCCGAAGGGACGTGACGAGGGCGGCCTGCCGTATTCGATGGCGTGGCTGCGGTTGCGCGACAGTTACGGCCGCTGATCACGGTGGGGCGAAGGAGCAAGCCGGAGGATGACACCATGACTTACAAGCAGACGTCAGAGCAGCTCGCCCAGTATCGTCGCCAGATCGGCGAGCTGCGCCGGAAGATGCGCGCCGCCCAGGCCGCGGTCGAGCCCGAGGAGGTCAAGGACTACGCGTTCAAGCGCGCCGGCGGCGGCACCGCGCGGCTCTCCGAGCTGTTCGGCGACAAGGACACGCTGTTGGTCGTGCACAACATGGGCGCGAGCTGTCCCTATTGCACGCTGTGGGCCGACGGCTTCAACGGCGTCTACGACCATCTTCGCAACCGCGCCGCCTTCGTGCTGTCCTCGCCGGACGCGCCGGAGCCACAACGCCAATTCGCCGCCGGCCGCGGATGGAGATTTCCGATGATTTCCTATGAGGGCACGAGCTTCGGCGAGGACATGGGCTATCGGGTCGACGGGCGTGCCCGGCCGGGCGTGTCGGTGTTGCGGCGCCAAAACGGCAAGATCCTGCGCGTGTCCGACACCGGGTTCGAGCCGGGCGACGACTTCTGCGCGGTGTGGCATTTCTTCGATCTCATTCCGGAAGGTGCCGACGGCTGGCAGCCGAAGTTCGACTATGCGGGATAGGGCATACTCCTGGTCGGCGCGATCCAGTCCCGTCCGAGGCGCGCCGGCTCGGATGGCGGGACTGCGAGGACGACATCAGTGGGCGGCCGGCCAGGGAAACTGCGCAATGCGGCTGACCGCTCCTTCGAGATCGCGAAGCTGAAAGGGCTTTTCGAGGACAGGAAAGTCCCTCCAGCCATTCTTCAACCCCAACGCGCCATAGCCGGTGGCGAAGAGGAAGGGCACGCCGCGCGCGGCGAGCATGTCCGCCAGCGGATAGGTTTCCTTGCCGTCGAGGTTCACGTCGAGGATCACGAAGTCGCACGCCGCGGTATTGATCGCTTGAACCGCCTGGTCGAACTGGCCGACTGTGCCGACGACCTCGAATCCCATGTCGATCAACATGTCTTCGAGCAGCATCGCCACGATGGCTTCATCCTCTACGACGAGCACGCGCTGGCCGATCGGCCTTGGCGTCCTACCCTCGGTCATCGACATGGGCGTCCATCCTTTCGAACGTTTATTGCATGCCTCGCAACGGCGCCGAGATCGTGCATACGATCCCGATCGGCCGATATTCGATGTGCGCCCGTCCGCCAAGCTCCTGCGCCAAGCCGCGCTCGATGAGGCGGGATCCGAACCCCTTCTGGGCCGGGGCCGCGACCGGGGGGCCGTTGGTCTCCGACCATTCGACACTCAGCCGCCGGCCGCCGTCGCCGAGCTCGGTATGCCATGCGACGTGCACGTTTCCTTTTTCATTGGATAAAGCGCCGTACTTCACGGCGTTCGTCGCCAATTCATGGAGCGCCATGCTGATCGCGAGGGCCATCTTGGCGGAAAGCCGCACATGCGGACCGCTGATCCGGAACCGTCCGCGATTGTCGCCCTGATACGGCAGGACTGCCTGCACGACGATTTCCTGCAGGTTGGCGCCGTCCCAGCTCTCGCGCGTCAGAACGTTATGGGCGCGCGACAAGGCCATCAGCCTGTCCTCGAACGGCAGGCGGGCGGTTGGCGGCAGACTCGACGCCTTGAAGGATTGCGCCGCGATCGACTGCACGGTCGCAAGCGTGTTCTTCACGCGATGGTTCAGCTCGTTCAGCAGCAGCATCCGGTGGTCTTCGACGCGTTTGCGCTCGCTGATGTCGATGCAGGCACAGACGGCGCCGATCACCTTGCCGGACCGGTCGTGCAGAGGGGCAGCCTGCGCGAGCAGCGCTACCGCCGTGCCATCGACAAAGCGCAGCTCGATCTCCTCGTTCGAGACCGTCTCGCCGCGCGCGGCCCTTTGCAACGGCAGCATCGCATGGGCCATCTCGACGCCATTCTGGAATGCGTGGAAATGCACGGGCCGCTCGTCCGGCGGCGCGGAGAGCGATGCGTTCGAGGCTGAATCGATTCTCAAGAGCTCGCAGGCCCGACGGTTGCCAGTGGCTTGGCGGCCGTCGGTGTCGAACGTGAACCAGACGGCCGCCGGGACCGTCTCGAGGACGGTCTGCAGACGCGCCTTCTGGAGCTCGACCTCGCCGGCGATCTCGCGACGCAGTCGCGCCATGGCGATGTTCGATTTGACCCGGGCGAGCAGCTCACGTGCGCTGAACGGCTTGACCAGATAGTCATCGGCGCCGAGATCCAACCCTTCGACCTTCGCGTCCTCGCCCACACGCGCCGACAGGAGGATGACCGGCAGTTGATTGAGCGCCGGATCCCGGCGGATTTCCCGCAACATCTCAAATCCGTCGAGCTCCGGCATCATGATGTCCGACAGCAGGAGATCTGGTTTTTCTCGCCGCGCCACCTCGATCGCCTCGGCGCCATTGTGGACCATCTCGACCTCGTAGTGACGCTGGAGCAGCCGCCGTATGTAGTCGCGCATGTCCGCATTGTCGTCTGCAACCAGGACCCGCGGGCGCGGCATGGCCAATTCGGCTTCGACGTCGGCCGGTGCGGGGCTCGCCGACTCGCGCGGAATGTCCTCCGCAGCCTCCGGGTCGCCCGGGAGCCAGCGCAAGGCCTCCTCGACGAACGCGTCAGCGCGGGTCGCGGCCGGTGCGCCGCGGGCTACGGCGGCAGTGCCCACGGACGGACGGGCGGCGCCGCACGGAATGCGGACTTGAACGGTGGTGCCCCGTCCGTCCTCGCTGTCGACGTGGATCTGGCCGCCATGGAGGTTCACGAGCTCGCGTACCAGCGCAAGTCCGATACCTGTGCCTTCATGCGTCCGGCTGCGCTGCCCTTCCACGCGATGAAAGCGCTCGAAAACCTTCGGCAGGTCTTGCGCGGGAATTCCAACGCCGGTGTCGCTCACGGTGAGCTCCGCCTGGCCGCCCGCGTCGCGAAGCCGGACCTCGATGCTGCCGGAAAACGTGAATTTGAAAGCGTTGGAAACAAGATTGAGAACGATCTTTTCCCACATTTCCCGGTCGACATGGATCGGCCGCGACAGCGGTTCGCAATCGATGACCAGCTTCACGCCCGCCCGTTCGCAGACCGATTGGAAATTCGACGCAAGGTCCCGGGTGAGCGTCGGCAGTTCGGTCGGCTCGAAACGGGCTTGCATGCGGCCGGCTTCGGCGCGCGAAAAATCCAGCAGGGCATTCACAAGCCGCAGCAGGCGAAGCGCATTACGGTGCGCCATCCGCAGCTCTCCGCGGCGCCGGCTCGGGAGCTCGTCCGCATGCGCCAGAGCGTCTTCCAGCGGTCCCACCATCAAGGTGAGCGGCGTGCGGAACTCGTGCGACACGTTGGAGAAGAAGGCGGTCTTGGCGCGATCGATTTCCGCCAGCGCCTCGGCGCGGCGGCGCTCCTCTTCGTAGGCCTGGGCGTTGGCGATCGCCGCCGCGATCTGACCGGCCACGAGATTCAGAAAGCCGCGATAGCCTCCGTCGAAAAGCCGGAACGGGCTCAAGCCGACGATGAGGACGCCGGCGCGTCCTGTCTCGCCCGACGCGGCAATCGGCAGCACTGCGGCTTGACTCGGCGGCTGGCTCCAGGATCCGGCCGGCAGCTCGGAAAATCTCGCCCGCAGGTCGGGGACGAACTTCGGCTCGTTGGTCCGCAACACGTCGGCCATCGGCCAGTTGGATGGACCCGCGAAAGGCAGCAGGTCCCGGGCAGCCGGATGACCACGCTCGATTCCGCTCACGCCGGCGAGCGATGCATGCCGGCCGTCCGGGTCGGCCAGATAGATCATCGCAAAGGGCAGGTCGCGCCGGTTGGTGGCGAGCGCTTGCGCGCACCTGTCGCACGCTTCCTGCCATGTGCGTGCGTCGCCCGCGCCGGCCGCCAGCTCCCGCAGCAGCGCGAGCTGACGCTCGCCGATCACGCGCTGCGTATCGTCGGTATTCGCGCAGATGATGCCGCCGGCGCTTCCGTCGTCGGTTGGAATCGGGCTGTAGGAGAATGTGTAGTAGGTTTCTTCCGCGTAGCCGTTGCGCTCCATGATCAGGAGCTGTTCCTCGACATAGATGCCCTCGTCCCCCTTCATGGCGGTCGCCAGCAGGGGTCCGATGTCGTCCCAGATCTCCCGCCAGACATGGAAAGCCGGGCGTCCCAATGCGCGCGGATGCTTGCCGCCGATGATGGACTTGTAGGCATCGTTGTAGAGATAGATCAGCTCGCTGCCCCAGCCGATCCAGATCGGCTGGCGCGACGTGAGCATGATGCGCACGGCGGTCTTGAGGCTCTGCGGCCAGCTCTCGGCCCGACCGAGCGATGTCGACGCCCAATCGAAAGCGCGGATGAGTTCGCCCAGCTCGCCACCGCCGGCGAGAAAGCTGGGCGGCCTGCCGTCCGGAAATACCGTTCCCCGGCACTGATGCGCCGCACCCTCGCGGCCACCCGAAAGCCCCGCCGGTCGCGGCGAGGCTCCGTCGGGCACGCGGTCCTTTTCGCGTTCAGGGCAGGACGAATCCGGCGTCGACATCGCCATGGCGTCGGACACAGTGCCTTCCTGCCCGCTAGCGCGACCTGCGGAACGGGACGGCACCCCGGGCTCCGTGCAAGGCGTGAACGCAATTCTGCTGAAAATTCGGCGGATGGCCGGCGGCACCGTCAGTTCCGGTCACCTTGTGGGGCGACGGCTGGTCTGGCGGCGGACGCCGATGCGGTCTTGTCTGGCAGGAAAGTGCGCGTCCCCTCATCCGCGACCCCACGATGTACTAACTGCAAGCCGGCGATTTTATAAATGCGTCTGCCTGGAATTGGTTCCCGGGATAATTATTTCGCCTCGCGCGGTGGGGGACGGCATCCGGGGGCGCAGCGATAAGGGCTCGAACAGAACCGGCGCGAAAAACCCGGCGCGGCTGCGTAAGAGTGCGCGACGGCGTGGAACCAAAGTTCCCGGGAATCATTGTCTCGGTTGATGCCCAAAGCGCAATCCGGGCCGCCCCGATGGCGGCTCGTCCGGCGTCATGATGCGCGCCCGGCGCACCCGCCGACCTTGGATTTTTTTGCGGACGTTTTCCACATGGCAGGCGGTCGAGGGTCACGCTCGCAAAAGAAGCCGCCGGGCGGATTGCGGCGAGGCCTCGCGACCGAGCCCGCGACCGGCCGCATATCCGAGCAGGAAATCGAGGATGTCGAGGAGCGATCGAGCCCGCGCACACCGGTGATCTACGAGATCGTGCGGCGGCTTGGCGAGGAGGAGATGGCGCGCCCGGCGACCTCGCTGTGGTGGTCGGGCGTGGCGGCCGGCGTGTCGATCAGCTTTTCGCTCCTGGCGCAGGCGCTGCTCGAGAGCCACCTGCCCGACGCGTCATGGCGTCCGTTGGTGAGCAGCTTCGGCTATTCGGTCGGGTTCCTGATGGCGGTGCTGTCGCGCCAGCAGCTCTTCACCGAAAGCACCATCACGGCGGTGCTTCCGGTCATGGCGGAGTTCACTGTCGCCAATGTGGGACGCATGGGCCGGATGTGGAGCATCGTGCTCTTGGCGAATCTCGCCGGCACGCTGTTCGCGGCCGCGTTCTGCACGTTCGCGCCCGTGATCGGCCCGGAGCTGCGCGACAGCATGTTGCAGATCAGCCGGCATGCCGCCGAGGCCGGCTGGGGCGAGATGTTCTTCCGGGCGATTGCGGCGGGATTCCTGATGGCCGCGATGGTCTGGCTGATTCCGAGCTCCGACGCCGCCCAATTCCACGTCATCACGATGATGACCTGGCTGATCGCGGCCGGCGGCTTCACCCATATCGTGGCCGGCAGCATGGAGGCCTTTCTGCTGACGGTGAACGGGCAATTGAGCGCCGCCTCCATGGTGGTGGAGTTCATGGTGCCGGTGCTCGCCGGGAATATCGTCGGTGGCACCGTGCTGTTCGCCGTGCTCTCCTATGCGCAGGTCATGAAGGAGATTTGACTAACGTCCGCAAGCCGCTCGGCCTTGACTTTTATGACCCGGCGCGAGGAGCCCTAGGCGACGACAAGAAACGCGCCAGTCCGGCGCGCGCGTGCTCCAATGCGTCTTTGACGGTGTCGAGCGGCGGCGTTATCGGTATTTCTGCGCCGCTTCTCAGCTTGGCCGTGTGTGTGACGACGTCGGCGACGCCGGCGGGAAGATGTGACGCCATTTCGGCCAGCGCCTGTTGCAGGTGGTTTGGCGGCTGCTGGTGAGCGGCCATCACCGATTCGTTCGTCGAATCCGGCGCGGGGAGCTGCAGGCTGTCCGGCCCGTTGTTACTGGGGCCGGCGGAAGACTCAAGGCATGCAACAAATCCGGGGCGGCCGCGTCTCGCTTTGTCAGTGGATCACCAAGATTGAACAGATTCCGGAGGGTTGCCAGGATCGACGTGTGGTCGAACGGATGCGCCGATCCCGCGGGAGGGCGAATGACGCTGCCGGCCGGCACCCACGGCGAAATGATCACGGCGGGCACGCGCACGCCGTACCGATCGAACGCAAAACCATCGGGGCGGCGATCGTCCGGCGGCACCGCGGCAGGAGGCGGAACGTGATCATAAATGCCGCCGTGCTCGTCGTAGGTGATGATGAACAGGGTCTGCTCCCAGGCGGGTCCGTTGCGCAGCGCATCGTAGGTGCGCGCCATGACGCGTTCACCGAACAGGACGTTATGGGGCGGGTGCTGGTCGTTTGGCATGCGCCGCAAGAGCGGGTCGGAAAAATATCGCGGCTCGATGAAGCTGTAGTTCGGCAAGCGCCCGTTCATCGCATCGGCCATGAAGTCTTCTTCGAACGAGTACAGGTGATCGGGCAGCTCGCTCCAGATGTTCGCTAGCGTCGCCGATTGCGGTATGTCGTGAAAATAGATCCGCCAGCTGCGCTGCTTCGCGGTCAGGCGATTGAAAATCGTCGGCATTTCATAAGGAAAATGCGCCGGCGAATTGTTGACGTAGCCCGCCGCCGTTCCGGTGTGGACGAAAAATCGGTTGGGCCATGTCTGGTTGGGTGCCGAAGCGTGCCACCGGTCGGAAACGCCGAAACTCCTTGCCAGCGCGCTGAGCACGGGGACTTGATCGGGAGCGAACCCATGCATGACGGCCTTTGCGTCATTGGTCGGAGTCTTCATGTAATTCTGGGCAAATCCCCCCATGGTGGCGGGCGCCGGGGGCTGATTGCCGGCTCCGAAGATCTGCTCCGTCATATCGACGAACAATTCATTTGGATCGGGCGTGGGAATGCACGCGACCTGCGGGTCCATCGAAGGACTGGCCCACGCCCGCACATCGCTGCCATTGCAT
The DNA here is from genome assembly GCA_963791155.1 of uncultured Pseudomonadota bacterium. Classification (GTDB taxonomy): domain Bacteria; phylum Pseudomonadota; class Alphaproteobacteria; order Rhizobiales; family Xanthobacteraceae; genus JAVDCA01. Next base: position 713,864 of record CAWBRI010000016.1, read on the forward strand.
TTGTTGGTTTCCTGCCCCGTGAGCCCGTCAAAATCTTCACGCCCGGGATACAAGCGCCCAAGCATGCAATCGAACGAGCGATTTTCGAGCATGAGGACGACCACATGGGCAATATCCATAACCACCTCCTGCTGCCGACCGGTCGTTTCCGAGAACCCTTGCGGTTTGCAGGCGATCGCCTGGCATCCCGTCGTCGGCAGAGCACTGATCGCAGGCACATGGCGAACGTGCGGCGCATGATGTTAGGCAATGCAGGCGGCCGATGCAAACATTAGTAGTGTCGGTTTTTTATGCTCGCGCGCGCTCCCGGCGTGGACGCTGCGTGCCCGGCGTGTCGACACTCGCCCCCCGCGCTTGCTCGGCCCTCATGCCCCAAGCCGCCCGATCAGCGCCATGGCGGCGGCCGGGGCGCGCACTTTTCCTTCATGGATCACATAGGCGAACACGTCGCGCGGCTTTTCTTCCGGTCGGTGATCCGGATCGATCGGCGCAAGATCGTCGGGCGTTCCTCCGCCCGCCCAGACGCGCAGCCGCTCGGCCCATTGGTCGAGGGCTTTCGGTGGATAGCCGGCCGCGAGCGAGTCCTTGGCTTTCTGCAGGCGCGCATACACGAAGTCGCCGGTCACGTCGGCGATGGCCGGGAACGTCGCGTGCTCGGCGTAAACGACGGCGATCTTGAAGCGGCGCAGCAGGGCGACGAAGGCCGGCGTGCGGAAGCTGTCGTGCCGCACCTCGACCACGTGGCGCAGGTGGCGGCCGTCGAGCGTGGGCGGCAGAAGCTCCAGGAAGCCGCCGAAGTCGGCCTCGTCGAATTTCTTGGTCGGGCGCGAACTGCCAGACCAGCGGACCCAGCCGGTCGCCCAGCTCGAGCACGCCGGAACCGAGGAAGCGCTTGATCGAATCGCCGGCTTCGCGCCAGCACCCGCCGGTTGGTGGCGAAACGCGATCCCTTGACGGCGAAGACGAAGCCGTCCGGCACCTCGCGCGCCCATTTGCGGAAACTCTCCGGTTTCTGCGAGCCGTAGTAGGTCGAATTGATCTCGATCGAGGTCAGGCGGGCGCCCGCATAGGCGAGCTCCTTCGCATGGGGCAAGCCTTTGGGATAGAACACGCCGCGCCAGGCCGGGAAAACCCAGCCCCCGATGCCGACGCGGATCTGACCTGGCGGTCTTTTCATGGACATCCCTTGGGCCCCTTGCGGACCGGCGGCGCCGTCCCTACCTGAGGTCGAATGGTGATGTCGATGCCGCAAGGCTCCGTCGCTGTTGGACGACCACGAACAGCAGCGGGTGACGCCGGATGTACGCGCACCTTCTCCTTCGTGGTCGTTGTCGTTTTGGGGCTCCGACGCGTTTCGATAACCGGGACCGCCGCCGGTCAGGCGCCGGTCATCGCCGCCGCGGCGGGCGCCGGTTGGGTGCCGAACACAACCGTGAAACGCGCTCCGCAATGAGCATCGCCGCGCTCGATCCGAAGCTCGCCGTGGATTTGGCGGACGAGTGACTGGATGATCTTCATGCCGAGGCCCCGGGGGCCGGAGGACGCGAAATTTTCCGGCAGGCCAGGCCCGTCGTCGAACACCGAGAGCGAATGTCCCTCGGGCACCAATTCCAGCCGTACCGTGATTTTGCCCCGACCGTATTTGATGGAGTTCGTCACCAGCTCGTTGACGATGAAGCCGAGCGGGATGCCGAGCAGCGTGGGGATCTCGATGTCCTCGCCTTCCACCACGATGGCGCGTTTTTCCTCGCCACGATGCAGCATTCCGGAGAGGTCTTCGCATAGCCTCGAAACGTATGGCTTGAACTCGACGGTTTCGACGTGGTCCAGCACGTGCAGCCGCCGGTGCACCCGCCCCAGGGCGGCAACGCGATTGCCGGCGATCGACAGCTGCTCGGCGGCTTCCGGGTTTTTGGTGGTGCGGCTTTGCAGTGACAGCAGGCTCGAGATCAATTGCAGGCTGTTCAGCAGCCGATGGTCGAACTCTTTCCCCATCATCACCTTCTGCTCGAGCAAAATGTCCTTCTGCCGCGACAACTCGTCCTTTTCGCGCTCCAGAACGCGCTGGGCGGTGACGTCCTCGATGCCGAGCAGAATGGTGGTGTGGGAGCCGCCCTCGTAGAACACCTTGCGGGCGTTGAGGAGCATGGTGCGTTGTCCGATCTCGGGAAACTCATGCTCGACCTCATAGCCCTCCATCACGCCCTGCTCGGGCACGATCTTCTCGAGGAGCAGGTGCAGCTTGGGAATGTCCCACTGGCCGTCGCCCAACGCGTACAGCTGCCGGCCTTGGGTCTCAGCCGGGCTCACCCGGAATGCCGCGCAGAAGGAGCGGCTCGCGGCGAGCACGCGAAGATCCTTGTCGAGCACCAGGAAAGGCTCGCGGACCGTATCGACGATCGCCTGCGCGAACGCACGCGCCTCTTCGATCTCGATGACAGGATCATTCTCGGTCAATGCCGCCGTCCTGGAATCTCGTACGCCCGGCAATCGAATCGATACGACCATAGGCGTTGCCTCGTCATGCCCGCGCGCCCGGCTCGGGCCTTCGGCCCCGGGGACATGGCTTGTCGCGGGCTTATATGTGTCAAACCTTCAACCAGTGTCGGGTTCCGCACATTCGGGACACTGGGCGGATAAATCCGGCTTGCGACACAAGGCCGGCCGTCACGGCAGGATTTTTCCGGATCATGCGCTACTAAAAAGGCCCGGGCGATGAGCCCGGGCCTTCATATTGAGTGTTGCTGGATGCGGCGATCAGAAGTCCATCCCGCCGCCACCGCCCGGCATCGCGGGGGCCGAACCCTGCTTCTTCGGCACCTCGGCGACCATCGCCTCGGTGGTGATCAGGAGGCCGGCGACCGAGGCTGCGTTCTGCAGCGCGGCGCGCACCACCTTGGTCGGGTCGATGATGCCCTTGGACATCATGTTCACGTACTCGCCCGACTGGGCGTCGTAGCCGTACGCGTAGGTGTCCTTCTCCAGGATCTTGCCGACGATCACCGAGCCGTCATCGCCCGCATTGATGGCGATCTGGCGCGCCGGCCAGGAGAGCGCCTTGCGGACGATCTCGACGCCGGTCTTCTGGTCGTCGTTGTGGGTGCGGATCTTCTTGAGCACCTCGGAGGCGCGCAGCAGCGCGACGCCGCCGCCCGGCAGAATGCCCTCTTCGACCGCCGCACGGGTCGCGTGCATGGCGTCATCCACGCGGTCCTTGCGCTCCTTCACCTCGACCTCGGTCGCGCCGCCGACGCGGATCACCGCGACGCCGCCCGCGAGCTTGGCGAGACGCTCCTGCAGCTTCTCGCTTGTCGTAGTCCGAGGTGGTCTCCTCGATCTGCGCCTTGATCTGCGAGATGCGCGCCTCGATGTCGGCCTTCTTGCCGGCGCCGTTGACGATCGTGGTGTTCTCCTTCTCGATCATCACCTTCTTGGCGCGACCGAGCATGGCGAGCGTCACGTTCTCCAGCTTGATGCCGAGATCTTCCGAGATCGCCTGGCCGCCGGTGAGGACCGCGATGTCCTGCAGCATGGCCTTGCGGCGATCGCCGAAGCCCGGCGCCTTGACGGCCGCGACCTTGAGGCCGCCGCGCAGCTTGTTGACGACGAGGGTGGCGAGCGCTTCGCCTTCCACGTCCTCGGCGCAGATCAGCAGCGGCTTGCCGGTCTGCACGACCGACTCGAGCAGCGGGAGCAGCTCTTGCAGGCCCGACAGCTTCTTCTCGTAGATCAGGATATAGGGATCTTCGAGCTCGACCCGCATCTTGTCGGCATTGGTGACGAAGTAGGGCGAGATGTAGCCGCGATCGAACTGCATGCCCTCGACCACGTCGAGCTCGGTCTCGAGCGACTTCGCCTCTTCGACCGTGATGACGCCCTCGTTGCCGACCTTCTTCATCGCCTCGGCCAGGAACTTGCCGATCTCGACGTCGCCGTTGGCCGAGATGGTGCCGACCTGGGCGATCTCGTCGTTCGAGGTGACCTTCTTCGAGTTCTTCTTCAGGTCCTCGACCACCGCCTCGACCGCAAGGTCGATGCCGCGCTTGAGGTCCATCGGGTTCATGCCGGCGGCTACCGCCTTGGCGCCTTCCTTGACGATGGATGCGGCGAGCACGGTCGCCGTGGTGGTGCCGTCACCGGCGAAGTCCGACGACTTCGAGGCGACCTCGCGCACCATCTGGGCGCCCATGTTCTCGAACTTGTCCTCGAGCTCGATCTCCTTCGCCACCGTCACGCCGTCCTTGGTGATGCGCGGGGCGCCGAAGCTCTTGTCGAGCACGACGTTGCGGCCCTTCGGGCCGAGCGTGACCCTCACCGCATTGGAGAGGATCTCGACGCCGCGCAGCATCTTGTCGCGCGCATCGGTAGAGAATTTGACTTCCTTGGCAGCCATGTCGTTTTACTCCGTATGGGTTGATTGGCTCGAGCGGCCCGCGCGAGCGGCGCGCTCAGGCGGCCTTCTTGCGGGCGACTTCCTCGGTCAGCACGCCCATGATGTCGCTCTCTTTCATGATCAGGTACTCGACACCGTCGAGCTTGACCTCGGTGCCCGACCACTTGCCGAACAGCACCCGGTCGCCGACCTTCACGTCCATCGGGATGAGCTTGCCGTTTTCGTCGCGGCCGCCTGGGCCGACGCCGGTGATCTCGCCCTGGGAGGGCTTTTCCTTCGCCGTATCGGGAATGATGATCCCGCCGGCGGTCTTCTCTTCGGCCTCGATGCGCTTGACGACGACGCGATCGTGAAGCGGACGGAATTTCATGATGTGCTCCTAAGTTGCTGAGTTGGCGACTAAAATTTTTGAAAGCGGCAGTCCAGACAGACCCCCGGCCGGACCGCTTGGCTGCCACATGGGTGGCAGCCGGGAAAGCCGCAAGAGGGCCTCGGAATTTTTTTAGCACTCATTTCACCGGAGTGCCAACAATAAATCGCCCGTCCGTCGGTCATGGTTTACGCGCCGAGTTCCATGGCGCGACGGGTTTTTATTCCTGGAACACGGCCGTATTTTTGCCGGTTGCCAGCATGCGGATTTCCGGCCGTCGGACCCCGCCCCGAAGTGGGAAGTGTCATCAAGGGTCCTGGTAGCAATCTCCCGCGTCTGCTGCTAGTGCCTTGATTTTAAACACTTTATTCACCCTTTGGGCTTGCAATGAATCACCCCGGCGACTCACACTCGATTCGCTCGGGGATGGAGGACAGAATGACCTCGGAGGATTTCATCAAACAGGTGGGCGGGTACGGCCTGACCACCGCGCACATACTCTACCGCCTGCCGGATCACCCGCGGTTCCTGCAGGCCTATGTGTGGCAGGACTACGATCTTTGCCCGAAGTTCCCGGTGCTGAACCGCTTCCTGGAATTCTGGCAGACCAAGCTCGAAGGCCCGCTGCATTCGGTCACGGTCGCGCATTCGAAGCTGATCAAGCCGGCGGAGCTTCGCACCGTCGACGGGGTCCTGGTTCTGCACTGATCCGACGGCGCGGCGGCACGCCGCCACGGCCGGTTGAGGTGGTCACCTGGTTTGTTTAGGCTCGCCCTCGAACAAACGGAGGACCCCCGATGGCACGCGTCATTCGTCTTCAGAGCGACAGCAATGCGCATGACCGCCCGTGGCGGGTCGCCGTCGAGCAGGGCTTTTTTGCCGCCGAAGACCTCACGGTCGAATATCACGAGGACAATCCCAAGGGCGTCGAGGGGCGGGTCGAGAATTTTTCCGAGCGCTGGAAGGAGTCCCAGCTCCAGCAGGGCGCGCTAGAGGTCTATCCGGTGTGCGAGTGGGGCGCGATCGAACGCGTCCAATCGCTGGGCAAGGGCCGGATCATCGGGCTCGACACCACGGCGCGCACCGGCGCCATCATGGTGCGCAAGGACTCCAAAATCGAGAAGCTGACCGATCTGCGCAACGTGCCGATCGCGGTGACGTGGCACGCCGGCACATTCTATGCGGCGATCGAGGTGCTGGAAGCCGCCGGCGTCGCGTTCGACGAGATCAAGCTCGTCCATGCCAATGACCGCCTGGACGCGCTGCTCTCCGGCAAGACCCAGGCCGCCGCGCTGATGGAGCCGCTGGTGAGCCGCGCGCGCGAGGCCGGCTGCCGCCAGATCGCCGACCTGCGCTGGCGCGGCGGAATCGTGGCGGGCGACGACGTCGACGAGGAGACCGCGGCCAAGATCATGCGCGCCCTCAACCGCGCGGTCGCCTGGCTTTCCGAGAACGAGAGCCGCTCGCGCGAGGAGCTCCTGCGCGACCTCAAGCCCGAGCTGCGCAAGACCGGCCTATTGCCGGAGCTCATGGGGGTGCAGGACTACAAGCCCGCCGAGTTCCAGGAAAAGGTCGACTGGATGATGGACCGCGGATTTCTCAAGGACGCGCCGGCCTATGAGGAGATCGTGCGCGGGAAGTAGGATGATTTTCGCTTTCCTTACCCCGTCCTGGCTACGAGCTTACGATCGGTGAGTTTGGGAAGCTTTTTCACGCGGTCGCCGATTTCACCGCGTGCGAGCCGGAGTTCATAGAGCTTTTGCAAATTGAGCCAGTATTCCGGACTGGTGCCGAACCAATGGCCGAGGCGCAAAGCAGTGTCGGCCGTAATCCCCCGCTGCCCGTTGAGTATTGACCCGCGCAGGAGCACTGCGAGCAGGATCCCGAGCTGACGCGAATTCGCGCTAGCCTTTCGGCTCCTGCAGCTTGAAACGCGCCAGCTGGGCGCAGGTTTCGGTCACCTTGAAATAGCGCCCCACCGCGTCGCGTCCGATCTCGAAGGGGTGCGGCTCGCCCGGTTTGCGCGCCGCGATGGTCTTGATCTTGGTGACCGCGTTGTCGAACTCGGAATGGTTCGACATGAGGACCGTGGCATTCGCGCCGGCGGCCGCTTCCGCCATTTTGCGCTGAGAACCGATATAAGTGTCGAAATGCGGCACGTCGTTCGGGAAGTTGAACGCCGTGCCGCCCGAATAGGCCACCGTGAGCGGCCGGCCGTTGTCCTTGACCCCGAACAGCAGGGAGAGCGTCCCGGGCGTGTGGCCGGGCGTCAGGATGATCGTCACGCTGGTGTCGCCGAGCGTGATTTTTTGGCCGTCGGTCGCCACGATATCGCGCTTGGGCTTGCCGTTCGGATACTGGTTGACTGATTTCTCGATCATGTCCCAGTCGGGCCCGCCCATCACCAGGCGGGAGCCGAAACGATCCTGCATGAGCTTGGCGCCGCCCACATGATCGCCGTGGGCATGGCTGACGATCACGTATTTGACCGTCGCCGGATCGAGGCCGAGTTTCTTCAGGCCGCCGACGATCGCGTCCTCCGATGCGTACGCATAGAGCGTGTCGATCAGGATGATGCCCTCGCTCGTGGTCAAGGCCCAGGCCGAGTGAATCTTGGTGCCGACGAAATAGAGGTTGTCGAAGACCTTGGCGGGGTCGGTGGTCCAGGTCGCCGGATCGGGCGCCGGGCCGGGCGCCACGTCCGCGCCCGGGGCGGTTTGCGGCGCCACGCACACCCGCACCAAGGTTCCCGTGAAATCAAATCCAGCGGCCGCCTTGGCGGCTTCCAGATAGGCGTCGATCGGGTTTTTGGGCTGCGCCATGGCGCTGGGAACGCCGACTCCGACCGCGATCGCGAGCGCCGTGCCGATAACGCATTTCATCGATGTCTCCGTTGTGTGTGCAGGGCAGGTTGTCGGGGAGCGCGCATTTTTCAGCGCTAATGATGCATGGTGGGCCGTCGTCGCCGGAGGGTCAAGGTGATCTCGGGCCGGGACTGGCTTTCGCCACAAAACGCGCTAGCCTCCGGACCGGCGCGCGAGTTCAGCCGCCAGGAGGATACGCCATGGCAAAGACCGGGAAGAAAGCGAAGGTGCGATCCCGCGCGCGCCCCTCCACCACGCGCAAGCGCGCGCCCCGGCGCAGCGCACGCGCAAAGCCACGCGCCGCCGCGCGACCCAAGCAACGTTTCGCGGTCAGCCACCATCGCGAAGAGGATTTCGCGACCGGCCTGCGGAGCTACGCCCAATACCGCGATCTCGGCGTCGCGGCGGCCACCAAGGGCATGGCGCGGGCGCATGTCATCCGCTTCGTGCCGCCATGCGACCCGAAGGAAGTCTCCAAGCGCCATTTCCACGCCGTCGACTTTCAGATGGTCTACGTGCTGAAGGGCTGGATCAAGACCGAGATCGACGGGCAGGGCGAGATCTTGATGCGGGCGGGTAGCGCCTGGATTCAGCCGCCGCGCATCGAGCATGTCGTGCTCGATTACTCCGACGATTGCGAGGTGCTGGAAGTCCTATTGCCGGCGGATTTCGAAACGGTGGAGCTCGAATAGGTGACGCGCATCAGATTCGCTTTCGGCACGCTCACGCTTGATGCCGACCTGCTCGACACGCCGACCGCCAAAGCCGTCGCGGCGGCCTTGCCGATCACGTCGTCGGTGCTGACCTGGGGGCAGGAGGTCTATTTCGATGCGCCGGTCGAGGTGGCGCGCGAGGCCGGCGCCCGTGCGGTGGTGACGCCGGGCGAGATCGCGTATTGGCCCGAGGGGCCGGCGATCGCCATCGGGTTCGGGCGCACCCCGATTTCCAAGGGCGACGAGACGCGGCTCGCGAGCCCGTGCAACATATTCGCCAAGGCGCTCGGCGACGTGCGGACGCTCGCCCCGGTCAAGGCGGGCACCAAGGTGACGGTGACGAAGGTGAGTTGAAAGCCTTTGTCATTGCGAGCCCCCGGGTCTTGCCTTCGGCAAGCCCGAGGGCAGGCTCCGCGACGTAATCCCAGCAACGCTTTGGGCCGAGATTGCTTCGTCGCCACTCAAGTCAGGCCTGCCCGACTTGCGCATTAATGCTGGCCGATCTCGCGAGAACTCGAAATCGGCGGGCGCAATGACGGAGCGCTTCTAATCCGGCTTGATCCCGGTCTCCTTGATGATGCTCAGGTACTTGTCGCTCTCCGATCGCATGAATGCGGTGAATTGATCGACCGACATCGGGATCACGTCGGCGCCGGCCTCGTACATCTTTTCCTTGAAGTCCGGCTGCGCCAGGATGTCGTTGATCGCGCTATTGAGCTGCGACACGACGGCCTTCGGAGTCTGGCGCGGCGCGAAGATGCCGACCCACAGCGTGAAATCGAAATCCTTGATGCCGGTCGCCTCGGCGACGGTCGGCGTGTCCGGGGCGACGGCCGAGCGCTTGGCCGACGATACCGCCAGCAGCTTCAGCGTGCCGGCCTTGACGTGCGGGGCGGCGGCGGGAAAGCCCGGAAAATAGAGATCGACATGGCTGCCGAGCAGGTCGTTGAGGGCGGGGCCCGCCCCCTTATAGGGCACGTGGGTCATGGTGCTGTTGGTCTTGAGCCGGAGGATCTCGCCGGCGAAATGGCCCGGCGTCCCGGTGCCCGCCGAGGCGAACAGCAGGCCGTTCGGCGAGGCGCGCGCCGCCTCCACCATGCCGGCGACCGTCGCATAGGGCGCCTTCGCCGGCACGACGAGCGCGAGCGGCACGACGCCGGTCAGCGCGATCGGCTGGAGATCCTTCTCGACGTCGAAGCCGAGCCCCTTGAGCCAGTGCGGATTGATGGCGATCTCGGGCGTCTGGCCGACCAGCAGCGTGTGGCCGTCGGGGGCGGCCGTCGCGACGCTTTGCGCCGCGATCGCGCCACTGGCGCCGGCCCGGTTTTCCACCACGACCGACTGGCCGAATGCCGCCGCGAGCCGCACCGAGAGCAGCCGCGCGACGAAATCGCCGGTGCCGCCCGGCGCATAGCCGACCACCAGCGATATGGTCCGGCTCGGGAACGGCTGCGCCGGTGCGCCGGCGCCGAGCATTCCGGCCGCGAGCGCGGCGGCTGCAATTACAAATCGATGATGGCGAATCATCATTCTGGATTCTCCCGCGAAATTCGCCCCGCTATCCCCGCCCCACGAACGGCATCTTGTTCGCCATCACGGTCATGAACAGCACATTGGTGTCGAGCGGCAATCCCGCCATGTAGACGATCGCGTTGCCGACATGGTCGGCTTCCATGCGCGCCTCGACCTTCATGCTGCCGTCCGGCTGCATCACGCCGGCGCCCTGAACCATGCGCTCGGTCAGCGGGGTCGCCGCATTGCCGATGTCGATCTGGCCGCAGCAGATGTCGAACGGGCGGCCGTCGAGGGCGGTCTGCTTGGTGAGGCCGGTGATGGCGTGCTTGGTCGACGTGTAGGCGATCGACTGCGGGCGCGGCGTGTGCGCCGAGATCGATCCGTTGTTGATGATGCGGCCGCCGCGCGGCATCTGGTTCTTCATGATGCGGAACGCTTCCTGGGTGCACAGGAACGGGCCGGTGAGGTTGGTGTCGACGACCGCCTTCCATTTCTCGAGCGGCAGGTCCTCGAGCGGCATGGCGGGCGCCCCGATGCCGGCATTGTTGAACAGGACGTCGAGCCGGCCGAACGCCTCCTTGGTCTTGGCGAACAGCGCCTTGATGGCGGCCGGATCGGCGATGTCGGTGGGCACGACGAGGCTCTTGCCGCCCGCGCCTTCCTTGGCGACCGCCTCCAGCATCTCCTTGCGGCGCCCCGCCAGCACGACCGCATAGCCGGCTTTCATCAGCGCCAGCGCGGCCGCCCGGCCGACTCCGGTTCCTGCGCCCGTCACGATCGCGATCTTCTGCCCGCTCATCCTGTGGCTCCCTGATAGGTCCGCCGGCGCCCGTATCGATGCGCCTCGCATGGACAAAGTCGCCGGCATGGTGGCGGAGATCGCCCCCCGGCCGCAATGGCCAAGCTAGCGAAAATTCCGGGGACACGAGGCATTGCTCAAACGAAACGCAATGTGGATCGGTTCAGGGTCCGGCCACAGCCGGGCATCAACCGACGGAAACGGCCTTCGTCTCGTCGTGCGCCACCGCGCGCGACGTGTGCTCGGCCAGCCGCCGGGTGATATCGGAGGCCTGCATCGGCCGTCCGAACCGGTAGCCCTGCAGGAAGTGAACGCCGGCGGCGCGCAGGAACAGCTGCTGCTCCATGGTCTCGACGCCTTCCGCCGTCACCGTCATGTCGAGCCCGCGGCTGAGGCTTACCACGGCGTGAATGATCGCGGCGGCGTCGGGCGCCGTCTCGATCGAGTGCACGAAGCTGTGGTCGATCTTGAGCTTGTCGAACGGGAAGCGGCGCAGATAGAGCAGGCTCGAATAGCCGGTGCCGAAGTCGTCGAGCGCGAGCCGCACGCCGATCGCCTTGAGACGCCGCATCGACTGCTCGGCTTTGTCGATTGCGCCGAGGAACGTGCTCTCGGTGACCTCGAGCTCGATGCAGGCCGGGTCGCAGCCTGTGCTCTTGAGAATTCGCTCGACCGTCGCGACGAAATCGACGCGCCGGAACTGCAGTGGCGACACGTTGACGGCGACGATGAGACCCGGCCAGGCCTTGGCGGCGAGGCACGCGCGTCGCAACACCCATTCGCCGAGCGCCGTGATGAGGCCGCAGTGCTCGGCGACCGGGATGAACACGCTGGGCGGTACCTGCCCGCGCTCCGGATGGCGCCAGCGCGCCAGCGCCTCGACCCCGACCATCACTTCGCCGTTCGCGTCGACGACCGGCTGGTAGAGGATCTCGAGCCGGTCGTCGTCGATCGCGATGCGCAGATCGACCTCCAGCTGCTTGCGCTGCTGAAGGTCGGCGTCCATGACGCTGTCGTAGATGCAGGCGCGATTGCGGCCTTCGTTCTTGGCGCGATAGAGCGCCATGTCGGCGTACCGCATGATGTCGGCCGCGGCGCCGATGTTCTCGTCGATAACCGCGATGCCGACGCTGACGCCGATCACGATCGTATGGCCGTTGATCGAATAGGGCGAGCACAGCGCATTGATGATGCGCATCGCGATCGCCTGCATGGTTTCGCGGTCCGCGGCGGTCGCGGTGAGCAGCGCGAATTCATCGCCGCCGAGGCGGGCCACCAGGTCATCGCTGCGCATCGTGCGGGCGAGCCGTTCGGCCACGTTGCGCAGAAGCTCGTCGCCGGCCGGGTGGCCGAGCGTGTCGTTGACTTCCTTGAAATGATCGAGGTCGAGATAGAATGCGGCGGCGGGCGGGCTGCCTGCCCGCACCCGCTCGATCAGGACCTCGAGCCGCTCGCTGAAATAGGTGCGATTGGGCAGGCCGCTCAGCGGATCGTGCAGGGCGAGGTGACGAAGCCGGCTTTCTCCGGCCGCGATGGTGGCGGCGGTGCGGCGCACGTAGCGCATGACGAAAGCCGCGAGGACGGCGAAGCCCGCGAGCGCGATCACGATGAAGGGAATGACGCTCTCGACGATCTCGCGGCCGAGGCGCTTCGGCGTCCAGGCCAGAGTCGCGATTGTGCGGCCGTCGTCGCCGGTGAGCGCGACGGTGGTGTCGCCGTCGGGCACCCTATCGTCGGCGAGCCTGCGCAGGCCGCCGAGGTCGAGACGCGCCCCGATGTCGGCGAGAACGCCTTCGTCGATGAACTTGACGCTGATGACCAGCGGCGCCGCAAGGTCGGCGGCGGTGGCGAACGGCGGATCGGGCGGAGCCACGAGCGTCGCGGCGACGATCGCCGGCTGCCCGATCAGCGCCTGGATGTGCCGGATTTGCTTGGCGACGGCAGGGTGCCCGTCTGTTCGGCCCGGCTCGCTTGCGGTGCTACGTCCGCGCAGCTGGTTGACCACGGGCGCAAGCTCGGCGCGGATGATGTTGAACCAGGCGCGGTCGGAATTATCGTTGCCGAAATGCGCATAGACGACGTGATCCGCGGAATCGACCACGAAGGTCAGGTCGTGCGCGAAATAAGTCGGTACCCACTGTCCGAACCGGCGCTCGACCCAGGCGCGATCGAAGGTCTCGCGCATGTTGCGAATGGCCTGCGGCGAGGTCGCGACGCTTCCGAGCTCATGCAGGGTCTGGTCGCCCCGATAGGCCATCATCCGGGCGAGCCGCTCGCGCTCATGCGCGATGGCGACCAAATCGGCGCGCTGCGCCGACGTGACGACCGCGATGATGACCGAAACGATGGCCGCAGCCACGATCACGCCGACCAGCGCGACCAGCTTCAACCGCGTCCGGTCCCACATGTTCGACCGCGGCCTTTCCGGTGCTTCCGCGCTCAACCGACCCCCCTGAGGTCTTTTTCGTTTGCGTCCGACGCTAGCTGCGAATGCTTAGGAAACGATGTGTTCGGGCGGCGGTTGCGGCGCGCGGCGTCCCTCGTGCGGGTTGGGGTTAACCGGGCGTAAAAGGGAACCGGAATCCGGCGCGTCCGGTGCCTAAACCTCAACCCGCAAATGCTGAATCGTCCGTTACGGCGAGCGAAGCGACGCCGTCGTTCCAACCGTCATGGCGGGCGAAGCGACGCCGTTCGTCGAACCGCTATGCCCCGCCATGACGATGTGGACGGGTCGAGCCCAGGGACGATGGGTCTCGGCCGATCGGGCTCAGGTCGGATTCACGTAGGGCGGGCGCGGGATCGCGAGATGCGCTTCCCGCAAGGCGGAGGACCAGCGCTGGCGCAGATCCTGGAAGTAGGGCTCGCCCGGTTCGATCCGGTAGGCGAGATCCGCCCTGCAGGTGTCGCGGCGAACCACCAGGAGGTCGAGCGGCATGCCCACGCTCAGGTTCGAGCGCATGGTCGAATCGACCGAGATCAGACCGATCTTGAGCGCGTCGTAGAGATCGGTGTCGAACGTGATGGCGCGATCGAGCACCGGCTTGCCGTATTTGTGCTCGCCGACCTGCAGGTACGGCGTGTCGATGGTGCATTCGATGAAATTGCCGGCCGAATAGACCATGAACAGGCGCGGCCGTTCGCCCCTGATCTGGCCGCCGAACAGCAACGACAAGTCGAACTTGACGTCGGCCGCCTGGAGCGCGACCTCGTCGGTCCCGTGGACGCTTCGGATGGCGCGCCCGATGCGCTGCGCCGCCTGGAACATGGTCGGGGCGTTCAACAGCGTTTCGCGCTCGCCGGTGTCGGCGTTGTCGAAACCCTCGTGCAGGATGCTGAGCACCGATTGGCTGAGCGAGAGGTTTCCGGACGACGCGATCGCGAAGATGCGCTCGCCCGGAACCGCGAAGGTGTGCAGCTTGCGGAAGACCGAGATGTTGTCGAGCCCCGCATTGGTGCGCGTGTCGGCGATCATGACGACGCCGTCGCGGACGAGGATTCCACAGCAATAGGTCATGGCGCGCTCTGTTTTCCCGGATCGAGCTTATAGCGGCGGGAGCGAATGGCGACCAGCGGGTAGCGAATGGGTATTCGATTAGCTACTCGCCATTGGCCACTCACGACCCGCCACATACGTCAATTCTGCATCTGGCGTTGCGCCTGATCGATCACCACGGTCACCGCCAGGGTCTCGGCGCCCCCGCCGTAGCGGGTTCCGCGCACCGGCGCTGCGCCCAGATAGTCGAGTCCCACGGCGACGCGGACATGGGCGTCGGTGGCGCAAATCCCGTTGGCGGCGTCGAACGCCACCCAGCCGAGGACGGGAACGAACGCCTCCGCCCAGGCATGGCCGGCCTGCTGCCGGGTCACGCCGTCGTTGCGGTGGAAGTAGCCGCCGACGTAGCGCGCCGGAAATCCGAGCTCGCGCGCGGCCGCGATGAAGACATGCGTCAGATCCTGGCACACGCCGCGCTTGAGCGCGAAGGCTTCGGCCGCGGTGGTGGTCGAGCGGGTCGGATCGACGTCGAACGCGATGTCGCCGTTGACGCGGGCGAGCAGCGCGTGCAGGAGCCCCAACGGCTCGGCGCCGCCGGCATGTCGCACCTCGCTGGGCGAACGCCGCGATGGCGGCATCCGGCGAGGTGAGGGGCGTCGTGCGCAGGAACAGGCTGGGCGGGAAGTGCTCGACGGTTCCGCACACCAGGCCATTCGTATCCTGGGTCTCCACCTCGCCGTCGACCGTCAGACGCAAGGTCTCGAGCGGACCGTCCGCGTTGAAGGTGTGGGTGAGGTTGCCGAACGCATCCTCCTGCGCGTCGAGCCGGCAATCCGCCGATACGTCGATTCGCCAATCGACCACGTATTGGCCGTCGTGATTGCGCGGCGTCATCCGCAGCGTCTGGATCACGCCTTTCGGCGGCTGGTCGTACCGGTAGACCGTTTCGTGCGAGATTCGGATGCGCATGCCGCCATCATCGCAATTGAAACCGGATTGTCTACCCGCCCGGGTCGCCGGCCCGGGAGAGCGGAACTAGGCGGAGGCTCACATGAGATGGCTCACATGAGATATTGTTCGCTGACGGCGGCCCCGAGCTGGTTGTTGTCGGCGATGAATTCCCCGATGAATTCGTGCAGTCCGTGCTGGAAGATTTCCTCCATGCGGCTGTTCTGCAGGCGCGTCCGCACCGCGCGCGCCTTGCGCTGCGCCGGTCCCTGGCGGCCATACGCGTTGGCGATGGCGTCGAAGAAGCGCACCAGGTTCTCGTAGCAGCTCGCGAGCGAGCGCGGCATCTGCTCGTTGAGGATGAGCAGATCGGCGACCAGCCAGGGCTTGAGATTCTCGCGATAGACCCAGTGATAGGCGGTGAGCGCCGACACCGTGCGCAGGATCGCGGCCCACTGGAAATAGTCGAGCGATCCGCCGACCGGCTCGTCCGCCGGCAGCAACATGTGATATTTCACGTCGAGAATGCGCGCGGTGTTGTCGGCGCGCTCGAGGAAGACGCCGAGGCGGGTGAACCAGTAGGCGTCGTTGCGCAGCATCGTGCGGTAGGCCGAGCCGTCGAACCGCAGCGAGGTCTCCTGGACCCAGCGCAGAAAACGCAGGAACTCCTCGCGCGAAGGCGGGCCCGTTGCCGAAACGCTTGAGCTCGAGCCAGCCGCCGTTGATCACGTCCCACATTTCCGCGGTGAGCGCGGTGCGCACCGAGCGCGCATTGGCGCGCGCCATCTCGAAGCAATTGCGGATCGAGGACGGATTGGCGCTGGAGAAGGCCAGGAAGTCGATCGCCGGTCTCCTCGTTCGCTTCCGAATAGCGCGCCGCGAACGCCTTGGGGCTGCCGGCGGTCGCGATGGCGGATTCCCATTCGTTGGTGGCGCCGACATAGCTCAGCGGCATGGCGGTGAGCCGTTGGGTCGCCTCCAGGATGCGCGACGACGAATTCGGCGCGCTCGACGTAGCGGGCCAGCCAATAGAGATTGTCGGCGGTGCGCGACAGCATGGCGCTACGCCGCCCTCCCCTGCAAGCGGGGAGGGTCGCCGCGCGCGGCGCAGCGGGGCGGGGTGGCAGCGCTTGCCGCGCACGTGCACCCCCCACCCGGTCCGAGCCTTCGGCTCGGACCGACCTCGCCCGCTCGCGGGGGGAGGTGAGAAGACGCGCGTCGTGCGATCGTCTGCACTCTCATGAATCCAGCACCCATGTGTCCTTGGTCCCGCCGCCCTGGCTCGAATTGACGACCAGCGAGCCGCGCTTCAGCGCGACGCGGGTCAGGCCGCCGGGCACGATGCGGATGCGGTCGCGGCCGGTGAGCACGAACGGCCGCAGGTCGACGTGGCGCGGCGCCACGCCTTCCTCGACGCAGGTCGGGCAGGTCGACAGCGCCAGCGTCGGCTGGGCGATGAAATTCGTCGGATCGGTCTTGAGCTTGGCGCGGAACGTCGCGAGCTGGTCTTGTCGGCTTTCGGCCCGATCAGCATGCCGTAGCCGCCCGAGCCGTGCACCTCCTTGACCACCAGCTCGTCGAGGTGATCGAGCACATAGGAGAGGTGGTCGGCCTCGCGGCAGCGCCAGGTCGGCACGTTCTTCAGGATCGGTTCCTCGCCGAGGATAGAATTTCACGATCTCCGGCATGTAGCTGTAGACCGCCTTGTCGTCGGCGATGCCGGTGCCGACCGCGTTGGCGAGCGTGACGTTGCCGGCCTGATAGGCCGACATCAGGCCCGGCACGCCGAGCGCCGAATCGGGGCGGAAGGCGAGCGGATCGAGGAAATCGTCGTCGACCCGGCGGTAGATCACGTCGACGCGCTTCAGGCCCTCGGTGGTGCGCATGTAGACGACCGCGCCCTTGACGACCAGGTCGCGGCCCTCGACCAGCTCGACGCCGAGCTTGTCGGCCAGGAACGAGTGCTCGTAATAGGCCGAGTTGTAGACGCCGGGCGTGAGCAGCACCACGGTCGGCTCGCTGGTGGCCGCGGTCGGCGCGACCGACTTGAGCGTCGCCAGCAGCTCGTCCGGATAGTTCTCGACCGGCGCGACGCGGTGGCGCGAGAACAGCTCCGGGAACAGCCGCAGCATGATCTCGCGGTTCTCCAGCATGTAGGAGACGCCGGACGGCGTGCGCGCATTGTCCTCGAGCACGTAGAAGGTGTTCGCGTCGACCCGCACGATGTCGATGCCGGCGATGTGCACGTAGATGTCGTGCGGCACCTTCTGGCCGTTCATCTCGGGCCGAAACACCGGATTGCGGAAGACCAGGTCCTCCGGCACGATGCCGGCGCTGAGGATGTCGCGGCGGCCGTAGACGTCCTTGATGTAGGCGTTGAGCGCCTTGACGCGCTGCTCCAGGCCGCGCCGCAGGACGTGTCCCATTCGCTGCGCCGCCAGGATGCGCGGAATGACGTCGAACGGGATCAGCCGCTCGGTCGACTCCGCCTCGCCATAGACCGCGAAGGTGATGCCGATGCGGCGAAAGATCAGCTCGGCCTCGCGGCGGCGATGATCGAGCAGATCGGGCGGCAGTCCGCCGAGCCATTTGTCGAGCGCCGCATAGGGCGGCCGGACCTCGCCGTCGCTGCCCCGCATCTCGTCGAACGCGATCACTCGGAATCCCCGCGGCCGTAACTCCGGATAACGCGGTAGCAAGCTCCGCGCCAGAACCGATTGGACGGAAAAAAAGGGGGCTTTTCAACAGGTTTCGTGGATTTGCCTATGTGTTGGGCGGTCGGTGATGAGGGAAGCGGCGCCGCCCGGCGCAGCTTGCTCGTCATTCCGGGGCGCGGGCGCAGCCTGACGAGCCCGGCTGACGAATTGAGGGTTTGGTATCACTCGCACACGATCACGTCGTCGTCCGGCTCCTCGGCGAACACCCGCGCGACCTCGGCGGCGCGGTGCTCGAGCGCGAGCCGCTGGTTGATGTAGCCCTTGTCGGTGATCTCGTTGGCGTCGATCGACGGCGCGTCGGCCAGCAGCAGCACGCGCGCGATCCGCTCCGACGAGCCGCGTGTGCGCGGCGTTCCATCGGGTCGAGCGCTTCGCCGCACATGCGCGCGCACGACCGGGTGGCGCGCGAGCTCGGGCAGGCTCGCGGGCGCGCCGTCGCCGATCAGCGTCTGGCAGCCGCGCGGCGTTGAGCCAGCACGAGGAGCGCGATCGAATGCGCGGTCGGCGCCGGCGATCACCGCGTCCTGCAGCGCGGGCGAGGCGGCCGCGAGCACGCCGACGCGCAGCGCGCCGACGTGCACCCAGGTGCCGCTCGTGAGCTTGAAGTCCTCGGCGAGCCGGCCGTCGAACACCAGGCCCTTGGCGGGATCGGCCGGGATCGGCGAAGCGCACCGCGTCGCCCGGCCTGTAGAAGCCGTCCTCGTCGAACGCCGCCGCGGTGAGGTCGGGGCGCTTCCAGTAGCCCGGCGTCACGTTCGGGCCGCGCACGCGGATCTCGAGCTTGGCGCCGTTCGGCACCAGCTTGAGCTCGACGCCGGGCGCCGGCACGCCGATCGGCGCCGGCGCGGTCGATCAGGAAATGCGCCGCGGTCGCGAGCGGCGCGGTCTCGGTCATGCCCCAGGACGAGGTCAGCGGGACGCGCTCGCCGATGGTGCGCACCGACACGGCCTCGAGCCGGCTCCACAGGTCCTGCGGCAGCGCGGCGCCGGCATAGAAGATGAAGCCGCAGCTCGGCGAAGAACGCGCGCGCGAACGCCTCGTCGCGCTCGAGCCACGGCAGCAGCGCCGCATAGCCGGCCGGCACGTTGAAATAGACGGTGGGCGAGACCTCGGTGAGGTTGCGCACCGTCTCGCCGACCAGATCGGGCAGCGGCCGGCCGCCGTCGATGTACAGCGTGCCGGCGTGGCGCAGCACCAGATTGAAGTTGTGATTGCCGCCGAAGGTGTGGTTCCACGGCAGCCAGTCGACCAGCACGAGCGGCTGCTCGGCGAGGAACGGCCAGATCTGGACGATCTGCTGCTGGTTCGCGGTCAGCATGCCGTGGGTGTTGATGACGCCCTTGGGCAGGCCGGTCGAGCCCGAGGTGAACAGGAATTTCGCGATCGTGTCGGCGCGGATGGCCGCGCTGGCGCGCTCCACCGCCGGACCCGGCCGGGTCGCGGCGAGCTGCGTCGAACGCGGTGACGCGCTCGAGGTTGGCGCCGTTGCGGCTGGCCACCAGCTCGACGCGCCGCAGATCGAGCGCCGCGAGGGCGCGCCGCGAACGGCGCCGTGTCGGCCACGTAGACGAGCCCGGGTCGCAGCAGCTCGAAGATGTGCTTGAGCTTGGCGTGATCCTGGCTCTGCAGCGAATAGGCGACCGAGACCGGGGCGACCGGAATGCCGGCCGTGTAGCCGGCGAGCATCAGCAGCGCGTGATCGATCGCGTTGCCGGACAGGATCATCACCGGCCGCTCGGCGTCGAGGCCGCGCTCGATGAGCGCCTGCGCCAGCGCGTCGACGATCGGGCGCGCCTGCGCATAGGTGAGCTTGCGCCAGCCTTCGGCTGCGCGCTCGGCGAGGAACGTGCGCGCCGGCGCGCTCTCGAGGGCGGCGCGGAACAGCCGCGCCAGGCTCGGATCGAAGCGTTGCAGCGGCGCGGCCGCGCGCAGCAGCGTCGCGCCGTCGGCGAGCGGCTCGCGCACGACCGCCACGTCCCCATAGGCGATCGGCCGGACCGGTGCGGCAGACGCCGGTATCGTAGCGGATGTGTGCATTGGGCTATCGCGTGTTTCGGTCACGTGTGATCAGCCTTGCAACTTGCTCGGCCTGCTCCCTCCCCCCTTGTGGGGGAGGGTTGGGGCAGGGGGGTCGGAGTCGTGTGCGCTACGTCACGAACTGCTACTACCCCCACCCCCGACCCCTCCCCACAAGGGGGAGGGGGGACGCCGCGACCGTGGCCTTTCGGAGCGGGCGCGTATCAGTTCGTGACCAGCGGGCAGCCGCCGTCCTTGAGCGGACGGAACGCCTGCTCGGCCGGGATCGTCGCCACCAGTTTGTAGAAATCCCACGGGCCCTTCGACTCGGCCGGCGCCTTCACCTGGAACAGATACATCGGATGGATCTTGCGCCCGTCCGCGCGGATGACGCCCTTGCCGAACAGCGGATCGTCGGTCGGCATCGCCTTCATGGCCGCCACCACCGCCTTGCCGTCGGTCGCGCCGCCCACCTTGTCGACCGCCTTGAGGTAGTGCAGCACGGCCGCGTAGACGCCCGCCTGCATGTCGTTCGGCATGATGTGCTTGGCGTGGCGCTGCTGGAAGCGGCGCGACCAGGCGCGCGTCGCGTCGTTCATGTCCCAGTAGAACGGGACGATCAGCAGGGTGCCCTGCGAGGCCTGCAGGCCGAGCGCGCGCACATTGTTCTGCCCCATGATCAGCGCCAGCATCTTCTGGCGTTTCGGCGAGGCCGAATTCGGCCGCCTGCTTGAGCGAATTGCTGGTGTCGCCGCCCGCATTGGCGAACGCCACCGCGTCGGCGCCCGAGCTCTGCGCCTGCAGCAGCAGCGAGGCGAAATCGTTGGCCCCGAGCGGATGGCGCGCGGAGCCGAGCACCTTGATGCCTGACCGGGTCGCCTCGTCGCTGAACTGCTTCTCGAGGTCGTGGCCGAACGCGTAGTCGGCGGTGATGAAGAAGACGCTTTTCACGCCCTGCTGGATCACGGCGCGCGCGAGCCCGTGGCCATAGGCCCAGGTGTCGTAGGTCCAGTGCACGGTGTTGGGCGAGCATTTCTCGCCGGTCAGCAGGGAGGTGCCGGCGCCCGAGCCGATCATCACCTTGTTGTGGTCGCGCACGATCTCGCTGACCGCGAGCGCGACCGCCGAGTTCGGCAGGTCGACGATCATGCCGACGCCCTCGGTGTCGAGCCAGCCGCGCGCGATCTGGGCGCCGACGTCGGGCTTGTTCTGGTGGTCGCCGGAAAGCACCTCGACCTTGCGGCCGGCCGCGCGGCCGCCGAAGTCCTCGACCGCCATCTGGGCGGCGAGCACCGAGCCCGGCCCCTGGTAGTCCGAATAGACGCTCGACATGTCGTTGAGGACGCCGATGCTTCAGCACGCCCTGCGCCATTGCCGAACCGGCCGACAGCGCGCATAAAGCCGCTACGGCAAGACCAATTGCCCGCATGGAAACCTCCCTGTGCGCGCGTTCCGTCGCGGCAACGCTCGTTGATGGGCATGATCTTGCATTTGAAGCCGCCGGTCCACCCTACAAAACCGCGCCGTCGAAGGCCGCGAAACCCACCCACAGGAAGCATGTCATGACCACAACCGCGCCCGGCCAGGCGGGCATCGTCACCGCGGGTCTCCTCGTCATCGGCGACGAGATCCTGTCCGGACGCACCAAGGACAAGAACATCGGCCATATCGCCGAGTATCTCACCAATGTCGGCATCGACCTGCGCGAGGTGCGGGTGGTGCCCGACACCGAGGAGGAGATCGTCGCGGCGCTCAATGCGCTGCGGCCGCGCTACACCTATGTGTTCACCACCGGCGGGATCGGGCCGACCCATGACGACATCACGGCCGATTGCGTCGCCAAGGCGTTCGGGGTTGCGATCGACTACGACCCGCGCGCGGTCGCGATCATGAAGGAGCGCTTCGCCGCGAGCGGCACCGAGATGAACGAGGCGCGCATGCGCATGACGCGGATCCCGGCCGGCGCCGAGCTCGTGCTCAACAAGGTCTCGGCGGCGCCCGGTTTCTGGATCGGCAATGTGATCGTGATGGCGGGCGTGCCGTCGATCATGCAGGCCATGCTCGACTTTGTGGCGCCCAAGCTCGCGACCGGCGCCAAGATGCTGTCGGAGACGGTGCGCGCCGAGACGCGCGAAGGCGACATCGGCACCGAGCTCGGCGCCGTCGCCAAGCAGCATCCGGACGTCATGATCGGCAGCTATCCGTTCGTCGACGAGCGCGGTCCCAACACCAATATCGTGGTGCGGGCGCGCGCCGCCGACAAGCTCGCCGCCGCGAAAGCCGCCGTCGAGGCGATGCTCGCCAGGGTGCGGCCGACCATCGCGCGGTGAGGCGGGCGGCAATGGATGCGTTGTTTACTCTCGAGGCCGCCGCGGACGATGCGCGGCTTTACCCTCCCGCCCATTGGCGGGGAGGGTCGGCCGCGTGAGCGCAGCGAACGCGGACGGGGTGGGGGGACTACGCTTGCTCCGAGCAAGTGGCGCCCCCCACCCCTAACCCCTCCCCGCCACGCGCTGCGCGCGGGGGGAGGGGAACACCAGGCGCGCGCGCTCAACCGCGTTATGAGGAGCGCAGGTGCAGTGCCCTGGAGCCCTGCCATGGAGCCGACACGGTTTGGTGCGAACTCATCGGGACGATCGTCCCGCAGGAGCCACCCATGAGTCTCAACCGCCCCCGCCGCCGCTTTGTGATGACGGGCGCCGCGACCGCCCTCGCGCTCGGCATGGGCGGTTCTTGGGGCCGTCCCTCGTGGGGGCAGGGGCGGCTCGCCGCCACGCCGGCCTGCCATGACGGCGACGAGCCGACGCCGCGCCAGACCGAAGGGCCGTTCTTCAAGCCGCGCTCGCCCGAGCGCGCCGACCTGATCGAGCCCGGCATGAAGGGCCGCCCGATCGAGCTCGCCGGCTTCGTTCTCGACCCGGCGTGCCGGCCGCTCGCCCATGCGCTGCTCGACCTGTGGCAGGCGGACGACGCCGGCGACTACGACAATGCCGGCTTCCGGTTGCGCGGCCATCAGTTCACCGACGCCGAGGGACACTACCGGTTCCGCACCATCGTGCCCGCGCTCTATCCCGGCCGCACCCGTCACTTCCACCTCAAGGTGCAGCCGCCGGGCGGGCGCCTGCTGACCACGCAGCTGTATTTTCCGGACGAGCCGATGAACCGCCGCGACGGCCTGTTTCGCAAGGAGCTGCTGATGCGGGTCGCGCCGGCGAGCCAAGACCTCGACGCCCGGTTCGATTTCGTGCTCGACAAAGGCTAGGTTCTGTTTCCGCATGAGCACGATTCGCCGACGCGTCCTCGTCTGGCTGGTGGCGCTGCTGGTCGCGCCCGCGCTGCCGCGCCCG
Source organism: uncultured Pseudomonadota bacterium (assembly GCA_963791155.1). GTDB lineage: Bacteria > Pseudomonadota > Alphaproteobacteria > Rhizobiales > Xanthobacteraceae > JAVDCA01. Next base: position 737,040 of record CAWBRI010000016.1, read on the forward strand.
GCGCTCAGCCTGGATTTCGAGGATCTCGGCGTGGTCTTCGTTCACGGCAAGGGGGTGTGGGCCGGGGCGTTCGACGGCGGCCTGGTCAACCTGCTGCGCGAGGCGGGCGCCAAGGTCGCCACGCCGGAGATGCCGTGGTCGTTCAGCCGCATCTATGCGGCGCCCTACGGGCAGGCGTTGAACGAGATCGATGCCGCGGTCGCCGACGTCAAGGCCCAAGGGGCGACGCAGATCGTCGTGATCGGCCACAGTCTCGGCGCCAACGCGGTGATCGGCTACGCGGCCTCGCACGGCCCCCTGGCGGCGGTGATCGCGATCGCGCCCGGGCATCTGCCGGAGGTCGAAAACCTGGAGGGCCGCAAGCACGACGCGCTGGTCACCGCGGCGCAACTGGCGGCAGCCGGGCAGGGCAATGTGCGGCGCCGATTCCCCGATGCCATCCAGGGCGTGCCGACCTTCGTGTCGGCGACGCCGTTCGTCTATTTGAGCATGTTCGATCCCAACGGCCCGGCGGTGATCCCGAAGAACGCCGCCGCGATGCCCGCCATACCGTTCCTGTGGGTGGCCGGCATGCTCGATCCGATCTACGGGCGTGGCCGCAAATATGCGTTCGACCTCGCCGCCAAGGATCCCAGGAGCCAATATGTCGAGGTCTTCGCGGATCATCTCTCCACGGCGCGCATGGCGCGCACCACGATCGTCCGCTGGCTCATGTCGCTGTAAGTGCGGCCCTGCGGCGGCGCCCATCCGGGCATAATCGGCGCTGGCTTTTTGCCGCCGCGGGAAACAGAATTGCCGCGGCTCAGCGGGGATCACGATGGCGCCGCCGAACATGCCGGAAAAGGCCTTTCCGGTCTCCTGGGATGAATTCCACCGCGACGCCCGCGCGCTCGCCTGGCGGCTCGCCGCCGCCGGGCCGTTCCAGGCGATCGTGGCGGTGACGCGCGGCGGCCTGGTGCCGGCCGCGATCGTGGCGCGCGAGCTCGGCATCCGGGTGATCGAGACCGTGTGCGTGGCGAGCTACAATCACATCACGCCAGGGCGAGCTGCGCATGCTCAAGGCGGTGGCCGACAGCATCCTGGCGCTCGGCGGCGGGACCGGGCAGGGCGTGCTGATCGTCGACGACCTGGTCGACACCGGCAAGACCGCCAAGATGGTGCGCGACGTGCTGCCCAAGGCGCATTTCGCCACCGTCTTCGCCAAGCCCATGGGCCGGCCGATGGTCGACACCTTCATCACCGAGGTGTCGCAGGACACCTGGATCTTCTTCCCTGGGACACCGGGCTCGCGTTCCAGCCGCCGATCCAGGCGGGCGGCGAGTAGGGCGGCCGCGCGATGTGCAGGCCGCCAATCGTCGGCCGCGCGCCCCGATCGGCGCGAGCTCGGGATCAGGCGCGCGCCAGTCGTCCGATCCGCGAGATCCCGCCAGATCTGCCACCAGGAGGATCGATCATGGACGCCGTCAACCCCAAGACCGGGCACAGCACGACCGAGCATTCCCACATCGTGCGCCCGGCCGCCATGGAATGGCAGAAGACGCGCTTTCCCGGCTGCGAGGCGAAGACGCTGCTGTTCGACAAGGAGACCGGCCTCGTCACCGCGCTGATGCGGTTCGCGCCCGGCGCCGTCCTGCCCGACCACGAGCACGTCAGGATCGAGCAGACCTACGTGCTCGAGGGCCGGCTGGTCGACAAGGAAGGCCCGGCCGCCGGTCTCGACGTCGGCCCCGGCGAGTTCGTCTGGCGCGAGCCCGGCAGCCGCCACGTCGCCTGGTGCCCGGACGGCGGATTGATGCTCGCGATGTTCCAGATCCCCAACAAGTTCTACGAGCGCGACGGCCGCGTGACCGACGCCAACGGCCAGGACTGGGAGAGCGTGTGGGGCGAGGCGATGCGGGAGTGAGCGGGCGCCGCCACCGGCACTGAGGTCAGTCTCCCTCCCCCGCCTGCGGGGGAGGGTGGGGAGGGGGCGCCGCACGGCACAGCGCCTGCCTAATTTTCCCTACAGCTTCCGGCGCACACCGCGCCAATGCTAGAACCACCGCGCGCGGACGTGGCGGAATGGTAGACGCAAGGGACTTAAAATCCCTTGAGAGCGATCTCGTCCGGGTTCGAGTCCCGGCGTCCGCACCAAAAATGTCCCGTGGATTTTTTTAACCAGCGGACGATTTCGCGCGTCGCAGGCGGTCAACGCCTTTCACACCGCAAGCGCAACAATCTCCGCCTTCATCTCCCGCCCCGCCACCCTGACCCGCGCCACCGTCACCGGCAGCTCGAACCGCCGCGGCCCCGCGCTGCCCGGATTGAGATACAGCGTGCCCTCGCGCGTCTCGATCAGGGGCTTGTGCGAGTGCCCGAACACGACCGCCGCGAAGCCGGCGCTGGCCGGGTCGACGACGAGCTGGGAGATGTCGTGCAGCACGTAGAACGTCAGTTCGCCGACATCGACCGCCGCCGTCATGGGCAGCGCGCTGGCCCAGCTCCCGGCGTCGACATTGCCGCGAACGCAGAACGTCGGCGCGATGGCGCGCAGCTCGTCGATGATCGCCGCGTTGCCGACGTCGCCGGCGTGGATGATGAGGTCGCAGCCGCGCAGCGCATTGATGGCTTCGGGCCGCAGCAGGCCGTGCGTATCCGAGATAACGCCGAGCAGAAGGGTGGCGCTCATGGGTTGAGTTGGTGGGTGAGGGGGGCTTCGCGGGTTTGTTTGCTGGGCTTGCCCCCCTCCCCACCCTCCCCCTCAGGGAGGGAGTGAGAGGCAGTGCGGGGAGGGAGGGAGAGGCAGTGCGGGGGAGGGAGCGACAGGCAGCGCCGGGGAGACGGAGAACGCCGCCTCGAACGCGCTGGCGATCGCGGCCCGGCTCTTGCCGGCCTGGGCGGCGTCGCCGATGACGACGACCGTCTGGCCCGGGCGCGCGAGGCGGCGCACGTTGTCGCCGGTGCGCGCGCCGGCCCCGGTAGTAGAACCAGTCGCGGAAACGCCGGATTCGAAAAGACGCCTGCGCAGGCCGGGCCAGTGCGCGGCGCCGGGTCGAGCAGCGCGGTGGCGAGCGCGGCCGAGCGCCGAAGCGATAGCGCGCGCCGCTCGCGATCACGATGCGGTCGAACGGGCGCCAGCAGGTCGGGCGCGCGCGACGACGTCGGTCGCCGTAGCGGAACGTCACGCCCTTCCTGTGCACAGGCCGCCACCATGTCGTCGACGTAGCGCGCGAACGAGAATCCGGTTGGCGCGCACCTCCTGAAACAGCGGCGCCTTGCCGGCATAGCGGAATGCGCCGCCGGCGCGCGCCGCGCGCTCGAACACCGTCACGCTGTTGTGCGTCGGCGACCAGCGACGCGTAGGTGAGCCCGGCCGGGCCGGCGCCGATCACGGCGATGCGCTCGCCCTGCGGCGGACGGGCGGCGCGAAACTCGCGTCTCGCGGCCGGCCGCGCCGTTGACGACGCAGCGCAGCTGCGTGCCGCCGCGCATCTCGTTGACGCAGGTGTTGCAGGCGAGGCAGCGGCGGATCGGCTCGCCGCGCGCGAGCTTGTGCGACCCAGTCCGGGATCGGCGATCAGGGTGCGGCCGAGCGCGACGAAGTCCGCCTTGCCGTTGCGCGACCGCCGTCGGTCGCGTCGCCGGATCGCCCAGCCGGCCGACCGCGATCACCGGAATGGCGACCTGGCGCTTCACCTGCGCCGCATAGTCGAGAAACGTCGCGTCGGGATATTCCATCGGCGGGATCATGCGCGCCGCCGGACGGCAGCGAGCGATAGTGGCCGGCCGCGATGTGCAGCGCGTCGGCGCCCGCCTCGCGCGGCCCACACCGCGACCTGCATGCCGTCGGGTTCCGGCATGCCCTTCGGGAAAATAGTCGTCGACCGAGACGCGGAAGATCACCGGGATCTTCGACCGCCGCCTTGACGGCGCGCAGGACGTCGAGGCCGAAGCGCGCGCGGTTCTCCAGCGAGCCGCCGTACTCGTCGGTGCGCCGGTTCTCGAACGGGGTGAGGAACTGCGAGATCAGGTAGCCGTGCGCCGCGTGGATCTCGACGCAATCGAAGCCGGCCTGCTCGGCGCGCGCGGCGGCCGCCGCGAACGCCGCGGTGGTGGCGCGGATGTCGTCGAGCGTCATCGCCTTCGGCACGATGGTCTCGTTGGTGACCTCGAACACCGGATGCGGGATGGCGGAGGGCGCCAGCGGCGTCTCGCCGCAGATGTCGACGCGCGTGTGGCCGCCGCCGTGGCCGAGCTGGATCGAGGCCTTCGCGCCGCCGCGATGGATCGCGTCGACGAGGCGGGTGAGGCCCGGCAGGAAGCGGTCGTCGTAGATGCCGAGCTCGCGCCGGCGGTGGCGGCCGGCCCGCTCCGGCGAGGCCATCTCGACCGTGATCATGCCGACGCCGCCGCGCACGCGCGCCATGTAGTAGGCGATGGTGTCGTCGGTGACGTGGCCGTCGTCGTCGCGAGAGCCGCGTCGTCATCGGCGGCATGACGATGCGGTTGCGCATCTCGACGCCGCCGATGCGCGCTGGGGTGAGGAGGGGGTTCAGGCTCATGCCGATCAAAACGCCTTCACCTCGCCGCCGTCGAGGTCGATGGTGGCGCCGTGCAGCCAGCGGCCGCGCGGCGAGAACCATGAAGGCGACAGGCCGCGCGACGTCCTCGGTGGTGCCGAACCGGGTGATGCCGATGTCCTTGCGATGCCACTCGCGCACTTCGGCCTCGCTCTTGCCGGTGCGCTCCATGTCGGCCTTGATGCGCCGCCAAAGCCGTTCGGTCTCGACGTAGCTCGGATGGATGCAGTTGACCTGCACGCCGTCGGTCTTGCCGAGGTCGGCGAGCGCCTTGCGAGAAGGCCGCGCACCGCCGCGTTCACCGAAGCTCCCGATGGTGAAGCCGGCGGTCGGCACGCGCCCGCTGGTGCCGCCGATGGTGACGAGCGAGCCGCGAGCTCGTCTTCAGCAGCGGCCAGGCGGCGCGCGCGAGCCGCACATGGGCGAAGAACTTCAGCGCGTAGCCCTCCGACCAGTCGGCGTCGGTGAGCGCGAGGAAATCGCCGCGCTTGGTGGTGCCGGCATTGTTGACCAGGATGTCGAGGCGTCCGAACGCGCGCTTCACCGCGTCAGCCAGTGCGGCCGGCGCATCGTCCTTTCGCAGGTCGACTCGCGAGCGTTGCGCCTTGCGGCCGAGCTGCCGACCGCCGCCGACGCCCTCGCGGAGCGCCGCCTCGTCGGTGCCGGTCAGCATCACGTCGCAGCCTTCCGCGGCCAGCGTCACCGCGATGCCGCGTCCGATGCCGCGGCTCGATCCGGTCACCAGCGCCACCTTGCCCGTCCAGTCCCAGGTCCATGTCGATTACCCCATGTCCTGTCCGAGCGAATAGCGAGGGCGAATGGGGAGTAGGGAAACGCTCACTCGTCATGCCCGGCCTGTGCCGGGCTACTCGCTATTCGCAACTCGTCAGCAAGCAAGACGTGGATGGCCGGGACGAGCCCGGCCATGACGATGTGGATGCCATGAGTGATTTCGCTACTCCCTCCTCAATCGAGCCGGATGCCCGCCCCGCGGATCACCGCCTCAAACGCTCCGTCTCCTCCCGGATGAACGAGCGGAATTCATCCGGCGTGTTGCCGACCACCTCGGCGCCCTGCTCGGCGAGGCGTCGCCGCGCACGCTCGCCTCGCTCAGCACCCGACCGTCTCGCGATGCAGCTCGCGACGATCGCGGCCGGCGTGCGCGCGGGCGCGAGCAGGCCGAACCAGGTGCCGGTGCGATAGTCGAGGCCGGCTTTCGCGAAGGTCGGCACGTCGGGCAGCAGCGCGGAGCGATGCTCCGACGCGATCGCGATCGGCTTGAGCTTTCCGCCGCGCACCATGCCGAGCACCGGCAGCACGCTCGCGAACAGCGCCTGCACCTGGTTGGTCATGGCGCCGACCGCGGCCGGCCCGCCGCCGCCATAGGGAATGTGCACCAGCCGGGTGCCGGTCATCGCCATGAACAGCTCGGTCGCGAGATGCGGGCCGCTGCCGGCGCCGTACGAGCCGTAGTTGAGCTCGCCCGGACGCGCCTTGGCGTAGGCGATGAATTCGGACAGCGAAGCGACCGGCAGCGCCGGCGGCACCACCAGCACGGTCGGCGGAGTTCGCGAGCAGGGTGATGGGCGCGAGGTCGGCGAGCGGATCGAAATTGAGCCTGGTGTAGAGCGACGGGTTGGCGGCGAGGCCGACGCTCGCCATCAGCAGCGTGTAGCCGTCGGGTCTTGCGCGCGCGACGGACAGCGTGCCGATATTGGTGTTGGCGCCCGGGCGGTTGATCACCACGAACGTCTGGCCGAGCCGCCGCGCCAGGCCGTCGCCGGTGAGCCGCGCCAGCAGATCGCTGCCGCCGCCGGCCGCGAACGGCACGATCAGCTCGACCGGGCGGCTCGGGTAGTCCTCGGCGCGCGCCGCGCGGTCCGGCTGCGAGCAGCGGCGCGGTCGCCAGCAGCGCGCTGGCGTCGGGTGAACAATCACGTTCGCCTCCCTCCAGGGCTGTGCGGCGCTGGTTGATCGGGCGCTTCGCGCCCTCGTATAACTCAATTCCCGCCCCGCGGTCCCGCACAACCCCAAGGATAGAAGAGTCGAACCCATGCGCACCAAGGCGAACGGCATCAATTTCAACTATACGATCGACGGCCCGGACGGCGCGCCGTGGGTCATGTTCTCCAACTCGCTGTGCACCACCGGCGCGATGTGGGACGAGCAGGCGGCGGCGCTGAAGTCGAAGTACCGCGTGCTGCGCTACGACCAGCGCGGCCACGGCGCCACCGACGCGCCGGCCGGCCGCTACGCCTACGATACGCTGATCGCCGATGCGGTCGCGCTGATGGACGCGGTCGGCGTCAAGCGCGTGTTTCGGCGGCCTGTCGATGGGCGGCGCGACCGCGCTCGGCCTCGCGCAGCAGCACCCCGACCGGGTGCGACGGCATCTTCATCTGCGACCATTCCTGCAAGTCGACGCCGGCGACCAGCGCAGCAGTGGGAAGAGCGCATCGTGACGGCGCGGCAGAACGGCATGGAGGCGATGGTCGAGCTCGACCGTCGTCGCGCTGGTTCCCGCCGGAGATCCTGGCCAAGAACCCGCCCTACATCGACAAGGTGCGGGCGATGATCCGCGCCACGCCGGTCGACGGCTACATCGGCTGCTCGGCGGCGCTCGCCAACCACGACTACAATTCCAAGGTCGAGACCGTGACGTGCCCGTGCGTGTTCATCGTCGGCGAGAAGGACGGCGCCGCGCCGGCCGCCATGAAGGACATGAACGCGCGGCTGCCCGGCTCGACCTACGTCGAGCTCTCCGGCGCCGGGCACATCTCGAACCTGGATCGGCCGGCGGAGTTCACGCGGGCGGTGGAGGAGTTTTTGGCCTGACGGTGTGCCGTACCACTCAGCGTCATCGCCCGCGCAAGCGGGCGATCCAGTACCCACAGTCATTTCCGAACAAGCGCAGATGCCCGGCCGCACTGACCGTATTTATTGATGCGGCATTGACCTAAGTCAAAGAACCGAAGCGACCTTCGCGCGCCAAATGCGTCGTTTCAGTCGCAACAATCCCCATGCGGAACTGATGTCGAACCCGTCGGGAGGCAGCATGCGCGTAACGAAGCCGTACAGGGTCGCCGTTGCGGTTGGGATCTTGGGAATTCTCTCCGTCTGGGCAACGGCACCTCAGGCGGAGTCATGGCCGCAGCGGCCGGTCAAATTCATTATTCCATTCGGGCCGGGGGCGGGCGCGGACATCGGCGCGCGGCTATTTCAGGAAGCGCTGCAGGTTCGCTGGGGAAAACCGGTGGTGATCGAGAATCGTCCCGGGCGGCGCAGTATCGTTGCGATCCAGACGTTTCTGAGCGCCAACGATGACCATACTTTTTTGTGGAGTCCGAGCGGGAATTTCACGGTCCATCGACCTTCTACCAGAAACTGCCTGACGACCGGCCCATATCGTGCCGACGTGCGCTATCCGACACCGTCCTTGCGGTGGGCGTCCCGCCGTTGATGAGATCGGCACGCTCAAGGAATTCGTCGAACGCGCGCGCGCCGCGCCGGGGACGTTCAATGGGACCGCGGTTCCGGGCATCACTGATTTTGCGTTCGACTATTTCGCGAAAACCGAAGGCCTGAGCATCGCGAAGGTGCTATCGCGATACCGTGCAGGCTGCCGACGATTCGGCGAGGGGGCATCCAGGTCTATGCGTCGTCCTACGCGATCCTGCGGCCGCGGACCGAGGCGGGGCGTATCAAGGTCCTGGCGGTGATGGGTCGCGAGCGCGCGCCGAGCCTGCCCGAGATCCCGGCCGCCGCCGAAGCGGGTTTCCCCGCGCTCGAAATGGAGGGTCTGGTCGGGCTGTTCGGGATCCGCGACATGTCCCCCGCGCTGCGCGAGCGCATTGCGGCCGACATCGGCGGCAGCGCACGATCCGTCGGTCGAGGCCAAGCTCAATGCCAGCGCGCAGACCCCCAATCCCGGCGGACCGAAGGACTTCGCCGAATTGATCGAGCGTCAGCGCGCGCGGATTGCCATCATCGCCCAGACGGTCGGGATCTCCGCGAAGCAGTAATGCGGCCGGATCGTCTTGCGGCTGTTGGGGTAGAGTGTGGTCGGTATCGAAGCACGCACTCGGTCATGCCCGCGCTGTCGCGGGCATCCACGTCTTAAGCTTAGCAGGCAAAGGCGTGGATGGCCGGGACATAGGCGAGCGAAGCGACGCCGTTCTTCGAACGGCTATGCCCGGCCATGACGGAATCCGTAATTCAATCTGAAACGATAACGCTCTCGCTCAGCCGATATGACGGCCGGCGAAAGGTTCGAACGTCGAGATTCTCGGCGGCGCGGTCTCGAAGCCGAGTTCCTTCCACCTCAGACACACCGCGTCGTAGACCTCTTTCTTCAGCAGGTTACGTGGCGAGAACGATTTGATGTACTTGTACTCCTTGCAGGCGTTGATGATGCATTTCGAGCCCCAAGGGCGGATTTCCGGCGGATTCTGGCTGGGATCGAGATAGGTGCTCCAGGTTTCGCGCATGATGTCGATCGACTGTGCCGGACGCGAGCGGGTGACCATCGCCCAGATGACCTCGCCGAGATCGGTCGGATCGACGTCGTCGTCCACGACGACCACGTATTTGGTGAAATACGCGCCGCCCATGCATTGAGCCGCGAGCGCGCCGACTTGCGCCGCATGACCGGCGTAGCGCTGCTCGATCGAGACGACCGTCATGCCCCAGCCGGCGCCCTCGGGCGGCGACCAGACGCCTTTGATCCCCGGCACGCCCATCGCGTTGAGGTCGGCCCAGATCTTGGCGGCCTTGGCCATTCCCCACATCAGGCCGCACTCGTTCGACCAGCCGTCCGCCATCAGCGCGCTGGTGAGAATCGGATTGTTGCGATAACGCACCGCCTTGATCTCGATATAGGGCGTCGGCCCGCCGGGGCGGCCGTAGTAGCCGGTGAATTCGCCGAACGGTCCCTCGGACGCCGTCTTGTCGGGATACGAGAAGCCCTCGATGATGATCTCGGCATGCGCCGGAAGCAGCAGACCGGTGATGTCGCTCTCGAACACCTCGATCGGCGCGGCGTTGATGCCGCCGGCGAACTCGTATTCCGACACGTCCTTGGGAAACGATGTCGCCGCCACCAGAAACAGCAGCGGGTCGAGGCCGTAGACGGCGGCGACCGGCGCCGGCTTGCCTTGCGCCCACCACCGCTCGCGGTCGAGCACCGCATCCTTGCCGGGGGATGCGTAAAAGCCGACTTGGTTCGGCGCCTGAATCATTTGCCGGAACGTGCCGAGGTTGATGCGGTCGTTCAGCGGATCCTTGGTGATCACCGCGTCGGCGGTGCCGATGTATTTTCCGCCGTCGAGCGGCCACATTTTCGGCGCCGGAAACTTGGTGACGTCGATCCGGTCGCCGAGCTCGATGTTCTGATTCACCTCCGCGAGCCGGCCGTCGACCAGCTTCGGCGGAATCCTGCGCTTCATCTTTTCGCTCAGCGTGCGAACCAGGTCGATCGCGCCTTTGTTCGGCTCCTCGCGGATCGTGATCGCCACGCGGTTGAGGCTGCTGCCGAACGGGTTGAACAGGACGCGGCCGCCCGGATGGCCTTTGACGTTCTCGAACAGCAGCGTCGGTCCGCCGACCGTCTTGCCGTGCATGTACGTGATGGTGGACATCTCGAGATCGGGATCGACGGGCGCGGAGATTCGCTTGAGCTCGCCGATCTGCTCGACCTTTTCCAGCCAACGGCCCAGCCCTTCCCATCCGGCCAGGGCGTTTTGGTCAATCCGCTGCATGATGTTCATGACGTCGTCCCCTTCGGGGTGCTTGCCCCGTGCTGGCATCGTCGCGCCGGCGCCCGCAAGGCCGGCGCCCGATCTATTCGCCGCGTGTCGTCGTGGGGGTTTATGTCCACGGAGTGGACATGAGTATCGATCGTCAGTCTCCCTTATTATTTGAGAAACGTCAAGTAATCCGGCTTGCGGGTTTCTCCTTATGTCCATAGAGTGGACATCGCAATGTGATCCATCGAGCCGAGGACCCGGACGCCATGCCACGCGTTTCCGCCAGCCAGACCAAGAACGTTCGCGCCGTCGAGCGGGCGATCGACATTCTGCAGTGCTTCTCGCGCGACAAGCCCTTGATGAGCGTTTTGGAAATCCAGAAGAAGGTCCCGCTCAGTCGCCCGACGCTGTATCGCCTGCTGCAATCGCTCGCCGCCAAGGGCCTCGTTCGCGTCGAACGCGAACCCCTGCGCTTCGCGCTCGATTATGGGGTCGGGCGGCTCGCGCACAGCTGGATGGCCGGCCTCGACACGGTCGTGCTGGCGCGGCCGATTCTGCAGCGATTGCGAACGGACACCGGCGAAACATGCGCGCTGTTCCTGCTGCGCGGGAGCTTGCGTCACTGTGTGCTGGAACTGACCAGTCCGCAGGTTCTTGCGATTTCGCGCGGGGTCGGCGAGACCGATCACGTCTATCGGGGTGCAAGCGGAAAAGCGATCCTGGCGTTCATGGACGAAGCCGACATCGGCGCAATTCTGCGCACCTTGCCGAAGGGCATGAACGCCAAGCAGATGCTGGCCGACCTCGCGCGCACCCGCAGGGACGGGTTTGCCATCAGTCGCGGCGAAGTGTTCGTCGGCGCGATCGCGATCGCGGCTCCCTGGTTCGACCACACCCACCGTGTGGCGGGATCGATCGGTGTGTTCGGACCCGAGGTGCGGCTCGATGAAGCGTGGGTCGCGAAGACCGCGAGGCAGGTCGCGCAATGCGCCGGGCAGCTGTCCGCGGCGCTTGGCTCGTCATCGGCAACGCCGCCGGCCGAGAAGGCGTGATAGGCCGGCGGAGTTCACGCGGGCAGTGGAGGCGCTTTTGGCGGGGCCGGCGTCCGTAAGAATCTCAGCGTCATCGCCCGCGAAAGCGGGCGATCCAGTACACACAAGCGTTTCCGGTCAAGCACAAATGTTCGGCCGCACCGCCGGCGCATACTGCATGCCCCGCTTTCGCGCGCTTGCGATTTAGATGACGAGTACGTCGCTGGGTCTTGCGAGGCTTACTCGACCTTGATCTGTGCCGCCTTGATGATCGGCCACCACTTCTTTATCTCGGCTTTTTGGAAGTCGCCGAGTGCCTGCGGCGTCTGCTCCTCGTGCGGTGGAATATCCTGCCCCATATCGGCCAGACGCTGCCGCACGGCGGGATCGGCGAGTGCCTCGATGACTGCCGCGTTGAGCTTGGCGACGACTTCCTTTGGTGTGGCTTTGGGCGCCCACAAGCCATGCCAAATGGCGACGTGCAGCCCCGGCGCGCCGCCTTCGTCCACGCTTGGAATGTCGGGCGCGGCCGGCAAGCGTGTCTTCGCCGTGACCGCATAGGCTCTGATTTTCCCGGAGCGAATCTGCGGGAGTGCAATGGACGGCTGCGGAATCATCAAGTCGATCTGCCCCGCCAACAGATCCTGCATCCCCGGGGCGCCACCACGATAGGGCACGAACTGAAATCGGGTGCCCGTGATGTTCTGAAAGAGCAAGCCGGCGATATGCGCGGGACTCCCGGGCCCGATCGTCGCCATGGTGGCCGTGTCCGGATGGGCCTTGAGCCAGGCGATGAGGCCACGCAAATCCTCCGCCGGCACGTCGTTTTTCGAGACGATGATCTGTGGGTTCGTGGCGACGAGCGCGATCGGGTCAAAGTCGCCCACGACATCGAAGGGAAGCGAATATATGGCGCCGTTGAAGACATGCGTGCTCGTGAGACCGATGCCGATGGTGTAGCCGTCAGGAGCGGCGCGAGCGACCCGGCCGAGCCCGATATTTCCTGCGGCCCCGGTCACGTTCTCGATGATGACCGGCTGACCAAGCGAAATTCGCATGCGCTCGGCAAGCGTGCGCGCAATCGCGTCGGTGGGTCCGCCGGCGGAGACGGGGACGACGATCGTGATCGGACGGGCAGGGTAGGTTTGAGCGGCGGCGCCGGCCCCAAAGCCAAGAGCCGCGATCAGTATCGCGAAAACCAAGCGGTTCATCGCAAGCCTCCGTGTTCGCGCGATCCTACGGCTCAGTCTATTGAGGGGAGGGACTAGAAATAAAATACATAAAATATCTGGCTACTATAATCTGTAGTTATGGAGGCCTTCGATAGCCCCGATCACAAAAGAGGGCATACGCTTTAGCTTAGCCTCCGCCTCAGCGTCGTCGCCCGCGCAAGCGGGCGATCCAGTACTCGCCAGCGTTTCCAGTCACTCCACATGCTCGGCCGCACCGCCATCGCGTACTGGATGCCCCGCTGGAGCCTGTCCTCGGAGGGTGCGAAGCACCGATCCGGGGACGGGGCATGACGCCGCTAGAGAAATCGATCAGGTTGGAGCATATCCGGATTTTCTGAAGTAGTTGCGACATTCGTTTGGCTGGAAGGAGCCGATCAGGTTTCCGATCCGGTCGTACAATGCGGGCACGGTGCGTTCTTTTGCTTTGCGCAGGTGAGCCTTGAGCTTCGCGAAGGCCTGTTCGATCGGATTGAGATCGGGGCTGTAGGGCGGCAGGTAACGCAACTCGGCGCCGGCCGCTTCGATGATCTGGCGCACCTCATCGCGCTTGTGAGCCGACAGATTATCGATGATGACGATGTCGCCTGGCCTAAGCGTGGGAACCAGGCTTTGCCGCAAATACTCGATAAAGATCGTCCCGTTCATCGCGCAATCGATGACGAACGGGGCGTTGAGACCATCCAGCCGGAGAGCGGCCACGAAGGTTACCGTCTTCCAGTGCCCCCAAGGAATGCGCCCGATAACTCTGCGACCACGCTTGGCCCGTCCGTAAAGACGCGCCATCTTAGTCGAAGCGCCGGTCTCATCGATGAAGATGAGCTTGGCCGGATCGAGCCTGATCTGGTCGTTCTTCCACCGCGCCCGTGCCTCGGCCACGTCAGGCCGCTCTTGCTCGGCCGCGTGCACGCTTTTTTTTGAAGGTAATGTTCTCGTGCGCGAAGAAGCGCCACACGGTCCCGTAACCGACCGTCATCCCACGCTCCCTGAGCTCGTCGCGAAGCTCTTCCAGCGTTACATCGGGTTGCGCCTCGACACGCTCCAGCAGCCACGCCCGCTCCCGCGTCAAGCGTGACCGGTGGTCACCGCCCATGGGCTTTGCCGCAAGCCTGCCTGTCTCCCGCCAGCGCCGGACCCAATTGATGACCGTACTGATCCCTACGCCGAATAACGAGGCGGCCTTCCGACGCGACAGGCCACCCTCAACCGCCGCAACAACACGTTCGCGCAGATCCTCCGAATAGGGCTTCGCCATCCATGCTGGCCTCCTTCCCAGTGGCCAGTTTGAATCACAATTTGATCAGTTTGGGAATCCAAAATCCAATTCAATCAGATCGGACAATGCTCTAGTGATGGTTGATCAGCCGAGCTTCGCCCGCGCCAGCCGTGCCCCCGCGCCGAGCGCGTTGAGCTTCGCCATCGCAACATCCCGCCGCATCGGCGCCATGCCGCAATTGGTCCCGACGACGATCCGTTCCCTGGCCACATACTTCGCGGCCTCCGCGATCACGGCGGCGACCTGCTCGGGCGTCTCCACCTCGTCGGTCGCCACGTCGATCGCGCCGATCAGGACGTCCTTGCGGTCGAGCAGCTTGAGCAGGCTCATCGGCACCTTGGCGTTGCGGCATTCGAGCGAGACCTGACCGATCCGGCTTTTCGCCAGCGCGGGAAAGATCTCCTCGTATTGCCGCCACTCGCTGCCGAGCGTGGCCTTCCAGTCGATATTGGCCTGGATGCCGTAGCCGTAGCAGATGTGGACCGCGGTCATGCAGGTGAGGCCGTCGATCGCGCGATGCAGCGCCTCGATGCCCCAGCCCTTGACCTCGCCATGTAGACGTTGAAGGCCGGCTCGTCGAACTGGATGACGTCGACGCCGTCGGCTTGCAGCGCGCGCGCCTCGTCGTTGAGCAGATCGGCGAAGGCGAACGCCATCTTCACCCGGTCGCCATAGTGGGCGTCCGCGATGGTGTCGATGATCGTCATCGGGCCGGGCAGGGTGCATCTTCAGCTTGCGCCTCGTATGGGCGCGGGCGTGCCGCGCCTCGGCGGCGTGCACGCGGCCCCTGAGCTTGAGCGGGCCGGTGACGGTCGGCACCATCGCCTTGTAGCGGTCGTTGCGGATGCCCATCTCGACCTTGCGGTTGAAATCGATGCCCGTCGACGAATTCGAGGAAGCCGTGGACGAAGTGCTGGCGCGCCTGCTCGCCGTCGCTGACGATGTCGATGCCGGCGTCCTCCTGCTCCTTGACGGCGAGCAAAGTGGCGTCGAGCTTGGCGGCGGCCAGATCCGCGCCCGACAGTTTCCACGGCGCCCACAGCTTGTTGGGCTCGGCGAGCCAGGAGGGCTTCGGCAGGCTGCCCGCGACGGTGGTGGGGAACATCATCATCGTTTTATCCCGCTGCTCTTATTCCGGACGCCAATCATAAATCCAATCATAGCGCGCCAGCAGGCGTTTGTTGCCGATGCGGCGCATCGCCAGATTGCGCAGACCCGAGGCCGGCCAGCCGAGATGATAGAACGCATCGTTGCGGCGCGCCGCGCGCTGGACCTTGCTGGTGCGCGGGCGGCGCGCCTTCTCGTAGCGCCGCATGGCCGCCGCCAGGTCGTCCGGCGTGGCGGCCGCAAAGCTTGCCAGTACCGCGGCGTCCTCGATCGCCATCGCGGCCCCTTGCGCCAGAAACGGCAGCATCGGATGGGCGGCGTCCCCCAGGAGCGTCACCGCGCCGCGGCCCCAATGGCGCTGCGGCCGGCGGTCATACAGCGGCCACTTGAGCCATTGCGCCGGCAGCGCCAGCAGATCGCGCGCCTGCCGGTTCCAGGACAAGCCCGGGAAGCGCGCCATCACCTCGTCGGCCGTGCCGGCGGTGCTCCAGGCTTGGCTCGCGTTTTGGCTCGGCTGCGCGTGGGCGGCGATCGCCACGATATTGATCATCCGGCCGCCCTTCACCGGGTAATGGACCAGATGGTTGCCGCGGCCGAGCCAGAGATGGACCGCGGGTTCGCGAAATTCCGGCGCGACCGTGTCGGCCGGCACCAGCGCCCGCCAGGCGGTACGGCGCGCGAATCTCGGCTGGCGGCTATCGCCGATCATCGCGCGCACGCTCGACCACAGGCCGTCGGCGCCGACGAGGCCAGCGTGTCTCGGGCGACAGATCGTGCAGCGCCTGCACCGTGACGCCCTGGGGATGGGTCGCGAAGGCGTCGACCGGCGTGCCGAGCCTGAGCGTAATGTCGGGATGCGCCCGCACCGCGCCGAGCAGCGCGGTCTGCAGGTCGCCGCGGTGAATCATCCAGTAGGGCGCGCCGTAGCGCGTCTCGGCCTCAGTGCCGAGCCGCAGCCGCGCAAGCTCGCGGTTGCGCCGGGTCTTGATGACGATGACCTCGGGCGCGACCACCGCCGGCGTCAGGCGCTCGCGCAAGCCGAGCCCGCACAGGATGCGGGTCGCGTTCGGCGAGAGCTGGATGCCGGCGCCGGTTTCCTCGAGCGTCTCGGCCTTGTCGATGAGGGCGACCCGGAAGCCCTTGCGGGCCAGCGCGAGCGCCGCGGTCAGTCCGCCGATTCCGGCGCCCGCGACGACGATCGTGCGCACCGTTCCGACCGGCTCAGGCCTCGGCCGGCTCGAACGCGCATTCGGCCGGCCGCGCCGCGCGCGGATCGAGCGCCGGGTCGTGACGGTAGAGCGTCGAGCAATACGGGCAGATGATCTCGGCGTCGCCGCCCATGTCGAGAAACACATGGGGATGGTCGAGCGGCGGCTTGGCGCCGACGCACATGAATTCGCGTGCGCCGATCTCGATCACCTGAACGCCCGGATCGTTGTGGAAATGGGGAACGACGGTTTCCGCCATGGCTGGATCGACCTTGATGTCACGGGGTCTGGAAGCGCGCGGACCATAGCGGGGGAAGGGGGCAATTCCTAGTCCTCCTGTGTCGGCAATTCCTACTCCTCTTGCGTCATTGCCCGCGCAAGCGGCCAATCCAGTACTCCGGGAAGTCGATGATGTGCGGCGTGCGAACTTTCTGAAATCCAAACTGCGACGACCTCTTCCCTTCCATTTCTAGCCTTTGTGTCTACTGGATTGCCCGCTTGCGCGGGCAATGACGCAGTAAGAGCGGGGTAGGGCCCCCGACGCGCATTTTGACGCAATCCCGTCTCAATCAGACCCGATATGAGGCTCGGGACACAATGGCGTGCGCCCATCCCTGATGGAACTTCACGATGGCGCGCAAGCGCATCTTCTGGCCGCTGGTCGCCGCGCTCGCGCTGGCCGGCATGGGGCTCGCGCTGGTGCCCGATGGGTTCGACGCCGGCTGGCTCCTGCTCGCACAGGACGATCCCGTCATGCTGGCCGACCGTGTGGTCGACAAGCGCTTCAGCGCGCCGGTGGCCGAGCGGGAAATCGAAACCGCGCTCGCGGCCGACGACGTCGATCTCGCCAACAGTTTTGCCGAACTCGCGGGTGAGCGCGGTATCGCGTTGCGGCCCGACCTCGCCGAGCACATCAGGGCGGCGAATTCGGCCGGGGCGAGCGCCACGCGCAATGTCGGGCATTTCGCCCGCGGACTGGTCACCGGCGAGCCCGACGACATGGTGGGTCTCGCCGGCACCACGCTCGGCGACCTCTTCGTGTTCGGCGACGTGCGCGACGCCGTGCGCGAGGGCGCGCATCTCGCCAAGGGCGAGAAGGTCGGACGAGCTGATCCTCGGGCTCGCCTGTGTGGGGCTGACGGTGACGGCCGCCACCTATGCGTCGCTCGGGGCCGCCACGCCGGCGCGCGTCGGGCTCTCGATGGTGAAGGCCGCGCGCAGGACCCGGCATCTCGGCGCCGGCATGGCGTCCTGGGTTGGGCGTTCGATGCGCGACGTGGTGGACGCGCCGGCATTGCGCCGTGCGCTCACGACCGTCTCGCTCACGCGGCCCGCGCTGGCGGTGCGGGCGGCGCGCGACGCCGTCAAGCTCGAGAAGGCGGACGGTCTGTTCGCCGCCGCACGCGACGTCGGGCGGGTGCAGGCCAGGGCCGGCACGCAGGCGGCGCTCGACGGCCTCAAGCTGGCGGAAGGACCGCGCGACATGTCGCGCCTGGCGCGGCTCGCCGAGGCCAAGGGCTCGAAGACCCGCGCCATCCTCAAGCTCGCCGGGCGCGCCGCCATCGCGCTCACCGTCGCGGCTTTCGACCTTGCGAGCTGGCTGTTCGCCGCGCTGCTGGCGCTGTTCGGCTTCTGCTCGGCCCTCAAGGGCACGACCGAGCGCACGACCCTGCGCTACGTGCGCTGGCGCAAGGCGCGGCGCCTACGGTGGGAGATGCGGCTGGCCCCTCGGGTGTCATTGCCCGCGAAAGCGGGCAATCCAGTATTCACCAAGGTCTCCGGGCAAGTGTCGGGTCGCCATCGCAAAGACATGGCGTACTCGATGCCCCGCTTTCGCGGGGCATGACGATCGAGAGTGAGTATCTGCTGGGATCTGATCGAGCATGCGCTCCATCACCCGCCCGGCTGGCTGCACATGAAGGAACCGATGTGCTTGGTCCATTCCGGTCCGAGCGTCGGGTAGGGACCGGGCGGTAGGCGCATCGTCTCGCCGCCGAAATTCTCCTCCGTATAGAAGTCCCAGGTGCCGGCCCGCACCTGGACCGAGGCGATCTGGTTTTGCCATCCCGACTCGCTCAGCCGCGGCTGTTGCTCGCTGGTCGCCACCTCGGTGCCGGCGAAGCTCGCCTCCGGATAGATCGCGACCTCGCAGCGGCCCTGCGGGATCGGCGGCGGCGCGATCAGTGCGGCGGCCTGCGGCGGCGGCAAGGCTCCCCGCCGCGGGCAGAACTGCACGCATTGCCAGTCGCCGCCACCGTCCTCGAAGTTGACCATCTGCCAGTTGAGCTGGCAGCCGTCCGGCGTGATCCCTTCGCAATAGGGACGCTCGAGGCCCAGATAACCGTCGGGATAGAAATAGGTGCCACCGATCAGCACCACGCCGATCGCCGAGATCGGAATGAACTTCTTCCATCCGCCGCCCCACCAGATTTTTTTCGGACCCTTCCAGATCGGCGCGACCTTGTTGCCGAGCTTGACGACCGGGAATTTGACCGGCTTGAGGGCCACCGGATTGATCTTGCCGGGGCCGAGCTGAAGCTTGGCGGGGCTGACCTGAAGCTTGGCGGGATTGAGCTTGGCGGGCGAGACCAATTTGTTGCCCGATACCGTCCCGAGGTTCTTGTGGAGTTTGGGGCCGCCGCCCGTGCCGGTGCCGCCGAGCTTCTTGAATTGCGTTTGGTTGATGGTGCGCGATGAGCGCAC
This sequence comes from uncultured Pseudomonadota bacterium, assembly GCA_963791155.1. Classification (GTDB taxonomy): domain Bacteria; phylum Pseudomonadota; class Alphaproteobacteria; order Rhizobiales; family Xanthobacteraceae; genus JAVDCA01. The sequence continues at coordinate 755,897 of CAWBRI010000016.1, forward strand.
GACATTCACGTGCGGCGTGCTGCGGACCACGTTGAAGTGTGGCGTGCTGCGCACGACGTTGGTGTGCACCGCGCCGCCGCCACCGCCGCGCGCGCCCCGCCCGCCCCCGCCGCGCTGGGCCGACGAGATATCGGTGATCGCCGGCGCAGCGTTCTCTGCCCGCGCCACCGAACGAAACACCGCCGGATCGCCGGCCATGAGCGCGACGCCGACCATGCCGATGGTCGCGCCGAGGGCTGATGCTGTCCTGAACATGGGGCTCCCCGTTTTTGATTTATGTGACGCCGGCCTCGATCCGCATGGCCGAGGTCTCAAGACATCAAGTTACACCGGGGAACCGCCGGTGTCTTGCGCGACTCGCGGGCCGATCGCGCCCGGACGAGACGGTGTTCAGCGCGTCTCCTTGATGATGTCGGCCGCCATCGTCACGACCGCCGGAGGCGCGGCGTAGATTTCGCCGAACAGCGTCTGCACCTGCGCACCGGATGCCGGCCGGACCTCGAGCCCCGCTTGCCGGGCCTCGGCCAGGAATTGCGGATCGCGCATGGTGGCGTCGAACGCGTCGCGCAGGGCCTCGACGCGCTCCGCCGGCACGCCCGGCGGCGCCGCGAACGGCCGCGCGATGTTCTGGCGCGACACGATCAGCCGGAGGGCGGCCAGTTTCTGCGGGTCGTCGACCAGATCCGTGACGAGCGGAACGTCGGGCAGATCCTCATGCTTGGCGAGACCGATCTGCAGCGTGACCGCGATGGCGCGCGCGTCATACAGGGCCTTGTCGCGGCTGATCAGGCTGGTCCACGACCAGCCGCAGCGCCCGTCGATCTCATGGCGCTCCATCGCCAGCACCATCTCGGCGCCGCCCTGGTAGCCGGCGACGAGCCGCATCGGCAGGTGAAACAGGTTGCGCAGCACGATCGGGAAGATGTCGCTGTCGGCGCCGACGCCGGAGGCGCCGATCTTGAACGGCTTCGCCCGCATGTCGGCCCAGGTCGCGATGCCGCTGGTCCGCATCAGGCCGCATACGCTGACCTCGTTCGAGATGCTGCCGATCCAGTTGAAGCGGGCGGCCTCGAACTGGGTGCCTTCGGTGTGGCCGAGCAGCGGCTCGAACACGATGCCGCGCGCGAACGTCGCGAGCGTCGTGCCGTCCCGCGGGGCGGCGTTATAGAGATAGTTCACGACCTTGAGGCTGCCCGCGCCCGGCATGTTCTGCGCCACCACCGTCGGCTCGCCCGGAATGTGGCGGCCGAGATGGCGGGCGAGGGTACGCGCATAGAGGTCGTAGCCGCCGCCCGGACCGAATCCGACCAGCACCCGCACGGTCTTGCCGGCGTAGAACTCCGCGACCGGGTCGGCGGCACTCGCCGGCAGGACGCCGGCCGCCACGAGGATCGCGCCCGCGAGCGGCGCGGCCAGTCGCCGGCGCCAGGCACGCATGCCTATTCGGCCGCGATATGGGCTTGGCGCTGCAGGTCGGTGTTCACGAGTCCGAGGGGCGAGGCGGTCTGCTCCAGCATGCCCCAGCCGCGCACCCACTCGTAGGTGCGCTGCAGCTCGTCGGCCGGGATCGGCGCGGGATCGCACACCACGAGGCGCGCCTCGCGCAGATCGTCGACCGTGAGGGTGCCGATCTCGGGGTCGCGCGCCTTGTGATAGTCGATGAAGTAGGCGAGGTATCTGCGCTTGTCGGCATTGATGCGGCGGACCGCCTCGCGCACCGCGCGATTGAACGCCGCGTAGGTCTCGGCATCGACCTTGTCGGAGGCGACCTCGGTGCCGTGATAGAAGGCCGAGCAGATCACGCGGCAGCCTTTCTTCTCGGCGAGCGACACGTAGGGCTCGGTCAGCGTCGTCGCCTCGACCTCGCCGCGCATCATGAGATTGAAGCGGTTGCGCGAGCCGTTGGGGGCGCGCACCACGTTGATCAGCTCGCGCGGCAGGAAGCCGCCGAGCAGATGCAGCGCGACATAATGCGTGCCGGCATAGAACGGCACGCCGACCGTGCGGCCGGCGAGTTGCTGGGCGGTGTAGACCGGCGAGTCGGGCCGCACCACGATCGCCGCATAGGTGACGATGCCGCGTCGGCCGATCTGGCGGCTGCCGATCGCGGTGTCCTGGACGCGGCAGTAGTTGCCCCATTCGCAGGCGTTGTACATGTCGGCCTTGCCCTGCTCCAACAGCCTGCCGTGGCTGCCGAACGGATTGACGCCCTTCGGGCTCGGCACCAGGCTTTCGGTCGCCTTGACGCCGGCCTCGTCGCGGTCGGCCCATTGGATCTCGATGCCTTCGCGCCGGAACAGGCCCTCGTCGTAGGCGACGAGCTCCGGCAAACCTTGGAACGGCGAGGTCAATTCGAGCACGAGCGTCTTCATCTGAAATCTCCGCAGTGTCGGACGAGAAAATCGCGGTAAACGCATGCTAATGCTCTTTTTTCGCCTTGGGCAAGTCCGCCGGGGGCGGCTCAGCCATGGCCGGCGAACGGGTCGCGCCGCGCCGGCGCGCTCGACGGGACGCCAAGCCGGTGTCAGAAGCTTCCGCAACAAGGGCTTGGCATGACTCAGGTTTCACGCAACGGCACGTTCCGGTCGGACGACGCCGAGATCGCCTATCTCGACGCCGGCGAGGGCGATCCGATCGTGCTGGTGCACGGCTTCGCGTCGACCAAGGAGGTGAACTGGGTCGTCACCCGGCTGGGTCGACGACGCTGACGCGCGCCGGCCGCCGCGTCATCGCGCTCGACAACCGCGGCCACGGCGCCTCGACCAAGCTGTACGATCCGGCGCGCTATCACAGCGCCCTCATGGCCGAGGACGTGCGCGCGCTGCTGGATCATCTCGGCCTCGCGCGCGCCGACGTGATGGGCTACTCGATGGGCGCGCGCATCACGGCGTTCCTGGCGCTCGCCCATCCGCGAGCGCGTGCGCTCGGCCGATTCTGGGCGGCCTCGGCAACCGGCTGGTCGACGGCGTCGGCTTGCCCGAGACGATCGCGCGAGGCGCTGGAGGCGCCGTCGCTCGCCGACGTGACCGATCCGCAGGGCCGCGACGTTCCGCGCCTTCGCCGAGCAGACCAAGTCCGACCTGCAGGGCGCTCGCGGCCTGCATCCGCGGCTCGCGCCAGACGCTGTCGCGCGAGGAGGTCGGCGCGCATCGACGTGCCGGTGCTGATCGCGGTCGGCACCAAGGATCACGATCGCCGGCTCGCCGCACGAACTGGCGGCGCTGATCCCGGATGCGCGCGCGCTCGACATTCCGGATCGCGACCACATGCTCGCGGTCGGCGACCAGGTGTTCAAGGCCGGCGTGCTGCAATTCCTGGAGGAGCGGCCATGACGCGCATCGCTCCGCGCCGCAATCGCTTCACCGGCGCCGCCGGCAACCGGCTCGTCGCCGACGTGTTCGGCGAGCAGCGGGCCGGCCGGTGCTGCTGCTGCACGGCGGCGGCCAGACCCGCCACGCCTGGCGCAGGACCGCGGACGAGATCGCGCGCGCCGGCATGATCGGCCTATGCGATCGACCAGCGCGGCCACGGCGACTCCGACTGGGTCGCCGACGGCGCCTATGCGTTCTCCGATTTTGCCGCCGACGCGCGCGCGCTCGCGCGCCGAGCTCGCGCGCGCCACGGCGCGCCGCCGGTCGTGATCGGCGCCTCGCTCGGCGGCATCGCGTCGCTGCTGGCGCAGGCGACGGCGCAGGCGGCGAGCCGGTCCGCTGTTCGCCGCGCTCGTGCTGGTCGACATCACGCCGCGGGTCGACCTGTCGGGCGTCGCCAAGGTCCAGGGCTTCATGCGCGCCCATGCGCAGCGAAGGCTTTGCCACGGTCGAGGAGGCGGCCGACGCGGTCGCCGCCTATCTGCCGCACCGGCCGCGGCCGCGCTCGACACGAGGGCCTGAAGAAGAATCTGCGGCTGCATCCCGACGGCCGCTGGCGCTGGCACTGGGACCCGCGCTTTCTCGATGGGCCGCCGCCCGGTCGGCGGCGATCGCGCGGCGATCGAGGAGCCGCGCTGGTCGGCGGCGCGCAAGGCCTGAAGATCCCGACCCTGCTGGTGCGCGGCGGCTCGTCCGAACTGGTGCACGGAGGCGCACGCGCAGGGAGTTTCTCGACGCTGGTGCCGCATGCCGACTTATGCCGACGTGTCGGGCGCCCGCCACATGGTGGCGGGCGACCGCAATGACCAATTTTCCGACGCGATCATGAAGTTTCTCAAGGACTTTGCTGGATCGGGTGAATCGCGGGGTCCTGCCCGGCCTGCTGTGCAGACCGTGCCCGCGGCGCGCCCCTGTCGGTGCTAACTTGCGCCAGGACTCGCGCTCGGGCCGGCCACGGCACGGCCCGGAGGATCAGTCAGACGACATGGCCAGCAGCAGACCAAGTCCGCCAACGCGCTCGACAAGGTCGATCCGGTCTGGGCGCGCATCCGCCGCGAGGCCGAGGAGGTGGTGCGCCGGGAGCCGGAGCTCGCCTCCTTCATCTATTCGTCGATCCTGCACCACGACACGCTGGAAGCGCGGTCGTGCATCGCATCGCCGAGCGGCTCGATCATCCGGACGTGTCGGGCGAACTGATCCGCCAGGCCTATGCGGATGCGCTCGACGAGACGCCGGCGATCGGCGACGCGTTCCGCGCCGATATCGTGGCGATCTATGATCGCGATCCGGCGACCAACCGCTTCATCGAGCCGGTGCTGTACTTCAAGGGCTTCCACGCGATCCAGACCCATCGGCTGGCGCATTGGCTGTGGGGCAAGGGCCGCAAGGATTTCGCCTATTATCTGCAGAGCCGCTCCTCGGCGGTGTTCCAGATGCGACATCCATCCGGCCGCGCGCATCGGCCGCGGCATCTTCCTCGACCATGCCACCGGCCTGGTGGTCGGCGAGACCGCGGTGATCGACGGACGACGTGTCGATCCTGCACGACGTGACGCTCGGCGGCACCGGCAAGGAGACCGGCGACCGCCATCCGAAGATCCGCCACGGCGTGATGATCGGCGCCGGCGCGAAGATTCTCGGCAATATCGAGGTCGGCCATTGCGCGCGCATCGCGGCGGGCTCGGTCGTGCTCAAGCCGGTGCCGAACAACGTGACGGTCGCCGGCGTGCCGGCCCAGGTGATCGGCGAGGCCGGCTGCGCCGAGCCGTCGCGCACCATGGACCAGATGCTTTACGATCTTGGGTCTGTAGGCGTCTGAGGTCGGCTGAAGGCTGGGCTGAAGGTCTTGGGTCTGTGAGATTTGGGTCTGTGGCCGGTGCCAAGGCGTCTTGCGACCGGGTATGATCGGACTTGATCCGGACCGACATCGGGTTCGCGTCGAACCAATAGGCTGGAGCGGTTTGCGTCTCGACGGGTCGCAAATCGCTTTTTGATCGAACACTACGCACGGGAGCCATCGGTGGACGTTCAGGAAATCAGGAAGATCGAAGCCTATATGCGGCGCCTGTTCGGCAACGCGCGAGCTGCGCGTGGTGCCGCGCCCGAAGAAGGACGATTCGGCCGAGGTCTATATCGGCGAGGAGTTCATCGGCGTCCTGTTCGTCGACGACGAGGACGACGAGCGCTCGTACAATTTCCAGATGGCGATCCTGGGGACCGATCTGGATTAGCGCACGATCCCGCAAGGCCTGCTCCGGACTTGATCCGGGATTGACGGACTTTCGGACATGATCATGCGCCAAGAATCATGCGCCAAGACAAGCGACCGCGGGTGGGGTCGCCCAGGCGTGTCGGCCGCCTTATGAGCCGCCCGGCCGCAACTGCCCGATCAGCCGATCGAGCCCGGCCGCCACGTCTCGCCAGTCCTCCAGCCAGTCGCGCGGAAAGCGGACGGTGACATCGGCGGCGCCGACGCGCCGCTCGTAGAGGCAGGTGCCGGGAGTGAGGGGATTGGCCGTGCGCGAGCAGCGCGCGAGGAATTTTTCCGGTGCCGCGGGATCGAACGCGAGGTCTTCGCCCTGATAGGGCGTGCCGTCGCGGAAACCGAAGAGCGTGAGACCCGCCGGGGCGGGGCTGGGATCGGCCGCGATGTAGCGCGGATAAATGGTCTTGAGCCGGTCGACCGGCGGCAGCGAGACGGCCGTCGCGATGGTGACGAACACGCGGTCGCGCTCGCCAAGGCCCGCCGTTGCGGCGGCCGGATCGGGCGGCGCGAGCGACGGCCACAGATAGACGAGGTCGATCCGCTCCTGGGTTCCGGCGCGGCGCTGGATCGCCACCCGGATGGCTTGCGGCGGAACATGGAACAGGACGCCGGCGACAACCACCGGCAGGGCGGGTGCATCGGCGGCGACCGGCGCGTCCGGCCAGCGCGGCCACAGCAAATAGATGACGTAGCCGAGCCCCGCCAGGGCGAGCCCGAACAGCGCCAGCAGCGGGAGCGCCATCAGGCCTCGGGCGGCCCGGCGGCCCGCCGCGCGTCGATAGTCCGGCAGGGTCGCCATGGTCGGCTCGCAGGCCTCGATGCCACGAATCAGGCGCGGAGTATGGCACGGGAGGCCGGCGCGCGCCGGCCAACGGCTTGTTTTTGCGCATGATCCTGGCCGAAACGCCCGCCAAACCGGGATCGGGGAGGGTGCAGTTTTTTCGCGATCAGGCGCCCGGCCGGGGCGGGGGCGTTTACCCTTTTTTAAGGATGTCGTGGCGTTCGCCGCCGCGATTCGGCACACATCCGGGGCGGCGTTTTCCGGTTCCGACGGAGCCGGAGACCCCTGTCGTCTTCGCGCCTGATCGTGCCCGAAAGTCCGTCGTCGTTTCGGCATCACGCGCCTGGGGTCACATGTTGGAGTTCGCGGGCGTGCCGAGTCTCTTCCAGTCCATATCGCCCGAGTCAGCCCAGTCCTTTCTGGCGCTGCTGATCGGGTTTGCGGTCGCGGGCCTGATCTCGAGCGGCTACCAGCTCGTCACCCTGCGGCCCGCGAGCTTCCGGCTGCTGGAGCAGGGGCCGCACCCGTCGACCTTCGCCGCCATCCCGTTCCTCGCCTTCGCGGCCCCGTTCATCATCATGCGCAACACCATCCGGGGCCGCCGGATCGAGCGGCGCCGGTTCGAATCCGTGATGATCGCGACCATCATCGCCGGCATCTGGAGCATGATGTCGGGCACCGTGGTGGTGATGGCGCTCGAGGCAATCGGCCAATTCATCGCCTGACACGCACGCGCGGACGTCGTCCGTCCTGCCCGCCGTCCGGACTTGCCGGCCGGCCGCTTGCGCCTCGCCAAGGCGGGGTGGCATGGTCGCGCACGTGCAAACCGGAGTGCGCGAATGCCGATCTATGAGCTCGACGGCGTCAAGCCGGAATTTCCCGGCGAGGGCGCCTACTGGATCGCCGATACCGCGGTGGTGATCGGCCGCGTGCGCCTGAGGCGCGACACCAGCGTCTGGTTCGGCGCGGTGCTGCGCGGCGACAACGAGTGGATCGAGCTCGGCGAGCGCTCGCAGATCCAGGACAATTCGACGCTGCACAGCGACCCGGGTTTCCCGATGGTGATCGGCTCGAATTGCGTCATCGGCCACAACACGATCCTGCACGGATGCACGGTCGGCGACAACAGCCTGATCGGCATGGGCGCGATCGTGCTCAACGGGGCGAGGATCGGCAACAACAGCCTGGTCGGCGCCGGCGCGCTGGTCACCGAAGGAAAAACCTTCCCCGACAACTCGCTCATCATGGGCAGCCCGGCGCGCGCGGTCCGCACCCTCGACGAGAAGGCGCAAGCGATGATCGTGGGCGCGGCCGACGTGTATGTCCGGCGCTCGCAGCGCTACGCCAAGGGCCTCAAACGGATCGGATGATCGCACCTGCCGGCGTATCGAGAGCCGCTCCCCATGCCGATGAACGAGCTGCCGCATGTCGGGCAAATCCTCGCGCTCAACGCCCGGATCTTTCCCGACAAGATCGGCGCGCGCGATCTCGCGCGGTCGCTGACGTTCCGGCAATGGAACGCGCGGTCGTGCCGGCTCGCCAACGCGCTCCTCGGCCTGGGGCTGCGCAAGGGCGACCGGGTGGCGGTGCTCGCCTACAATTGCGTGGAGTGGCTGGAAATCTACGCGGCCGCCGCCAAGGCCGGCCTGATCGCTGTGCCGATCAATTTCCGCCTGCTCGGACCCGAGGTCCGCTATATCGTCGAGAATTGCGACGCCCGGGCTTTCATCGTCCAGGACGAATTGATGGCGCGCGCCGAATCGGTGCGCGGCGAGCTGGCGATTCCCGCGACGAACTACGTGATCTTCGGCAGCGGCCGCCCAGTCGCGGGATATCGCCCGTACGAAGAACTGCTCGCCGCGCGCGCGACGCCGAGCCCGACACGCAGGTCGGTCCCGACGATCCCTGGACCTTGATGTACACCTCGGGCACCACCGGCAATCCGAAAGGCGCGATCCGCAGCCACCGCAGCGAGCGCCGTGCTGTCGCTCGCGACCGACGTGGAGATGGGTTTCGGCCGGGATGACACGGCGCTCCTGGTCATGCCGATGTGCCACGCCAACTCGCTCTACTTCTTCGACGCATTCACCTATTGCGGCGCGAGCTGCTTCGTCTACAGCCGCAAGAGCGTCGATCCCGAGCATCTGCTGCGCACGCTGAGCGAATGCGGCGCGACCTTCACGTCGCTGGTGCCGACCCACTACATCATGATGCTCGGCCTGCCGGCGACGGTGCGACGCGCGCCACAGCGGCGAGCGCATGCGCAAGCTGCTGGTCTCTTCCGCGCCCGGCGCGCCGCGACACCAAGCTCGCGATCCTGGAGCACTTCCGCAATTCGGGCCTGTTCGAGCTCTACGGCTCGACCGAGGCCGGATGGGTGACCATGCTGCATCCCGACGAGCAGCTCACCAGCCTCGGCTCGGTCGGCCGCGAATGCGTCGGGTCCGGTCCGATCAGGATTCTCGATCCGGAAGGACGCGCGGTGGCCGACGGCGAGGACGGGGGAGCTCTATTCGCGCACGCCCTACACGTTCGACGGCTACTGGAAGATGCCCCACAAGACCGCCGAGGCGTTCCGCGACGGCTATTGCACGGTCGGCGACATGGCCCGCCGCGACCCCGACGGCTACTATTTCCTGGTCGACCGCAAGAGCAACATGATCATCAGCGGCGGCGAGAACGTCTATCCGTCCGAGGTGGAGAACCTGCTGGGCTCCCACCCGCAGGTGAAGGAAGTGGCTGTCATCGGGGTGCCCGACGCCGACCTGGGGCGAGCGCGTCCATGCGGTCGTGGTCCTGCACGCGGGCAGTCGGGCGACCGAAAGCGAGATCGTCGTATGGTGCAAGGATCGGATCGCCGGCTACAAGCGCCCGCGCTCGGTGTCGTTCGTCGCGGACGACGAGATGCCCCGGACCGCGACCGGCAAGATCCTGCATCGGACCTTGCGCGGACGATTTGCCGGCACGGACGGTTGAGCCGGAGCAGGAGAGAAGGACCACGGCCATGACTTCATCCGCCGGCGCGACCGCCGATCTCGGCACCGACACGCACACCTGCGCGGCCTGGATCGCCCGCTTTCTCAAGCAGCGCGGCGTCGACCGGGTATTCGGTCTGCAGGGCGGCCACATCCAGCCGATCTGGGACCATGTGGCCCGGCTCGGAATCCGCATCATCGACGTGCGCGACGAGGGCGCCGCCGTCCACATGGCGCACGCCCATGCGGAGCTGACGGGCGGCCTCGGCGTCGCCATGGCGACCGCGGGGCCGGGCGTTACCAACACGGTCACCGCCATCGCCAACGCATATCTGGCGCGCATGCCGGTGCTGCTGATCGGCGGCTGCCCGCCGCGCCCGCAGGTCAATATGGGGCCGCTGCAGGACATCGCCCATGTGGACATCCTGCGGCCGGTGACCCGCGCGGCACGCACGTTGCGCGTCGCCGAACAGGTGATCAGGGAAATGGACGAGGCCGTGGGGCGGGCGACCGGAGACCTGGGCGAGCCGGGGCCCGTGTATCTCGAGATCCCGACCGACGTCTTGCGCATCACGGTGCCGCCCGGGCTCGTGCTCGACGAATGGATGGAGCGTAAACCGGCGCGCGTGCTGCCGCCCGACCCGGCCGCCGTCGCCGCCGCCGTGGATGCGCTGTGGTCGGCGCGGCGGCCGCTCGTCATAACGGGGCGGGGTGCCAAAGGCGCGACACGCGAGCTCGTTCGGTTGCTCGACGCCAGCGGTGCGCTCTACCTCGATACGCAGGAGAGCCGCGGCCTCTTGCCGGCCGATCATCCGGCGGTGGTGGGCGCCGCGCGGGCCGCCGCCATGTCGGATGCCGACGTGGTGCTGCTCATCGGCCGCAAGCTCGATTACCAATTGGGCTACGGGTCGCCCGCGGTGTTTCCGCATGCGCGCTTCATTCGCGTCGCCGACACCGCCGGCGAGCTCATCGACAATCGGCGCGGGTCGCCCGAGATCCTGGCCGCTCCCGGGCTCGCGCTCGCCGCCATGGTGGAGGCGGCCGGCAATCGGCGCCCGAACGTCGACGCCGCCTGGGCGGATGGTCTGCGCCGCCGCCAGCGCGAGCGCACCGCCGGACCCGGCACCGGCGGACCGGCGGTCGGGGCCGACGGCAAGATCCATCCGCGCCGCATCTTCGACGCGATCGCCGAGGTCGCGGAGCCGGACTACATCGCGATTGCGGACGGCGGGGACATTCTGAGCTTCGCCCGCGTGGGCTTGGCGGCCCGCACCTATATGGACGCGGGCGCGTTCGGGTGCCTCGGCGTCGGGGTGCCGTTCGCGATCGCGGCCGCGCTGGCGTTTCCGGACCGGCAGGTGATCGCGGTCAGCGGCGACGGCGCCTTCGGGATCAACGCCATGGAGATCGACACCGCGGTCCGCCACGGCGCCAAGGCGGTCATCATCGTCTCCAACAATGCGGCCTGGAACATCGAGCGCTACGACCAGGAGGTCAACTACGGCGGTCGGGTGGTCGGCACGACGCTGCGCCACTCCGACTATGCGGCGATGGCACGCGCGCTCGGCGCCCATGCGGAGCGCGTCGAGGATCCGGCGACGCTCGCCGGCGCGCTCAGGCGCGCGCTCGCCAATGCGCCGGCGCTCATCGACGTCGTCACGACCCAGGCGGCGGTCTCCTCGGACGCAACCAAAGGCCTTGGCTTCGTGCCGGACTATCAGCCGCTGACGGCCTGGGACGCGGCGGAAAGAAAGCGGCGGGTGTGAGACGCAGGCGCGCCGGTCACGCGGTGCGCGGCGGGGGGATCAGGATCACCAGGCCATCCGGTCGATCGTCGTCCGGGCGAAGCTCGTGCAGCAAGGACGGCGTCGGGATCGGCTCGCCCGTATCGTGCAGGCGCCGGTAGTGCAGAGCGAGCGCGCTTTGCGCGTTGAAACGCGCTTCCGTGATTGTCTTGCCGGCCGTGCTGCAGTGGGGAAAGTCCGGAAACGACACGTGGAAATCGGCGCCCGATTGCCTGCTGATGAATGCGATGAATGGGCGCATCCGGCTACCTGGCGCCGTTGCGGAGATCGGCGCGAGCCACGACCAAGCGAGTCGCTCCGTCGGACACCCTGCGCGACGCCCGGATGATCGACAGAGTCATCATTTCCCCCCGGCGTAATGACAACGTTGTGTGTGATTCGCCCCGCAAAGTCCAATGCACAGCGAATCGGGCGTCAATGTGGAGGCGCTACGTATTCTATAGTGTGAATGCGCGAGGTTGGACGGAAAAGGCTAATAGGTATTTATCGGCCGGTAGCTTTTCCGACGGCACTCGGCGCGGTGATGATCGACCGCGTGCGCCGCATCAGTGCATCATCTTACCGCCGTCGACATTGAGTGTCTGGCCGGTCATGAAATCGCTGGCCGGGCTGGCGAGGAACATGACGGCGCCAACCAGGTCCTCGGGCACCTGGGCGCGCGCGATCGCGCGACCTTCGGTGCGCGCCTTGAGATAGTCGGGCGAGGACGAGCCGACCTGGGTCTCGCTCATGGTGTTGCCGGGCGTCACCGCATTCACCGTGATTCCCCATTCACCGACCTCGCGCGCCAGCGCGCGGGTGAAGCCGATGACGCCCGCCTTCGACGTCGTGTAGTGCAGGCGGTTGGGCGTGCCTTCCCACACGCGGCTCGACGAGATGTTGACGATCTTGCCGCGCCCTTTCGTGCGCATCGCCGGCACGAAGGCGCGGCAGGTGAGAAACATGCCGCGCAGATTGACCGCCATGACGCGGTCCCATTCGTCGACCGGAATTTCGAGCCAGGGGCGGCGCGCCAGCGCGCTCATCAGCGACGCGTTGTTGATCGAGCACGTCGACCGTGCCGAAACGATCGAGCGTCGCGCGCGCGAAGGCGTCGACCGCGGCCGGCTCGGCGATGTCGGTCGCGAGCCCGAGCGCCTCGCCGCCGGCACCCGTGATCGCCGCGGCGACGGCCTGCGCGGCCGCGCCGTCGATGTCGGCCGCGACCACGCGTGCGCCCGCATTGGCGAATTCCCGCGCATAGACCTTGCCGATGCCCTTGCCGCCGCCGGTGATGACGACGACCTTTCCGGCCAGATCGAAACGCGCATTGACGGCACCCATGGGCATTCTCTCACTTCGCTCCGAATTCCTTCTGCGCCGCCGCCATGAAGCCGTCGGCCTTGAGCTTGTCGATGAAGCTCAGATCGAGATAGTCGGCGACATTGTCGCTGCCGACCGGCAGATTGATCGCCTTGAGTTGCGCCAGCACGCTCTTGGCGCCGTCGGCCGAGGGCGTGAGATCGCGCGCCGTCATCTTCACATAGTCCGAATAGGTGGCGTCGATGATCTTCGGATCGCTGGTCTTGAAGCGCTTGGCGATCACCTCCTTGGCCCATGTCGGGTCGCCGAAGGCCTTTTGGGCGCCCTCGATATAGGCCTTGAGGAACCGCGTGATCCTGTCGGGGTGCTCCTTGAGGTAGGGGCGCGTGACCACGACGGCGTCGAAGATCCAGGGCGTGTTCTGCGCCGCCAGATCGACCACGACCGGGAATCCCTTTTCGCGCGCCGCCGTCACCGCCGGCTCGAGCAGCGGCGCCGCATCGACGCGGCCCGCCACCATGGCACCGAATCGCTGCGTGGTGCCGCCGATCTGCGTGATGTTGACGTCGTCGCGAGTCATGCCGAGCTGCTTGAGCATGACGCTGACCGCGATATCGGTCTCCGATCCGAAGGTGCTGATGGCGACGGTCGCGCCTTTCTGCAGCGGCGGGTCGGTGCGCCTGGTCGCGAACACCGTGAACGGCAGCAGGTTGACGGTCGCCGCCACCAGCCGCAGGTCCGCGCCTTTGAGGTTGGCCTGGACCGCGGGCGCGAGCCCGACATGCATCGCCTGCAACTCGCCCGACAGCAGGACCTGGATGCCGCGCGTGCCGCCCTCGGAGTTGACGATCTCCACTTTCAGCCCGTGCTTCTCGTAGAAGCCGCCGGCGTCGGCGAAATGCACCGGCAGGATCGTGAAGGACGGCGCCGAGATGCCCATGCGGAATGGAATGAGGTCGTCGGCCCTCGCCGGACCCGCACCGCACAACAGCGCCGCCAGGATCACACCACCGGCTTTTTGCATGGCGTGCCGCATGATTTCCTCCCTGTTCGCCCGACAAGTTTGCGCCAGGATGGCATCAATCGGACGCCGGCGTCGAGGCCGTCTCGTCGTGGATCAGCGTCCAGATCTCGTCTTCGAGCGCGTGAAAGCGCGCCTCGCGCTTCAGCCTCAAGCGCGCGCGGACGCTCGATGCCGACCGCGATGCTCGCCTTGACGCGGCCCGGTCGGGCCGAGAACACGATCACGCGGTCGGACAGGAAGATCGCCTCGTCGATCTGGTGGGTGATGAACAGGACCGTCTTGCCGGCCTGCCTTCCAGATGCGCAGCAGCTCCTCCTGCATGGCCTCGCGCGTCTGCGCGTCGAGCGCCGCGAACGGCTCGTCCATGAGCAGGATTTTCGGGTCCATCACCAGCGCGCGGGCGAGGTTGACGCGCTGCTGCATGCCGCCCGAGAGCTCGTAGGGATAGTTTTGCTCGAAGCCGGCGAGTCCGACCATGCGAACGAAATGCTCGGCCCGCTCGCGCGCCTCGCGGCGGCCGACGCCGGCGCATTCGAGGCCGTACAGCACGTTTCTCAGGACGGTCCGCCACGGCAGCAGCGAGGCGTCCTGGAACACCACGGCGCGATCGGGACCGGGCCGCGTGACCTCGACGCCGTCCACCAGGACGCGCCCGCCGGTCGCCGGCAGCAGCCCGTCGACCACCGACAGGAACGTGGTCTTGCCGCAGCCCGACGGCCCGACGATCGAGACGAATTCGCCGTCGTCGACGGTGAGATTGACGCGGTCGAGCGCGCGCAGGCGGCTGCCGGTGCGCGGCTGCACGTAGTCGAGCGACACGTCGCGCGCCTCGAGCTTGACCGTCATGGTTCAGGCTCCTTCCATCGGCGCCCGCCAGGCGCTCACCGCGGTCTCGATCCGGCGCACCGCTTCGGTCAACGCCAGGCCGGCGGCCACGATGGTGAAGACGCCGACGAACACCACGTCGGTCTCGAACAGCGAGCCGGCGCGGTTGATCATGAAGCCGACGCCCTTGGCGGCCCCGTAGAGCTCGCCCACGACGATGCCGATCATGCCGCGCCCGATCGCGAGCCGCAGCCCGGCGAGCAGGAACGGCACGGCGCTCGGCACGATGATGCTGCGAAACAGGAACCATTCTGTCGCCGCAAAGCTGCGCGCCACCGTGACGAGCCGCGGGTCGGTGGTGCGCACGGCCGCATGCGCATTGATGAACAGCGGCAGCACGGCGAGCAGAAAGATGATGAAGACGCGCGCCGCCAGGCCGGTGCCGATCCACAGCACCACGAGCGGCAGCAGCGCGACCTGCGGCGTGGCGTTGAGCGCCGAGACGAACGGCGCCACCGCGTGCGGACAACAGCCGGTAGCGCCCGCACACGAGCCCGAGCGGCACGCCGACCAGGATCGAGAGGCCGAGACCGAGCGCAAGCTCGAGCCCGCTCGCCGCGAGATGCGGCCAGATCTTGCCGGTGACCCAGAACAGCGACCAGGCGGCGGCCGCGACCGCGCTCGGCGACGACACGAAGATCGGCTTGAGCCGCAGCGCATCCGCCCAGCGCCCGAGCAGGGGAGAGAGGAGATCGGCCCACCAGCCGCGGCCGAGCCCTTCCCAGAAGACGAGCACCGCAATGGCCGCCGCCGCGACGCCCAGAATGGCGCGCTCATGGGCGAGATAGAAGCGCAGCATGGGCCGCACGAGCGAGCCCTGTTGCGTCGTCGCGTCGCCTGCGGACGCCAGCGCTCGAACCGCTTCTCGATGCGGTCGAGCACGCCCGTGGTGACGAGTCCGGTCGCGGTGAACAGCAGCACGCCGAAGAACAGCACGTCGGTCTGGAACGTGTTGCCGGCCTCGGCGATCATGTGGCCGAGCCCGGCGGTCGAGGCGTAGAGCTCGCCGACCACGACGCCGAGGAGCGCGCGCCCGGCCGCGTATTTGAGGCCGGTGAAGATGAACGGCACCGTGCCGGGCAGCACGATGCTGGAAAAAATCTTCGAGCTGCGAGGCGCCGAAGCTGCGCGCCACCCGCACGAACCGGGCCTCGCTCGCGCGCACGCCCGCCTGCGTGCTGATGATGATCGGGATCACGCGCGCCCAGAAACACGACGGCGAATTTCGACCACATGCCGATGCCGAACCACACCACGATGATCGGCAGGAAGGTGACGCGCGGCACCGCGTTCATGCGCGTCGATGAACGGTCCAAACATGTACTGCGCGCGCCGGTACCAGCCGGTCACCAGCCCGAGCGGAACGGCCAGCGCAGATGGCCGCCCCATAGCCGGCCGCGAACTCGGTCGCGCTGACCCGCACGTCGCGCCAGAAATCCGGATCGTCGAGGAGCCCGCGGCCGGCCTGCCAGATGCGGGCGGGCGAGGAGACGAACAGCGGATCGATCAGATGCAGCGATACTGCAGCCTGCCACAGCAGCAGGAAGCTTAGAAGCGCCGTGCCGCCGACCAGCAGCTTTTCGTGGCCACGATGGGCGCCGGTTTCCATGGATTGCCTATCCGGCGGGGCCGAGCTGGATGTCGATGTTGAGGAATTCGTCGACGCGTGCCGCGTGTCCCGGCCCCAGCACCGTGGTCGATGTCTGCTCCTCGATGATGGCGGGGCCGAAGAGTTCGGCGCCCGGATCGAGATCGTGACGCCGGAACACCGGCGTATCCACAAGGCCGTCACGCCCGAACCAGGCACGGCGCATCTCGATCGGCGTCGCAGGTTCGCGGTGGCGGATCGGCGCCGGCTTGAGGCGGGGCTTTGGAATTTCGCCGACCG
This sequence comes from uncultured Pseudomonadota bacterium, assembly GCA_963791155.1. Classification (GTDB taxonomy): domain Bacteria; phylum Pseudomonadota; class Alphaproteobacteria; order Rhizobiales; family Xanthobacteraceae; genus JAVDCA01. The sequence goes on from CAWBRI010000016.1 coordinate 772,194, forward strand.
CCGTCACCTTGAAGTTGACGATCTCGATCGCTTCGTTGACCGCCATGTGGCCGTAGCGGCGGCGATGCGCGTCGTGGAACGCCTGCGCGAGCGCGTCGAGATCGCCTTGGGCGGCGAGCGCACCGACCGGAACGCCGACCTCGTAGGACTGACCGCGATAGCGCATGCCGGCGCTGCGCAGCGTGTGGATTTGCGTCGCGCGGAATCTTCTCCCGAAGCAGGTCCTCGGTGCCGGCCGCCGCGAGCTCGCCGAACAGTGCCTCGATCGCCGCCGGTGTCGCCTGGTCGAGCGGAGTGAGGCGGGTGAGGCTGCGCTCCTGATGCACGTCGGTCACCAGCATGCCCCAGGCGCTGAAGGCGCCGGGATCGCGCGGCACCAGGATGCGCCCGATGCCGAGCTCGGCGGCGATGCGGCCCGCGATGGTCGGCCCCATGCCGCCGAACGCCACCAGCGTGAACTCGCGCGGATCGTAGCCGCGCTCGACCGTGATGGTGCGCATCGCGCTCATGCAATTGGTCGCCAGCACGGTGAGCACGCCCCAGGCGGCCTCGTGCGCCGCCATGCCGAGCGGTGCCGCGAGGCGGCCCTCGACGGCCGCCCACGCCTTGTCGCGCGCGATCGGCATGGCGCCGCCGAGCAGGGCGTCGGCGCTGAGATGCCCGAGCACCACGAGCGCGTCGGTCAGCGTCGGCTCGACTGCCGCCGCGGCCGTAGCAGGCGGGCCCCGGATCGGCGCCGGCGCTTTGCGGGCCGACCTTGAGCACGCCGCCGAGCTCGACCGACGCGATGCTGCCGCCGCCGGCCCCGATGGTGTCGATGTCGACCGTGCGGGTGCGGAGCGGATGGCGGCCGACCGACACCTCGGATCGGAACAGCGGGCGGCCCGGCAGCACCGCCATGTCGGAGCTGGTGCCGCCGGTGTCGAACGTGATGAGGTTCTCGATGCGCTTGAGGTCGCCCAGGTATCGGCCGCCGATCACGCCGGCGACCGGGCCGGACATCACGGTCTGGATCGGCGTGGCGCGACAGCATCGCCGCGCTCGCGGCGCCGCCGTCCGATTTCATCATCAGGGCGCGCGCATTGGGAAAGCGCGCCGTCGACAGCTCTTCCAGTGCCTGCCAGATAGCGCGCGACCGGCGGACCGATATAGGCGTTGGCGACGGTCGACGCGTGCGCTCGTATTCGCGCCACTCCGGGATTGACCTCGCTCGACAGCGACACATAGAGGCCGGGCGCCACCTCCGGATGATCTGCGGCCGCCTCCTGCTCGTGGCGCGGATTGGTGTAGGCGAACAGGAACGCGACCGCGATCGCCTCGCACGCCGCGCCCCACCAGGTCGCGCGCGGCGCGCTCCACGTCGCCGCGGTCGAGCGGCGTAATGACCTCGCCGCGGAAGTCGAGGCGCTCGCGCGCCTCGCAGATGCGGTCGCGCTCCAGCAGCATCTTGGGCGCGGGCGCGAAGATGTTGAACACGTCGTCGCCGCGCCATTGGCGGCCGATCTCATAGACGTCGCGAAAGCCGGCCGTGGTGATCAGGCCGACCCGCACGCCCTTGTCCTCGAGCAGCGTGTTGAGCGCGGCGGTCGAGCCGTGCAGGATCAAGGTCGACCGCCTGCGGCGCCGAACTCGGCCGCGAGGTCGCGCGTGATCGCGTCCATCACCCGCATGGGATCGGCGGCGTTCGAGGTGTACTTCTCGATCAGCACGACCTCGCGCCTTGCTCGTCGTCGAAGGCGGTGACGTCGGTGAAGGTGCCGCCGACGTCGATCCCGACGCGCACGCCCATCAGGCCGCGCTCCCGCTTGCGCAGCGCGGCGGTTGCCGCCTCGTCGATCCCAAGGTCGTCGCGGTCGCAGCGCGACGCCGTAGTCGCTCGCGCGCCGCCTCGAGCGACACGTAGCCGTCGCGCCACGTCGCGCGCGCACCCGTGCGGGATCGCGCGTTTTGGGATCGCCGTAGCCGCCGCCGCCGCCGAGCTCCCAGACGACGAGGTCGCCCTGCTTGAGCCGCAGCCCGGCGACCTTGGAGGTGAGCGGGCGCTCCTCCGGCGTGCCGGGATTGAGCACGCGCGCGAGAGGGCTTCGCGGGCTTGGCGCCGAAGATGCCGGGCGAGGAATGCTTGAAGCGGTCGGTGCGCAGATTGACGGTCGATTCCTCGGCCAGGATGCGCCATTTGCGGCGCTGGCCGAGGCCGCCGCGGAACTGTCCCGGGGCCGCCCGAATCCGGCACCAGCTCGTAGGCCTCGACGCGCATCGGGAATTCGGTCTCCAGCGCCTCGACCGGGCCGTTCATCACGTTGATGACGAGGTCGTCCATGGCGCTCGGCGCCGTCGGCATCGGGCCGCGCGCCGGCGCCGCCGTTGAAGATCTCGTATTGCGAATACCAGCGTCCGGTGCCGGGATGACGACCGGCGCTCGACAGCGAGCCGCCGGCGCCGCTCGCCGGCGCCGGCACGCGGCCGGGCAGCGCGCGCGCCAGCACCCGCACCACGACCGAGGTGGTCATCTGGCTCGGCCGCACATACATGTTGCACGGGCGCCGGATAGCGCGGATTGAGCAGCGAGCCTTCGGGCGGGTAGCTCACCTTGATGGGCCGCGACAGGCCCTCGTTCACCGGCAGCCGCGGAATGAAGATCATCTTGACGCAGCACTGGATGAAATTGCGCGACACGCAGGGGCGCAGGTTGATCGGCCCGCGCGCCTGGGCGTCGCTGTCGAGCATGAAGTGGAGGGTGTCGCCCTTCTTCTCCAGCGTCGCCGAGATGCGATGGGGCTTGCCGAGATCGACGCCGTCGTCGTCGATCCAGTCGTGCTCCGGGCCGTACACGCCGTCCGGGCACCTTGGCGATCTCCCGGCGCAGCTCGGTCTCGCAGATGTCCATCCAGCGCTGCCAGCATTCCAGCACCTTGTCGACGCCGTGCTTGGCGAACAGCTCGGCGCATTTGTCGAGGCCGTAGGTGTTGGTGTTGATCTGCGCCTTGACGTCGCCCCAGGTGACCTCCGGCGTGCGCGTGTTGGCGCAGATCATCTCCTGCAGGTCGTCGTTGATGGCGCCGCGGCGCTGGATCTTCAGCGGCGGGATCAGCAGGCCCTCCTGAAACAGGTCGGTGGCGTCGCCGCTGTTGGTGCCCGGCACCTTGCCGCCGAGGTCGGGCTTGTGGGCGATGTTGCCGATGAAGGCGACGAGCCTGTCGCCGAAGAACACCGGCGAGATGATGGTGACGTCGGTCGCGTGGTTCTGGCAGGCCCGGTAGGGATGGTTGACGATGATAGGCGTCGCCCGGTTCGATCCTGCCGGCGAAAACGCGGCGGATCTCGTTCACCTGGGCGCTCAGCGGCCCGATGTGGAGCGGCTGCGGCACGCCCTGCGCCACCATGCGGCCATGCGCGTCGAAGATCGCAAAGGTGAAATCCTGGCTCTCCTTGATGATGGTGGAGTAGCCGGTGCGCAGCATGTTGACGCGTGAGCTCGCGGGCGATCTGCAGCGTCGACTGGTAGATGACCTCGAGGTCGATGGCGTCCAACACGGTTCTCCCGGCGGTCACGTCCCGCGGATGCGGCGGGCCGTGGTGGCTTGGATCGGAAGGAAAGTCTAGCCCGCGCGCGCAACACAGGTAAGCCGCGCGATACGGGTCAAAACGTCTGTGCAATCCAGCAACCCGTGGCTTGCCCGCGGCGTGCGGCGGATATAGATTTCAATTTACGGGGAAACGCAGGCTCCCCGTCAGGCGGCCGTACCGTCCAAGCGCTGCGCAACACTCGGCCTTTCGAGGAGATTGCGCATTGACGGGAACAGGCTTTCGATTTTTCCAGCAAACCGGCATGCGTTCCGACGTCATCCTGCTCTACGCAGCGCGCGCCGTCCGCGGCTTCGGCGACGGCTTCGCGATCATCATTCTGCCGGCCTATCTGACCGCGATCGGTTTCGATCCGGCGCGGATCGGGTACGTCGCCGCCGCCTCGTTGCTCGGGACGGCGCTGCTGACGCTTTCCGTGGGCTTCGTCGCGCCGCGCCACGACCTGCGCAACCTGCTGCTGGGCGGTGCCGTGCTGATGGCGTGCACGGGGGTCGCATTTCCGTTGTTCGAGCACATCGGATTTATTGCGCTGGTCGCGTTCGTCGGAACCATCAATCCGTCGACCGGCGACCTCGGCGTCTTGGTCCCGCTCGAGCACGCCATGCTGGCGCACGGCGTCCCCGACGAGGAGCGAACGCACGCGTTCGCCCGCTACAGCCTGATCGGCACGCTCGCGATGGCGGCCGGCGCCCTGGCGGCGGCGCTGCCCGATCTCCTCGCGCAGGCCGGCATCGGCCGGCTCGGCGCCTTCCGGCTCATGTTCGGTCTCTATGCGGTTCTGGGGCTCTCGAGCGCCGCGCTCTACCGGCGTCTCCCGCATGTGCGCATGGACGAGACGCGCGCGAGCGCGCCGCTCGGCCCCTCGCGCGGCGTCGTCTACAAGTTGGCCGCGCTGTTCAGCCTCGACGCGTTCGCGGGTGGTTTCGTGGTTCAATCGCTGCTGGCGCTGTGGCTGTTCGAGCGCTTCGATCTGTCGCTGTCGGCCGCGAGCCTGTTCTTCTTCTGGTCGAGCGTGCTGAGTGCGTTCTCCTATCCGGTGGCGGCCCGGCTCGCCCGCTCCATCGGGCTCGTCAACACGATGGTCTACACCCACATCCCTTCGAGCCTCTTTCTCATCCTGGCGGCGTTTTCTCCGAACCTATTCCTCACGCTCGGCCTGCTGCTGTTGCGCTCCGCGCTCTCGCAGATGGATGTACCGACGCGCACGTCCTACGTCATGGCGGTGGTGACTCCGGCGGAACGCACTGCGGCGGCGAGCGTGACGGCCGTGCCCCGCAGCCTCGCGGCATCCGTCAGTCCGGCGTTGACCGGCATCCTGCTGGCCACGTCTTTTTCGGGGCTGCCGCTGGTCGTGTGCGGGGTCTTGAAGATCGTCTACGACGGGGCCTTGCTGTTTTCCTTCCGCCACATCAAGCCGCCGGAAGAGCGCGCGCCCCTGCCGTAACGCCGGCCCGGTGCGTGCGCCCGGGGGCCGGTTGCGCGGTTGTCATCTGCAGAATAGCGGCCCAATATTGCGGCAAGCGTCCGCGCAGACGCGCGCAAGAACACGCGAAGGGGAGCCCTCATGAGGAATTTTGTCCGCATCCTGGCCGTCGGCCTGGTCTTTAGCCTGGCGCCCGCCGTCGTGGCCGGCGCTGAGCGTCCGGACTGGGCATTTCCGGTCACCGACAAGGTGCTCCCGCCGTCGAAAGACGACGGCAAGCCGAAGACCGCGCCGGGCAGCACCGTGTCGCTGACGCGCGACGCAGATCGACGACCTGTTCAACGCGCCGGACTGGTTCCCCGACATGCACCCGCCGATGCCGCAGGTCGTCGCGCACGGCAACAAGGAGGCGGCGGTGCGCGCCTGCGCGTCCTGCCATCTGCCGACCGGGACCGGCCACGACGAGTCGGCCTATGTCGCGGGTCTGCCGGCCGCCTACTTCATCCGCCAGATGGCCGACTACAAAAGCGGCGATCGCAAGGGCTCCGGCATGATGATCGGCATGGCCAAGGTCATGACCGACCAGGAGATCCGGGCGGCCGCCGACTATTTCGCGTCGCTCAAGCCGCGCCCGTGGATCCGGGTGGTCGAGGCCGACACCGTGCCGAAGACCTTCATCGGCCGCGGCAACAAGCGGCTGGCGCATCCGGACGGCGGCAGCGAGCCGCTCGGCAACCGCATCATCGAGATCCCGGAGGACGAGGACATCGTGCTCAACCGCGATCCGCGCTCCGGCTTCGTGGCCTACGTGCCGCAAGGGCAGCGTCGCCCGGGGCGAGGCGCTGGTGACGACCGGCGGCGGCGGCAAGACGATCCCGTGCGGCATCTGCCACGGTGCCGACCTTGCAGGGACTGGGCGAGGTGCCGGCGCTCGCCGGACGCCATCCCAACTATGTGGTGCGCCAGCTCTGGAGCATGCAGAACGGCGAACGCGTCGGCGTTTCGGCCGCATTGATGAAAGCGGTGGTCGAGAAGCTGAGCGTCGACGACATGCTGGCGATCGCGGCGTACACGGCCTCGCGGGCGCCGTAGGGGCGGGCGCCTGAAGGCGATGCGGGCCCCGATCGCGCGGCTGCGTGCCGTCTGTGTCGGCGGCTCGATCATGACCGTCGCAGGCGGGACGGTGCATCGCCGATGATCACGTCGCAATGACGGCGGTCATGCACGACATGCTGGAATGACCGATGCAATCCGCGCTCCTGCAACTTGCCGAGGATTTCCTCAGCACGTTCGTCTTTCTTGCTCTCTATCTCGCGACCGGTAATCAATGGCTCGCCGTCGGCTGCGCGGTCGCCGTCGGGGTTGGACAATGCGCAATCGTCAAATGGCGTCGACGTCCGGTCGAGATCATGCAGTGGCTCAGTCTTGCGCTCGTCCTTGCGCTCGGCGGAGCCGCACTGCTCACCGACGACAGCCGCTTCATGATGGCCAAACCGAGCGTCATTCACTTTGCGGTCGGCGCGGTCATGCTGCGGTCGGGCTGGATGGCCCGATACATGCCGCCGGTCGTCAAGGCGAACGTGTCTCGGGGCGTCCTTGTGATGAGCGGCTATGCCTGGGTAGCCCTGATGTTCATGCTGGGAGTTTTCAATCTCTACGTCGCGACCAGCTACAGCATGGAGGTGTGGAGCTGGTTCATCTCCGTGGGCGCGGTTGGTGCGAAGGTCGTCGCGTTCATGGTGCAGTATCTGGTGTTTCGGATTCTCGTCCGCCGTCACCCTCGTCCAACCACGCTGTAGTGGCGCGGATTTGGGACGACCACCGATGAGGCGATGCCGCGATGGACGACGAGGGAGAGCCAAAAAGGTGCGGCCGGCTCTTGGGGGAGAGCCGGCCGCGCGCGAACCCGGTCTGGGGACGGGGAGGGGTGGGGACGTGACCGGGGACGCGTAGCTCCTTGTTCGAATTCGGTGTGCGTTCAGCGTCGCGGTGGCGGTGGCGGTGGCGGGCCGCGGATCGCCGAGCGACACCCACACATTGGGGTCGGACTGCGACTGGCGCTTCACGAAGCGGTAGCCGGTGTCCGACCACAGCAGGATGTTCTCGTTCTGGTTGTCGAGGATGTAGTCGCCCTTGTCGGTCCTGACGGTGAGCACCGCGTGGCCGTCGTCCTTCTGGTCGCGCACCACCGTGATCAGCAGCGCCTCGCGCGGCCAGCCGGCCTGCGATCAGCATGCGCCGCTTGAGCAGCACGTAGTCCTCGCAGTCGCCGTAGCCGTCATCCGGATAGGACCACTTCTCGACCACGCCCCAATGATCGAGGTCGGTCATCGGCTTGATCGCGTTGTTGACCCAGTCGTTGATGCGCACGAGGTCGCGCCACGCCTGCGGAGACAGCACGACGTCGCGCGGCGTGCTGGGGCGGTCGGCGCATTCGCGCGGAGTTCTGGGTGCAGAAGTCGACCCAGCCGATCGGGGCGCGCGTCTCGTTCGCGACCGCCATATAGGCGAGCCGGTCGGCCGCGTGCACGGCTGCGCGCTCAGGACGGTCGCGGCGATCACCACCGCATAGCCGCAGACGAGCAGCGCGGTGCGTGGCTTGGCCGGAAGCGCCTTGGGTAAGCAAGTCATCATTGACCCCTGTCGTCCGTATTGGGGCCATGTTTCGCACAAAGCTTTTGCAGTCGACCTAAGTCAGGAAAGTAAATTTAAGTAAAAACTGGAGATAAGACTGATAAAAATCGATGAATACTATATTCAAATAATAATAAAATGGGACATAGTTCGATTTGATTCAAATTTGAGATTTAACGCACCGATACCGCTGCCGAACCGTGCCAAAGGCACGTTGTCGGCCGCGATTTAACCTTGATCCGGCTGGGAGGCGGGGGGCGCGCACGGCGCCGAAACGCCGCGCGGGCCCAAACGGGCCCGCGTTATTGCGCGCAAATTGAAGCGAAGGCGTTTACGGCCCGCAAACGCTTTCTTCGAGAAAGTCGGGATGCTGCAGCCGGGTGAACTCGACCGCGAAGCCGTCGTCGAGGTGGCGCACCACGCGGCCCTGCACCTTGCCGAGGTCGACCAGCATCCCGATCGCCGGCCGCTGATCGGTCGCGATCGCGGCGCCCGACAGCGACAGGTCGATGATGCGGCAGGTGAGCTTGACGCCGTTCGGCATGGCGAGCTGGGTGACCGGCTTGCGCGGGATGATACGGCCGTGGCGGCGGTCTTCGGGCAGATTGAGGATATGACGGTTGGCGAGCCAGGTGAGCTGGGCGGCGAGCTTGTCGCGCTTGCGCGGCGTCGCCGCCACCGTCATGGCGAAGCCGTTCTGATAGAGCCGCGCGATCTTGCCCTCGAGCCGGCCGAGATGATCGATATAGGCGATCACGCGCTCGCCCTCCTGGCCGCTCACCGGCGCGATCAGCGCCATGCCGCCGGGCGACATGTCGACGACCTGGCAGGGGAACTCGCGGCGGTCCGACAGCATGTAGCGGCCGAGCAGATTGACCCGCACGCGCTGAAACCGCCGGCGTTCCTCGCGCCAGCGGGAGCAGTTTGGGTCTCGTTTGCACCGCTTGCACCAGCGCCATTCTGCGTCTCGACCTGCCTGGCTTGGAGTTCCGGACTCGGACTTCGAGTCGTGGACTTCGTCACGCTGCGCAGCGTAGGGGCAGGGAGTTAACGTCGCGTTTAGGAAATGCGGCGCGGCCCCATCTGCGGCGCATTGCGTCGCGATGGAGCGCCTTTTGCGACGGTGTCGTCAGTTCCGTCCGCCGTCATAGATGGTCAGTCCACGCCGCAGCTTGTCGGCTGCGGCGCTCCTGGCGAAACGCGGCGCCGAAATGGTCTCGATCGCCGGGCCAAGATGGCGCATGGCGCCCAGAGTGAGCGTGACGATGTGTTCGGTGCCGGCCCAATAGGGTGCCTCGACCGGCACCAGCAGGCCGAGCAGGCGCACATGCATCTTGCCGCGGTGATAGAGCGGAAGCAGCAGCAGCTCGAGATCGGTGTTCGAGCCTTGCGCGGTTCTGGCCTTTGCGCCGGCAATGAGCCCGACCGCCTCGTCGGCGACGGTCGCGGTCATCTCACGCAGGATCTTGCGGCTCGCCTGGTCCCACAGTTGCACGAACGGCTCGCCCTTGAGCTCGCGGCCGAACAGCGCGCACACGCGCGTGCCGGCGAGCCGGAACGGATGGTCCGCTTCCGGATCGAACGCGACGATGAAACTGTCGCCGAGGACCTCGCGGATCGCGCCCGGCTCGATGTCGCCACGCTCCGGCGCGAGCCGGCTGCCACGCCGTTCGTTCCAATAGGCGAACAATTTGCTGGTGGATGCGCTTTTCATGGGCCAGCCCTGTCTCATCTTGTGGCGTCTCGCGCAGTCCACTGTCCTTGTTCGGGACAGGCGCGCGCATACGTGCATGTTTCGTGCGTCTTTGGAGACGTCGGAGCATGGGTCGTGCCGCGCGTCGCCGCGGGGCCGGGCGAGGCGCGCGCGTCACGGGTTAGCGTTAACCGGAGGCGCAGGTTGGCAGGCCGCCGGCCCGTCCCTACGGTCGCGACGGATCAAATGTGGCTTCGAGCCGGGGAGGCGAGAGGACGTGACAGGGGAGGGTCGAAAGCCCTCCCCTTTTTCTTTCGTTCGGGCCTTGCGGAGCGAGGGAAAGGTGCGCGTCATGCGGCGCGTACATGGAGCGTACATGGAGCGTACATGGAGATTGTCGCGGCCGGCTCGCTTGCCGGGCGCGTTCCGACCGCATATCTGTTTCCGGACGCTTGATCGGTTCCGTTGTTCGCCAGCCGCCAACCTACGGATTTTTTGTGACCCAGCGCTCCGAACCGATCTTCAACGTGCCAGCCGCAGTCATCGCCGTCGCCGTCGTGTGCGTGCTCGTGCACCTCGCGCGCACCTATCTGCTCACCAATGACGAGGATATCGACTTTCTGCTCACCTTCGCGTTCATCCCGGCGCGCTTCGACCCGGCGATCGCGGCCGACGGTGCGCTGCCGGGCGGGTGGGCCGCCGACATCTGGACCTTCTTCACCTACGCATTCATCCATGGCGACGCCATGCATCTCGGTGTCAACACGGTGTGGCTCCTGCCGTTCGGCTCCGCGGTCGCGCGCCGGTTCGGCAGCGTGCGGTTCATCGCATTCTTCGCCGTGACGGCGGCCGCCGGCGCAGGCCTGCATCTCGCCACCCACCAGGGCGCGGTGATGCCGATGATCGGTGCGTCGGCGGCGATTTCCGGGTTCATGGCGGCGGCGATCCGTTTTGCGTTCCAGCGCGGCGGGCCGCTCAGCGTGTTCCGCGGCGGCGATGACGAGGCCTATCGGGTGCCGGCCGCGCCGTTGATGACGGCATTGCGCGATATGCGCATCATCGTGTTTCTGGTCGCCTGGTTCGGAGTCAATATCCTGTTCGGTTTGGGCTCGGTCGCGATTCCGGGTATGGAACAGGCAGTCGCATGGGAGGCGCATATCGGCGGTTTTCTGGCCGGCCTCATCCTGTTCGCCGTATTCGATCCGATCGCCGCGCGTTCCGACGTCGACAGCAACCGGGGACCGGACTCGGAACGAACGTTGCATTAGAGCAAGCGCGTTCGGCTTTTGCAGGATGAATGCGCCAGATCGGCACGTCGGACGCGGCTTTCGTCGGAAAATGTTCCAAAGCCAACCGTTATGTTGCAAAGCAATATCCCAATGGAACATTGACGATGCGGTCCTTCGCCCTCTTTCCGCCGCGCTGGTTTGGTCGCATACTTATCTGGAGCGTCGGCGTCGCCAACCGCGTAGCCGACCGGCGGCATCGATCGCGCACGACACGATCCGCACGCAGCGTTGTGTCGCGCCGATCGATCGCCGACAGACCCGGCCGGAACAAGACGCCGACCTAACGATTGCTGATCAACAGCAGTTTCATTGCGACGGTTCAGCCGTCAGCGATGACAAGGGAGGCGACCCATGACCGTAAAAGAAATCCTGTCTCACAAGGGAATCGACGTCGTCACGACGGAACCGCACGCTTCCATCGCGGAAGCGGTGAAGCTCCTGGCCGCGCGCCGCATCGGCGCCGTGGTCGTGACCGGGGCCGACCGCCGCATCGTCGGCATCCTGTCCGAGCGCGACATCGTGCGGGCACTCGCCGAAAAGGGTCCCGGTGCGCTCAATACAACGGTCGCCGAGGTGATGACCCGCAAGGTCGACACTTGCGGCGTGAATCAGACCGTGAGCGAACTCATGGAGCAGATGACGGCCGGCAAGTTCCGTCACGTTCCGGTGGTCGATCAGGGCCGACTCGTGGGGATCATCTCGATCGGTGACGTGGTGAAGTCGCGTGTCCAGCAGATGGAGCAGGAATCTGCGGCGCTGAAGGACTACATCCGCACCGCCTGACGGGCGGCCGGAACTCAGGTCAGCGTATCGATCGCTTCGCCGATCGAGGGCAGCGACTTTTCCGCCGCCTCGGCGCCGAGCGCAATGATCTCCTCGGCGCGGTGGAAGTCGAACAGATTGATGCGCGAGAGCCGCGGGCCGATCAACACGTCCGGCGGATCGCCGGCGAGCCGCGCGCGCGTAATGCGGTCTTGCAGGACCTGGAAGGCGTCAACCATCACGGTCGACAGGCCCGGGCGGTCCGGCGTGCCGAAGACCTTGCGCTTGATGAGACGCTCGGCACGCCCGCGCAGCCCGCCGCGGGCCTTGAGCGCGTGGCGCCGCAGGTCATCGTCGGCGTCGGAGCCGTGATCCTGGATGACGGTGCCGCGGCCGAAATTGTCGGCGTTGAGATTGACGCCGATCACCAGGCGCGCCCCGAACGCGCGCGCCGCGGAGATCGGCAACGGATTGACCAGTGCGCCATCCATCAGCCAGCGCCCGCCGATCCGCAACGGCGGGAATATTCCGGGCAACGAGCACGAGGCGCGCACCGCGTCGGCCACCCGGCCGCGCGTCAGCCAGATTTCATGGTTGGTGCGGATCTCGGTCGCGACAGCGGCGACCCGGATGGGCAGCTCCTGGAACGTGGTCTCCCCGAGAATTTTATCGAGTTGGGAAAACAGCCGCTCGCCGCCGATCAATCCGGAGCCGGCCAGGCTGAAGTCGAGATAGCCGAAGACGCGGCGGCGCGTCAGATGCCGCGCCCAGG
>CAWBRI010000017.1:0-25842 GCA_963791155.1 uncultured Pseudomonadota bacterium
CCAAGCTTTCCGTGTCTAGCCCGGACACATGGGTTACGGTTTATACCGGCCACATGGGTAACACTTTTGGCCCGAAGGGGTTTTGGTTCCCGCAACGCGTCAGCGTTCGGGACGAGGGGTCGCAGCTTCAAATCCTGCCTCCCTTGCTCCAAACGGCTCTTGAGATTTCGATGCCGATTAGGCGCGAACCCAGCGCAGCTTGGAAATGCGGGGATCGTTCGTGAAGCACTTACGGTCGAACGTGAGCCCGTATTTCGGAGCCTCGCAGACCGCTTGGGCTCCGGCGTCACTGACCCGAATGTGCCAAGTCTGCTGATCGATCGGCTTGGGCTTTACGAAGACGCGGCAGGTGAGCAGCGCGAGATTCATTCCCTGACGAGGATCGCGAACCGACTCGTAGAGAATGGCCTCGATTTTGGCTGCGCGTGCGGCATCGGCGAAAGTCTGGCAATGACTGTAGTCGGTTACGTGCATCCATTGAGTCTTGTAGGTGCGGTATTTGCCCTTGGTCAGGTTGATCGCCCTCTTGGTTGCGAATTCGGCTGAAAATGCCGTGTACTCGGCAGGATTTGAGGGCCACGGTGTGTCGGGCGACTCGGCGAAGAAGAGCAGCCGATAGAAGGCCATTTCGGCGACGCCTGTCTGCGGCGTTTCGGACGCGTAGAAGACACCGTCCGTATTTCCTGTCCGCCGGAATCGCGATCCCAATGGATAAACAGCGCCGTACCGAAATGGCGTCGCGAGCAGATAATGCAGACCGCGGCACTCCGGCGGCACCGCCGGTTTGGTAGCCTCGATGAGGTCCTCGAGCAGCTCCTGCTCATCGACCGAATCCACGAGCTTCAGCGTCGAGACATGGTGTTGCGCCTCGACTAGCCGCCAGCAGGTTCCCGCGAGTGAGCGGGCATCAGACGATAGCGCGGCGGGCGTCCAGGTACTGGATGACATTCATCAGTCCGTGTACGGTCTGGATGAGCGAGAGCGGCGCGGCTTCGAGCGCGGTATTGCGGTTCTTGAGCCAGTTGCCGGCAACCGCGTCGTCGCCGCCAACGATGGCATCAAGCGAACGGTATAGCCGCACAAACATTATCGCGAGCTCGAATGACTTCTGTCCGCGCTGGAGCGTGTATTCACCGCCGCGCATGCGGGAGACAGTAGCCTCCGATACGCCGATCACCGCAGCGAGCAGCTTGTTGGTCAAGCCCAGTTGAGTCGCGGCCCTGAGCGTAGCCTTGGTGAGGACGACGGCGGTTTGATCGGCGGCGGATAGTGTGTGGGACTTGGTCGGCACGACGCACCTCAATTTCCGTAGAAATAATATAGCATGATAATTCCTAAAGAAAGAAAGAACAAACATAGGACCAAAGTCCTTAACGGCCACTGGATTTACGGTAGCGGTCCCCCGCCACCATTCAGATCCGAGCGATAGGAACCTCGCACCGACGCCGTCCGATTTGATCGGTTGTGGCGTGATCCGCACGGTTCGCCGGTTCGTGCGCCGGCTGGGTGCTTCAACTCGCGCCGCGCTGATATGAAATCTCGATGGCGGCAGCGAGCGCGACCGCGCCCAAGAGATATGTATCCCGGTCCTCATGCGCGGCAGAAGCGACGATGCGCCGGGCCGTGACGACGCGACGCATCAGCGCGGTCGCCCGATCCACGTCGACCATGGCAGCACGCCCAGGGATCGGACTTTGCCGGCGCGCTCGGCTGTCTCTATCCACGCCTTGACCATGCCGTCCTTCACGTCGCCGCGCACCATCATTTCGTAATCATCGAAGACCAGCGTGCAATTGCGCCGCATCAACGGCCGATAGAACGTGAACTCGTGATCTATCTCGCCATCCGAGTCGATGACGAGAAGTCCAATCTTCCGACCGCGCAGTTGCGCAACGATCTGGTTGCGCACTGCCGCGGTGTTGCTATGACCGACGACGATCGACACTTTGTCGGCCACCCCGGCGTTTCGAAGATTGTTTTGCAGGTCGCCCACAATGTCTTTCGTCGGAAGGTCCGGATGATCGTGCGCGCCACCGAGCTCAATGGAGACGAACGGCGCGCCAGGGCGCAAACCCGATGCGATCGCAATCGTCGAACCGCCCATATAGGGACCGATCTCGACCACGGCACCCTTGCATCGACGCGCCAGGAGGTGGAGCATGGCGAGCGTATCTTCATGCAGCATCGAAATGCGCCGCGCCGTCACGATGGTTGGATGCGTGCGCCACCGGCGCGACCTTCGCAGCAGCAGGGCAAACTGCGCGCGGGAACGCGCCGACGCCCACCGGCCACTCATTGCGGACAGCGCCGACATGAGCGTCGCCATCGTGGGCTCGATGGACGCGGTTTTGGGAGACTCCCTCGTCATGACGGTCCTCATGGCGGCGCGGGCCGGCGTGGGTGTCTGAGTTGCTCCCTCGGGCTTCCAGAAATTGAATCGCACAGGCGTTGAAGTCAATGCGCCGCGCAGATGAAGTCCATGCGTTTCTTTCCTGTAGCGCGATGGCCGTCGCTCATCGCGACGGCAACATAGGCAGCAACACATAGGATTGGTGCGGGCCGCCGGTATGGAGCGTATTCGTGCCGGCAAACAAATGCGGCGGACGGTCGACGGGATCGTCGTGGGTGAACCACGCCACTCCGCGCAGCGGCCCGGTTGCGCCCGGCCGTTCGAAATCCTTACCCTGGATCGTCAGCGTGAGGCGAGATCCTCGCGGCAGGGCGAGAGCCATCGGCCAGATCTCGAGATCGACCTCGTAGATCTCGTCCGGCGTCAGCGGCTGTCTTTCATCGTGAGGATAGAAGGGAAGATATTCGGTGGAACGTCGGGGATCTGTTTTGCGTTGCGAGACCCGCAGCCAGCCTTGTGTCACCGGTGACTTCGGCTCCGGCGCCGCAATGAAGGTCATTTCGTTTCCGTCCGCGTCGAACGCGCAAACCGTCGCGAAAATATCCATATCGGGCGTGTTGGAGGACACGAACAGCTTGGCCTTCACCGGACCCGCGATCTCGACGTCCTGCGCCCAGGCCGAGGTCGAAAACGTGACGCCCGCGCTCAGCGCCGGGTAGCTGGCGCTGGCGGCGTGCCGAGGCTGGCCGGCATCCAGTGTCTTGTTCGCGGCATCGAGAAAGAGCCTTGTCCATTGCGTGTCGGGAAGGGGCCAGGCGACGGCGCGCGCGACGCGCTTTACCGTGTCGCCGGGTCCGCGGATTTCCACCTCCACCCGCGGCTCGCTCTCCCACCCGTTGTCGACGCCGACGAGATAGCGATCGAAGAACCGCTTCTGCATCGCCACGTTGCGCGGCTGCAGAAAAGTATGAAAATACGAGCCCGATTGAACCTTGAGCCATTTCTCGCGCGACGCGATCCCCAGGTATCCGCGAATGGTGCCGCGCAGGTGCAGCCCCAACCCGCCCCAGTTCGCGATGACCAGGGCCGGACAATCGATCCTGGAAAGATCGGGCGTTCGTTCGCGGTAAAACGAGTCGTTGAGCGGATGCGCCAGGACGTCGCCCAGGTAGTCGGCGCGGTTTTCCGCGAGCTGCTCTTGTGACAGCGCAACGGGTCCGGTCGCGGGCTCGCCGGTATAGATGTCGCGACACGTGGTATCGGGATTGCCGTGCTGGTTCCGCAGGACGCTGCGGTTCCACCAGCGTTTGAGAAATCCGCTCGCAAAGATTCCGTCCTGACGCGTGCGGTCGCGATAGAAGTCGTAGGTGCCTTGCCACGGTAGGATGGCGGCAAGATGCGGCGGACGCATCGCGGCCACGAACCACTGGCCCGCGGCGTAATACGAAATGCCGAGCAACCCCACCTTGCCGCTGCTCCAAGGCTGCGTGCCTGCCCATTCGATGGCATCGTAGAAGTCGCGAAATTCGGCCGGCGAATTCGGGTCGAGCCGGCCCGGCGACTTGCCTGCGCCACGCGAGTCCACGCTGATGACGACGTAGCCGTGCGGGACCCACACTTCGGGGTCCGGCCGCTCGAACACGAGGTGCCGGCACGACGAAGCCGCCAGGATTTCCGGATAGGTCTGCTCCAGCCGGTCCCATGCCTCCTGCATGAAGTCGCGCAGCGGCACGTCCTTTCCGTAGGGCCCGAACGTCATGAGCACCGGAAATCGACCGTTCGTGTCGGGGCGATATACGTTCGCGCGCAGGATCGCACCGTCGCGCACCGGTATCTCGGCATTGCGATCCAGAATCATCGTCACTCCGGCGTGATGCCGATCGCGCGAACGATCCCGCCCCATATGTCGCCTTGGCGGCGCACGAATTCGGCGGTGGCTTCCGGCGTGTAGGCTCCGTCGACATAGAAACCTAGCTCGCCCAGTCGCTTCACCAGCTCGGGGTCTTTCAGAATCCGATCCATCTCGTGGTTGAGCCGGTTGACGATCTCGCCCGGCGTTCCCTTCGGGGCGGCGAGAACGAACCATCCGACGAAGTCGAAGCCGGGAAACGTCTCGGCGATCGTGGGAATCTGGCCATAGCCGGGGATGCGGGTCGCGGAGCTCACCGCCAATGCGCGCAGGGCGCCGCGGTCCACCAGCGGACCGGCGATCAGCCCTGCCGCGATGGTCAACTGCACGCGGCCGGCCAGCGCATCTTGAACACCTTGCGGCATGGTCGCGTAGGGAACCGGCACCATGTTGATGCCCGCCGTCTTGTTCAGCCACGCGGCGAGCATGCCGGAGGAGTTCTTGGGCCCGTCGACCGCGACCGTCAGTTGACCGGGCCTGGCTTTGTCGAGCGCGATCAATTCGGGCAGCGTCTTGGCGGGAACGTCCGGATGGGCAAGGACGAAAAACGCCGCTTTGGACACCATCGCGATGTAGGTGAAATCCGCGATCGGATCATAGGGCAGGGACTTAAAGGTGTGCGGATTGACGGCGAGCGCCAGCGAGGGGCCGAAGAACAGCGTATAGCCGTCCGGAGCCGCGCGTGCGGCCGCCTGGGTGGCGATGACGTTGACCGCACCCGGCCGGTTTTCGACGATGACTTGTTGTCCAAGGGCGCGCCCCAGCGGCTCGGCGATGATGCGGCTGAGGATGTCGGGGGCCGAGCCCGCCGCCAGGGCGTTGATGAGCTTGATCGGCCGCGCCGGCCAGACCTCGGCGGCAGCCTGTTGCGACCCTGCGAGTGCGAGCATCGCGGCGACCAGCAGGGCGGCAACCCGTGAGCAAGCCGCACCTGTCGACGTCGTCCGCCTGAAATTTTCGCGCCTCATATCTGCCCCCGAGGTCCATCCGACGCCGGCTGTACGGCACGCCTTCGGTGCGTTATGCCTGGATACTAAGCGGCTTTGCTCGGCCCATCCAACGGATAACGCCGGCGATTCCTGCTGCCGCCCTGGGCGGGTTTGGCATCACCGTCCTGCAAGCCGACCGGAGCAGCCATGCAGAAGGTCAGGACTTGACCTAGGTCAACGACCGCGGGCGCCTTCATGCCGTTGATTTCGCAATCGAATAACTCCCGCGCGGCCAGGCAAGCGAGCGCTCCATGCTACGTCGCGACACGATCACGCTGACGGCCCTGCTCGCGCTCCTGACCGCATTCGGCCCGATGGCGACGGACATCTACGTGCCGTCGATGCCGGACATCGGCCGGCTGCTCGGCGCGAGCCCGTCGGACGTGCAGTTGACGCTTTCATCCTACCTCGTCGGATTCGCGATCGGTCAGGTCGTCTACGGTCCGATCGCCGACCGCTTCGGCCGCAGGCCGGTGCTGTTGATGGCGCTCGGGCTGTTCTGCGCCGCCAGCCTCGCCTGCGCGGCCGCGCCTGCGATCGAAACGCTGATCATTTGTCGCGGCCTGCAGGCCCTGGGCGCCGCCGGAGTCGTTCTGCTTCCGCGCGCGATCGTCCGCGATCTCCATGCCGGAGAGCAGGCCGGGCGCGAGCTGTCGCGAATCGGCGCAATCATGTCGTTTGCTCCGGTCATCGCGCCCTTGGTCGGAGGCATCGTGCAGGTCGCTTTCGGCTGGCGCGCCAATTTCATGGTCATCGTCGGCGTCGGGATGGTGGCGGGCGCGATCGTGTGGCGGTCAATGCCGGAGACGCTGCAACGGCGCGCCGCGGGCCCGATCCTGTTCGCCGAAACCCTGCGGCACTGCCGGTTGCTGGCGAGCAATCGGGGCTTTCTCGCCCATGCGGGCATCCTGGGCTGCAGCTATGCGGGGCTGTTCGCCTGGATCTCGGGCTCGCCGTTCGTGCTGCAGGACGTCTACGGCCTATCGGCGTTCCAATTCAGCATCGCCTATGCGGTCGCCTGCGGCGGCGCGATTGCCGGTGCGAGCATTGCGGCCTCGCTCGCGACGCGGATCGGGCTCGATCTGACGATGGGGATCGGCGCGCTTTGCCTGGCGGCCGGCGGGCTCGCCATGATGGCCTGCCTCGCGCTCGGATTGCCGCCGGTGCCTTCGCTCGTGCTGTCGATGGTGATCTACCACGCCGGCAACATGCTGGCGATGCCGCAGGCGATCGCGGGCGCCCTGACGCCGTTTCCCCAATGCGCCGGAACGGCCTCTTCGCTGCTCGGGCTGGTGCAGCAGATATCGGCGGCGGTGGTCGGCACCATCGTCGGCCACACGCTCGGGCGGTCGCCCTGGCCGCTCGCCATTGCGATCGCCGCGATCGGTTGCCTGTCGGTCGTCCTGTGGGCGGCTTCGCGCCGCACGCGCGTGGGCGGATCGCTCGTGCCGCCGAGCGATCCGGCGATCGTCTCCGGACTCGGATTCATGGCGCGGCATTTTGCGCCCGCGAAGCCGGGGCCTCTGGTCAAGTAAGTGCTTGCTCGGTTGGCGATCGGCGGCCGCCAAGCCGCGATGGCGGGATGCTCAATCCGGCTTGAAATTCATCGCCACGCCGTTGATGCAGTAGCGCAGATGGGTCGGCGGCGGTCCGTCCTCGAACACGTGGCCGAGATGGCTTCCACAGCGGCCACAATGCGCCTCGGTGCGCACCATGCCGTAGCTGTCATCCTGCGAGGTTTCGACGGCGCCTTCCTCGGGATCGTTGAAGCTCGGCCAGCCCGTGTGGCTCTCGAACTTCGTCTTCGACCGGAACAGCACCTGCCCGCACCCGGCGCAGCTGAAGACGCCGGGGCGTTTCTCGAAGTTCAGCGCGCAGCTGCCGGGCGCCTCGGTGCCGTGCTGGCGCATGATCCCGTATTGCTCGGGCGTGAGCAGGCGGCGCCACTCGGCATCCGTGTGGGTGACCGCGAACCGCTTTGTTTCCATGGTCTTGCTCTCCGGTGCGACGACAGCCGTGCGTCGAATATCGGCAGCGCGGGGCTGCGGCGCAAGCGGGTCCGGCGGCGGCTGGCGTCGTCCGGGGAAGACGCAGGTTGCTTTTGGTCGCGTGGCGCGGCCATAAATCGCCCTTTGCTCGTGCGCCGGAGGGTCCCATGGCCGACCAGTCCATCATCGTCGACATCCGTCCGGGCTATCGCGTCATCACGCTCAACCGGCCGCAGCGGCTCAATGCCTTCACGGAAGACATGCACCTCGCGCTGCGCGCGGCGCTCGACGACGCACAAGCGGATTCGGCCTGCCGGGCGCTTCTGCTGACCGGCGCTGGCCGCGCGTTCTGCGCCGGCCAGGATCTGAGCGACCGGGTGGCAGGCAGCGGGCCGCCGCGCGACCTCGGGCGATCGCTGGAAAACTTCTACAATCCGCTGGTGCGGCAGCTGCGCGCGCTGCGCTTTCCGGTGGTCGCCGCCGTCAACGGCGCCGCGGCCGGCGCCGGCGCCAACATCGCGCTCCACTGCGACATCGTGCTGGCGGCGCGTTCCGCCAAATTCGTGCAGACCTTCGCCAAGATCGGCCTCGTGCCGGACAGCGGTGGCACTTGGCTGCTGCCTCGCCTGGTCGGCGCGGCGCGCGCGCGCGGCCTCGCGCTGCTGGCCGAGCCGCTGTCCGCCGAAACCGCGCAGGAATGGGGCCTGATCTGGAAGGCGGTCGACGACGACCGGCTTGTGGCGGAGGCCGAGGCCGTCTGTGCGCAATTCGCCAAGGGACCGACGATCGGGCTCGGGCTGATCAAGCGGGCGCTCGATGCGGCGGAAGCAAACGATGTCGATCGCCAGCTCGATCTCGAGCGCGATTTGCAACGCGAGGCCGGATTTACCCCGGACTATGGCGAGGGCGTGCTCGCCTTCATGGAAAAGCGCACGCCGGATTTCTCCGGCCGCGGCGGGTAACCGACGCGACCATGCTGCGGTGCTCGCGGGCGAACCGGCCATCTTCCGGCTTGTGGCAATCCTCGGAACAGTCGAGAATTCAAGCAACCCATCGGCGGCCCGGGCGTTAGAAGCTAATGGGTCCCGCCCCGGGGGCGGCTTCGGGCGATTGCCCCGGCGGCGTGCGCCGGGATTTCGGCGGTTCATTGGACGATGGCAGGATCATGTTGACGTCATCGATCGTCCGCATCGTGAAATTCTGCGCCCGCCATGCATGGGGCGTGATTCTCGCGGCGGTCGTTCTGGCCGTATGCTCCGGGGTCTATACGGCGCGTGTGTTCGCGATCAACACCAAGATCGACGACCTGATGTCGCCCGACCTCGATTGGCGAAAGCGGGAAATCGCCTATCACAATGAATTCCCGAAAAGCCTTCAGCTCATCCTGATCGTGGTCGACGGACCCACGCCCGAGCTGGCTGGTACGGCCACACGGGCGCTGGCGGAAAATCTGGCGAAGCAGACCGATCTGTTCCGCTCGGTCGACGAGCAGGGCGGCGGTCCCTTCTTCCGGCGCAACGGCCTGTTGTATCTGCCGCCGGATCAGCTCGAGGGGGTCACGAACCAGCTCACCAGGGCGGGTCCCCTCGTCGGAGCGCTGTCGAGCGACCCGAGCCTGCGCGGTCTCGTCCAGGCGCTCTCCTTCGCGCTCTTGGGGGTGGAGCAGGGCCAGATCACGCTCGACGCGATGGCCCGCGCGTTGAATATGGTGGCCGAGCCGGTCGAGAAGATTCAGTCCGGCCAGCCCGCGGACTTCTCGTGGAAAGTCCTGCTGCAAGGCGCGGCCCAGCCGTCGGATTTGCGGCACTTCATTGCGGTCTGGCCCTACCTCAACGATCGCGAGCTCGAACCCGCCGCGAAGGCGATCTCCGCGATCCGCCAGACCGTCGGCGATCTGGGGCTTGCCACCACCTACCGGGCACGGGTGCGCATCACGGGGCCGGCGACGATCTCGGACGAGGAATTCGCCAGCGCAAACGAGGGTCTAGTGCGCAATAGCCTGATCACGGGCGCGATCGTCGTGTTCATTCTCTGGCTGGCGCTGCGCTCGTTCCGTCTCGTGCTCGCGGTCGTCGTCACCTTGGGGGTCGGCCTCGTCATAACGGCGGCGCTGGGGTTGCTGATCGTCGGCGCGCTCAATCCGATTTCGATCGCTTTCGCGGTCTTGTTTGTCGGATTGGGCGCCGACTTCGCGATTCAATACACCGTGCGCTTTCGCGCGCAGCGCCACCTTGCCGGGGACTTGCATCAGGCCTTGAGCGAGGCCGCCGAGCGTGTCGGCGCTCCGCTCACCCTCGCGGCCGGCGCGGCCGCCGCCGGCTTCCTGTCGTTCCTGCCGACCCCCTATATCGGCCTTGCTCAGCTCGGCACGATCGCCGGTGTCGGCATGGGCGTCGCCTATGCGGCAAGCCTGACCCTGCTTCCGGCATTGCTGCGGGCCGTCGATGCTCCGGCGGAACCGAGGTCGCTGCGGCTTCCCGCCATGGCGCCGGTCGACGGATGGTTGAAGCGCCATCGCGTCCTGATCGTTGCGGCGATCGCGATCGCGGGCGTGGCCGCGCTGCCCGCCCTCACCCGGCTGCAGTTCGACTTCGATCCGCTCCACTTGCGCAATCCGAATTCCGAATCGATCGCGACCATTCGGGAGCTCAGCCGGGACCCGGCCGTCGCCGTGAATGCCGCGGAGGTGATCATCGCGTCTCCCGAGGAGGCGGCCGCCGTCGCCAAGCGGCTCGCCGCCCTGCCGGAGGTCGATCGGACGCGGACCATCGACAGCTTCGTGCCGTCGGACCAGGATCGCAAGCTGCCGCTCATTCAACGGGCCGCGCAGGCGCTCGGGGCCGCGTTGAATCGCGGCGCCCGGCCGGCGCCGAGCGATGCCGAGGGCGTCGCGTCGCTGCGCAGCGGCGCCGAGGCTCTGCGGCAGGCCGCCGGGGAGGGGAGAGGCGCGGGCGCGGATGCGGCGCGGCGCCTGGCAGGCGACCTCGCGCGCCTCGCGGATTCGGATGAAGCTCATCGCGCCGCGGTCGCGGCCGCGTTTACGGTGCCTCTCCGGGCCGACATCGGCGATCTGCGGGATGGCCTGCAGGCCGGCCGGATCAGCCGGGCGAGCCTTCCCAAGGAGCTCACGCGCGACTGGATCAGTCCGAACGGCCGGGCGCGCGTCGAGGCAACCCCGAAGGGCGATCGCAACGACGAGGAAACGCTCCGCCGGTTTGCGCACGCCGTCCTGGGGGCCGAGCCGAACGCCACCGGCCAGGCGATCGCCACGCTAGAATGGGGCGACACCATCGTGTGGGCATTCGCGGAGGCGGCCGCATGGGCGCTGGTCTCGATCGCGCTGTTGCTGTGGATCGTGTTGCGCAGATTCGGCGACGTGCTGCTCACGCTGGTGCCCTTGATGGTGGCGGCGGCAGCCACCCTGGCGATCTGCGCCGTGAGCGGCTTTGCGCTCAACTACGCCAATATCATCGCCTTGCCGGTCCTGCTGGGCGTCGGCGTCGCCTTCAAGATCTACTACATCCTGGCGTGGCGGAGCGGGCAGACCGATTTCCTGCAGTCGGCGCTCACGCGCGCGGTCTTCTTCAGCGCGCTCCTTACCGCCACCGCGTTCGGCAGCCTGTGGCTGTCCAACCATCCGGGCACGTCGAGCATGGGCAAGCTGCTGGCCCTGTCGCTCGCCTGCACGCTGGTGTCGGCGGTGCTGTTCCAGCCCGCCTTGATGGGCGAGCCGCGCGGAAAAAGCGCGGACGCGCCGGCGGAACCGGGAGGACGTGACGGGGAGCGCGGATCCGCCGAGCACCGCCGCGATCTTGCGGTAGGCCGGTCGGCGCCACGTTGATCGGCCGGCGCTCGCGGCGCTGCGATCAGTGCACAATATTTTCAGTGCACAATACTTATTGTGCCGTGATATGGGCTTCCTGGATCACCTTGCCCCACAGACGGGTCTCCTCCGCGATGAAGCGGGCGGCCTCAGTGGGGCTGCCCGGCATCGGCTCGAGCCGCAGCTCATGCAGCTTGTCGGTGAGATCGCGAAACGCCGCGGTCACGTCGGCATTGATCTTGTCGACGATCGCGGCCGGTGTGCCGGGTGGCGCGACCAGCGCGAACCAGGTGATCGAGCGGAAGCCCGGCAAGGCCGGACTCGGCGATTGTCGGAAGGTCCGGCACGGCGGCGGCGCGCTCGCTGTCGGCAACCCCCAGGATGTTCACCTTGCCGCCGCGCCAGAACGGCACCGAGGTGGTGAGCGTGTCGAAGAACATGTCGATATGGCCGGCGATGACGT
Organism: uncultured Pseudomonadota bacterium; assembly: GCA_963791155.1. Lineage (GTDB taxonomy): Bacteria > Pseudomonadota > Alphaproteobacteria > Rhizobiales > Xanthobacteraceae > JAVDCA01. The sequence goes on from CAWBRI010000017.1 coordinate 11,523, forward strand.
CGTTGAGCGCCGGCACCGCGCCGCGATAGGGCACATGCACCATCTTGATTCCCGCGAGCACCTCGAGCTGGCCGGCGCTCAGATGCGCGGTCGAGCCGGCGCCCTGCGACCCATAGGTCAGCTTGCCCGGATTGGCCTTGGCATAGGCGATCAGCTCCTTGATCGACGTTGCGGGCAGGTCCTTGCGCACCACCAGCACGTTGGGGACCTTGGCAAGCAGCGCGACCGCCACGAACTGGCGCGGGTCGTAGCCGAGCTCGCGATAGAGCAGATGGTTGATCGAGACCGGCGAGGGCGGGCTCACCATCAGGGTGTAGCCGTCGGGGGCGGCGCGCGCGACGTGCTCGGCCCCGACATTCATCGCGCCCCCACTGATGTTCTCGACGATGACCGACTGCGGCCATGTGTGGCCGAGCTTGTCGGCGAGCAGGCGCGCCAGCGTGTCGGTGGTCGAGCCGCCCGCCGCCGGCACCACGAGCCGGACGATGCGCGACGGAAAGACGTTTTGCGCGCAGGCACGGTCCCCTTGCCACGACACGATGAGAGCGAGCAGGGCGATCGGGGTCACTCGGCAAAGGCGTCGCATCGTGTTCTCCCGGGGAAATGCTTGTTGCGCGATCCTATCGCCGCGGCGGCCACGTTGTCACGCTGCGGGGGGGCGCGTTGAAGCGGGCGCGACAATTCGCTATCTCTGGCGCGTCGGCGCTCGTTCGCCGCGGCCGGCCAAGAGGGAGGCGAGCATGGCCTACGACCTGGATCAGTTCTGCGCCGACTCGCGCGCGATCCTGCAATCGGGCGATCCGCTGCCGGGCAATCTGACCCGCGTCTGCGCGAAGCTCGCGGAACTGCTCGCCAATCCGGCCTTCGTGGCCGTCCGCCTTCGCCGAGGACACGCCGCCCGGCCAGCGGCTGCTGTACCACGACCCGGCGACCGATTTTCATGTGCTGGCGCACGTCCAGCGCGGAGGAAAAAGCGGCACGCCGCACAGCCACGGCACCTCATGGGCGATCTACGGCAATGCGCGCGGCTACACCGACATGACCGAGTGGCGGCGCGTCAATCCGGAGAGCGAGGAGCAGGCGGTGCTGGAGGAGGCGGGAAAATATCGCCTCGACACCGGCAGGACCCATGCCTACTTGCCGCATGTCATCCATTCGACCGCGCATCCCGAGAAGGCCTGGGTGATCCGCGTGACCGGCACCGATCTCGACCACCTGCCGCGCTTCCGGTTTCATCCGCAGCGCGACAAGATCGTGGCGCGTGCCTCGTAGGATGAGTCGAGCCCACGGTTTAGCGACTGAATGGCGAATGGCGAATAGCGAATAGCGAGTAGCGAGTAGCGAGTAGCGAGTAGCGAATTTGTTGCTCGCTATGGAGCGTAATCCTTGTCCGCGGCTTGCGCCGTGACATAGCCCTCGGTCACGTCGCGCCCCAGTGCGGCGCGGTCGCGCCGGCGCGGATCGCCGAAACCGCCGCCGGCCGGCGCTCTGCAGCAGGAAGCGCTCGCCGGCTTTCATCTCGTAGCGGCCCGAGGCGCGGGTCTCGCTGCTCGTCGGGCGTGCCGAGCCGCATCACGAAGCGGCTGCGGCTGCCGGGCTTGCCGCCGGCCACGCCTTGCGGCGGAAAACGCGTCTTGTCGAAGCGGCGGATGACGGTCGCGTCCTCCAAGCAGCTCGTATTCGCGCCGCAGGCTCAGGCCGCCGCGCCACTCGCCGGCGCCGCCGGAATCCGGCACGAGGTCGAAGCGCGCGATGCGGCAGGGATATTCGGATTCCAGGATCTCGATCGGCGTGATGTGCAGATTGCTCAGATGCGTGGCGGTCGCCGACGCGCCGTCATGGCCCATGCCGCCGCCGTAGGCCGAGCCCATGATCTCGTATTGCATGGTCGACTGGCCGGGCCGCGCTTTCGCATAGGCGATGCTGAGCGCGCTCGACGAGCCCGCATGCGCGGTCGCGCGCTCCGGATGAAAGGTCGCGAGCGCCTCCAGGATCACGTCGACCAGCTTGAGATTGACCATCTGGTAGTTCGAGACCGGCGCCGGCGCCTGCGCATTGGTGATGGTGCGCGGCGCGAAGATCAGCCGCACCACGTCGCGCATGCCGTCGTTGAAGGCGAGCCGCGGCCCGAGGCAGCCGATGAGCGAATAGAACACGCAGGCCTCGACCATCGAGGGCCGCAGGTTGACCGGCCCGCGCGCCTGCGGATCGCTGCCGGAGAAATCGAAGGTCGCGAGGCCGTCCGCGATGGTGATCTTCACCGCGAGCTTGATCGGCTGGTCGACGCTGACGCCGTCGCTGTCGAGCAGCCCTTCGGCGGAGGCCTCGCCCTCGGGCAGCTTGGCGATCGCGGCGCGCAGCTCCTGCGCCGGCGCCTCGAGGATCGCCGCGAAGGCGTCCGTGACGGTGCCGGCGCCGAAGCGGGCGCACAATTCCTTCACCCGCGCGGCGCCCATCTGGGTCACGGCGATCTGCGCCTGCATGTCGCCGCGCACCAGCGCGGGCTGCCGGCTGTTGGTGAGGATCAGGCGCTCGATGTCGGCAAGCGGCCGGCCGGCGTCGACGATCTTGATCGGCGGGATCAGCAGGCCCTCGTGATAGAGCTCGGTCGCATTGGCCGAGGTCGAGCCCGCGACCGTGCCGCCGACGTCGGCCTTGTGGGCGATCGAGCCCGCGAAGGCCACGATCACGCCGTCGGCGAAGACCGGCGCGACGAAGGCCATGTCGGAGACGTGCGGCAGGCCGCCCTCATAGGGATGGTTGGAGACGAACACGTCGCCGTCCGCGATGCCGCCGTCCGGCCCGTGGACCTCCAGGATGCGGCCGACCAGATGGCGGTAGACCGGGGCGTGAAAGAACATCGGCGGCGCCACGATCAGGCGGCCGGTCCGGTCGAGGATCACGCAGCTGAAGTCGCGCGACTCGCGGATGATGGTGGAATAGCCCGAGCGATAGAAATGATAGTGCATCTCGTCGACCAGGCTGGCGATCTTGTTGCGCAGGATTTGGATCGTGATCGCGTCCATGGATTACTCAGTCCTTTGCAGGATGAGATTGCGCCGCCGGTCGACCCGTGCGCTCCAGCCGGGCGGGATCACGGTGGTGGCGTCGAACTGCTCGACGATGGCGGGGCCGTCGATGACCGCGCCGATGTCGAGCCGGTCGCGCTCATAGAGGGTGGCTTCGCACGCGCATCACGCCGTCGAGATGGATCGTGCGGCGGCCCTTGGGCTCGGGCGTCCGCGGCGACGCGCGGAACGGCCTCGTCGCGCGGCTGGTATTTCGGGACGCCGACGCGCAGGCGCACCCGATAGCTCACCACCTCGACCGCGCGCTCCTTGGCGGCGTGACCGTGAAGCTGCGCGTGGCGCTCGTCGAAGCGCTCGCGCGCGGCGACAGCGAGTCGACGGTCAGTCCGTCGATGGAGAGCCCGTCGAGCGGCGTGCGCAGCTCGTAGCCCTGGCCGGTGTAGCGCAGGTCGAGCTCGCGTGCGAAGCGCGCCTGCGCCGGATCGAGGCCTTCGGCGGCGATCTCGTCGCGCGCCTTGGCTTCGAGCGCGCGGAAAATCGCCTCGGCGTGCGCGGGCGCGACCTCGTCGAGCGGCTTCAGTTCGGAGCGGATGTAGTCGTGCACCACGTCGGTGCACAGCAGCCCGAGCGCCGAGAAGGCGCCGGGGCGCGGCGGAACGAGGATGCGGCGCATGCCGAGCTCGTCGGCGACCGCGGCCGCATGCACGGCGCCGGCGCCGCCGAACGGCAGCAGCGTGAAGGCGCCGTAAGATCGACACCGCGCTTGGCCGCGAAGACGCGGATCTCGTCGGCCATGCGCATGTCGACGATGCGGCGGATGCCGGCGGCGGCCTCGAGCACGCTCATCTTCAGCGGATCGGCGATGTGGGTCTCGAGCGCGTCGTCGGCCGCGGCGGCATCGAGCGTCTGCGCGCCGCCGAGGAAGTAGTCCGGATTGAGGCAGCCGCACACGATGTCGGCGTCGGTGACGGTCGGCCGCGTGCCGCCGCGGCCGTAGCAGGCCGGCCCCGGATCGGCGCCGGCGCTGTGCGGGCCGACGTTGAGGAAGCCGCCGCCGTCGACCCACGGCGATCGAGCCGCCGCCGGCCGAGATCGTGGTCATGTCGAGCGCCGGCACGTCGATCTGGCGGCGGGCGATGACGCCCTCGGTGACCTCGAGCGGCACGCCGCCTTCGATGAAGGCGATGTCGGCGCTGGTGCCGCCCATGTCGAGCGTGACCAGGCCGCGGCCGGCGTCGCGTTCGGCCAGATAGCGCGCTGGCCTGCGCGCCGGCGGCCGGTCCGGAGAGCAGCGTGTGCACGGTCCGGCCGCCTGCGATCGCGGCGCTGAACGGCATCACGCCGCCGTTCGACTGCATCAGGAAACGCTGCTGCGTGTGCGACGCCGGCCTGCGTCGAGGCCGTTGTTGAGATGATCGATGTAGTGGATCATCACCGGCTCGAGATAGGCGTTGATGCAGCGTGGTCGACAGGCGCGGCCATTCGCGCAGGCGCGGCAGCACCTCGCTCGACAGCGAGACATGCGCGTCGGGATGCTCCTCGCGGATCAGCCGGCGCGTCTCCGCCTCGTGCGCCGGATTGGCGAAGGAGAACAGGTAGCACACCGCGATCGACTGCACGCCCGCCGCCTTGAGCTCGCGCGCCGCCGCGCCGGACCGCGTCGCTGGTCGAGCGGCACGAGCACGTTGCCCTGGTGGTCCGAGCGCTCGGGGATTTCCCTGGTCAGGCTTTGCGGCGCGATCGGCGCCGGCTTGGCGTAGAAATAGTCGAACAGGTTGCCGTCGCGCGCCTGGTTCTGGATCTCCTGCACGGCGCGGAAGCCCTTGGTGATGAGCAGTCCCACCTTGGCGCCGCGCATCTCGAGCAGCGCATTGGTGGTGATGGTGGTGCCGTGGGCGAAGAACTCGATGTCTCGGGCTTGACGCCGCGCGCGATGAACCTTGCGATGCCGTCGAGCACGCCAAGCGCCGGGATTCTTCGGCGTGCTCGCCACCTTCTCGACCATGAGCTCGCCGCTCGCCGCGTCGAGCAGCACCAGATCGGTGTGGGTGCCGCCGACATCGACACCGAGCCGGTAGCGCGGCGGGCTGGAGGTCATGGTTTCACTCGACCGGAACCGATGTGCCGCACCTGATCACATTGTCATCCCGTCGGTCGCGTCTCCCTGGTGGCGGCCGCGTCGCCCACCAGGATCGCCGACACGCCGCCGTCGACGAACAGCATGTCGCCGACGATGAAATCGGAATCGTCGGAGACCAGGAACAGCACCGCGCGCGCCATGTCGATCGGCACGCCGTTGCGGCCGCGCAGGTTGACCACCGGACGGGTCGGATCGAACTCGTCCTTGCCGACCGGCGAGCCGATCTTGTTCGGCACCACGCCGTTGACGCGGATGTTGTGCGGCGCGAGCTGCACCGCCATCGCGCGCGTGAGGTTGGCGACGCCGCCCTTGGCGGCCGTGTAGGCGATCGCGCGCGAGCGGCCGAAGAAGCCCGAGGTCGAGCCGACATTGACGATCTTGCCGCCGCGCTTGCCGCGCGCGACCATCGCGCGCGCGGCGTGCTGGCTCATCAGGAACGGCCCGGTCAGCGTGACCGCCAGGACCTGGTCCCATTGCGTCCTTGGTGATGTCGAGGATGTGCTTGTTGTCGGAGATCGCGGCGTTGTTGACCAGGATGTCGACGCGGCCCCATTTCGCCGACGACGTCCCGCACCAGCGTCGCGACGTCGGCTTCCGACGAGATGTCGGCGACGAAACCCGCGGCCTCGCCGCCGGCCTTGACGATCTCGGCCGCGACCTTGTCGGCCGCGCCCCGTGGTCCATGTCGACCACCGCGACCTTGGCGCCGTTCTGCGGCCAGCAGCTTCGCGATTTCCTCGCCGATGTTGCGGCCGGCGCCGGTGACGATGGCGACTTGATCCTTGAGCTTCATGGGCGGGCCCTTGTTGTTCTCTGACACGCTTATGTCCGTAACTGGGGAATGGCAAGGGAGCGTGGGAGGCACTATACGTGATGTGCGTGCGGCGCAGGGCAGGGCAATCACGGCGCCCCGTGCACGGCGAATGCGCTCCCTCTCCCCGGCGGGAGAGGTGAAGGAAGAAAAAAAGGACTTGGGCTGGGATGGCGCGTTACCGGGTCACGGTCGATACCGGCGGGACGTTTTCCGATTTCGTCTATCTCGACGAGGCGACCGGCGAGGTCACGATCGCCAAGGTCCCGTCGACGCCCGACGATCCCTCGCGCGCGATCCTCGCAGGCGTCGAAGGACTGCTGGCGCAGCGGCATTGCGCCGGAGGACATCGGCTTCTTCTGTCACGGCACCACGGTCGGCACCAATGCGCTGCTCGAAGGCAAGGGCGTCCGCACCGGCCTGCTGGTGACCGAAGGCTTTCGCGGCATCTATCCGGTCGGCGAGCAGTCGCGGCCCTACGGCCCGGCGATCTTCGACGTCATGTTCGACAAGCCCGAGCCATGCTGGTGCCGCAGAGCCGCACCGGCGAGGTCAAGGAGCGCGTCGATTTTCGCGGGCGCGTGCTGCGCGACGCTCGACGAGGCGGCGCTGCGCGAGACCGTCCGCGCGCTCGCGGCCGAGCGGGTCGAGTCGATCGCGGTGTGCCTGCTGTTCTCGTTTCTTCATCCCGAGCACGAAGCGCGGGTGCGCGACGATCATCGCGGAGGAGATGCCGGGCTGCAGCGTGTCGCTGTCCTCCGAGATCCTGCCGCAGATCCGCGAGTATTACCGGCTGACCACCACGGTCATCAACGCCTACCTGCAGCCGATCCTGGCGCGCTACATCGCACAGCTCGATGCGCGCCTGACCGCGGCACGCATCACGACGCGGCAGAAATACATCATGCAGTCGAACGGCGGCATGTCGACCTTCGCGGCGGCGGCCCGCAAGGCGGTGACGACGGTGCTGTCGGGGCCGGCCGGCGGCGTCACGGCGGGCGCCTATGCGTGCCGCATGACCGGCTTTCAGAACCTCATCACCTTCGACATGGGCGGCACGTCCTGCGACGTCGCGCTGATCCGGACGGCGAGCCGTCGGTCGTCGAGCCGCGGCAAGATCGAGGGACGCGACGTCGCGGTGCCGATGATGGACATCAACACGGTGAGCGCCGGCGGCGGCACGATCGCGCGGGTCGACCGCTTCGGCACGCTCGAGGTCGGACCGCAAAGCGCCGGCGCGGTGCCGGGACCGGCCTGCTACGGCCGCGGCGGCGACGGAGCCGACCATCACCGACTGCAATCTGGTGCTCGGGCTTCTCAGCCCGGACAATTTCCTCGGCGGCCGGATGCGGCTCGACGCGGCGGCGGCGCGCGCCGCGATCGAGACGCGCGATCGCCGCGGCCGCTTGACGATGGACGTCGACGACGGCCGCCGAGGGCATCGTGCGCATCATCGACGTCAAGATGGAGGAGGCGATCAAGGCGATCTCGACCATGCGCGGCCACGACCTGCGCGATTTCATGCTGCTCGCGTTCGGCGGCGCCGGCCCGCTGCATGCGGCGCGCATCGCCCGCGACCTCGGCATGGCGGGCGTCATCGTGCCGCTCTATCCCGGCGTCTATTCGGCCATCGGGCTGATGATGTCGGACGTCAAGCACGACTACATCCGCTCGCGATGAACGCCGATCGCGCACTCTGACGCGCGGCGACGTCGAGGCCATGTTCGCCGGCTCGCCGACCAGGCGGTCGCCGATCTGCGCGCCGACGGATTCGGCGACGCGCAGATCGCGCATCGCAGCGCGCCGCTCGACATGCGCTATGCGGGGCAGGGCTACGAGATCACGGTCCCGATGCGGTCGCGGCCGGCGATGCCGAGCCTGGCCGCGTTGCGCGCCGCGCTTCGACGCGCAGCCACCGCACCATGTTCGGCCACACCGCGCCGGAGGAGCCGGTCGAGATCGTGTCCTATCGGGTGCGCGGCATCGGCCAGGTGCCGCCGGTCGAGATGCCGCGCTTCGCGCGCGCCGGGCACGAGCCTCGCCGACGCGCTGCGCGAGACGCGGCGCGGCGCGGTTCGACGGCACGACGATCGATTGTCCGGTCTATCAGCGCGAGAAGCTCGATGTCGGGCTTGCGCGTCGCCGGGCCGGCGATGCTCGATCAGCTCGACTGCACGACGGTGATCTGCCCCGGCCAGGTCGCGCGGGTCGACGAATGGAAGAATCTGATCGTGACGCAGGAGGGGTGAGACGTTCAATGTCATTGCGAGCGACCAGCGCGAAGCAATCTCGCGCCGTGTGCAGAGGGATTGCTTCGCTTCGCTCGCAATGACGACGGATGGGATTGGAGTGAGGCAATATGCACATTGACGCCGTCGATCTCGAGGTCGTCAAGGCGAGCCTCTCCGGCATCGTGCAGGAGATGCAGAACTCGCTGTTCCGCACCGGCTTCTCGACCATCGTGCGCGAGTCGCAGGACGCCTCCTGCGCGCTGATGAATGCCGACGGCGACGTGGTCGCCCAGCACGTGGTGCTGCCGCTGCACATCGGCGCGTTTCCGGCCTGCTGCGGCGCCGTGCATCGCGGCGTTCCGCGACGACCATCGCGGAGGGCGACGCCTTCCTGATCAACCACCCCTATGACGGGCGGCAGCCCGCACGCGCCGGACATCTGCGTCATCACGCCGGTGATTCGTCGACGGCGCGCTGATCGGCTTCTGCGGCAGCATCGCGCACAAGAGCGACATCGGCGGCCCGGTGCCGGGAAGCTGCTCCGGCCAGGCGCGCGAGGTCTTCAACGAAGGCCTGCAGCTGCCGGCGGTGCGCTACGAGCGCGGCCATGAGCCCAACCGCGATCTCGAGCGCATCATCGCCGCCAACAGCCGCACGCCCGAGCTGGTGCTCGGCGACATCCGCGGCCAGCTCGGCGCCGACCGGCTGGGCGAGCGGCGGCTCGCTCGAGCTGATCGGCGAAATTCGGCGAGCGACAAGATCCTCGCCTGCTTCGACCGGCTGCCTGGCGACCTCCGAGCAACGCGTGCGCGCCGCGATCGCCGAATGGCCGGACGGCCGGTTCGAGGCCGAGCGCTTCATCGACGACGACGGCATCGAGCTCAACAAGCCGGTCCGCGTCCACGTCGCGGTGGAGAAGCGCGGTCGACGACATCCATTTCGATTTCACCGAGCTCGGCCGACCAGACCCGCGGGTCCGGCCAACATCCGCCCGCCGCTGGTGCAGCGCCGCCATCGCCTATTGCCTGATCTCGATGATCGATCCGCAGCATGTACGTCAGCAGCGGCCTGCTGCGCGCCTTCGACGATCACGGCGCGCGAGGGCAGCGTCGTCAATCCGCGCTATCCGGCGCCCGGTCAACACCTACAATCCGACCATCCATGCGGTGGTCGACTGCGATCTTCGAGGCGCTGAGCCATGTGATCCCGGCCGCGTGCGGGCCGACGGCTGCGGCAGCCGCTCGATCATCATCGGCGGGCGCAGCACCTATGACGGGCAAGGGCTATGTGCAGTACGAGATCGTCGGCGGCGGCGCCGGCGCGCGCGCGAGCCGGGACGGCGCGTCCGGCACCACCGTCAACCAGACCAACGCCAAGATCGCGCCGGTCGAGATCATCGAGAGCGAATTCCCGACCCGGGTGCTGCGCTTCGAGCTGATCCGCGATTCCGGCGGCGCCGGCGCAGTTTCGCGGCGGCCTCGGCATCCGGCGCGAATATCTCAATCTCGAGGAGGCGCGGTTCTCCATCCGCTCGGCCAAGCACGTGATCGCGCCCAACGGCTTCGCGGGCGGCGCACGACGGCCGCACCGGCGACATCTGGATCAATCCCGACACCGACAACGCCAAGCGCCTGCCGACGCGCTATGCCGACTATCCGTTGCAGGCGGGCGACGTCTTCCGGCTCGATACGCCGGGCGGCGGCGGCTATGGCGATCCGCTGCGGCGCGATCCCGCGCGCGTGCTCGCCGACGTGCGCGAAGGCTGATGTGTCGCCGGAGGCGGCAGCAAAGCCATCTACGGCGTGGTGGTCGACATGGTCGCGGCGGACGCCTCGACCATCGACCACGCGGCGACCGCGGCAACGGCGCGCAGACGACCAGGCAGACAGGCAGGTCGGACGATGACTGAGACGCACAATCGGTGACACGCACCGGCATGATCGGGCTCGGCGCCATGGGGCTACAGATGGCCCGCCACATGGTGGCCAAGGGCTTCGCCGTCGCGCGGCTACGACGTCGTCGGCCGAGGCGAATGCGCATGCGCCGAAGAGTCACGGCGTCGCGCATCGCGGGTCGGTCGCCGAGCCGAGGTCAGCCGTGCCGAGGTGGTGATCGTGATGGTGCAGACCGACGAGCAGGTGCGGGAGGTGGTCCTCGGCCTCCGGCCTGCTCGACCGGCTCGCGCACGGGCGCCGTGATCTGCGTCGCCAGCTCGGTCTCGCCCGACCTCTGCCGCGAGCTGGCGCAGGCCGCGGCGCCGCAAGCGGCATCGGCGTGCTCGATACGCCGGTGGTGCTCGGCCAGGAGGCCGGCCAACAACGGCACGCTCACGATCTATGTGGGCGGCGCCGAAGCGGCGGCCGACGAAGGCGCGGCCGGTGCTCTCCGCGTTCGGCCGCCAGGTGCTGTATCTCGGCGCCTCCGGCAACGGCCAGATCGCCAAGACCATCAACAACATGCTGCTGTGGTCCTGCATGTGCGGCCAATTTCGAGGCGCTGACGCTCGCCAAGAAGCTCGGCGCCGACATCCCGCGCCTGGTCGCGGCGCTGGGCCACGGCAGCGGCGCCAATTGGTCGCTCTCGCGCTGGGGCAAAAGCACGGGTAAATGGTCCGAGAAGGACATGGACGTGGCGCTGGAGCTGGCGCAGGATGCCAAGATGCCGATGCCGCTCGCCGGCCTCGTCGACCAGCTGGTGAAGCAGATCAACCAGGAGAAGATGAAGGCGCTGCTGTCGCAGTGCGGCATTCGGCGCGCCGGCTTGCCGACCCGGAACGACCGCGCTGAGGATCAAGGGAGCAAAGATGAAACGGCTGCTGTGCGCGATCGTCGGCCTGGCGCTGGCGCTCGCCGAGCTCCGCGCAGGCGCAACGCTCGACCAAGGTGCGCGTCGCCTTCGACGGCTATCTCGATGACGTCGGCGCCGCTGCTACTACGCCGAGCAGCAGGGCATCTTCAAGAAATTCGGGCTCGACGTGAATCCGGCCTTCATCGAGGGCGGCTCGCTGCTCACCCAGGCGGTGGTCGGCGGCTCGGTCGACATCGCGCAGAACGGCTATACGCCGGCGGCGGGCGCCGCCGTGCAGGGCGCCGACATCGTGTTCATCGGCGGCATCTCCAACAAGCTGCCGTTCCAGCTGGTGGTGAAGGCGTCGATTACAGAAGGCCGCCGACCTCAAGGGCCAAGAGCGTCGCGATCAGCCGCTTCGGCTCGTCGACCGACACGGCGGCCGATTTCGCGCTCGACGCATCTCGGGCTCAAGCCGCAACGACGTGATGGTGCGTCAGCTCGGCGGGCCGGCGACGCGGATCGCCGCGCTCATCAGCGGGCCAGGTCGCCGGCACGATCGAGCAATATCCCGACACGGCCGAGCTGGTGCAGAAGGGCTTTCACGTGCTGGTCGACGTGACCGACATCGCGGCCGATTATCCGAACACGTCCTACGTGACGTCGCGCAGCTTCCTCAAGAAGCAATCCCGAGATCGGTGAAGCGGTTCTTCATGGCGATGGCGACGGCGGTGCACGAGTTCAAGCGCAATCCCGATGCTCGCCATCCGGCTCACGCAGAAGTTCCTCAGACGTGAAGGACGCGGCGATCGCCGAAGCCGCCTACGAGTCCTACGTCAAGGTCTATCCGGACGACCTGCGCCCCTCGCTCAAGGGCATCGCGCTGGTGCTCGAGGAGCTGGCCAAGAGCGACCCGAAGGTCGCCGGCGCGAAGCCGCAGGACATGATCGACACGGCGCCGCTCGACGAGCTCGAGCGCGAGGGCTTCTTCGCCCAGCTGGCGGCGCAGCATTGACTTGAGCGATGGACGCGGCGCCTCAACCCAAGCTCGACGTGCGGCAGGTTTCGCTCGAGCATTACAACGAGCGCACGCAGCAGGCCCTGCGCGGTGCTCGACGGCATCGACCTGCAGGTCCACGAGGGCGAGCTGGTGTCGATCGTCGGCCCGAGCGGCTGCGGCAAGACCACCTTCCTCAATGCGGTCGACGGCCTCGTCAGCGGTCACCGGCGGCGAGATCCGCGTCGATGGCCGCGTCGTCGAGCGTCCCGGGTCCGACCGCGCCTTCGTGTTCCAGCACGATTCGCTGTTCCCGTGGCGCACTGTCGTCCAGAACGTCACCTACGGGCTGGAGCTGCAGGGCAGGCTCGGCCAGCGCCGAGATGCGCGAGCGCGCCGGCGCACTCAGTCGAGCTGGTCGGGCTCGCGGGATTCGACCGACCATTATCCGCACGAGCTGTCCGGCGGCATGCGCCAGCGGGTCAACATCGCGCGCGCGCTCGCGGTCGAACCCGGAGCTGCTGCTGCTCGACGAACCGTTCGCGGCGCTCGACGCCCAGACGCGCGAGTTCATGCAGTTCGAGCTGATGAAGATCCTGGCGCGCGCCAAGGCGACCGCGCTGTTCATCACCCACCAGATCAACGAGGCGATCTTCCTGTCCAACCGCGTCGTGGTGTTCTCGGCGCGGCCGGCGCGGATCAAGGACATCGTCGCGATCGATCTGCCGGCCGCGCGCACGCTCGACATGAAACACGATCCGGCCTTCGTCGCCCTGGAGAGCCGCATCTGGCGGCTGATCGAGGAGGAAGCGGTGCGCACCGGCATGATCTCGGCCGCATGAGGAATCGGACCTGGACGCCACCTCGCCGGCAGCAAGTCAGGACAAGCGCAGCGCGCGCGTTCCGTCGCGGCGCTCGTACTGGCGGCGCAACGAGAACTGGCTGCTCGGCAGCCTGTCGATGCTGGCGTTCCTCGTCTTCTGGGAGATCGTCGTGCGCATCGGCGCCGTCAATCCGCTGTTCACCAGCTCGCCCAGCCGGATCGTCACGACCGGATTCGCCGATGTTCGCCGACGGCAGCATCTACGAGCATCTGCGGGTCAGCGGCACGGAGTTCTTCGCCGGCTTTGCGATCGCGATCGTGATCGGCGTGCCGCTCGGCATCCTGATGGGCTGGTACAGCCGGCTCAATGCCGTGCTCGAGCCGTTCGTCTCCGCGCTCTATGCGACGCCGCGCATCGCGCTGCTGCCGCTGGTGGTGATCTGGTTCGGCATCGGGCTCGCCTCGAAGGTCGCGATCGTGTTTCTCGGCGCGATCTTCCCGATCCTGGTCAACACCATCACCGGGGTGCGCACCATCGACGCGGATTTCATCAAGGTGGCGCGCTCGTTCGGCGTCCAACGACCGCCAGATGTTCCTGACCGTGGCGCTGCCGTCCTCGGTGCCGATGCTGCTCACCGGGCTGCGGCTCGGGCTCGGCCATGCGCTGGTCGGCATCGTGGTCGGCGAGATGTACGGCGCCACGCAAGGGCTCGGCTATCTGATCGCGGTCGGCGGGCGCGCGCTTCCAGACCGACAAGGTCATGGTCGGCATCATCCTGATCGCCGGGCTCGGCGTCGCGCTGACCGAGTTGCTGCGCGCGATCGAGCGGCGGTTCGAACGCTGGCGGCCAAACCAGCGCGGGTGATGGGCACGCGCGTGGGGCTCGCCGCAACGCTGGCGCCGGTCGCCTCCTTGGGCCATCATGAGGCCCAAGACCAACACGGACAGGAGTGAGCGATGATGCTGGGCCTGTTGGGTGACCGACGGCAGCGGTTGGCGGCCGTGGTCGCCTTTGTGGCCGGTGCGCTGGTCCCGATCGCCATCGCGTGCGCGGAGCCCGGCTTTCCGAACCGTCCGGTGCGCATCATCGTGCCGTATGGCCCGGGCGGCGTCGCCGACGTGACGATGAGGATCCTGGCGCAGAAGCTCGGCCAAAGCCTGGGACAGCAATTCGTCGTCGACAACCGCCCGGGGGCCGGCGGCATCATCGCCGCCAAGTCGACCGCGACATCGGCGCCGGACGGCTACACGCTGACCGTCACCGGCAACGGCACGGCGATCAGCAGGTCCCTGTTCAAGTCGATTCCCTACGACCCGATCGCCGACTTCACTCCGATTTCGATCGCAGCGTTTCTCGATCTCCTGATCGCGACCAGGACCGATGGACCGCTCAAGAGCATCCGCGACGTCATCGCGGCCGCTAAGGCCAATCCGGGCAAGCTGAACTTCGGCACGATCGCACCCGGCAGCACGCAGAATTTGTCCGACCAGGGCGTCGACG
>CAWBRI010000018.1:0-685000 GCA_963791155.1 uncultured Pseudomonadota bacterium
CTAGCGTCCGGCTGCGCGCCGGACCGAAGGCTGTGGGGTAACGGCGGATTTCGGTTTAGACCGGGGTGAGCGGCGATTACCGTTTCGGCTTCGCCGAAGGCCTGGCAGGTTTTTTCTTGCTGCTCCGCCGCCGCACACTATCGGGATTGAAGCCGACATAAATCACATATTGGTCGAACTCCCGGTTCGACGGCATGGGGACGGTCAAGTCTTCCTCGACTTGCGTGAACAAGACATTGGGCTGGCCGGGCGGCAGCGTCACCGGCACGGAATAGAATTTGGTCCAGATCGTCTTGGGTTCGAGCCCTTCCTTCACGACGGCAAGGCGCAGCGGCAGCGTGAGGGGACTCGGCATGCCGGCGGGACCGATGATGACACGGCCCTGCACGCCGACTTTCATCGTGACGTTCCCGCCGCGCAACGCGCATTCCCGCGCGGTTTTCACGAAACTGGCCTGGAATCGCAGCGACAACGCGTTCGTTCCAGTGTCTTGCGCCGACTGCGCGAAGGTGGAAGCTCCCTGACGAATTTGGACAGCAGGGCAATCGATATCGGGCGGCGGCGCCCCCCCGCCCTCCGCAACGGTGTTCGGCGGCGTCCCAAGGATGAGGTTGTTGAACCGGTCGGTGAAGGAAGATGAGGAGGATGAGGACGAAGTGCCCGTCGAGACGGCCGGCGACGGCTTCGAGCCGAACAGGCTCTCGTACGACGAACAGCCGGCCAGCAGCACGGCCAGCCCCAAGGCCGCGCCGATCGCGCCTCCTCTAATTCGACCCCAAGCCTGCATCGTCCCGTCCGTATTTGTGGCCGTCCGAACTATATCAGCCCAACCGTGGCAGGCCCAAGGCTGCGGCCGGCCTGCGCCGCCACGGCTCTATCCGCAGGTGCGGAACACGACCTATCCGGCATTTTCTTTGAGTCGCGCAAACAGCAGGTGGTCCTGCCAAATTCCATTGATGCACAGATACTGGCGCGCATAGCCCTCGCGGAGAAAGCCGCATCCCTCGAGCGAACGAATCGAAGCCGTATTGGTCGGAATGCAGGCCGCCTCGACACGGTGCAGCCTGAGCGTCTCGAAGGCGAACGGCAACACGGCCTTGACGGCGGCGGTCATATAACCGCGCCGCGCGAACCTCATACCCAACCAATAGCCGATGCTGCCGGCCTGAGCGACGCCGCGCCGGACGTTCGCGAGCGTGAGGCCGCCGAGCAACACATTGTCCTGCTTGCGAAACACGAAGAAGGCGTAGGACTGGTCGGTCCGCCAGTCCTCGGCATAGCGTTTGAGGCGGCGCCGGAATGCGGAGCGGGTGAGGTCGTCGGCCGGCCACGTAGGTTCCCACGGCGTGAGAAAATCACGGCTCGCCGACCGCAACGCCACCCACTCCTCGAATTCGGCCATCTGCGGCAAGCGCAAAGTCACGCCCTGGCCGTCGACGGTCGGCAAGGTCTCGGCAAATCCGACGGTGCGAAAAAACGCCATGCAACCGACCGATCCTCAAGCCACCTTGCGAACCAGGCTCTCGGCGATCGCAGCGGCGCTCTCGAGGCCGGCGGGGCCGAGCGCCGCGACCGCCGGACGGCCGCGCGCGATCAGATCGCGTCCGGCCGCCCGCGCGCTTTCGACCGTCACCGCGTCGATCCGGCTGACGATCTCCTCGAGCGGAATGGGTCGCCCATAAATGTGAATATGCCGCGCGAGCTGCTCGGCGCGCGCGCTGGAGCTTTCGAGCGCCATCAAGAGGCCTGCCTTCATCTGCGCCTTGACGCGCGCTATCTCGGCGCCGGTGAGCAACTCCGCCGCCATCGAAATTTCGCCGACCACGACCCGCATCAGCTCGGCCGCATCGGCGACATCGGTTCCGGCATAGAGCCCGAACATGCCGGTGTCCGCATAGGCGGCATGAAAGGCGTAGATCGAGTAGCACAGGCCGCGCAGCTCGCGCACCTCCTGGAACAGCCGCGACGACATGCCCCCGCCCAGCACATTGGTGAAGACCTGGAGGCTGTAGATCGACGGATCGCGTTGCGGCACGCCTTCGAGCGCGAGCGCGATATGGACCTGTTCGAGGTCGCGCGGCTCGACCCGCACGCCGCCGCGAAACTTCGCCGCCTCCGGCGCCGCGCCCGCGCTCCCCTTGAAGGCCGCAAACTGGCGCTCGGCCTCCTCCACCACCATGCGATGATCGACACCGCCCGCCGCGGCGATCACCGTATTGGGGGCCCGGTAGTGTCGCGCCAGGTAGGCCTTGAGACGCTTGCCATCGAACGAACGCACGGTCGCCCGCGTGCCGAGGATCGAGCGGCCGACCGGCTGATCCGCATAAGCGGTCGCCTGCAGAAATTCGAACACCAGGTCGTCGGGCGTGTCTTCGACCGCGCCGATTTCCTGAACAATGACGTTCTTCTCGCGCGCAATCTCGTCCGGGTCGAAGGCGGGAGCGGTCAGAATGTCCGCCAGAACGTCGAGGGCGAGCGGCACGTCGGCCTGCAGGGCGCGCGCGTAATAGGCGGTCATCTCGATGCCGGTCGCCGCATTAAGGTCGCCGCCGACCGCCTCGATTTCCTCGGCGATCTGACGGGCCGAGCGGCGCTTCGTTCCCTTGAACGCCATATGCTCCAGAAAATGCGACATGCCGTGTTCGTCCGGCTGTTCGTCGCGGCTGCCGCAACCGACCCAGACCCCGAGCGAAGCGGTCTGGAGATGCGGCATCGCATCGGTGACGACGACGAGTCCGGAGGCGAGACGGGTGACCTCGACGCTCATGCGGCTGCTCCTTCGCGTGCTGCTCGGCTGACTTCGAGAACGAAGCGCTCGACCGCCCCTTGTTCCGGCGGCAGCACCGTCATGCGCTCTTTGCGGCGGCCAAGATCCTCCGAGCCAGTCCGGCAATCGCGGCCTGATCCCGCAGGCCGCCTCGACCGCATCGGGAAATTTCGCCGCATGCGCGGTCGACAGCACGACCATCGGCACCGCCGGATCGCGAGTTTCCTTCTCGGCGACCGCGATCGCGACGCCGGTATGCGGATCGATCATGGTGCCGGTCTCGCGCAAGGTGGTGCGGATCGCAGCCGCGGTTTCCGCCTCGCTGGCGCGATCCGCCGTGAACAGGGCGCGCATCGCCGCAAGCGCCGGCCCGCCGACCGAGAAACGGCGCGACTGCGCGAGCGCCGCCATGGCGGCGCGCACCGGCTTGGCGTCGCGGCCGCAGGCCTCGAACAGCAGGCGCTCGAAATTCGACGATACTTGAATGTCCATCGACGGCGAGGCGGTCGCGACCACCTCGCGGATCTCGTAGGTTCCGGTCGCGAGCGTCCGCGCCAGAATGTCATTGACGTTGGTGGCGACCGTAAGCCGGTCGATCGGCAACCCCATTTGTGCCGCCACATAGCCGGCGAAGACGTCGCCGAAATTTCCGGTCGGCACCGTGAAGGCGACCTTGCGGTGGGGCGCGCCGAGCACGACGGCCGCGACGAAGTAGTAGACCACCTGAGCCGCGATACGGGCGAAGTTGATGGAGTTGACGCCCGAAAGACCGACGCGATCCCGGAACGCATGATGATTGAACATCGCTTTCACGATCGCCTGACAATCGTCGAAAGTGCCGTCGATCGCGACCGCGTGGACGTTGGGGTCCGCTGCGCCGGTCATCATCCGCCGCTGCACGTCGGAAATGCGGCCGTTCGGAAACAGCACGACAAGATCGACCTGGGAACGGCCGCGGAAGGCCTCGACCGCGGCCCCGCCGGTGTCGCCGGAAGTCGCAACCACGATGGTGCTGCGCTCGCCGCGGATCGCGAGCGCGTGGTCCATCAGCCGGGCGAGGAACTGCATCGCCAGGTCCTTGAAGGCGAGCGTCGGTCCGTGAAAGAGCTCCAGCAGAAAAGTATTGGCGCCGACCTGCCTGAGCGGCGTCACGGCGGGATGACGGAACGTCCCATAGGCTTCGCGCGCCATCCGGGCGAGATCGGATTCCGAGACCGTGCCGCCGACGAAAGGACGCATGACCTCGACCGCGACCTCCGCATAGGGCCGGCCGGCGAAATCCCGCGACCGTATCGCGATCGAGCCGCGGCCAGGATTCCGGCACATAAAGGCCGCCGTCGCGGGCGAGGCCCGCGATCGTGACGTCCAAAAAGCCGAGTGGCGGGGCTTCCCCCCGGGTCGAGATGTAGCGCACCGGTTCCGTCCTCGGCGGCGGCGCCTTCGCGCTGCCGCAACGGGGCGATCCCGTCGCCCCAAGGGTCGAATAAGTCCTTGAAATCACAATCGTTAACGCCGGCGTCCGGGATCGCGCCGGCCTTGCCGGCAGACTAGTCGGAAGGCTCGCCCGGCACAAGAAAGGCTTTGGCGCCCACCGTTAATGGCCGCGCCGACGGCCGACCGCCCAGGCCGCGAACGAGCACGCCAGCACCAGGGCCAGGCCGTACCAGGTCAGCGCATACCCGAAATGGTTGTTGGGAAGCGATGGCTGCAACTTTCCGACCTGCGGCAGCCCACCCGGAACAGCCGGCGATTCCTGCTCCACATAGAAGGGCGCCACCGGGCCAAGCCCTTTGGCTTCCGCCATGGCGGCCGGAAGGCGGCGCAAACCAGAGATTCTTCGCCGGATCGCCGGGCGGGGTGAAAAGCCCGGGTGTCTCCGGCCATCGCATGACCCCGACAATGTCGACCGGGCCGGCGATCTGACCTTCAGGCCGCGTGGCCGGATCCTGGCGGCCCTCGGGCACGAAGCCGCGGTCGACCATCACGATACCGCCGGGCAGACGCGCCGGCGTGAAAACCCAATAGCCGGGGCCCGCCGCATCGGCGCGCAGGCTCGACCCCGTGGTGTAGACGAGCGCCTCCTTGTCGTTGAGAAACTCGGCCGCAAAGGCCACGCGGCGAAACTCGTCATTCGCCGGGTCGAGACGCGGCCATTCGGCGGGCAGCGGCAGCCCGGCCGGCGGCGCGGCGAAGCGTTCGGTGACGGTCGCGATCAGCGCCTCTTTCCACGCCATGCGCTGGACCTGCCACGTGCCGAGCCACATGAGGACCGCGAACGCGCCCAATGCCGCCACGCTCGGGATCAGCAGTCCCCGCCGCAAGCGTCCTGTCGTGTTTCACGGCTCGCGCCGGCGTTCGAGCCGGCCCTCGGCCGCCTTGTGGTGATACTGCAGGGCGATCAGCACACCCTTCATGGCCCGCAAAGGCGCCAGCGTGGTGATGAGGATCAACGGCAGCCACAGCACCGCATGCAGCCAGAACGGCGGCTGATAGAGCGCCTCGACGACGAGCGCGGCGCCCACCACGATGAAGCCGGCGATCAGAATCACGAACACCGCCGGCCCGTCACCCGCATCGACGAACGAATAGTCGAGCCCGCACGCCTCGCAGGTCGGCTTGGGGCCGAGGAAACCGGAGAACATCTTTCCCTTGCCGCAGCGCGGACAGCGGCAGGCAAGCCCCGCCAGGATCGGATTGGGCGGCGTCGATGGGTGATCGGCCATGGGGCTCTCCTAGAGCATGATCCCGAAAAGTGGGCACCGGTTTTCGGAAAAGATCATGCTCCAACAATAAGCTAGAGAGGGATGACGATTCGAAGAAAAGTCATCCCGCTCTAGCCTGCGCGCACGCTTCGTCATGCGCCGGCCTCAAACGCAAAGGGGCGGCCCCCTGGCCGCCCCCGTCTAATCTTGCACCGCCCCGTCAGTGTCCGCCGGCCAGGTGCGGACCGGCGCCCCACACATAGATGCAGGAGAACAGGAACAGCCACACCACGTCGACGAAGTGCCAGTACCAGGCTGCGAATTCGAAGCCGAGGTGCTGGTCGGGCGTGAACTGCCCCGCGAAGGCGCGGATCAGGCACACGATCAGGAAGATCGAGCCGATGATGACATGGAAGCCGTGGAAGCCGGTCGCCATGAAGAAGGTGGCGCCGTAGATATTGCCTTTGAAATCGAATGCCGCATGGCTGTACTCGTAGGCCTGCACGCCGGTGAACGTGAGGCCGAGCGCGATCGTCAAGATGAGGCCCCATTTGAGGCCCTGGCGGTCGTCGTGCAGCAGCGCATGGTGCGCCCAGGTGACCGTCGTGCCCGAGGTGAGCAGGATCAGCGTATTGAGAAACGGCAGATGCCATGGATCGAAGGTCTCGATTCCCTTCGGCGGCCACACGCCGCCGATATACGCGTCTCGCATCACCTGGTGGACATCGGTGGGAAACAGCGCGACGTTGAAATAGGCCCAGAACCAGGCCACGAAGAACATCACCTCGGAGGCGATGAACAGGATCATCCCGTAGCGGTGGGAAATCTGCACCACGCGGGTGTGATGCCCCTCGCGATCGGCCTCGCGCACCACGTCGCGCCACCAGCTGAACATGGTGTAGAGCACGCCGAGCACGCCCGCGCCGAACACATAGGGCGCCGCCGGGAATGAATGATGCATCCAGCTGATGGCGCCGACCGCCATGATGAATGCCGACGTCGCCCCGACCACCGGCCACGGGCTCGGGTCGACCAGGTGGTAGTCGTGGTGCTTGGCGTGCGCCTCGGCCATTTGCGTCATCTCCGTCTTCAATTCACGAGCGGCCCTCGCCGGCCGCTTCATCTTGAGCCTCAAAGCCGTCCCGGGGCGGGCAGCATCGTGTTGTCAGCCACCGGACGCTGCGGCTCGCGCAGCGGGTAGAAGGTGTAGGACAGGGTGATGGTGTTGAGATCGTCCTGGTCGGAATCCTTCGCCAGCGCCGGATCGACGAAGAACACGACCGCCATCTCGCGCCTCTCGCCCGGCTCGAGCCGCTGCTCGGTGAAGCAGAAGCAGTTGATCTTGGAGAAATAGGCGCCGACCGTCGTGGGCGCGACATTGTAGGCCGCCTGACCCGACGGTCGCGCGCGCCGACTGGTTGACGATCGTGAAATAGACCGTGACGACCTCGCCGATCCTGCACGTCGATCGCATTGACCTCGGGCTCGAACCGCCACGGCAGGCCAGCGCCGATATTGGCGTCGAACCGCACCGTGACCTTGCGGGCGAGCATGCCGGCCGGCGCCGCGGTCGCCACCTGCGTCGTCCCGCCGAAGCCGGTGGTCCGGCAGAACCAGTTGTAGAACGGCACCGCCGCATAGGCCATGCCCACCATCAGCGCGACGAACACGCCGCACGCGGCCGCGACCACGATGTCGCGTCCGCGCTTCGGCGTCGGTTTGTCGGGCGTGCGGTTCATCGTCTGCATGGTCCTCACAACGGCGGGCTCAGCACGCCCGCCCGAACTTGACGATGGTGAGAACGATAGAACAGCACCACGAGCGCGCCGAGCGCGAGCGCGATCGCGATCGAGCGCGCGCGGCGGCGACGCTTCTGCTCCTCGGTGAGCACGATGCCGTTGTCGCCATCTTGGTCCATGCCGTCATCTCGCCGCTCACGCCGCCCGGCCGAGCAGGTGGCCGAGCCGGTCGTCGGCCAGGAGCACCGCAAAAAGGAGGAACAGATAGAGGATCGAGAAGGCGAACAGCTGCTTCGCCGCCCGTGCGGCCGTTCTCGCGTTTCACGCGCAAGCCGAGCGCCACCATGCCGGCGCCCGCCACGACCGATACCGCGCCGTAGAGCGGCCCGGCATAGCCGAGCGAGCCACGGCAGCGACGCCGAGCGGGGCGAGCACGAGCGAATAGATCAGGATCTGCCGCCGCGTCTCGGCGCAGCCCGGCGACCACCGGCAGCATCGGGATGCCGGCGCGGGCGTAGTCGTCGGCGCGCCAGAGCGACAGCGCCCAGAAATGCGGCGGCGTCCAGAAGAAGATGATGAGGAACAGGAGGAGCGCCTCGATGCCGATGCCGCCGGTCGCCGCCGCCCAGCCGATCATCGGCGGAAACGCGCCGGCCGCGCCGCCGATCACGATGTTCTGCGGCGTCGAGCGCTTGAGCCACATCGTGTAGATCACGACATAGAAGAAGATCGTGAAGGCGAGCAGACCCGCCGCCAGCCAGTTGGCCACCAGCCCGAGCACCGCGACCGGATCCGACGGCGAGCGTCATGCCGAAGCCGAGCGCCTCGCCCGGCGTGACGCGACCGGCCGGGAATCGGGCGGTCGGCGGTGCGCGTCATCACGGCGTCGATGTCGGCGTCGTACCACATGTTGAGCGCGCCGGCGGCGCCCGCGCCGATCGCGATGCACAAGAGCGCGACGAAGCCGAGCACCGGATGGAGGTGTCCGGGCGCCACCATCAGGCCGACCAGGGCCGTGAACACGACGAGCGACATCACCCGCGGCTTCATCAGCGCGACGTAGTCGCCGACGCCGGCGAGGCTCGGTTCGACGCGCGCGTCCGCGCCGGCTGGGCGGGCGAGGTCGGCGCCTTCGGTGATGAGGGACATCGTTTCCTTGATCTATGTCGTCATACGGTCACGCCAGCATCTCACTTGATGCGCGGCAGCACCTCGAACTGGTGGAACGGCGGCGGCGACGACAGCGTCCATTCCAGCGTGGTCGCGCCCGGTCCCCACGGATTGTTGGCCGCCTTCTCCTTGCGCAGGAAGGCGCGCACCATCCCGAAGAAGAAGATCAGGATGCCGAAGCCCGAAATGTAGGAGCCGATCGACGAGATCAAGTTCCAGCGATGGAACGCGTCCGGATAGTCGACGATGCGGCGCGGCATGCCGGCGAGGCCGAGGAAGTGCTGCGGGAAGAACACCATGTTGACGCCGACGAAGGTGACCCAGAAGTGCAGCTTGCCGATCCAGTCGTCGTACATGTAGCCGGTGATCTTCGGGAACCAGTAGTACCAGCCGGCGAAGATCGTGAACACGGCGCCGAGCGACAGCACGTAGTGGAAGTGCGCCACCACGTAATAGGTGTCCTGCAGGATGCGGTCGACCGCGGCGTTGGCGAGCACCACGCCGGTGACGCCGCCGACCGTGAACAGGAAGATGAAGCCGATCGCCCACAGCATCGGCGTCTTGAACTCGATCGAGCCGCCCCACATGGTGGCGATCCAGGAGAAGATCTTCACGCCGGTCGGCACCGCGATCACCATGGTGGCGGCGACGAAATAGGCCTGCGCGCCCGACGACATGCCGACCGTGTACATGTGGTGCGCCCACACGACGAAGCCGATGCCGCCGATCGCGACCATCGCATAGGCCATGCCGAGATAGCCGAACACCGGCTTGCGGCGAGAAGGTCGCGATGATCTGGCTGACCATGCCGAAACCCGGGCAGGATCAGGATGTAGACCTCGGGGTGGCCGAAGAACCAGAACAGGTGCTGGAACAGCACCGGATCGCCGCCGCCCTTCCGGACTGAAGAAGGTCGTGCCGAAGTTGCGGTCGGTGAGCAGCATCGTGATCGCGCCGGCGAGCACCGGCAGCGCCAGCAGCAGCAGGAACACCGTCACCAGGATCGACCACACGAACAGCGGCATCTTGTGCAGCGTCATGCCGGGCGCGCGCATGTTGAAGATCGTGGTGATGAAGTTGATGGCGCCGAGGATCGAGGAGGCGCCGGCGAGGTGCAGCGACAGGATGGCGAAATCGACCGCCGGGCCGGGATGGCCGGTGGACGACAACGGCGCGTAGATCGTCCAGCCGGCGCCGACGCCCGGCGAGCCCGGCTCGCCCTCGACGAAGGCCGACGTGAGGAGAAGCGCGAAGGAAGCGGGCAGCAGCCAGAACGAGATGTTGTTCATGCGCGGGAACGCCATGTCGGGCGCTCCGATCATCAGCGGCACGATCCAGTTGCCGAAGCCGCCGATCATCGCCGGCATCACCATGAAGAAGATCATGATGAGGCCGTGGGCGGTCGTGAACACGTTGAACTGGTGCGATTCATGGAAGATCTGAATGCCGGGATTCTGCAGCTCCATGCGCATCGCGATCGACATCGAAGCGCCGATCACGCCGGCGACGATCGCAAACACCAGGTACATCGTGCCGATGTCCTTGTGGTTGGTCGAGTAGACGAACCGGCGCCACCCGGTCGGATGGCCATGATCGCCGTGATCATGCGTATCGTGGGCTGTCGCGTGCGTTGCCATATGATCCTAGTCCTTACGAACTCTTGTCCAAGCCCGCGCATGCGCGTGGGCGTATCCGATCTCATTCTCCGGCCGCCGCGGCGACGGTCGTCGGCCCGTCCTCGCGCGCGTATTTCTTCTTGGCTTGCTCGATCCAGGCGGTGAACGCCTGATCGCTGACCACCCGAATCGCGATCGGCATGAAGGCGTGGTCCTTGCCGCACAGTTCCGAGCACTGGCCGTAATAGATTCCTTCGCGCGTCGCCTTGAACCAGGTCTCGTTGAGCCGGCCCGGGATGGCGTCGATCTTGACGCCGAAGGACGGTATCGCGAAGGCATGGATCACGTCGGCGCCGGTGACCTGCACCCGCACCACCTTGTTGACCGGAACCACCATCTCGTTGTCGACCGCGAGCAGGCGCGGGACGTCCGCCTTGGGATCCTTGTCGGTCTTCGCCTTGCGCTCCTTTTCGGAGAGCATCAGCGAGTTCGAACTCGAACTTGCCGTTGTCCGGATAGCTGTAGCTCCAGAACCACTGCTTGCCGGTCGCCTTCACGGTGAGGTCGGCCTGCGGCGTGTTGAGCTGGAAGAACAGGAAGCGGAACGACGGCACCGCGATCGTCACCAGGATCAGCACCGGAATGAGCGTCCAGGCGATCTCGAGGAACGTGTTGTGCGTCGTCCGCGACGGCGTCGGATTGGCGCGCGCATTGAATTTCACCATGACGGTGACGAGGAGCGCGAGCACGAACAGGGTGATGATGGAGATGACCCAGAGCAGGAAGGTATGGAACCATACGATCTGGTCCATCACCGGGGTGACGGACTCCTGCGGGCCGATCTGCCAATCGGACGGCTGGCCGAATCCGGCCCATGCGGCGCCGGCGCTGACGAGAACCATCACGGCAAGGCCCGCCGCAACGTACAATCGGAAAATGACCTGCATCGTCGTCCTTGCTCCTTCGACGAATAGCGGCCGACACCGGCCTTGGCGCACCGGACTCGCGAGACTGGTGCCGTGTTGACGGGCCGCTGCGACCCGGGGCCGCATTGGCGAGCTACCGGCGCGCAGGGGGATGGCGCGTCCGGATCAAACCCGGGCTTCTCAAACCACAATTCGGCCCCACTCGCAATGTGCCTCATTGCATGGCGCGCGGGACAGCCCGCCGCCGGTGCGGGACCCTGTTTCGTATGGCTAATCAACCGGATTCCGGCGCCCCCCGCGCCCGACCCTCGTTCTTGACACGATGGGCCGGTCCTGTACCTGAAGCTTGGGGCTTGGTGCAAGTTGCGATTCGGTCCGACACCAGACCGCCGGCCGGGGCGCCGGCCGAACGAGGAAACCAGACCATGGGGCATTTCCGCCCGGGCGCAGCGCGATCGGCCTGGAAGGCCATCGCCGTGCTCGTTGCGGGCCTGGTCGGATCCCCCGAGGCGGCGTTGGCCCAGGGTGCGGTCCGCTCCGTGCACGGAGACTGGCAAATCCGCTGCGAAACGCCTCCCGGCGCCCAGTCCGAGCAATGCGCCTTGTTTCAAAGCGTGGTCGCGGAAGATCGCGCCAATGTCGGCATCACGGTCCTGGTCTTGAAGACCGCCGACCAGAAGACCCGCCTGATGCGCGTGCAGGCGCCGCTCGGGGTGCTGCTGCCGGCGGGCCTCGGCCTCAAGGTGGACAATGTCGATGTCGGCCGCGCCGGCTTCGTGCGCTGCCTGCAGCGCGGCTGCTATGCGGAGGTCGTCATGGACGACAACCTGATCAAGCAGTTGCGCACCGGCCAGACCGCGACCTTCTTCATTTTCCAGACCCCGGAAGAAGGGATCGGCTTTCCGCTCAGCCTGAAGGGATTCGGCGACGGCTACGACAAGCTGCCGTGACGGCGGCGTCCCGAGCCCGCGGTCGTCATCCGGCCATCGGTTTTTCGCTCATCGTTCCGGCGCGTCCGCTCTGGCCCCTGCCCCGGGTCGCGACTACCATGCGGGCGGTCTGGCGAACGGTCGCGGAGGTCGTGCGGTGAACGTTGGGTTTGTCGGGCTCGGCGCCATGGGCCGGCTGATCGTGCGACGGCTGCTGGACGCCGGGCACCGCGTCACCGGCTGGAACCGCTCGCGCGAGAAGGCTGATGAATTGATCGAGGCCGGCATGGGCTGGGCGGAGACGCCGCGCGCCGTGGCGGAAAAATCCGAGATCGTCTTTTCGATCGTAACCGACGCGATCGCGGTAAAAGCCGTCGCGCTCGGCCACGACGGCGTCCTCGCCGGGCTCGCCAAAGGCGGCATCTTCATCGACATGAGCACGATTTCGCCGGACGCCAGCCGGGCGGTCGCGGCCGAGTTCGCCAAGGCCGGAACCCACATGCTCGACGCGCCGATTTCCGGAAGCCCGGTGACGGTGCGCCAGGGAAACGCCTCGATCATGGTCGGCGGCGACGCGGCGGCGTTCGAACGGGCGAAACCCGTCCTGCTCGCGATCGGGCCGAAGGTGACCCATATCGGCGCCAGCGGACTGGCCTGCCAGATGAAGATCGCCGTCAATCTCCTGCTCATGGTCGAGGTCATCGCCTTCGGCGAGGCGATCGCGCTCGCCGAGAAAGGCGGGGTCGCGCGCGAGATCGCGGTCGATGCCGTGCTCAAGAGCGTGGCGGCCTCGCCGGTGCTGGGCTATCGCGGGCCATTCATCCTCGAGGGCAAGATGCCCGAGGTCCCGCTCGCCGACGTGACGTTGCAGCAGAAGGACATGCTGCTCGCGCTTGAGCTCGCCCGCAAGCTCGGCAGCCCGGTGCCGCTCGCCGCGGCGGCCAACGAGATGATGAACGCATGCCGCGGGCTTGGTATCGATCACAAGGACTTCGTCACCGCGCACGAGGTCTATCGCCGCCTGGGAGGACAATCGTGACGACACCCGCCGAAAAGATAGGCGCCGCTCTGGCGAAAGCCGTCAAGCAGACGGCGGCCCACATGACGGCTGCCAAGGAAACGCCGGCCAAGGCAGACGCCATGCCAGAGGCCGCGATGTACCGCACCAACCTGCGCGATGTTCCGACCGTTCAAGGATTGCGGCGCGACGACGGCTGGGTCGACATGCAGGTCCAGTTCCTGATCGACAAGAAGACGGCGGGCGCCGATCACGTCGTCGGCTGGACCGTGCTCAAGCCCGGCGCGCGTCACGAGAACCATCGGCACCACAATTGCGACGAGTTCTTCATCGTCATCAAAGGGCGCGGCACGATCTACACCGCGACGGGCGAGAAGCCCTCGGGCGAAGGCGACGTCGTCTACTCGCCGCGCGGCTGCTGGCACGGCTTCAACAACACCTCCGACGAGGACGTGGTGCTGGTGTGGGGCTGGATGGGGGCAGGCTCGATCGAAGCCTCCGGCTACGAGGTCCATCCGGACGACAAGCACGGCCGATGAGCGCGGGCCCGCTCGATCCCCGAGTCGCGCGCGGAATGCAGACCCAGCTCGACCTGCGCCGCCGCCGCATCGCCGAGGGCGCCCAACCGATCGGATGGAAAGTCGGGTTCGGCGCGCCGGCCGCCATGGCGAAATTAGGCATCACGGCGCCGCTCGTCGGATTCCTGCTCGATCGCGGCGTCGTGGCATCGGGGGCGAGCGTTTCGCTGGCGCGCTGGCGCAAGGCGGTGGCGGAGCCGGAAATCGCCGTCGAGATGGCCACCGACCTGCCCGCCGGGGCGACCGAGGCGGCGGCGGCCGGCGCGATCGGCGCCCTCGGCCCCGCAATCGAGCTGGCCGACCTCGATTCGTCGCCCGACGATCTCGCGGCGATCCTGGCGGGCAATATCTTTCACCGTCATGTCGTGTTCGGCCCGCGCGACCACGCGCGCGCCGGTGGCGGCATCGAGAACCTGCGGGGTCGCGTGCTGCGCAACGGCGCGCGCTACGCCGACACGGCCGACCTGGAGGCGAATACCGGGAAGCTCGTCGGCATCGTGCGTCATGTCGCCGATCTCCTCGCCGATTGCGGGGAGCGTCTGGCAGCCGGCGACGTCATCATTGCGGGTTCCGTCGTGGCGCCGATCTTCCTTGCGGCGAACGACCATGCGGTCGAATTCGCGCTCGATCCGATCGGCTCTGTCGCGGTGAGGTTTCCGACCGCGTGAGCCCGGCTCTCAATGGGCGACGGTCCGCTCGGCCGTCGCGGGGGCGAGCGTAAGCAACGCCTCGTAGGCGTCGACGAGCCCGGCGCCGTACTCGTCGTCGCGGCCGGGCGGCCCGAGATCCTTTGCGGTCCGCATCAGGATCGCCTTGACGGCATCGGGCGTGAGGCCGGGATCGCGTTCGAGCAGGAGCGCCGCCAGCCCGCTCACATGCGCGGTGGCGACCGAGGTTCCGGTGGTGAAGTCATAGCCCCCATTGGGGGCGGCGACGAAAATGTCGACACCGGGCGCCGCGACCGACACGTAGCGGCCGCGGTTGGCGCCCTTGTACAGCCTGTCGTCGACGTCGGTCGCCGTAACGGCGATGACTTCCGGGTACGCGGCCGGAAAAGCCTCCGGCGCCTGCGGGCCGTTGTTGCCGGCCGCCGCAACCAGCACCAGGCCCTTTTGACGGGCAGCGGCGATCATCTCGTGCATTTTCGGATCGGCCGGCCCGGTGAAGCTCATATTGACGATCCGTGCGCCGGACGTCGCCGTCCACTGCAAGCCGTCGAGGATGCGCGTGGTGGTGCTCTGCGCGCCGGCGACCGATGCGTCGAAAGCGCGGACCGCCAGGATGTGGGCGGCCGGCGCGACGCCGAGCAGCCGGCCGTGCGCCGCGATCGCGCTCGCCATGCCGGTGCCGTGCTTATGCGGCAGCGGCTGGCCGCCGATGGCGTCGAACCGCGCCGCGACAATGCCCTGAAGGTCGGGATGCGTCGCGTCGATCGCGGAATCGATGACGGCGACAAGCACCCGGCTCCCGGTCGCGAACCCGTGCGCTTCCGGCAGGTGCAGCTTGCTCACCACATACTGCGCGGGATCACGGGTGATCTCGTTCCGACCGGCGTCCTCCCGGAGCGCGTAGAGAAAATTCGGCTGCGCCGCCCCGATGCGCCGGTCCCCGCGCAGGCCGCCGATCACATCCGGCACCTGGCGCCGGTCGGTGATGCGGAAACGGTAAAGCACCGTGTTGATGAGCGGCAAACGGTGAATGCCGAGCAGCGCCAGCCGTTGTGCCTGGGCGAAGTCGACGATCGCTCGCGACGGCAAATTGGCGGCGAAGCTCACCAAGATCTCGTCGCGAACGAATTGCCGCTCGCTGGCGGCAGGCAGGCCGCTCGGCGGAGCCCCACCACCGCCTGCCGAATTGGGGGGCGGCCCGATCGGTCCCGACGGCGGCATGCCCACGATGCCGATGGGCCCACCCTCGGGCAATCCGACGATGACCGGTGGATGCGGCCGGTGCGGATGGCGTGGCCCGCTCTCGCCGTCGCCCGGCGCGGTCGGCCGCGCAATGCGGGAACCCGGATACCGCGACCTCGTTCCGTTCCGGCGAACGCTCCGAGCGCCGACACGGTCGCCGATGGCGGGCCCGCGCAATGCCGGTCCGCGAAAGTTGCCAGTGCCGGCGTGGTACCCACCGAAACCCCCGCCCCGGAACGACATCGCGGCGGCGCTCTCGGGGCTTGCCCACAGGGCCGCACCGATCGAAAGCGATGCCGTCACGATCGCGCCCGTCAAGGCGCGCCGGGCTTTCGACCGCGCCAGACCATGAGCCTGCCGCGAACATCCTTGGTGAGACGGTGGGGGCGACAAAGAAAGCACGTCGGGAGACTCGGTCGGGTTTCGCTTGTCGGCCGGCATCGCGCGATCCTCCAAGGGCGCCGAAATTCGTCGCACGGTTCCGTCCCGTTGCGGCTGCGAACAGATGGCGATCCGTCCGTCGGGCCACGGTACCGCACAACCAGGACGACGAATCCATCGGGCCAATTCAAGTGTTGGTCGCGCCACCCCGCCGATCGGTTCAAAAGGGTGCTCGCGGATCGCGCCGTCATGACATATCTAAGGGCCGGCAAACCCTGGAACTCGTCCATGACACTTCCGACCTCATCGCTGATCGACCGCGCCGGCCTCGACCGCGCGCGGATCAACAAGCTCGTGGCCCGCGGCCTCGACGGCGCGGATGACGGCGAGCTCTACCTCGAATACCGGCAGTCCGAGGTGCTGGTTTTCGACAACGGCCGGCTCAAGCAGGCGACCTACGATACGGCGCAGGGGTTCGGCTTGCGCGCCGTAAAGGACGACGCGGTCGGCTATGCGCACGCCTCCGACGTATCGCATGCCGCGATCGCGCGCGCCGCCGACGCGGTACGGGCCGTGAAGGGCGGCTATTCGGGCACGGCCGCGCAGGCCCCCGGGCGCACCAATGCCGGCTCTATACCGATGACAATCCGCTCGCTGCGCCTTCGTTCGAAGCCAAGGTCAAGCTGCTCGAGGAGATCGACGCCTATGCGCGCGCACAAGGACGCCCGGGTGCGGCAGGTGACGGCCAGCGTCGCGGCGTCCTGGCAGGTGGTCGAGATCCTGCGCGCCGACGGCGAGACCTATCGCGACGTGCGCCCGCTGGTGCGGGTCAATGTGTCGGTCGTCGCCGGCGACGGCGAACGCCAGGAGTCCGGCAGCCACGGCTATGGCGGACGCGAGGGCTATGAGCGCTTCATCGCCTCGGGCGCCTGGCAGACGCGCGGTCGACGACGCGGTGCGCCAGGCGATGGTCAATCTCGACGCGGTGCCCGCGCCCGGCCGGCGAGATGGACGTGGTGCTCGGCGCCGGCTGGCCGGGCGTGATGCTGCACGAGGCGGTCGGCCACGGGCTCGAAGGCGACTTCAACCGCAAGAAGACCTCGGCGTTCGCCGGGCTGATGGGCCAGCAGGTCGCCGCCAAGGGCGTGACGGTGGTCGACGACGGCACGCTCGCGTCGCGCCGCGGCTCGCTCTCGATCGACGACGAAGGCACGCCGACCAGCCGCACCGTGCTGATCGAGGACGGCATCCTGGTCGGCTACATGCAGGACCGCCAGAACGCGCGGCTGATGAACATGCGGCCGACCGGCAACGGCCGGCGCGAGAGCTACGGCCATGTGCCGATGCCGCGCATGACCAACACCTACATGCTGGCCGGCGCGCGCGATCCGTCCGAGATCATCGCCTCGGTGAAGAAGGGCATCTACGCGGTGAGCTTCGGCGGCGGGCAGGTCGACATCACGTCCGGCAAATACGTGTTCCAGTGCACCGAGGCCTACAAGATCGACGACGGCAAGGTCGGCGCGCCGGTCAAGGGCGCCATGCTGATCGGCAATGGCCCGACCGATCTGCACCGCATCACCATGGTCGGCAACGACCTCGCGCTCGACCACCGGCATCGGCACCTGCGGCAAGAACGGCCAGGGCGTGCCGGTCGGCGTCGGACAGCCGACCCTGCGGATGGACCGGATCACGGTCGGCGGAACGGGCGGCTGATCCGCGCCGCAGCGCCAAATTGCGCCGCCTTCGATCGCGGCCTAAGCTCCCGCCAGGATCCGGGGAGCGCATCATGGGCCGTCGTGCATCGAACTTCTCGTTCTGGCTTGCGCGCTCGCGATCGCGTCGCTGACGCCCGCGCCCCGAGATGCGATCGCCGCCGACGAACAGGCGGAGGCCGCGGCGTCCGACCAGGCGTTGATGGCGGCGCTGGCGAAAGGCGACAAACAGGCCGCCAGCGCGCTCATCGACTTCGGCGTTTAGCTGGACGGCCGGCGACGGCGCGACGCGCCACAAGGACGAGGCGCTGGCGCGCCTCGACGAAATCGCCGCCAACAACAAGAACGAAAGCGACACCCAGACCCATTTCTATGGAAGCGTCCTGACGGTGCGCGGCGCCCACAACAATATGCGCTTCTTGCGCATCTGGGTGAAACGCCCGCCCGGCTGGCAGGCCTTCCTGCTTCTGGAGACGCCGGTCGCGCCGCGCACCGGGCCTGCCTCGGTCGAAGCCGCGGCCGGCCAGGGCGACTGCGACAATCCGTGCCGGACCGTCCCCTACACGCCGCAAACCGCCATGGACAAAGCGATCCTGGCGGCGTGGCAAGCCACCAAGATGATCGAATGGAAGCCCGATGCGGAAGCGTGGGCGCGCTATATCGCGGACGAATTCATGATCATCAACAACACCACCATCCGCAACCGGCCTGAACGCATCGCCATCGCCCGAAAGCAACAAGAGGCGGGTACCGGCGCGCCCGGCGATCCGATCATGTCGATGGAAATCCACGACTTCGGCAACAATGCCGCCGTGATGATCTCGCAGCATTTCCCCTATCGGGGCGGCAAGCCCTACCGCAATGTCCGGGTCTGGGTGCTGCGCGACGGCCGCTGGCAGCTCGCGATCAGCCAGCAGGCGACGATCCAATCCGCCGCCCCCCTCGCCGCAGTCGAAACCAAGAAATAGAACGTATTATTTGGCGACTAACCGACGCAATTTACCGTAATATGATGGTGCGCCGCAAAAAGACCTATTTTTGAACAGGAAAGCGTGCGAATTCCCAAGCATTGCCCGCCCCCTTCGTGATTGAAAACCCTGGAGGGGGAAATCGGATGGAAATTAGAGCCGTTATGAGCTGTATTGTGGCCGGAACTATTCTGGCGACAACCATGGGAATTGCCAACTCGGCGGACTTGAAACTCGGAATTGCTCCACGATCCGCCACGGCGGACTCCAGTCCGGCATCGCCTCGGTCTACTCCGGTGGCCGCACCGCCAATGGAGAGCGGGCCAGCGCGAACCGCCTGACGGCGGCCCACCGTTCGCTGCCCTTCGGCACCATGGTGATGGTCACGCATCGCGGAACCGGACGTTCGGTCGTCGTGCGCATCAACGACCGCGGCCCCTTCATACGTGGCCGCGTGATCGACGTGACTCCGGCGGCCGCGCATGCGCTCGGGTTTTCCGGGCTCGCACCTGTCACACTGACGGTCATGGCCCACGGCTAAGCGGGGCAATGTCCGACACCCGTACGAACGCCAAAGCTTGTTGGGAAAACGTGGGTTGAGGCTCGTTTAGGCCTTGCCTTGCCGGCCCTATGCGCATTAACCTTGCGCATAGCCCAGT
Source organism: uncultured Pseudomonadota bacterium (assembly GCA_963791155.1). GTDB lineage: Bacteria > Pseudomonadota > Alphaproteobacteria > Rhizobiales > Xanthobacteraceae > JAVDCA01. Next base: position 19,079 of record CAWBRI010000018.1, read on the forward strand.
GGAGGCGCCAATGATGAGCGAGCGCCCGGTCAGGAAGCGCGCCGTCAATCTTTTCGTCGATGCCGAGTTGCTCGACGAAGCCCGCCGCCTGCGAATCAACGTCTCGGAAACGCTCGAGCGTCGCCTGCGCACGATCGTCCGGGGAGAATGGGAGAAGCGTTGGTTGGCGGAAAATCGCGCTGCGATCGATGCCTATAATTTGCGCGTCGCCACGCACGGGCTGCTGGCCGACGACGCCGCGCTGTTATAGATCGCCGTGAATCAGTTCGATGTTCTCCCCAACCCCTTCCCGCGCAGCCGGGAGCGGCAGCCTTATCTTGTGGCTCTTCAAAGTGATCTCTTGACGCGCAACTTGGACACGATGGTGGTGGCCCCGCTTGAGCCCGCAGCGTCCAGCACCTTCGCGGATCGCCTCAATCCCCAAGTGGAGATCGAGGGCGACGCCTACGTCGTGATCACCCAGGAAGTCGTCACGGTTCGCAAGAGCGTCCTTGGACAACCGCGCGGCTCGCTTGCGAGCGATCGCGACAAGATCATCGCGGCCCTGGACATGCTGTTTACCGGCTTCTGACGAACACGGCGGACCCGCAGGCCCGCTACCTGACCACCCCGGAAATGCAGCAGGGCTTGTGGCGGGGCGGCTTGACCTTGTCCTTGAGGAAGCAGCGTGCGGCCGACCCGCCGTAGCCCGGGCGCAGGTAAGTCCAGGCGCGGCAGCGGTTGTCGGCCTCGCAGGCCGCCTTGCAGGCAAGCCCGTTCGGGTCCGGCTCCAACTCGACGTTCTTGTAGTCTCCGCCCCACCGGTCGATGGCGAATTCGACCGGTCCGCCTTCGGGCTCGACCACGCCCGCACCCCGCACGCCCGACACGCTGCCGGACTCTTCGCGCCGTGGGGGCACCTGCGCCTTGAGCCAGCATATCGCGGCGCTCTCCCCGGTCGGATAGCTGAAGCTCCAGGCCCGGCAGCGCGCCTCACGCTCGCAGCGCAGCGCGCAGACCGCCGGGTCGCCGGTGCGAACCGGAAAGCTGGTGTAGTCGCCGCCTGGCCGGTCGAAGCCGACCTGCGCCCAGGACGAGGGAGCCGCGAGCATCAATATCAAGGAGGTCAGCAGAATACATCGCATAGCCGTTGCCCGCCCGTAGGCCGAGTGCACGCCCCGCTCGCACGCGTATCACATGTTAGAGAAGCGCGCGCGTGGAAGCGAGGCTGGCATCTCCCGTGCCCCCAACAAAGACAGGGGCAATTGGCCTCACCTCGACCGGGCCGGACCCGCATGACAAGCCGCCGGACCCATTCCAGAATACCAAACGTGATATCGAGGGGGCGGCACAGCCGAAATCCGTACAATGAATTTTGCCCTCCGCTTGGGCGCGGCGCTCGCCGCAATGCTGACATTGCTGGCGCCCGCACTGTGGAATGGATTCCCGTTTCTGCAGTACGACACCGGCGGATATCTGGCGCGCTGGTTCGAGGGCTATCTCGTCCCGAGCCGCTCGGTCGTCTACGGGCTGTTCGTCACGGCGGGCTGGCCGCTCGATTTCTGGCCCGTCGTCGTGCTTCAGGCCGCCGCCACCGTCTGGATTCTGGCGCTGGTGTTGCGGGCGCACGGGTTCGGCGGTCGCCCCAAGGTGTTGCTCGCCGTCGTCTTCCTGCTCGCGGCGCTGACCACCCTGCCGTGGATTGCCGGCATCCTGCTGACCGACATCTTCGCCGGCCTCGCCGTGCTTGCGCTGCATCTCGTCATGCTGCGCGCGGACGCGTTGAGCCGGGCCGAACGTGCGGCGCTCGTCCTATTCGTGGCGTTTCGCGGGCGCGACGCACAGCGCCACGTTCCTGGTCCTGATCGGGCTCGCTGTCGCGGCGCTGCTGGCATCGTGCTCGATCGCCGGATCGTGGCGCCGGTCGCGGTCGTGCGAGCCGGATGCGCGGTCGCGCTTGTCGGCCGTCATGCTGCTGGCGGCCAATTATGTGGTGTCCGGGCGCATTCGCCTGGACGCCGGGCGGCTACGGAATCGTGTTCGCGCGCATGCTGCAGGACGGCATCGTCGCGCGCTATCTCGACGAACATTGCCCGCGAGCGGCGCTTCAAGCTCTGCCCCTATCGGCATGACCTCCGCAGCCACGGCCGACGCATTCCTCTGGGGCGCGAGCGCTTTCAACAAGCTCGGCCGTTTCGACGGGCTCGGCGAGGAGATGCGCACCATCGTGCTCGACAGCCTGGTCGATTATCCCGGGATGCAGATCAAAGCTGCGGTCGTCGCCTCGGCAAAGCAGCTGGTCAGCGGTCGGGAACCGGCGAAGGCGTGCTGACCACGATCTGGCACACCTACGGCATCATGGAACGCTATACGCCCGTCGGTGGTCCCGGCCATGCGGGCGGCGCGTCAGCAGCACGACGAACTGCGTTTCGAGGCGATCAACGCCGTGCACGTGCCCGTCGCTTTGGCGACCATGGCGTTGCTGCCGGTATTCATCGCCCTCGGGGTGCGGCGGCGATCATTTTCCGACCTCGGGCTGCTCGCCATGACGGCATTGCTTGCGATTCTCGGCAAATGCCGTCGTCTGCGGGGTCCTGTCCAATGCGCACGACCGCTACGGCTCACGGCTCGCCTGGATCCCGCTCCTGGTGACCGCGCTGGTGCTGCTGCGGCAGCGCATCGTCGTCGCAAGCTCGCTACCCCGCCAGGGACCTGTCGCGGCGGCAGTCCCCGGCACGGTCGTATCGATCTAGCGCCATCGCGCCGCGCGCGAACACGACTTCGTCGGCGCCCCGCGGCCGGGAGCGTACGAACGTCCGGACGGCTCGCCGGCATCTCCATTTCGTGCAACGGCGACATCCCATATTGTGATCCCGAGGAGCGTCGCAAGCGGCGTTCGCGCCCGCCAAGGGATCCGTTCGATGAACCAGACTCACGACGATATCGATCTCCTGCTGCTCCCGCTCGTGCTGCTCGCCGCCGCGGTCGTCAGCGTGCCGATCGCGCGCCTCGCTGCGGCTCTCCGCCGATCGTCGCCTATCTGGCGGCCGGCGTCGTCATCGGCCCGTTCGGCGTCGGCCTGTTCCGCGACCCGCAGACGATCCTGACGGTGGCCGAGCTCGGCGTCGTGCTGCTGCTGTTCCTGATCGGCCTCGAGCTCGAGCTCTCGCGCCTGCTCGCGATGCGGCGCGCGATCTTCGGGCTGGGCGCCGCCCAGCTCGTGCTCACCGCCGCCGTCCTCGGCCGGCATCGGCGTCGCGACCGGGCTCGTCGACTGGCGCGGCGCCATCGTCGCCGGCGCTCGCGCTCGCGATGTCGGCGACCGCGATCGCGCTCAAGATTCTCGAGGACCGCGGCGACCTGCAGCAGACCTACGGCCAGCGCGCCTTCGCGATCCTGCTGTTCCAGGACATGTCGGTGGTGCCGCTGCTGGCGCTGCTGCCGCTGCTCGCGCCCGGCGGCGACAGCCATGCGAGCTTCGCCGACGCGGTCCTGTCGGTGGCGAAGATCGCCGCCGCGATCGCCGCGGTCGTGGTCGCCGGGCGCTATCTGCTCAATCCGTTCCTGCGCCTGCTCGCCGGGACCGGCGCGCGCGAGGTGATGACCGCGGCCGCGCTTCTGGTCGTGCTCGGCGCCGCCGCGCTGATGCAGGCGGTCGGCATGTCGATGGCGCTCGGCGCGTTCCTCGCCGGCGTGCTGCTCGCCGAATCGAACTATCGCCACGAGCTCGAGGCCGACATCGAGCCGTTCCGCGGCCTGCTGCTCGCGCTGTTCTTCATGGGCGTCGGCATGACGATCGACGTGCCGGTGGTGTGCGCCAATCTCTGGCTCGATCGTCGCGGCCGCGCTGGTCGATCACGCTGCTCAAGATCGGCGTCGTCTGGGTGCTGTTTCTGCCGATCTGCGCCGCGCACGCGACGCGCTGCGCGCCGGCTCGGTGCTCACCGCGCGCCGGCGAGTTCGCCTTCGTGCTGCTTCCGCTCGGCGTCGTCGCTCGGCGCGCTGACGGCGCCGCGCAGGGAAGCCTGTTCGCCGCGATCGCGGCCGTCACCATGCTGATCGGGCCGCCGGTCGCCGCGCTCACCGATGGGCTGCTCACGCGGCTTGCCCGCGCACGGCGAGCGCGAGGCGGACGATTTCGACGGCGTGCGCGGCTCGGTGCTGCTGATCGGCTTCGGCCGCTTCGGCCAGATCGTCGTCGCAATGCCTGCTCGCCGAGGGCGTCGACGTCACCACCATCGACAACGATCCGCGAGATGATCCAGAACGCCGACCCGGTTCGGCTTCAAGGTCTATTACGGCGACGGCACGCGGCTCGACGTGCTGCGCGCGGCCGGCGCCGGCAAGGCGCGGCTGATCGCGGTCTGCATCGACGATCCGGACAACCGACGCTCCGCATCGTCGATCTGGTGCGCGCGGAATTTCCCGGCACCAAGCTGTTACGTGCGCTCCTACGACCGCCGCCACACGCTGCGGCTGATCGCCAAGGGCGTCGACTTCGAGCTGCGCGAGACGTTCGAGTCGGCGCTGGTGTTCGGCCGCCGCGCGCTGGAGGCGCTCGGACTCGATCCCGAGCGCGCGCAGGCGGTCGAGGACTTCGTGCGCGCGCGCGATCTCGATCGCCTCGCGCTCCAGCAGGCCGAAGGCGTCTCCGCCGGCCTCGAGCTGCTGCAGACCCGCATGGTGCAGCCCGAGCCGCTGTCGCGCGCCGCGGCGCGACGGCCAAGTCGCTCAATCCGCGAGGCCGAGGACATCATCCGACGAGGCGCGAGCCTTGTCGGGTGAGCGCTCGACAGAAAAAAAGCGCCCGCCGGAGGGGCCGGCGGGCGCAGAACTCGAGCGCGAGAGGGGAATCGCGGTCGAGCCGAGGCCGACGGGGGGGAGTCGGCCGGGGACAGCGATTACAGCGTCAGCCGTGCGGGCGGATCGCGCGGCGGAAGCGAGAAGCTTCGGCGCCCGGCACGATCGAAGGCGCCGCGTGCGCGCGTCGATCAGCATGGCCGCATGGCCCACTGCGGCGCGCGGCCGGCGCCGCTCGCTCGAGCCGGTGCACCAGCACGGCGGTCGGATCGCGCCACAGCGGCTCGGACAGCGCGTCGTTGAGATCGCATGCGGGTGAGACCGATATCGGCCAGCATGTGGTCGTCGAGCGCGCGCCAGCAGCGCGCGGCGTCGCGGCGATTGCCGCCAGGCGTCGGCGAGCCGTCGCGCGAGCCGCGTCGCACCGCGATCCGGCGCGATCGCGTGCGCGAACCGTATCGGAACGACGGGGGTCGTGAGCGCGGTCATGGCCTTCTTCCGGTGGTCTGCGTGCGACCGGGACGGCATAGGCGCGGCCGCCGGCTTGCTGCCGAGGCGACCCCACCAACCCACCCGATGTGTCGGACAGGCTCACTCTCGCAAATGTTAATTGATAAGTGAAACGAATGTTTTTAATCTAACCAATCATAGTTCGTGATATATAGTCAGTCGTTCGCACACGGGTCCAGCCGACGACCGGAGCCACCATGACCGCGCTCATCGACATCGACCAGTTGCGCACCTTCATCGCCATCGCCGAGACCGGCAGCTTCACCAAGGCCGCCGAGGTCGTGCACAAGACCCAGTCGGCGGTGTCGATGCAGATGAAGCGACTGGAGGAGCGGCTCGACCGGCCGATCTTCGCCCGCGACGGGCGCGCCTCGAAGCTCACCGAGGACGGCGAGCGGCTGCTCGACTACGCGCGGCGCATCGTCAAGCTCAACGTCGAGGCGCTCGCCGCCTTCTCCGACGCCGAGCTGAGCGGCCGCGTGCGGCTCGGCGTGCCCGACGATTATGCCGACCGCTATCTGCCGGAGATCATGGCGCGGTTCTCGCGCGTCTATCCGGGCGTCGAGCTGACCGTGATCGTGCCAGTCGTCGGGCGAGCTGATGACGCTGATCGACGACAACGAGCTCGACCTCGCCATCGTCACCAATTGCGAGGGCAAGCGGCCGGTCGAGATGTTTCGCCGCGAGCGGCTGCTGTGGGTGTCGTCGAACCGGCACTACGACCCATCTCGAGGAGCGCGCTGCCGCTCGCGCTCGGGCGGCCGAGCTGCATGTGGCGGCAGAGCGCGATCGAGCGACTCGAGCAGATCGGCCGACCCTACCGGGTGCTGTTCACGAGCGCGAATTCCGGCGCGGTGGCGGCCGCGGTGCTGGCCGGGCTCGCGGTCTCGGTATTCCCGGAATCGGCGCTGCGCCCGGGCATGCGCGTGCTCACGCCGGCGGAAGGATTTCCCGAGCTGCCGTCCTGCGGCGTCGGCCTGATGCGCAATCCGCACGAGCGGCCGAAGCTCGCCGACGCGCTTGCCGGGCACATCATCTCGTCGCTGGACAATCTGTCGGAGGCGCGGGAAGCGGCGGAGTGACGGCGGCCGCCGTCTTCGTCTCAATACGCAAATTCCGTATAGACCGGCGCGACCGAGCCGCCCCAGGCGCCGTGAAACTTCTCCAGCAATTCCTCGGCCGGAGTGACGCCGCGCGTCGACGAGATCGTCGATCGGTTCGAGATAGCGCGCTCTCGTCGCGGCCTAAGGCGTCGAGTCGCGGCGACGCCGAGACCGTCACGCGCGATCGCGAGGCATTCCGTGGCGACATCCAGCAGGCTTCGCCCGCGGATCTCGCGCGAAGCCGAGCTTCGGCACGTCGTCGCGCAGCGTCTGCCGCTCCGGTGCGGTCCACTCCTTGACCAGGTCCCAGGCGGCATCGAGGCAGGCGTCGTCGTAGAGCAGCCCGACCCAGAACGCCGGCAGCGCCGGCAGGCGCCGCCACCGACCGCCGTCCGACGCCGCGCATCTCGAGATAGCGCTTGAGCCGCACCTCGGGAAAGATCGTCGAGACGTGGTTCGACCCAGTCGGAGATGGTGGCGCGCTCGCCCGGCAGGCCGGGCAGCCGGCCGTCGAGCAGATCGCGGAACGACTGGCCGGCGACGTCGATATAGCGGTCGCCGCGCTTGACGAAGTACATCGGCACGTCGAGCGCGTAGTCGACCCAGCGCTCGAAGCCCATGCCGGGCTCGAACGCCCACGGCAGCATGCCGGAGCGGTCGGGATCGGTGTCGCGCCAGATTTCCGAGCGGAACGACAGAAAGCCGTTGGGCTTGCCCTCGGTGAACGGCGAGTTGGCGAACAGCGCGGTGCCGACCGGCTGCAGCGCCAGCGAGACGCGCAGCTTCTTCACCATGTCGGCTTCGGACGAATAGTCGAGATTCGTCTGCACCGTGCAGGTGCGGTACATCATGTCGAGGCCGAGCGTGCCGACCTTCGGCATGTAGGCGGTCATGATGCGGTAGCGGCCCTTCGGCATCATCGGCATGTCGGCGCGCGTCCAGTCGGGCGTCATGCCGAGGCCGAGAAAGCCGATCCCGAGCGGTTGGGCGACCTCGCGCAGCTGGGCGAGATGCGCCATCAGCTCGCCGCAGGTCTGATGGACGGTCTCGAGCGGCGCCCCCGACAGTTCGAACTGCCCGCCCGGCTCGAGCGAGATCGCCCCGCCGCCGGTCACGTCGAACAGGCCGATGATGTTCGGCCCTTCCATGATCGGCTCCCAGCCCAGCAGCGATTGCATGCCCTCGAGCAGGGCGCGGATGCCGCGCGGGCCTTCGTAGGGCACGGGTCGATGCCCTCCGATCGTAAAGGCGAATTTTTCGTGCTCGGTGCCGATGCGGAATTGCGATTTCGGCTTGCAGCCCTCCGCGAACCACGCGACGAGTTCGTCGCGCGTGCGCAACGGCGTCATGTCGACCTGATCGCGGGCCATGCGGGGTTCCGTCGCCGAAAAGGGCGCGACCTTACACACGGCCCATGAAAAAGGGCAATGACGCTCTGCCGTGGCGCCGCACGCGGGTCAGGGTGCGCTCGTTCCCGCGCGAGGAGTCGCGTCGGGCGCTTTAGCACGTGTTATGGTTCGCCACCGGGGCTAGGAATTAAGTCCGACCCCGGGCTTGGCGTGGCGGCCCCGTGAAAGGCGCAATTTTGCAAGGATTGACGATTAGGGTCGCGGTTCTGGGACGCCAAAACGGACCCACCAGAGGACACCCGATGCACGGTTCGGTCATTGCGACGGTTGGATGCGCGGCGCTCGCACTCGCCGGCTGCTCGACGGGCCTCGACAGCGTCCATACCGGCAGTTTTTTCGTGCAGCCCGGGAAATATCAGTTTCTCAAATGTCCCGACCTCGCCCAGCGGTCCGTGGCCGGTTCGAACCGTGAGAAGGAACTGGTGGGCCTGATGGAGCGTGCCAACCAGGAAGCGGCCGGTCCCGTCGTCAACGCCATGGTGTATTCGGCCGACCTCCACCAAGTCCGCGCCGATCTGGAAGAGTTGCAAGCGACCATGCGCGAGAAGGGCTGCAACAGCCTCGTCCCGGCGCCCAAGGGGCCTCAGAAGCCATAGATCGCGGCCGCACGGGCGGCCGCGATCCCGACACACGCGGGCCAGATCCGGCCGCCCATTGGCCTTACGGCATCACGTAGGCGAAGATGCGCCCGCCCGGATAGACGGATTCGGCGACGCGGTGGCCGTGATTGCCCGAAATGATGATCGGATTTCCGGCCGCATCGAAGCCGCTCACGACGCCGACGTGCCCGCCGCCTTTGCGGCCCATTACCGCGATGGCGCCGACCTGCGGTCCCGACACCCGCCGGCCGTAGGACGCAAACGAGCGCGCGAGATTCGAGCCGGATCCGTGGTGACCCGTGCGCTCGAGCACAAAGTTCATGAACGCCGCGCACCACAGACTGCTTCGGTGGGTCGGATTGCCGCCGAGCCAGCGACGCGCCTCACTGACGATATCCCCGCCGCCGGCACCCGTCATGGACCGCTGGCCTTCGCCGAGGGTGTCGGCCGTGCTCACGCGCGCCGGCCCGTAAAGCCGGCGATGGCCCGCCGTCGCATAACGGTGACCGTGGGTCGACCGATGCGCCGCGCGGTGATGGATGGCACGCCCTTGGTGCACCTGGTGATGGTGAGCCGGCCGCGCCTGCGCGGGCGTGACGCCGGCCGACAAAGTTACCATCGCGGCCACGGCAACGCCCCCGAGCACGATCGACGATGACGGTTTCAAACGCATGTTCATAATACTTCCTCTACTGTTTTGGTCGCAGTCCAAATAAACTGACGTAATGCCAAGATGACCCGTCAGTTTGTGCAGCGCACACTCGGTATAAATGAGACGTTTTCGTGAATCAAAAAGTTTATTTTAGTCAAGTTAATAATATTTCGCACCGGCATACCCAAACGACCGTAAATTTCATGACAGAATACGTTTCAACAACATCCGTTATTCGTCTTATCTATGATCGAATACTTCAATTGCATGCGCAGCCGGCGGGCCGGCCACCGCAAGACGCCGCGGGACTTCGGAGATGCATGTGGGATGGGCGCCCGAACATCGGCGCGACCAAGGGCTGCGGGGCGCGCCCTGCTACGGCCTGCGGCTGAGCAGGAAGACCGCCTGCTCGCCGAGGAGATTCCAGAACCACCACGGCGCATTGAGCCGGAGCGGCCGGCCCCACGCATTGAGGGCGACCGCCTTTTCCATCTTGGCTCCCACCACGTCGCAGAGCAGGCGGAAGTCCTTGATGGTGCAGAAGTGGATATTGGGCGTGTCGTACCAGGTGTCGGGCAGGTTGGCGGTGGTCGGCATCTGTCCGCCGAACAACAGCAGCAAACGGATTTTCCAATGCCCGAAATTGGGAAACGACACCACCGCGTGGCGGGCGATGCGCAACATGTGCTCGATCACGACGCGCGGATGCTGGGTCGCCTGCAAGGTCTGCGACAGGATCACGTAGTCGAAGGCGTCGTCGGGATAATCCGCGAGGTCGGTGTCGGCGTTGCCCTGGATCACCGCGAGACCCTTGGCGACGCATTCATTGACGCCTTCGCGCGACAACTCGATGCCGCGGCCATCGACGCCGCGCGCCTCCAGGAGCTTCAAGAGCTCGCCGTCGCCGCAGCCGACGTCGAGCACGCGCGAGCCGGGCTCCACCATGTCGGCGACGAGCAGATGATCGAGCCGCGCGCCGGCAGCGCCGCGCGCCGCTTCCGCCATCGTGAGATCGCGTCGCTGCCGTTCCAGCACGATCTTCACTCCTTTGCGGCCTGCGTGGAGGCGAGGCCGCGCGCCCGGCCTGCCGAGTCGAGAAATCCGCGCACGATCGCAAACAGCTCCGGCTCGTCGAGCAGGAACGCATCATGGCCCTTGTCGGTCTCGATCTCGGCGAACGAGACGCGCGCCCCTCCGGCGTTCAACGCATGCACGATCGCGCGCGAATCCGATGTCGGGAACAGCCAATCGGACGTGAAGGAGACCACGCAGAACCGCGTCTGCGTGCCCCTGAACGACTTGGCGAGAACGCCGTCGTAGTCGGCCGCGAGGTCGAAATAGTCCATCGCGCGCGTCAGATAGAGATAGCTGTTGGCGTCGAAACGTTCGACGAACGTGCTGCCCTGATGGCGCAGATAGCTTTCCACCTCGAAGTCGGCGTCGAACGAAAAGGTCGGATTCTGCCGGTCCTGGAACTTGCGCCCGAACTTGCGATGCAGCGCCGCATCCGACAGATAGGTGATGTGCGCGCCCATGCGCGCGACCGCGAGCCCGCGCCGGGGATTTGCGCCCTCCGCGAAGTAGCGCCCGCCGCGCCATTCCGGATCAGCCATCACGGCCTGACGCCCGACTTCGTGGAAAGCGATGTTCTGCGCCGAATGCCGGGTCGCGGTCGCAAGCGGAAGCGCCGAGAACACGCGCTCCGGATAGCTTGCGGCCCACTGCAGCACCTGCATGCCGCCCATCGAGCCGCCCGCGACCGAGAACAGCGAGCCGATGCCGAGATGGTCCAGCAGCATCGCCTGCGCGCGCACCATGTCGCGCACCGTGATGACCGGAAAGTCGAGACCGAACACCTCGCCGGTCGCGGGATTGAGCGAGGCCGGGCCGGTCGTCCCCAAGCAGCCGCCGACCACGTTCGGGCAGATGACGAAATAGCGTTCGGTGTCGATCGGCTTGCCCGGACCGACCATGGTCTCCCACCAGCCCGGCTTGCCGGTGACCGGATGGACATTCGCCACGTGCTGGTCGCCGGTGAGCGCATGACAGATCAGCACCGCGTTCGAGCGATCGATGTTGAGCTTGCCATAGGTCTGGTACGCGATCTGGAACGGGGCGAGCGCGACGCCGGCGTCGAGCCTCAGCGGCTGGTCGGGGCCGAAGCGCACGACCAGCGACTGCGGATGCTCCGCTTCGCGCAACCGAATGGCGTGGTCGTCCTTGATCTGCGTTTCGGCCATGCGTTTCCCGGAGCGCCTGGAGGACGTCACGTTCCTTCGGAACGTCACGTCCGCCAGGATAATCGAATTGCCCATGCTCTGCTCGGCGAACCGGTAGCGACTTCGCCGGAACATGCGCTGGAGGCTAGGCCCGGCCGCCGCCGCAAAGGCTCGAATGCCGGCGCGCCGAGCGCGGTTTTAGATAGTTTAGGTTCAGCAAGTGTCAATGTTTTCTTTGCTTTCGCCTGGTCTCCCACCTATCAATAGCGGCCCAATTTGGCCCATTAACCATGTCGAACACATCCAAGCCACCCTCGCTCGCGGACTTGCGCGCCGACATCGACCGTATCGACGCCGACATGCACCGGCTGTTGATGGAGCGCGGCGAGATCGTCGGCCGCCTGATCAAGGTCAAGCGCACCTCGGAGTCGGGCTCGGCATTCCGGCCGGCGCGCGAGGCCGACATGATGCGCCGCCTAGTCGAGCGTCACCACGGCATCCTTCCGCTCGACACCGCGGAGGGCATCTGGCGGGTGATCATCGCGACCTTCACCTATGTGCAGGCGCCGTTTCGGGTCCACGCCGATCTCTCGACCGGCGAGGCCGCGATGCGCGACTCCGAGCGTTTCCATTTCGGCTTCACGGTGCCGTTCATCGGCCATATGGGGGCGGGCGGCGTGGTTGCGGCGGTCGGCAATTCTAAAGGCGATCTCGGGCTGGTGCCGGTGAGTTCCGGCGGCGGTGCGTGGTGGAGCGCGCTCGAGGCCGATGCCGCGCCGAAGATCATCGCGCGCCTGCCGTTCGTCGAGCGTGCCGACCACCCGGCCGGCCTCCCGGTTTTCGCGATCGCGCGGCCGCATCCTGATGCCGTCGTGACCGACGTCGCCATGTGGAGCATGAAAGTGTCGGGCTGGGGCGGCAAGGCAGCGCGGACCGCTTCCGCGCTCGCCGATCTGATCGCCATCCCGGAAGGCGCCTTCGACGGCGCATCGCTCCTTGTTTCGGTGCCCAAGGACAAGACCGTCGACGACATCATCGGGGTCCTGCGGGGAGCGGGCGTCTCGGTGCGCGGCCAAGCCCTCGTCGGCAGCCACGCGACCCGCTATATGGTCGGCGCCGACGGCGCGCGGCCGGTCCCGACCGGGCGCTGAGCGGCGGAGATTTTTGCAAATGTCCGCTTCGCGTCCGCAACCGCGCCCCGGCGTTCTCGCCATCGAGGCCTATGTGCCCGGCAAGAGCAGCGCGCCCGGCGTCGCCAAGGTGCACAAGCTCTCGTCCAACGAGACCCCGCTCGGCCCGAGCCCGCGGGCGATCGAGGCCTATCGCAAGGTCGCTGAGCATCTCGAGGACTATCCGGACGGTGCGGCGAGCGACCTGCGCGAGGCGATCGGCCGCGCCTTCGGGCTCGACCCGGCCCGCATCGTGTGCGGCGCTGGTTCGGACGATCTGCTCAACCTGCTGGCGCGCGCCTATCTGGCCGACGGCGACGAGGCGATCCACGCCACGCATGGATTCCTGGTGTATCCGATCGCGACGCTCGCGGCCGGCGCCGAGCCGGTGATCGCCCCGGAGAAGAACTTCACCGCCGACGTCGACGCGCTCCTGGCGGCCGTGACGCCGAAGACCAAGATCGTCTTCCTCGCCAATCCGAACAATCCGACCGGCACCTATGTGCCGTTCGACGAGGTCAAGCGCCTGCACCGTGGATTGCCGCCGCACGTTCTGCTCGTGCTCGACGCGGCCTATGCGGAATATGTCCGGCGCAACGACTACGAGTCCGGCATCGAGCTGGTGGCGACCTCGGAAAACGTGGTGATGTGCCGGACGTTCTCGAAGATCCACGGTCTGGCGGCGCTGCGGCTCGGCTGGATGTACGGGCCGGCGCACGTGGTGGATGCGGTCAACCGCATCCGCGGGCCGTTCAACGTCAATGCGGCGGCGATCGCGGCCGGCATCGCGGCGATCGAGGACACGGCGCACCAGGAACGCGCGCGCGAGCACAATGCGTTCTGGCTCGCCTGGCTGACCGAGGAGATCGGCAAGCTCGGCCTCGAGGTCACGCCGAGCGTCGCCAATTTCGTGCTGATCCACTTCCCGCAGACCAAGGGCCGGACCGCGCCGGAGGCCGACGCGTTTCTGACCGCGCACGGGCTGATCCTGCGCCAGGTCGGCGCCTACAAGCTGCCGCATGCGCTGCGCATGAGCGTCGGCAGCGAGGAGGCAAACCGGCTCGTGGTGGCGGCGCTGGGCGAGTTTCTCGGGAGCTCGCGGTGACCCTCGCCCCGCCGGCGTTCGACCGCCTCGCCCTGATCGGCGTCGGGCTGATCGGCTCGTCGATCGCGCACGCGGCGCGACGGCACGGCCTCGTGCGCTCGATCGTGGCGACCGCACGCTCGGAGGCGACCCGCAAACGCGTGGTCGAGCTCGGACTCGCCGACGAGGTGGTCGAGACCAACGCACAGGCCGTCAAGGGCGCCGATCTGGTCATCGTCTGCATCCCGGTCGGGGCCTGCGGGGCGGTGGCGCAAGAGATCGCACCCCATCTTGCGCCGGGCGCGATCGTGTCCGATGTCGGATCGGTCAAGGGCTCGGTCGTCAAGGACATGGCGCCGCATATCCCGGCCCGGGTCCATTTCGTTCCGGCCCATCCGGTCGCCGGCACCGAGTATTCCGGCCCCGACTCCGGCTTCGCCGAGCTGTTCGTCGATCGCTGGTGCATCCTGACGCCGCCGCCGGCAACCGATCCCCAGGCGACCGAGCGCCTCGCTGTTTTCTGGCGCGCGCTCGGCGCCAAGGTGGCGACCATGACGCCCGAGCACCACGACCTCGTGCTGGCGGTGACGAGCCATCTGCCGCATCTCATCGCCTATACGATCGTCGGCACCGCCAACGAGCTCGGCGAGGTGACCGAGTCGGAAGTGCTGCAATTCTCCGCCGGCGGCTTTCGCGACTTCACCCGCATCGCGGCCTCCGACCCGACCATGTGGCGGGACGTGTTTCTCGCCAACAAGGATGCGGTGCTCGAGATGCTCGGCGCGTTCCAGGAAGACCTCTCGAAGCTCACGCGCGCGATCCGGCGCGGCGACGGCGATGCGCTGTTCGAGCATTTCACCCGTACCCGCGCGATCCGCCGCGGAATCGTCAATATCGGGCAGGATTCCGCCGCGCCCGATTTCGGCCGCCCGCACGGAAGCCTGCCGCAGGTCCCGCTGCCGAGACCGTACGCGACGGACGGCGAGTGACGCCGCAGCCCGCGGCCGCGATCACGAGTCTATGCTTGCCCCGGATGCCGAGCCGCACGCGCCGTCGCCTCCCGCCGTCGATAGGCGGCGGCGCTGCCACCAGCCCTGCAACATCATGCCCACTCCCATGGCGGCGACGAACGCGATGAGGCGCGGGGACAGCGTGGCGAGGTTTTCCAACGCCGGCCCCGGACACAGCCCGGAGAGGCCCCATCCGATCCCGAACAGGATGGCGCCGATGACGAGGTCACGATCAATGGAGGTCTTGCGCGGCCACAGGCTCTGCACGGCGAAGACCGGCCTGTCGCGGCGGCGTGCCAGGGCGAAGCCGGCGCCGGAAACGAGAAGCGCCGCCGCCATCGTGACGGCGAGGCTCGGATCCCAGGCGCCGAATATGTCGAGAAACGCGAGCACTTTTGTGGGCCGGACCATGCCGGAGATCATCAGACCCCACCCGAACACGAGGCCGCAGAGCAAACTCGCGAGCGCCACCATGGCTCAGCCTCCCAAGCCGTGACGCACAATGGCGACGACGATCATCGCCGTGATCATGAAGACGGCGGTCGCCGTCAACGAGCGTGGCGACAAGCGGGCAATCCCGCACACGCCATGGCCCGAGGTGCAGCCCCGTCCGAGCTGGGTGCCGAAGCCGACGAGCAGGCCGGCGAGAATAAGGACGGGCCAGCTCTCGGGCATTTGCGGGGATGACAACGCATGGCCGGCGAGGCTCCCGCTGACGGGTGCCAGGATCAGGCCCGCGATGAACGCAACCCGCCATCCCGGTTCGCGGCCTCCGAATGGAAGGCAGCCCGCGAATATACCGCTGATCCCGGCGATACGACCGGTGAGCACCATCAGCAGCACCGCCGCGAGCCCGATCAATGCGCCGCCGACGGCCGCGGAAAGCGGATCAAATTCAGTCATGACCGCGTCTCATATCATTCGTCCGGGCATCCGGAAACCTCTGTCGTCGGGACCTGCATCCATTGTTTGCAAAGCCAAAGGGCTTTGGCGCTGACGCCATGTCATCCCTCATGAGATCGCCGCCTGGTGGTCGCGATTTATGGGAGAAGGCGCCAGACGGGGCGCCGGAACGCCCAGTTGCTTGACGACCGCGTAGATCGACGGGATGACGACCAGCGTGAGCATGGTCGACGAGACCATGCCGCCGATCATCGGCACGGCGATCCGCTGCATCACCTCGGCGCCCGGTGCCGTGGCTCCACATGATCGGCAGGAGTCCCGCCATGATCGCCGTGACGGTCATCATCTTTGGCCGCACGCGCTCGACCGCGCCGGTCATGATCGCGGCGTAGAGGTCGTCGCGCGTGAACGCCCTGCCTTCGCGCTCGCGCTCGGACCGCAGCTCCTTGAGCGCGCCGTCGAGATAGATCAGCATGACGACGCCGGTCTCGGCGGCCACGCCGGCGAGCGCGATGAAGCCGACCGCGACCGCGACGGACAGGTTGAACCCGAGCCACCACATCAGCCACAGACCGCCGACCAGGGCGAACGGCACCGACAGCATGACGATCAGCGTCTCGGTCACGCGGCGGAAATTCAGGTAGAGCAGCAGGAAGATGATCAGCACCGTGATCGGCACGACGATCGCCAGCCGCGCCTTGGCGCGTTCGAGATATTCGAACTGCCCGCTCCAGCTCGCGTAGTAGCCGGGCGGGAACTTCACCTGGCTCGCCACCGCTTTCTGCGCATCGGCCACGTAGCCGCCGAGATCGCGGTCGCGCAGGTCGACATAGATGTAGACCGCGAGCTGCGCATTCTCGGTACGGATGGTGGCGGGACCGCGCGCAAGGCTCACCTTGGCGATCTGTCCGAGCGGAACCGTCCCGGCCTCCCCCAATGGAACGAGCACTTGCGTCGCGATCGCCTGCGGCATCGCTGCGCAATGTCGCGCGGGTAGCGGATGCTGACGGTGTAGCGCTCGCGGCCCTCGACGGTCGTCGTCACCGGCTCGGCGCCGAGCGCCACGCCGATCATGGTCTGCACGTCGTCGATGGTCAGGCCATAGCGGGCAAGCTGTGCGCGATCCGGATCGATGTTGAGGTAGTAGCCGCCGATCACCCGCTCCGCGAAGGCGCTCGTCGTGCCCGGCACGGTGCGGAGCACCGCTTCGACCTGCCGCGCCAGCTTCTCGATCTCGGCGAGATCGGTTCCGTAGACCTTGACGCCGACCGGCGTGCGGATGCCGGTCGAGAGCATGTCGATGCGCGCCTTGATCGGCATGGTCCAGGCGTTCGACACGCCGGGAAACTGCAGCGCCTTGTCCATCTCGGCGATCGAGCTTGTCGATCGTCATGCCGGGGCGCCATTCGCGTCTCCGGCTTGAGGTTGATGACGGTCTCGAACATCTCGGTCGGCGCCGGATCGGTCGCGGTCGAGGCGCGGCCAGCCTTGCCCCACACCAATTCGACCTCCGGGAAGCTCTTGATGATCTTGTTCTGGGTCTGCAGGAGCTCCGCCGCCTTGGTGACCGAGAGGCCCGGCAAGCGTCGTCGGCATGTAGAACAGCGTGCCCTCGTTGAGCGTCGGCATGAACTCGGAGCCGAGCTGCAGCGCCGGCCACAGGCTGCCGGCGAGGACGAGGAGCGCGATCAGGATCGTCACCGCCTTGAAGCGCAGCGCGGCGCGGATCACCGGTCGATAGATCCAGATCAGGAACCGGTTGACCGGGTTGCGGTGCTCTGGAACGATGCGGCCGCGCACGAACAGCAGCATCAGCGCCGGCACCAGCGTCACCGACAGCAGCGCCGCCGCCGCCATCGCGAAGGTCTTGGTGTAGGCCAGCGGCTTGAACATCCGCCCTTCCTGCGCCTCCAGCGCAAAGATCGGCAGGAACGACACGGTGATGATCAGCAGGCTGAAGAACAGCGCCGGCCCGACCTCGATCGGCGGCCTCGATCAGCACCTCGCTGCGCGGCTTGTCCGGCGGCGCGCGTTCCAGCCGCTTGTGCGCGTTCTCGATCATGACGATCGCCGCATCCACCATGGCGCCGATCGCAATGGCGATGCCGCCGAGGCTCATGATGTTCGAGCTCAGGCCCAGGAGATGCATCAGCAGGTAGGCGATCAGCACGCCGAGCGGCAGCGTGATGATGGCCACAAAGGCGCTGCGCACGTGCAGGAGGAAGACGACGCAGACGAGCGCGACGATCACGCTCTCCTCGACCAGCGTGCGCTTGAGCGTGTCGATCGCGCGGTAGATCAGGTCGGAGCGGTCGTAGACGGCCTCGATCGTCACGCCCTGCGGGCAGGCTCGACGCAATCTCGGCGAGACGATCCTTGACGTTCTGGATGACGGAAAGCGCATTCGCGCCGAAGCGCTGCAGCACGATGCCGGTGACCGCCTCGCCTTCCCCGTTCACCTCGGTGATGCCGCGCCGCTCGTCGGGGGTCAGCTCGACGCGGGCCACGTCGCGCAGCAGGACAGGGACGCCGCGGTCGCTCTTGACGACGATCTGCTCGATATCGGCCATGCTCTTGATGTAGCCGCGGCCGCGAATGGCGAATTCGGTCTCCGCCAGCTCGATCGTGCGCCCGCCGACGTCGAGATTGCTCGAGCGCAAGGCTTCGCGCACGCGCATCAGCGGAGATGCCGAGCGCCTGCAGGCGGCGCGGATCGACCACCACGCTGTATTGCTTGACGAAGCCGCCGACGCTCGCGACCTCGGCGACGCCTTCGGCCTTGGCGACGCCGTAGCGGATGTACCAGTCCTGCAGGCTGCGCAGCTCGGCGAGATCTCTTTTGAGCCGCCGCGGACCACGTACTGATAGACCCAGCCGACGCCGGTGGCGTCCGGCCCGAGACTCGGCGTCACGCCGGCCGGCAGGCGCCGTGCTGCGGAGTTGAGATATTCGAGCACGCGCGAGCGCGCCCAATAGAGATCCGTGCCGTCCTCGAAGATCACGTAGACGAACGATACGCCGAAGAACGAAAATCCGCGCACGATCTTGGATTTCGGCACGCTCAGCATCGCCGTCGTGAGCGGATAGGTGACCTGATCCTCGACGACCTGCGGCGCCTGGCCGGGAAATTCCGAGTAGACGATCACCTGCACGTCGGAGAGGTCGGGGATCGCATCGAGCGGCACGCGCGAAACCGCGTAGATGCCCGCGAGCGTCACGAAAAACGTCGCGAGCCCGACCAGAAAGACGTTGCGCGCCGACCAGCGGATGAGCGCCGCGATCATGGCGGTGCCTCCTTGGGGGCGGGCGGCTCCTGGGTAAAGGTCTTGAGGGCGGACTGCAGATTGCTTTCCGCGTCGATCAGGAACGTCGCCGTGGTCACGATTTCTTCGCCCGTGTGCAAGCCTTCGAGCACCTCGCGGTAGCCGTCACCGCGGCGCCCGAGCGTCACCGGCCGCGGCTCGAATCGCCCGTCTCCTTTTGCGACGAGCACGATCTTCTGCGTCCCGCCGTCGATCACCGCGCTGTTCGGGATCGCGACGACCGCAGCCTGGCCCGCCCCGGCGCGAAACACGACGTCGGCGTACATGTCCGCCTTCAACCGGCCGTCCGGATTGGCGACCTCGATGCGGACGCGCGCGGTTCGTGTCTCCGCCTTCAGCTCGGGAGAGATGAACGTCACGGTGCCTTCGACCGGCCGCATGGGATCGGCGCGGAACGTCACGGTCGCATGCGTCCCGGGATTGATCATCGCGAGATCGGCCTCGGCGATATCGGCGATGACCCACATCTGGGACAGATCGACGATCCGATAGAGCTCGTCACCCGCAAGCACGCGCTGGCCATTGACGATGCGCTTGCTGATCACCGTTCCATCGGCGGGCGCAGGCCAGTCGATGGTGCGGGGATTGGCGCCGGTTTCGCGTACCTCGCGGATGCGGCTTTCCGGCACCCCGAGATTGCGCAAGCGCAGCATCATTCCTTCGACGCCGGTCGGCCCAAGCACCTGCGAGCTCTGCGGGCGCATCGCGGTGAGCAATTCGATCTGCGCCTGCTGGATCTGCGGGCTGTAGACGCGGAACAGCGGCTCTCCCGCCCGCACGATCCGTCCTGTCGTGTTGACGAATAGCTCCTCGATGTAGCCGTCCGAGCGCAGCGCGACGATGGTCTGCCGGCTCTCGTCGAACGCCACCGTGCCGACCGACCGCACCGGCTGCACCAGCACGCGCGCCTCGACCTTTTCGGTGCGCACGCCGGTGCGCTGGACCCGGTCGAGGCTGACCTTGAACGTCTTGCCGTCGTCGGGCTCGTCGCCCTCGTAGACCGGAATGTAGTCCATCCCCATCGAATCCTTCTTCGGTATCGGGGACGTGTCGGGGAGGCCCATCGGGTTGCGGTAGTAGCGAATCTTGCGCTCGCCGAGCGCGGTCTTCGGCGTCACGGGAGGCGCGCCGAAGGACGCCTCATCGTCGTCATAGACCGGCAGATAGTCGCGCCCCTGCGGATCCTTTTTCGGACCCGCCGACCACGACGGCGCCCCGCTTGGATCGCGGTAGTAGAGAATCGGCCGGTCGGTTGCGGCGGCCGCTCGGACTTGGATCGCGGAGGCCGGCGAAAGCGCCGACAGATCGGCGTACCAGGATCGGCCGGCAGCGCCGAGACCGACGCCCAGCGCGAGAACAAGGAGGATTCGCATCTTGCTCATGACATCACCGTGATTGCGTCGTCGCCTGCCGGCGGGAACACCGGGATGGCACCCGACAGCCGCCGCGCTTGCGTCCCGTTATGCACCGGCGTGTCCGCACGCCGTTGCGGCCGCCGAACCATCACTTGACGGCTTTGATGACGACCTTGCCGGTGACGGTTTCGGGCTCGCCTTGCACCTTCGCGGCCACGCTCACCTGATACCGCCCCGCCATCGGCAGATCGGTCTTGAAGGCGTAGATGCCCGGTTCGCTGGCCGGTGCCGGACTGACCGGCGATTCCATGTCCGCCATGCCGTCGGGCGCCATGTCGACGCGCTTGCGGATGATGACGGCATCCGGCACCAGCTTTCCGGTCGACTTGTGCACGAGGCGCAACGCAATGACGACGTCGTCGCCCTTTTTCACCACGGCCGCGACCGGTTCGAACGCATAGTCGTTCGCGGCCGCGAACGCCGGCGCATGGGCAAACGTAACAGCCGCCGCAAGCAATGCAGCGAGCGCTGATCTCGAACGCATGGTTCACTCCTCATATGTCTGCTTCGGCCGCGATGCGGGGCATCGAATCAATATGGCCGTCTGTCATCACGCGCGAGCACAAGGCTGACGCGCCACGGAATAGTTCCGGTGAGACGTCAGACTCGGGGAGGACGAAAAGGCGGACTGCCGATCTTCGACGCGACGACGCCCGCCGCGGCGACGGGCTGCAGCCGCGACGCCGCCGGGGCCAGCGCGATGCCGGGGAGATCCGTGCCCGCGTAATTGAAACACTTGACCGCACAGGCCGCCATCGATGCGCAATCGTCCGC
Source organism: uncultured Pseudomonadota bacterium (assembly GCA_963791155.1). Classification (GTDB taxonomy): domain Bacteria; phylum Pseudomonadota; class Alphaproteobacteria; order Rhizobiales; family Xanthobacteraceae; genus JAVDCA01. Next base: position 40,028 of record CAWBRI010000018.1, read on the forward strand.
GGCTTTTGAGCCGCGATGGCCCGGTGATGCGTGGTGTTGGCAGTCATCCGGCATGGTCGCGGATGGCGCGAGTTCGGAGATCCCGCTCGGGTTCGACTTGGCCACAGGCATGGCGCCGGCCGCCGCCGGCATGACGGCGACCGAAACCGAAATCACAACGGCCAAAATCGTCCGGACGATGCTCACAGCCTGCCTTCCAGGTCGGTTGGATGAGGTTCCCCGTAGGCGGTGAAGCCACCATCTTGCGGGCGCGGGTGCCGTAACGGCACCTGAACCGCCATCCAACCCCGTCAAGATCCGCTAAACGGCCGTATCTGTCGTTGATAAGGATCAAATGGCGTTCAACGAAAAGACGCCAGCGCGCCCCGCCCCGTTGCGCCATATTGATGAGTTCGGGGCCGGCCGCGTCCAGGTTACAGCTCCCCGAAATATCGGCATCAGGAACAATACGTAGGTGCGGTTCGGCCGGCGCTCTGCGCCGACGCCGCGCGTCGGCGGCGCCGCGGGGCAGCCCGGCGCCTCACTGGCCCCGGGCCAGCAGCGCCTCGTTGACGGCCTTGCGGATGTCGGTGAGCGAGAACGGCTTGGCGATCACGTCGTGGATGAGCGCATCGAGACCGTGCGCGCGCTCGCGCTGGTCGGCAAAGCCGGTCATCAGCAGAATCATCAGTTCCGGATAGTCGCGCGCGGCCGCGAGCGCGAGCGCGATCCCGTCCATCACCGGCATGCGGATGTCGGTGAGCAACAAGTCGAATTTTCCCCGTTCGCGCGTGAGCACGTCGAGCGCCTCGCCGCCGTCGGCGGTCGCGACCACGGCGTGGCCATCCTGCTCGAGCGCGCGCGCGATGAAGGCGCGCAGCGCCTCCTCGTCCTCTGCCAGCAGAATTCGCGACACGGGTCCCTCAGTGGATGCCCGCAATGGCATCGTGGCGATTGAAGAAGCGCACGACCACGTCGCGTCCTTCGGTCGGTGGCGAGGCGAGGCGGGTCTGGAACGGCTGCGCGTCGCCGGGCGCAAGGACCGAACGGCCGGGCAGCGTGGTCCAGGTATAGATCTCGCGGCCGGTGGCATTACGCATGGCAAATCGAAGGCGCGCCACGTCGTGCGGCTGCCGGGAGACATTGACGATCGTACCTTGCACCAGCAGGACCGGCACGCCGTCATGAACCTCCTTGGTGGTCTTGACGTCCATGAAGGCGAGACCGCGCAGATTGACCGGCAGCCCGATCGCGGCGAACAGCGAAGCGGTCTGTGGCATGAGCCGCACGACATCGGAACGCCAGCCCACCAGGGCGGCGTTCACCGCGAGCAGCAGCACGATCACCGTGCCGGCGCTCGGACGCCGGCCGCCGCGCGAGCGTTCCTGCAGCGCGCGCCGGGCGCGCCGGGCCGCGACGGTTTCGATGTCTTCCGCCGGCTCGCCTGCCACGGCCGCGCCGACTTGGCCCGGCGCGCCCGCGTCGTCCTCCGGCGCCAGCGGCGGAGCGTCGTAGGCCACAAGCGATCGGGTCTCGTCCATGCCGACGGCGCGGGCACCCGCATCGATTACCAGCGGATCGTCGAAGTCGACGTGGGAGCGATCGGCGGCACGGGCCGCCAGATTGGGGTCGACCGTCTGGGAATCATCGTCGGGCGGCGGCGCACCAAAGTCGGATCCGGGCACATCCGCGGTCGACGGTGTCCCGCGCTGATACTGGGCGGAAGCCGCCGCGGCGCTGACCATGGCCTCGGCGACTGCCGGGGTCGCAAACCAGACCTCCTGGCAGCGGACACAGCGGACAGACCGCCCGGCCTCCCCCAGGGAGGCGGCCGTGACGTCGTAGGGCGTTTGACAGTTTGGACAGACTATCAGCATTGGCGAATCGGCAATAAACCCCTGGGTGGGACGACGCTAGCAGGCGTCCGTTAACGGATCGGAAACCATGCCGGCCGGACCACCCCCCGCGGCCGGCGAGCCGCCTGGCGGCCCGTCCCCGCCCCTGCCGGGCTCTCGCATTTGCTGTAAAAATCGCGAATCGCCGCATGATGGCCCCGGCGGCGGGCCACCCGTTCGGGACGGCGGCCACCATCGGATGTCTGGAGACGGGCTTGGTCCGTTTCGAAAATGTCGGATTGCGCTACGGGCTTGGACCCGAGGTCCTGCGCGACCTCACCTTCCGCATCGAGCCGCATTCGTTCCAGTTCCTCACCGGCCCGTCGGGCGCCGGCAAGACCTCGCTGCTGCGCCTGCTGTTCCTGTCGCTCAAGCCGACGCGCGGGCTGATCACGCTGTTCGGCCACGACATCGCCACGCTCGACAAGGATTCGCTGTCGACGCTGCGCCGGCGCATCGGCATCGTGTTCCAGGACTTCCGCCTGCTCGACCACATGACCACCTACGAGAACGTCGCGCTGCCGCTGCGCGTCCTCGGCCGCGACGAGGCGAGCTACCGGGACGAGGTGTCGAGCTGCTGCATTGGGTCGGGCTCGGCGAGCGCATGTGGGCGCTGCCGCCGGTGCTCTCGGGCGGCGAGAAGCAGCGCGCCGCGATCGCGCGCGCCGTGATCGCGCGCCCGCAGCTGCTGCTCGCCGACGAGCCGACCGGCAATGTCGATCCGACGCTCGCGCAACGGCTGCTGCGGCTTTTCGTCGAGCTCAACAAGTCCGGCACCTCGGTGGTGATCGCCACCCACGACATCGCCCTGATGGATCAATATGACGCGCGCCGCCTCGTGCTGCACGAGGGGCGGATGCACGTCTACGAGTGAGACCGCGATGACCGATGCGCCATCACGCGACCTGATCGCGCAACGCGACGCGGCGTTTGCCGCGCGACGAGACGCCGATCGTGCCGAGCAACTCGATCGCCGGCCGAGCGCTGGTCGCCGTCGTCGCGATCATGACGTTTCTCGCCTCGCTGACCACCGGCGCCGTGATGCTGGTGCTCGCCTCGGCGGCGGACTGGCAGTCGGACGTGGCGCGCGAGATGACGATCCAGGTCCGTCCCGCGCCGGCCGCGACCTCGAGGCGGAGGTCGCCAAGGCGGTCGAGATCGCGCGCGCGACGCCGGGGATCGCCGAGGTGCGGCCCTATACGGCGGCCGAATCCGCGCGGCTGCTCGAGCCATGGCTCGGCACCGGCCTCGACGCTCGACGACCTGCCGGTGCCGCGCATCATCGTGCGTGCGCGTCGGCCGGCGAGCGAGCGGCCCGATCTTGCGGCGCGTGCGCGCGGCGCTCGCCGCCAGGTCGCGGGCGCGAGCCTCGACGATCATCGCGGCTGGATCGACCGCATGCGGGCGATGGCCAATACGGCGATCGCGGGCGGCATCGGGATTCTCGCTCTGGTGCTCGCCGCCACCGTGCTGTCGGTCGCGTTCGCGACCCGCGGCGCCATGGCGACCAACCGGCCGATCGTCGAGGTGCTGCATTTCATCGGCGCCAAGGACGGCTTCATCGCCAGCCAGTTCCAGCGCCATTTCCTGATGCTCGGGCTGCAGGGCGGGGCGCTCGGCGGCGGCGCAGCCCTGCTCCTGCTGGCGCTCGCCGGCCTTTTTCGGCGACTGGTTCCTCGGTACCGCAGGCGGGGAGCAGACCGCGGCGCTGTTCGGAAGCTTCTCGATCGGCATCGCGCGGCTATGCGGCGGTGCTCGGCCAGATCGTCCTGGTCGCGGTGGTGACCGCCGGGACCTCGCGGCAAGTCGTTAACCGGACGCTCGCCTCGATCGCGTAGGAGGAGCGCAAGTTCGTCATCGGGACGCCGAATTTGGCGGTATGATGCGAAAGGGAACCGAAGGGCCGATGTCTGGCGGTGGAGCAAATTCGGCGCACGAGCCCGCACGGACGCCGGGCGCCACGCCCGCGCGGCCGAGGCCGAGGCCGTTCGTGCGTGCCATCGTGGCCTTACGCTACGGCCTCCTGCTGGCCGGCGGCGGTGCCGCGCTCGGCCTGGCGATCGGATTCTCTGGTTCCTGGCGCGGGTGCCGAGCGCCGACGTGGCGCTCGACCGCAAGGCCGACGGCATCGTGGCGCTGACCGGCGGCGCCTAGCGCATCACCGACGCCATCGAGCTGCTGGCCGCCGGGCGCGGCCACCGGCTGCTGATCACCGGCGTCAACCCGGCGACCCATACCGGCGAGCTCGCGCGCCTCGCGCCCGCTACGAGAGGCTGTTCGGCTGCTGCATCGATCTCGATCATTCGGCCGTCAACACCGATCGGCAATGCGATCGAGACGCGGCGCTGGACGCGGAGCCCGCGGCTTCCGCTCCCTGCGTCGTGGTCACCTCGAGCTACCACATGCCGCGCGCGATGGCCGAGCTCGCCCATCAGCTTCCCGACGTGCACGCTGATCGCGTTTCCGGTGGTGACCGAGAGGCAGCGCGCCGAGCCGTGGTGGTCGAACCAGGCGACCGCGAGGCTCGCTCATCTCGGAATACTTGAAATACGTCGTCGTACGCATGGTCGTACCGCATGCACATCGTGGCGCGCGTCACGGACGAAAACGTCCCGCCTGGTCGCGCGCGGTCTGCGGCGCCGATCGTCTGACATGTTCCGGAGCGGCCTTCGTGATCATCATTCGCTCCATCCTGTTCAACGTCGCTGTTCTACCTCGTCCTTGCCGCGCTACCTGCTGGTGGCGATGCCGACCCTGCTGCTGCCGCGACCGGGGCATCATCCGGCTCGCGCCAGCACTGGGGGCGCGCTCAATCTCTGGCTGCTGCGGGTCGTCTGCGGCATCACGGTCGAATGGCGCGGCCTCGAGAAGATTCCGCCCGGGCCGCTGCTGGTCGCCGCCAAGCACCAGTCGGCGTGGGAGACCTTCGCGCTGCTGCACGCTGTTCTCGCGATCCGACCTTCATCCTCAAGCGCGAGCTGCTGTGGATTCCGCTGTTCGGCTGGTTCGCCTGGCAGGCCGGCATGATCCCGGTCGACCGCGGCGGCGGCAAAGCGGCGCTGGCCGCGATGACGGGCGGGTCGCGCGAGGCGCTGACTGCCGGCCGGCAGATCATCATCTTTCCGGAGGGCACGCGCCGGCCGCCGGGCGCCGAGCCGAAATACAAATACGGCATCGCTCATCTCTACGCCGAGGGCGTCGCGCCGTGCGTGCCGATCGCGCTCAATTCCGGCCTGTTCTGGCCGCGCCGGAAGTTTCTGCGCTATCCCGGCACGATCACGGTCGAGATTCTCGATCCGATCGCGCCCGGCCTCGAGATCGACGTGTTCTTCGAGCGCCTGCAGCGCGACATCGAGACCGCAACCGCGCGCCTGATCGCGCATGCCGGCGGCGCGCCCGGGCGGATCTAGCGTCGCCGCCAGGTTCCGTTCGCATCGCAGGCGCGACGTCGCCGCCGCGCGGGCGCCCCAATTCAAGGCTTGAGTGACGCGGCCGGGCGGCTTGCGTGAACGCCCTTCAGCCGCTCGGCGAGAAGGTGCAGCCCGGTGTCGCGGAAACCCTGCGCCTCGATCTCGCCCACCGTCGCCAGCACGTAGTCGCGGTTGGCCCCCGAATTGCCATGACCCTGCCGCACGAAATGAAGTTGCGCATCGAGATCGAGCCGGCCGGCATATTGCGAGTGGCCGCGATCGACCACGTAGACGAGCGCACGCGCGCGGCGCTGCGGCTCGCCGCCCAGCAGCACGTCGCGCCAGACTTCGCGGTAGACCATGGTGACCTGCTCGCGCGCGCGCAGATAGGCGATGGTCGCCGCCCGCGCCGTACGGTCGACGCCGATAGGCGATGCCGCGGCAGGCGCCGCCGAGATCGAGCCCGAGCACAAGACCGGGTTTTTCCGGCGTACCGCGATGGACGAAAGAGTAGACGCAGAGCGCGCGGTGCAGGCCGATCAGTCGCGCCGGCACCCGTTCGGCGTAATCGAAACCCGGCCGCCACATCAGCGACCCGTAGGCGAAGACCCACAGATCCCCGTCGGCGTGTTCGAAAGATTCCATCGGTGTGGACGCGAAAAGAGGTACCTTGGCTCCCGGCGGGGCGCTCCAGGTCTTATTCTTGGCCGCATTTTCTGCGGAAAACCGCAGTCCGCTTTTCCGGAAAATGCTCTAACAGGCCGACCCGCCAAGCGCAACCGCGAGGGCACGTATTCGTGAGCTACTCCACATTGGACTCCGATCTAGGACGACCGCGTCGCCATTGGGGCGTGGCGCTACCGTTCGCCGTCGTGGTCATCCTGGCAATCGGATGGTCGGGACTGTGGTACTACGCCGCGGGACGAGCGGACGTCGAATTTGCGGCCTGGCGCGCCCGGCAGGCCGCGGCCGGGCGCGCCTTCAGCTGCGGGACGCAGGGCGTTGCAGGCTTTCCGTTCCGCATCGAGCTCAAGTGCGCCGAACCGGCGCTGAGCTTGCAGACGGAACAGCTCGCATTCAAGCTCAAGGACATGCTGGCGGCTGTGCAGATTTATCAGCCGACGTTGCTGATCGGCGAATTCACCGGGCCCCTGACGGTGGCCGACCGCGCAGGCCCGCCCACCATCGCGATCGACTGGAAGCTGGCGCAAGCAAGCGTGCACGGCCTGCCGTCGGAGCCCGACCGTGTCTCCGTCGTGCTCGACAAGCCTTCGGTCGCGCGCCTCGCAAGTCCGGCCGCGCAGACGATGGCGAGCGCGGAGCATGTCGAATTGCACGCACGCCAGGCTCCCCGCCTGCCGCAGGATCCACCGGTCCTCGATCTGGCGCTCAATCTGACGAAGGCGCTGTTCCCCGGCCTCGCGCAAATCCCGAACGCGCCGATCGACGCCGAGATCGCCGGCGCGCTGCGCGGCTTGAAGGATTTTCGGCCGAAAGCGTTGTCCGTGCTCCTGCACGACCTGCAGGCCGCGAACGGCCGGCTCGAGGTGACCCATGCGCGCATCCAGCAAGGCGAGATCGTCGGCGTCGGACAAGGCACGCTGAGCCTGACCGTACGCGGAACGCTCGACGGCCAGATTCAGCTCACGGTTGCCGGCATCGAGCAGCTCATGACGGTGCTGGGGCTCGACAAGAAAGTCGGACAGGCGTCGCAAAACGCGCTCGATCGCGTGGCGCCGGGGCTCAATCTCGATCGCCTGCTCGGGCCGCGCGGCGGAGCCGCGCTCGCCGCCGCAGGCGCGGCCATGCTGGGTCAGCCGGCCGAGCTCGAGGGACGGCGCGCCGTGACGCTGCCGCTGCGGTTCGCCGACGGGGCGGTTTTTCTGGGACCGCTACGGGTCGGCGAGATGCGGCCGTTGTTTTGAGAGTCTCCTCGTCACGGCGTGACCGCGCGGCGGCCGCGAGCGAGCCCCCGCCGTCGCATAAAGTGGCGGCTTCACGCCGCGGCGGGCGCAACCCGCATGACGCTACTGCGTCTCGGGCTGGTCGGAGCGCTGCGAGCTGAAATAGACGTCGACCTGCTGGCCTACGACGAGCGGCCCGGGATCAGACACATCGACGACGACCTCCAGGACATCAACGTCATTGAACTTGCGCGGACCGCGCGCATTGATTCGTCCGGGACCGACGATGCGGGCGATCGAGGCGACCTTTCCGTCGAATTCGCGTCCGGGAAACGCGGCGGCTCGCACCAGAACACGCTGCCCGACGCGCATTCTCCCGAGATACTGCTCATCCACCTCGGCCCTAACGCGCAAGGACGACACATCGCCGAGCACCAGCAGCGTCGGCTCCAGCGCCGGCACGGCCAGCTCGCCTTTCCGGGCGTCGACCTGCAGCACGGCACTGTCGACCGGCGCGCGGATCCGCGTCTTTTCGAGCGCCGCTTGCGCCAGGGTCGACGCGGCGCGGGCCACGTTGAGCTCGCCTTCCAATCTGGTCGGCAATGCCGTGTCGGACGCCGCCCTCAATCGCGCGAGCGCGTCCCGCTGCTCTCGCAGGCGATCCTGTGCACGCGACAAGGCGGAGCGCGCCGCATCGAGATCGGCCAGTGAGGCGCGCGCGTTTCGCCGGTCCGCGGCCACCCGGTCCAGCGCGAAGCGCGTGTCGCCGACCGCCCGTTCCGAATCGGCGACCGCATCCTCGGCCTTGCGCCGTTCCGCGGATCCCGCCGGCATCGCCTGGTCGTTGCGTGCGCGCTTGGCCATGGAGACCCGGGCCTCCGCCTCGGCCAGCCGCGCCAACGCCTCATCGTCATCGAGGCGAACCAACAGCTCGCCGGCGAACACTTTGTCGTCGGCCTTGACCAGCACCTCGGCAATGCGTCCCACTGCCGGAGCAGTGATCCGGATCTCGCGAGACAGCGGCTCGACCCGTCCGAGCGCGACCGCGTCCCAAGGGGCCTGGGCGGCCGAACCGGACGAGGCCGGAGGCAGCTCTTCGGCACCGAACGTCTGGGCGAAGCCCGGCATGATCGCCGCGACCGCCATCACGAGGCCAACTACCAGCAGCGACTTTTTTGTGGTTCGTGTGAAGTGCATGCTATCCCCAATCAGCTCGCATATTTAAGGGCGCGGACGGCAGCGCTGCGTTCGCCTCGCCGCTGATCGCTTGCGATGCGGCCGTCTTCGATGCGCAGGATCCGATGTGCGAAGGGCATGATGCGCGGATCGTGAGTGACGATGAAGAGTGCGCGAGCCGGATTCTTGGCGATCTCCGCCAGCACCGTCATCACGGCATGCCCGTTCTCGCTGTCCAGCGCCGCCGTCGGCTCGTCCGCGAGGATGACGGAGGGGTCTCCCACGATCGCGCGCGCGACCGCCACGCGTTGCTGCTCGCCGCCGCTGAGCTCACGCGGAAACGCATTCGCCTTGTGCGACAGACCGACGGTCGCCAGGGCATCGAGCGCCTTGGCCCGCGCCAGCCGCGAGCGGTCGCCGCGCACGTCGAGCGCCAACCGGACGTTTTCGGCGGCGGTCAATGTCGGAAACAGATGATAGGATTGAAACACGAAGCCCACATTCTCCCGCCGCAACTCGGCCAGCGCTTCCGAGTCGAGGCCGGCGGTCGAACGCCCGCGAATTCGCAGGGTCCCGCCGGTCGGCGACAACATGCATCCGAGCACCGAGAGGAGCGTCGTCTTGCCGCTGCCGGAAGGACCCATCAGCAGCGTCAACTCGCCGCCGGCGAGCGACAGATTGACGCCCTTGAGCGCGTCAACCCGTCCCGCACCCTCGCCGAGTACCTTCACGATGTCGGTCGCCTCGATCATGATTTCGGTCATTGCGCAAACACCATGGCTGGATCGATGCGGGTTACGACCCTGATCGCCGACGTGGCCGCGATGGCGCACATGGCGACCGTGAGCACGAAAAGGCCGAGGGTCAGTTCGGGCGTCATGACGACGGGCAAAGCCGCATCGGCGGTCGCTTTCACGAGTGCCCAACCGATGGCGGCCGCAATGGCGAAGCCGATGACGGCGCTGAGCAGCGCCTGGACGAGGATGACCTTGAGGATGTAACTCCGCGATGAGCCGATGGCGCGCAGCGTCGCGAACTCCTTTAGATGGTCCTTCGTGCTGGAATAGAGCGTCTGCGCGACGATGATCGTGCCGACGATGATGCCGAGGATGGCGCTTCCCAGCAGGGCGGCGCCGGCGCCGGTGTCGAACAGCCAGAACACGCGGCTGCGGTGGCGAAACTCCGCGGGCGTGAGCACCTCGGCGTCGGACAGGCTGGCTGCAAGACGGTTGCGAACAGCCGCGGCACTTGCGTTCGGCGCGATGCGCACGAGGAGAAAATTGGCCTTGCTCGACGGCACGCCGAGATAGGCCCGCGCGCGCTCGAGCGAGGCGAAGACCTGCGGCGTCGTCGTGAATGAGCGGATGCCGTGCGTAATCGCGACGACGCGCGCCTTTTGATTGTTGATTTCGGCGATTCCACCGATTTCGCCGACCCCGAGCTGCTCGAAATACGAGCGGTCGATCGCGACAGCATCGGGCATCGACAGATCGCCAACGCGACCTTCGACCACGTTCCACGGCCGCAAGCCGGCCGACCCCGCCGGCGAGCCGACGAGAAAGACCGGCGTCGACGCGCCTCCCTTGGGCTTGCGCCAGGACGCATAGCCGACAACCACCGGCATCACCTCCGTCACGCCGGTGACCGACAAGGCCTGGAAACGCTCGCCGCCCGCCAGCAAAGCCGAACCCTCGAAGCTTTTCGTTTCGGCTGGCGCGATCCAGAAATCGGCCTGCGCGTGATCGATCATCGTCGTGATCATGCGTTCGAAGCTCAGGAACACCCCGAGCTGGACCGTGACAAGCACGATCGAAAACACGATCCCGACGACTGTGGCGATCAGTCGAACCCGGTCATGGAACAGATTGCGTGAGGCGAGCGTGAGGATGAGGGTCATCGCGCCAGGCAAATCATGGTGATCGTCGGCAATCGGCGGAACATCATGGCCTTGCACGAACCCCCTGTGTGGACGCGATCATGTGCGGCGGCGATGCCGCCTCGCTGAATCCGCACGCCGGGCTGGTCGCCACGCTCGCCGATCGCGACCGCAACGACACTAGCGAGGCACTGATCGGTCAGATCGAGCCTCTCCGGTTTTTCGCATCGCGGCGAACCGGCGTCAGAATTGCCCGGCGCGGACCTCGTCCACGCAACTCCAGGTCATCGGGGGACACGACCTGAATGCGGGCGACACATCTCATGTAGGTCGCCCCCGCGCGGGTTCAAGTGTGCCGGGCAAGGCGTGCGAACTCCGACGACCGCCGGGATCAGCAGCGCAAACGTCGAGCCGCGCAAGCAAGCGCGCCCCGGACCTGCGGCAGCGACGTTTGGCCAATCAAATGCGGCGATTGGAAGGCGCCGCCAGGCCGCGACCGCGCAAGCCTCAAAGCCTCGCTTCGCCCAAGGGTCGAGGAAACTGGCGGCCTGATCAATTCTTGATCGGATAAATGCGGTCGAACTTGACCAGCTCGGTGTGGCCGTCCGGCCTCTTGTATTCCCGCCCGATGATGAGCTTGAGGTCGGGCGAATAAAATTCGGTATAGGCGAAACTCGGCGGCACCGCGCTGCGCGATTCGCTCCGTTCGATCCTAAGCACCGAATATTTGCACGGACCGATATACATGTCCTCCGCCTGCTTCACCTCAAGCTCGACATAGAGGCGCCCATAGCTTCCTTCGAGTTCGGAAATGAACTTCGCATGGGCCTGCTGTCCGGGCCTCAATGGGAATATCGTCTTGAGATCGGTGCGCGGCTCATACTTGGTGCGGCGCCCGCGATCCAGGCGATCCAGCTGGAACAGGCCTTCGAATTGGGTCGTCTCCAGCATGGTCTTGCCGTCGTATCGCATCACCGTGCGAACGACGCCCTGTTCGCCGTGGAAGACATCGCTCTTCTGCCGCTCGTTGCGTTCGACCACGAAGCCGCGGGCGCCCGATTTCGCCGTCGGGCACTCCTGCGCCGGGGCCGTGCTGGGCGCGAGCACGATCGTGGCGGCGAATACCGCGAGCACCAGGCCGCGGCACGGCCGCCGACGGAACGGCATTTGCGGAAAGATTGAACGGGAACCGATCAAAACCTCGCCTCCCCCAAGGCAGAGGAAACCGCGCGCGATCAATAATCCTTCAGCAGCCGCTCGATGTAATCGAGTTCGATCTGCGGGCGCATGGTCTCGCCGAACCGGCGGCGCAGTTCCTCGAGGATGCGGCGCGCGCGCTGCACGTCGATTTCGCCCGGCACTTTGACGGTCGAGTCGTCGTAGTCGCGGCCGCGCAACGGACGGCCGAGCGGATCGGTGTCCTGCTGCGCGCGTGCCGGCCCATTGCGGCCCGGCTGGCCCGGCCCCTGCCCCAGCCCCATCTGCTGCTGCAATTGCTGCGCGAGACTCTGCGCGCCCTGGCGCAGGGCTTCGAGCGCGCGGCCCTGGCCGTCGACCGCGCTGTCGGCATTGCCGTCGCCGAGCGCGCCTTCGGCATCGCCCATGGCCTCGCCGGCGCGGCCGAGCGGATCGAGGTCTCCGCTCTGGCCGGGATCATCGCCCTGCTGATTCTGGCCGAAGCCCCGCTTCTTCAGATCCTCCAGCAGCTTCTTGAGCTGATCGCGCAGCGCCTGCTGATCCTGCTGCAGTTCGCCGAAGCATCTGGTCGCCTGCTGGCCCTGCTGGCCTTGCTGACCCTGCTGACCTTGCTGGCCCTGCTGGCCGCGCTGACCGCGCTGCTGGCGGCGCTGGTCCTGGCCCTGCCGGAAAGTGCGGTCGCGCAATTGCTGCTGCTTGCGGATCATGTCGCCGAGCTCGTCGAGCGCCGACATCATGTCGTCGTCGCCGTCGTCCATCTCGCCGGGCCGCGCCATCTGCAGATTTTCCAGCATCTGCTGGAGCTGATCGAGCAGTTGGCGCGCCGCATCCTTGGCGCCCGAGCGCGCGAGCTGCTCGAGCCGGTCGATCATGCTCTTGAGGTCCTGCGAGCGCAGCTGCGCGCATTGGGATCGATCCGCCGCGCCTTCTGCTGCGGATTCTTGCGCATTTCCTCGGCCAGCGCCTGCAGGAACTTGTCGAGCGCCGCGCGCAGTTCCTCGGTCAGCTTCTTGATTTCTTCGTCGCTGGCGCCGCGTTCGAGCGCCTGGCGCAGCGCGTCCTGCGCCTGCCGCAGCCGCGCCTCGGCGTCGGAGACGTTGCCGTCCTCGAGCTGCGTCGCCATCGACCACAGCCGCTGCACCACGTCGCGCAAGTGGTCGTCGGTCTTGGCCTGCGCCAGATTCCAGTAGATCGAGCGCAGTCCGAGATAGACGCGATCTCGGGCGCGAATTTCTCCGGCGCGATCGCGAGCCCGTCGAGCGCGATCAGCACGCGGTCGCGCGCCTCGGCATCGAGCGCGAGATCGCGCCGCTGCTCGATCAGCGCGTTCGCCAGCGGCTTGGAAAACGCGCTCCGGCAGGCGGATCGCGACGGCTGCGCTGCGGCCTTCGTTGCCGGCCTCGTCGCGCGCGATCAGGGTCAGGACGACGTCGGCGCCCGCCCAGGGATGCTCGGACAGGTCCTTGATGGTCTGCGCCGACGCCGTTGCGGGTGCGCGCCTGCGGCAGCACCAGCGGGAAGTCGGGCGCCCCATAGAGCGGACGCGGCGGCTCGCCGACGATCCGGCGCCGTCCTTGAGCGCGAACGTCGCCTGCGCTTCGATGACGCCGTAGTCGTCCTCGAGCTTGTAGGAGAGCGGCACCGCGCCGCGCGCCTGCGGCTCGGGATCCTTGGTGAGCTCGATGGTCGGCGCCCGGTCGGGAATCGCGTTGAACGCCCAGACGATTGTCGTTGCCGAGCCGCGCACCGTCGCGGTGCCGCGATCGGTGATGGTGAAGCGGTGCTCCTCGGTCTCGGCCGGCACCTGCGGACGCTGATCGCCGGCCGCTTCCTGCGAGCCCGCCCGTGGTGACGACCTCGAACTGCGCCTTGCCGCTCGAGCGCACCACCAGCACGCTGCCGGCCGGCACCGAGACGGCCGACGCCTGGCCTGTGCCTGTTCGCCCGGCCGCATGCCGGGCAGGATCACCGGCGGCTTGGCCGGTATAGTCGGCGGCGACACCCAGGCATCGAGCCGGAAATTCGCCGGCACCACCACGCCCTGCCAGTCGAACGCCGCGACGATGCGCCGGGCGCGCTCGCCGCCGGCCGCGACGAAGGTCGCGACCGCGAGGATCAGCACCAGCGCGCGCAACGCGATCGGATCGCGCGCGCGACAGCCGTGGCGACGGCAGCCCGGCCTTGAGATTGCGCGCCGCCGCGAGCGCGCGCTCGACATGGGCGCGCCACAGGGCCAGCGACCAGGCATCGCTTTCGGTGGTCGCCATCTCGTCGGCGATCGTCGGTCGCCGGCCGATGGGCCAGCCCGCAGACGCGGTCGAGCCGGCGCAGCCCGTCGTGGCGCGACGGGAAGCGCACGAAGAGCAGCGCCTCGCCATCGCGGCGCCAGCAGGGCGAAAAAGACGAAAAGACCCAGACCGCGACCCATCGGCGGCAGCCACAGCCACAGCCCGAGCCAGGACACCGCCAGGAACAGGCCGATCACGGTCGCGAGCGCCGCGAGCGGCGGCCACATCCGTTCCCACAGAATCGCCCAGCGCGCCCGCGACGAGCGCGCGCTCAGAGCGAGACCGCAGCCGCCGTCGGCGTCAGGCCGGCGGACGGGCTCGCACAGGGTCGGGCATCGGCTCCGTCAACCGATTCTCCGGCGCTTAGTTGCGCCGCAATAATCATAACACGCCAGAACCATTCTGCCATCCGGGCAAGGCCGAAATGCGCCTTCTGTCACGGTGACTGCCAATTGCCGCCGGCTCAAAGCCAGGGCGGCATCCGGTCGAGCGCGATCAGGTCCTCGACCTCGACGCGCGGCCGCACCAGCGCCCATTCGGCGCCCTTCACCAGCACTTCCGGGACCAGCGCGCGGGTGTTGTAGGTGCCGGCCTGCACCGCGCCGTAGGCGCCGGCCGTCATCACCGCAAGGAGGTCGCCCGGTGCCGGTTCCGCCATGTCGCGGTCGAGCGCGAGGAAATCGCCCGGTCTCGCAGACCGGCCCGACCACGTCGGCGCCGTATGCGCGGCGCGCCCGGCTTGCGGCGCCGCACCGGCCAGATGTCGTGATGCGCCTCGTAGAGCGTCGGGCGCACCAGATCGTTCATCGCGGCGTCGACGATGACGAACGTCTTGGCCTCGCCGCGCTTGAGATAGAGGACGCGCGTCACCAGGATGCCGGCATTGCCGACGATCAGCCGGCCGGGCTCGAAGATCAGCGTGCAGTCGAGGTCGCGCGTCGCGCGCTTGACCACCGCCGCATAGGCGTCCGGGATCGGGCGGCGGCTCGTTGTCGTCGCGATAGGGAATGCCCAAGCCGCCGCCGAGATCGACATGCTCGATGCCGTGGCCGTCGGCGCGCAGCGTGCGCACGAAATCGGAGAGCAGCGCGAAGGCGTCGTCGAACGGCTCGAGCTCGGTGATCTGGCTGCCGATATGCATGTCGACGCCGGCGACCCGCACGCCCGCCAGCTTGGCCGCATGGGCGTAGACCTCGCGCGCGCGGCTGATCGGAATGCCGAACTTGTTCTCGGATCTTGCCGGTCGCGATCTTGGCGTGGGTCTTGGCGTCGACGTCGGGATTGACCCGCAGCGACACATTGGCGGTGCGGCCCTTGCGCGCTGGCGATCTCGCGACAGCAGCGTCGAGCTCGGGCTCCGATTCGACGTTGACGCACAAGATGCCCTCGTCGACCGCGGCGGCGAGTTCGCGCGCGGTCTTGCCGACGCCGGAGAACATGATCTTGTGCGGCGCGAATCGCCGGCCGCCAGCGCGCGCTTCAATTCGCCGACCGACACCACGTCGGCGCCGGCGCCGAGCCGCGCGAGCGTCGCGATCACCGCCTGGTTGGAATTCGCCTTCATGGCGTAGCAGACGAGCGCGCGCACGTCGGCGAAGGCGCCGGCGAACACCTTGTAATGACGCTCCAGCGTGGCGACGGAGTAGCAATAGAACGGCGTGCCGACCGTCTCGGCGAGGCCGACGAGATCGACCCCTTCGGCGTGCAGCACGTCGTCGCGATAGTCGAAGTGGTGCATGGCTGTTCCGGTACCGATGCGGCGCGAATTGCTTCTCGATCTCCGCGGTCGTCATGCCCCGCGCAAGCGGGGCATCCAGTATTCACCGACGGTACGAAGACATTCTTGCCCAAGCCGAGATGTCGGGAGTTACTGGATTGCCCGCTTTCGCGGCCAATGACGTCAGATGAGAACTCGACGTCTTCTCTTTTAAAGCCCTTGCGGCGAGGCGCCAAGTTTTTCCGCGACCCAGTCCGTGATGTAGTCGGTGATCAGCGAGCCGTTGTCGGCGCCGCAATGCTCGGCGCCGCCGTCCGCCAGATGGAAGATCTTGAGCTCGCGGTCGGGGCAGTTGGTCGCGGCCGCATGGAGTTTTTCGGCGTGCCAGAGCGGAATCTGCCGGTCGTTCTCGCCGTGCACGATCAGGAACGGGCAGGTGATATTGGCGGCGACCTTTTCCAGGGTCATCTGCCGGGTCACCGCCTTCGCGTCATCGAGGGTCTGGGTGCCGAAGACCCATTGGGCATGGTCGCCGAAGCCCGGCACGGAGGGCTCGCCGGTGCCGCCGATGCGGGCCTCGAATGCCGCGCCGAAGTCGAAGATCGCGCCCCAGGCGACGCAGCACTTGAACCGCTTCTCGAATGCGGCCGCGCGCGGCGCGTAGTAGCCGCCGAGCGAAAGCGCCACGATGCCGATGCGATCCCGGTCGACATCCGGTCGCGTCTCCAGGTAATCGACGGCCGCCCCTGCCGGCTTCTCGGTGTCGGGACCGGAGGTGAGGTGACGCAGCCGGAGCGCCTCGCCGACGCCCGGATGATCGACGATCAGGAGCGAGATGCCGCGCCGCCGGTACTCCTCGCCGACCGCGCCGTAGATCGTCTCCTTGGTGGCGTCGAAACCGTCGAAATGCACCATGCAGGGCGCGCGACCGGCGACCGGCGCCTTGACGAAGAACGCTGGCAGCGATTGCTCCCCATACGGCACCTCGACGCGCTCGACCGGCTCGCGCCGCAGCTTCAGGCCGCGGCCGTAAAGCTCGATGCCGCGGCGGTAGGCGATCAGCCGGCGCGGATCCTTGTGGCTCGGCATGCGCTCGGCCAGCAGATAATAGAGCCCGGCACGCATGTATTTGCGGCCCGCCGACAACGGGTGATTTTGCTGCGCGTCGATGTCGGCCAGCCGCTCGACCCGCTCGGCGACCTTCATCCAGCTCTCGAACCACGCCGCTTGCGCGGCCGGGTCGTTCTTCCTGGCCGCGATCTCCCGCAGCGGCCGGCACGCGTCATCGATCTCGCCGATCATCCCGCCGCGCGACAGCGCGCCCATGACGGCGAGACTCCAGGGATAGTTGTTGGGGAAATATTCGAACATGGTCGGCTCGCGAGTTTGGTGGATTCCATATCTGGTCGCATTTTCCGCGGCGAACCGGTGTTCCCTTCGCCGGAAAATGCTCTGGATTCCGTTCCGATCAGGTGCGGCCGGAACGAACGAGCGCGACGCTCACTTGATCAGGAAATCGAGGAAGAAGCTGCGCTTCTCCGGCGGCGCCACCGGCGCCGGCGCGGATTTGGTGGCCGGCGGCGGCCGGACGAAGCCGGTCATGTTGGGATCGTTGGTCTCGCCGAGCGAGGGCTGATCGGGCGCCGGCTGGGCGATCGCGGCCGATGGCGGCGGTTCGAGCGGGCCTTTGCGTCCGCAGCCCGCAAGCGCAAAGGCGGCGCCTAGCGCTGCGATCATGGCCAAACGGGCCAACCGGCGGTCACCAAAACGGGTCAAGAACCACTCCCCCAAAGGTCGCCAATACATAGCAGATCGCCGGCCGGAGGCGAGCCCGAACTGTGCCTCGGCGTGCGGGCAATTCTAAGGCGGATTTATAAACGATTTCAGGTCGTTGGTTTTGCGGCGGATGAACCGACGGGGCCCGGCCCGAACGGGCTCAGGCCTTGCCCAGCTGCCGTAGCCACCGCTTGGCCTGCGCGGCGACGTTCTTGGGCGCCGTGCCGCCGAGGCTGGCACGGCTCGCGACCGAGCGCTCGACCGAAAGCACCTCGAAGACGGCCTTGGTGATTCGCGGCTCGATCTCCTGCATGGCCGAAAGCGGCACATTCTCCAACGCAACGCCGCGCTGCTCCGCCACCGCGACGATCCGGCCGGTCACGTGGTGAGCCTCGCGGAACGGCATCTCGAGCGCGCGCACCAGCCAGTCGGCGAGGTCGGTCGCGGTGGAATAGCCCTGACCGGCCGCCGCCTTCATGCGCTCCGTATCGGGCGCCATGTCGCGCACCATGCCGGTCATCGCCGCGAGGCAGAGCGCGAGCGCCGCCAGCGCGTCGATCGCGCCCTCCTTGTCCTCCTGCATGTCCTTCTGGTAGGCGAGCGGCAGCCCCTTCATCACGATGAGGAGCGCGTCGAGCGCGCCGATCGATGCGGCCGGTCTTCGCGCGCACCAGTTCGGCCGCGTCGGGATTGCGCTTCTGCGGCATGATCGAGGAGCCGGTGGTGAACTTGTCGGACAGCTTCAGGAAGCCGACCAGCGGCGAGGTCCAGATCACGATCTCCTCGGCGAAGCGCGACAGATGCACGGCCGCGATCGGCGGCGGCCGACAGCGTCTCCAGCACGAAGTCGCGGTCGGACACCGCGTCGAGCGAGTTCGCGGCCGGCCGGTCGAAGCCGAGCGTCTTCGCGGTCATCTGCGCGGTCGAGCGGAAACGAGGTGCCGGCCAGCGCCGCTGCGCCGAGCGGAGATTCGTTCAGGCGCTTGCGCGCGTCGGCGAAGCCGCCCGCGATCGCGCGCCGCCATCTCCACATAGGCGAGCAGATGATGGCCGAAGGTCACCGGCTGCGCGGTCTGCAGATGGGTGAAGCCCGGCATCACGGTGGCGGCATGCGCGAGCGCCTTCTCGGCCAGCGCGCGCTGATAGTCGGCGAGCTGCGCGTCGAGCTCGTCGATCGTGTCGCGCACCCACAGCCGGAAATCGGTCGCCACCTGGTCGTTGCGCGAGCGCGCCGTGTGCAGCCGCCCGGCGGCCGGACCGATCAGGTCGGCGAGCCGCGCTTCCACGTTCATGTGGATGTCCTCGAGCGCCCGCTTGAACTCGAATTTGCCGGCCTCGATCTCTGACAGGATCGTGTCTAGACCGTGAACGATCTTTTTCGCATCCTGCGCCGAAATGATGCCTGTTTCGCCAGCATCTCGGCATGGGCCTTGCTCGCGGCGATGTCCTGGCGATAGAGCTTGCGATCGACGTCGATCGAGGCGTTGATCTCGGCCATGATGGCGTCGGGCTTGCGCGAGAACCGCCCGCCCCACATCTTGTTGCTCATGCTGGATCCAGGGTTCGCACGTCCACGGTTTGTTCGATCATGACAGTCGGCATCGAGACGACACGCTGGGGCGCCCAAACGGCGCAATACGCATTGCTGGCAGCGGCTTTGATCGCGGCGGCTCGGCCTCGCGGCGGTATACGGGATTGCGGGCTTCCAGCGCAATGGCGGGGACGCGGCCTGCGCGCCCGGCGCTGGCGACCGCCAGCGCATCGCGCCGCTCGCCCGCGGCGAGGTCGCGGCGGTCACGGTCGCGGACGCCGCCCGGCGCGTGCCGGCGCTCGCCTTCAAGGACGGCGACCGGCGCCGACAAGACGCTCGCCGACTGGCACGGCCGCACCGTGCTGCTCAACCTGTGGGCGACCTGGTGCGTGCCCTGCCGCAAGGAAATGCCGGCGCTCGCCGCGCTGCAGGAGAAGCTCGGCGGCACCGGCTTCGAGGTGGTCGCCGTCAATATCGACACCCGCGATGCCGACAAGCCGAAGGCCTGGCTGAAGGAGGCCGGCGTGACCGGCCTCGCCTATTACGCCGACCCGAGCGCGAAGGTGTTCCAGGACCTCAAGGCGGCCGGCAAGGCGATCGGCATGCCGACCACGCTGCTGATCGACCGCGCGGGCTGCGAGATCGCCTCGCTCGCCGGCCCGGCCGAATGGGCGAAGCGGCGACGCGCTCGCGCTGGTGCAGGCGGCGCTCGGAAAGTAACCGGCGCGCTGAGGAGCCTACCGCGTCGGCACCGGCTTCTCGCCGCGATAGTCGTAGAAGCCGCGCTGGGTCTTGCGGCCGAGCCAGCCGGCCTCGACATATTTCACCAGCAGCGGGCACGGCCGGTATTTCGAATCCGCCAGCCCCTCGTGCAGCACCTGCATGACCGACAGGCAGGTGTCGAGGCCGATGAAATCGGCGAGCTCCAGCGGCCCCATCGGATGATTGGCGCCGAGCTTCATCGCGGTGTCGATCGCCTCGACCGAGCCGACGCCTTCGTAGAGCGTGTAGATCGCCTCGTTGATCATCGGCAGCAGGATGCGGTTGACGATGAAGGCCGGGAAATCCTCCGACACCGCGATCTTCTTGCCGAGCTTGCTGCACGAACTCCTTGACCGTCTCGAAGGTCGTGTCGTCGGTGGCGATGCCGCGGATCAGCTCGACCAGCTCCATCACCGGCACCGGATTCATGAAATGAATGCCGATGAAGCGCTCCGGCCGGTCGGTCGCCGCGGCCAGCCGCGTGATCGAGATCGACGAGGTGTTGGTGCCGATGATGGCGTCGGGCTTGAGCGCCGGACAGAGCGCGGCGAAGATCTTGCGCTTGACGTCCTCGTTCTCGGTCGCCGCCTCGATCACGAGGTCGCAGTCGGCGAAATCCTCGATGGTTTCGGCCGGCGCGATGCGCTCGAGCGCCGCCTGACGCTCGCTCCTCGGTGATCCGCTTGCGGCTCGACCTGCCGCGCCATGTTGCCGTTGATGGTGGCGAGGCCGGCCTTGATGCGGTCGGCGTGACGTCGTTGAGCCGCACGTCGAGACCCGCCAGCGCGCAGACATGGGCGATGCCGTTGCCCATCTGACCGGCGCCGATCACGCCGACTTTCCGAATGCTTTGCGCCATTTTATCCGTCCACTGGCCTTCCCGGCCGGCCTTGGCTGCGCGGTTCGCGCAGATCGTGCCGCACATTTCGCGCGGCGGGGTGTTTTACCGCGAACCGCGTCCCGTCGCCACCGGTTCGCGCAGCAACTTCGCGTGGTGGTTACTTCCCGATCTTGGCGAGTTCGTCCGCGAGCTCCGGCAGCGCCTTGAACAGATCGGCGACCAGGCCGTAGTCGGCGACCTGGAAGATCGGCGCTTCCTCGTCCTTGTTGATGGCGACGATGACCTTGGAATCCTTCATGCCGGCGAGATGCTGGATCGCGCCGGAAATGCCGACCGCGATGTAGAGTTCCGGCGCCACCACCTTGCCGGTCTGGCCGACCTGCCAGTCGTTCGGCGCATAGCCGGCATCGACCGCGGCGCGCGAGGCGCCGACCGCGGCGCCGAGCTTGTCGGCGACCGGCTCGATGTACTTGGTGAAGTTCTCGCGGCTCTGCATGGCGCGGCCGCCCGAGATGATGATCTTGGCGGAGGTGAGTTCGGGGCGCTCGGACTTCGACAGCTCCTCGCCGACGAAGGACGAGAGGCCGGGATCGGCCGCGCTGCCGACCGCCTCGACCGGCGCCGAGCCGCCCTCGCCCGCCGCCTGGAAGGCGGCGGTGCGCACGGTGATCGACTTTCTTGGCGTCCTTCGACCGCACCGTCTGGACCGCATTGCCGGCATAGATCAGCCGCTCGAAGGTGTCCGGCGCCGACCACCTTGATGATGTCGGAGATCTGCATCACGTCGAGCAGCGCGGCGACGCGCGGCATGACGTTCTTGGCCGCCGTGGTCGCCGGCGCCACGATCGCGTCGTAGGCCGGCGCCAGCGAGACGATCAGCGCCGCCATCGGCTCGGCCAGCATGTGCTCGTAGGCGGCGGCGTCGGCGAGCAGCACCTTGGCGACGCCGGCGAGCTTCGCCGCCGCCTCGGCGACCGCCCGGCAGTCCTTGCCCGCGACCAGCACATGCACGTCGCCGCCGAGCGCCTTGGCGGCCGTCAGCGCCTTGTCGGTCGCGTCCTTGAGCGTCTTGTTGTCGTGTTCGGCGAGGAGAAGCGTCGCTCATCCCAGCACTCCCGCTTCGTTCTTCAGCTTGTCGACCAGCTCGGCGACCGAGCCGACCTTGACGCCCGCCTTGCGGCCGGGCGGCTCGCTCGTCTTCAAGCACCTCGAGCCGCGGCGCGACATCGACGCCGTAGTCGGCCGGCGTCTTCTCGTCGATCGGCTTCTTCTTCGCCTTCATGATGTTGGGCAGCGAGGCGTAGCGCGGCTCGTTGAGGCGCAGATCGGTCGTGACGATCGCGGGCCTCTTCAGCTTGACCGTCTGCAGGCCGCCGTCGACCTCGCGGGTCACCAGGATGCTGTCGCCGTCGATCGACCAGCTTCGAGGCGAAGGTGCCCTGCGGCCAGCCGAGCAGCGCCGCCAGCATCTGGCCGGTCTGGTTGCAGTCGTCGTCGATCGCCTGCTTGCCGAGGATGACCAGGCCGGGCTTTTCGGCCTCGACGATGCCTTTGAGGATTTTGGCGACCGCCAGCGGCTCGACGATCTGCGTCGGCCTTGACCAGGATGCCGCGGTCGGCGCCCATGGCGAGCGCGGTGCGGATGGTCTCGGCCGCCTGCTGCGGGCCGATCGAGACCGCGACGATTTCGGTCGCCTTGCCGGCTTCCTTCAGCCGGATCGCCTCTTCGACGGCGATTTCGTCGAACGGATTCATCGACATCTTGACGTTGGCGAGCTCGACGCCGGAGCCGTCCGCCTTGACGCGGATTTTGACGTTGTAGTCGACCACCCGTTTGACGGGCACCAGAACCTTCATGCGGATCAGCTCCTGCAGCGGTCGCGCAAACTATGGCCGCAGGTCGCCGGCCTGTCAACGTGCTGGCGATTGCAGTCAGGTGTCACAGCGACCGCGTGCTCTGTCGCCGGATCGAAATCCGCGCTGTCTCGGCCGCGAACGACCGTGCCGGCCGGCGTCAGCGGTTCTGCCCGGGCACCCAGAGCACGTCGCGCGCGCCCTTGTCGTTGAGCGTAGCGGCTCGCGACGAACAGGAAATCCGACAGCCGGTTGACGTATTTCAGCGCCACCGGCCGACACGCTCTCGCCGGGCTGGTCGGCAAGCTCGACCATCAGCCGCTCGGCGCGCCGGCACACGGTGCGGGCGAGATGCAGATAGGCGGCCGCCGGCGTGCCGCCCGGCAGCACGAAGGAGCGCAGCGGCGCGAGCTCGTCGTTGAGCGCGTCGATCTCCTGCTCGAGCCGCGTCACCTGCGCGTCGGTGACCGCCAGCCGCGCGCCGCCCGGGCCCTTGCCTGGTTGCCTGTCGTGCGGGCGAGCAGAGGTCGGCGCCGAGATCGAACAGGTCGTTCTGGATGCGCGCCAGCATGGCGTCGACCGTCGGCGTCGTCCGCCGTATGCAGGCGCGCGAGCCCGATCACGGCGTTGAGCTCGTCGAGCGTGCCGTAGGCGGCGATGCGCAGATCGTATTTCTTGCGCCGCTCGCCGGTGCCGAGCGCCGTCGTGCCGTCGTCGCCGGTGCGGGTATAGATGCGGTTGAGAACGACCATGGGCCTGTGGACTCGGCGGCTCAACGCTCCCATCACCCAGATCGTCACCATGATGATGACGATCGCGACGAATTGCAGCAGCACGCGCAGCCGCATCAGCTTCTGCGACGTGTTGGGCGAGCCGCCGCGCATCATGTTGACGAGGCCGAGCACCAGCACGACGGCGACCGCGCCGATGGCGATCGGAACGGCATAGAAGGCGAGACGAATCGCTTGGACATGAGCATGCCGCTACTTAGCATTCGGCCGGCGCCGCATCGCCGCGTGCATCCACGCGACAGGACGCGGCCGCATCGTTTACAGACGCCTGCGCGCCGCTCTGTTGTGATCCCGCCGATGCCCAGGAGCCACGTCACGACCGCAGACCGCATCCTGAAAGCCCGCACCCTCGCCGCGCAGGCGCTCGGGCGCGATCGAGCCCACCACCAGGGCCGTGGTGCCGCCGGTGCACGTGGCGACCACCTATCTGCGCGACCCCGACAACCAATACCGCTCGGGCTTCGTCTACGGCCGGCCCGACAACGCCACGGTGCGCCAGGCCGAAGCGCGTGATCGCGGCGCTCGAGGAAGCCGACGACGCGCTGCTGTTCGGCTCCGGCATGGCGGCGGCGACCGCGGTCGTGATGGCGCTGCCGGGCCCTCCCACATCGTGGCCTCGCCAGGTGATGTACTGGGCGTTCCGCCACTGGCTCGCGACCGAGGCGCCGCGCTTCGGCCACCGCGTCGACCTCGTCGACACCACCGACCTCGCGGCCGTGCGCCGCGCGGTGCAGCCGCGGCAGGACCAAGCTGGTCTGGATCGAGACGCCGGGCAATCCGCTGTGGACGATCACCGACATCGCCGCCGTGGCCGAGATCGCGCACGGGCCGGCGCGCGGCTCGCCGTCGACTCGACGGTGGCGACGCCGGTGTTCACCCGGCCGCTCGCGCTCGGCGCCGACATCGTGATGCACTCGGCCTCGAAATATCTCAACGGCCATTCCGACGTGATCGCCGGCGCGCTCGCGACCGCGCGCAGCGACGCACTGGTGGGCGCGCATCAAGACGTTGCGCATCCAGCACGGCCTGATCCTCGGACCGTTCGAGGCCTGGCTGCTGCTGCGCGGCATGCGCACGCTCGAGCTGCGGGTGCAAGGCCGCAGGCCGAGAGCGCGGCCCTGCTCGCGACCTGGCTGCGCCGACCACCCGGCGTCGCGGCGGTGCTCTATCCGGGCCTGCCGGATCCATCCGGGCCACGCGGTCGCGGCGCGCCAGATGACCGGTTACGGCGCCATGCTGTCGATCCGGGTCAGCGGCGGCGAGCGCGCCGCGATCGCGACCGCGGCGCGGGTGCAGGTTGTGGAAACGCGCGACCTCGCTCGGCGGCGTCGAGAGCCTGATCGAGCACCGCGCCTCGGTCGAAGGGCCGGCATCGCCCTGCCCGCCCGACCTGCTGCGCCTGTCGGTCGGCCTGGAGGATCCGGAGGACCTGTTTGCCGATCTCGACCGCGCGTTGCGGGCGCCGAGCGGCGCGAAGCGGGCGCGGAAATCACCGGCGAGGCGAAACCCGTGAGCGGCCGCATCGTGGTTCTCGGCGCGGCCGGGCGGATCGGACGGGCGGCCGCGGAAGCGTTCCGCGACGCCGGCTGGTCGGTCGCGCAGCCAGGTGCGCGGAAGATCCGCGCCGCGCGCCGCACCCGGCACGGAGATCATCGAGGTCGACGCGCGCGACGCCGATTCGCTGATCGAGGCCGCGCAAGGCGCCGACGTCATCCTGCACGCGCTCAATCCGCCCTATACGGCGTGGCCGAAATTCGCGCTTGGCTTTGCGGAGACCGCGATCGCGGCGGCGCGCGCATCGGGCGCGACCCTGATGTTTCCCGGCAACGTCTACAATTACGGCGCCGCCCATGCCGGCGACGCTCGACGAGGCGACGCCGATGCGTCCGACTCACGCGCAAAGGCGCGGCTGCGCGTCGAGATCGAGCAGCGCATGCGCGACGCGACGCGCGACGGCGTGCGCGTCATCGTGCTGCGCGCCGGCGATTTCTTCGGCGGCGCCGCGACTGGGCTCATGGTTCGACCGGGTGGTCGTCAAGGAGATCGCCGGGCGCCACCGTCACCTATCCGGGCGCGCTCGACGTGACGCACGAATGGGCCTACGTGCCCGACCTCGTCGAGCGCGCTGGTGCGGCTCGCCGCGAAGCGCGAGCGGTTCGCGCCCTTCGAGAGTTTCGGTTTCCCGGGCCATGCGGTCACCGGCCGCGAGCTCGTCGACCGCGATCAGCGCCGTGCTCGGCCGCAAGATGCGGGTGGCGCAGATGCCCTGGTTCATGCTGCGGCTGCTGGCGCCGGTGGTGCCGATCTTCCGCGAGCTCGCCGAGATCGCCTATCTGTGGAACGAGCCGCACCGCATCGACGGCCAAAAGCTCGCCGCCGCGATCGGCGCGGTGCCGCACACGCCGTTCGAGACGGCGATCGCCGCGGCGCTCGACGATCTCGGGCTGATCGGTCCACGCAAGCGCGGACGGTGAACGACGGCGACTGATTAATAATGCCGCCGTACGACCCTCCGGGTTGTCCTGCGTGCTGAGCGGTGCGCAACTCCGACCCGCGTCACCGCCTTGACGATGAAGCCGTCAGTCGCAGCGTCAATCGCCGCGCGGGAATAGCTGATCGGAGCAGCCTGCGCCCCGACAGTAAGTCCAACCGCAAGCGCCGTGCCGAAAAGCAGCCCGGCGAATTTTGAGAAGCGCATCGTCTTTCTCCATTTGCTGACGACAAAAGAAATAAACCGCACGTGTTGTTTTTTGCAGCCTGCGAAAGTTCCGCATTGATCTAACGCAATGCCCGCGTGAGGGCCTTCCTGGCGCGCCGGAATTGCGGCGTCGGCAACAAGACGCGGCTTTCACGCCCAACTGGCAGGTAGCGGCCTACTTCACGGTGGTCCGACGGCGAAAAGGCTCGCTGTTTTTTTGCGGTCCAATGCGACGCAATTGGGCCATCGCGACGTTGCACGGTCGTGCAAAAAATCGGACGCAATCCGGGTACAGCGGACCTGCCCGGCCGTCCGGGAAGTCCGCGTCAGTTCGACCCGTCCAGCAATCTGCGCGCAATCACCTGCGCCTGGATCTCCGCCGCGCCCTCGAAGATCGACAGGATGCGGGCGTCGCACAGGATGCGCGAGATCGGGTATTCGAGCGCGAAGCCGTTGCCGCCGTGGATCTGCACCGCATTGTCGGCCGCCGCCCAGGCGACGCGGGCGGCGAGCAGCTTGGCCATGCCGGCCTCGAGGTCGCAGCGCCGTCCCTTGTCCTTCTCGCGCGCCGCGTAATAGGTGATCTGGCGCGCGATCATGATCTCGACCGCCATCATGGCGATCTTGTCGGCGACGCGCGGGAACTCGATGATCGGCTCGCCGAACTGCACGCGGCTCTCGGCGTAGTGCATCGCCTGCTCCATCGCGGCCTGGGCGACGCCGATCGCGCGCGCCGCGGTCTGGATGCGCGCGGCCTCGAAGGTCGCCATGAGCTGCTTGAAGCCCAGGCCCTCGACGCCGCCGAGCAGGTTCTCGGCCTTCACCTCGAAGCCGTCGAACGCGATCTCGTATTCCTTCATGCCGCGATAGCCGAGCACCTCGATCTCGGTGCCCGACATGCCGGGCGCCGGAAACGGATCGGCGTCGCTGCCGCGCGGCTTTTCGGCGAGCAGCATGGAGAGGCCCTGATAGCCCGGCTCCTTCGGATTGGTGCGCACCAGCAGCGTCATCAGGTCGGCGCGCACCGGATGGGTGATCCAGGTCTTGTTGCCGTGGACCTTGTAGATGTCGCCGTCGCGCGTCGCGCGGGTGCGCAGCGAGGCGAGGTCGGAGCCGGTATTGGGCTCGGTGAAGACCGCCGTCGGCAGCACCTCGCCGGAGGCGATCTTGGGCAGCCATGTGCGCTTCTGCGCCTCGGTGCCGCTGCCGAGGATGAGCTCGGCGGCGATCTCCGAGCGCGTGCCGAGCGAGCCGACGCCGATATAGCCGCGCGACAGCTCCTCGGACACGACGCACATCGATTCCTTGCCGAGCCCCATGCCGCCGTACTCCTCCGGCAGGGTCAGGCCGAACACGCCGAGCTCGGCCATATGGGCGATCGTCTCGAGCGGGATGTAGCTGTTGGTCCGGTGCCACTCATGGGCGTGCGGCACGACCTCGCTGTCGGCGAAGCGGCGCATCTCGTCGCGGATCTGCTCGAGCGTCTCGTCGAGCCGGCAGTCGCCGACCGTCGCCGCGTGCTGCTCGCGCATCAGCTCGACCAGGCGGGCGCGGTTCGTCGCCGAGTTGCCGGCGATCGACCGCCGCCTCGCAGGCCGGCGTCACCCGCGCCGCCACCTTGGCGGCGCCGAGCCCGAGATCGGCGCAGGCGCACGATCTCGCCCTGGCTCATCGGGAATGCCGCCGAGAATCTGGGCGAGATATTCGCCGAGACCGATCCGCACGATCAGGTCCTCGGTCTCGCCGAGACGGCCGGCGTCGCGCGTCCGCGCCGCGTAGGCGGCGAGCTGGCGCACCGCCTCCACATAGGTCGCCAGCCAGGCGAGCCCATGGGCGGCGCGCTGCTCGCGGTCGAGCATGCTGTTGAGGGGGCGGCCGTCGACCGTGACGCGCGCGCGGATCTCCACAATGGCGTCCGCCAGCAGCGCCTCGACGGCACCCGTCGCCTCCTGGGCGAGCGCGACGAGATCGTGTCCGGCGTCGGTCGGGACATGGCCTGGGCATGGGCGGCGGTCATGGCGGTCTCCGCGCGTAGGCCGGTGGCCGGCCGGGAACCGTCCACACTATGCGTGCAGTGCACAATTTTGCAAATCCGCCTTTCGGCGATGGCGTTCCCTTGCCAAGACGGCGCGATGCGGCAAGGGTGAACCCACAATGCGAGCGGGTCTGGTCGTGCAATTCTTCCGCCTTTGTTTCGACATCGCCTACGACGCCTATGAGGGCTTCGTCCGCGACGACGGCTGGGCGATCGCGAGCCACATCGCGCTGTCGACCCTGATGTCGCTGTTTCCGTTCCTGATTTTCGTCACCGCGCTGACCGGCTTCCTCGGCTCGCAGCGACCTCGCCGACCAGGTGGCGGCGCTGCTGCTCGAGACCTGGCCCGCAGGAGGTCGCCGGCCCGATCGCCTCCGAGATCGCGAGCGTGCTGACCAACGCCCATGGCGGCCTGCTCACCTTCGGCGTCGCGCTCGCGGTCTACTTCTCGTCGAGCGGCGTCGAGAGCCTGCGCATCGGCCTCAATCGCGCCTACGCACAGTGCCGAGACGCGGCCCTGGTGGCTGCTGCGGCTCGAATCGATCGGCTACGTGCTGGTGGGCGCGGCCGCGCTGATCGCGCTCGTCGTTCCTGATCGTGCTGCGCGACCGCGCATCCTGGACAGAACCGCACGACGCTGCGCCCTGGCTCGGGCCGGTCGAGGTGAGCTTCACGTTCGTGCGCTACGCGATCGCCACGACCGTGATCATGGTCGCGCTGGTGCTGGTGCACAAATGGCTGCCGGCCGGGCGGCGCCGGCGTGGTCGAGATCGCGCCCGGCATCGTCGTCGACCCTGCTGCTCTGGGCTCGTCATCGGCGTCGCGTTCGGCCGCTACCTCGCCGAGTTCGCCTACACCTACGTGACGACCTATGCGGGGCTCGCCTCCGCCATGGTGGCGCTGGTGTTTCTCTACTGGACCGCGTCGATCTTCGTCTATGGCGGCGAGCTCAACGACGCGATCAGGAAGTGGCGCGCCAGCGGCGTCACGCCGTAACCGGCGGATCGCAGCCCCCGGGCTCGGTCGCCGCATGCCATCAGCCCGCGTCCGCTGCCTCCACCACGTCTTCGAAGGTGCGCAGGCCCGTACGCGGCGTGTTCACCAGCACCGCCATGTTGCCGGGCTTGTGCTGGTTCTTCCACATCATCTGATGGGCGAGCGGGATTTTGTCCCAAGCGAACACCTCGCTCATGCAGGGATCGATGCGGTGGTCGAGCACGAACTGGTTGGCGGCGCTCGCTTGCTTGAGGTGCGCGAAATGCGAGCCCTGCACGCGCTTCTGCCGCATCCACACATAGCGCGCGTCGAACGTGATGTTGTAGCCCGTGGTGCCGGCGCAGAACACCACCATGCCGCCGCGCTTGACCACGAGGCACGACACCGGGAAGGTCTGCTCGCCCGGATGCTCGAACACGATGTCGACGTCGCGCTTGCCGGTGACGTCCCAGATCGCCTTGCCGAACTTGCGCGCCTCTTTCACCCAGGCGTCGTATTCGGGCGTGCTGACCGTGGGCATCGGGCCCCAGCAGGTGAAATCCTTGCGGTTGATGACGCCCTTGGCGCCGAGCTCCATGACGTAGTCGCGCTTGGTCTCGTCCGAGATGACGCCGATCGCATTGGCGCCGGCGGCGGCGCAGAGCTGCACGCCGAACACGCCGAGCCCGCCGCTGCCGCCCCACACCAGCACATTGTCGCCCGGCTTGAGCGTGTGCGGCGGATGGCCGAACAGCATGCGGTAGGCGGTCGCGAGCGTGAGCGTGTAGCAGCCCGCCTCTTCCCAGGTGAGGTGCTTCGGCTTGGTCATGAGCTGGCGCGACTGCACGCGGCAGAATTGCGCGAACGAGCCGTCCGGCGTCTCGTAGCCCCAGATGCGCTGCGACGGCGAGAGCATCGGATCGCCGCCATTGCAGTCCTCGTCGTCGCCGTCGTCCTGGTTGCAGTGGACGATCACCTCGTCGCCGACCTTCCAGCGCCGCACCTTGGCGCCGACCGCCCAGACGATGCCGGCGGCGTCGGAGCCGGCGATGTGGAATGGATTCTTGTGGACGTCGAGCGGCGAGATCGGCGTGCCGAGTCCGGCCCAGACGCCGTTGTAGTTGACGCCGCCCGCCATGACGTAGACCAGCACCTCGTCGTCGCCGATCCGCCAGGTCGGCACCACTTCGAGCTGCATGGAGGTTTCGGGCGGGCCGTGGCGTTCCTTGCGGATCGCCCAGGCATGCATCCTCGCCGGCACGTGGCCGAGCGGAGGCACCTCGCCGATGTCGTAGAGATCCTTCGGCCCGCCGGCCGGCGTCTTGAGCGTGGTAACGGATGCCATTGAGGTCCTCCCTGCGGGCCACAACCCCATTCCGGCAGCGCCCCAGTGTGCCCCAGAACATATTGCAGTGCAACAATCGCTTGCGGCTCGAATCGTTCCCCGCTGGCGGGAGGGATATTTCGACCGCGCGCGGGCGCCCGTCGCAAGCGGGCTGACAGGCGCGGCCGGCCTCGCTATCATTTGTGCGACGCAATGAGTCTTGGGGCGGCGATCGCCGGGGAGCGGGAGGATTTAACGTCGTGCTGGGCACAAGTAGTTTGTTCGTCGTCCTGCTGGTCGGCCTGGTCGCGGGCTGGCTTGCGAGCAAGATCGTCAACGGCACCGGTCTCGGCATCATCGCCGATATCATCATCGGGGTGATCGGCGCGTATATCGGCCGCTGGCTGTTCTCCCATTTCCATATCCGGGTCGGCGTGAATTTCTGGGTGGACGCGATCCTCACCGCGACCGCCGGCGCGATCGTGCTCTTGGTGGTGATCAGGCTGATCAAACGAGCCTGACGCCCCGGTAAGCCGGAACTCTGTTCGGACCACCGCAAAGCGCGCGAAACAATTTGCCCGCACGGTGCGGGGACGGGCTGACACGCATCCCGACCCGCGTTATCATCTTTGTGCAATGCAAAAATACGACACCGGTCCGCATCCGGTGTAACTCGGGAGACAACGTCCATGGCAATCAAGTCACTCATCATCTGGCTGGTGGTCGGGGCGATCGCCGGCTGGGCTGCGGGTCAGGTCGTCAAAGGCTCGGGCTTTGGCCTGATCGGCGACATCGTGGTCGGTATCGTCGGCGCGTTCATCGCCGGCTGGCTGCTGCCTTGGTCCACTTCCCGCTCATCGGCGGCCCGATCATCGGCGCGATCATCGACGCCTTCATCGGCGCCGTGATCCTGCTGTTGATCGTGCGGCTGATCAAACGCTAGCTGCCCGGGAGAATCGGTCGGAGAGGAATGCGCGACAAGCCCTGGATTTTCCGCACCTACGCCGGCCACTCCAACGCGCGCGACTCCAACGCGCTCTATCGGAAGAACCTCGCCAAGGGCCAGACCGGCCTCTCGGTCGCATTCGATTTGCCGACGCAGACCGGCTACGACAGCGACCATCCGCAGGCGAAGGGCGAGGTCGGCAAGGTCGGCGTGCCGATCTGCCATCTCGGCGACATGCGTTCGCTGTTCGAGGGCATCCCGCTCGGCGAGATGAACACCTCGATGACCATCAACGCGACGGCCGCCTGGCTGCTCGCGCTCTACGTCGCGCTCGCCGACGAGCAGGGCGTGGCGCGCGGCGCCCTGCAGGGCACGACGCAGAACGACATCATCAAGGAATATCTCTCGCGCGGCACCTACGTGTTTCCGCCCGCGCCCTCGATGCGGCTCATCCAGGACACGATCCTGTTCACGGCGCGCGAGATGCCGAAATGGAATCCGATGAACGTCTGCTCCTATCACCTGCAGGAAGCGGGCGCGACGCCGACGCAGGAGCTCGCCTTCGCGCTCGCGACCGCGGTGGCGGTGCTCGATAAGGTGAAGGCGTCGGGCGAGGTCCCGGATGAGGACTTCGGCAAGGTGGTCGGCCGCATCTCGTTCTTCGTCAATGCCGGCCTGCGCTTCATCACCGAGCTCTGCAAGATGCGCGCCTTCGCGGAGCTGTGGGACGAGATCACGGCGTCGCGCTACGGCGTCGCCGATCCCAAGCACCGGCTGTTTCGCTACGGCGTGCAGGTCAACTCGCTCGGTCTCACCGAGCAGCAGCCGGAAAACAACGTCGACCGCATCCTGATCGAGATGCTGGCCGTGACGTTGTCGAAGAAGGCGCGCGCCCGCGCGGTGCAGCTGCCGGCGTGGAACGAAGCGCTCGGCCTGCCGCGCGCCTGGGACCAGCAATGGTCGCTGCGCCTGCAGCAGATTCTCGCCTACGAGACCGACCTCCTCGACTACGGCGATATTTTCGACGGCTCGGCCGAGATCGACCGCAAGGTCGCCGAGCTCAAGCGCGAGGCGCGCGACGAGCTCGCCCGCATCGATCAGATGGGCGGCGCGGTCGCGGCGATCGACACCGGGTACCTGAAGCAGCAGCTCGTCGAGGCGAACACGCGGCGGATCGAAGGGATCGAAAGCGGCGCGCAGACCGTGGTCGGCGTCAACCGCTTCGTCGAGACCGAGGAATCGCCGCTCTCCGCCGGCCAGGACGCGATCCTCACCGTTCCCGATCACGTCGAAGGCGAGCAGATCGCGCGCCTGCGGGCCTGGCGGGCGGCACGCGACGCGAACGCGGTGGCGGCGGCGCTCGCCGACCTCGCCCGCGCCGCAGGCGCGGGCCACAACATCATGCCGGCCTCGATCGCCTGCGCCAAGGCCGGCGTCACCACCGGCGAGTGGGGCGCGGTGCTGCGCCAGGGTTTCGGCGAATACCGGGCGCCGACCGGGGTCGGCCGCGGCATGCGCAACGACAGCAGCGGGCTCGACGATCTGCGCGCCGACGTCGACCGCGTCTCGAAAAAGCTCGGCCGGCGCATGAAGTTCCTGGTCGGCAAGCCGGGCCTCGACGGCCATTCCAACGGCGCCGAGCAGATCGCGGTGCGGGCGCGCGATGCCGGCATGGACGTGGTCTATGACGGCATCCGCCTGACGCCGGCCGAGATCGTGCAAGCCGCGCGCGCGGAGGACGTGCACGTGGTCGGGCTGTCGATCCTCTCGGGCTCGCATCTGCCCTTGGTGAAGGACGTGGTGGCGGGCCTGCGCCAGGCGGGCCTCGAGCGCGTGCCGGTGGTGGTCGGCGGCATCATTCCGCCCGAGGACGCGCTGGCGCTCAAGCAGTTCGGCGTCGCCGCCGTCTATACGCCGAAGGATTTCGAGCTCAACCGCATCATGGCCGACATCGTGCGGATCGTGGATGCCGGGGCGTCGTCGAAAGTCGCATAATTCGCGTGGCCGAGCGTCCTCACGCCGCGGCGATCGCCGCCAGATAGGCGTTGAGCGCGTTCGGGCTGATCGGCTTGGTTACGAATCCGCTCATGCCGGCCGCGTGCGCGCGCGCCTCCTCGTCGGTGCTGCTGCGGCCGGAAACGCCGATCACCGGAATGCGGGCCGCGCCGCCGCCCAGCGCGCGAATGCGGCGGGTCGCCTCGATCCCGTCGATGTCGGGCAGGCGGACGTCCATCAGAACCGCGTCATAGCCGCCGCGCGCCGCCGCGCTGACCGCGGCCTCGCCGGTGCCGACGAATTCGACGCCGTGCCCGAGCTCGGTCAGGATCGTCTTCAGGATGACGCGGCCGTACGGATTGTCCTCGACACCCAGGATCTTGAGGCTGCGGCCCGTCGCGGCGTGACGCGCCATCGTGGCGGCGCGCCGGCGCTCCCCCGCGTCCGCCGCCTCGGGGTCGCCCGCCACGACGACCGAAAACGTAAAGGTGCTGCCGCGTCCGGCCCGGCTCTTGACCTCGAGGCTGCCGCCCATGGCTTCGGCGAGCCGCTTGACCAGCACGAGCCCGAGCCCGGCGCCGCCGTAGGTCTGCGCGACCTTCGGGTTCGCCTGCGCGAAGGGGCGAAACAGCCGCTTGACCTCGGCCGGAGTCATGCCGATGCCGCTGTCGACGATCACGAAGGTGAGACGCACGCGATTTTGCCGCGGCGCGCGTCGCCGACATTCGCAGCACGATGTCGCCGCGCTCGGTGAACTTGACCGCGTTGTCGATCAGGTTCTCGATCGCGGCGCGCAGCCGCACCGGGTCGCCGATCACGCGGGCCGGAAAGGCGGCGGCGATCGCGGTCCTGCACCCGAGCCCCTTGGCCTGCGCCCGGGCGGCACATGACGCCGCCACCGATTGGGCGAGCGCGCGCGCATCGAAGCGCTCGCGCCGCACCACAAAGCCCTTGGCGTCGGCCCTTGCGGCGTCGACCACCATCGTGGTCAGGGCGACGATGTGATCGGCCGCATCCTTGAGGGCCGCGACCCAGCGCCGCTCGCGCTCGCCCAGATCCGAGGTCGCGAGCAATTCGGCGATCGCGATGATGCCGGTCAGCGGGGTGCGGATGTCGTGCGCGAAGCCCGCGAGCGCGAGCTCGGTCGCGCGCGTCGACGCGCGGCGCCGACCGGCCGGCCGGCGCGCTGCGGTCGCCGGGCCGCCGCCCGTGTCCGCCGTCTGGTGCGCTTCGCCATACGTCCCCCGCCCGCCCAGTGTCGCACGAACGACCCCGTGGAACCATAGAACGGCAGCCCGAGGCGGGGCCGCGAGCGCGTCGGGCCCTGCGCGGACACAATTGAGATCATTGGTGTTTTCGCGCCAGCCTCGGTTTGCAAAAATAGTGCGCCAGGCGCGTCAGCCGATCCCCACCATGCGGCGGATCTCGTCCGGGCTGACGCCTTGCTGGCGCAGCTCGCGCAGCGCGGTCGACCGGCTCGACTTGGCGAGCTTGCGGCCGTCGGCGTCGAGAACAAGCCGGTGGTGCCGGTACGCCGGCTCGGGCAGATCGAGCAGCACCTGCAGCAGCCGGTGGACGCCGGTGGCGGCAAACAGATCCTGGCCGCGCACGATGTCGGTGACGCCCTGCGCGGCGTCGTCGACCACGACCGAGAGATGATAGCTGGTCGGCGTCTCCTTGCGCGCCAGCACCACGTCGCCCCAGACAGACGGATCGGCCGCGACCGTCTCGGTTCGACCGTCGGGCCGGGTCTCGCGCCACGCCAGCCGACCCGCTCGCGCGAGCGCGGCCTTCATGTCGAGGCGGAGCGCGAAGGGTTCGCCCGTCCGCATGCGGCGCTCGCGTTCCGCGGCGGGCAACGCCTGCGCGCTGCCGGGATAAAGCGGCGCGCCATCCGGGTCGCGCGGCCACGCACCTTCGGTCTCGCGCGCCCGAACCAGGTGGGCGATCTCGGCCCGGCTCTCGAAGCTCGCATAGACCAGCCCCGCGCCGCGCAGCCGCCCGATCGCCGCCCGATAGGCGTCGAAGTGCTCGGATTGCCGCCGCACCGGCTCCGCAAAGGTGAGACCGAGCCAGGCGAGATCCTCGTAGATCGCGGTCTCGTATTCGCTGCCGGCAGCGCGCCGCATCGATGTCCTCGATGCGCAGCAGAAAGCGCCCGCCGCTCGCCAGCGCGAGATCGAAGTTGAGCAGCGCCGAGAACGCGTGGCCGAGATGCAGATAGCCGTTGGGGCTCGGCGCGAAGCGGAAGGTGGGCGGCATGACGTGGGCGTTTCCGACAAGACGCGTTTCTTTACACCATGCGGGCGTTGAAATACCCGTACCGGATCCGAGGACCGGCGGTATCACATGATTCATCGTCTCGAGACCCAGGCGGATGTCGATGCGGCCGTGCGGGCGCTGATGCGGCAGGACCCGCGGCTCGAGAACGTGGCCGCGATCGCGGGCCGCACGCCGCTGCGCCGCCGGCCGGGCGGCTTCGCGGGCTTGGCCTCCATCATCGTGGCACAGCAGCTTTCGGTCGCGAGCGCGGGCGCGATCTGGGGCCGGCTTGTCGGCCACGTTCGATCCGCTGCACCCGGACAAGATCCGGCGCTGCCGCGCCGCCACGCTGGCGCGCGTCGGCCTGTCGGCGCCGAAGATCCGCACCTTCAAGGCGATCGCCGCCGCGATCCACCGCGAGGGGCTCGATCTCGACGCGCTCGCCGACCAGCCGGCCGACGACGCCCATCGGGCGCTTACCGCCATTCACGGCATCGGGCCGTGGACCGCCGACATCTATCTGCTGTTCTGCCTCGGCCACGCCGACGCCTGGCCGGCCGGCGACCTTGCGGTCCAGGAGGCGATGCGCCTGGCGTTCGGCTTGAAGACGCGGCCGACCGCACGGGAAATGGGTCCGCTCGCGGAAGCCTGGCGGCCGCTGCGCGGGGTGGCGGCCTGCCTGCTGTGGTCCTATTATCGCGCCATCAAGAAGCGCGACGGCGCGCCGATACCCAAATCCCAACCCACATCACGGCGTAAATCGTAAACTCGGAGATTTCGTATGGCGGCAGAGCTCGACGGTCCCCGGCTCGAGCCGCGCAGCGGCGCCGCCAGGAAGCTCGTGGTCTTTCTCCACGGCTACGGCGCCGACGGCAACGACCTGATCGAGATCGGGCGGGCGTGGCAGTCCTATCTTCCCGATGCCGCCTTCGTGTCGCCGCATGCGCCCGAACCCTGCGGCGGCGCCCCGATGGGGCGTCAGTGGTTCGCGCTCACGTTTCGCGACCCGGATGAGCGCTGGAAGGGCGTCAATGCGGCCGCGCCCATCCTCAACCGCTTTCTCGACGCCGAGCTCGCCCGCCGCAAGCTCCCGGTCTCGGCGCTGGCGCTGGTCGGCTTCAGCCAGGGCACCATGATGGCGCTGCATGTGGGGCTGCGGCGCCCGACGGCGCCCGCCGCGATCGTGGGCTTTTCGGGCCTGTTCGTGCTGCCCGACAATGCCGAGCCCGCGGTGGTTGCCGGCGAGATCACGTCGCGCCCGCCGGTGCTGCTCGTTCACGGCGACCAGGACGAGCTGATTCCGGTCCAGGCGCTGTTCCACGCCACCCAGGCGCTGGCGGCGCTCGACGTGCCGGCCGAATGGCACATCTCGCCCGGCATCGGCCACGGCATCGACCAGGAGGGCCTGCGCCACGGCGGCGAATTCCTCGCCCGCCGCCGGTTCTGAGCCCGGCCGCCGCAAGCCCCTGCGGGGACGCCATAACCCCCGGGCCGGCCTTCACAATATCGTCACGCCTGCCTATAAACTACGACTCGGCTGCCCCCGGCATGTCGCTTTCCCGCGGATTCGGGAGATGCGGGGGAATCGATCCTCGGCGCATGTTGCGCCGGACCTTGTGAGGGAACACGAGGAGTTTCGGCTTGAACGCAATGTCGCCGAATGGTTTTCCGGCCCTGGTGCTCAACGCGGACTTCCGCCCGTTGAGCTACTATCCGCTGTCCCTGTGGTGCTGGCAGGACACCATCAAGGCGGTGTTCCTCGAGCGCGTCAACATCGTGGCGCTGTACGAGAAGGCGGTGCACAGCCCGAGCTTCGAGATGAAGCTGCCGAGCGTGGTGTCGCTCAAGACCTACGTGAAGCCCTCGACCCACCCGGCCTTCACCCGGTTCAACGTGTTCCTGCGCGACAAGTTCGTCTGCCAGTATTGCGGGGCGGAGGACGACCTCACCTTCGACCATCTGATGCCGCGCTCGCGCGGCGGGCAGACCACCTGGATCAATGTCGTGGCCGCCTGCTCGGGCTGCAATCTGCGCAAGGGCAACATGACCATGGCGGAAGCCGCACATGTGGCCGTCGCAGATGCCGTTCCAGCCGACGGTGCATCACCTGCACCGCAACGGACGGCTGTTTCCGCCCAACTACCTGCACGACAGCTGGCTCGACTATCTCTATTGGGATACCGAGCTCGATCCGTGAGCCGCGCTCCGTCATCTTCTCTCCGTCATTGGGTGGCGTGACGTCGACGACGCACCCGCAGACACGGAGTCACGATGAGCACCAGCGACACCCTCGTCTTTTTCCATGCGCCCAACACCCGCTCGTCGGGCACCCGCATCCTGCTCGAGGAGCTCTCCGCGCCGCACGAGCTGCGCGTCGTCAACATGAAGGCCGGGGAGCAGCGCAAGCCCGCGTTCCTCGCGGTCAATCCGATGGGCAAGGTGCCGGCGATCCTGCACCGCGGCGAGCTGGTCACCGAGCAGGCGGCGATCTTCATCTACCTGGCGGATCTGTTTCCCAAGGCCGGCCTCGCCCCCGCACCCGACGACCGGCTGCGCGGACCCTACCTGCGGTGGCTGGTCTATTACGGGTCGAGCTTCGAGCCGGCCGTCGTCGACCGCGCCCTCAAGCGCGATCCGGCCCCGCCCCACATGTCGCCCTATGGCGATTACGACACGATGCTCAAGACGCTGACCGATCAGCTCGCCAAGGCCCCCTACATTCTGGGCGACCGCATGACGGCGGCCGACGTGCTGTGGGGCACGGCGCTGGCTTGGACGACGGCGTTCAAGATCGTGCCCGAGCTGCCGGTGATCATGAGTTACGTCGCGCGCCTGAGCGCGCGGCCCTCGGTCGCCAAGGTCAAGGCGCTGGATGCGAAGCTGTCGGCCGAGCACGACGCGGCCGCGAAGGCGGCGAGCTGAACGACACCCCACGGTCATTGCGAGGAGCGCAGCGACGAAGCAATCTCCGCCACCAGGTCAGCATTCGTGGCCCGAGATTGCTTCGCTTCGCTCGCAATGACAACGGCTTTCACATACCATGCCCGCTATCAGCGGATGCGCGGGTCCCGGAGACGCGATGCCGAAATATGTTCTGACGATCATCGCTGCTCTGCTGGCGGCCGCGCCGGCACTGGCGCAACCGAAGGACGAGGCGGCCGACTACCCGAACCGCACCGTCAAGATCGTCGTGTCGGCGCCGCCCGGCGGCGGGCTCGACATCGCGGCGCGCGCTCATGGCCGACAAGCTGCAGCAGCGCTGGGGCCAGCCGGTCGTGGTCGAGAACCGGCCCGGCGCGGGCGGCAATCTGGGCGCCGGCGAGGTCGCGGGCGCCGAGCCCGACGGCTATACGCTGCTCTCCGCCCAGCCGGCGCCGCTCACCACCAACGTGCTGCTCTACAAGAACCTGCACTTCGATCCGGCCGCGCTCGAACCGGTCATCCTCATGACCACGCTGCCGAACACCCTGGTGGTGCGCTCGGATTTTCCGGCCGGCTCGGTCGGCGAGCTGATCGCCTATGCGAAGGCCAATCCGGGCAGGGTCAATTTCGGCTCGCAGGGCATCGGCACCACGCCGCATCTGACCGCCGCGCTGTTCGCCCGCCTCACCGGGACGGTGCTCACCCACGTGCCCTACCGCGGCACGACCCAGTCGGTGAACGACCTGGTCGCCGGGCATCTCGACCTCCTGTTCATGCAGCTCGACGCGGTGCGCGAGCACTACCAGGCCGGCAAGATCAAGATGCTCGCCGTCACGGTCGACCGGCGCCTGCCGGCAGTTGCCCGAGATTCCCACCATGGCCGAGGCCGGCGTGCCGAATTTCCGCTCCGACACCTGGAACGCGATCGCGGCGCCGCCAAAAACCCCGAAACCGATCATCGACAAGATCAACGCCGCCATGAACGAGGTGTTCGCCCAGCCGGAGATCCGCAACCGCCTCGCCACCATGAGCATGCAGCCGGCCGGCGGCTCGCCCGCCGACATGGCGGCCTTCGTGAAGGCCGAGACCGCCCGCTGGGGCGAGGTGATCCGCGCCGCCAACATCACGGTGAATTAGCGCATGCCACGGACGGCGCGAATTGGTGTATAGGGCGTTTCCCCGCCCCGTGATCCCGGACGCAAATCCCATGACCGACATGACGGCCCTCATCCGCGACCTGGTGGTCGCCAACCGCATCCTGGCGGCCGAAAACGTCGTGGACGCCTACGGCCATGTGAGCGTGCGCCATCCGACCCGGCCGGACCGGTTCCTGATCGCCGCCTCGCTCGCGCCCGAGCTGGTCGGCGAGACCGACATCATGGAGTTCAACCTCGATTGCACCCCGGTGCGCGACGACGGCCGGCCGCTCTATCACGAGCGCTTCATCCATGGCGGGATCTACGAGACGCGGCCGGACGTGCAGGCCGTGGTGCACGCGCATTCGGAAGACGTCCTGCCGTTCACCATCGCCAAGACCCCGCTGCGCCCGGTCATCCATTCGGGCAGCTTCATGGGCATGCATGTTCCGGTGTGGGACATCGCGGACCGGTTCGGCCCCGACACCAACATGCTGGTGACCAACATGGAGCAGGCGCGCGACCTCGCGGCCGCGCTCGGCCCCGACAATGTGGCGCTCATGCGCGGCCACGGCTTCTCGGCCGCCGCGCGCTCGCTGATCGAGGTGGTGCGCATGTCGGTCTATGTGCCGCGCAACGCGCGCGCGCTGCTCGCCGGGCTGCGGCTCGGCGACATCAAGCCGCTGTCGGAGGGCGAGGTCGCGGCGCGCAACGCCGGCTACAAGCCCTATTCGCTGGAAACCCGCCGCGCCTGGCGCTACTGGGCGCACAAGGCCGGCTGCGCCCACCTGGTCGACGATCATCCGATCGATCATGCGCACAAGCCGTGGGGGGCGTGATTTGGATCGTCATTCCGGGGCGCGGGCGCAAGCCGCGCGAACCCGGAATCCATGTTCGCTGAGACTTGTGGCAATGGATTCCGGGTTCGCGCCTTCGGCGCGCCCCGGAATGACGGCGAGAAACACGTAACAGGGGAAATCGCATGAACCGCGTCAAGCTCACCATCGCCACCACCGACTACGATCATTTCCGCGATTTCCGCACCGGCGTGGTGCAGGCCGAGGGCATCGCGCACACCTGGCTCACGCTCGGGCACCACGAGATCTTTTCCCGCTTCACGTTCAACCGCGAATGGGACGTGAGCGAGCTTTCCTTCGCCAAGTTCACCGCCCAGGTGACGCGCAAGGATCCGGACATCATCGGGATTCCGGTCGTCTGCTCGCGGCTTTTCCGCTTCGGCTCGTTCTACGTGAACAAGAAAAGCAAGATCAAAACCGCCAAGGATCTCAAGGGCAAGAAGATCGGCTCGCCCGAATGGGCACACACCGCCGCGGTCTATATGCGGGGCTGGCTCGGCGACGAGCACGGCATCAAGCTGCAGGACATCCACTGGTACCAGGCGGGCGCGAACGAGGCCGGCCGCATCGAGAAGGTGGAGCTGAGCCTGCCCAAGGGCATGCGGCTCACCCGCGTGGCCGACAAATCGCTGAGCGAGCTCCTGGCGGCGGGCGAGATCGACTGCGCGCTGATCGCGCGGCCGCCGACCTGCTTCCTGCAGGGCCATCCCGACGTCGAGCGGCTGTATCCCGACTTCATGCCCATCGAGGAGAAGTACTACAAGGCCACCAAGGTCTTCCCGATCATGCACATCATCGCGGTCAAGCGCGAAGTGCTCGACGCTCACCCTTGGGTCGGGCGCAATCTCTACAACGCGTTCATGGAATCGAAGCGCCGCAGCCTCGAGCGCCTCCTCGACCCCGCGGTGTCGCGCTATCCGCTGCCCTGGCTGCCGACCTATGGGCGCAAGATGCGCGACCTGTTCGACGGCGATCCGTTCCCCTACGGGATCGAGGAGAACCGGCCGACCCTCGAGACGTTCCTGCGCTACACCTACGAGCAGGGCATCGCCCACCGCCACGCCAAGCCCGAGGAGATTTTCCAGAAGGGCATCATGGCGTCGGTGAAGGTGTGAGCATTTCCCCTCCCCCGCTTGCGGGGGAGGGAGACGCGCGAAGCGCGTCGGGAGGGGGCAAGTCAGGATCGCGAGCGCCGAACAAGCGGCGCCCCCTCCCCGCCCTCCCCCGCGGGCGGGGGAGGGAGGAGAACTCACTCCACCTTCGCGCCCGACACCTTCACGATCGCGGCCCATTTCGGCAGCTCGGCAGCGAGGAAGGCGGCGAAATCCTGCGGCGTGCCGATCTTGGCGAGCGCGCTGATCTTGACCAGGCTCTGTGTCGCCTCCGGCGATCGAAGGCCTTCGTTGATGGCGGCGTTGAGGCGCGCCACGATCTCGTGCGGCGTGCCGGCGGGCGCCACCACGCCGGTCCAGGCGTCGAGGTTGAAATCGGGATAGCCGCTTTCGATCAGGGTCGGCACGTCCGGCAGCGCCGGCCAGCGCGTCGCGCTCGCGACCGCGAGCGCCCGCACCTTGTGGTCCTGGATGAGCGGATAAAGCCCGGTGAGCCCGTCGATGGTCATGTGGGTCTGGCCGCCGAGCAGGTCGGTGACCGACTGCGCCGAGCCCTTGTAGGGAACGTAGACGATGTCGATCCCGGCCTTGACCCTGAAGAGCGTGCTCAAGAGATGCGGCGGCGTCCCGATGGCGGCGCCGTAGTTGAGCTTGCCCGGATTGGCCTTGGCGTAGGCGACGAACTCCGGCAGCGTCTTGGCCGGCACCGAGGGTCCCACCACGAACACGTGCGGCAGCAGCGCCACGGTGGCGACCGGCGCGAACGACTTTATCGGGTCGTAGTCGGCATTGGGGTAGAGCGCGGGCGCGACGCACAGCGAGCCGGACGATCCGAACAGCAGCGTATAGCCGTCGGGGTCCGCGGTCGCGACCGACTTGGCGCCGAGCGTGGCGCCGCCGCCCGGCCGGTTCTCGACGATCACCTGCCCGAGGCGCGCCGAGAGCTCGTGCGCGACGATGCGCGCCGTGGTGTCGATCGGCCCGCCCGGCGGATAGGGCACCACCAGCTTGATCGGCTTGTCGGGATAGGATTGGGCGGCGGCACGGCCAGCGAGCACGGACGCCGCGGACGCAGACAGGAACACACGACGCGTGATCATCGACAGCCTCCCGGGCGGAGCATTTTCCGGCGAAAGCCTGTCCCGGACCTGATCCGGGATGGTTGCCGGTTCGCCGTAGAAAATGCGACCAATATCAATCCGGCCCGGCGCGGCGTCGGCGTCAGGCCTTTGGCTTTGCCCCAAGGATACCCGCGAGCGCGACGGCGGCAAGCCCGAGCGAGATGAAGACGTCGTAGCCGGCGAGCGAAATTCCGAACAGTCCGCCAGGCCGCCTCGTCGCACCGCACCACGACGGTCTTTTCCATGCGGCTCAGGAGATCGCCCGCGCCGCCCAGGCCGGTGATGGGGCCGGAGCAATCGGTCGGGCCGGGCCAGAATTTCCATTCGACGCCGGCGTGGTAGACGCTCATCCCCGCCACGATCAGCATCGCCACGACGAGCACGGCGAGCCCGGCCCGCACGGCGTTGCGCGGCGCCCCGCGCAGCGCCGCGAACCCGACCACGAGGGCGAGTGGGATCGACACATAATAGGGGATGCGCTCCTCGAGGCAGAGCGGACAGGGCGCCATATGGAGCACGTACTGGAAATAATACGCGCCCAGAATGGTCGCCGTCCCGACGCCCGCCACGACGAACGCGGCGGTGGCGGCACAGTTGGCGCGCAAGGCGGTCGGCAAGCTCATCGACATCGGAGGAATATGCCTGAGTAGCCCGGCCTCCGCATAGCGCCTCGCGGCGGCGCTGTCGAGGCGCGCCGAACGGCGCGCGGGGCGGAGACCGCGACACGCGGCGCTCCGCGCTTGCGCCGTTGACCCGCGCGCCGCCATCGCTATGATGCCGCGTCCCATAGCCCCTGTGGCGGAATTGGTAGACGCGCCTGACTCAAAATCAGGTGGCCGCAAGGTCGTGCTGGTTCGAGTCCGGCCAGGGGCACCATCGTATTGCGACGATTCCGCCTTTGTCTTTGAGAGCACGCGCACGCAGCGTGACGCGGGCTTTTGCGCCGGTGGTAGACGCGCCTGACAAAATGTCAGGCAGCCGCAAAAATTATCATGTTATCTCAAACCATTGCTGGACCATGCCTGCCTCAAATGGCTTACACACTCGGCACACGTCGAGCGTACAGGGTCGCGGCAATCGCGGCAGCGGTGGACGGCAACGTGCGGCGTTAGAGTTCAATGTCCGGATTGCGAGCCCTGCGGACATGCGCCGCCTGAGCGCCCACATTCGCTCCGACGTGGCTGACCCTGAGCGCGCATTTTTGCTGTGCTGAACAATACCGTGGCACACAATTCTGAAAACCGGAAGTGAGAGCGTCGTTCCCTAGGCCGCAAGCCGCAAGGCGCGGGAGCAGCGGTTCATCATAATCAAAATGTAGGAGATGGAGCCGCCTGCCACCGCTACTTCCAGCAATAGCGAGACGAATGGGACGAGCACACGTGCATCAAGCACTGCTTCGAAAAGGCGGACACCGGTCAGCACCAATTCCGTAGCCATCGCGCTCATCAGCGCAAGAGCGACGGCGGCGTTCAGCTTGATACAAAAGCCGATCTCCCAGCCGAATGTCGCATGGAAGCGAGCCGGTGCGCGGCGCATGATGACATAAGCCAGGGCGCTCAGCGCGAACGCTGCGGCCAGCGCGAAGGCGAAGCGATCGACGGGATGGCCGATCGCGTTCGCCACCCGGACATGGTCGCTGACCGGCCAATTCACCCATCCGTACCAGGCAGCACGGGCCTCCATCGCGCCGAACATGCCGACCACCGCGAGCGCCGTCACGGCCGTCGCGCGGCGCGCGAGTGACAGCAGTGCGGTGGCGAGGAATTGCCGGGCGAAAGCCTGGGGATCGCCGAATGCGCACATCACCTCCGCCAGCCCGTTCTCGCCGTGGCGATCGGCGCGGTCGGCGACCGCCTCGTGCAAATGGTCCTCGACCTCCGCGCGCAGACGGCGCGCAAGCCTCGGGTCGAAGCTCAATTCGCGCGCAACCGCGTTGCCGAAATCAGCTATGGGTTCGTGCGGGCGCACGGGCTTTTTCTCCAAACAGGCCGCCGATGGCATCGGCAAATCTCTGCCAGAGCGCGCGGTGATCCGACAGCGCGCGTTCGCCGCGCCGTGTCATCTTGTAGACGCGGCGCTTGCGCCCCGACTCGGCCGTGGTCCAGTGGCTCGCGAGGTAGCCTGCCTTCTCGAGGCGATGCAGGGTCGGATAGATCGTACCCTCGGGCAGATCGAAGGCGCCTCCGCTCCGTCGCTTGATCTCCTGGATGATGCCGTAGCCATGCGCCGGCCCTCCCACGAGCGCAGCGAGCACGATCATGTCCAGGTGCCCCTTCAGCATGTCTCCTTCCATAGCCTCATTATGCCTCGCTAAGCGATGCTTTGGGTAAAAACCGCGTGATCAGACCGCTTGGCCATACTTATCCGCTTCCAATCTATGTGTTGCTATGCCTA
This sequence comes from uncultured Pseudomonadota bacterium, assembly GCA_963791155.1. Lineage (GTDB taxonomy): Bacteria > Pseudomonadota > Alphaproteobacteria > Rhizobiales > Xanthobacteraceae > JAVDCA01. The sequence goes on from CAWBRI010000018.1 coordinate 84,802, forward strand.
GTCTCGCTATGTATCCATGACTGCGAACCTGGAGGTTCTTATGCGAAGTCTAGCCTTGACGGGATGTGTTATGGCCGCCGCACTGTCGCCTGCACGCGCGACCGACGTCGAAGCGAACAAGGCGCTTTATCGTCACTACATCGAGGACTTATGGAACAAGAAAGATCCGGCGGCGCCAGACCGGTATCTGGCGCCCGACTATGTCGAGCACAACACTAACCTGCCGCCTGGCCTCGGTGGGCGCAAACGGTTCGTCGCCACCGTCCTTACGGCATTTCCGGATTACCATGCAGAGATTCTGGAGGTGGTCGCCGAGGGCGACAGGGTCGTGGCGCGGGTGCAGTTTACCGGCACCAATGATGGCCCCTATGAGGGGCGGCCGCCCACGCATAACAAGCTCAGCTTCTCCACGGCCGATTTCTTCCGCATTGCCGCTGGCAAGATCGCCGAGCATTGGGACGTGGTCAATGTGCTCCCACGCATGATTGCGCTTGGCCAGATCCAGCCGCCGGCGTCCGCGCCGAAGCCGCCGGAGGATTCGGCGGCCAAGCCGCGCTAAAGCGCAATGACTTTAGGTCGAATCGCCATCGAGCTTTGGCTTATTGTTTGCGCATGATCTTTTCGGAAAACCGAAAATTGTTGCTGATGAGTTTCCCGGACCACGAGCCGCCATCGGACGGTGGGATTCGCGGAACGGCACGTTATGGAACGTTCGCCAACACCGGATCAATCCAGTTTGATGCCCGCGAACTTCACGACTTTAGTCCATTTCTCGGTTTCGTTGGCGATCAGGTTGCCGAACTCGGCGGGCTTCATGGGCATTGGAACGTTGCCCAGATCGGCGAACCGCGCTTTCAGCTTGGGATCGGCAAGGCCCGCGTTAATCTCCTTGTTGAGCTTATCGATGACCTCGGCAGGCGTGCCCTTTGGCGCGCCCACGCCGAACCACGTACTCGATCTCGTAGCCTGGGACAAACTCGCCTACGGTCGGAAGGTCCGGTAGAGCCTCCGAGCGCATCGCGCTGGTTACTGCGAGTCCGCGCAGCTTGCCGGTTCTGATGTGCTCAATCGACGAAGGCATGGCATGCGAACATGACCTGCACCTGTCCGCCGAGCAGATCGGTCAGCGCGGGCGCCGACGCCGCGATAAGGCACGTGGACCATGTTGACGCCGGCCATCATCTTAAACAGTTCCCCGGCGAGATGGACTGATGCTCCCGGTTCCGGCCGAGGCCATGTTGACCTTGCCTGGATTGGCCTTGGCGTAAGCGATGAACTCGGGGACCGTTTTGGCCGGAACGGATGGATTGACCACCATGACAAGGGTACTGCGGACGATGCCCGCGACCGGCGCGATGTCTCGGATGAAGTTGAAATTGAGCTTGTCGTAGAGCGACGCGTTGACTCGCGTTCGAAATACCGACCAGGAGAAGCGTATAGCCGTCAGGGGGCGCATTCACGACGGCCTCGGTAGCGATGTTGGTGCCCGCACCCGGCCGGTTCTCGATGACGAATTGCTGGCCGAGCCGCTCCGACAGCCATTGACCGATCAGACGCGCGATGATGTCGTTCCCTCCGCCGGCTGCGAAGCCGACGATCAAGCGTACCGGCCGCGTCGGATAGGTTTGCGCCCACGCGAAGCGCGAGACGGCTGGCAGCGCAGCAGCGCCCGCGGTCAGATGCAGAAAACGTCTGCGGGGAAGTTTCATAGCGTCCTCCTTCGATCTTGATGCGCAGCATCTTGGGTCGCAGGTAATTCCGTGAGCCCTAGACTGGATAATAGTTGATGCTGCCATAATGCCGAATAATATTATTGTTTATGATGTCATATGTATTCCCATATGGGAGAAAATCATGCAATTGAGCGATCGCATCGGCAGGCGGATCAAGCTGCAAGACGTGCACATCCTCATGGCCGTCGTGCAAGCTGGCAGCATGGGGAAGGCGGCGCGACACCTGAACACCTCCCAGCCCAACATTTCGAAATCGATTGCGGACCTGGAGCACGCGCTCGGCGTGCGCCTGCTCGATCGCCACCGCCAAGGGATTGAGCCAACCGAATACGGGCGCGCGCTGCTCGATGGCGGAGCGGCTGTATTCGATGAACTACGCCAAACGGTGAAGAACATCGAGTTTCTCGCCGATCCTGCGGCCGGAGAAGTGCGAATCGGATGCAACCCGTTGCTGGCCGCGAGCTTCGCCTCTGCCGTCGTCGATCGGTTGTCCCGGCGCTATCCGCGCATCATGTTTCATCTCGTGACCGGATATGTCGAGGCACTGCACCAGCGAATTGAGCGAGCGTAACGTCGATCTCTTGATCGCACGGAGATTCGGTCCCATTGCAGACGAGCGACTGGGCTTCGAATTTCTTTTTGATGACTCGATGTGTCGTCGCTGGCCGGCGCGCAAAGTCCGTGGGCCCGGCGGCGCAGGATCGCGCTTGCCGAACTGGTAAACGAACCATGGGTGCTGCCGCCACCGGGAAGCGGGATTACATCGATCGCAATGGAAGCGTTTGGCGCCGACGGGCTCGATTATCCCCGCACGACCGTCGTCACCGATTCCCCTCAGGTGCGGATGAGCCTCTTGGCGACCGGGCGACTTTCTGACGATTTTCCCGGCTTCAACATTGAGGTTTCCCACCCAGCGCCCGGAACTCAAGGTCCTGCCCGTTGAACTGCCAATGGCCCGCGTGCCAAACGGAATCGTTACCCTGAAGAATCGCACGCTCAGCCCTGTTGCGCGGCTTTTCATCGACACTGCCCGCGAAGTCGCGAAGCCGCTGGCGAAGAAAAAATGACGGCGCGATTTCGGGTTCATGGGCGGCAGCATCCAGGCGGTCGCGACCACGAGTTCGTGGGGTCCGCAAGGCCTTGCGCCGGGCGCGCGGGAATGCGCAGAGTCGCGGCGCTCATCAGGCACGAACCGCACATGCCCCTCCCCTGGCGCGAAAAGCTCGCAATGCTGATGCCGCCAGCGCGGTTCTACCGCCGGCGCATCGCGCAGGAGGCGCGCGCGGGCGAGCCGGAGCTCGCCTTGCTGGACCGGCTCACGCGGCGCGGCGGCACCGCGGTCGACATCGGGGCCAACCAGGGCATCTTCGCGTTCGCGCTGTCCGGCATCGCGGACCGGGTCGTGTGTTTCGAGCCCAATCCCGATTACGCCCGCTTCGCGCGCTGGATGCTGCGCGGGCGCGCCGAGGTGCTCGCGCTTGCGCTGGCCGACAAGCCGGGCCGCGCGACCTTCTACGTGCCGCATGCGGACGACGGCATGGTGCTCCACCTCGCCGGCAGCCTCAAGCGCGCGCATGCGCAATTCCGCACCGTCGAGACTTTCGAGGTGGAGATCCGCACGCTCGATGGGTTCGGGTTCACCGACGTGCGTTTCATCAAGGCCGACGTCGAGGGCAGCGAGCGCGAGGTGCTGGAGGGCGCGCGCCAGACGATCGCGCGCGAGCGGCCCGTCATCCTGCTCGAGCTCTTGTCCGGCACGCATCCCGACCCCGGTGCGCTTGCGGCGGAAATCTGCGCGAGCTTTCGCTACGACGCCCGCCTGGTGCAGCACGGCGAGCAGATCGCGGCGCTGCCCGCGATCGCGGCGCTCGGCCGCAACAGCAGCTGGGGAACCGACGTCGAGTCGCGCAACGTGCTGTTCGTGCCGCGCGATTGAAAAGTGAAAGTCATTGCGAGGAGGCCGAAGGCCGACGAAGCAATCTCCGCCACGAGTCGTGTGCAAGTGAAGAGTGATTGCTTCGCTTCGCTCGCAATGACGTCGGCATGCTATGGCGCCCGACGCGCTTCTCCGCGATCGCTTGCCGATCTGCCGAATGCGGCGCCGGGTCCGATCTTTATTCTTGACATCCATTTTTTTGACGACCGCGCCCCGATGGTGTAGGAGAAAATCCACGGTTGGAATTGCGCCCGGCGCCCATGGCGCCGGGCGTTTGCATGAGAGCGACATGTCGCCATCCGCCAGCGAGATGTCGGTCCGCGGGCGCCCAATTTGGCGGTGCACCAGTCCCTGTAGATTCCCTGCAGCCGCCTGTTTTTAGCAGGGACGCGCCGGGACAAGCGAAGCCAAAAAGCCCAATCGTTTCAATATGCGAGGTTGGCGGCGGAAAGCAGGTGCCGATTTAACAGGGGATCGGGACCTGTTCTCACTCTGATCCGCATCGCAGCTACAGGCTGACGCACTACCGGCACCCCGCGAGCTTGCTCTCCCGGTTGCTCACCTCGAAGGGACCGAACGCTTTTGCGGCGGCGGCCGCGAAGCGCGGGTCGACCAGGCGCTCGGCCGGCGCGGTCTTGTCGATCACGCCTTCGCGGCGGAAGAAATTCTGGATGTCGACGAGGCTCGCGAGATTGAACGCGCCGTCGGGGTTACGCGCCTGCCAATCCATCCGGTCGAGCAGGGCGCGGTCGGTCGCGATCCGGTGCTTCATCAGCACGTCGAGGATCTCGCCGCGGTTGGGGCCGTGGTGATAGGCCTGGCAATAGTCGCGGCTGCCGCGCCCGAGCGCCAGAAAAAGCCGCCGCGCCACATCGGGATTTTGCGCCGCCCAGTCGCTGTTGACCACATAGGCGACGCTGGTCATCGGCAGCGCCTTGATGTAGCCCTGTTCGGGATCGATCCAGGGCGTCGCGATGTTGCGCTCGATGATGATCTCGGTGAAGGGCGCGACCGCGAGCGCGGCATCGAGCGCGCCGTTCTGCAGCGCGGTCGCCATCTGGGCGAAGGCGAGGTGCTTGACCTCGACGTCCTTGAGGGCGAGGCCGGCGCTCGCCAGCGTCGCCGCGATCTCATACATCGAGGTCGATCCCGGCGCGCTCAACCCGACGGTGCGGCCCTTGAGATCGGCCGGCGTCTTGATCTGGTCTTTAAGGCCGCGGCGCACCAGGATGCGGTGATAGAGCGGCGTCGAGCCGCCGTCGAGCACCAGGGTGACCGGCAGCCCCTGGGCGATCGCGTTGAAGATGCCGGCATTGACGCCGCCCTGCGCCACCTGCACGTGGTTGGCGGCCAGGAACGCCACCGCCTTGCCCATCGAGTCGATGCGCTCGATCGTCACCTCGAGGCCGGCGTCGCGGAAATAGCCTTTTTCCTCGGCGATGAGGGTCGAGGCGGCCGGCACGCTGGGCACGATCGCGATGGTGACGGGCTCGGCGAGCGCCGGACCCGCAAGCCCGGCCGCCGCCACGAACGTTAAGAACCGGAACCGCAAGGACCGCCTCCGAGGTTGACGGACCGGAACCTAGACCGGTTTGCCGGCCGGCGCGATCCCTATCGCGGGCGGGCGCGATCCGTTATCAGGTGGCCGGCGCGTTACCCGCGCCATCGCCGGAGAACACCATGCCGCTCAGTCGGGAAGTCCGCCGCGTCGTCACGACGATCGACACGTCCGGGAAAGCCGTCGCGCTGTTCGACGGCGACAATCCGCATGCCAAAGCTGCGGCCGCAGCGCCAGACCGTGTCGCGCCTGTTGTGGGTCACCGACGAGACCCCGGCCGACATGACCGGCGGCGAGGACCGCGCGGCGCGCGACATCGGCATCGCGCCCCCGAGCGGCGGGTCGGTGTTCCGCATCGTCGACATCCCGCCGACGCCGGCCGCAGTCGATGCGCTCGACCTCGACTATCAGCACAGGATCGTGGGCGACCACGCGCCGATCAGGGGACTGCCGCCGCGCCACCCGCTGATGCACCGCACCCGCACCGTCGACTACGCGATCATCATGGCGGGCGAGATCGACATGCTGCTCGACGACACGGAGATCCATTTCAAGGCCGGCGACGTGCTGGTCCAGCAGGGCACCAATCACGCCTGGGTCAATCGCGGGACCGAGCCGTGCCGCATCGCGTTCGTGCTGATCGACGCCAAAGAGCCGTGACCGGAGCCGCGCCGGAGATGGAAACCCCGAACCAGCCGCACCTCGTGCCGGGCCGCGCCTGCGGCACCTGCATGATGTGCTGCAAGGTTCCCTACATCAAGGAATTCGAGAAGCCGGCCGGCGTGTGGTGCAAACATGCGGTTGCGGGCAAGGGCTGCGGCATCTACGCGAGCCGGCCCGATTCGTGCCAGGCGTTCTATTGCCTGTGGATGCAGGACGCGAGCTTCGGCCCGGAATGGAAGCCCGAGAAGGCGAAGTTCGTGACCTACGTGCAGCAGAACGGCGCCAACATCCAGGTTGCGGTCGACCCGAGCTTCCCCAATGCATGGATGAAGGAGCCCTATTATGCGCGCATCAAGCAATGGGCGCGCGAGGGCGCCGAGCAGGGCCGGTTCGTGTTCGTGCGCATCGGGCCGCGCATGATCGCGGTACTGCCCGACCGCGACCTCGACATCGGACGGGTCGATCCTGAGGACAACATCGTGGTGGCGCGGCGGCCGGGGCCCGCCGGGGTGACGTACGAGGTCGAGGTGCAGCGCAAGGGCGCGTAAGGGGGGATGGCGTTCTCCACCTCTCCCCGCTTGCGGGGAGAGGTCGGAATCCGCGCGTCTCACGCGCGGATTCCGGGTGAGGGGGCGTTTCCGCGAATCTGAGATTTACCGAGGCGCCCCCTCACCCCGACCCTCTCCCCGCGTGCGGGGAGAGGGAGCGCAAGCGCCTCACTCCACTTTCGCGCCCGCGGCTTTCGCGTCGATGGGCAAGGGAGAAGGCCCGAACGCCGCCTCCATCTCGCGGCGGAACTTCACGGCGCCGTCGTTGCGATCGTAATCGACGTCGTCCCATGTCAGCATCGCGCCCTCGGCGACGGCGCGCCGGAGCTTCACCTTGTGGGCGAGACCGAGCGGCAGCGCCCCGAGCGCGAGCGAATGCGCGGCCGGCACCTGCTTGCCCCAGACGCAGAAGCCGCCCTCGCCGTCGAGGATCTCGCCCGCCGTCAGGGCGCGCTTGGCGGTCGCCACGACGTCGGAGTTGAAGCAGGTCGGCGCGCCGGTCGCCTCGTTGCGCAGCGCGACGCTCGCGACCGAGATGCCGAGCTCGAGGCCGATCATGTGGATCGGCCGGTAGAGCGCCGCATAGCGGCCGCTGCGGTCCGGCAGCAGGTGATATTCCTGGAAGCAGCGCCGCGCGTAGTCGCTCTCGCCTTCGAACACCACATAGGTGCCGAGCGCCAGATGATGCGGCACGTCGCGTCCGTCGCGGTAGACCGACGAAGTCACCTCGGTGACGCCCTCCCGTTCCAGCGTGCCGCCGGCGGCGCGCGGCTTGCAGACGTCGGCGAGCTCGAAGCGGGTCGCCGGCGGAAATCCCAGGCCCTCGCTCTGCGGCAAAAGCCCGGTCGCGTTGCACACCGCCGTCATCTCGATGCCGGATTTGGTGCCATCGACGAAGCTGTTGAACATTTTCGGATTGATCGAGCCGCGATCCTCGATGTGCAGATACTTGTCGAGAATGTCCCACACCGTATCGGGGGTGGAGCGGTGATAATGCGGCTCGTAGCGCGTCCCCTTGCCGGCGGCGATCACCTTGAAGCCGCAGGCGCGCGCCCAATCGACGTGCTCGCAGATCAGCGCCGGCTGGTCGCCCCAGGCGAGGCTGTAGATGGTGCCCGCCGCCGCGGCCTTGCGGGCGAGCAGCGGACCCGCCAGGGCGTCCGCCTCCACGTTGACCATGACGATGTGCTTGCGGTGCGCGATCGCCTTCAGGGCATGGCGGATGCCGGCCTCCGGCACGCCGGTCGCCTCGATGACCACCTCGATGTCGGGGAACGCGATCAGCGCTTCGGCGTCGTCGCCCACATGGGTGCGGCGGGATTTGAGCGCGTCGCCGAGCGAAGCCGCGGCGTGGGCTTGCGGGTCCCAGCCGGCGGAGCCGAGCTGGCGGCGCGCGCGGCCCGCGTCGAGGTCGGCGAGGGCGACCAGATGCATGCCGGGCGTGCGCCGCACCTGGGTCAGGAACATGGTCCCGAACTTGCCGGCGCCGATGAGCCCGACCGTCACGGGGCGGCCGGCCGCCGCGCGCGCGCGCAGCATCGCATGCAGGTTCATGGATGTGATCCCTCGAGCAGGATTATTGGCAGAGCGCGCGCGTGACGTAGCTTTCGATCGTGCAGATCGCCGGCTCGCCGTCCGGCCGGTTCAATGCGATCGGCGGGCATTTCTCCGCGGTCTGGAAATCGATGCTGCTGCCCGACGCAAAGCCGTGTGCCTTGCAGATCGTCTCGGCGGCGGCGCGGCAATCGGGCGCTCCGTTCGGCGCCTTCGGGCAGGTCGCGCGCTCCGCGATCACGCGCGTTCCCGGCAGGCGCGCCACCGCGCCGGCGGTGTCCTTGGTGACGGTCGTCGCCGCATCGGCGGCGTCCTTCGCCACATCGGCCGCGCCCTTGAGCCCGGCGTTCCAGTTGGTCACCGAGTTCGCCGATCCAACGCCCGAAGGTATCGAAGAAGCCGGGTTTGTTTCCGGGCGCAGGCGGCGGGCTCGCGTCGGACTGGGCCTTCGGCTCGGCTTGTCCTTGCGGCGCCTGCAGCGCTTGCGGCGCCTGCGGCGCTTGCGCGGCCGCGGCGCACGCGAACATCATGAACGCGCCCGCGGCGCAACCCATGCGCGCGGTCCGGCGCCGGTACGCAACCGTCTTTTGTCGATATGCCGTCATCGTCGCCACAAACACCGTCGCCCCGAGCGCGCCGCAACCGGTATCGGCCGCACAATCGTCACCTTAGCCTAGTTGCCGGCATGGCGAAATTGTGGAAGTCGGGAACTTCCCGGTCACCCGCGCAAAGCGGCATCAGAACAGGTAGACCGCCACGATGATGCCGGCCAGCAGCACGCCGACGCTCACGGTGAACCAGAACCCGAGCCGTTCCTCGATGATGACGCGCGCCTGCGCGCCGTAGCGGTTGAGCAGAAAGGCGAAGAAATAGAAGCGCACGCCGCGCGCGATGACCGAGAAAATGATGAACAGCCAGATATTGTAGCCGGCGAATCCCGACGTGATCGTGACGATCTTGTAGGGGATCGGCGTCAGGCCCTTGACCAGGATGATCCAGGTTCCCCACTTCGCGTAGAGCTCGCGGAAGGCCTCGACCTTGTCGCCGTAGCCGTACAGCTGGATCAGCCAATGGCCGACCGTGTCGTACAGATAGGCGCCGATCACGTAGCCGAGGACGCCGCCCGCGACCGACGTCACGGTGCACACCGTCGCGTAGGTCCAGGCCTTCTCGGGCCGGGCGAGCGACATCGGGATCAGCATGGTGTCGGGCGGAATCGGGAAAACCGAGCTTTCCACGAACGAGACGAGGCCCATCAGCCACAGCGCATACGGCTTGTAGGCGGCGGCGATACACCAATCATAAACGCTGCGAAGCATGATGCGCCTGCTTAGCCGCCGCGCCCGCGAAAGTCCACCGCCGGCGCCGCAGACCGCCCCATCGTGGGGCATGGCGACGCGGCGCCGTCCATGGCTGGTTTGGGGAAACGGCGCCCGGTCGGATTCAAGTCCGGGCCAGGGCTTCGAAGCTGGTCTAGCGGCGCTTGGCCAGACGCCGCATCGTCATCGCGGCGATCTTCGGCCGCATGCGGTCGTCCCCCTTGAGCAGCTTTTCGGCGATCCCGAACAGTCGCTCCCGCCGGTCCATCTCCTTCCAGACCTCCTTGGGGTCGATGCCGGAAGCCACCCAGAGGACCACCAGGTTGTAGAGGAGATCGGCACTCTCGCGCACGACCGCATCGTGATTGCCGTGCAGCGCGTCGATCACGACCTCGAAGGCTTCCTCGCCGAGCTTCTTTGCCATCTTGGCGCGGCCGGAATGCAACAGGCGGGACGTCCGCGAGATCGCGGGATCCTCATGCTTGGCGGCCACAACGGCCTCATGGAGGCGATCGATCGAATCAGCCATGCGCCCACAATAGCGCGCATTGGTTAAAACGAGAATCCATGAACTCCAAAATGGTAAAGGACCCGGCAACGGCCACCGCCGCCGGGCCCGCATCGGCGCCCCGATGGCTCAACGCCAGTGCCGATGACGCCATCCGCCCCAGCCCTGGCCGTAACCCGGCGCCGCATAGGGAGCCGGGCCGTAGCCATACCCGTAGCCACCATCGTAATAGGCGTCGCGGTGATGCTGGGTGGCCGCGATCGTGGCGATCGTGCCGGCGATCGCCGCGAATGCGCCGAGCACCGCCGCGCCGTCGCCGCCGTGGCGGTAGCCGACGTCGGTCAGCAGCGGCGGGGCCTGCACGCCCTGCGGTCCGTAGAGCGGCGCCGCCGACGCCGGCGTGAGGCCGAAAGCCGTGAGAGCGATCGATGCCGCGGCTGCGGCGGCAATCGCACGATTGATCCTGGTCGACATGGTCGCACCTCTTTGATGAGCACGATGCTCAGTGAAACTAAGTCTCAATCTAGGAAGGCGATCCCGCGAAATGAGGCCGGTGGAGATTATGTTTTGGCAATGTAGATCAACGGATGTTCAGAAAGGGTCGTGCAGCAGGCAGCCAGCACGACTGGAGGGCTGCGGCGCTCTGCGGGTGTCGGTCATTCCTCCGTCATCGTCCGCGAAAGCGGACGATCCAGTATCAGCGCGGACTGGATGCTCCGCTTTCGCGGAGCATGACGGATGAGGGGCCAAGCTCACTCTTCCTCGGCCAGCAAACTCGCGTTGCCGCCGGCCGCCGCGGTGTTGACCGTGACCACCTGCTCCGACGCGAAGCGCCGCAGATAGTTCGGGCCGCCCGCCTTCGGACCGGTGCCGGACAGATGGCTTCCGCCGAACGGCTGGGTACCGACCACGGCGCCGATCATGTTGCGGTTGACGTAGACGTTGCCATGCGCCAGCCGCGACGCGATGCGCGCGACGGTCGCGTCGATGCGCGAATGGATGCCGAGGGTGAGAGCGGTGCCGTTCGCCGCGATGTCGTCGAGCAGCGCGTCGAGCTCGTCCGACCGGTAGCGCACGACGTGAAGGATCGGACCGAACACCTCCTCCTTGAGGTCGCGCGGCGCGATCGAGCGCCACGATGGTGGGCGGCACGAAGGTGCCGGCGGCCGGCAGCGGCCGATCGCGATCCCAGCGAAAGCCGACGCGGCCCTGCGACTCCATGTCGGCGATCCAGCCATCGAGGCGCGCCTTCGCGTCGGCGTCGATCACCGGCCCGACATGGGTCGCGACCTCGCGCGGATCGCCGAGCGCGAGCTCGCGCGCCGCGCCCGCGATCATCTCGATCACGCGGTCGGCCACGTCGTCCTGGACGCACAGCAGGCGCAGGGCCGAACAGCGCTGGCCGGCGGAGCGGAAGCTCGACGCCATCACGTCGTCGGTCACCTGCTCGGGCAGCGCGGTGGCGTCGGCGATCATGGCGTTGATGCCGCCGGTCTCGGCGATCAGCGGCACGATCGGGGCGTCCTTGGCGGCGAGCGAACGGTTGATCGCGCGCGCCACCTCGGTCGAGCCCGTGAAGGCGACGCCGGCGACCCGGCGGTCGGCGACGAGCAGCGCGCCGACGCGGCCGTCGCCCGGCACGAGATGGAGCGCGCTCGCCGGAATGCCGGCCGCATGGAGCAGGCGCACCGCCTCAGTGGCGACGAGCGGGGTCTGCTCGGCGGGTTTTGCCACCACCGCGTTGCCGGCGGCGAGCGCCGCCGCGACCTGCCCGGTGAAGATGGCGAGCGGGAAGTTCCACGGGCTGATGCACACGAAGACGCCGCGCCCGCGATAGCGCAGCTCGTTGGTCTCGCCGGTCGGCCCCGGCATCGGCTGCGGTCGCAAGGCGCGGCGCGCCTCGGCGGCGTAATAGCGGCAGAAGTCGGCGGCCTCGCGCACTTCCGCCACGGCATCGTCGAGCGTCTTGCCGGCCTCGGCCTGCAACAGCGCGATCAGACGGCCGCGATTGTGCTCCAGCGCATCGCCCGCGCGCGCCAGCGCCGCCGCCCGCGCCTCGCGCGGCGTCGCCTCCCAGGGCGGGAAACCGGCCGTGGCCGCCGCCATCGCCGAGATGACGATCGCCTCGTCGCCTTCGGTGACCGCGCCGATGACGGCGCCGTCGATCGGCGAGACCACCGCCCGCCGCCGGCCCGGCAGGGCGACGCCGTCGAGCAGCGGGGCGGCCTCGGCGTTGCCAGGCGCCGCAGCGCGGATTTCGGCGAGGAGCCGGTCGAGACTCGCGCGATCGCCGAATTCGACGCCGGCGGAATTCTTGCGCGCGCCGCCGTAGATATCCCTCGGCAGCGGAATTTTCGGATGGCGCGCGCCGGTCGGGTCCGCGATCCAGGTCTGCGGCCGCGCGAGGATGTCGGCGATCGGCACGGCCGGATCGGCTGCGACCGACACGAAGGACGAGTTGGCGCCGTTCTCCAGAAGCCGCCGCACCAGATAGGCGAGGAGATCGCGGTGACCGCCGACCGGCGCATAGATACGGCAGGCGGCCGCCGGCGCCTCGGCCAGCAGCTCGGCATACAGCGCCTCGCCCATGCCGTGCAGCCGCTGGAACTCGTAATCCGCGAAGCCGCCCGCTTCCTCGATCACGGTCGCGACGGTGAGCGCATTGTGGGTCGCGAATTGCGGAAAGATCCGCGGCCGGGCGGCCAGAAGCTTGCGCATGCAGGCGAGGTAGCACAGATCGGTCATGGCCTTGCGGGTGAACACCGGATAGTCGGCGAGCCCGCGCTCCTGCGCGCGCTTGACCTCGGTGTCCCAGTAGGCGCCCTTGACCAGACGGACCATGATCCGGCGGTCGAGCGACTGTGCGAGCGCCGTCGCCCAGTCGACCACCGCGATGCGCGCTTCTGATAGGCCTGGATCGCGAGGCCGAAGCCGTGCCAGCCGGCGAGCGAGGGATCGGCGAGCGTCGACGCGATCACCTCGAGCGACAATTCGAGCCGGTCGGCTTCCTCGGCATCGACCGTGAAATTGAGGTCGTGAGCCTTCGCGCCGCGGGCGAGATCGATGACACGCGGCACGAGCTCGCGCAGCACGCGGTCGCGCGAGATCGCCTCGAAGCGCGGATGCAGCGCCGACAGCTTGACCGAGATGCCCGGGCCGGTCCGGCAGCGGGCGATTGCCGCCCTCGCCGCCCGATGGCGTCGATCGCCCCCGCATAGGCTTCGAAATAGCGCTCGGCGTCGGCGGCGGTGCGCGCGCCCTCCCCCAGCATGTCGAACGAATAGCGGGCTGCGCCACTGCGCCGCCGCCCGCGCGAGCGCCTCGTCGATGTCCCGTCCCAGCACGAAGTGCGAACCCATGAGCCGCATGGCCTGGCGGGTCGCGCCGCGCACCGCCGGCAAGCCGAGCCGGCCGACCAGGCTCGCGACGATCCGCTCCGGGGTCTCGTGGGCCTGGATGATGCGGGCCGACAGGCCGAGCGCCCAGGCCGAGGCGGAGACCAGCAGCGCATCCGAACGCACCTGGTGGTGCGAAAAATCCGCCGCCGTGAGCTTGTCCTCGATCAGGCGGTCGGCGGTGGCGTTGTCGGGCACTCGCAGCAGCGCTTCGGCGAGCACCATGAGGGCGAGACCCTCCTTGGTGGACAGGGAATATTCATGCAGGAAATCCTCGATCCCGCCGACGCCGCCGGCACGCGACCGGATCGCTTCGATGAGGGCGCTCGCGCGGGCATCGATGCGCGCCTCTGCCACCGCCTCGCGTGTGGCCTCGGCGAGGAAGCGCGCCGCCAGCTCCTCGTCCGCAGGCCCGTAGGGCGCGCGCAAGGGTCGCAGGTCCGCCTGGCGGGATGGCGATCCGCGCGCAGCCTTGGGTTCCGCGGCCATCTGGCTCTCCCCGGCGACCGAGGATCAACGATCCCACGAATGGGCGTCCGGTGTCGCACGAAAATGGGCCCTGCGGGCCAAGACCGCAACCGGCACGAGCCATACGGGGACTTCCGCCGGTCCGGTCCAGCGCCGCGTGACGGCGACCGCCTGCCGTGCAGATTTGCCGCATGCGCGGCGCCCTCGCTTGCGCTTTCCGGCGGCATGTTCTTTGCTGCGGCCGAGGTCCTCGCATTTCGGCTCCGTGCGCTTGTCCGTCCGCTCGCCTGAGGAGCCGCAACCAAGACCAAGAAGCCCAGACCGGCCAGGAGATGGTCATGAGCGTTTGCAACGTTGCCCGGCCGGCTCGAGCCAGGCTCGCCATCACGGCGCTTGCGCGCGTGGCGCTTGCGCGCGTGGCGCTCGCCGGCGCGGTGCTCGCCGGCCCGGCCTGGGCGCAGACCCCGGTGAAGTTCTCGCTCGATTCCAGGCTCGAAGGACCGTCCGCGCCGTTCCTGGTCGGCCTCGACAAGGGCTACTACAAGGCCGAAGGCCTCGACGTGACCTTCGAAACGGCGGCGAGCCCGCTCGAGCCGATCACCCGCGTGGCGTCCGGCACCTCCGACATGGGCTTCGGCGACATCAATTCGCTGATCAAATTCCGCGACCAGAACCCGGGAACGCCGGTCGCCGCGGTGTTCATGGTGTACAACCGTCCGCCTTTCGCGATCGTCACCCGCAAGAGCCGTGGCGTCACGAAGCCGAAGGACCTCGAGGGCAAGCGGCTCGCTGCGCCCGCCGCCGACGGCGCATTCGCGCAGTGGAAGATCTTCGTCCAGGCCAACGGGATCGACGCATCCAAGGTGACGATCGAGAATGTCGGATTTCCTGTCCGCGAGCCGATGCTCGCTGCCGGCCAGGTCGATGCGATCACGGGCTTGTCGTTCTCCTCCTACCTCAACCTCAAGGACCGCGGCGTGCAGGTCGACGACATCGTCGTGCTGCTGATGGCCGACTACGGCGTCAATCTCTACGGCAACGTCATCATGGTGAATCCGAAATTCGCCGCCGAGAAACCCGACGCGGTCAAGGGTTTTCTGCGGGCCTTCCTAAAAGGCCTCAAGGATACCGTCAGGAACCCCGCGATCGCGGTCGACTCGGTGGTCAAGCGCAATGAAGCCGCCATGAAGGACATCGAGCTCGAGCGGCTGCGCATGGTGCTGAAGGACAACATCGTGACGCCTGAGGTGAAGGCCAACGGTTATGGCGGGGTCGACATGGAGCGGCTCGACAAGGCGATCGATCAGATCGCGCTGACCTATACCTTCAAGGCGAGGCCCAAAGCAGCCGATATATTCAACCCGTCGTTCCTGCCCGCGGCGGCCGATCGCAGGACGAACTGAGCCGGCTGCGCGTGACGGCGTGATCTACGCCAGAGCAGGATCGATTCAGATCGAAGCGATTTCGGCACTGAAAATTCGACACTGAAAACTTAGGGCGACACGCAACCCCGCGCACGGGCGTCTCGGAACGAGATCAGCCGGCGCTGCGACTCGTCCCACAGCACGAGACGCACGCAGGAAAAGCTTTGCAGCAGCGTCAGCCGGCCGACGCCGCGCAGCTCCGGATGGTCGCGCAAGGCCTGCGGCAGCCGATAGTAGGGAATGCGGCTGCACAGATGATGGATGTGGTGGATGCCGATATTCGCCGTGAACCAGCGCAGGATGGCGGGCAGTTCGTAGTGCGAGCTGCCGTGCAGGGCATCCTCGTGCAGGTTCCAGTCCGGGTCCCGCTCCCACGTCGTCTGCTCGAACTGGTGCTGCACGTAGAACAGCCACACGCCGAACGTGGCGGCGAGCAGGATGATGGGCAGGTGGACGAGCAGGAACGCCTTGACGCCGATGAACCAGATCAGCGTGGCGGCGATCACGGCGATCGCCAGGTTGGTCGCCATGGCGCTGAGCCAGGGTTTCCACCCGGCGCGCATCAACCCGACCGGCAGCCGGTGCTTCAGGAGGAACAGGTAGGCCGGGCCGATGCCGAACATCACCAGAGGATGCCGGTACAGGCGATAGCGGATACGCCCCCACAGCGGCCGCGCGCGAAATTCACGCACGGTCAGCGTGTCGATGTCGCCCATGCCGCGGCGGTCGAGGTTTCCGGACGTCGCATGGTGTACGGCGTGGGTGTGGCGCCAGTAGTCGTACGGCGTCATCGTCAGCACGCCGCAGACGCGGCCGATCCAATCGTTCGCCATGCGGTGACGGAAGAAGGCGCCGTGTCCGCAATCGTGCTGGATCATGAACAGCCGCACCACGAGCCCTCCCGCCGGGACGGCGAGGAGCAGCGAGACCCAATAGCCGAGGTCCAACGTGAACCACATCAGCACCCACAACGCGACCAGCGGCACCACCGTGATCCCGATCTCGACGCTGCCGCGCCAATCGCTGGGCTCGCGGTAGCGCACGAGAATTCGCGTCAACAGCTGTGCTTCCGCCGCCGTCGCGGCGGAAGGAGCGGAGTTCTGGCTATGCTTCAAGCGAGGTCTTTCTGTATCGGCTGGCAGGGGCGACCGGAGGCGCCGACGCGGGGCAAGGCGTGAGTCGGGCGCGGGCGCCCGACGCAGCCCTCGCAAAAGCCCGACGGCGCCTCAATTCTGCGGCGCGGACCGCTTCAGCGGATAGCGGGCGTTGTCATAAAGATCACGGATTTCGTGCAGACCGAAGCGCACCTCATCGACCTCGAGGTAGGCGCCGAGCAAGGCTGGCGCCGGCATTTCCTCGACGGCAAATCGAAGGGCTTCGGCGGCGGTATCGAAACGCTTGTACGTCACCCGGCCTCGGCCTTTCCGGCTGCGGCTGGGAAACAGCTCCGCCGGAGAACCATAATCGAACGCGTGACGGCCCTGCGCTTGCTTGCGAATCTGCTCGCGGATGCGTTCGTTCGCCTGAATGTCGTGGGTCATTGTATTCTCCCGGCCTCCACGCGACCGAAATCGCCCCGAGGCAGGCTTGGCATCATCGCTGAATCGGGCGTCTGATGCTGCGGTGGTCTTGTGGAAAGAGCCGCAGCCCGAATTGCGGGCAGCGGCTCCGAATGATTATAAAGCGGTCGTGCGGCGCGTTGCGCGTCAGGCCATCTCGATCGTGCCGACGGCGATCTTGCCGCTGCGCGGATCGCTTTGCGTATCGAACTTCACCTTCTGGCCTTCACGCAGGCCACTGATGCCGGCGCGCTCCAGGGCGGTGGCGTGGACGAACACGTCCTTCTCGCCGTTGTCCGGCTGGATGAAGCCGAAGCCCTTTTGGTCGTTGTAGAATTTTACGGTGCCCAAAGTCATGGGATAGTCCTTTTCACTTACGGTGTGCACGTTGGATTTGGCGCGCGATTTCTCGCGGCCAAGCTTCCGGTTGTCGATTTTGGAGAGAAAGTCTGAAACGTGCGCGCCCGATAGTGACGAGGCGAAGCGGCCCAGTTGTCCGGCCAAATATCGATAGGCCGTATGTAGGCGCAAAGTGGGGCGATTGCAAGGCACGGGCTGCCGCCGGCGGCGCACGGTTAACGTGGGGGCGTCGTCACGTCTCGCGAAACTCGTGGCGTTTCAATATGATCGGAGCATGGGCGCGCGCTGGACTGCGCCCATCATCCGGCAGCGCGGTCCCGGCGATCGGGGGCGGACGTCGCCCGGCCGACGCCGAACGCATCGGCCAATGCCTCGGCAAATCGATCGACGACGTCGGAGGCGTCGGAACGCACGCACACGTTACAGACGATCTTCGGAAGCGGCGGCAGCGGTCCGTCATCCCAGATCGCGAGGTCCGCGTCGCGCGATACGCAGCGAGGCAACGCCATGACGCCCAAGCCCGCGCCGACCGCCGATGTCAGGCTGGTGAGACCGGTTTCGGTGAAAGGGAGTCTGTATGCGAGGCCAGCTTGTTCGAGCGCATCCGCGACCTGGCGGTGGGCGAGGCACTTCTCGCCGCGGCTGACGAACGGCACCGGCGCACCCGGATCGATTCTGGTCTTGGGCGCGCGCACCCAGACCATATCCTCGGTCCAATGAAATCTGGCGTCGTCCTGCGGAGCAGCGCTGGAAAACGTCAACGCGATGTCGAGCTCGCCCTGGCGCAGGTCGCGGACCAGGCCCTCGCTCGACCCGCTTTGCACATGAAATTGGATATCCGGGCGGCTCTCGCGAAACCGGGCGAGCGTCCGCCACAAGGCTTCGCCGACGAAATCGCCCGGCAGACCGACCCGAACGGCGTGTGCGGCCGCCGTCGGTCCGGCGAAATTGAGGATTTGATCATTGATCGTCAACAGCCGCCGCGCATAACCCAGCACGGTCTCGCCCACCTGCGTCAACGCGACGCCGGGCGCGCGTTTGTCCATCAAATCGCCTCCGAGAAGTTGCTGGAGACGCTTGACCTGTGCGCTGACGGCCGGTTGCGTGATGCCGAGCGATTGCGCGGCCCGGGTGAAGCTGCGCTTATCGACAACCGCCACAAAGGTGCGCAGGAGTTCCGTTGGAATATTGGTCATCGGCCATCGATGCCCGGCACAGGCCAAGCTAGCAAACGATCGTTCACGTCAGTGTCCCCCGCCGCATACGCATTCGATTCAGCTTATTACATCCTTCGGTTGATTTGCCAATTCATTCCCGCATATTTTTGGTCTTTCGACAGCACAGTGTCCGGTGCACGGGGCCCCGCCTTTAACGCAAGTCCGCCCATGCGGCCCAAGTCCGCGCATGCACGAGGCGCAAAATGCGCTAAGGTGCCGACCCGTCCACCGGCGACCTATCTCCATGGATTTGTTGCGAATCTATGCTCGCGTCCTCGCATTGCTCGGCCCCGAGGCCCGTCTCGGCTGGCTGCTCGGCCTGGGCAATCTGGCGCTCGCCGGGTCTCAGTTCGCCGAGCCTGTGCTGTTCGGCCGCATCATCGATGCGCTCGCGGGCAACGGGCGAACCGCCGGGGCGGCGAGCTTCTCGACGCTGGCCGGACTGATCGCGGCCTGGATCGGCTTCGGCCTGTTTGCGATCTGCGCCGGCGTCACCGTCGCGCTCCATGCCGACCGGCTCGCCCACCGCCGCCGGCACGCGGTGCTCACCTCCTATTTCGAGCACGTGCTCCAGCTGCCGCTGAGCTTTCATGGCGCCGCGCATTCGGGCCGGCTGATGAAGGTGATGCTGGCCGGGACCGACGCGCTGTGGAGCCTCTGGCTCGACTTCTTCCGCGACTCCTTCGCGGCCACCATGATGATCGCCGTCATTCTGCCGCTGTCGCTGTTCTTCAACTGGCAGCTCGGGCTGACCCTGATGGGCGTCGCGGCCATCTTCGGCATCCTCACGGCGCTGGTCGTCGCCAAGACCGACACGATGCAGCGATCGGTCGAGCGGCATTATTCCGACCTCGCCGAACGCGCGTCCGACACGCTCGGCAATATCGCGCTCGTGCAGGGCTATGCCCGCGTCGAGGCAGAGGTCTCCGGGCTGCGCAACGTGGTGGACAGCCTGCTCGCGGCGCAGATCCCGGTGCTCTCCTGGTGGGCGCTGGCCGCCGTGATCACGCGCGCCTCGACGACGCTGACCCTGCTCGCGATCTTCATCAGCGGAATCTGGCTGCACTTCCAGGACAAGGCGTCGATCGGCGACATCGTGATGTTCATGAACTTCTCGGCGCTGCTGATCATGCAGCTCGAGCGGTTCGTGCGCTTCGTCAGCAAGGTCTTCATGGACGCGCCGCGGCTGCGCGAATTCTTCGACATCCTCGACACCGAGCCGGTGCGCGACCGGCGCGACGCCGTCGATCCCGGCCGGGTGCGCGGCATGGTCGAGTTCAGCAACGTCTCGTTCTCCTACGACGGCAAGCGCGCCGCCGTCGCCGACCTGGCTTTCGCGGCGCTGCCGGGCGAGACCATCGCGCTCGTCGGCGCGACCGGCGCCGGCAAATCCACCGCGCTGGCCCTGCTGCACCGGGCGTTCGATCCGCAATCCGGCGCGGTCAAGATCGACGGCATGGATATCCGCGACCTGAGGCTCTCGGCGCTGCGCCGCAATATCGGCGTGGTGTTCCAGGAGGCGCTATTGTTCAACCGATCGATCGCCGAGAACCTCCAGGTCGGAAAGCCGGACGCGACCGAAACCGAGATGCGCGACGCCTGCGCGCGCGCACAGGCGCTCGAATTCATCGAGCGTAGCCCGGACGGGCTTTCCGCCAAGGTCGGCGAGCGCGGACGCAGCCTGTCGGGCGGCGAGCGCCAGCGGCTGTCGATCGCGCGCGCCCTGCTCAAGGACCCGCCGGTGCTCATCCTCGATGAGGCGACGAGCGCGCTCGATGCGGCGACCGAGACCAAGGTCCAGACCGCGCTCGACGAGGTGATGAAGAACCGCACCACTTTCGTGATCGCACACCGCCTCTCGACCGTGCGCAACGCCACCCGCATTCTGGTCTTGGATCAGGGACGCATCATCGAAAGCGGCAGCTTCGACCAGCTGGTGAAAAAGGGCGGACGCTTCGCCGAGCTGGCGCGCGCGCAGTTCATGGTGAGCGGAGCGACGCATGCCGGCAGCGAGCTCCCGGCCGGGGAGAGCGCGCCAGCTTCGACGGCTCACGCGGCGTCGGGCTAATCTGATGTCGCAGCCGGCGCCAGCCTCGGACCGCCAAGGGCTTAGCCGCATGGCAGATGGTGACCCACACGATCAAATCGCACGTCTCGAAACGCAAATCGACGGGCTTGCCGAAGCCTTGGACAGGTGTCGCAAGATCGCGCTGGCGTCGAAGGTCGCCATCGTGGCCGGAGGAACCGTGATGGCGGCGATGGCGCTCGGGGCGATCGGGTTCGAGCCCATGGCGATGATCGCGGCGATGACGGCCGTCATCGGCGGCATCGTGGTTTTCGGATCGAACTCGTCGACGTCGAAGCAGATATCGGCGCGCATGAACGACGCCGAGGCGCTCAGAACCGAGCTGATCGGGAGGCTGGAGCTGCGGGTCGTGGACGGCGGGTTGGCGCAACAAGAGCCATAGCAAGAGTTCATGATGCCGGCCGGCTCAATTCGCCGACGGCGGCGCGACGGCGGCGTCGGGCTGGTTGCTGCGCTTGAGCGCGTCGGCGACGAAGCCGCCGGCCTTCATCTCCTCGACGAATCCGTGCAGGTAGCGCGCGCCGGCGTCGCGGCCGCGGGGCGTGCCCATCGCCTGCTGGATTTCCATGAAGCGGCCGTCCATCACCCGCACGCCCGGATGGCTCCTGGCGTATTCGACCAGCGGCTGCTTCACGCCGGCGGCGGCCTCGAGCTTGTCCTTGGCGAAGAGATCCACGCCGCTCTCTCCGCGCACCAGCTGCGCGTGCTTGAGCGTTCGCGTCAGATAGAGGTCGTAGGCGGAGCCCTTGTTGACGCCGATCCGCACGCCGTCCCGATCCACATCCGCGACCGTCATCAGAGCGGCGAATCCTTGGGAACCAGATAGACGCCCTCGATGATCACGTAGGGCGCCGTGAAGGCGACCTCGGCGGCGCGCACCGGCTCGATCGCCAGAAAGACGATATCCAGCATCCCGGCCTTGAGGGCGTCGAACACCTTGCCGGCGCCGTCGAAACGGACAAGCTCGACGTCCACGCCGAGGCGCCGGCCGAGCTCGCGCGCCAGGTCCACCGTGACGCCCTTCGGTTCCCCGGTTTTGTCGTCCGTCTGCAGCCAGCACCATGTTGCCGAGATTGATCGCCGACTCGCAGCTTGCCGGTCGGCGCAAGGTCCTTGACGACGTCTGGCGGAATGTTGCTCACGATGCTGCCTCTTCGAGGAATGGACGGCGTTCGGCGCGATAGCCATGAACCTCGTGGCAATGAAGATCATCGCGCGCTTAAAAAATTCCAGCCCTGTTATTCCCCCCGCGGTGGCGCTGGTCAATGACCGCGCGCAGCCTCAGATCTTGGGATCGCCCGCCGTCAGCCCCAGCCGCATGGCAGCGTAATTAAGCGCCTGCACATCCCACACCAGCGCGATATGCTGCGCGACCGCATGGACATCGCGCCATGCGCGCTGGAATGTGTCGTGCAGCTCCAGCCCGCGGCCGCCGACGACCGGCATCAGGCGCTCGACCGCCTGCACGCACAGCTTGGCCGCATAGCCGACATTGAGGCGGTACTGCAGGCGTGTCGTGGTGTCGGGAAGCTCGTGCGAGCGGCCCATGTCGTTGATCCGCGCGCGGTCGACCTGCAGCAGCGCGCGGGCCGCTTCGAGCTCGGCCGCCGCCTCGGCGATGCGCGCCTGGATGGTCTGCTGCTCGGCGAGCCGGACGCTCGCGACCGAGGAGCGGCCGCCGAGATCCGCCACGATCTGATCGACCGCGCCGAGAGCGGCGCCGAGCGCCGCCCCGATGAGGCTGTGCGGCAGGCAGGCGAACAACGGCAGACGGTAGAGATGGTTTTGGTTCGCCTCGGCGCCGGGCGCGCGGCCGTCGCGCGTCGCGATGACGTCGAGCATCCGGTGCTGCGGCACGAGGGCGTTCGAAATGACGATGTCGTTGCTCCCGGTCGCCGCCAGACCGACGGTGCGCCAAGTGTCCTCGATCCGGTATTGCGTCCGATGCACGAGCAGGAACTGCGGCGTGACGCCGCCCGGCCCCGGCACCATCGCGAGCAGGATCGCGCCGTCGCAGTGATCCACGTTGCTGGAGAAGCGCCAGCGGCCGCTGAGCCGGATGCCACCGGACTCCGAAGCGAGTTTCGGCCCGACCGGCAGGAAAGAGCTCGCGACGGCCCGCGCCGGCTCGTCGCCCCAGAACTCGTCCTGCGCGCGGCGCGGAAACATGCCGAGAATCCAGGCATGGCACGCCGTCACCGAGAGCACCCAGGCGCTCGACGCGCAGGCGCGCGCGACTTCGGCGGCCAGCATCGTGTGCAGGCCGTAGCGCGCCTCCAGGCCACCGTAGCGGGCGGGCTGCAGGACCCGGTAGAAGCCGGCGTCGCGAAACGCCGCATGGGTCTCGTCCGGGATGCGACGCATCTCCTCGGCCATCGCGGCGCGCGCGCGCAGCGCCGGCGCGAGCGCGCGCGCCTTGTCGATCAGGGCCTGCTCCGCCACGGTCCACTCGCCGCGCAACGCGTTGGAATCGTAGTCGGGGCCGGGGCCGGGAGGGTTCACGGGCAGGATGTCCTGGGAGCTGTTCCCTCAGCGCGCGCCGGGCTCAATTGATCGTCGCGCCGGTCGATTTGATCACGGCGCTCCATTTGCGCGTCTCGGCGGCGAGCAGCGCGCCGAGCTCCTCCGGCGAATTCGATTTTCGTCTCCGCGCCCAGCTTCGTCAGGCTGTCGCGCAGCTCCACCGAGCGCAGACCCTGGTTGATCGCCGCATTGAGCTTGGCCACGACCTCGCGCGGCGTGCCGGCGGGCGCCATCACGGCGGTCCACGAGCCCTGCGGGAAATCCACAAATCCGGATTCCTTCATAGTCGGCACGTCGGGCAGTTCCGGCCAGCGCACCGTGCTGGTGACGGCCAGCGGGCGCACCTTGCCGGCCAGAATGGAAGGCACGATCACGGTGGTGGACAGCATCGTCATCTGGGTCTGGCCCGCCAGGAGCTCGGTCAATGCCTGCGCGGCGCCCTTGTAGGGAATGAAGACGAGCTGGATGTCGGTGAGGCTGCGAAAAAGCTCGACCATCAGGTGGGGCGGCGTGCCCGGCGCCGCCGCGTAGTTCAGCTTTCCCGGATTGGCCTTGGCATAGGCGATGAGCTCCCGGACCGAATGAACCGGAACGCTCGGATGGACCACCATGGCGAGCGGGTGGTTCGCCACCATGGCGACCGGCGCGAAGCCGTCGACCGGGTCATAGCCGATATTCTTGAACAGCGAAGGGCTGATCGCCAGCGAGCCCGCGCTCGCGAACAGCAGCGTGTAGCCGTCGGGCTCCGCGGTGGCGACCGCCTTCGACGCGATGGTGCCGCCGGCGCCCGGCCGGTTGTCGACGATCACCGATTGACCGAAACTGGTCGACAGGTGTTGCGCCACCAGCCGCGCCATGACGTCGACCGGGCCGCCCGCCGTGAACGGCACCAGGATCTTGATGAGTCGGTCGGGGTAGGATTGGGCCGACGCGGGGCGAACGAGCCCGGCTGCGGCCCCGACCGATGCGGTGAGGAATCGCCGTTTGGTGATCATCGGGTCCATCCGTGCGCCGGACGCGGTGCAGTACCCTCGGGTCTTGCCTTCGGCAAGCCCAAGGGCAGGCTCCGTGATGCGCCACAGATTCGGGGCCCAGGCCCGTCGCGGTCCCGGGTCTGCAGTGCACCGCTACGCGCGGCACTGCGCCCGGGACACAAAAAGATACACATCACTTTATCCGCTCCAGGATGCTCACGTAATTCGCGACCGCGGTGCCGCCCATGTTGAAGATGCCGCCGAGCGCGGCGTTCTTCAGCTGCATGTCGCCGGCCGCGCCGCACAGCTGCATGGCGGTGAGCGCGTGCATCGAGACGCCGGTCGCGCCGATCGGGTGGCCCTTCGATTTCAAGCCGCCGGACGGATTGATCGGCAGCCGGCCGTCCTTCTGCGTCCAGCCTTCCGCGATGGCGCGCGCGCCCTCGCCCTCCGGCGTCAGGCCCATCGCCTCGTACTCGATCAGCTCGGCGATCGTGAAACAGTCATGCGTCTCGACGAAGGAGAGGTCGCCGAGCGCGATGCCGGCGCTCGCGAGCGCGCGCTTCCAGGCCTCGGCACAACCCTCGAACTTGAGCACGTCGCGCCGCGACATCGGCAGGAAATCCTGCACGTGCTCGGCCGCGCGGAACACCACCGCCTTGCGCAAGCCGAGCGCCGTCTGCACGTCCGCCAGCACCAGCGCGGCCGCGCCGTCGGAGACGAGCGAGCAATCGGTGCGCTTGAGCGGGCCTGCGACGAACGGATTCCTGTCGCTTTCGGTGCGGCAGAAATCGAATCCCAGATCCTTGCGCAGCTGTGCGTAGGGGTTGGCGACGCCGTTCTTGTGGTTCTTGGCCGCGATGCGCGCCAGCGCGTCGGACTGGTCGCCGTATTTCTGGAAATAAAGCCCGGCGATCTTGCCGAAAATGCCGGCGAAGCCGCCCGCGATGTCGGCCTCCTCGCGCACATAGGACGCCTTGAGCAGGTTCTTCCCGATCTCGGGGCCGGGCGTCGTCGTCATCTGCTCGACGCCGACCACCAGCACGATGCGGGCGGCCTTCGCCTCGATCGCCCGCAACCCCTGGTGAACGGCCGCCGAGCCGGTCGCGCAGGCATTCTCGACCCGGGTTGCGCGCCTGAACCGCAAGTCGGGCGAGGCCTGCAACACCAGGGAGGCGGTAAAATCCTGTGGCGAGAACCCGGCATTGAAGTGCCCGAGCACAATTTCGTCCACGTCGGCCGCGGCGACGCCGGCGTCCGCGAGCGCCTCGTTGGCAACGCGCACGATCAGGCTTTCGACCGTCTCGGTATCGAGCCGGCCGAACGGCGTATGGGCCCATCCGACCATACAGGCGGTCATGAACGCCTCCTCTGCCGAACTTTGGACGCTTTCCTCGGCACAGCATAATGTGCGCGCCGGGCATTTCCAACGCTTTGCGTTCGAGTCCCCCGATGCGGTTAGATATGAGGGTGCGCCGCGGTGCCGCAGATGCCCTTGTAACCGAGTTCGAAACCGAGAACTGGACCGAACATAGTGTCATCACTGGTCAAATCATGGGTCATTAGATTTTGCGTCCCCGCGCTCCTGATCGGGATCGCGGCCGGCCTGCCGGCGGGGACGGCCCGGGCCGGCAGCGAGGCGCTCCTCCTGATCGACGCCGAGACCGGCAAGGTGCTGCAGGCCGAGAACGCCACCTACCCGTGGTATCCGGCCTCGGTCAGCAAGCTGATGACCACCTATGTGACCCTCAAGGCGGTCAAGACCGGACGAATCACCCTCGACACACTGTTCACGTTCTCTCCCAACGCGGTCGCGCAGCAGCCCTCCAAGATGGGATTCAAGACCGGCACGCAGGTCACGGTCGACAATGCCCTCAAGATGCTGCTGGTGCATTCGGCGAACGACATCGCGGTGGTGCTCGCCGAAGGGATCTCCGGCTCGATCGAGAAATTCGCCGACGAGATGGTCGGCACGTCGCACGAGCTCGGCATGACCCAGTCGAGCTGGGTCAATCCGAACGGCTTGCCGGCCGAAGGCCAGATCTCCTCGGCGCGCGACCTCGGCATTCTGGCGCGCGCGCTGATCCATGACTTTCCGGAATACGATTACTACTGGCACATCCCCGCCATCAAGCTCGGCCGCAAGGTGATGCGCAACTACAACAAGCTGATCGCGGATTATCCCGGCGCCGACGGCATGAAGACCGGCTTCATCTGCTCGTCCGGATTCAACCTGGTGGCATCCGCGACGCGCGGCAACCGGCGGCTCATCGCGGTCGTGCTGGGCGCGCCCTCCTCGGCCGCGCGCGCCGCCAAGGCGGCGTCCATGCTGGAGCACGGGTTCAACGCCTCGAATCTGAGTTGGCTGATGCCGTCGCTCGGCACCGTCAATGCCTTGCAGCCGATCAACGCCGCGCCGCCCGATCTGCGCGAGCAGATCTGCGGTCCGCATCGCAAACGGCCGGCCGCCGAGGACGAGGCCGACGAGCCGGCGGCGAGCGCCGAGACGGACTCGCAGCGGGCGTTCATGCTCTCGGACCTCAAGGGCTCCACGCGCGGCTCGCTGATGACCGGAAATCCGCTGGCCGCCGTTCCGCCGACCATCGTCTACACCGGCCCGACCAAGACGGCGCTTGCGGCCGCCGCGGAGGCGGCGGCTGCCGACGCCGCCGCGCCGCGGACCAAGCGCAAAAAACCCAAGGCCACTGCCAAAACCACGGACAAGGCCGCCGATGTGGCGCCGGCCACGCCCAAGACCGCCAAGAAGCCCGACGCAAAGGCGGCCGCACCTAAACCCACGGCCACCAAATCCGACTCGGCCAAATCCGTCGCCGCGAAGCCTGACGCCGCGAAGTCCACCGCGGCGAAGTCCGACGCGGCAAAGATCGCCGCCGCGAAACAGGCCAAGGCCAGCGCCGCCAAACCCAAGGTCGCGCCGGCCACGCAATGACCGCGGAGCCCCGCACTCGTGGTCCGGTCGCACCTCTCCCGCTCACGGTGCTGACTGGCTTCCTGGGCGCCGGCAAGACCACGCTGCTCAACCGTTTGCTCAAGGATCCGGCGCTCGCCGACACCGCCGTGCTCATCAACGAGTTCGGCGAGATCGGCCTCGACCATCTGCTGGTCGAGCGCGTCGGCGACAACATGGTGCGGCTGTCGACCGGCTGCCTGTGCTGCACGGTGCGCGGCGACCTCGTCGACGCGCTCGAGAAGCTGCTGCGCGATCGCGACAACGGTCGCGTCACCTTCGGCCGGGTGATCATCGAGACCACGGGCCTCGCCGATCCGGCGCCGGTGCTACACACCACCATGCTGCACCCCTATCTGGTGATGCGCTTCCGGCTCGATGGCCTGGTCACGGTGGTCGATGCGATCAACGGGTCCGGCACGCTCGATGCGCAGCCCGAAGCCGTCAAGCAGATCGCGGTGGCCGACCGCATCGTGCTCGCCAAGTCGGACCTCGTCGACACGCCGGAGCGGCGGGCCGCGAAAGACCGCCTGACGGCGCGCATACGCATGCTCAATCCGGCGGCGCCGATCCTCGACGCCGTTGCGGGCGACGCGACGGCCGCGCGCCTGCTGAATTGCGGGCTGTACGATCCGGAGCGGAAGATCCCCGACGTCAAGCGCTGGCTCGCCGAGGAGGCGCACACGCAGGCGCATGCGCACCACACGCACGACCACGATCCCAACCGCCACGACGAGCGTATCCGCGCCTTCTCGCTCGCCACCGACCACGCGATCCCGGCCTCCGCCTTCGACATGTTCCTCGAGCTGTTGCGCTCGGCGCACGGGCCCAACCTGCTGCGCTTCAAGGGAATCGTGAAGCTCGCCGAGACGCCGGAACGGCCGATCGTCGTCCACGGTGTGCAGCACGTCCTGCATCCGGCCGCCCAGCTCGACGGCTGGCCCGACTCCGACCACCGCACCCGCATGGTGTTCATCGTGCGCGACATCGACCCGAAGACGATCCGCGGCCTGTTCGACGCCTTCCTGAACGCCGCATCCGTGGATCGCCCCGACCGCGCGGCGACCGTCGACAATCCGCTGGTGCCGTTCGGCGGAGTGGATCGCTAGCGCTCGTCGAATGATTGGCGAATGGCGTCGTCCAATGGCGGACGCGGTTCGGCGCGGAAATACCCGGTTCTAACGCGAACAGCAATAAAAACAATCAGCCAAGCAACGGATGACAGAATGAACAATAAGAAAGTATAGAATGCGACGCTGGCCCAGAACAGAATTGGCTCTCCGTCGAGAGTCGCAACTAAATTAGAGTGCCGTATCGGCACTTCAACAAGGTGATACGCCCAGGCACAATAAAGTTCATACAATATCCATGCCAGGAAAGTTGCAAAGAGAATTGCACAACCTACGATACCGCAAATTTCCTTCCATGAGTATCCGCTTGTGCGCATGAGGGGCATTTCCGCGCTCTTGGGCCGATCTCCACAATGCAGCATTCAGATTAGCACCGCACGTTGACAAAAACAGGACGATAGACAGCCTTTGGCGGACCGTGGTCTTGTGATCGCGTCACGGCTTTTGCTGGCTTTAATCGCAGCCGTGATCGGCAGACGGATAACGGATGGGTTTTCTCAAACGCCTCAAAAACGATGCGGTCTTTCTCAGGGGCGCGTGGCGCGCGCTCGCGCACGCGACGCCGATCGCCAAAAATCCGACGCGCGTCTTTCCAGTGCTGATCGAGGAACTGGCGGCGCGCTACGGCGACAAGCCCGCCCTGATCTCGGACACCGAGACCCTGACCTATCGGGCGCTGGCCGAGCGCGCCAACCGCTATGCGCGCTGGGCGCTGGCGCAAGGCCTGCGCAAGGGAGAGGTGGTGTGCCTGCTGATGCCGAACCGGCCGGAATATCTGGCGATCTGGCTCGGCATCACGGGCGCCGGCGGTGCGGTCGCGCTGCTCAATACCAACCTGTCCGGCCCCTCGCTCGCCCGGTGCATCGATCTCGTGGCGCCCCGGCACGTCATCGTGGCGGCCGCGCTCGCCGCGGCGCTGGCGGACGCCGAACCGCATCTCGTCAGCCGGCCGAAAGTCTGGACGCACGGCGAGAGCACCGGGGCGAAGCGACTGCCGCGCATCGACCTTGCGATCGAGAGCGTGGCCGGCGGCGCGCTGTCGCGGGCCGAGCGGCCGGCGCTCACCATCGAGGATCGCGCGCTCTTCATCTATACGTCGGGCACCACCGGCATGCCCAAGGCGGCGAACATCAACCACTACCGCCTGATGCTCGCCAGCCTCGGATTCGCCGGCGTGATGGGCACGCGCGCTTCCGACCGCATGTATGACTGCCTGCCGATGTACCACACCACCGGCGGTGTGGTCGCGATCGGCGCGCTGCTGGTCAAGGGCGGCAGCGTGGTGATCCGCGAAAAATTCTCGGCCGTCGCGTTCTGGGACGACATGGTGCGCCATGACTGCACCATGTTCCAGTATATCGGCGAGCTCTGCCGCTATCTGCTCAACGCGCCGCCGAGCCCGAACGAGACGCGCCACCGCGTCCGGCTCTGCTGCGGGAACGGACTGCGGCCCGACATCTGGGGCGCGTTCCAGCAGCGTTTTCGCATTCCCCGGATCGTCGAATTCTACGCCGCCACCGAAGGCAACGTGACCCTGTTCAATTTCGAGGGCAAGCCGGGCGCCATCGGCCGCCTGCCGCGCCTGCTCGAGCGCCGGTTCCCGGTGCGGATCGTCAAGTTCGACATCGCCCACGAGGCGCCGCTGCGCGATGCGCGCGGCTTCTGCATCCGCTGCGCGCCAGGCGAGACCGGCGAGACCATCGGCCAGATCCTCAACAATCCCGCAACCCCGAGCAACCGCTTCGAGGGCTATGCGGACCCGCAGGACAGCGAGCGGAAGATCCTGCGCAACGTGTTCGCGGCGGGCGACGCCTGGTTCCGCACCGGCGACCTGATGCGGCAGGACGCTCAAGGCTATTTCTATTTCGTCGACCGGATCGGTGATACGTTCCGCTGGAAGGGCGAGAATGTGTCGACCGCGGAAGTCGCCGAGACCGTCAACCGCTTCCCCGGCATCCAGGACGCCAATGTGTACGGCGTGGAGATCGCGGGCCGCGACGGCCGTGCCTGCATGGCGGCGATCGTCGCCGACCGCGACCTCGATCTCGCGGGGCTGCGCGCGCATCTCCATTCCCTGCTGCCGGATTACGCGCGGCCGGTTTTCCTGCGCGTCCGCGGCGAGATCGAGGTCACGATGACGTTCAAGCAGAAGAAGATCGATCTGGTGGCGCAAGGATTCGACCCCGCCAGCACCGCGGATGCGATCTACTTCGACGATCCGCGGGCCGGCGCGTATGTGCGGGTCGACCCCGCGCTTTACGGGCAAATCGTCGGGGGCAAGATCAGGTTGTGACCGTTCGCTGTCATTCCGGAGCGGCGCGAATGCGCCGAGCCCGGAATCCATAATCCCTACGCTCGTGCTCGATCGAGAAACCTGCAATGATGGATTCCGGGCTTGCGGGCTGACGCCCGCGCCCCGGAAGAACCGCATCAATTCACCATGAGCGACATCGACAACCTCGCCACCCCGCAATCCGTGCTCGCCTTCTGGCGCGCCGCGGGGCCGGCCAAGTGGTTCAGGAAGGACGCGGCTTTCGACGCCGCGATTGCCACGCGTTTCCTTGGCGTCTACGAGGCGGCGGCCGCGGGCGAACTGGGCTGGGACGAAGACCCGCAAGGCGCGCTCGCGCTCGTCATCGTGCTCGACCAGTTTCCCCGCAACATGTTCCGCAACAGCGCGCGCGCCTTCGCGGCCGACCCGCTGGCGCGCGCAATCGCGTCGCGCGCGATCGCGCGCGGCTTCGACCGCCAGGTCGCCAGCTCTGACCGGACGTTCTTCTATCTGCCGTTCGAGCATTCTGAAAATCTCGCCGACCAGGAGCGCTGCGTCGCGCTCAACCGCGCCACCGGCGACGCGAACGGGATCAAATGGGCCGAGCAGCACGCCGACATCATCCGCCGGTTCGGCCGCTTTCCGCACCGCAACGCCGCTCTCGGCCGCGCCACCACCGCGGAGGAGCAGGCCTTTCTCGACGGCGGCGGATTTGCGGGCTAGCATCGCTACAAATGCCCGGGCGATCCGCGTTGTGGAGACGGAGGCAATGGCGAGCGACTTTACGGCGTTTGGGGTCATGGAACGCAGCAGCTGGTCCGACGCCGCGCGGGCTGCCGGCTATGTCGGATTGTTCGCTTCCGCTTCGGATCAGACGATCGAAAGCCTGATGGATGCGGTTGGCGCCAAACCCGGCCTCAGATCGCTCGACCTGTGTTGCGGACAGGGCAATGTCTCGGCGGCGCTGATCGGTCGCGGATGCGAGGTGGTCGGCGTCGACTTTTCTCCGGCGATGCTGGCATTCGCGCGCAAACGGGCGCCGTCCGCGGCCTTCATCGCGGCGGATGCCCAGGACCTTCCTTTCGAGGACGCCGAGTTCGACATCGTGGTTTCGAACCTCGGCGTGTGTCATGTCCCCGATCAGCCGCGCGCACTCGCAGAAGCGCGGCGCGTGCTGGCCCGGGACGGGCGGTTCGCGATGACGGTGTGGTGCGGGCCGGATGTTTCCCCGTGCTTCGAGGTCCTTTACGGCACGGTCAAGACCCATGGCAGCCCGGCAGTGTCGGCGCCGCCAGGACCGGATTTTCATCAGTTTGCGAGACGGGAAACGGCCGAAAAGCTTCTATCGGAAGCGGGGTTCGCCAATGTCGATTTGACCATCGTCGATTGCGCATGGGATCTGGATTCGCCGGAAAAGCTGTCCGAGATCTTCGAGAAGGGCACGGTTCGGGCGGCGACGCTCCTGGGGCGCCAGCCATCGCAAAATCTCACCGCGATCCGATCGGCGTTGGCCCAGGCCGTACAAGAGCGATTTTCATACGCCGACCGCTGGCGCGTCCCCGTGCCGGCCGCGTTGCTGCGCGCGACCGCATAGGGTCGTTCAGGTCGTCTCAAGCGCCGTACTAGTCGGGCGCCATAGCAATGGGCTAGCATCCCGGAAATCGCCGATGAAGCCGGCTGGTCCCAAGACCACCGCAGGAGGAATGCATGAAGAAGCTCTTTGCGGCCGTCGCGGCCGTGCTGATCTGCGCCAGCGGCGCGACCGCCCAGCAGAACTATCCCGCCGACTACGCGAAAACCGTCGATGCGGCCAAGAAGGAAGGCAAGCTGGTGGTCTACTCGACCACCGACGCGGCCTCCGCCGGCGCGCTGCTCAAGGACTTCCAGTCGATCTTTCCCGAGGTTCAGGTCGAGTATTCGGACCTCAACTCGACCGAGCTCTACAACCGCTTCATCGCCGAGGCGGCCGCGGGCAGCGGCACCGCCGACCTGCTGTGGTCCTCGGCCATGGATCTGCAGGTCAAGCTGGTGGCCGACGGCCAGGCGCTGACCTACGCGTCGCCGGAAATTCCGTCGTTGCCGAAATGGGCGGTCTGGAAGGACCAGGCCTATGGGACGACCTACGAGCCGATCGCATTCATCTACAACAAGCGTCTGGTGCCGCCCGAGGACGTCCCGCAGGACCACGCGGCGCTGCTTAAACTCCTCACCACCAAGACCGACGCCTACAAGGGCAAGATCACCGCCTACGATCCGGAGCGCTCGGGCGTCGGCTATCTGTTCGTCAACGAGGACCTGAAATATTTCCCGCAGGCCTGGGACCTGTTCAAGGCGTTCGGCAAGGCCGGCATCAAGGTCTATACCAGCGCCGGCGCGATGATCGAGCGGGTTTCGTCCGGCGAGCACACCATCGGCTACGGCATCTTCGGATCCTATGCGCTCACGCGCTCGAAGAAGGATCCCAATGTCGGCATCATCCTGCCGAAGGACTACACGCTGATCACGTCGCGCGTCGCCTTCATCTCCAAGCAGGCGAAGCACCCGAACGCCGCCAAGCTCTTCCTGGATTACATCCTCTCCAAGCGCGGCCAGACCATCATCGCCAACCAGGCCGATCTCTATACCTTGCGCGCCGACATCGACGGCGAGGCGACCGCCAAGCGCGTCGGCGAGCTCATCGGCGACAAGGCGCGGCCGGTTCCGATCAGCGACGAGCTCCTGTCCAATCTCGACGCCAAGAAGCGGCTGCAGTTCATCAAGCTGTGGCAAGCGGCGATGAAGGGGCAGTGAACCCAGCGCCCGGCGCATCATGACCACGCGCCTCTTCCGCTTCGCCGTCATTACGCTCACCGCGCTCGCGGTGCTGGCGCCGCTGTCGCTGGTGTTCTACCAGAGTTTCCTCGATCAGCCGTTCTTCCAGGCAGGCGCCAAGCTCGGGTTCGACGCCTACGCGTTCGTGCTGACCGAGGACGATTTCTGGACCGCGTTCTTCACCACCATCACGATCAGCGCCGGCATGACCGCCATCGCGGTGCCGCTCGGCGCCGTGCTGGCCTTCCTGATGGTGCGCACCGACGTGCCCGGCCGCGGCCTGCTCGAACCGCTGATCCTGGTGCCGATCTTCGTGTCGGCCGTCGTCATCGCGTTCGGCTACGTGGTGGCGCTCGGGCCGGTGGGCATCTTCTCGACCATGGCGAAGTCGGCATTCGGCGTCGTGCCGTGGAATCTCTATTCGCTGCCCTCGCTGATCGCGATCGCCGGCCTCACCCACGTGCCGCACGTCTATCTCTACAGCGCGGCGGCGCTGCGCGGGCTCGGCACCGACCTCGAGGAAGCGGCGCGCGTCGCCGGCGCCAATCCGCTGCGGGTCGCGATCGACGTCAGCCTGCCGATGGTGCTGCCCGCGATCATGTTCGCCGGCGTGCTGGTGTTCTTCCTCGGCTTCGAGCTGTTCGGCCTGCCGCTCGTGCTCGGCGACCCGCAGGGCGTGCTGGTGCTTTCGACCTATCTCTACAAACTCACCAACATCCTCGGCACGCCGTCCTATCAGCTCATGGCGGTGGTCGTGGTGGCGATCGTCGCCGATGACGGCCCCGCTGGTCTATCTCCAGCGCCTGCTGCTGCGCCAGTCCCAGCGCTACGTCTCGGTGCGCGGCAAGGGCCTCAAGGTGATCCCGCTGCGGCTCGGCGTCTGGCGCTGGCCGGCGGTCGCCGTCATCATGCTCTGGTTCGCCGTCACGGTCGCGGTGCCGCTGATCGGGATCGTGGTGCGCTCCTTCGTGGTCACCTGGGGCGAAGGCGTCAACCTGCTCGACGTGCTCACGCTGGATCATTACCGCGAGATCCTCGATTATCCGAACATCGTGCGCGGCATCGTCAACACATTCGGCGATCGGCGTGATCGGCGGCGCCGTCTCGGTCGCCTGCTACACCGCGGTCGCGCTCGCGGTGCACCGCTGGTCGTCAGGTTGGACCCGGGTCGTCGACTATCTGGTGATGCTGCCGCGCGCCATGCCGGGCCTGGTCGCCGGCCTCGCGCTGTTGTGGGTGTTCCTGTTCTTCAAGCCGCTGTCCCCGCTGCGCTCCACCATGGTGTCGATCTGGCTCGCCTATACGATCGTGTGGATCGCCTACGGGATGCGGCTGGTGTCCGGGACGCTGCTGCAGGTCGGCCCCGAGCTCGAGGAGGCGGCCCGCACGGTCGGCGCGACCGACATGCAGGTCAAGCGCGACGTCACACTGCCGCTGATCCGCACCGGCATGATCGCGAGCTGGCTGCTGATCTTCCTGATCTTCGTGCGCGAATACTCGACCGGCATCTATCTGCTCGGACCCGGCACCGAGGTGATCGGCTCGCTGCTGGTGTCGCTGTGGGGAACCGGCGCGGTCGACCTCGTGTCGGCTCTCTCGGTCGTCAATGTGGTCATGATCGGCGCCGGCCTTGCCGTCGCGATCCGTCTCGGGGTGCGCCTCCATGGCTGAGCTCGTCGTGCGTGATCTCAAGCTTCGTCTGGGCGACAACGAGATCCTCAAAGGCGTCTCGCTGGTGGTGCCGCGCGGCGAGGTGGTCGCCCTGCTCGGCCCCTCGGGCAGCGGCAAGACGACGCTGCTTGCGCGCGGTCGCCGGGCTCGAGCAGCCCTACGCCGGCTCGGTCGCGATCGGCGACGCCATGTTCTTCGACGCGGCGCGCAAGATCGACGTGCCGGCCGAGAAGCGCGGGCTCGGGCTCGTGTTCCAGTCCTACGCGCTGTGGCCGCACCGCAGCGTGTTCGACAATGTCGGCTACGGCCTCAAGCTGCGCAAGGTGGCGGGCACCGAGATCCGGCAGCGGGTCGAGAAGGCGCTGGCCAATATCGGGCTCGCGCATCTCGCGGAGCGTTATCCGCATCAGCTTTCGGGCGGCCAGCAGCAGCGCGTCGCGCTCGCCCGCGCGCTGGTGTACGAGCCGCCGGTGATCCTGCTCGACGAGCCGCTGTCGAACCTCGACGCCAAGCTGCGGGAGGAAGCGCGCGCATGGCTGCGCCAGCTCATCGTCACGCTCGGGCTCTCGGCGCTCTGCGTCACCCACGACCAGGTCGAGGCCATGGCGATCGCCGACCGCATCACGCTGCTCAATGCCGGCACGATCGAGCAGGAAGGTAAGCCGATCGAGCTCTATACCCAGCCAAAAACCCTGTTCACGGCCGAGTTCATGGGCAGCAACAATCGCCTGCCGGGCAAGCTCAAGGAGAAATTCGGCGATCGCGCCGCGCTCATGGTCGAAGGCGTGCGCCTCGACGGCATGCTGCGCTGCGCCACCACGGTCGGCGACGACGCGATCGGCGTGATCCGGCTCGAGCGCGTGCGGATCGCAGATGGCGCGGGGCCGAACCGCATCCCGATGACCCTGCAGACCCAGATGTATCTCGGCGAGCGCTGGGAGCTCGTGTTCGCCCGTGGGGCGCTCAGCGTGCGCATCTACGCCCCGGCGCCGCTGCCGCCGGGCGAGCACCAGATCGAATTCCCGGCCGACGCACTGTGGGTGTTTTGAGCCGCATGCGCGATTTCCACGGCGTCTTTCCCTATCTGGTGTCGCCGGTCGACCCGGCCGGCCGCGTATTGACCGACACGCTCGGGCGGCTCGCCTCCGACCTCGTCACGGCCGGCGTGCACGGATTGACCCCGCTGGGCTCGACCGGCGAGTTCGCCTATCTGGACCGCGAGCAGCGCACCGCCGTGGTGCGGGCCACGATCGAGGCGGCCGCCGGCCGCGTGCCGGTCATCGCCGGCGTGGCGTCGACCTCGACCGCCGACGCGGTCGCGCAGGCCCGGTCCTACCAGGGACTGGGCGCGGACGGCATCCTCGCCATCCTCGAAGCCTATTTCCCATTGAAGGACGGCGGGGTCGAAAGCTACTTCCGCGCCATTGCGGACGCGGTCGACATTCCGGTCGTGCTCTACACCAACCCGCAGTTCCAGCGCAGCGACCTGACGCTCGACACCGTGGCGCGCCTCGCCGAGCACCCGCGCATCCGCTACATCAAGGATGCCTCCACCAATACGGGCCGCCTGCTGTCGATCATGAACCGGTGCGGCGACCGCATCGGCGTGTTCTCGGCGTCCGCCCATATTCCGGCTGCCGTCATGCTGATCGGCGGGGTCGGCTGGATGGCGGGACCTGCCTGCATCATTCCGCGCCAGAGCGTCGCGCTTTACGATCTTTGCCGGGCCGGCCGATGGCCCGAGGCGATGGCCTTGCAACGCAAGCTCTGGCGCATCAACGAGGCGTTCGCGCGCTTCAATCTCGCGGCCTGCATCAAGGCGGGGCTGCAGATCGCAGGGCTATCCGGTCGGCGATCCGGTGCCGCCGCAGGCCGCCCTCACCGCCGACGAGCGCAAGGCCGTCGAGGCGGCGCTGAGCGCGATCGCCTGAAACGATTTGTTCACCCTATATTTGGTTCGCATTTTCCACCACGAACCCGCGTCGATCCCGGGTCAAGTCCGGGACAGGTTTTCGACTGAAAATGCCCCAACGCGCCGGCCCGCGCCCAACCAAGCCTTAACGCGCGCTTGCTATGCCTAGCCGCATGCTGGCACCGCTCCAAACCGCGCTCACCACCGAATGGCGCCCGCTCGCCGGGCTCGGCGGCATCGCGGCCGAATGGCGCGCGCTCGCACGCCGCGCCGCCGAGCCGAACATTTTCTATGAGCCGGCCTTCGCGCTCGCCGCCGCCCCGGTACTGGGGCCGGATGCCGGCGCCGTGCTGGTGCGCTCGGTCGAGCCGCGCCGCCTGATCGGGCTGTTTCCATGCCGGGTCGAGACCCGGCGCTACGGCATCCGCCTGCCGCTGCTCGCGACCTGGACCCACCCTTACGCGCCGCTCGGCACACCGCTGGTCGATCGCGACGCCATCCAGCCCGCCGTCTGCGCATTTCTCGATCACATCGCCGACGACGAGACGCTGCCGAAACTTCTGCTGATGTCCTGCCTGGTCGAGGACGGACCGGTCGCCGCCGCGCTCGACGAGGCGCTCGCGCAACGCGGTGGACGCCGGATCGATGTCGACCGGTACCAACGCGCCCTGCTCGCGCCGGCGGGCGAGCGCGCCGGCTATGTCGAGGCGGTGCTCGGCGACAAGCGGCGCAAGAAGCTCGACCGCCAGCGCCGCCGGCTCGACCGGAACGGCGGCGTGGCCTTCCGGCTCGCGACCGCGCCGGCCGACGTCGCGCAAGCGCTGCCGGATTTTTTCGCGCTCGAGGCGAGCGGCTGGAAAGGCGCGGCCAGGACCGCTGCCGCCCAGACTCCGGCGATCCGCCAATTCATGGAGGCGGCCATCGCCGGGCTTGCGGCGCAGGGCCAGGCCAGCGTCGCCCGCCTCGTCCATGCGGGGCGCACGATCGCGGCCGGCATCGTGCTGCGCGGCGGCGAAGGCGCGTGGATCTGGAAGATCGCCTATGACGAAGCTTTTGCGCAGGCCTCGCCCGGCGTGCTGCTCACGCTCGAGGAGACCCGCACGCTGCTCGCCGACCCGACCCTGGCCTGGTGCGATTCCTGCGCCGCGCCCGGTCACCCGATGATCGACCGCGTCTGGGGCGAGCGCCGGACCATCGTGGACCGGCTGGTCGCGCTCGCGCCGGGCTTCGATTTCGCGCTGGCGCGCCGGCTCGAGCCGATGCGGCGCCGGCTGATCGCCACGGTGCGGCGCGGGCGCGATCTCGTGCAGCGCGGCTGATCGTCAGCCAGAACGTCTCTCGCGACGACCTTCCGGTCGCAGCATTGTCACGTCTTCAGCGGCCCCGGCGGCCACGACCTGGCTCTGCGCGTCGAGTTGGCCAACCGGCGTCAACGGGGGGATCAGGTGCCGAAAGCGCGCAATCTCTCGGGCGGCCTGCATTCTTCGCGATTCGTGCAGCGCATGCATGAGCCGCGCAAAGAAACGCGCGATGCGGGAGTTGTCGTTGGAGGCCCCCGCGCCGGGAGGCGCGGCCGCGAAAGTGACCGTCGTATTCGACCGCAGTGCTTCGGCCAGACCTCGATAGTGCAACAGCATGGCGATCCCCTTCCTTGCTGGGTGTGCGGCAGCAACGTGGCCTGATTATCGGCGGGGGGTGCGTCCCGACGTGTGAACCCGTTCACACGATCGGAAAAAAATTATCCGAGGCCCATGCGGTACCATGGGAGCAGGTCCGGGGTCTGCCGGTGTACCGCGCCCGCGACGCGCGGCCTGCCGTGATTTACGCCTTCTCGCGCAGCAATCGGCGGATCACCTTGCCGGTCGACGTCATCGGCATCTCGGGGATGAAGGCGATCTCGCGCGGGTATTCGTGCGCGGAGAGCCGCGTCTTGACGAAAGTCTGGATCTCGGTTGCGAGCGCATCCGAGGCCGCGATGCCCGGCTTGAGGACGACGAACGCCTTGACGATCTCGGTGCGCAGCGGGTCCGGCTTGCCGACGACCGCGGCGAGCGCGACCGCCGGATGGCCGATCAGGCAATCCTCGATCTCGCCCGGGCCGATGCGGTAGCCCGCCGAGGTGATCACGTCGTCGTCGCGACCCACGAAGGTGACATAGCCTTCGTCGTCGACCATGCCCTGGTCGCCCGTGGTCATCCAGTCGCCGATGAATTTCGCCCGCGTCGCGTCCGGCTTGCCCCAGTATTCCAGGAACATCACCGGATCCGGACGCTTGACCGCGACCTGGCCGAGCTCGCCCGGCGCGCACAATGCGCCGTCCCGGCGGATCACCGCGACGGTGTGCCCGGGCACCGGCTTGCCGATCGCGCCCGGCTTGGAGACGCCGACGAGCGCGCAGCTCGCGAGCACCAGATTGCATTCGGTCTGGCCGTAGAACTCGTTGATGACCAGCCCGAGAGCGGACTTTCCCCATTCGTAGGTCTCGGCGCCGAGCGCCTCGCCGCCCGAGCCGACGGTGCGCAGCGCCAGCACGTGACGTCCGCGCGGGCTCGGCGCCGAGCGCAGCATCCGCAGCGCGGTTGGCGGAATGAACGCGTTGCGCACGCCCGCGCTTGCCATCAGGGCGAACGCCTCCTCGGGATCGAACTTGTCGAGCCGCCGCGCCACCACCGGCACGCCGTAGCGCAGGCTCGGCAGTAGGCAGTCGAGCAGCCCGCCCGCCCAGGCCCAATCGGCCGGCGTCCAGAACCGGTCGCCCGGCTGGGGAAAGAAATCATGCGGCATCTCGATGCCGGGCAGATGCCCGATCAGCACCCGTGGGCATGCAGCGCGCCCTTGGGCTGGCCGGTCGTGCCCGACGTGTAGATCATCATGGCGGGATCGTCGGGCGCGGTCGCGACCGGCGTGAAATCGGACGCCGCGCGCGCCAACACGTCGGCGAAGCCGAGTGCGCCGTCGGCGGCGCCGTCGATCGACAGGACGAGCGCGAGGTCCGGCAGCGCGGCCCGGATGCCGGCGAGCTTGGCGAGCCCTTGCGCATTGGTGACGAGAGCCTTGGCGCCCGCATTGTCCAGGCGGTAGCTCAGCGCATCGACCCCGAACACGGTCGCGAGCGGCAGCGCGACCGCGCCGAGCTTGTAGATCGCGACGTGGATCGCGGCGACCTCCGGCGCCTGCGGCAGCAGGATGGCGACCCGGTCGCCGCGCGCGACGCCGTGGGCGCGCAGCGCATGGGCGAGCCGGTTCGAGGTTTCGCGCAGCCAGCCGTAGGTGATGTCGTCGCTGCGCCCGTCCGGCCGCATATGGACGATGGCGAGCTTGTCGGGCGCGACCGCCGCCCAGCGATCGCACACCTCGACCCCGATATTGTAAGTGTGCGGGAGCGCCCAGCGGAATTGCCGGTAGAGCGCGTCGTAGTCGCGCGTGGCGCGGAGCACGGGGCGGCCGGGCGTCATGGCGCGGAACCTACTGATAGGCCGACCTCGGGTCCAGCGCGCGTCGGATTGCCGGGAACCTCCCTTGCGCGCCGCCCGGAATCGGAACAACCGCACGGATGAATCCAACAATCCATCGGCCGCGCCAAGCCCGCCGCATGCATGTCCGCGACGTTCCCGATTGCGCCGGCAAGTACGGGAAGTCGGAGATGCTCAAACGAAGTGGGCGATTGCGCCCACGATCGCGCCGATCACGAGGAAGATGACGATCGCGCAGACCACGATCGTGGCGGCGTAGCCGGTCGATTTTTCTTGCGGGGCCTTCATCAGCGGCGGCAACCCGACCCACAGCAGATAGACTCCGTAAAGGCCGAGAATGCTGAGCAGCCTGAGCCCGGGAATGAGCGAGAAGATGCCCGCGAGCCAGGCCGGCGTCATGGAATAGACCGCGAGCTTGAGCGCATTGGGCTGGTTCTTCTGTCCCTGGAATGTCGGCGCCAGCCCGTCGATGATCAGCGCCATCACGTACGCCATCGCGAACGCCAGCAGATATTGGACGATCGCGGAGGCAATTCCCGACACGATCCCGACCCGAACGGTCCCGACGACCGGCAAGCTCATTCCGATGATCGACGTGCCGATGAAGCCGCACACCGCCGGGATGGCGGCAAGGATGGCCACATAACTCGCGAACAGCGCGTTGGCGTCTCCGGGCTCGCGCTCGATCACGAGCCATTCCGTCTTCGGCGTCAGCACGATCGCTTTGACCCGCTCGACGATATCCATGACGTCCCCCTGATGCGGCCTGCCCTGAAACTCTCGCTGTGGCACAATGATTCTACCGGATCGAAACGATAGCATTCTGTGGGCGGACGCGGAACTTATCCTGCGCTGTGGATAAGCCGCAGCCGCGCGTCCCGGGTGCAACGCGGCGCAAAACCCGCCGCATCGTGTCCCGAGCGCACCGCAGCGCGGAGCGACATAGCCCGCGCAAAGCGCGAGCGTTCTACGGCGGCCGGAGGCCGCCTATGGCGGTGCGGTGCAGAATCGGGACCCACGCCGGCCGTGCGGCCATGGCTCCCGGATGAGCCCTGCACCAGCTCGCGCTTCGCGCTCGGCGCTGTAGGGTATCGGGAACGCGGTCCGTCACCGCGTCGGCAGCGACGTGACGGCGACCCGGACGGTGCCCTCGGCGTCGGCGACGATGCGCAGGATCTTGGAGTCGTATTCGATGTCGACCAGGCGCAGGCCGGTCACGGCCGCATCGACCTGCACGCCCGGCTCGGCCTGGCGGAACTCCGCGAGCGCGGCGCCGATGCTGTGCTGGGCGTTGGCGGCGAACGGCTTGAGATCGATCACCGCATTGTCGCCGAGCGCCGCCTGCAGGTAGGGCATCGCCGCCTGGGCGGCCGCGCCGAGCAAGCCGAAGGCCGCTTCCGACTGGACGTCGAGCGCGATGTCGGTGAGCCGCAGGACCTGTCGCTCGCGGTCGAGCACCGGGCGGCCCCACACATGCACGGTCGCCTCGGCGCCGAAGCCGAAAAAGGTCTTCTTCTCGCGCGCCCTGATGCGCAGCGAGATCAGCAGGCGATCGTCCGACGGCGAGATCGTGGCGCCGAGCACCGTGATGGCGAATGCGCCGCTGTTGTCCTCTGGGAAATTGCGTCCCTTGAGCTGCGCGTCCAGGATGCGGTTGAGCTCGGTGAACGGCACGTCGATCGGCACCCCGATCGCGATGCGGCCCTGGTCGGTCTGCTGGACGATCTGGAGCTGCGCAGGGAACGGGCAATCCGGCTTGCTCTCGCTCGGCGAGATGCGCGTCTCGGCCTGCAGCCCGAGGGTGAGCGTGACGGCGTTCTGGTCGATCCGCGGCTGCGCCGCGAAGGCGCGCACGGGGCGCACCTCGAGCCACAGGTCGGGCGCCTGCGGGCCGACGCCCTTGAGCGAGATCGAGCGGCACATCTTCGCCCATTCGCGCCGCGCCGCGACCTCGATCGCGGGATCGTTGCGGATGCGGCCCGCCAGCACGCCCATCTGCTCGTTCACGGTGCGCTCGAGCAGCGGCTTTACCTCGTTGGACGACGCTGAGCTTGATGCCGGCGATCGACAGCGCGCTGTCGCCCATGGCGACCTGGGCGCTGAGGTTGGGATCGATGCGCCAATTGGTGCCGATGATCGGGCGCGACGACAGCGTGACGGTGCCGCGCAGATCGGCGCGCTGGTCGAGCGCCTTGCCGGTCAGGTTCTGCAGGCCCTGCCCGATATTGCCGCCGAGCAGGCCGCCGAGCGCGCCGCCGACATTGGCCGCCTGGGCCCCGATCTGCCCGGTGACGCGCAGCGTACCGTTGAGCGTGGTGGAGACCGTGAGCGCCTCGGTCCGCCCCGCGACCGCGATCGGGCCGCGCGCCAGCGTCCAGCCTATTTCGGCCTTGCTGAGCAGCTCGGTCAGCGGATTGTCGCGCTTGCCGGCGAGATCGCGCGGCGCCTGCTGCTCCATCGTGTCGCGGATGGCGGTGAGCGCGACTGCGATCGGCGCCGTGACGTTCGACACGCGGGTCGCGGGCCGCAGCGGCGCCAGCGCGGCGAGCGTCGGCGGCCGGCTGGCGCCGCGCGGAAACAAGGCGTCCAATCCCCACAGGGCGCCGGCGAACGAGACGACCAGAATGAGCGCGCCGGCCGCGATCCGGCCGACACCGAATTCGACGAGTGCCCTGCGCACGACCGCAAGCATGTGGCGTCCCCGCACGATTCGTTCCCGGACGCATTAGAGCAATTTCCCGACCAAATGGACACCGGTTTACCTCCAGAAATGCGAACCCGATCGTCGCCGGTGCGCCGCCGGACGGGCTGGCATTCCCGGGAGCGCGTGCGGCCATGAATTTATTGAATGAGCCAAGAACCCCGGCCGATGCTAGAAGGCGCCCCTGACAAACCGGGACCCCCACATGACTCCCACGACGACTGCCGGAACCGGCGTGGACTCCACCTATGCGTGGCTGCGCCTGACCGCCGCGGTGGTGCTCGGCACCATCGGGAGCGTCGGCATGTGGTCGGTGCCGGTCGCGCTGCCGGCCGTGCAGGCCGAGTTCGCGGTCGCGCGCGCGGACGCCGCGCTGCCCTTCACGCTCGCCATGATGGGCTTTGCGTTCGGCGGCGTCGTCATGGGGCGGCTGTCGGATCGCCTCGGCATCGTGCTTCCGGTCATCGTGGCGGCGGTCGCGCTCAGCCTCGGCTACGTGGCGGCCGGCTATGCGAGCAGCCTGTGGGTCTTTGCGTTCGCCTACGTGCTGATCGGATTCGGCGCGTCCGCCACCTTCGGCCCAGTGATGGCGGACCTGTCGCAATGGTTTACGCGCCGGCGCGGCATCGCGGTCGCGATTGCGTCCTCCGGCAACTACCTCGCCGGCACGATCTGGCCGCCGATCATCCAGCACTTCATCGCGGGCGCGGGCTGGCGGCAAACCCATATCGGCATCGGCGTCTTCTGCGCGCTGTCGATGCTGCCGCTGGTGCTGGCGCTGCGGCGGCGCACACCGTCGCAGCATGCGGGCGCGAGCGCG
The DNA here is from genome assembly GCA_963791155.1 of uncultured Pseudomonadota bacterium. Lineage (GTDB taxonomy): Bacteria > Pseudomonadota > Alphaproteobacteria > Rhizobiales > Xanthobacteraceae > JAVDCA01. Next base: position 128,385 of record CAWBRI010000018.1, read on the forward strand.
ACCGCGATGGCGGCGCAAGGCTCGCTCGGCATTTCGCCCCACGCCCTGCAGGCGCTGCTGTGCGTCGCGGGCATCGCCTGCTGCACCGCCATGGCGATGCCGCAGGTCCATATCGTGGCCTATTGCGGCGATCTCGGCTACGGACCGGCGCGCGGCGCCGAGATGCTCTCGCTGATGCTCGGCTTCGGCATCGTGAGCCGGCTCGCCACCGGCTTCATCGCGGACCGCGCCGGCGGGGTCGCGACGCTGCTGATGGGCTCCGCCCTGCAGGGTGTCGCGCTGCTGCTCTATTTGTTTTTCGACGGGCTCGCGTCGCTCTACGTCATCTCGGCGCTGTTCGGCCTGTTTCAGGGCGGCATCGTGCCGAGCTACGCCATCATCATCCGCGAATATTTCCCGCCGCGCGAGGCCGGCACCCGCATCGGCCTCGTCATCATGGCGACGCTGTTCGGCATGGCGCTCGGCGGCTGGATGTCGGGCGCGATCTTCGACCTGACAGGTTCCTATCGCGCGGCTTTCGCGAACGGCCTGGCGTGGAACCTGCTCAACGTCACGATCGCGGCCTGGCTGCTGCTGCGCAGCCGGACCAGGATGGCGTTCGCGTGACAGCCCGGTTTGATTGCGGCGAAGCCGTGGGCGACCGGCGGCGGGCAACTTAAATGCGCAAGCCGGATTTTTCCGGCTTGCGCGCGCGCACCCAACCTGCGCACTGATGGCCACAACCCTCATGACAACCAGGAGATTCGGCATGCGCATGTCTCCAATGGCCGTACTCGGCTGCATCCTTGCGGCGCTAGCCTGGCCGGCATAGGCGCTCGCCCAGACCGTCATCGACGACCCGGATCATTTTCCGTGCGCCCAGTTTTCGAAAACCCCCGATGGCACGTGGCTGCTCACAGGATCGGTGCTGATGAGATTTCGGCCGGTCTACGCATTATTGAGCGATCTGAAGATCGAGCGGCCGGGGCAGATCGTCTTTGCGGCGCATCTGGACCTCTATGCGTTCATCGATGCCAAATGCGGGGCCGAAAAGAAGTGAAAGGCGGCCTGTTTCGGTTCACCGCCACGACAGTCCGTAGGTTGGGCTGCGGCGAATTCGTAACCCAACGATCCGCGGCGCGGACCGTATCGGGTCACGGACTGCGCGCTTCAAAAAGAATTTTCAGGGTGTGAGACAGCTCACGCGCGTTTTCGTGGCGGTGGGCTACACCGGCATCACAGGTGCTGACGCACTTGAGAAACCAGGTCTTGCGAAACCCCGTGTCGATCTCAAACCCTCGAAGGAGAACCACAATGTTGAAGAAGATCACGTTCGCCGCCATCGCGGCTCTCTCCCTGCTCGCCGGCCCGGCGCTGGCGGGTCCCAACAGCGGCGCGCCGACCGTGCAGTACAACGGCGACTTCCAGCTGCAGGGCCGCTGAGACTCCTCGGCATCCCCTCTCCCGACTGTGCGCACGAAGCGGCCGGCCTTGCCGGCCGCTTCCGATTCGGGCGTTCGCGGAGCCAGACGCCCGGACAATGCAGGCCGTGCCACCTCGTTGCCGGAAGACAAGCTCGAACGGTCACGGAAGTTCGCTGCAAGCCGAGTAATAAAAGGTCGCACGTGCGTTGTCGAAAATTGTAGCCGCCATGGCGTTGGTAGGCGGACCTGCGCACTGGACCAGCCCATCGGGTCACGCGCTTCAAAAAAGAATTTCGAGGTGTGAGACAGCTCACGCGCGTTTCCATGGCGGTGGGCTACACCGGCATCACAGGTGCTGACGCACTTGAGAAACCAAGTCTTGCGAAGCCAAGTCTTGCGAAACCCCGTGTCGATCTCAAACCCTCGAAGGAGAACCACCATGTTGAAGAAGATCACGTTCGCCGCCATCGCGGCTCTCTCCCTGCTCGCCGGCCCGGCGCTGGCGGGCCCTCACAGCGGCGCGCCGACCGTGCAGTACGGCGGCGACTTCCAGCTGCAGGGCCGTTGAGACGCCGCAGCGTCTCATCTCCCGACTGTGCGCACGAAGCGGCCGGCCTTGCCGGCCGCTTCCGATTCGGGCGATGACCGACCGGCTCGCAGCCGATGTCGGCAGCACCGCGCGCTGAGGCGCCGATGACCTCGCGCAGCAGGTCTTACTCGTTCCAGGCGTTGACGACGATCGTGCGGGCGGGCTCGCGCCCCGCCCCGTCCACTCACTCCGCCTTGATGTTCGCCGCCTTGATGATCGGCCACCACTTCTCGATCTCGGCCTTGTGGTAGGCGGCGAGCGCGGCCGGCGTCTGCTGGCCGCGCGGAGCGATCTCGTGGCCGAGCTCGCGCAGGCGCGCCCGCACCGTCGGGTCGGCGAGCGCGTCGACCACCGCGGCGTTGAGGCGCGCGATCACGTCCGGCGGGGTGCCCTTGGGGGCCCACAATCCGTGCCAGAACGGCATGTGCAGCCCGGGCACGCCAGCCTCGTCCATGGTCGGGACGTCGGGCGCCGCGAACCAGCGCTTCTCGGTCAAAACCGCATAGGCCTTGACGGCGCCGGCGCGGTATTGCGACAGCGTCTGCCCGGCCTCGGGGCAGAACAGGTCGATCTGGCCGCCCACCAGATCCTGCATGGCGGGCGCGGCGCCCCGGTAGGGCACGACCATGAACGGCGCGCCGGTCTTGTTCTGGAAATAGATCATGCACATGTGCGCGCCGCTGCCGGCCCCGATGGTGGCGGCCGACGCCGTCGGGTTGGCCTTGAGCCAGGCGATCAGCTCCTGGATGCCGTTGGGCGGCAGGTCCTTGCGCCCGATGATCCAGAGCGGCCCGAACGACAGCAGCGAGATCGGCTCGAAATCCTTCAAGAGATCAAACGGCAGGTTGTACATCGCGCCGGAGCCGACATTGGAAGTCCACTGCCCGATGCCGATGGTGTAGCCGTCGGGCGCCGCGCGAAACAGGCGGGCGAGCCCGATGGTGCCGCCCGCGCCGGCGGTGTTCTCGGCGATCACCGGCTGGCCGAGCGAAATCCGCAAGTGGTCGCCCACGATGCGGGCGATGATGTCGGTGATCCCGCCGGGCGGAAACGGCACGATCAGCGTGACAGGACGCGACGGATAGGATTGCGCCGACGCCTCATTGAGGCCGGCGAGGCCCGACATGGCGGCCATGAGGGCAAGCCCAAAGCCGAGCACTCGCCCGAGAAACCAGTTTCGCATGCACGCCTCCCATCAAGCGTCTTTTCTTTGCGCATATTTGCGCATGATCTTATCCGAAAAGTCTGCAACTTTTCGGGATCATGCGCCAGCGCGCGAGGCCGCGACATGCGGTCCGGCCCGCGCGGATCGTCAAGGCAGGATCACGCCAGGTCATTTTTTCCGGCTCGGGGCCCCCGGCGGTCCCGCCTCAATCCAAGAACCCCTTGTTCTTGATGCATCGGTCGATCTGCAGCGACCGCATGGTGGTCGCCATCTGGCCGGCCGGGCGGCGCGCATAGGAGGCGGCCTTGCATTTGGCGGCCATGACCGGGTCGGGCGGCGCGGTGCCGGCCTGCAGCGGCGCGCCCTGCAGCTGCGCCGCATCCGCCTGAGCGGCGGCGGCGATCACGAATCCGCATAGCAGCAGCAAACAGGTCATCTTCATGGGCGACCTCGATTCGGTCGTGCTGGAATTCTGGCTAACACCGATTCCACCGCGCCGCAAAGCGACCGAGCGGCGCAGCGGGCTCAGGTGACCGATGGCGTAGCCGGAGCCGCTCGAGCCAGCGGCCGCGCTCACTCCTCCTTGTAGCCGTACTGCGGAACGTTGCCGCTCGCGCCGTAATATTTGTAGGGCAGGAACTTGCCCGACATGGTGATCTTCACGCGATCGCCCTTGGGGTCGGGCTGGCGCTCCATCATCATGTCGAAGTCGATCGCCGACATGATGCCGTCGCCGAACTCCTCCTCGATCAGCGCCTTCCAGGCCGGGCCGTTGACCATCACCAACTCGTAGAAGCGGTAGATCAGCGGATCGGTCGGCGGCATCGCGCTGCCGCGCAGCGGCACCTCGTTGAGCATGGCCGTCTCCGACTTTGTGAGACCGAACAGCTCGCCCGCCTTGGCGGCCTGCGGCTTGGAGAGCTTCATCTGGCCGAGCAGCGCGCCGGTGATCATCACCGGCGACATGCCGCCGATCTGGTCGCAGATGTATTTCCACTTCCAGCCCTTCTCGCGCTTGATGTCGAGAATCTTCTCGGTGAGGTCGTAGCGGTTCATGGACGTATCCTTTCCGGGTTGAGGCGTCGTAAGGGACTCGGTGCGATGGCGGGCGCCGGCGCAAGCTGCACCGGCGCCGCCTCGAAGACGGGCCGCACCACCGGCGGCCGCCGCCGGTCGAAGCCGGTGCCCGCGATCTCGCCGGCGAAGCTCCGGCTGCGCGCGATCAGGAAATCGATGATGTGGTTGCGGGTGCCGTAGTAGAGCGGATGGCGATGGAAGTCGGTGCGGCTGCGGTCCTTCGGCAGGGGGTTCTCGACGATCTCCGCGAACATGGCGTTCGGGCCGTTGGTCATGAGCACGATGCGGTCGGCGAGATAGATCGCCTCGTCGACGTCGTGCGTGATCATGAACACGGTCTGGCCGGTCTCCAGACAGATGCGGCGCACCTCGTCCTGCAGCGTGCCGCGCGTCAGCGCGTCGAGCGCCGAGAACGGCTCGTCCATCAGCATGATCTTGGGCTCGAGCGACAGCGCGCGCGCGATCCCGACGCGCTGCTTCATGCCGCCCGAGAGCTCGGCCGGACGCTTCGTCTCGGAACCCGTGAGGCCGACCAGGTCGATGAACTTCTGCGCCTGCGCGGCGATCTGCGCGGGCGGGCGCCGCCGCCATTTCGACGACACCGCATAGGCGACGTTGCCCATGACGGTGCGCCACGGCAGCAGCGCGTGGCTCTGGAAGATCACCGCGCGATCGATGCTGGGCCCGTCGATCACCTGTCCGTCGACGATCACCGTGCCCTCGGAGGGCTGATCGAGCCCGGCCAGGATGTTGAGCACCGTGGTCTTGCCGCAGCCCGAATGGCCGATGATGCAGACGAACTCGCCGCGCCGCATCGACAGCCACAGATCCTCGAACACGGTGGTGGCGCCGCCCGCCCCCGGAAAACGCCGCGCGATGCCCTCGATGGAGATGAATTTGTCGGTCATGGGGGCGCTTCCATGGCCGCAAACCTCGCGTCGTCATGCCACGTCCCCGGATCGGTGCGTCGCACCGTCCGAGGGCAGGCTCCAGCGGGGCATCCAGTATTCACCGGCGCACGAAGATTGCATGCATGTGCGCACAATGAGCTCCCGTGGTTACTGGATCGCCCGCTTTCGCGGGCGATGACGCCTGAGCTAGGTGCAAAGGTCTTGCCCATCCCCCTTACTCCACGAACGTCACGGCGGCGGTGAGGCGCGCCAGGACGAGGTCGAGCCCCATGCCGACCACGCCGATCACCAGGATGGCGGTGATGACGTTGGTGATCGACAGGTTGTTCCACTCGTTCCACACGAAATAGCCGATGCCGGTGCCGCCGACGAGCATCTCGGCCGCCACGATGACGAGCCACGCGATGCCGATCGAGATGCGCATGCCGGTCAGGATGGTGGGCGCCGCCGCCGGCAGGATGATGGTGAAGACCCGGCGAAACACGCCGACCTCGAGCGTGCGCGCGACATTGAGCCATTCGCGGCGCACCCCGGCGACACCGAAGGCGGTGTTGATCAGCATCGGCCACACCGAGCAGATGAAGATCACGAAAATGGAGGACAGGCCGGAATCCTTGATGGTGTAGAGCGCGAGCGGCATCCAGGCGAGGGGCGAGACCGGCTTGAGCACCTGGATGAAGGGATCGAGCGCGCGGCTCATCAGCGGCGACATGCCGATGAGAAAGCCGATCGGAATCGCGACCGCGACCGCGAGCAGATAGCCCGCCGTCACGCGCGCGATCGAAAACGCGAGCTGGATGCCAAGCCCCTTGTCGTTCGGCCCGTTGTCGTAGAACGGATGCCGCAGGTGCTCGAGCAGCTTGGCGCCGACGTCGAGCGGGCCCGGCATCGCCGAGGTGCCCCGGGTGGCGGTCGCGCCCATCAGCTTGGCGTATTCAGGGCTCATTGTGGCGACCGGACCGACGCCGCGTGTCGCCAGATGCCAGGCGAGCAGGAACGCCGCAAGCAACAGGAGCGACACGATCGCCGCCCGCAAGGCGAGAAACCTTCCCATGACGCGCTCCCGGCAGAACGCCTGTCTTATACGCGGCGGATCGCGAAGCTCTTGACGTACTCGTCGGGTTTCGACGGATCGAAGGTCTTGCCCATGACCACGAAGCTCTTCGAGGTCGTCGCCGGGGGCGTAAGCCCGACCTCGGCCATCATCTTGGACGTGTCGGTCGCGAGGAAGACCTGCTCGGCGACCGTCTTGTAATCGATGTCGCCCTTGAGTTGACCCCAGCGCTTCATCTGCGTCATGATCCACACCGCGAACGACTGCCAGGGAAACGGATCGAAATCGATGCGGTCGGGCACGTTCTTCACGTTGCCCAGGCCGTCCGCGTAGGTGCCGGTGAGCACCTGCTCGACCACGGTCACAGGCTGGTTGAGGTAGTTCGCGGGCGCGATCGCCTCGGCGATGGCCTTGCGGTTCTCTTTTTTGGTGGCAAACGCGGTCGCGTCGATGATGGACTTGAGCAGCGCCGCGTAGGTGTTGGGCGAACCGGTGACGAACTCCTTGGAGGCCGCGAAGGCGCAGCACGGATGGCGGTCCCAGATGTCCTTCGAGAGCGTGTGGATGAAGCCGACGCCGTCATACACCGCACGCTGGTTGACCGGATCGGGCGCCAGAAACCCGTCGATGTTGTCGGCGCGCAGGTTCGCGACCATTTCGGGAGGCGGCACCGCGCGGATCTGGATGTCGGCGTCGGGATCGATGCCGTGCTCGGCCACGAAATAGCGCAGCAGATAGTTATGCATCGAATAGTCGAACGGCACCGCGAACTTCATGCCCTTCCAGGATTTCGGGTCGGTGCGCTCCTTGTGCTTGATCGAGAGCGTGATGGCCTGGCCGTTGATGTTCTCGACCGCCGGCATCGTGTAGGGGATCGGATTGGAGCCGACGCCGAGCGTGATGGCGAGCGGCATCGGCGAGAGCATGTGGGCGGCGTCGTATTCCTTGTTGAGCGTCTTGTCGCGGATGACCGCCCAGCCGGCGGTCTTGATCACGTCGACGTTAAGCCCGTGCTTGGCATAGAAGCCCATCGGCTGCGCCATGATGATGGGCGTCGCGCAGGTGATCGGGATGAAGCCGACCTTGAGGTCCTTCTTCTCGATCGCTCCGCCTTGCGCGAACAGCTCGGTCGCGCTCTTGAGCGGCAGGAACTGCGAGAGCGCGGCGAGCGCCGTCGAGGCGCCGACCGATTTGAGAAAGGCGCGCCGCGCCGCATCCTTGGGAAACACCGCGCGCATTACCGCCGAGGCGACTACGCCTTCGTAGCGCTTCTCCTCGCTCTCGACCGCCGCGCATTGCGGGGCGAGGCGCGCCGCGTGATCATGCTCGGCTTGGCTGCGGTGGGCGCCGCAGGCGCAGCCGGCTGAGGTGAGCCGGCGTGCGGCATCGAACGGATCGTCGAAAGTCGACATGTTGGCGCGCTCCATCGGTACCGCCCGCGGATGCGACGGTTCCCCCAGGAATGCGTGTGCAATGGACGTGCCAGACCGCGGGGATCAAAAAAACGCATCAATTTTCATCAGGTTGGGGGGCGGCGGCCCTCCTGATGAGTTTTTGCGCAAAATTCGACCGCGGGTCCGCCTAAAACTTAGCCAGACACCGACCCGCCGACCGGCCCCCAACCGGATTTTCGCCGCCCCGGACGGCTCGCGAACCCGCTATAATACCGCCCCGACGAGGCCGACTGCGGAGCCCGACATTGCAGCCGCCACAGACCCGTTACGCCCGCAGCGGCGACGTGCGGATCGCCTATCAGGTGGTCGGCAATGGGCCGATCGATCTGGTATTCGTGCCCGGCTTCGTTTCCAACCTGGACATCCATTGGGAAGACCCGGGCTATGCCCATCTGCTGCGGCGGCTGAGCGCGTTCACCCGCCTTATCCTGCTCGACAAGCGCGGCACCGGCCTCTCCGACCGCGTCGATACGAATCATCTGCCGAGCCTCGAGACCCGCATGGACGACGTGCGCGCCGTGATGGACGCGGTCGGCTCGCGGCGCGCCGCCCTGCTCGGCGCCTCGGAAGGCGGACCGATGTCGATCCTGTTCGCCGCGACCTATCCGAAACGCACGCGCGCGCTCCTCCTCTACGGCTCCTATGCGCATTTCTTCTCCTGGGTGCTCACCAAGGAGAAGCTGCAGGCCTTCATCGACCGCGCCGAGAACACCTGGGGCTCAGGACAGGCGCTCGCCGCATTCGCGCCCGGCATGCTGGATCGGCCGCACTTCTGCGACTGGTGGGCACGCCACGAGCGATTCGGCGCGAGCCCGGCCGCCGCCGTCGCGCTCAGCCGCATGAATGCCGAAATCGACGTGCGTCCCGTGCTCTCCGCCGTCCGGGTGCCGACCCTGGTGCTGCATCGCCGCGATGACGTCCGGGTGAATGCCGGCGGCGGGCGATACCTCGCCAAACACATCGCGGGCGCGAAACATGTCGAGCTTCCGGGCAGCGACCACCTGATCTGGGTCGGCGACATCGACCGCGTCGTCGACGAGATCGAGGAGTTCCTCACCGGTACGCGACCGCACACCGACCATGACCGCGTGCTCGCCACCGTGGTGGTGGCCGAGATCGTCGAGGCGGCGCGCGGCGCGGCCCGGCATGGCGACCACCACTGGGTCGATCTCGTGCGCGATTACCGCAAGGCCGCCGAGGCGGCGATCGAGCGATTTCGCGGCCGCCCGATCGGCGACCGCCCGGACGGCACGATGGCGTGCTTCGACGGGCCGGCGCGCGCGTTGCGCTGCGCCGGCGCCTTGCGCGAGGCGGCCGAGCGGCTCGGCCTGCGGCTGCGCTGCGGCGTTCATACCGGAGAGCTCGAGATGCGCGAGGACGATATCGGCGGCCTCGCGCTGCACATCGGGATCCAGATCGCCGCGGCCGCGCGGCCGGGCCAGATCCTCGCTTCCGCGATCGTGCGCGATCTGGTGGCGGGCTCCGGGCTGCGCCTGCGCGAAACAGGCACCCTGCCGCTCGACGGCGCCGCGGAGCCGCTGCGGCTGCTTGGTCTCGAAGAGGAGCCCGCTGCCGCGCCCGCCGCGCCGGCCGCCGATACGTCGTCCGACCTTGCGCGCCTGAGCCAGCGCGAGCGCGAGGTGCTCGGACTGGTGGCGGAAGGCCTCAGCAACGCGGCGATCGCCAAGCGCCTGCGGCTCAGCGATCACACGGTGAAGCGCCACGTCGCCAATATCCTGATGAAGCTCGACCTGCCGACCCGCGCCGCCGCCGCCGCGACGGTGGGACGGGCGGGGTGACGATCAAATCGACCGCCGAATTTCGCCCCGGATGCACCGCCGACAGAGCGCGCGGCGCGGCGTGATGCGGCGCTGACCCGGAGCCGCGCCCGCCACACGTGGTCCACCTTGTGGCCCGATCGGGCCATCGGCGCGATGGGCCGATCAGGCGAAGTTTACGGCCGCGAAAACCCATAGCCTCCTCCTCAATGGCGCTGCCGTCACGGCCGGCGCCCGACATCGCAGAAGGAGGACATGATGAACAAGCCAACCGGAATTGCGGTCACGTTCGCCACGGCCCTCGGGCTCGGCGCCGTCACGTTGTTCGCCCAGATCGCCAAGGCCGACGATCCCTCGGCGCAGGCGACCTACCGGGACATCGAGCAGACGCTCGGCCTGGTCCCGGGCTTCTTCAAGGCGTTTCCGGAATCCGGCATCGCCGGCGCCTGGGCCGAGTTCAAATCGGTCCAGCTCAATCCGAAGACCAAGCTCGACGGCAAGACCAAGGAACTCATCGGGCTCGCGGTGGCGGCGCAGATTCCCTGCCATTACTGCATCTATTTCCACACCGCGGCCGCCAAGGCCAACGGCGCCAGCGCCGAGGAGATCCGCGAGGCCGTCGCGATGGCGGCGATCGCGCGGCACTGGAGCACCGTGCTCAACGGCATGCAGGTCGATACGGCAGCGTTCCAGCGCGAAACCGACACCGTGCTCCGGCTCGCCGGCGAGAAGGCGAAGACCGCAAAGGCGCAATAACAGGCGCAACCGAAACCCATCAGGAGGATGCCATGACGAAAACCAGCATTACGGTCGCCGATCTCAAAGCCGCGATCGAAGGACGCGACGCCGCCCGCCTCAGTTCACTCTATGCCGACGACGCGGTGATGCGGATCATCGACCGCGACAATCCGCCGAGCCGGCCGCGCGAGGTCAAGGGACGCACGGCGATCGCGGCCTTCTACGACGACGTCTGCAGCCGCGCGATGACGCACAAGGTGGAGAACGGCGTGTCGGACGGAAACCGCCTCGCCTTCACGCAGGCCTGCGCCTATCCGGACGGCACCCGCGTGTTCTGCTCCGCGATGATCGAGACGGCGGGTGGCAAGATCGCGCGGCAGACCAACGTGCAGGCCTGGGACGGCTGACCGCCCCGGCGACCCGTCACCATCATCGCTTCACCAACCACGGAGGAACACATCCATGCTCATCGCACGCTGGCAGATCGACGCCCGGTTCGGGCAAAAGCAGGCCGTCATCGACATGCTCGGCGCCTGGGCGCGCGAGATCGCGCCGCAGATCGGTTGGACCGCCGACAAGGGCCGCATGCTCACCGGCTCGATCGGCGCGCGCGAGGCGACCGTCGTCCACGAATGGGCGCTCGGCGATCTCGCCGAGCTGGAAAAATCCTGGGCGGCGCTCGGAAAGCTCGACGCTCACAAGAAGTGGGGAAAGGAGATGGAACCCTATGTGGTGTCGGGCTCCTCGCGCTGGGAGGTTTTTCGCGTCGTGTGATGACGGCCGTGCGCAAAAAAGACCGGGCGGATCGCTTCGCCCGGTCGTTCGATCCGGCTTCGGTCAGAAGCTCACCGCGGCACGACGCCGTCGCGGCCGACATTGAGGCGCGGGGCCTCGATCGTCCCGTCAGGCTTCTTGACCACGTTGAGTGTGGTGACATGGGCGCCGGGCTTGAGCGCGCTCCGGTCGGCGATCTCATAGCGCACGATCGGCACGTCGGGCGGCACGACGATCTTCTTCTCGCCGTCCTTGTACTTGACCGTGAGCGACTGGCCGTCGCTCGCCGTCACCATGTCGCCGACGGTGCCGTTGGTCATCGTGCTGTTGGGGACCGTGTACGGCCGGTGCCCCTCGCCGGTTCCGCGCATGGCTTCGGGAAAGATATGCACCTCCAGCGCCTTCTGGCTGCCGTCCGGCTGCGGCATCGCGGCACTGCCGATGAAGAAGCCGGGCTTGATATCGGCGAGCGACGCCTTGATGACCTCGACGATCACCGCATTAGCGGTGAGCGTCAGCGTCACGTCGGCGCCGTCGCTCGCCTTCACCACCACCGTATTGCCGTCGACCTTCTCGATGGCACCGCGCACGCGCATGGTCTGCGGCTGCTGCGCCCACACGGTGGAGGCACCCGCCACCGCAATGAGCGCGGCAGCGGCGGCAATCCGCAAGCTCGAGCTTTTCATTTGACCTACTCCCTGACTCCGGTGACACAGGCTCACATCGGTGGCGCCGCGTCGCGGCCCACATTGATGCGCGTAACGCCAAGCGTTCCATCCTCCTGCTTGGTCGCCGCGTTGATGAAGATCTTCGCTCCTGGCTTGAGCTCGCCCCTATCGGAAGGCGCGTAGGTTACGACCGGGCACTCGGGGCCGACGACGATCTTCTTCTCGCCTTGCTTGTACTTGAGCGTGAGCGTGTGATCGCTGCCGACCGCCGTGACCAGCTGCTCCACCGCGCCGTTGGTCATCGTGCTCTGCGGCCGCAGATCCCAGGGCTGATGTCCCTCCCCGGTGCCGCGCATCGCTTCGGGGAAGAGGTGGATCTCGGCGCATTTCTGGCTGCCGTCTGGTTGCGGCATGCCGGTCACCCCGATGAACGAGCCCTCCTTGATGTCGGAAAACGACGCCGTCACGATGGCGGCGACCGTCGCGTTGTCGGCGAGCTTCGCCTTCACGTCCTGGCCTTCGCGCGTCTTGATGGTGAGCGTCGGGCCATCGACGGCCTCGATCGTGCCGCGCACGCGCACCGTCTGCGGCTGCTGCGCGAAGACGGGAGAGGCGATCGCCAGCAAGGCCGCGCCGGCCAACATATGTCGAACCATCATGTGCATCCCCGTCGTTCCGAAGCTGTTCCGAAGTCGTTGCGAAATTGCATCCGCCCGGCGCCGTTCACATCGGCGGCGCGGCGTCGCGGCCGACGGTGATGGCGGGCGCCGCAATCGATCCGTCCGCCTGCTTCTGGCCCGCAACGATGAATATCTGCGCGCCCGCCTTGAGATCGGCCTTGCTGCCGGGCGTAAACGAGACGATCGGCGTGCTCGGTGGAACGACGACTTTCTTCTCGCCATCCTTGTACTTGACCATGATGGTCTGGCCGTCGACGCTGGCGACCGTCGAGTCGACGTTGGCATTTGTCATGGTGCTGCCCGGCTCGCGGTCCCAGGGCAGAATGCCTGTCGGGCACGACGCCGCGCTGGGAATCCATGAAGATATGGAGCGCCGATCGCCTTCTGGCTGCCGTCAGCCTGCGGCATCGCGGTGACGCCGATGAACGAGCCCTGCTTGATGTCGGAGAGCTGCGCCTTGACGGTCGCGGTCACGCGGGCGTCGTCGGCGAGCTTCACCGCGACGGTGCTGCCGTCGCGCGACTTGACGGTGAGCGCGTCGCCGTCGATCTTCTCGATCGTGCCGCGCACGCGCACCGTCTGCGGCTGCTGCGCCCAGGCTCACTGAGGCGACAGCTATCGTCAATCCGGCGACCGCAGCCGCCAGTCGGATCATCGTCATGTTGTTCTCCCTTGAGCGTGCCGGCGGCATTGCGCCGCCGGTCTTTGTCGCCTCACATCGCCGGCGTCACGCCGCGGCCGACATACAGGGTCTTCGCCAGCACCGAACCGTCGGCCTGCTTGTCCGACGCCATGATGATGATCTGCGCTCCGGCCTTGAGCTCATCCTTGTTGCCGGGCGCGACCGCGGCAATCACGGTGTCGGGCCCGACTACCACCTTCTTCTCGCCGTCCTTGTATTTGACGGTCAGCGTCTCTCCGTCCTTGCCGGTGACCTTGCTGCCCACATAGGCGTTGGTCATCGTGCTGTCGGGTCGCGCGTCCCATGGACCGTGCCGGTCGGGCACCACGCCGCGCTGAGCCGGCAGGAAGATGTGCACCGAGAACGCCTTGATGCTGCCGTCCGCCTGCGGCATGCCGGCGATGCCGATGAAGGTGTCGTCCTTGATGTCGGCGAGCGAAGCCTTGACCAGCGCCGCGACGCGCGCGTCATCGGCGAGTTTCACGTTGAGCGTGCCGCCGTCGCGCGTCTTCACCGACAGCATTCCGCCGTCGGCCTTCTCGATCTGGCCGCGGATGCGGCCGGGCTGCTGCGCCCAAGCGGTCGATGCCGCGATCAGGCCGAGCGCGGCGGCCATGGCGGCCGCCCGTGCGATCTTATGCATGGAATCCTCCCAAAACTCTGTACGGGCGGCAGGACGCCGCCACAACCTAGGACCAACCCCGGCCGGGGCCGGCTATTCCGGCTTTCTGCCGTTTTTGAGCTTCTTGGCCGACACTGGATAGCAGATTTTGGTGCCGGTGTGGTGACAAGTCCGCGTGTTCGCCGTGCGGCGCAACGAGGCTATGCGGCCGCCGCGGGACACACATCCTGGACGATCGGGCGCCCGATAGCCACATTGGCGGACTGCGAGAGTTCCCGCGGTAGCCCCAAAGGTAAACCCCCATGTCCATCCGGCCCGTCAAGCGGATCATCCAGTCCACGCCCACCATGGAGGGCGCCGGCGTCAAGCTGCGCCGCGCCTTCGGGTTCGGCGAGACCGGCCGAATTCGATCCGTTCCTGCTGCTCGACGATTTCCGCAACGACCGGCCGGACGACTATCGCGCCGGCTTCCCCTGGCATCCCCACCGCGGCATCGAGACCATCACCTATGTGCTGGCCGGCACCGTCGACCACGGCGACAGCCTCGGCAACAGGGGCACGCTCGGCGCCGGCGACGTCCAGTGGATGACGGCCGGCAGCGGCATCCTGCACCAGGAGATGCCGCAGGGCGATCCGCGCGGGCGCATGCACGGCTTCCAGCTGTGGGCGAACCTGCCCTCCGCGGCTCAAGATGACGGCGCCGCGCTACCAGGACATCAAGGCGATCGAGATCCCCGAGGTCGTCGACGACGACGGCACGCGCGCGCGGGTGATCTGCGGCGAGTTCTGGGGCAAGCGCGGCCCGGTCGAGGGCGTCGCGGCCGATCCGCGCTATCTCGACGTCGTCGGTGCCGCCGGGCAAGCGCAAGACACTGCCGGTCGAGACCGACCGGCACGCCTTCGCGTACGTGTTCGAAGGGTCGGGCACGTTCTCCGGCCGCCTCGCAGCCGTTCGGCGTGCTGACCGAGAAGGAGACCGCCCGCCGGCGAGACGCTGGTGCGCGAGCGCACCGGCAACCGTTCGCTGGTGGTGTTCGATCGCGGCGACGAGGTGACGGTGCAGGCCGGCGACGACGGCATCCGGTTCCTGCTGGTCTCGGGCAAGCCGATCGAGGAGCCGGTCGCCTGGTACGGGCCGATCGTGATGAACACGCAGGCCGAGCTGCAGCAGGCCGTCACCGAGCTGCGCAACGGCACGTTCATCAAGCACGGGTGACAGCCGGTGTCGGACCATGCGTCGGCTCGCGCCCGGTCGCGCTTGCGTTGCCACTCGATCCGCTGCGCGGATCCTACTCGTCGCGCCGGAACGCCACCACGTCCTCCCATTTGGCGGAGTCCGCCTTGATGACCGCGGCGAAATCCTCCGGCGTGCCGCCCGCGGGATCATCGCCGATGAGGGCGAAGCGCTCCTTGAAGATCGACGAGGTGATCGCGCGATTGATCGCCGCATTGAGCTTGTCGATGATCGGCCGCGGCACGCCGGCCGGCGCGATCACGCCGGTCCAGGTGCCGGCGTCGTAACCCGGCACGCCGGATTCCGCGATCGTGGGCAGATCCGGGAATCCCACCGAGCGATGCGCGCTGCCGACCGCGAGCGCGCGCACCGTGCCGGAGCGCGCATGCGACGCGATCGAGTTCAAGCTCTCGAACATCAGATGCACGCGCCCGGCGATCAGATCGTTGATGGCCGTCGACCCGCCCTTGTAGGGTACATGCACGATGTCGGTGCCGGTCATGTACTTGAACAGCTCGCCGCCGACATGGCCGGGCGACCCGTTGCTCGACGACGCGTTCAGGAGCTTGCCCGGGTTCTGCTTGGCCAAGGCGATGAGCTCGGGCACCGACCTCACGGGCAAGTCGGGCGCGACCGCGAGCAGCAGGTGGCCCCGCACGATCAGCGCGACGGGCTGGAAGTCGCGCTCGATGTCGTAGGGCAGCCTCGGCAGCATGTGACGCGTGATCGCCATCGCGCCGATCGGCCCCATGCCGATGGTGTAGCCGTCGGGGTCGGACTTGGCGACGAGGTCGAGGCCGATGGTCAGCGCCCCGCCGGCCCGATCGTCGACCACGATCTGCGCGCCGAGCTCGCGGCCGAGCTCGGCCGCGAGGATGCGCGCCACCGTATCGGTCGCGCTGCCGGCGGCCTGCGGCACGATCAACCGGATCGGACGGTCCGGATATTCGGCGCAACGCGCCAGTCGGCGACGCCGCCCAGAGCAGCAAGAGAGCGAATCGAAGACCGCGCATGTTGACCTCCCCGGCACGCCGCCATGCTAGCAAGCCGCGCACGCGTCCGACAGACCGCCAGCGGCGCGGCGCCGGCCCGGCATCCTAGGCGAGATCGGCCTCGACCAGGGCGCGCAGCTCGGGGGTGACGGTTGGCACGACGCCGAACCAGAGCGAGAATCCCCGCACTGCCTGATGCAGCAGCACGCCGAGACCGTCGGCGGTCGCGAGCCCGCGCGCGCGCGCCGCCGCGAGCAGCGGCGTCGCGAGCGGCACGTAGACGAGGTCGGCGACCACCGCGCCCGCCGGCAGCCGGCCGACATCGATCGCGAGCGGCGGCTGGCCCTTCATGCCGAGCGACGTGCGAGTTGACCAGGAGCCCCGCGTCGCCGAGGAGCGCACCCGCCTCCTGCCAGCTTGCCGGACGCACCGCGGCGCCGAAGCGCTGGCGCAGCGCCTGCGGCGCGCTCGCGGGTGCGGTTCACCACGTGGATGCGGCCAACGCCGCGCTCGATCAGGCCATAGACCACCGCGCGCGCCGAGCCGCCGGCGCCGAGCACGACCGCGGTCTCCAGGCCGCTTGTCCCAGCCCGGCGCCGCCGCGTCGAGATTGCCGAGAAAGCCTTCGACGTCCGTGTTGGTCGATCTGCAGCACATGCCCGTCGCGCCAGATCGCGTTGGCGGCGCCGACCGCGCTCGCGCGCGCGTCGGCGGCGGTGAGCTCGAGCGCCGCCTCCTTGTGCGGGATGGTGATGTTGGCCCCCACATAGCCGCGTTCGCCCAGGCGCGCGAGGAACGCCGCGAACTCTTCGGGCGGGACGGCCTCCTTGCGGTACTCGCCCGCGAGGCCGTGCTGCTTGATCCAGTAGTTGTGGATCAGCGGCGAGCGCGAGTGGCCGGCCGGCCAGCCGATGATGCAGACCGCACGGAATTCCGCGTTCGCCGCGCTCATGCCTCGTCCTCCACCGTATTGCGCAGCGTGCCGATCTCCGGAACCGTCAGCTCGACCACGTCGCCCGGCCGCAGCCAGCGCGGCGGATCGCTGCGCGGGCCTTTTTTGATCGGCGTGCCGGTGACGATCACGTCGCCGGGCTGGAGGGTCATGAAGGTCGTCACATAGGCGATGAGATCGGCGAAACCGAAGATCATGCTCGCCGTGGTGTCGTCCTGCGTCACCTCGCCGTTCACCCTCACGGTCAGCCGCAGCGGCCTGGTGAGATCGACGTCGGTCGCCATCCAGGGGCCGATGCTGCCGGAGGCGTCGAAGTTCTTGCCCTGGGTGACGTTGAACTTGCCGTGCCGCAACCAGTCGCGCACCGTACCCTCGTTGCACAGCGTCACGCCGGCGACATGCTCGAGCGCATGCTCGCGCGCGACATGCCGGCCCTCGCGGCCGATGACGAGCGCGATCTCGCCCTCGTAGTCGAGCTGCTCGGACACCTTCGGCCGCACCAGCGGCTGGCCGTGCGCCACCAGCGAGCCCGGCGCGCGGAAGAACATGCTGGGATATTTCGGAATGTCGGGATCGTCGAAGTCCGCATTACGGTTGGCGTAGTTGATTCCGATGCAGAGGATCTTCTCCGGCGCCAGCAGCGGCGCCAGCAGCTCGACCTCGCCGAGCGCGTAGTCGGGGCGCACGCCGAGCAGCGACGCGCTCGCCTCGTCCAGCGCATGGGCGCGCAGGACGTCCACCAGCGTCGCATGCGTGGCGCCGAAACGCAGGCGCAGATCGACCACCCCGTCGCCGACAACGGCGCCGTAGCTCGAGCGGCCACGGATGGTGTAGCTGGCGAGCCGCATGCGGATTCCTCTCGTGGACCCCGGCACCCCTTGCGCCGACGGACAGGCGTTGTTCGATTGCGCCGGAAACTGGTAGGATCGCGACTCCCGCGGGTCAATATCGTACATTCCACGAAAGGGCGCCCATGCCGCACGTCATCTGCGAGTATTCCGCCAATCTCGAGAAGAAGATCCGGATCGATGCGCTGCTCGAGACGCTGCATTCGGCCATGCTGCGCACGCGCGTCGCCGAGCTCGCCGGCCTGCGCACGCGCGCGGCGACCGCGCGCGCATTTCCGCGTCGCCGACAACGATCCGGCGAACGGCGTTCGTCAACGTCACCATCCGGGTCGCCAAGGGACGCCCGCCGGAGACCCGCAAGCTGGTCGCCGAGACGGTTTTCGCCGCGGCCTCGAAGCATCTCGAAGGGGTGTTCGCCACCACGCCGCTTGCGCTCTCGGTCGAGGTGCAGGAGATCGATCCCGAGTTCCGCATCCACAACAGCAATATCCGCACCTGGATGAAGGCGAGAGAGCCGGCCGCGTAGGGTCGTCTTCCCCGGCAGAAGATGGCGATTGATCCGTGGACATCATCCTTCAGACAAACACGAATAATCCGTTCCTCGCGTTTCGGTCCATCCAACGGTTTGACGATGGGTCTGGATATGCCACAACACTTGCTATCCGGTCGGGTTGGGTTTCGGCAAAATACAAGTTCTTCTTCGAAGCCCACCCTCTTCTTGAGTTCCTGAATAATCTGGAGCAGATCAATCGTACCCTTATCGGCGTCGCTCGGCTCAAGCCCTTGTTCGAAGACCAGTTCATTGAATTTCGAGGCGACAGCTTGGGTCATCTGCTGATTTAAGGTGACCTATTCGAACATGGCCATATGGAGCAGCACGTGCGATTTGCGTTCGCGACTGATCAAACATGCCTGCGTCCCTTTATTGACGCGTTGCGACAAGTCGCGCGGTGAGATTCGGAACCATCCATGCCCAGCCGCCCGCCCCGCCCTTCAACGTGGTGCAGGCGAGCCAAGTCGAATTCGGCGTCCGCGACCTGGCGCGCCCGCGCGTTCTATGTCGATTGACCTCGCGATGAAAACGCTGTTCATCGACTGCAATCAACAGCTCGCGCCGGTATGGCGGCGGGTCGTGCGGCCGGACGACCCGCCGATCGCCGTGAACACGATGCCGTTCGAGCGTGCCGCGCTGCCGCGGGTTCTCGACGGCTGCTCCGTCTGCATCGACGACCATACCTTCATGCCGACCGACCTCGTGGCGCAATGCGGCGCGCTCAGGCACATCGTGTTTCTCGGCACGGGCGCGGCGAGCTACATGAATGTCGAGGAGATCGGCGCGCTTGGCGTCACGGTGCACACGATCAAAGGCTATGGCGACACCGCCGTGGCCGAGCACACGATCGCGCTGATGCTCGCCTGCGCGCGCGACATCGCGCGCATGGACCGCGGCATCCGTGGCGGCACCTGGACGCCGCAGGAAGGCGTGCAGCTATCGGGCAAGACGCTCGGCGTGCTCGGCGTCGGCGGCATCGGGCGCGAAGTGGCGCGCATCGCGCAAGGCATCGGCATGAAGGTGATCGGCTGGAACCGGACACCGCGGCCGGACGCGGGCGTCGCCCTCGTCGAGCTCGACGCGCTGCTCGCGAGCTCGGACGTGATCTCGCTCAACCTCACGCTCAATGACGAGACCCGCGGCTTCCTCGACGCCTCGCACATGGCGCGCCTCAAGCCCGGCATCATTCTGGTCAACACCGCGCGCGGCGCGCTGGTCGACGAAGCGGCGCTGATCGCGGCGCTGCAAGACGGCCGGATCCGCCATGCCGGGCTCGACGTCTTCCACGCCGAGCCACTCAAGCCCGACCATCCGCTCGCGCGGCTCGACAACGTGACGCTCAGCGCGCACGCGGCCTTCCGCACGCTCGAAGCCTCGATGACGCTGCTGCGGCGCGCGATCGATATCGTGCACGTGATCCGCGAAAGGGCATGAGCGCGAGGTAGATTGCTACGCGCTTGTCATGACGCGTCGCGCCACCCCGACATTGCTTGATCTCGGCTCGATCTCGTTGAAGAACCGCTCGACTGCCACAGAATTCTATCTGCCCTGCGCTAGCGGCTTGGAGACCTCGCGCGCGCAGTCGATGAAGAGCTCCGCCACCGGGCTCAGCGTACGGCCCTTGACGGTGATGATCACCACCGGCTGCGGCTGTACCGGCAGCTTGATGGGTAATTCCTTGAAAAACGCCCGTCCCGGCGCGAACCGGAGCACCGAAGACGGGACCACGGTCACAAAACGGCCCGTCGCCAGCAACCCGTATCGTATGTGCTGCGAATACCCCAGCAACGGGGCGCGCGGCAGCTCCAAACCCTCGGCGCGGAATGCCTGCGCGACAGGCGAGGCCTTGGTCAGCTCGTGTGGCACCAGCATCCATGGCTCATCGACCAGATCCGCAAGGGTAACTTTGCGGCGGCTGGCCCACTTGCTCCGGGGGCCCGCCACGACGACCAGCTCTTCCTTGAACAGGGTCTCGACCTCCATGTCCGGCTCGGGCGCCGGCACCAGCCGCGTAATCACGATGTCGCAATTGCGTTCGCGGAGCTCGCGCGACTGAAGTGAGGCTGGGGTGCCGAGCTCGATGTGAATAGCGACGTGCGGATACTGCCGCGAAAACTTGTCGATGATCGCCGGGAGCAAGCCCGCCGCCACCGTTTCGTTGATGCCGATGCGCAGCTCTCCCGCGGTCGGATCGGCGAGAAACTCGATCGCCTTGGTACATTGGCTGAGCTCATCGAAAACCGCAACGCTACCCTTGAGCAAGGCCCGTCCGTAGAGAGTTGGCTCGACGCCCTGCGCGTTTCGGTCGAGCAGACGAACACCCAGCGTATGCTCGAGCGCGGCGATCGCGCGCGACACGGCGGGCTGCGAAATGTTCAGCTGTACCGCAGCTTTGGCCATGCCGCCCCAATGTGCGACGGCGTGGAACAGCCGCAGGTCGCTCAGCTTCAGTCGGCGGATCACGCGGTTCTCGAAGTCCATGGTCGGTCCCTATGCAAAATCCTGATAAGCATATCAGACAATGGGTCTGGCGGTTATAGGCAGCGGTCGGTTGTATCCCACATCCGCTGCGAGCGTCGCGGTTCAGGCGAGCGATCGTCTCCGCTCTGATCGGGTTCGATCCGCAACGCATACAGTTGATGTGGTCGCCGGATGGCGTCATGGCCTCAGCTCGAGGTCGGCGCCGAAACCGGGGCCGCGATGGCCGTAACAGGCCGTGGAGGCCGGACTAAGCTCGATATCACGCGCAATGGTCAAAACCAGGTGGGCTGAATGACGGATGCTCTCGTTCGATTGGGACTGCCCAACAGCGTCGCTGTCCTTGCCTTGGCCGTAATGCCGTTCGTGGCGATGGCGATGGCGCGCGCCGATATGGCGCGTTTCGAAAGTCCTGACGGGACATACTTTGCCGGGTCCACAACGCCGGCAGACGCAAACGGTGCGGTCTCCGAATAAAAAATGCGCCACCCGATCGGGTGTCGCACGCGTATTCCGGAAAATGGTTGGCATAGAGCAAGATCGCTTCAGATTGAAGCGATCTTGCTCTCGATCTTTTTGTTGTTACGGACGATCTTATCCGAAAAGACCGTCAACCCCGGATCAAGTCCGGGGCAGGCTTTTTCGGGACTGAGCACCTAGCGGCTTGGAAACCTCGCGCGCTCAGTCGACGAAGAGCTTCGCCACCGGGCTCAGCGTACGGCCCTTCACGGTGATGATGACGACCGGCCGCGGCTGCTCCGGCAGTTTGATAGGCTGGGCCTTGAAAAGCATGCGTCCCACGGCGAACTCAAACACCGAAGCCCTAACTACGGTCAGAAACGAGCGCGGCGATCGCGCGCGACACGGCGGGCTGCGAAATATGCAGCTGCGCCGCTGCTTTGGCCATGCCTCCCTACTGCACGACGGCGTGGAACAGCTGTAGGTCGCTCAGCTTCAGTCGGCGGATCACGCGGTTCTCGAAGTCCATGTCAGGTGCCTATGCAAAATCCTGATAAGCATATCAGACAATGGGTCTGGCGGTTATAGGCAAGGATCGGCTCTATTCCGCGTGCGCGGCGAGAGTTGGGAACGGGCGAGCGATAGTCAGGTCAGGCTCGATCCACAACGCAAGCTGTCGATAAGGTCGCCGGAGGCGTCCCGCCCTCAACGCGAGGTCGGCGCCAAAAATGGCGACCCACGAGGAAGGAAACCGGTGGGCCCGGACGCTGTGCGCGACCTTGCCCCTCATGACAATCGAAATAGATCGACGAAGGAGAACCCCCATGCAGACCACAGCGAAGATTCTCGGCGCATTTCTGTTTCTAGCCCTGGGCGCCGGCGGCGCCGCGGCGCAAGATCAATATCCCAGTCATACGGTCAAGCTCATCGTGCCTGTGCCGGCAGGCGGCATCACCGATATTATTGCGCGTGCGATCGGCAAGGGTCTGTCGCAATCCTGGGGACAGCCGGTCGTGATCGAGAACCGGCCCGGAGCCGACCAGATGCTCGGGACCGAGGCGGTCGCAAAATCCACCCCGGACGGTTACACGTTGCTGGTCGTGGATAGCGGCGTGCTCACCGCGACCCCGCACCTGCACAGCCAGATGCGATACGATTCCATCGGCGATCTCGCGCCCATCTTGTCGCTCGGCCAAGTCACGCCGGTCATGGTAGTCCCGGCCGCGCTGCCGGTGAATTCGGTGCCGGACCTGATCGCGCTCGCGAAGGCCAAGCCCGGCACGCTGAACTACGGTTCCTTCGGCAACGGCACCTATGCGCATTTGGGCATGGAGGACTTCAAGCGACGAACCGGCGCCGACCTAGTGCATATCCCCTACCCCGGAGCGGCCCCCGCAATCACCGCCTTGATCCGGAACGACGTATCTGTGCTGATCATCAACAAGAGCTCCGTCGACGCGTACGTCAAAGCAGGCACCCTCAGGGTCATTGCTGCGGCCGGCGCGACACGTCCGGCATCGCAACCGGAGCTTTCGACGGTTGCCGAGTTGGGGGTGTCAGGCTTCGCGACCGGCGCATGGTGGGGGCTGTTCGGGCCCGCCAATCTTCCGCGCGCCGTCATCGAGAAGATCAGGGCAGACGCGGCCCGGGTCCTCACGACCCCCGACGTGCAGGACTTCCTTCAGAAATTCACGATGGAGCCGCTCGACAAGACCCCGGAACAGATCACCCAGCTCATACGGCAGGACAGCGCCCAGACCGGCGCGCTCATCAAGGCGATCGGGCTGAAGCCCAATTGAGCCGAGCCACAGGTCGATCAAGCTCGATCGACAGCAACGCCAAATGCGAGACCCGCCAGCCGAAATTTCCGGCTGGCGGGACCCGTTCGTCACTTGTCATCGGACCGAGGTTCCAACCATGAGCCGCGTCGCTTATCTGAAGCCTGAAGAATTGTCGCCGGAGCAAAAACGCGTCTTTGACGAAATTGCCGGCCCCAGGGCCGGTGCCGTACGGGGACCTTTCGCGGTGTGGCTTCGGACCCCGCGAATTGCCGACGCCGCCAATCGTTTTGGCAACGCCGTTCGCAAGGAAGGCCGTCTCGACAAGCGACTGTTCGAGCTCGCCATTCTGGTCGTCGCGCGTTTCTGGAACGCGCAGTACGAATGGTTCGTGCACGAGAAGGATGCGCTTGAAGCGGGCCTGACCAGCGAGGCGATCGACGCCGTGCGGCACCATCGCGTACCCAGCTTCGCGCACGCGGATGAAAAGCTGGTCTATGAAATCGTCAACGAGCTTCAACAGACCCGGACGATCAGTCAGGCAAGCTACGATCGCGCGGTTGCGGCGCTCGGACTCGATCTGTTCATCGAGCTGATCACGACGGTCGGCTTCTACACAACCGCCGCAATGATGATCAACGCATTCGACGCTCCGGTGCCGGGCAATGCGCGGCCGCTTCCATGATAGTTCCCGAAGATTTGGAGGATCACGATGACCGACACACACCGCAAGGACCCTCATATCCGCCGCATCGTGACCGGGCACGACGCGACCGGCAAAGCCGTCGTATGGATCGACGGCGAGGCAAGCAATCACAAATTCCCCGATGACAAGATCACCTCCACGCTGATGTGGGCGACAGACTCCAATTCCAGTTTCCTGACCGATGTGGATGAGGGCGCCCGCGTCATGGGGACCGCGCCTCCGGCGGGGGGTACACGGTGCGCGATACTCGAGGTGCAGCCCGGCAACGAGCTGCCTGGCCAGCACCGGACGGACACGATCGACTATTGTGTTTGCCTGTCGGGTGAAATCGAAATGCTTCTCGACGACACGAAAGTCATCTTGAAGTCCGGCGACATCCTCATTCAGCGCGGCACGAACCACGCGTGGCTCAACCGCGGGAAGGAGCCCGCCCGGGTGTTCTTCGTGCTGGTCGACGCCCAGCCGAAGCGCGCGGGGTCCGTCGCGGGTGCAACGCAGGCACACTAATCATCGGAATGATGGGGCGTCGGCAGGCCGGGATCGCGGATCGGCGTCGGCCCATCGGGTCGTTTCGCTGCGATGCAATGATTCGTGGGCCATCGGGGTAGAGCACCCCGACCACATTGATGCGCTCGCACCCGAGAGGATGATCACTTCAGATTGAAGCGATCATGCTCTCGATCTTCGTGTTTTTGCACATGATCTTGTCCGAAAGTCTGTCAACTTTTCGGGATCATGCGCTAATAGAGCCCCGGCGTCGCGCCGCCGTCGACCGCCGTCGCGGTGCCCTGGATGTGGCGGGCGCGCTCGGTGCACAGAAAGAGCGCGAGCGCCGCGATCTCCTCGGGCTCGCGCCATGCGGCGCACCCCGCTCTTGGCGATCGCCTCCGCGCGCAGCTCCTCGACCGGCCGGCCCGACGACTCGGCGCGCTGGCGCAGCAGGTTCTCGGTGCGCTCGGTCGCGGTCGCGCCCGGGTGGATGGCGTTGACGTTGACGCCGTCGCGGATGCCGAGCCGCGACAGGCCCTTGTTGAAGTTCGCCAGCGCGGAGTTGACCGACCCGCCGATCAGGAATTCGGGCTCGACGCGTGCGCGCCGCGCCGCCGATGATGTTGACGACGTGGCCTTGCGCCGCCTTCAGGAGCGGCCAAAACAGCCGCGACAGCCGCACGGCGCCGAAGAATTTGAGCGCAAAGCCGTCGAGCCACAGATCGTCCGGCGAGCTTCGAGGAAATCGCCGGCGCGAGTCGCGCCCGCGCAGTTCACCAGCACGTCGCAGCGCTTGAAACGGTCATTGACGCGCGCAAACACCTGCTCGCAGCCCGCCAGCGTGCGCAGGTCGGCGGCGACCGTCATGCGGCTCGGCCCCGCCGGCTTCGACGATGGTCCTGGCGGCCGCCGCCAGGTTGGCGGCCGACGATGCGGCGAGCACGCATTGCGCGCCCGCGCGCGCGAAGTCCGTGGCTATCGCCCGGCCGATGCCGCGGCTTGCGCCCGAAACGACGATGATCTTCCCCTGAAACTCTCCCGGCATGCCGATCTCTCCCTCACGGTGCGCCCGATCCTAGCATCCCGCGCGGGCGCCGCCATTGACGCCTCGCGGTTCTCGGCCACAATAGGCGCCGGAAAGCAAAGCCGCAGGGGGGACGCGTTGAAGCCGGCGCCATTCGGGTTCGCCAAGGCCAAATCCGTCGACTCACGCCGTCGCACTGCTGGCGCAGCACGCCGATTCCCGCCTGCTGGCGGGCGGCCAGAGCCTGATCGCCACGCTCAACATGCGGCTAAGCGCGCCGGCGCTCCTGATCGACATCAACGCGCTCGACGATCTCAAGCGGATCGCGCTCGCCGGCGACACGCTGGAGATCGGCGCGCTGGTGCGCCATGCCGAGGCGGAGCGCTCGCCCGAGATCGCGCGCCATGCCCCGCTGATCGCGCTGGCGCTGCCGCATATCGCCCATCCGGCCATCCGCAACCGCGGCACCATCGGGGGCTCGATCGCCTTCGCGGATCCGGCGGCGGAATTGCCGGCCTGCCTGCTGGCGCTCGGCGGCGAGGTCGCGATCACCGATGCGGCCGGCACGCGCACGCGTGCCGGCGGACGATTTCTTCAAGGGCCTGTTCGAGACAGCGCTCGGTCCGGGCGATCTTCTGACCGCGATCCGCCTGCCGGCGGCGCGTGCCGGCAGCCGCTACGGCTTCGCGGAGCTTGCCCGCCGCCACGGCGACTATGCGCTGGTCGGGCTCGCCGCATCCGGGCGCGCCGACGGGAAGAATTTGACGCGACGTGCGGCTCGCCTTCTTCGGCGTCGGCGCAAGGCCGCTCCGCGCGCGCAACGCCGAGGCGGCGCTGGAACGGGGCGAAGACGCGGTCGCGGCGCTCGCGCGCGATCTCGATCCCGATGGCGACGTCCAGGCGTCCGCCGCCGCGAAACGGCACCTCGCCGGCGTGCTGCTGGGGCGGGTCGCAAGACAACTCGGCGAGCCGCGCCGATGACCGAACGCTTTCACGACATCGCCCTCACGGTGAACGGGGAAGACGTGCGCGAGCGCGTCGACGCCCGCAAGACGCTGGTCGATTTCCTGCGCGACGACCTGGGCCTCACCGGCAGCCATGTCGGCTGCGAGCACGGCGTGTGCGGCGCCTGCACGGTGCGGTTCGACGGGATGATCGTGCGGGGCTGCCTCGATGCTTGGCGGTGCAGTGCGACGGCGGACGGGTCGAGACCATCGAGGGCGTGTCCGATTCGGGCGAGATCGCCGATCTGCAGGAAGCGTTCCAGACCCGCAATGCGCTGCAATGCGGCTTCTGCACGCCCGGCATGCTGCTCACGGCGCAAGCGCTGCTCGGGCGCGGCGGCGTGCCGAGCCGCGACGGAAATCCGCGAGCATCTGTCCGGCAACTACTGCCGCTGCACCGGCTATCACGCCATCGTGGATGCGATCGAGGCGGTGGCGCAGGCACGCGCGGAGCGGCGTACATGAAGATCGTCGACGACCTGCCCTCCGCACTGAGCGCGCTCGACCGGCCCAACTCCTATATCGGGCGCGCGGTGCCGCGACCGAACCTGGCGCGGCTCACGCAAGGCCGCGGCCAATACGTGAGCGACGTCACCTTGCCGCGGATGGCCCATGTCGCGTTCGTGCGCAGTCCCTACGCCCATGCGCGCATCAAGGGGATCGATGCGGCGGCGGCCAGGAAGGCGGAAGGCGTCGTCGCGGTCGTCACCGGGCCGGAGCTCGCCAAGGTGATCACGCCGTGGGTCGGCGTGCTCACCCATCTCAAAGGCATCAAGTCGGCGCCGCAGCACGCGATCGCGATCGAGCGCGCCTGCTGGCAGGGCGAGGCGGTGTGCGCCGTGGTGGCGAGGACGCGCGCGCAAGCCGAGGACGCCTGCGAGCGGGTCGTTGTCGACTACGAGGAGCTGACCCCGGTCACCGACCCCGAGACCGCGCTCGATCCCGCCACGCCCGTCATTCACGCGTCGCTCGGCGACAATCTGACCTTCGAGCGCAAGCACGAGGCAGGCTCCGTCGACCAGGCGTTCGCCGATGCCGACGAGGTCGTGCGCGCCACCTTTTTGTTCGGCCGCCATACCGGAGTCACCAACGAGCCGCGCGCGATCGTCGCCGACTGGAACGCGGGCGAGCAGCGCCTGACCGTCTATCAGGGCACGCAGGCGCCGCACATGATGCAGAACCTGTTCGCCAAGCATCTGGGTCTGGAGGAGCATCAGGTGCGCGTCCTGACCAAGGACGTCGGCGGCTCGTTCGGCATCAAGGTGCATACCTATGCGGACGAGATGGCGACGGTCGCGCTGTCGAAGCTGCTCAAGCGGCCGGTCAAATTCGTCGCCGACCGGCTCGAAAGCTTCGTGACCGACATCCATGCGCGCGATCACCGCGTCCACGCCAAGATCGGCGTCAAACGCGACGGAACGATCACCGGCGTTCGAGATCGACGACCTCACCGGCATCGGCCCCTACTCGGTCTATCCCCGCACGTCGGGCATCGAGGCGAACCAGGTCGTCAACCTGGTGGGCGGTCCCTACCGATGCCCGAACTACCGCGCCCGCGCCCGCGTGGTGTTCCAGAACAAGAACGTCATGTGCCAGTACCGCGCGGTGGGCCATCCGATCGCGACCTCGATCACCGAGAACCTGGTCGAGATGGCGGCGGCGCGCATCGGCATGGATCCGGTCGAGATCCGGCGCCGCAACCTCATTCGCCGACGACGCCTACCCGTGCGCGGCCCCGTCCGGGATCAAGTTCGAGAAGCTCTCGCACCACGCCGCGCTCGACAAGATCGTCAAGATGATGGACTACGAGGCGTTGCGCGCCGAGCAGGCGGAGCTGCGCCGACAGGGCGTCTACCGCGGCAGTCGGGTTTGCGAGCTTCATCGAGGTGACCAACCCGTCGGCGGCCTTCTACGGCGTCGGCGGCGCGCGCATCTCGGCGCAGGACGGTGCGACCGTGCGGCTCGA
This sequence comes from uncultured Pseudomonadota bacterium, assembly GCA_963791155.1. GTDB lineage: Bacteria > Pseudomonadota > Alphaproteobacteria > Rhizobiales > Xanthobacteraceae > JAVDCA01. The sequence continues at coordinate 156,463 of CAWBRI010000018.1, forward strand.
CGCCACCGGGGCGATCTTCTGCGCCAGCGGCGTCACCGAGCAGGGCCAGGGCGCCGAAGCCGTCATCGCCCAGTGCGTCGCGAGCGCATTCGGGGTGCCGCTCGACAAGGTGCGCGTCATCACGGGCGACACCGACAATGTGCCCTATGGGGGCGGCACCTGGGCGTCGCGCGCGGCCGGCATCGGCGGCGAGGCCGCCTGGCAGGCCGGCAAGGCCTTGCGGCAGAACGTGCTCGCGGTCGCGGCCAGCATCCTGCAGGCGGACGCCGCGGCCCTCGACATCCGGAACGGCGTCGTGGTCGATGCCGACAGCGGCCGCGAGCGCCTCGGCCTCGACGAGGTCGCCCGCATCGCCTATTTCCGCCCCGACACGCTGCCGCCCGGTTTCCAGGCCGAGCTGATGGCGACACGGCACTATGTGCCACGCGCCTGGCCGTTCGCCTTCACCAACGGCATCCAGGCGAGCTGGCTGGAGGTCGACACCGACACCGGGTTCATCAAGCTGCTCAAGCACTGGTGCGTGGAAGACTGCGGGACGGTGATCAACCCCCAGCTGGTCGACGAGCAGGTGCGCGGCGGCGTGGTGCAGGGCATCGGCGCCGCGCTGCTCGAGCATTGCGTCTATGACGAGCGCGGCCAGCTGCTCAACGGCAACATGGCCGACTATCTGGTGCCGATGGCGGGCGAGATGCCCGATATCGAGGTCGGCCACGTGGTGTCGCCCACCGCCGATTCCGAGCTTGGCGCCAAGGGCGCCGGCGAGGCCGGCACCGCCGGGGCACCGGGCTGCGTCGTCAATGCGGTCAACGACGCGCTGCGGCCGCTCAGCGCCGCGGTCCTCACCGACATTCCGCTCACGCCGGACCTCATTCTCGCGGCGCTCGGCAAGGTCTGATCAGATTATTTCCAGGCTTGCGGGCATGCCTTTCTCGCCATAGACGCGGGGCCGCAGTGCGGGCCAATATCCCGCCCGGAATCGCGACATCAGCACGACGGAGGGTATCGTCCGATGGACATCAAGGTGGGAAAAGCCGCAATCGAGGAAGCGTCGAAGAAGCTGTCGAACTGGGGCCGCTGGGGCAAGGACGACCAGATCGGCACCCTCAACCACGTCACGCCCGAGCACATCGTCAATGCGGCGAAGCTGATCCGCACCGGCAAGGTGTTCGCGCTCGGCATTCCGCTCGACCGCGACGGCCCGCAAACCGGCTTGTTCGGCGGGCGCTTCAATCCCGATCCACCAGATGCTGGCGACCGGCACCGACGCCATCGCGGGACGGCAGGACTGGAACAAGATCCGCTACGCCGACGACACGCTCAATCTGTGCGTCCAGGGCGCGACCCACTGGGATGCGCTTGGCCATATCTTCTACGAGGACAAGGCCTATAACGGGCACGACGCCAAGCTGATCGACTCCAAGGGTCTCAACGTGCTCGGGATCGAGCATTCCAAGGACAAGATGATCGGGCGCGGCGTGCTGCTCGACATCGCCCGCTTTCGCGGCGTTCAGTGGCTCATGGACGGCGAAGACATTTCCAACGCCGAGCTCGACAGATGCGCCAAGGCGCAGAACGTCGAGATCCGTCAGGGCGACTTCGTCATCATCCGCACCGGGCAGATGGAGCGCTGTCTCAAGGAAGGCGCGTGGGGCGGCTATGCGGGCGGCGACGCGCCCGGCGTCAAGTTCGAGAACTGCTACTGGTGCCAGGAAAAGCAGATCGCCGCGATCTGCTCCGACACCTGGGGCGTCGAGGTGCGGCCGAACGAGACCACGGAGGCCAATCAGCCCTGGCACTGGGTGGTGATCCCGGCGATGGGGCTGTGCATGGGCGAAATCTTCTATCTCAAGGAGCTGGCCGAGGACTGCGAGGAGGACGGAATCTACGAGTTCTTCTTCTGCGGCCCGCCGCTGATCATCACCGGCGGCACCGGCTCGCCGATCAACCCGCAGGCGATCAAGTGACGGCATATGTCCGAGCCCGCGTGTGAGTTGTGCAAGCCGGATATGATCCTGTTCGAGGACGAGCAGGCCTATGTCCGTTTCGACAATAACAGCCTGGCGCGCGGGCACGTGCTCGTCGTGCCGCGCCGTCATGTGGCGGGTTTCTTCGACATGAGCTGGCAGGAGAAGACCTGCGTGCTGGCCCTGCTCGATCGCGCCAAGGCGCATGTCGAGGCGGAATTTCGGCCTGACGGCTATAATATCGGCGTCAATATCGGCCGGGCCGGCGGGCAGTCGCGCCCGCATGTCCATGTCCACCTGATCCCGCGCTATAGCGGCGACGTGGCCGATCCGCACGGCGGCATTCGCTGCGTGCTCGCAAAACGCAGCACCCCGGCACATTGACGCGCGGGCGATAAAATAGAAGATCAACAAAGGGACCGTCATGCTCGCGAAAGCGGGGATCCGGTTCCCCCGGTCGTTGCGAACAAATCGAGGCGCCGGTGGTTACCGGATCGTCCGCTTTCGCGGACGATGACGGACGACGGCTACCCAAGGAGAGATTCCCATGGCTCGCTGGCTCAAGCGCGGGATGGACGCAAGCGCCATCAAGGCGGCCGACGCCAAGGTGCGCGCGACGGTCGAGCAGATCCTCGCCGACGTCGAGGCGAGGCGCGATGCGGCGGTGCGCGACCTGTCGAAGCAATTCGACGATTGGGAGCCGAAGAGCTTCCGCCTGACCGAGCAGGAGATCGACAAGGCGATCGCGCAGGTGGCCAAGCGCGACCTCGAGGACATCAAGTTCGCGCAGAGCCAAGTCCGCCATTTCGCCCAGAAGCAGAAGGAGACCATGCGCGATCTCGAGATCGAGACGCTGCCGGGCGTCATTCTGGGCCATCGCCATATCCCGGTCGCGAGCATCGGCTGCTACGTGCCGGGCGGGCGCTATCCGATGGTCGCCTCCGCCCACATGTCGATCGTCACCGCCAAGGTGGCGGGCGTCAAACGCATCATCGCGTGCGCGCCGCCGTTCCGTGGCGGGCCACATCCGGCGATCGTCGCGGCCATGCATTTCGGCGGAGCCGACGAGATCTTCGTGCTCGGCGGCGTGCAGGCGGTGGCCGCCATGGGGCTCGGCACGGAAACGATTGCCGCCGTGGACATGATCGTCGGCCCGGGCAACGCCTACGTGGCGGAAGCCAAGCGCCAGCTGTTCGGCCGCGTCGGCATCGACCTGCTCGCCGGACCGACCGAGACGCTGATCATCGCCGACGACAGCGTGGACGGCGAGATCTGCGCCACCGACCTGCTCGGCCAGGCCGAGCACGGGCCGACCTCGCCGGCGATCCTGCTCACCAATTCGGAGAAGCTCGCGCGCGCCACCATGAGCGAGGTCGAGCGCCTGCTCACGATCCTGCCGACCGCCGACGCGGCAAAAAAGGCCTGGGAGGATTTCGGCGAGGTGATCGTGTGCGACAGCTACGACGAGATGGTGAAGGAGGCCGACCGCGTCGCCTCCGAGCACGTCCAGGTGATGACCCGCGACCCCGATTACTTTCTGAACCACATGGTCAATTACGGCTCGCTGTTCCTGGGTCCGCGCACCAACGTAGCCTATGGCGACAAGGTGATCGGCACCAACCACACGCTGCCGACCAAGAAGGCGGCGCGCTATACCGGCGGGCTGTGGGTCGGAAAATTCCTCAAGACCTGCACGTTCCAGAAGGTGATGACCGACGAGGCGAGCGCGATGATCGGCGAATACTGCTCGCGGCTGTGCGTGCTCGAGGGCTTCCTGGGTCACGCCGAACAGGCCAATGTGCGCGTGCGCCGCTACGGCCGGCGCAATGTCGGCTACGCGCAGGCGGCGGAATGATCTTTTACCCTCTCTCGCTTGCGGGGGAGGGTGGCGCGCGAAGCGCGCCGGGAGGGGGCTTTTGGTGCGCGGTGCTCGTGGCTTCCCCCTCCCCGCCCTCCCCCGTAAACGGGGGAGGGAGTTGAGAGGCTCTGCCAAATGACCAAATCCATCGAGCTCACCAAGACTCCCTCGTTCCGGCTCGACGGCCGGCGCGCCCTCGTCACCGGCGGCGGGCGCGGCATCGGGCTCGCCGCCGCGTCCGCGCTCGCGGCGGCCGGCGCGCATGTCACGCTCGCGGCGCGCACGCAAGCCGAGATCGAGGCGGCGGCTGCGGCGATCCACGCGCGCGGCGACCAGGCGCAGGCGCTTCCCCTCGACGTCACCGATCTTGCGGCCATGCGGGACGCGATCGCAGCGGCCGATCCGTTCGACATCCTGGTCAACAATGCCGGCACCAACCGGCCCGCTTCGCTGATCGACGTGAAGGTCGAGGATTTCGATTTCGTGTTCGACCTCAACGTGCGGGCGGCGTTCTTCGTCGCCCAGGCGGTGGCGCGGCGGCTGCTCGAGACGAAGCGGGCGGGCTCGATCATCAACATCTCGTCGCAGATGGGCCATGTCGGCGCGGCGCGGCGCACCGTCTATTGCGCCGCCAAGCACGCCATGGAAGGCTTCACCAAGGCGATGGCGATCGAGCTCGCGCCGCACAATATCCGCGTCAACAGCATCGGGCCGACCTTCCTGGAGACGCCGATGACGCGGCCGTTCTTCGAGAACAAGGTATTTCGCGACGAGGTGCTGTCCAAGATCAAGCTCGGCCGCCTCGGCCAGCTCGAGGAGTTGACCGGCGCCATCGTGTTTCTCGCCTCCGACGCCTCGTCGCTGATGACCGGCTCGGCGCTCGTCATCGACGGCGGCTGGACCGCGGAGTAACGCGGATGGACGCCGTAAGGCCTCCCGTCAAGCCGACAGCCCTGACCCACGCGGAGACCCGGCTGGTCATCTGGGGCATGCTACTGCCGGTGTTCATGTCGTCGCTCGACCAGACCATCCTGGCGAGCGCGCTGCCGACGATCGGACGCGACCTCGGCGACGTTCACAGCCTGCCCTGGCTGGTCACCGCCTATCTGATCGCCTCGACTGCGGTGACGCCGCTCTACGGCAAGGTCAGCGACATCCACGGCCGCCGTCTCACGGTGCTGATCGCGCTCTCGGTCTACATGCTCGGATCGTTGGTGTGCCTGGCCGCGCCCAACATGCTGGTGCTGATCTGCGGGCGCGTGCTGCACGGGCTCGGCGGCGGCGGCATGGCGTCGATGGGCATGGTCGTGCTCGGCGACCTCGCGGCGCCGCGCGACCGCGGCAAGTACTACGCCTATTTTTCGGCGACCTACACGACGGCCGGCGCGTGCGGCCCGGCGCTCGGCGGCTTCATCGCGCAAAATCTGCATTGGAAGGTGATCTTCGGGCTCAACATGACGATGGGCGTGGCCGCGCTCGTCGCTGACCTACACGCTGCTGCGCCGTCTGCCGCGGCACGAGCGCTACCACCGGCTCGACGTGCTGGGCGCCGTGCTGATCATGGCGGCGAGCGTTTCGTTCATGCTCGCGCTCAGCCTCGGCGGCGTGCGCTATCCGTGGTTCTCGCCGCCCATGCTCGGGCTCGCAGCCCTCGCGCTGATCATGGGCGTCGGCTTCGTGGTGCGCCTGCTCGTCGCGCCGGAGCCGCTGATCCCGCTGTCGATGTTGCGCGATCCGGTGCGCGCGCTGCGCCTTCATGATGAACAGCTTCGGCTGGGGCTCGATCGTCGGACTGAACATCTTCCTGCCCATGTATCTGCAGAGCGTGATCGGCCTCACGCCCACCAATGCGGGCCTGAGCCTGATGGTGCTGATGGTGACGGTGAACAGCTCGGCCGGCATCAGCGGCCAGTTCTACGGCCGCATGACGCATTACAAGAGCATCCCGATGGTCGGGCTCGTCGTTCGCGATCGCATCGACCATGACGCTCGCCGTCGACGGCCGACCGGCTGACCGCGCTCGACCTTCGAGATTCTGCTCGCGCTCATCGGGATCGGGTTCGGCCCGGTCCCGCCGCTCTGCTCGATCGCGCTGCAGAACACGGTCGCGAGCCATCAGTTCGGCACCGCGGTCGGCACCATGAACTTCTCGCGCACCCTCTACGGCACCATCCTGGTCGCGATCTTCGGGGCGATCGTGCTCGCCGGCCTGCCGGCGGGAGAAGCCACCGCCGCGCTCACCGCCGAGGCGGCGGAGGGCTTTCGCCGCGTCTTCTTCGCCGCCGCCGCGAGCTTCGCGGTCGCTTTCGTGGGTCTCGTCCTGCTCGAGGAGAAGCCGCTCAAGACCAATCGGCCGCAGGCCGAATAATGGCGTTCATCCTCACCCCGGCTTGACCGGATAGACCGGCTTCTCGCCGCTGAGCACGCGCGCCACGTCGTTCGCGCATTTGGTCTGCAGCTCCTCGAGCGCCTCGATCGAGTAGAACGCGGTGTGCGGCGTCAGAATGACGTTGTCGCGGCCCAGCAGCTTGGAGTCCTTGGCGAGCGGCTCGGTCGTCGACCACGTCGAGCGCGGCGCCGCCGAGCTGGCCGGCGTCGAGCGCCGCGATGAGCGCCGCCTCGTCGATCAGCGGCCCGCGCGCCGTGTTGATCAGGAACGCGCCCTTCTTCATCTTGGCGAACGCCTGCGCGCTCGAACAGGCCGCGCGTCGCCGGCATCAGCGGCGCGTGGATCGAGACGAAGTCGGACATCTCGAGCAGCCGGTCGAAGCTCACGCCCTCGACGCCGGCCGCCGCCAGCACCTCCGGCGATCACATAGGGATCGTGGGTGACGACCCGCATGCCGAAAGCCTTGGCCTTGGGCGCGAGCGCGCGCGGAATGTTGCCGAAGCCGACGAGGCCGAGCACCTGCCCGTCGCAGCCGCCGCAGCGGCACGATCGGCGGCATCTCCCAGCGGCCGGATTGCACCAGCTTGTTCGGAGAACGGCATCTTGCGCACGAGCGCGAGCAGCAGCGCCATGGCGTGGTCGGACACCTCGCGCAGGCAATAATCCGGCACGTAGGTGACCGTGATGCCGAGCTCGGTCGCCGCCGGAATATCGATGTTGTCGACGCCGAGACCGAAGCGGCCGATCACCTTGCAGCGCGTGAGCTGGCGCAGGAGATCGCCGGGCAGCTTGGCATAGGTGACGAGCACGGCGTCGGCATCGCGCGCCACCGCCAGGATGTCGTCGGCGGAGCCGCTTTTGGCCATCCGTACTCCGGATCGACGCGCCGCGAGCGCCGCCATCGCGGGATCGAGCGAGGGGAAGAGACTGTCGGTCACCGCAATCAAAGGCCGGGCCATGGGTCCCTCCACTCGCGGATTGCTACGAGATTTGGTCGCATTTTCGACGGCGAACCGGCACTCGCTGGCGCCGGAAAATGCTCCAGATCGTCGCGCACCCGTTTCACAAGCTCAAGCCGGAAACACCTCCGGATTGACGCAGTTCGGGGGCTTCTTGCCGTCCAGGATGGCGAGGATGTTGTCCACCACGATGTTCGCCATCTGCTCGCGCACCTCCATGACGGCGCTGCCGAGATGCGGGGTGAGGACCACGTTGGGCATCTTGACGAGCGCGCGCGGCACCTTGGGCTCGTGCTCGAACACGTCGAGCCCGGCGCCCGCGATGCCGCCGCGCGCGAGCGCCTTGACGAGCGCCTTCTCGTCGACGATCGCGCCGCGCGCCGTGTTGATCAGGAACGCGGTCGGCTTCATCAGCGCCAGCTCACGCGCGCCGATCTGGTGGCGCGTCTCCGGCCTGAGCGGCGAGTGGAGGGAGACGAAATCGGCTTCCCGCAGGAGCTGGTCGAGCGGGACGTAATGTGAGGTGGGATTCGCGCTCCACGGCCTCGCGTCTTGCGGCGCGGCCCCCAGTAGAGAACCCGCATGCCGAAGCCGTGGGCGCGGCGCGCCACCGCGCTGCCGATGCGCCCGCCTCCGCCGACGAGGCCGATGGTCTTGCCGTGCACCGCTGCGCCGGCGAGGTGGTTCGACTGCGAGCCGGGGAATATGCCCTTGCGCACCAGGCGGTCGCCTTCGACCATGCGGCGCGCGACCATGAGCATGAGGCCGAAATTGATGTCGGCGGTCGCTTCCGCGACGATCGGCGGAACGACCGTGACCGGGATCTTGCGCGCGGTCGCGGCGGCGACATCGATGTTGTCGGGCGTGATCGACATCGACGCCACCGCGCGCAGCTTCGGATTGGCCGCGATCACCGCGCGATCGACGGTGTCGTGCAGCAGCGAGAACAGCAGGTCGTGCTTGCGCACCGCCGCCACGAGCGCCTTTTTGGGGATCACGCGGCTCGGAAACCGGGTTGACCTTGACGTCGGCAACGGCGCGCAGGCGATCGAGCGCGCTTTCGGCGATCGGCTGGGTGACGAAGATTCGCGGCCGCATCAGCGTATCCACCGTACGATGCCGGCGACCCCGTCGACCGCGACCTGCGAGCCGTCCGGAATGCGGCGCGTGGCGTCGAGCACGCCCAGCACCATCGGGATGCCGCGCTCGCGCGCAAGCGAGGCGAGATGGGAGGTCGAGCCGCCGAGCTCCGCCACCACGCCGGCGACGTGCGGCAGCACCTGGCTCAGCGCCGGCCCCGCCACGCGCGTCACCAGGACGTCGCCGGGCGCCACGCGGGAAAGCTCGCATTCGCAGTTCACCACCACGGCGCGGCCCGAGCCCCAGCCGATGCCGGCCGGGTGGCCGTTCAATCCGGGATGCTGCAGCCAGATCGCGTCCGGCACCACGATCGGCTCGACATGCAGCGGCCGCGCCTGCAACAGCTTGAAGCCCTGCGCGTCGAGCGCCCACTCGATCTCGACCGGCATGCCGAAAATCTCTTCCGTCTTGCGCAGCAGGCGCCCGAGCGTCACCGCCTGTCCGGCATCGAGGCAGGGCGCGCTCACGAGCTCTTTCGGCACCGCCTGCGGGACCGCGCCTTCGCCGTGACCGCAGGTTTCGCGGTGATCCTTGCGGCCGGCTTCGTTCTTGCGCAGGAAGCCCTGGCGCGACAGCGTGATGCGGTCGGGAACGACCTCGCCTTGGGCGATCGCCGAGCCCAGCCCCCAGGTGGCACTCAGCAGCATCTGCCCTTCCGCGGTCTCGCTCAGACCGCCGCCCGAGGCGCGCGCGTCGACAAGCGGCTGGATGAGCACCGCCATCGCGGTATCGGCCGGCGAGAGGTCGTGGTTTTCCATGTAGCGGCGCGCATTGGTGGTCCACAGCGCGGCCCAGCAGGCGCGTACAGACGTCACGAACGCGGTCTCGTCCGCGATCCCGAGGAAGCTCTCGAACTGGCCGGCGAAATTCGCGCCCTTGCGGTCCTCGATCAAGGCCGAGGAGCGCACCGCCGAAGGGGCTCCGCTCTCGGCGCGCTGCGTGCGCCAGGCCGCCATCAACGGACCGAGCACCGCCGGCGCGACCGGCCGCTCATAGAGGCCGAGCCTGATCGCGACCGAGATGCGGCGGCGCTCGGTGACATCGGCGACGTTGTAGCGCGCAAGCAGGTCCTGCATTCCAAGTTCGGCGATCTGCCGCCGATAGGCGTCGGCGCCGAGACAGAAGCCGCCCGGCGTCGGCAGGCCGGCGCGCGTCAGCGCGGCAAGATTGGCCGCCTTCGGCCCGACGCGGTCGACGTCGGCGGCCGCCGCGCTGCTCAGCGGGATGACGAATTGCGCGTCGCTCATGAGGTCTCGGACCCGGGATAGACCGCCGCACTCGAACTTGAAGGCGTCATCAGTGACCCGCTCCATTCGCCGCGCGGGTCGAACGCTCCCCACCGGGCGTGACGACCCTATGTTCCCGACCGGAGAAGCACCCTATTTGACGTGGTCGCCGTAGCCCGGCAGCGGGTCGACCACGGTGATTTGCTTGACCGGGAAATTCGACACGATCTCGATGTCGTTCTTCTTGACGATCAGCATTTCCTCGATGCGCACGCCGTAGCGGAACTTCTTCCCGTGCTGGGTCTCGAGCGCGAACGTCATGCCTTCCTGGATGTCGACCGGATGATCGAGCGACCAGATGCGCGAGATCACCGGCGGATCGTATTGGGCGAGCCCGAGACCATGGCCCCACAGATTGGCGGCCGCCTGGTCCTCGTCCTCGTAGCCCCAGGTCTCCATCGCCGACGGCCACTTCATCGCGATGTCGCGGGTGGTCGCCCCGACCTTCACGGCGCCGATCGAGTCGTAGAGCCACTGGAGCGCGGTGGCGTAGGTGTCCTTCTGCTCCTGCGAGGGCTCCTTGCCGACGCAGTAGGTGCGGTAATAGCAGGACTTGTAGCCGTTCCAGGTCAGCGCCGCCAAATCCATGAACACGATGTCGCCGGGCTGGATGATGCGGTCGGAGAAGTTGCGCCAGTTCGGCCAGGTGTTCGGGCCCGACGACACGATGACGTCCTCGACGTCCTCCATGCCGGGGATATTGTAGAGATACTGCATGAGATGCGCCGTCACCTGGTTCTCGGTGACGCCGGGACGCAGGAACTTCATGCATTCCCAATGGGTGGCGTCGCCGATGGCGCCGACGATGCGGAAGCATTCCTGCTCGTCCTCGCTCTTCACGGCGCGCGCTTCCATCATCGGGGTCATGCCGTCGACCCAGTTGATGTTGTTGTCCTTGAAGATGCTGATCATGTTGATGTCGATGAAGTCGACGCCGAGCTTCTGCCCGGCGACGCCGTTCTCCTTCATCGCCTGCAACACCGCCTTGGTGAACTTGGTGACCTGCTGGACCGAAGCCGGCCCGGCCGCGCCTTTGATCCAGGCGAAGGAGTGACGCACGTTCTCCTTCGGGAATCCACGGCGAATGACGCTCGATCTGGAAGCCGAGGTCGCCCTGCTCGAACAGGATCGGGGCGCCGTCGCCGCACAACATGGCGTAGCGCAGGCCCGGCTTGAGCCGGTTCCAGCCCGGCGTCAGCGTGCCGGTGAGGTAGCGCACGTTCTCGTCGTACATGCACAGCATGGCGCCGAGGCCGTGCTTCTTCATCATCGGGCGCGCGCGTTCGGTGCGGTAGGTGCGCAGCCGGTCCCAGTTGACGCGCTGCTGCCAATCGAGACCGACGATACCGAAATTGGCTGTGCCCATGCGTCCCTCCTTAGCGCCCGCCCGCTTTGCGGCGGCGAATTTGTCCTTGAGCGGATGCTAGTCCCAATGGCCCCGGTAGCCGAATTAATATATCTTGGCTCCCGGCATAAGGATTCCTAATGGTCGGAATTGCCCTGCGACAAGTTCGCGCGGTCATCGCGGTGTGCGAGGAAGGCTCGTTCACGCGCGCGGCGGCGCGCGAGAACGCGACCCAGTCCGGCATCTCGCAGCACGTCGCGGCGGTCGAGCGCGCCCTCAAGGTCAAGCTGTTCGAGCGCTCCAGCGCGGGCGTCCTTCCGACGCCGGCGGGACTTCGCTACTACCGTCGTTGCGTCGAGGCGGTCGGCCTGCTCGACACCGCCGGCGAGGAAGCGCGCGCGCTCGTCGGCTTCGTCACCGGCGACTTGCGCATCGGGCTGATGCCGACCTTCACGCGCGCCGTGCTGGCGCCCACGCTCGACGATTTCATTGCGCGCCATCCCGACGTGCGGCTGCACATCGTCGAAGGCTACAGCGGTCTGCTCACCGACATGGTGCTCGCCGACGAGCTCGACTTCGCGGTCGTGCCGGCCTTCGAGGGCCAGATCGGACTGAAGTCGCGTCTGCTCGTGCGCGACCGCGAGATGCTGCTGTCCGGATCGCGCCGCGGCCTCACCCCGCTCGCGCCGGTGCGGCTCAAGGACTGCCGGCCGTTCAAGGTCATCGTGCCGGGCCCGCACAATGTGCGCCGTCGCAATCTCGAGACCTATTTCCAGACCCATGGGGTCGAGGTCGACGCCATGATCGAGATGGACGCCATGATCGGGACGCTCGAATTCGTCGCGCGCTCCGATTGGGTGACGCGTGCTGCCGAGCCTGATCTCGGTCAACGACATCGCCAAGGGCGACATCGTCGTCAATCCGCTCGCCGATCCGCCGTTGCACGCCGAGTTCGTGCTCATCCAGCCGTCGCGACGTACCCTGAGCGCGCAGGCCCGGCTGTTTCTCGAACGCTTCGAGGCCGAGGTCGCGCATATCCACGCGGTCTGGGACGCCGCCATCGTGGCGCCGGAAAATGTCGTAGCGCCGGAAAACGGCCGGGCGCGGACCCTTCACGACCGCAGCCCCGATCCAAGCCGCCGCGCGCGCCGGGCGTTGCGCTGATCCGGCTCACACCGTCTGCCAGGCGCCGTCGGCTTCGGCCGAGCGAAAGACCGCGTCGAGCGCCGAAACCGTTTGCAGGATACCGGCCGCATCGATCGGAAACGCGCCGCGCCCGAGCGCCGCGGCCGCGAAGGCCTCAAGGTTCTCGCCGAGGTGATTGCCGGCGGCGAAATCCATCGTCTCGGGCTCGCCCCCGGCACCGCAGAGGACCAGCCGGGTCTCGCTCACGCTTTCGGCCCAGGCGTTCTCGCCGTAGACCGCGAGGCGCCAGACGAACGGCGTCTTGAGCGTGGTGGCGAGCGTACCGGTGGCGCCGTTCGCGAACTCGATCAGCGCCGCCGTGGTGTCGCCGGTCGCGAGCGCGAGCGCGCGGCGCTTCGACAGCGCGCTGATCCGCCGCATCGGGCCGATCAGGTCGCGGAAGCAGTCGAGCACGTGGATGCCCATGCCGGTCATGCCGCCGGCGCGCGTTTCTTCCGGTGCGGCGCGCCAGTTGTCCGCCGGCTGCGCCGCCAGCCAGTCGTGGCTGTAATGGCCCTCCGCATGCATGATGGTGCCGAACGTGCCGGCCGCGACTTCCTGGCGCAGCGCCTTCATCGACGGCATCAGGCGAAAGTGGTGCCCGACCCCGATGGTGACGCCGGCGCGGGCGCAGGCATCGAGCATCGCCTGCGCGTCGCGCCTTGGCGAGCGCGAACGGCTTTTCGCAGTAGACGTGCTTTCCGGCGGCGGCCGCGGCCTCGACCTGCGCGCGATGGCGCGTGTGCGGCGTCGCCAGCACCACGGCCTCGATCGAGCGGATCGGCCAGCACGTCCTCGAAAGAGGTTCCGATCGCGAGGCCATGGGTGGCGGCGAAATCGCGCGCCAGCTCGGGCTCGAGCGTGACGCCGCGCGCGAAGCGGATGAGGCGCGAGCCCTGCACCGACCCGACGAGCCGCTTGCCCCACCAGCCCAGCCCGATGATCGCCGCGTTGAGCATGGCGTCGCCGACGCTACGCCGCGGCCGGCGCGCCCGGCTGCTTGAGCGGATGGGCGCGCGCGAAGGCGTCGATCTCCTGGCAGGCCTCGGCGATGCGCACCACCGTCGGGAACGGCGCCGTGTCGACGTTGAAGAATTTCGCGCCCGCCGCCTGGCTCGCGAGGCAGATGTCGGCGATCGTCACCTGGTCGCCGTGGCAGAAACGGCCGGTCTCCTTGTCCTGCGAGATGGGTCTCCAGCGCGGTGAGCGCCTGGGTGTGCCAGTGGCGGCACCATGCCATCCGGGTCGGCTCGTCGAGCTTGAGCTCGTGCTCCAGATATTCGCGCACCCGCGGCACGATCAGCGGATGCGAATCGCAGGCGACGATCTGGGCGAGGCCGCGCACGCGCGCGCGCCCGCGCGGATCCTTCGGCAGCAGCGGCGGGCTGGGATGGGTCTCGTCGAGATATTCGATGATCGCGAGCGACTCGAACAGGATCGGCCCGTCGCCGTCGAGCAGCGCCGGGAGCGCCATCATCGGATTGACCGCGCGGTACGCGCGCCTCGCGCTGCTGCGCCCTTCATCAGGTTCACGTCGATGACCTCGTCCGGCACGATGCCTTTGAGGTTGAGCGCGATGCGCACGCGATAGGTCGCGAGCGAGCGCCAGAACGAATAGAGCTTCATGGAATGACTCCTCTAAGATCGGGCTACGCCGCTCGTCACGCCTTGGCGCCGCCGGGATCGGCCTTGAGTCCCGCGGCCTCGACGCCGGCGATCGCGCAGGCCTCGTCCTTGTCGGAGGTGTCGCCCGAAATGCCGACGGCGCCGATGATGTCGCCGCCGGCATTGCGGATCAGCACGCCGCCCGGATTGGTGACCATGCGCCCGCCGCTCGCGGCCGCCAGCACGGTGAAGAACTGCGGCGTGTTGGCGGCGCGCTCGAACGAGCGTGCGCGACCCGAAGCCCATGCCGAGCGCGCCCCAGGCCTTTGCCGTAGGCGATGTCGAAGCGCAGGATGCCGGACTTGTCCTCGCGCTTGAACGCGACCAGATGGCCGCCGGCATCGAGCACCGCGACGGTGAGCGGCGCGCAATTCGTGTCGCGGCCCTTCTTGAGGGCGGTATCGACGATGGTCGAGGCTTGGGCGAGCGTGACGGACATGGGCAACTCCTCCAATGACGCGGGGACGAATGATGTTCAGCGAGCCTTGCGGCTCGCCCAATAGACCGACACGGCCGAGACCTCGGCCGGCCCCAGACCGTGGCGGCTCGCTTCTTCGTAACAGGCGAGCGAGCGCTCGACGAGCGGCAGTTCGACGCCGCGCGCGCGGCCTTCGGCCAGCATCGCGCGCAGGTCCTTCATGCCGCTGTCGAGGTCGAAGGTGACCGGGCCGGGGTCGTCGCCCTTGAGCATCTTGGCGATCGCCGCGCCGCGCACCTTCAGCACATTCGGCCCGCCGGACGTGTCGGACATCAGGTCCATCACACGCTCCGGATCGAGGCCGAGCGGGCGGCACAGCGCCAGCGCCTCGCCGAGCGCCTGCCAGTAGATCATCAGCGGCATGTTGATGGTGAACTTCATGATCGCGCCGGCGCCGACCGGCCCGCAGTGCTCCAGCCGCCGGCACAGCTGATCGAGGATGCGGCTTGGCGCGCGCGACATCGGCGGGCTCGGCGCCCATCAGGCCGATCAGCTTGCCCTGGCGCGCCGGCCCGGTCGATGCCGCCGACCGGGCATTCGACGAACGCCGCGCCCTTGCGCGCGGACTTTTTCGGCGAGCGCGATCTCGACGCCCGGCCGCACCGTGCTCATCTCGATGACGAGCTTGCCCTTGAGGTCGCCGGCGAGCAGGCCCGCACGGGCCGCCATAGACCGCGTCGATCGCGTCCGCATCGGTGAGGCATGGTGATGACGGTCTCGACCGCGCTCGCCAGCGCGGCCGGGCTCGCCGCGATCCTCGCGCCCGCGTCGACCAGCGGCTTCGCCTTCTCGGCCGAGCGATTCCACACCGTCACCTGTGTGGCCGACCTCGATCAGCCGCGCCGCCATCGCGGCCCCCATCCGGCCGAGACCGGCAACTCCGATATGCATGGACTTCTCCCGATTATGACGCCGTTATTTCATCCGGTCGGCGATCTTCTTCAAGCCGCATCGGCGCGTCCGAGCTCGACAGTGCCGGGCGCGGCCGCGATGCCGACGATCGGCTCGTTGCCGGCGACGTCGGCCCTTGACGTAACGATAGGCGAAAACGGGGATTGAGAGAAAGCCACCTTGCACGTCCCATGACTTCCTGTGCTAGCGTCGCGCCGACCCGAAAGAGAGTCGGGCGGAGGACGGAATGGCGGGACGGAAGAAGGGCACGGTCGGCGTCGTCGGCCTCGGCATCATGGGCGGCGCGTTCGCGCAGGAATCTCGCCGACGCCGGCTGGCGCGTGGTCGGCTACGACATCGACGCCGCGCGCCGGCGCCTGCTCGCCCGGGCCGGCGTCGAGATCGCGCCCGACGTCGGCGGCGCTCGCCAAGGCGGTGCCCGACCATCATCACCAGCCTGCCCAGCCCGAAGGCGCTCGACACGACCGTGGCGGCGATCACCGGCACGAAGCTGCCAGCGCCGCGTCGTCATCGAGGCGAGCACGTTCACGCTCGACGACAAGATGCGCGCCGAGCGCGCGCTGCGCAAGGCCGGCCACGTCATGCTCGACTGTCCGGTGAGCGGCACCGGCTCGCAGGCGCGAGGTCAAGGACCTCGTCGTCTATGCGAGCGGCGACGCAAGGCGATCGCCAGGCTCAAGCCGCTGTTTCTCGGCTTCTCGCGCGCCGTGCACGATCTCGGCGCGTTCGGCAACGGCAGCCGGATGAAATACGTCGCCAATCTGCTGGTCGCCATCCACAACGTGGCGAGCGCCGAGGCGATGGTGCTCGGCATGAAGGCCGGGCTCGATCCGCAGCTGATTTTCGATCTCGTGAAGACCGGCGCCGGCAATTCGCGCGTGTTCGAGTTGCGCGCGCCGATGATGGTGAAGAACAACTACGACAACGCCACCATGAAGATCAAGGTCTGGCAGAAGGACATGGACGTGATCGGCGACTACGCGGCAGCGCTCGGCGTGCCGACGCCGCTGTTCTCCGCCACCATGCCGGTCTATGCCGGCGCCATGTCGATGGGCCACGGCATGCAGGACACCGCGGCGGTGTGCGCCGTGCTGGAAGCGATGGCGGGGGTCCGGCGAAGCAAGAAGCGGCGCAAGAAGCGCTGACGCGGCGGCTCGAGGCCCGCTTCGCCCGCAGGTTCGTCCCGAGGTTTGCCCGCATTGCCCGGCAGCGTGCACATGACGTCGACCCCCACGAGATCCCACCAGCCGCGCAGCGAAGTGCGCGACGGCATGCGCATCGACTGGGACGTGCCGATCACCATGGACGACGGCCTGCGTGCTGCGCGCCGACGTCTTCCGCCCGGTCGCGCGACGGCACGCTATCCGGTGATCCTGACCTACGGCCCCTACGCCAAGGGGCTCGCGTTCCAGGACGGCTATCCGAGCGCGTGGCAGCGCATGGCGACAAGCATCCCGACGTGACCGCCGGCTCGACCAACAAGTATCAGAGCTGGGAAGTGGTCGATCCGGAGAAATGGGTGCCGCACGACTATGCCTGCGTGCGCGTCGATTCGCGCGGCTGCGGCTGCTCGCCCGGCTTCATCGACCATTTCTCGCCGCGCGAGACCAAGGATTTCTACGACTGCATCGAATGGGCCGGCGTGCAGCCGTGGTCGAACGGCAAGGTCGGGCTCAACGGCATCTCCTATTACGGCATCAACCAGTGGCACGTCGCCTCGCTGCAGCCGCCGCATCTCGCCGCGATGTGCATCTGGGAGGGCGCGGCCGACTGGTACCGCGACATGACGCATCACGGCGGCATCCTGTCGCACGTTCTGGGACAAACTGGTACGACATGCAGGTGAAGACCGTGCAATACGGCGCCGGCGAGCGCGGCAAGCGCAGCCGCGCTCCATGGCGAGCTGGTGTGCGGACCGGAGATCCTGTCGGAGCGAGGAGCTCGCCAAGCAACCGCTCCGATTTCGGCGACGAGATCCGCGCGCATCCGCTCGACGACGCCTATCACCGGGCGCGCTCGCCGGTGTGGTCGCAAGGTCACGACGCCGTTGTTCTCGGCGGCGAACTGGGGCGGCCAGGGCCTGCATCCGCGCGGCAATTTCGAGGGCTTCGTGCGCGCCGCCTCCGAAGCAGAAATGGCTCGAGGCGCACGGCATCGAGCACTGGACGCATTTCTACACCGACTACGGCCGCGAGCAGCAGCTGCGGTTCTTCGATCATTTCCTGCACGGCAAGGACAACGGCTGGGACAAGCAGCCGCAGGTGCTGCTGCAGGTGCGCCATCCGGGCGAGAAGTTCGTCGAGCGCGCCGAGAACGAATGGCCGCTCACGCGCACCAAGTGGACCAAGCTCCATCTCGCATCCCGCCTCGGGCGGCTCGCTGAAGGAGGCGCGCGCCACCGACAAGGCGGCGCTGAGCTTCGCCGCGCATCGGCGACGGCGCTCACCTTCCTGACGGCCGCCGCTCATCGAGGCGACCGAGATCACCGGGCCGATCGCCGCCAAGCTGTTCGTGTCGTCCTCGACCCGCGACGCCGACCTGTTCCTGGTCGTGCGCGTGTTCTCGCCCGACCTCAAGGAGGTGGTGTTCCAGGGCGCGATCGATCCGCACACGCCGGTCGCGCAGGGCTGGCTGCGCGCCTCGCACCGCAAGCTCGACCGCAAGCTCGTCGCTGCCCTACCGGCCGTATCACACCCACGACAAGAAGCAGCCGCTCAAGAAGGGCGAGGTCGGTCGAGCTCGACATCGAGATCTGGCCGACCTCGATCGTGGTGCCGGCCGGCCATCGGGTCGCGCTCACGATCCGCGGCAAGGACTACGAATATGGCGGCCCGAGCGGCGGCAAGCTGTCGAACTTCAAGAACGAGCTGACGGGCTGCGGACCGTTCCTGCACGACGATCCGGTCGACCGCCCGCCGGAGATCTTCGGCGGCACCACGACGCTGCATTTCGGCGGCGACCGGCAAGCCTATCTGCTGCTGCCGATCATTCCGCCGAAACCGCCGGAAAAGAGCGGAGCGAAAAAGAAGGCGAAACGAGTAATCGCGAACGTCATGCCCGCGCAAGCAGGCATCCAGTAGCCACCGCACGAGCCGTGAGTACTGGATCGTCCGCTTACGCGGACGATGACGGAGGCGAAATCAGCTCGGCGCTAGGGTAACGTACGAGGACTTTATCAATGGCAGACGACTGGAACCGATACGGCCCGACGGCCGCGCGCGCGAGCCGGAAAGCCCGGGCGCGAGACGCGGCCGCAGAGCGTCACCATCGACCTGCACGCCCACATCGCGATCCCGCAGGCGGCCGAGTTCGTCAAGCCGCATCTCGACCTTGTCGACCATTCCGCTCGCGCATTTCTCGACGCCGCGAGACCAAGGCGCTCAACATGCGCCAGGACGCCGATCGCCGCCCGCGCATGACCCAGTACGACGAGCGCCTCGCCGATCTCGACGCCATGGGCATCGACCTCCAGCTGGTGATGTGCCCGCCGCCGCAGTGCTATTACACGGTGCCGCTCGACATCGCGGTGCAGGCGGCGCGCATGGTCAATGACGGCATCGCCGAATATGTGGCCGGCAAGCCGGACCGCTTCGTCGCGCTCGGCACCGTGCCGATGCCGGACGGCGCACGAGGCCGCCAAGGAGCTCGAGCGCTGCATGACGGCGCTCAAGTTCAAGGGCGTGCAGATCCTCACCAACGTGGCGGGACGCGAGCTGTCCGATCCCGGCCTTCGCGCCGTTCTGGAAGAAGGCCGAGGAGCTCGGCGCGCTCGTGCTGCTGCATCCGCAACGGCTTCACCGAGGCAGCGCGCCTCACCCGCTTCTACTTCAACAACGTCATCGGCAATCCGTTCGAGACCACGCTGGCGCTGCACTACCTGATCTTCGACGGCGTGCTCGAGCGCCACCCGAACCTGAAGATCCTCGCCGTCCACGGCGGCGGCTATCTCGGCGCCTATTCGGGCCGCATCGACCACGCCTGGGGCGCGCGCTCGGACTGCCAGGCCGAACCTGCCGAAGCCGCCGACGCACTACCTCAAGAAGATCTATTTCGACACGGTGGTGTTCACGCCCCATCAGCTCCGCGCCCTGATCGAGACGTTCGGGGCCGATCATGTCGTCATGGGCACGGACTATCCCTACGACATGGCGGAGTACGAGCCGATCGAGCACCTCGTTTCGGCCGGGCTCGACGTCATCGACGGTCGCGGCGATCGCCGGACTGAACGCGAAGAAGCTGCTGGGGCTGTGAGGACGCAGGCGGTCTCGGCGCGACGTCACTTCTTCTTGCTTGCGTTGATGTTCGGATCGTTGAGATCGGTGCCGATGATCAGCTTGGTCATCAGCCGATCCGAGCCGCCCGTGAAGCCGTATCCCACGCCGAAATTCACGTCGAAGCGGCCGACCTTGAAATCGACCACGCCATAAATGTTGTGTTGCTGCTCGCTGAACGGCAGGAAGTTCCCGATCGGTCCGAGCGCCGCGTAATATTCGAGGCCGATCGAAAGATCCTCGCGCAGCTTGCGCGCGAACCGCGCCGCCGGCACGAACTCGGCGTCGCCGTCATTGCCGAAGCCGATGTCGACGATCGGATTGACGATGAACTCATAGTCGCCCTTGCGGACGCCGATGATCGGGCGAATTTCCATGTTGAACTTGGTCTGCGAGAATTTCGGCGTCGCATAGCTGAACTCGAAATTCACGCCATAGAAGAACTCGCGCTTCGCGGCATTTGGCGTGACGAACAGCTGCCTGATCTTGAAGCCGTCGCTGAAGAAGCGCCCGTCCTGATCCACCGCGAACGGCGCGTACCATCCCATCTCCCACCACTCGTTGACCCCATAGGCCAATTCAGGCGTGCCGTTGAGCGCATGATGGGGAACGAGACCGTTGGGAAAATCAGGCTCCTTGCGTCCATTGATCGCATAGTTGAAGTGCTGCTGCAGCGTCCACTGGCCGGTCTCCGCGATCTCCGCATTGTAGACCTGGATTTCGTCGACCGCGCGCGCCGCCGCGGGTGCGAGACACACCGCGACGACGAGAGCTCCCGCAACCACCCGTGCCCCGTCGCCCATGCGGCATCCTACACCGAACAGACGTGCTTTGCCGAGCCCCCGGCCATGGCGTGTGCATAACGATACCCGTGGCGCCGGTCAGGCATCGAGAAAGTCGAGAACCGCCGTCTCCGCCACGACCGCCTCGGGAATGCCGTGGCGCTCGGAGCGCGCGCGTTCCTCCGCGGTCTGCGTCGCCTGCAGATAGGCGCCGAGATGGCGGGCGCGCTCGATGATGCGCCGGTTGACCGGCAAGCCGCCGCGCCTCGAATCGCCGCAGCGCGCCCGCCACATCGGCGCCGTCGGCGAGCGACTCGGCGAGCGCCGTCGCATCGTCGGCGGCTTTCGACACCCCTGCCGCCACATGGGGACGCGCCACGAAAGCGGCATCGCCGATGATCGCGACCCGTCCGAACGCCATGCTGCGAGCTCTCGAGATCGTAGATCGGCTGCAGGATCGGCTCGGCCATCAGCCGCACGATCGCGCGCAGCTGCGGCGCCAGCAGGCGGTCGGCGGCAGCGCGCATGTCGGCGATGGCGGCGCGGCGGATCAAGGGCGGCGGGATCGAGATCGGCGTGCGTGACGCCGCTGTCGTCCGTCAGCAGGCGGGGCAACTCGACGTCCTCATTCGCCGGCCGATACCACACGACGTTGTAGCGGCGCTGGTCCGGCCGCAGATCGTTGTCGGGTCCGGCCACCGGATAGCCCAGAAACTGCTCGCCCGGCGGCAGGCAGAACGTCATGTAGGCGAACAGCTCGCGATGGACCGACGGCGGGATCGCGTCCTCGGCGATGAGCGCCGCGCCACGCCACATAGCCGGCATAGAGCGGCGCGAGAGCGGGCAGGCAAAGCTGACGCACGGTCGAGCGTAGACCGTCGGCGCCGATCAGGAGGTCGCCCTCCGCGGTTCCGCCGGTCAGGTGCGCCACCACCGAGCGTTCGCTCTGCTCGAAGCCTTTCAGGCCCGTGCCGCGATGGTAGCGCTCGGGCGGAAAGGCGTCGCGCAAGACGCGGTAGACCCGCTCCCAGGCGGTCAGCGTCTGCGGGCAATCGATCCGGCCCGCGACGCGGCCGTCGGCGTCGAGGATCTGCCGGCGTCGTGACCTCGACGCCGAGATCGCGCGTGTCGAGACCCAGGGCCTGCAGGGTCGCGATCAGCTCCGGCTGCGCGACGATCCCGGCGCCCCGCCCGGACAATTCGCTTTCGACCCGCTCGAATATGTCGACGTCCCAGCCGCGCTCGCGCAGCCTCAGCCCCGCCAGCAGCCCGCTCATCGAGCCGCCGATCACCAGGGCGCGCCGCCTTGCCGGGTCGCCGCCACGCTGCATGTTGTCACGTCCCCCGCGGCCGCGATGCACTTTGCGCCCACGCATTTTCCGCGGCGAACTGCTGGCGATCCGGATCCGGCCCGGGACTGGCTTCGCCGGAAAATGCTTTATATATTAGGCCAACAATCACTGGAGGATTGCCATGGCAATGTCCATGCTCGACAAGCAGGCGGCCCGCAGCGACAAGTCGGAGTGGCCGAAGGCGCTGCAGCAGGAATTCGAGCGCGAGGCGCAGAACCACAACGGCTGCGTCGGCAGCGAGCTGGTGTCGGAGAGCGAGAAGGTGCGGGTGTGGACCATCCATCTCAAGCCCGGCCAGCGCTTCGGCTTTCACCGCCACGTGCTCGACTATTTCTGGACCTCGGTGTCGGGCGGACGCGGCCGGCAGCACCTGATGGACGGCACCACGGTCGAGTACGCTTACCAGCCGGGCGAGACCCGGCACGAGACCTACGGCCCGGGCGAGTACAAGGTGCACGACCTGGAGAACATCGGCGACAAGGAGCTGGTGTTCATGACGGTCGAGTTCCTCGCGAGCGCCAACAAGCCGCTACCGATCCCGCAAGACGGTCCGCAACGCCGCGGCGGCGTAAAGGAACCGCATAAATCCGGTTCACGGCCCACATTTCTTCCCACCAACGGCCCAACCCGGCTTGCCCGAGCTGGGCCTTTTCATTCAGCCGACCTCGGTGACGGCGGGCTTCGGCCGATAAACCGGCCGGGAGATGCTTTGGGCTAGCCAAGCGCCTGAGCTTCCTGCACACTGACCGCAAAAGACCGACCGATCTGCATGCGGGCTAGCCCTTTAGGGGCTCGGTGATGCAGGCAACGGGGTCGTGGGATGCCGGGGGGCGCATGCGGAACTCTGCCACGACAAATCGTGCCCACGGGCCGGCCGGCGTGCTGGCGCGCGGCCGGTCGCCGCGCCGGCGCCCTCGATGCCGTGCTTGAGGGTGTTGCGGTCTTGGTGCGAATAGGTCCCGTTCGAGGCAGTGCATGTTGGTTTCGGCCGATCTTCTTATGAACGCTCTGGCGGCTGGCCTGCTGCTCGGGGGCTTCTATGCCGCCGTCACCGTCGGCGTCTCGATCTCGTTCGGGATTCTCGACATCGTCAATATCGCGCATCCGGGCTTCGTCATCCTCGGGTCCTACATCGCCTATATCGTGAACACCCAGTTCGGCATCGACCCGATTCTCGCCGGCATCCTCGTGCTGCCCGCGTTCTACGCGCTCGGCGCCGTCATCTATCAGGTCTATTATGTGTCGTTCGAGAAACGCGGCCAGGATGCCCTGCGCGGCCTCGCGTTCTTCTTCGGCCTGCTGTTCATCACCGAGGTCATGCTGATCCTGGTGTTCGGCGTCGACTATCGCTACGTCAATGCGTTCTATATCGACAACTCGCTCAACCTCGGCCTCATTCAGCTGCCGATGCGCATGGTGGTGCCGTGCCTGGTATCGCTGCTGATGCTGATGCTCCTGCAGCTCTTCCTCATCCGGACGTTCCTCGGCCGCGCCATCATGGCGGTGGCGCAGGATCAGCTGGCGCTGCGGCTGATGGCCGCCAACCCGGTCAGGATCAAGCGCATCGCTTTCGCGTTGTCGATCGCGACCTGCTCGATCGCCGGCGCCTTCCTGATCGTCATCCAGCCGGTCGAGCCCTCGATCGGCCGCGAATATATCGGCCGCATATTCGCGATCTGCGTGCTCGGCGGGCTCGGCAGCCTGCCCGGCACGCTGATCGGCGCGATGCTGCTCGGCATCGTCGAAAGCTTGACCGCGACGTTCTACGGGCCGTCTTGGGCGCCGGCGGTCGGGTTCGGGCTCTTGCTGTTGACGCTGGCGGTGCGGCCGGCCGGACTCCTGGGGCGGTAAACCGTGCGCTCATCGACCTTCTTCGGCATCTCGATCGGCGCGGCGGCGCTGCTCTTCGCAGTCGTGCGGCTCTTCGGCAATGACTACTTGTTCTTCGCCGGCTACACCGTGCTGCAATTCATCGTGCTGGCGAACCGCGTGGAACATCCTCGGCGGCTATTGCGGCTATGTGAACTTCGGCACCGCGGCATTTTTCGCGCTCGGCGCCTACACGTCCGTTTTCTTCCACAAGACGTTTCCACTCCCGATCCCGGTGCTCCTGGTCATCGCGGCCGTCGTGTCCGGACTCGTCGGCCTCGGCACCGGCTACCTGACGCTGCGGCTGCGCGGCGCATTCTTCTCGATCGCGACGCTGGCGCTCGCCGTGGTGCTGCAGACCATGGTGGTGAACTGGAACTATGTCGGCGGCTCGCGCGGCGCCTACGTGATCCGCCCCAACGAACTCGACATCCTCGGCGTTCAGATCGGCTATATCGAGTATCTGTTTCTCATCATGGCGTTGCTCGCCGCCGGCGCGGTCACGGCCGCACGCGCGATCGAGCGCTCGAAGCTCGGCTACGGATTCGCCACCATCCGCGACGACGAGCTCGCCGCCGAGGCCTCCGGCGTGCCGACGCTCAAGCTCAAGCTGATCGCGACGACGCTGTCGGGCGCCCTCATGGGCATGGCCGGCGCGCCGTTCCCCTATTACATCGGCTATCTCGAACCGGCCTCCGCGTTCGGCTTGCCCTATGCGGTCAATTCGATCGCCATGCCGATGATCGGCGGCACCACGACCTGGATCGGCCCGCTGGTCGGCGCCCTTCTGCTCGGCACGCTGCAGCAGGTCGCGACCGTCACGATCTCCTCGGTCGTGAACTTGCTCATCGTCGGCGTTCTGCTCGTCGGCTTCGTCATCATCGCGCCGAACGGAATCGTCGGCCTTCTGCAGGAGTTCCTGCGTGCCGCGTCGCCGACGCGGGTGGACGCAAGGTCGCTCGGAATTATCCTGTTCGCGATCTACTCTTTCGTTGCGGGCGTATTGGGGATCGTCTTCAGCCTTGCGGTCCTCACCGCGCCCGGCACGATCGGAATGGGAATGGCCGCAGCCGGCTTCGTTCTCGCGGCCCTGTATCTCGTGTCGGCTTACGGATTGCTGAAGATCCAGAGCTGGAGCCCGGTGCTGGCGACGGTCGCGTTCGCCTTGTCGATCCCGATCGCCGCCGTCTATATCTGGCTCGACCGCACGCCGGGAAACGTCGCCTATCAGGCGGCCGGGATCGTGATTGCGATCGCGGCGATCTGGTGCTTCCAGCTTCGCAACGTGCGCAAGCTGTACAAGCCGCAACTCGGCGAGCAGCGAGCCGCCGCATGAGCATCTGCTCCAAGTCGAGGGCCTGGGCAAGCGCTTCGGCGGCTTCGTCGCGCTCGACGGGATCGACCTGAGCGTCGCGCCGGCGAGCGCGTCGGCCTGATCGGGCCGAACGGCTCGGGCAAGAGCACGCTGGTCAACTGCCTGTGCGGCACGCTCTCCAACGAGACCGGCACGGTGAGGTTCGAAGGCCGCGACCTCAACGGCCTGGCCGCGCATGAGCGCACCCGCCTCGGGATGGCGCGCAGCTTCCAGCTGCCGCGGCCGTTCGTGAGCATGACGGTCGCCGACAATCTGAGCGTGCCGCTGCTCTACACGGTCAATTCCCGCGAGCGCAGCCACCTCTCCCCGGCGCAGACCGACGAGCGCTGCGACGAGCTGCTCAGCCTCGTCGGCCTCGTCGACTGCGCGCGCAAGTTTCCGCGCGACCTCACCCAGGTCGACATGCGCAAGCTCGAGCTCGCGCGCGCCATGGCGGCCGAGCCCAAGCTCCTGATCGCCGACGAGGCGATGGCCGGGCTGTCGAATTCGGAGGTCAGCGACATCGTCGCGCTGCTGATCCGGCTCAACGAGCGCGGCATCACGGTCATCCTGATCGAGCACATCATGCGCGCCGTGATGAGCTTCTCGCAGCGTCTCGTCGTGCTGGTGTCCGGCCGCAAGATCGCCGACGGGCGTCCCGACGACGTCATCCGCGATCCCGAAGTCGAGAGGGCTTACCTTGGCCAATAGCATCAGCCTCGAGGGCGTCCACGCCGCCTACGGCGCCGTCCGCGTGCTCGAGGACGTGTCGCTCACCGTCGAGGGCGGCGAGACCGTCGTGCTGCTCGGCACCAACGGCAACGGCAAGAGCACGCTCATGAAGAGCATCATGGGCATCGTGCGGCCGAGCGCCGGGCGGATCATGGCCGAGATCGACGGCATCACCCACGATCTGATCGGCCGCGCCACCGAGGAGATCGTCGATCTCGGCATCGCGCTGGTGCCCGAGGGACGGCGGCTGTTTCCGCGCCTCTCGGTCGAGGAGAACCTGCTGCTCGGCGCGTTCCGGCCGAAGGCGCGCGCCGAGATCAAGACCAATCTCGCGTTCTGCTTCGAGGCCTTCCCGC
This sequence comes from uncultured Pseudomonadota bacterium, assembly GCA_963791155.1. Classification (GTDB taxonomy): domain Bacteria; phylum Pseudomonadota; class Alphaproteobacteria; order Rhizobiales; family Xanthobacteraceae; genus JAVDCA01. The sequence continues at coordinate 182,360 of CAWBRI010000018.1, forward strand.
GGCTCGCCGAGCGGCGCAGCCAGCTCGCCGGCAGCATGAGCGGCGGCGAGCAGCAGATGCTGGCGCTCGGCCGCGCGCTGATGTCGGCGCCGCGCATCCTGCTGGTGGACGAGCCCTCGGTCGGCCTGGCGCCGGTGCTGGTCAGCCGCACCATCGACAAGATCAAGGAGCTGAAGGACCGCTATCACCTCACCGTGCTGATGGCCGAGCAGAACTTTCCCCAGGCACTGCGCATCGCCGACCGCGGCTACGTGATCGTGCACGGCAAGATCGCGTTCGAGGGCAAGTCCGCCGACGAGCTCAACAACAACGATCTGATCCGGAAGTTCTATCTCGGGCTGTGAGGAAGAAGGCGAATGGCGAATAGCGAGTAGACCGGCTTCGCAAGTCGCTACTCGTTCTTCGCCACTCCCTATTCGCCCCTCACCCAACGAGAACGCCGCGCGGCAGGGCCGCGCGGCGCGTCATGTTCCGAAGCTCGCTCGTCACTTCGCCTTTTCGTAGGGATAGACTCACCTTGCCCGACACGTAGGCGGGCGGCGACACCACGACCTGCGTGGCGACGTCCTTGAACTGGGCAACGTCGTTGCCCTTGATGTTCTGGAACTGCACCTGCAGGACGCGCGACTCCGCCCACTCGCCGCCCTTGCCGAACTTCACGTCGCCCAGCACGGTCTTGAACGTGTTGGTCGCGGATGTAGTCGGCGAGCTTGTCGTCGTTGAGGGTCTTGGTGGCCGTCGATCGCCTGCGCCAGCACCTGGAACTGGGCATAGGCCTGCGGCGCCATGTAGTAGCCGAGCGGATCGACGCCCTCGGCCGCGGCCCGCGCCTGGTACTTCGTCATCAGGTCGTCGACGCCCGGGAACTTCATCTTGGGCACCGGCAGCCAGAAGTCGTAGTTGATGAAACCGTTGAGCAGCGGGCCGAGCTGGGCCTTGATGGCGGTGTTCTGCAGGCCCACCATGCCGCCGCCGATCATCTTCGGCTTGAAGCCGATCTCGTTGACGGCGCGCACGATGCCGACCGAATCCGGCGGATAGGAGCACACCACCACGATGTCCGGATTGGTGGCCTGGATGGCCCGCACGATCGGGGCGTAGTCGGTCGTCGACGGCGGATAGGACTTGTCGTAGACGATGTTGAGACCGAGCGCCTTGGCGTTCTCGCGCGCGCCGTCCGAGGCGTTGCGGGAGAATTCCTGGTCGGCCGCCACGATGGCGACGGTCTTCGGCTTCGGATTCTGCGCCATCGCGATGTCGAAGAATCCCTTGGTGAAGGCGGGCTTCGGATCGGGCCCCGACGGGATCATCACGAAATAGTTCGGGTAGTTGAACTCGGTGTTGACCGCGAGCCCGAGCAGACCGATGAACAGCTTCTTGCGCTGCATGACGATCGGCATCGCGGGCGCCAGCATGGCGGTCGCGTAGCCGCCCACCACGAGGTCGACTTTGTCGACGTCGAGCAGCTTGGTGTAGATGCCCGGCACCGTCGACGGATTCGACTGGTCATCGTAGTAGATCAGCTTGACCGGCCGGCCGAGCAGCCCGCCTTTGGCGTTGACGTCCTCTTCCCAGATCTTCTGGGCCAGCAGTGCGGACTTGCCGTTCGGGCCAAGCCCGCCGGTCATCGCCATGCTGTAGCCGATCTTGATCGGCTCGCCCGATTGAGCCGCCGCGCCGGTGGCCAGCGCGACGGATGCGGCCGCGGCGAGGACCGCCGAGCGCGCAAGCAGACGTTTGAGATTCATGCCAGTTCCTCCCATTGAATTGTTGATTTGAGCGTATTTTAGGATGATTTCCGGAGCCCGCGCCAGAGGCGAACCGACGCATGTTTAACGCCGGGAGCATTGTCGCGAAAAGCAGCCTCCGGTCCTGCGCGGAACCGGGACCGACGAGACGAACTAACGCGGGGTTGCGTCGCCGCTCTCGACGACGAAGGTCTCGACCTCGCCGGCGCCATTGCGGCGGAAGGCGGCTGCTGCCTGGTATTCCGGCGAGGTGAAGCAGGCGACGCCCTGCTCGAAGGTCGCGAACTCGATCACCACGAAGCGGTGGAACTTCTCCGGCCCCTCCATGATCTGAAAGCGCCCGCCGCGCGCCAGCACCTTCCCGCCGTATTTCGCGAAGATCGCCGGCAACGGATCGGTGTATTTCTTGTATTCGACCGGATCGATGACGCGGGAGCGCGCGACCCAATAAGCAGGCATGCCAAACTCCTGATGTCTCAAAGTCCGGATTCGCAAGGTTCTGGACTTCGCGGCGAGGCTGGACGAAGAATCCAGCAGACTCTGCCGCCTTGTCAAACCGAGGACCCGCATGCCGCGCCGCCTGATCGACATATCGGTGCCGCTGGAGAACGACGTCGCGGCCGATCCGCCGGGATAGGGACCGGCGATCGAATATCACGACCACCGCAGGACCGCGCCGGAGGTCGTCGACCCGGGTAGTTCTGCGTCATTGCCGCTACTCCGTCATTGCCCTCGCAAGCGGGCAATGACGCGGTGGGATTAGTCGCAATTGTCGCAGGGCATCCCAGGTTGCTCCGCTGGCCCGCGGTCGGTAGTGTCCAGCCGGCGCGGAAGCCCTCGGAGCCCGCCGCCCACCAACGACCGGGGAGGAACCCATGGACAGACGCAACTTCGTGGTCGGCTCGGCCGCAGCCGCGCTCGCCGGCCGTTCGGCGATGGCCCAGGACGCCTACCCGTCGCGCGCCATCACCCTGATCAATCCTTTCCCGCCCGGCGGCGCGGCCGACGTGGTGGGCCGTCCGTACGCGGCCGTGCTCGAGCCGATGATCAAGCAGCCGGTGGTGATCGAGACCAAGGCGGGCGCCGCCGGCGCGGTCGGCGCGCAGTTCGCCGCCACCGCCAAGCCCGACGGCTATACGCTGCTTCTCCACATCGTCTCGATCTCCGGCTTCGCCGAGGTCGACAAGCTCTTTGGCCGGCAGCCGAAATTCACCCGCGCCGACTTCATTCCGATCGCCCGTTTCATCGCCGATCCGTGCGTGCTGCTCGTCAACGACCAGCAGCCCTACAAGACGCTGAAGGAGTTCACCGACGACGCCAAGAAGCGGCCCGATCAGCTGATCTTCTCGTCGTCGGGGCTTTACGGCGCGCTGCATCTGCCGATGGCGCTCTACATGCGGGCCGCCGGCATCAAGCTGCGCCACCTGCCGACCAATGGCGGCGGGCCGGCCCTGACCGCGTTGATCGGGAACAACTCGCAGGCGCTGGTCTCCTCGATCGCGGCGTCGAGCGGGCAGATGAAGGCCGGCAAGGCGCGCGCGCTCGCCTCCTTCGGCGCCAAGCGCTCGGCGGCGTTCCCGGACGTGCCGACCATGAAGGAGCTGGGCTTCGATATCGAATTCTACCTGTGGGTCGGCCTGTTCGCCCCGAAGGGAACGCCGGAGCCCGTCGTCGCAAAAATCCGCGACTTCAGCCGGCAGGTCGCGACGGCCGAGCAGTTCAAGAAGCTCATGGAGAATATCGGCCAGGAGGTGGCCTATCTCGACCAGGCCGAATTCAAGACGTTCTGGGACGCCGACGCCAAGCGCGTCGAGGACGCGGTGCGCCAGATCGGCAAGGTCGAAGGATGATCCTTCGTACCGATCACGTGGCCGGCGGCGCGGCCATCGCCGCCGGTATTTTCGTTTGGGCGATTTCCGGCGACCTGCCGGTCGGCCGGCTGTCGATGCCGGGCGCCGGCATGCTGCCGAAGCTGGTCTGCATCCTGATGATGTTCTTCGGGGTCCTGCTCGTCCTGCGCGCCCGTGACAGCGCGCCGCTCGCAAGCCTGAGCTGGAACGATCTTTGGCACGCCGGGCCGGTCTTCGCCTTCACGGCGCTCGCGGTCGCTTTCTACACCACGCTGGGCTTCATCATCACGTTCTCGCTGCTGTTGTTCGGATTGCTGTGCGTCGAGCGCCGCAACCTGATCGCGGCCGCCGCCTACAGCGTCGGGGTGAGCACCGCGACCTACTTTCTGTTCTCGGTGGTCCTCAAATCTCCGCTCGAACCCGGCCTGCTCGGGTTCTGACCGCCGTGGAAAGCACCTTCGACGCCCTCTTCCTCGGCTTCTCAGTCGCTTTCCGGCCCGACGTGCTGTGGTACGCCTTCCTCGGCTGTCTGGTCGGAACGCTGGTCGGCGTGCTGCCCGGCATCGGCCCGCTCTCCGGCATCAGCATTCTGCTCCCCGTGACCTACGGGCTCGACGCCACCAAGGCGATCATCATGCTGGCCGGCATCTATTACGGCTCGCAATATGGCGGTTCGACCACCTCGATCCTGATGCGGATTCCGGGCGAAGCCTCCTCGGTCATGACCTGCATCGACGGCTATGCCATGGCGCGCAAGGGCCGCGCCGGGGCGGCGCTGTGCATCGCCGCGGTCGGCTCCTGGGTCGCCGGCACCTTCGGGGTGCTGATGCTGACCCTGATCGCGCCGCCGCTCGCCGCTTTCGCGCTGAAATTCGGGCCGCCGGAATACACCGCTTTGCTGGTGCTGGGCCTCATCTTCCTCGCCTACATGTCGTCGACCTCGCTACCCCGCACGCTCCTGATGGCGGCGGTCGGCCTGCTGCTCGGCACCATCGGCATCGACAACATGACGGGGCATTTTCGCTATTCCTTCGACATCGCCGAGCTCGGCGACGGCATCGGCATCGTGCCGGTCGCGGTCGGCCTGTTCGGGCTGGGCGAGATCCTGTCGACGCCGAGCGCCAACGTCGTCGGCGAGGTGATCACGCCCAAAATGCGCGACCTGCTTCCGACGCGGGACGAATGGCGGCAATCCGCGATGCCGATCGCGCGCGGCTCCGTGCTGGGCTTCCTGATCGGGCTCACGCCCGGATCGGCCCATATCATCTCGAGCTTTCTGTCTTATGCGGTCGAGCGCCGGTTCTCCAAGCACCCGGAGGAATTCGGCAAGGGCGCGGTCGCGGGCGTCGCCGGACCGGAATCCGCCAACAATGCGGCGTCGACCGGCGCCTTCGTGCCGATGCTCGCGCTCGGCCTGCCGACCGGCCCGATCACCGCCGTGCTGATCGCCGCGCTCATGATCCACGGCATTCCGCCCGGCCCCACGCTGGTCAACGATCATCCCGACATCTTCTGGGGCTTCGTCGCCTCGATGTATGTCGGCAACCTGATGCTGCTCGCCCTCAACCTGCCGCTGGTCGGACTCTTCGTCAACGTGCTGCGGATCCCCTACGCCTATCTGTATCCGCTGGTGATCATGTTCTGCGTCATCGGCGTCTACGCGGTGAACAACTCGATCGTCGACGTGTGGATCATGCTGATCATGGGCGTGCTGGGCTATTTCCTGCGCAAATTCTCGCTCGACCCGGCGCCGCTCGTGCTCGGGCTGGTGATCTCGCCGACCTTCGAGATGAGCCTGCGCCAATCGCTGATCATGTCGAACGGCGACTGGCTGATCTTCTTCCAGCGCCCGATCGCGCTGGTGCTGATCGGAGTCGCGGCGACGCTGCTCGCTTTGTCGGCGATCGCCGTGCTGCGGCGGCGCGCCGACTGGCGCGCCAAGCTCGCGGAGGTGGAGGCCGGCGAAGGCGTTTGAGATCGTGTGGCGATTCCAACCGTCGATCTTTCCTATTCCTGCTGCGTCATTGCCCGCGCATGCGGGCAATGACGCAGCAGAAGGCCGTCAAAGATCAGGATCGCGTTGTTTTTCGTTCCCTGTTAAAACAGGGGAAATACAGGGGATCTACAGTGGACTGCACCCCTGCGATGAGACACCGAAACAAGGGACCGGGTGCGTCAGCCCGACACTCGCATTTCGGCCTGCGAGCACACTGAACATCGACCGACATCGGGCTTGCGTCTCGCCAGCCCTTAGAAGGGGCACGCCATGAAATTTCCACGCCGTCGATTTCTGCAGCTCGCAGCCGGCGCCGCCGCGCTGCCGGCCGTTTCGAAGATCGCCCGGGCGCAGGCCTACCCGACGCGCTCGCTGCGGCTGATCATCGGCTATCCCCCGGGCGGCTCGGCCGACATTACGGCGCGCCTGACGGGCCAATGGCTTTCGGAGCGGCTCGGCCAGCCGGTCGTCGTCGAAAGCCGGACGGGCGCCGCCACCAATCTCGCCACCGAGGCGGTCGTGCGCGCGGCGCCCGACGGCTACACGCTGCTTCTTGTCGCGCCGGCAAACGCCATCAACGCCACGCTCTATGACAAGCTCAATTTCAATTTCCTCCGCGACATCGAGCCGGTCGCAGGCATCATCCGTTTTCCCAACGTGGTGGTGGTGACTCCGTCGCTTCCCGTCAAGTCGATCCCCGAATTGATCGCCTACGCCAAGGCCAATCCCGGCAAGCTCAACATGGCGTCCTCCGGCAACGGCTCGACCATCCACATGTCGGGCGAGCTGTTCAAGATGCTGACCGGCATCAACATGGTGCACGTGCCCTACCGCGGGGGAGCGCCGGCGCTGACCGATCTGATGGGCGGCTCGGTGCACGTGATGTTCGACAACATTCCGACCTCCGCCGAACTCGTCAAGACCGGCAAGCTGCGCGGGCTCGCCGTGACCAGCACGGTGCGCTCGGAGGTGTTGCCGGACCTGCCCACGGTGGCCGAATTCCTGCCCGGCTATGAGGCGAGCGCGTGGTACGGCTTGGGCATGCCGAAGAACACGCCTGCCGAGATCATCGACAAGGTCAACAAGGCGATGAATGCGATCCTCGCCGATCCCACCGCGCAGGCGCGTTTCAAGGAGCTCGGCGCCTCGCTGCTGCCCGGCTCGGCCGCCGACTGGGGCAAGCTCCTCGCCGACGAAACCGAGAAGTGGGGCAAGGTGGTCAAGTTCTCGGGCGCCAAGCCGGATTAGCTGGGACTACTCTCGGACTTCCAAGCCCGTTGGCGTCAATCCGCCGTGCCAGATTCCGGCGCAAGCGCGGCATTCGCGTTGAACTTCTGCGCCTCGGCTTCACATTGCTCCAGCCATGACCTCAACTCGGCGTGGGTCAAGGCGTTGGGCCCTTCGCAATCCAGCCAGTAGACGCAAAGCACCCGCTCGGCCTCGGTCAGCTCACCGGCCGCGATCATCCGGTCGATCGTTTCCGGAACCTCGCTCTTGTCTTCGCAATAGATCGGGATCTGGTCGTCTTCGAGCTTCGCCTCGAGCTTGACGAGCCGTTTTTCGATAGCACCGGTCATCTGAAACGCTCCGCGATCGCAACCCAGCGTCGACATGAAAAACGCCCGCGCGGGTTTCCGGCGGGCGCAATTCGAACCGTGGATTTTCTCCTATGCGATCCGGCGGCGGTCGTCAAGAAAACGGCTGTCAAGAGTCATGATCGCGCACGCCGGCCGTACGGGTTATGGTTGCGGTGCTCGCTCGAAACGAAGCACGACGCCACGGCGGTTATCGCGGTCACAGCACATCGGCATGCACGCGGCTGATGCCGCGGCTCTCGATCCCGAGGACGCGCGCGGCGCCGAGCGACAAGTCCAATACGCGTCCCTGCACAAAGGGACCGCGGTCGTTGATGGTGACGACGACGCTGCGGTGTGTTTTCAGATCGCTGACGCGAACCCGGGTGCCGAACGGCAAGGAACGATGCGCCGCCGTCATCCCGTCGGGGTTGAATTTCGCGCCGGACGCAACGCGTGTGCCCTCCCAATAGAATGATGCGATCCCCTCGATACTCCTGGGCGAGAAATGGGGCGCGATGGAATCGCGCAACCCGATCGGGCGCGCCACGGCGAGGGAGGACGTCCGCACATCGCCCGCCGCTCTCTGCGGCGCGCTCGCGACGTTCGTGTTGGCGGTGACGCAGCCTGCAACCGACGAAGCCAATGCGACCAGCGCCAATCCGCGTGACATCCGCCCCGTGGCGTCGAACCATTCGTTCGGCATGCGCGATCCCCCCTGAGCGCTGCACATCAACCTGTTTAGTTCCGGATCCCCCGATCACGCGCTCGAACGGCAGTCGATCATGACAACACAAGAGCAAATAAGGCGCTGGCGGTGGAGTGCACCGCAATTTTCTGAAGTGTTGCCGATGGGAAACAGTTGAGCGGCCTTGGATCGAAAAAAAAGACGTCGGGGAGGATCAGGCTACTACTCAAGCATCACAGGCGGACGAATATGTCCCATAACGCTCCGCTGCCTCCGACGTGACGCGTGTCGTCAAGGATCAAGATCGAGCGTGGAGACGGTCGTCCAGGATCATTGTGGCGTGCGATCGGGCGAATTCAGCCTCACCTCCTGGAACCCGGCATGCGTGGGATCGAATTGACCTACGTCAACGCAATTGCAGGTCGGTCGCTTTAAAATATTCAGCATGAGGCCTTCAACGGACCCATTCCGGGCGCTGTATGACGCGAACCACGAGCGTGTCAGGCGTATCCTTGCACGCTATGTCGGTCCGCAAGACGCCGACGATTTGACCCAGACCGTATTTGCGAAGGCCGCAAAGGCGCTGCCGGGTTTCCGCGGCGACGCCGAAGCGTCGACCTGGCTTCACAGGATTGCGGCAAATGTCGCCTCCGACTGGCTGCACGGCCGGTCGACCCACGAAGCGAAATTGACCCTTCCGTTTCCGGACGCTGCGGATGACGGCGTGCAGCCCGAAGCCATCGGCGCGGCGGAAATCGATCCTCGGCCGTCGCCCGAACAGCAACTCGCCGACAAGGACATGCGCGCTTGCATCCGCGGCGAAATCGGAAAACTGTCCGAATCCCTCCGCACCGTCCTCATGCTCAGCGCCCTCGGCGGGCTGGCCGACGACGAAATCGCGCAGACGCTTGGCATCAGCCACGACGCCGTGAAGGTAAGGCTGCACCGGGCGCGGCAAGCACTGAAGAAAATTATCGAAGCTCGCTGCGATTTTTACCGCAACGAGCTCTCCTGCAAGCCCGCCTCCCCCGATTGCTGCGCGCCTTCGCGGGCGCCGGAAGTCCCGGTGCGCGACCGGGCACAATAACGGCGTGTAACTTTCCCGGGCGTCCTCCCGTCTAATGCTTCAGACGAGGAGGTGCGCAATGGAAGCCTCATGGCTTTTCCCGCTCCTCATGATCGCGCTCTGCGTGCTCATGATGGGGCGGACGGGTGGTCGCTGCCGATAGGCAACGACCTTTCAACCTATTTCGCGAGGAACAGATGATCGCGTTTGCCACAAAGCTGAATGAACTGCCGACCCCGGTCTGGCTCGCCATGGCGATGATTGGATTCTTCGTCTGGTGGCCGCTGGGTCTCGCCATCTTGGCCTACCTGATATGGAGCGGAAACATGGGATGCTGTGGATTTGGCTTCGGCCATGAGCAGGAACGAACCGGGCGCGTCGCGCCGCCGTGGGGATGGCAGAGCCAGCCGCACACCAGCGGCAATCAAGCGTTCGACGACTATCGGGCCGAGACGCTGCGGCGTCTCGAAGAGGATCAGCGCAACTTCCAGGATTTCCTTCGCCGGCTTCGCTCGGCCAAGGACAAGGCCGAATTCGATCAGTTCATGACCGAACGGCAGGGCCGCGCCCCGACGGCTTCGCCGCATCCGCAATCGTCGTAGGCAGATCCCGATGATGCCGGCCGTCGTGGCCGGCATCATCCCGACGCGCAGTTAGCTACCCTTGCGGTCCTGCCGCGGCCGGATTAACTCTTTGGTTCGGGGATACGCAGGCTCCCCGTCAGACGATACCCGTCCAAGCTCTGCGCAGCCACTCGCATGTCGAGATGATTGCGCATGGACGACACACAGACCCCAAGCTCCTCGAATGATCGTCTGCTGCGGCCGGCTTCGGCCGCGACGGGATTGCTCGACCTGTGCGGCGTGACCAAGCGCTATGGCGAGCAGGCGGCGCTCGCCGACATCGCGTTCTCGGTGCAGGCCGGCGAGGTGCTGGGCCTCATCGGTCCGAACGGGGCGGGCAAGACCACCCTGCTGGAGGCGATGGCCGGGCTTCTGCCGGTCGATGCTGGCGACGTCCGCTGGTGCGGCACGTCGCTGCCGCATTGGCGCAGGCGCGAAGCGATCTTCTATCTTCCCGATGGCGTGCGTCCCTACCAGGACCAGACGGTCGCGCGGGTTCTGACGTTTTTCGCGCGCGTCTATCGACGGCCGGCCGCGCGCGTCGCGGAGGTCATCGGTTCGGTCGGGCTCGCGCCGGTTCTCGGCAAGCGCGTGCAAGCGCTCTCGAAAGGCTTCAACCGCCGCCTTCTCCTGGGGCTCGGGCTGATCACGCCGCATCCCCTGCTGCTGATGGACGAGCCTTTCGACGGCTTCGATCTGCGGCAGGCGCGCGACATCGTCGGCGTGTTGCGCGCGACGGCGCAAAGCGGCCGCACGCTGGTGCTCGCGATTCACCAGCTGACCGACGCCCAGCGGGTTTGCGACCGCTTCGTGCTCTTGTCGGATGGCCGCGTGCGCGGCATCGGCACGCTCGCCGAGCTGCAGGCGCAGAACCGGCCTGCCCGGCGCCGGTCTCGAGGAGGTCTTCCTTGCGCTCACCTGAGCTTGCACACACACCGCGCCGGCGACGCGCGCCGCTGTGGCCGCTGCTCGCCAAGGAGCTCGGCGAGATGGCGAGCGGGCGGGCGCTGTGGACCATGCTGCTGCTGCTCTGTCCGCTGGTGGGCTACAGCTTCTTCCAGGCCGTGTCGCTCTACGGCGAAGCGAGCGCGGCCGCGTTGCAATCGCCTGTGCTGGCGAGCGGGCTTTCGCCCCTCGACGGCATCCTGGTTCCGACGCTCGGTTCCTTCTATGTCGCCGTGACGCTGCTGTTTCCGTTCGTGGCGATCCGCGCGCTCGGCCACGAGAAGGAAACCGGCGCCCTCGCCTTGCTGGTCCAGCTGCCTTACCGGACCACGACCCTGATCATGGTCAAGCTCGCCGCGGTGCTCGGCGCCTGGATGTGCGCGAGCGCGGTCGCGCTGTCGGCAATTCTCCTCTGGGCCCTGATGGGCGGGCATCTGTCGGCGCCCGAAACCTTGAACCTGCTGTTCGGACACCTGCTCTATGGCCTGCTGGTGGGAGCCGTGGCCTTGTGGGCGACCGCGATTTCCGAGAGCACCGCGACCGCCGCCATCGTCACGCTGGCCTTCACCATCGGCTCCTGGGTGCTGGATTTCACCGTCGCGGGCCAGCCCGGCCTGCCGGCCTGGCTCTCCCTTCTGTCGCTCACCCAGACCCTGCACGTGTTCGAGCAGGGATTGTGGTCGGCGGGCGTCGGGCTCGGCATCGTGGCGGCGATCGCCGGATTCGCCGCGCTCGCGGCCGTTTGGCTGCCGCCCGGCGCCACCCTTCGCGCCAAGCTCGCGCGCTCAGCCGCATGCCTGGCGGCGACCGCCGTGGTGCTCGCCGTCGCGAGCCAGCTCGGCCTCGCGGTGGATGTCACCGAGGATCGGCGCAACTCGTTTCCGCTCGCCGATCAGCGGGCGCTCGCGAGCCTTTCGGCGCCCTTGAGCATCACGGTTCATCTCGCGGCGGAGGATCCCCGTTACGTGGACCTGCGGCGCAACGTGCTGAGCAAGCTCGCGCGCATCGTCCCTAACCTGACCCTGCGGCTCGCGGACGGCCGGCAGAATTTCGCGAGCAGCGCGCAGGACGAGGCCTATGGGGAGATCGAGTATGTGTACTGCGGGCCGCCGCGACGTCAGCCGCTCGACCAGCCCGCGGGAAATCCTGCCGCTGCTCTACGATCTGGCGGGGCTGAGGCGCCCCGCGCCGATCGCCGCCGCCGAATATCCCGGTTACCCGCTGGTCGCGGACGGCCGCGCGGCGCTGGCCTGGTTTTTTCTCGCCATGCCGCTGCTGATCGGGTTCGCCTGGTGGCGGACGCGCCACCCGGCCGATCGGACAATGCTCACACCCCGAAACTCAACCGAAGGAGGACACAAATGATCCGGAACATGCGGATAGGTGCCGTCGCGGCCGCGGTGGCGGCGGCGGTGATGTTGCCGGTTTTGGCACAACAGCCATTGAGGATCGATCTCGCGAACGAAACCGTGGGCGCCGAGCCGACCGCGCTGGTGAGCGTGGTCGGCATCTGGCGCATCGAGAACGAGGGCGGCAAGAAGGTTCTCGCGGTCGACGGCCGCCAGTGGAAGGAAGGCCAGTCTTCGGCGGGCATCGCCGACAAGGCGCGTGCGCTCTATGGCGAACGCTACGCCGAATTCCTCGATCGGGTTCAGGCCTATGCGTATTACCCCTACACTGTCGCCAAGGACGTGGCCGATTTCAAGAACGGCGAGATCACCGTGCGGTTCGAGGGCATCTCGGGCCGCATCGATCAGGGCGCCGGGAATCCTGTTCAACCTCAAGCCCAACGGCGACTACCTGGCGATGCGGGCCAACTGCCTGGAGAACAATCTCGTGCTGTGGAAGTTCGAGAAGGGCAAGCGCTCGTCGGTGAAGTGGGTGCGCGATACGCCGACGCCGAGCCGGCAGTGGCACGAGCTCAAGGTGCGCATTGCGGGCCCCAAGGTCGAAGGCTATCTCGACGGCAAGCTCTATCTCGAGCACACGCTGCCCGAGCCGGTCTCCGGGCGTATCGGCCTGTGGTCCAAGGCCGACAGCCACGTCTATTTCGAGGGATTCACGGCGACGCCGGGGAGTTGATAATCCGCCGAGCCAGGCGGCCGCGCGATGCGGCGCGTCCGGCGGTCTCGCCGAAGAGTCCCGCTAGTCCGCCAGCGTCATTGCCCGCGCAAGCGGGCAATCCAGTACGCTCATGGGCCGGAAATGAAAGCGAAGAGATCGCGCCATGTTGGATTTGAATGCTCAGTGAGCTGAATTTTCCAAGTTCGCTCCCTGCCCAACACCAATTCCCGGGAGTACTGGATTGCCCGCTTGCGCGGGCAATGACGCAGTAGATCTCAATGACGCCCTGGCCTACTGCGACAACGCCTTGAGGCGGCGCAAGTCGGCCGCGGCTTCGGCGATCAGCCACTCGCGCGCCTGCTTAACCTTCGGAAGCATCGCGGTCGCACTCGGGCACACGATCCAATAGGTCTTGGACAGGCGCAGCGCGACGGAGAAAGGACGCACCAGCCGACCGTTGATGATATCCCAGGCCGAGAGCGTGGTACGGGCGAGCGCAATCCCCTGGCCATCGATGGCGGCATCGATCAGCATGCTCGCGCGGTTGACGACCGGACCGTGCGAGATGTCGGCGTCGACCACGCCGGCGGCCTCGAGCCATTTCGACCAGGCACTCTGCGTGTCGAGATGCAGCAGCGGGAACCGCAGCACGTCGGCCGGCTTGGCGAGGCGGTGACGCCCGGCCATGAGCTTCGGGCTGCATACCGGAAAGAGCTGCTCGGCCGACAGGCGCTCGACGTGGTGTCCCGGCCAGTTGCCGTCCCCGTGCCGAACCGCGAGATCCACATCCTCGCGCGCGAAGTCGACGTGATGCATGGTCGCGGAGACTCTGAGATCGATGTCGGGATGAACCTCCGCAAAGCGGCCCATGCGATGCACCAGCCACTTGGCGGCGAAGTCCGGCGACGTGCTGATGGTCAGCGCGCCCGAGCTCTGGCGCTGCACCAGGCGCTCGGTGCCGAGCGAAATTCGGTCGAGGGCGTCGCGTATGACGGCGAGGTATTCGCGACCGGCCTGCGTGATCACCAGCCGCTGACGTTCGCGATTGAACAGCTTGACGCCGAGTTCCTCCTCCAGCGCCTTGACCTGATGGCTGACCGCGCCCTGCGTGACGCACAGCTCCTCGGCGGCGCGCGTGAAGCTCTCGTGCCGGGCGGCGGCCTCGAAGGCTTTTAGCGCGTTGAGCGCCGGCAGGCGGCGGGGCATCGGCGAACCTCATGAGAAAAGCTCCGGCAGGATAGAGAAAGGATGCTTTGCGGACAATGCCGGCCTTGCGTATCGGTCGGGCGCCCCTGGTCGCCGGGAATCATCGGCTGGGGAAAAGACGGGAGTATCAGGATGATGAGCCTGCACCTTCGCGGATGGGCGCCGTCCGCCCACAACGGCGCTCGAAACGCCCGGCCTCATCGGCGCAGCATGGTCCCTGGACCGCCAGCCAATGTGTTTGCGGCGATTCGGGGCCGGTTTGCGCGCGCGCGACGACGCCAGGACCTCGGCAGGTTGGCGGAACTCGACGACCATATGCTGAAAGACATCGGCGTGTCGCGGGAGGAAGCTCGGCGCGAGTCCGCGAAGTGGTTCTGGCAAGGGTGAATTCGGCGGCAACTCCCGCTGATCGGCGCCCGCCGGCCGAGTCATGAAATTTTCTAGGGCATGCCCGACAAATGATGCCTTGCGGGCGAAGCCGGCGTCCAATATCTCCGCCCCCATCGGGCTTCCACGCAGCCGCCCGGGTCTCAAGAAAGACGCTTCCGTCCAAGCGCTGCTCCGGCCCCGACGCGGGCAAGGAGCGCCTTATGAGTGACCGAAGCCTTTCTGATTTCCCACCGTCGCAGCCGTCCCGCTCGATCCTGCTGGCCGGCATTCTGGTCGTGCTCGGTACGATTCCGGTCGTCGCCGGACCGCTGTGCAGGCCGGCCTTGAGTGTCAAGGATGTCCGATTCTCCGAAATCCATTTGTCGCAGCGGGCCTGGACGGCGCAGGTCGCCGTCGATGCGTCCCGTTGCGACGCCAAGTCCGGCCGCTTCGACATCGAGTTCACCCGCCTCAAGGAAACGGGACCCGACCTGACGTTCAGCGAGACATTCGCCTGGACCCCCGGACAAGTCGACGTCTCGACGATGTTTTGGGAGGACGAAGGCGTGCTCGACTACGCGATCGCCTACGTCGCGCCGTGCGCGTGCCGCCAATGATGGTCCCGCTGAAGGGCTGGCCCGCCTGCCGCATCGTGCGGGCCGATGCCGTTGCGCGGGAGGGTCGCGCGGCCTGCGAAGAACCGCATCCTCGGACATTTGCGCCGGCGTGGCGGACGCCGCGCGGATTGAACATTTGGAACGCCGCATCGGCGCCGTGGCGGCGCTGGCGCGGCCATGACGAAACCCTGCGCGCACTCGCCGACATCCCCGATGACGCGCTGTGCGATCTGAGCGAAGCCGGCCAGCGCCTGCGCCGGGAAGCACGGCACGAAAGAGCCGCATCGGACCACAATCGAGCCGATCAACCGCGGGGCGGTGGCGCAATCGCGTGCTCACGATCCCGCACGGCCCCCCTTCGACACACCCTCACCCTCGCTTCAGGAGAACGACCATGGACATGAAAACGCTTGTCGTATCGATCGGCACACGCGTCACGGCCGCGATGACGGTCGCGGCGGCGCTGCTCGGCGGCGCCCACCCGGCGCAGGCCGCCGAAATCAGAGTTTTGTCGGCCGCCGCCATGCAATCGGTATTTCGGGAGATCGGCGGCACATTCGAGCGCACGACCGGCCATCGGCTGATCTTCCACTACGGCACGATCGGCGCGATCAACCAGTGGGTTCTGGGCGGCGAGGAAGCGGATCTCGTCATCGGGTCGACCCTGTCGATGCCGGCGCTGGTGAAAGAAGGAAAGATCGACGCCGCAAGCCAGGTCGCGATCTGCCAGGTCGGCGCCGGCATGGTGGTGCCGGCAGGCAGCCCGAAACCCCGCGTCGCCTCGGCCGACGATCTGCGGCGCGCGCTGCTTGCCGCGAAGTTCATCGTCTATGCGGATCCGGTTCGCGGCGGCGCCGCCGGCATCCATATCGCGGGCGTGATCCAGAAGCTCGGCATCAGCGAACAGCTGAGACCGAAGATCAAGCTCGGCGCGGGCGGCGACGTCACGGAAGTCACCCTCGCGTTGGGGGACGGGGCGCTCGGCCTGACGCAAATCAGCGAAATCGCGCAAAAGGCCGGCGCCGACCTGGTGGGGCCGCTACCGGATGAATTCCAGAACACCACGACCTTCATGGCCGGCACCCCGGCCGGCGCCGAACCGTCGGAGGCCGTCGCGGCGTTCCTCGGGTTCCTCAAAAGCCCCGCCGCCATTGCGGTGATAAACGCCAAGGGCATGCAGACGGAATAGCGCAGACCCCCAACAGCGCCGGGTTTCGACCGGCGGGAACCTTATGGGCCGGTGCGAGTTGACGCCCATAACATCAGCCCAGGGAGATCGTCATGAGGTCCGCCAAGGTCATGATTGCGGCAGCCGTCGCATTCGGAATTTCCGCCGGCGCCTATGCCCAGCAGGCTACCTTCCGTGGCGAGATCACGAAAGTCGACGAGCCGGCCGGCACGATAACGTTGAAACAAGACCAGACCGGCACCGTGGGCGCGGGCGCGCCACCGGCGATCGCGGATTACAAAGTGAGAGATGGCTTGCTGTTCAACGCCGTAAAGGCCGGAGACAAGGTCGAGGTCACGGTCGAGCGCGTCGACGGCAAACCGACCATAACCAAGCTGCAAAAACAGTAATTGGCTTCCGCAAACCGTTGCGGTAGCCTTGCGATGGGGAAACGCAGGCTCCCCTTCAGACGGCTTTTCCGTCCAAGCTCTGCGCAACGCTCGATTCCTCGAGGTGATTGCGCATGAACGGAAACCAGCCTTCAATCTCACCACGCGATCTCCATGCACGGCTCGGCACCGCGTCGGCGCCGCTCGTCATCGACGTGCGCCGTCCGGCCGATTTCGCGGGCGCCGACCGGCTGGTTGCGTCGGCGTTCCATTGCGTTCCGGACGACGTCGAGCAGTGGCGGAAAACCCTGCCGGCCGGGCGCGCCGTCACCGTGTATTGCGTTCACGGGCACCAGGTCAGCCAGGGCGTGGCCGCCGCCCTGCGCGCCGCGGGGGTCGATGCGACGTATCTAGACGGCGGCATTGCGGGCTGGATCGAGCACGGATTGCCCACGCGCAAAAACATCGGCAGCAGCCCCGGCAAGTGGGTCACGCGCGAGCATCCCAAGATCGACCGCATCGCCTGCCCCTGGCTGATCCGGCGATTCATCGATCCCAGGGCGGAATTCATTTACGTTCCGACCAAGCAGGTTCTCGCCGTCGCCAAGGAGACGGGCGGGATCCCCTACGACATCGACGGCGTCGAGTTCACGCACGAAGGCGAGCGCTGCTCCTTCGACACCATCCTGCGCATCTATGCCGTCAAGGACGCAGCACTCGACCATCTGGCCACGATCGTCCGCGGAGCCGACACGTCGCGTCATGACTTGGCGGCGCAATGCGGAGGCCTGTTCGCGATCTCGCTGGGCCTGTCGGCGAACTTCCCGGACGATCACGAGATGCTGAAGCACGGCATGGTCATCTATGACGCGCTCTACACCTGGTGCCGCACCCTGCAGGCCGAAACGCACAATTGGCCGTCGACCAAGCCGGTCCAGCAGGCGGCGCGATAATATCGAGCGGAGAACAACGCCACCAAGCCACGGGAATTTTGGGGCGGCAATACCGGGCGCTCGGCCCAAACAAGGAGGAGGTGACGATGAGACCGATGCTTTCCGTGATGACCGCCATGCTGATGGCGGGCGCCGGCGTTGCGCACGCCCAGGAAATCGACTGGAAGAAGGTCGACGATGCGTTCGGCCGAACCGCCGCCGTCTCCGGCGACGTCCACCGCTACGGCTTTCCGCGCACCGACCTGCAAGTGACGCTCGAGGGCGTCGCCATCAAGCCGGCATTCGCGCTCGGCGGCTGGATCGCGATCAAGCCCGCGCATAGCGGCGCGATGGCGATGGGCGACCTGGTGCTGCTGCAGACCGAGATCAACCCGGTCATGGCCAAGCTGATCGAAGGCGGTCTCAACATCACCGCGGTCCACAATCATCTGCTGCGCGCGGAGCCCGCGACCTTCTACATGCACGTGGCCGGCCAGGGCGATCCTGTAAAACTGGCGCAGGCGATCCGCGCCGCCCTGGAGGTGAGCAAGACGCCGTTCCCGCCGCCCGGGGCCGCGCCCGCGCCGCCGCCGCCGGTCGATCTCGACACCGCCCAGCTCGACCAGATCATCGGCGTCAAGGGCAATGCGGTCGGCGGCGTCTATCAGTTCGCCGTGCCGCGGCGCGATCCGATTACGGAGAACGGCATGGCGCTCGCTCCCGCGGGGCCGCTGGGCATGGCCATCGCGATCAATTTCCAGCCGACCGGCAACGCCAAGGCGGCGATCACCGGCGATTTCGTGCTCGCCGGCGACGAGGTCAATCCGGTGCTCCGCACCTTGCGGCAGAACGGCATCGAGGTGACGGCCCTCCACAGCCACATGCTCGACGAGCAGCCCCGCATGTTCTTCATGCATTTCTGGGCGAATGACGATGCGGTCAAGCTTGCCAAAGGCCTGCGGGCGGCGCTCGACAAGGCCGCCGTCCCCAAGAGCTGACCCTCGCGCGCCGACGAGGCCGGGCCACCGCCAGCGGCCCGGCCTTGCGGCGTTCGAGGTTCGGAAACCGGATTTTCCACGGACATTCCCTGCTTTCCAGGCGCTTGATACGAGACCGCGAAGAAAATTATGGGCAGGATGCTATCGTCAGTGCTGATCATGATTCTTGGCGCGACCGGGCTGACGGCATTCGATGCGATGGCGGCGGATAAATTTCAAAAGCTCACGGGGTCGCAAATTCGCGCTAAGTTCGTCGGCATGGAGATGACCGACAATGTGCATTGGGCCGATGTCTTCGGGCTGAACGGGGCGCTCAGGTCATTCTCGATGAGCCGCAAGACCGACGCCAAGTGGTGGGTCGACAAGAACGATCTCTGTTTCGACCGCGGTGCGGACTCCGGGGGCTGCTATCAAGTGTGGATGTCGGGCACCAAGGTCGAGCTCAGGCGCGAGGGATTGGATATTCCGATGCTCGAAGGCGTGCTTCAGCGACCGGCCAAGCGCCAATGAGGCGGCGTGGCACCAAAGGCGGGGGAAGAATTTGACATGACAGACGCTTCACGACACCGCGACGCACCCGCGCACGGTATCCCGTTTGGCGAGGCCGTCCGCGTCTGGGCCCAGGTCGCGGCGCTCAGCTTTGGCGGACCGGCCGGCCAGATCGCCGTGATGCATCGCATTCTGGTCGAGCAGAGAAGGTGGATCGGCGAAGGCCGGTTCCTGCACGCGCTCAACTACTGCATGCTGCTGCCCGGCCCCGAGGCGCAGCAACTCGCCATCTATATCGGCTGGCTGCTGCACAAGACGAAGGGCGGCCTGGTCGCCGGCACGCTGTTCGTCCTGCCGGGATTCATCTCCATCATGGTGTTGAGCTGGATCTACGCCGCCTACGGCAATGTGGGCGTGGTGCAGGCCCTGTTCTTCGGGCTGAAGGCGGCCGTCTTGGCGATCGTGCTCGAGGCGGTGGTCAGGATCGGCCGGCGCGCGCTGAAGAACAACATCATGGTGGCGCTGGCGGCAGCCGCCTTCGTGGCGATCTTTTTCTATGGCGTGCCGTTTCCCATCATCATCCTGACGGCCGGCGTCATCGGCTTTCTGGGCGGCCATTACCGGCACCCCGCGTTCGGCGCGGACGGCGGCCACGGCAAGGCAAGCGACCGCGAATATTCCGATGCCGACAGCGCGCTGGGCAACGACATGCCGGCGCATGCGCGTCCGACGACCGCCTGGTCGCTCAAGATCGCGGCCGTGTTCCTGGTGCTGTGGCTCGCGCCGGTCCTGATCCTGCTTGCGTGGCTGGGCACCGGCAACGTGTTCAGCCAGATCGCGGTGTTCTTCTCGAAGATGGCGGTCGTCACCTTCGGGGGCGCCTACGCGGTCCTCGCCTATGTGGCGCAGGAAGCCGTCGCGGACTATGGCTGGCTCAGGCCCGGAGAGATGCTCGACGGGCTCGGCATGGCCGAGACGACCCCGGGCCCGCTCATCATGGTGCTGCAGTTCGTCGGCTTCATGGGCGCGTTTCGCGACGCCGGCGGGCTTCACCCGATGGTCGCCGGCACGCTCGGCGGGATGCTTGCCACCTGGGTCACGTTCACGCCGTGCTTCCTGTGGATTTTTCTCGGCGCCCCGTACATCGAGGTGCTGCGCGGAAACAAGGCCTTGAGCGCGGCCCTGGCCACGATCACCGCCGCGGTGGTCGGCGTCGTCCTCAATCTGGCGATCTGGTTCGCGCTGCACGTGCTGTTCGCCGATTTGCGTCCGGCCCAATGGCTCGGCATGCGGGTCGACATTCCGACCTTGAGCTCGATCAACGTGCCGTCGCTCGTGCTCACGCTGGGCGCGCTGGTCGCGGTGTTTCGATTCAAGATCGGAATGATCAAGGTCCTCGCGGCCTGCTCTGCGCTCGGGATCGTCTACTACCTGACGACCGGCCAGGTGAGCTAGACTAGTCCTACGCCGTCATCGCCGCACTCGGATCGGCGCTTCTCCGTCATCGTCCGCGAAAGCGGACGATCCAGTAAACATGGGCGTTCTTAGTCGTCCGTGAAGAACTGCCTTTTCAGCCGAATCTGAACTGAGACGGGTCGACGATTACGATCAGGATTCGGAGCAGCAAAAGCCTCATCCACCTGAGCAGGAGGCGGAAGTTGTATCCGACGGCGGCGAGCACGGCGTTGATGGCATCGCCGCTTGAATGGGCGAGGTGGTTTCGGCCCATGCGGTGATCTTCCTTGAGATGGCCGATGACCGGCTCGACGGCTGCGCGTCGCCGCATGTCGCGTTTGATCTGCGGGGTGACGTGGCGCTTCTGGCCGGCGGTGTAAACCTTGAATCGGTAGTCGGGCGGTGCGTTGTGGCCGCGGTATCCGGCATCCGCGATGATGCGATCGAGCGTGCTGCCGACGACCGTCTGCATGGCCGGAATGACGGTGGCGAGCGTATGGCCATCGTAGGGGTTTCCGGGCAGCGCCGCGACGTGGGCGACGAACTGACCGCCGCGGGAATGCCGCAGGGGCGTGGCCACGCTCACCTTGACGCCGAACTCATAGGGCTTGTGCGCCTTTCCCTTGCCGATGCATTCCACCTCTGGAGCGTGCAGGCTGTAAATCTTGCGGCCGCGCTGATGGCGGTCCTGCGCCAGTACGCGCTCGGCCAGGTACAGCGGGCGCACGAACGCCTCCCTTAAATCCTCGTTGCCGGCGGTCTTGCGCCGAATGTCGCGGATGACACGGCCCAAATAGGTCTTGAGCTTCCGCAGGCTGCGATTGGCGCGTTTGAACTGCTTGGCGTGGGCATAGCGCTGATGCTTGATCAGCGCGAACTTGCCGACCCGCCGGTAAGATTGGCGCAGCTCCACTTCCTCGTCCTGGGCCAGCCGCACCAACCGCTCGCGCGCCCGGTGCACAAGCTTGGCGTCGGTCGGGAACATCACCGCCTTGGGCTGAACCGTGGTGTCGACAATGACACGGGCCAAATCGGCCGGCTTCATCGCCTCGGTGCGGGTGGCGACCGCCAGGCTCTCCTGCAGCAGGGCCTGGAGCTTCTCCTCCCCCATGCGCTGGCGCCAGCGTGTCAGCGAGGAGCGATCGAACACCAGCCGGTGCTGGAAGAACTCCTCGCCGCAGAAGTACTGGTAATACGGGTTCTCGACCCAGCTCTCGCACAACGCCTCGTCGGAAAGGTCCTGCATGTGCTTGAGGATGGCAAGCCCCGCCATCAGACGGGTCGGCAGCGGTGGTTGCCCCGGCGTGTCCGTGTAGACCGCGCCAAACTTCTCTTCCAGGAAGTGCCAGTCGATCGCCCGCGCCAGCTTCACCAGCGCATGCTGCAGATCGATGATCTGATCGAGCCGCGAGCGAAACAGATCCTGCGCGCCCGTCTCCCGTCGTTCCTTCGGCCGCATCGCGAATCCTCCCGCGATCCATGTCGAAGGCACAGAATCACAGCTTCAGATTCGAGGGAATTGCTAAATCGAATTTGCAAGAAAACCAGAGCCTACACCCCGGAAACCGGCAAATCCGATTATTTCATAACGTCCAATCAGTCAGCCAGCTCAATGGCTTGGAAATTCTTCACGGGCGACTTCTTAATCACCAGGAGCGCAGGGACTACTGGATTGCCCGCTTGCGCGGGCAATGACACGGTGGGGACTGGCTTACGCGGCGATGACGCAGTGGGAGTCATTCGAATATCGGCCCAGACCGCGCCGCTCACTTCGCCCGCGCCAGGTAATACGCGAGATCAACGAACTCCTCGTCCTTCAGCGGCTCAACCACCGACGCCATGGCGGGATCATAGCTGCGGCGTTCGCCCGACTTGTACTCGCGCAATGTCTTCACAAGGTAATCTTCGCGCTGCCCGGCGATGCGCGGGATCTGGTCCTGGCCGGCGAACGTCGACGTATGGCAGAAATTGCAGCGGTTCTTGGCGACGATGTCCTTCGCCCGCTCGATCCGCGCCGCGTCACCCGCGTCGGCCGGCGGAACCGGCGCCGGCAGCTTGGCGATGAATTCGGAAAATGCCTGCAGGTCGGCGTCGGTCAGTCCCTTGACCATCTCGTTCATCAGCTCGACCTTTCGCAGCTTTTCGCGAAACATGTAGAGCTGGACCAGCGCGTAGTCCTTCTGCTGGGCGCCGAGCGAGGGGACATCCTGGTTGGCGGACTGCCCCTTCTCGCCATGGCACGAGAGGCAGGGCGCCAGCCGTTCCTGCAGGGTCGCCGCAGCCGCGGGAAGCGCGGCGACGATCACGGCGGCAGCCAGAATTGCGCGCATCGGGTCCTCCGGTAAAATCGACGCCCCGCTTGAAGCAAAGCGGCCGAGGGCTTGTGCCCTCGGCCGCAGTCGTGGCGTCCGCGTCAGCGGTTCGCGGTCTTGGCGTTGCCGTAGCTTACGCGATAGACAGCGCCGTCATAATCGTCCGAGATCAGGAGCGAGCCGTCCTTCATCGGCTGAACGTCAACCGGCCGGCCGATATATTTGTTGTCGACCAGGAAGCCGGTGATGAAGGGCTCGACCGACTTCACGGTGCCGTCCTTGTTGAGCTTCACGAGCGCGATGTCGCCGCCGAACTTGTTCGAGCGGTTCCACGAGCCGTGGCGCGCCACGAAGATCGCGCCGCGGTATTCGGCCGGGAACATGGTGCCGTTGTAGAAGCGCATGCCGAGCGACGGCGGCGTGCGGACCCATCAGCGCGACCGGCGGCACGAACTCGCTGCAGGAGCGGCCCCAGCCGAACTCCACATCCGGGATGTTGCCCTGATAGCAATAGGGCGAGCCGAAATGCTGGCCGACCTTGGTGACGCGGTTGAGCTCGTCGTTGGGCAGGTCCTCCGACAGCCAGTCGCGGCCGTTGTCGGTGAAGTAGAGCTCCTTGCTGACCGGGTGCCAAGTCGAAGCCGACCGTGTTGCGAACGCCGCGCGCGATCACTTCGACGCCGGTGCCGTCGAGGTTGATGCGGCGGATCTGTCCGTGCGCATCGTCCGGGATGCAGTTGTTGCAGGGCTGGCCGACCTCGAACGTAGAGCTTGTTGTCCGGCCCGATGCGCCATGAACTTCCAGCCATGCGCCTCGTCCTTCGGCAGGTTGTCGTAGATGACCGTCGGCTTGGGCGGATTGTCGAGGTTGTCCTCGATGCTTCTCGATCTTCGACATCTTGGACAGTTCGGCGATGTAGAGCGTGCCGTTGTGGAAGGCGAGGCCGTTCGGACGGTAGAGGCCGGACGCGATCACCTTGACGGTGCGCTTGCCGTCCTTGTCGACCACCGCATACACCTTGTCCTGCAGGCGGTTGCCCACGAACAAGGTGCCCTTGTCGCCCAGGCGCATCGAACGCGCGTCGGGAATTCCGCTCGCATAGACCTCGATCTTGAAGCCCTTGGGGAGCTTGAGCCGGTCGACCGGAAGCTTGTCGACCGCAGCCGCGATCGGCGGCGGCGGAACCGGGGCGAGCTTCATCGCGGCTTCGTTATCGGGACGGCCGTAGAGCGGCTGGTTGGGGGCGCCGGGCTGGCCGGGCTTCGGCACTGCGGCCGGCGCCGCCGGGGCGGCCGCGGGAGCCGCCGGTTGCTGCGCCATCGCGGGCAGCGCGACCGCGAAGGCGGCGGCGAGCGAAGCCGTGCACAGCAGAGCTCGCGCCGATACCGATTGCAGCACCATCATGAACATCCTCCCTGATTGGAAAGCCCGGTTTCCGGCGATGCCGGCGGGACTCCCTTGAGCGCAGTGTCCGACATTTACCCCGCGGTCGGCAATTGCCAATCGCGGGCCATCCGATGCGTGACGAGCCGGCGACGGCCGCCTGCCCCGGGTGCGGCAAGCCGCCTCACTGGGACGCGACCCTGCCGCCATAGCTCACCCGATAGACCGCCCCCGCAAAGTCGTCGGCGATCAGCAGCGAGCCGTCCTTCATCACCAGGAGATCGACCGGCCGCCCGATATAGTCGTTGCCCTGAAGGAAGCCGGTGATGAACGGTTCCCAGGATTTGACCGTGCCGTCCCGGTTGAGCTTCGCCACCACGATGTCGCCGCCGACCTTGTTGGTCTTGTTCCACGAGCCGTGGCGCGCGATGAAGATCGCGTTCCTGTATTCGGTCGGGAACATGCCGCCGGTGTAGAAGCGCATGCCGAGCGCGGCGCTGTGCGGCCCGAGCAGCGCGACCGGCGCCGTGAACTCGTCGCACGAACGGCCCCAGCCATACACGGAATCGGGGACGTTGCCCTGATGGCAGTACGGATAGCCGAAGTGCTGGCCAACCTTGGTGACGCGATTGAGCTCGTCGTTCGGCAGGTCTTCCGACAGCCAGTCGCGGCCGTTGTCGGTGAAGTAGAGTTCCTTGGTCACCGGATGAAAGTCGAAGCCGACCGAATTGCGCACGCCGCGTGCCACCACCTCGGCGCCGCTGCCGTCGAGATTGATGCGCCGGATCTGCCCGTTGGTCTCGGGCGGGACGCAGATGTTGCAGGGCGAGCCGACATTGACGTAGAGCTTGTTGTCCGGCCCCAACGCCATGAATTTCCAGCCGTGCGACTGATGGTTCAAAAAGTCGCTGTAGATGACGGTCGGCTTGGGCGGGTTGTCGAGGTTGTCCTCGATCTTGTCGAGCTTGGAAATCCGGGTGCCTTCCGCGATGTAGAGCGTGCCGTCATGGAACGCGAGCCCGTTCGGCCGGTCCATCCCGGAGGCGATGACCTTGACGTCGCGCTTGCCGCCCTTGTCGACCACCGCATAGACCTTGTCGAGCACCCGGTTGCCGACGAACAGGGTGCCCTTGTCGCCGATGCGCAGCGAGCGCGCATTGGGAATGCCGCTGGCATAGACCTCGATCTTGAATCCTTTCGGCGCCTTGAGCTGGGCAACCGGGAGCTTGTCGGCCGCGGCCGCGAACGGCGGTTGCGCGATGCCGTGCGAGCCGGCGTCGCGGCGTCCGAGGTCGGCATGTTCGGGGTCGGCGGCGGCGGCATCGGGGTCTGCTGCGCGGCGGCCGGCAAAACGATCAGCGCAACGACGACGCCGGCAAGCCAAGGCCGGCACCACGAACGTGCAGTCATGCGATCCTCCCCGGTTCGGGACTTTGGGCCTATCGGCCCTGCCCGTTTATTGTAGCGTCGTCCGATCGAAGTGTCCGACATCTGCGAGGCCCACCGCAATCGGGTCGCGCCCGGCGCGTCACATTCTGCGATACGCATAGGGCCCGTCCTCGTGCTCGGCCGCGAGCTCGACCACCCGCCCGTGGTGCGGCGAGAGATGGCACACCGGATCGGTCGCGCGGGCGTCGCCGGTGAGCGCGAAGGCCTGGCAGCGGCAGCCGCCGAAATCGACGTCGCGGCGCTCGCAGCTCTGGCACGGCTCGGGCAGGAAGTCGGTGCCGCGGAAGGCGTTGAAGGCGGGCGATGCTGCTCCCAGATCTCGCGCAGCGAATGGTCCTTCACCGACCAGAATTCGAGGCCCGGAATGCGACTCGGCGGCGTGGCACGGCAGCACCCGGCCGGCCGGCGTCACGTTGAGCGAGCGGCGGCCCCAGCCGCCGACGCAGGGCTTGGGAAAGCGGGCGTAATAGTCCGGCACCACGGCGTCGATGACGATGCGGCCGTGATGGCGCGCTTGCGCAGCGGCTCGATGCGTCCGACGGCGCGCTCGACCTGCTCGCGCGTCGGCATCAGGGCGGCGCGGTTCTTCAGCGCCCAGCCGTAATACTGCACATGGGCGATCTCGACCCGCGACGCGCCCATGTCGAGCGCCATGGTCGACCAGTTCGTCGACGCGCTCGATGTTGGCGCGGTGGATGACGACGTTGACGGTGAGCGGCAGCTTGAGCGCGACCACGTCGGCCGCGAGCGCGCGCTTGCGCGCGTAGGCGCCCTCGTAGCCGGCGATGCGGTCGGCGGATCTTCGGCTCGCTGTCCTGGATCGAGATCTGGACGTGGTCGAGGCCGGCGTCGGCGAGCTCGTTGAGCCGCTTGTCGGTGACGCCGACGCCCGAGGTGATGAGATTGGTGTAGAGGCCGGCGCCGCGCGCCGCCGCCATGATGTCGACGAGATCGCGCCGCGACGCCGGCTCGCCGCCGGACAGATGCACCTGCAGCACGCCGAGGCCGGCGGCCTCGCGAAACACCCGCGCCCAGGTGGCGGTGTCGAGCTCGTCCTCGCGCTGGTCCATCTCGAGCGGATTGGAGCAATAGGGACAGCCGAGCGGGCAGCGATGGGTGAGCTCGGCGAGCAGGCCGAGCGGATTGTGGAGCGGCTTCATGGCCAGCTGGCGCCGGCGTGACCATGCGCGGGCGACCGTCGGTACGTCATGGCATCACAGTTCCAGCAGCTTCTTGTCGGCGAGCCCCGCAGCAGCGCGGCGACATCGGCCAGCACGCGCTCGCGCGGCGCCCCGAAGGTCTTGGCGAGATCGTCGACGATGGCGTCGAAGGTCGCCTCGCCGGTGCAGCGCTTGACCATTTCGGCGGCGATCGGATCGGCCTTGAACACGCGCTCGGGCGCCAGCAGCACCCAGCCGCCCTGCGCCTCGTTGTGGACGAGCCGCACGCCGCGCGGCAGGCGCGGGCGGGCGTCCGGCGGATCGATGGCGCCGCAGCGGGGGTATTCACTGGGCGTCTCCCGTTTGCCGGAGCTTCGCGGGCTCCGGCGTCGACTTCAAGTCGGTGCTGCTCTCCCTCCCCGAAGACGGGGAGGGAAAAGAGAAGTCACTCCGCCGGCACGAAGGCGCCGGGCGGATGTGCTTCGGGCGACACATAGGCGTGGTAGAGCGCGTCGAGCATCGCCCACAGCACGTCGCATTTGAATTCGAGCGCCTTGAGCACGAGCGCCTGCTGCTCCGGCGTCTTCGCGTGCTGCTTGACATAGGCGAGCGCGAAGTCGGAATCCCGGCGCGCCTGCGGCGGGCGGGCGGAGAAATAGGCCAGCGTCTCGGCGGTGACGAAATCGTAGTTCTTGAGCATGCCCTCGATGCGCTCGCCGATGATGACGGGCGAGAACAGCTCGGTGAGCGAGGAGGCGATCGCCTCGAGCAGCGTCTTCTCGGCGACGAAATGCACATAGGCTTCGACCGCGAAGCGTGTCGCCGGCAGCAGGCCGCGCGAGCGACGTCACGTAGTCGCGGTCGAGCCCGAGCCCGTCGGTGAGCTTGAGCCAGCGCGCGATGCCGCCGTCGCCGGCCGCGGTGCCGTCGTGATCGACCAGGCGGCTGCGCCATTCGCGCCGGATGTCGGAATCGCCGGCAGCGCGCGATCAGGCTCGCGTCCTTCACCGGGATCATGGCCTGGTAGTAGTAGCGGTTGAGCGCCCAGGCCTGGACCTGGCCCTTGGTGCATTTGCCGCCATGCAGCAGGTGATGGAACGGATGCAGGCGATGATAGCGCCGCGCCCCGATGTCGCGCAGCTTCGCTTCGAGCTCTTCGGGCGACAGCAGCTTCATAGCTCGATCCTCAATCCGTCCTCGGCGATCTCCCAGCCCGCCGCCTCGACCTTGCGGCGCTGCGGCGAGCCGTCGATCAGGATCGGATTGGTATTGTTGATATGGATCATAGATGCGCCGGCCGCGGCGAGGCCGGCGAGCGCCGCGAGCGAGCCGCCCTCCCCGTCGATCGGCATGTGGCCCATGCGGCGGCCGGTCTTGGCGCCGGTGCCGGACGCGATCATCTCGTCGTCCGAGAACAGCGTGCCGTCGAACAGCACCACGTCGGCATCGCGCGAGCCGCGCCCGCAGCGCCGGCGTGAGCGTGGCGCAGCCCGGCACGAAGACGAGCCGGCGGTCGCCGGCGACGCAGCTCGATCCCGACATTGGCCTCGGTCTCCGCCGCCAAGGTCGGGATTGTCGCCTTCGAGATAGAGCGGCGACCTTGCCGGGCACCGTGAACAGCTCGGCCTCCAAACCGCTCGGCAGCCGGAACGGCGCGCCGATCGCGCAGGCATGGCGCGCCACCACGTCGGCGCGCGAGCACGTTGAACATCGGATTGGCCGCGACGGCACCAAGGGTCTCGGCGCTGGCATGGAGCGCGAACGGGCTGGCGCTCGCGCAGCGTCAGCAGGCCGGCGGTCTGGTCGATCTCGCCGCCGGTCAGCACCACCGCGGCGATCGGGCTGCCGCGCACGCCGTCGCGCGGCTGCAGCGCCGGTGTCGCGGCGATCTGCTCGCGCAGATCGGGGGAAGCGTTGAGAAGGATGAAGTTGCGCTCGTCGGTCGTGACCGCGAGGCTCGCCTGCGTGCGCGCGCGACGCGCGGATCGCCGTCCCAGGCAAGACGGCACACGCCGCAACGGCAATTCCATTGCGGAAAACCACCGCCCGCCGGCGGCACCGAGGACGATGGCGGTCAGCCGCCCCATGAAGGGCGCCGGACTGTCAGAAGGTCAGGGGATCAGAATTCAGCCGGCAGATAGCCGTTGATTTCCAGGCCGATGCAGATCTCGACGAGAGTCGGGGTCGTCCAAGCCATGGGGGCGTTCCTCTTCCACTTCTTGCCGATGTTCGGCCGGACCCTCCAGCCGCCATCCCGTGCACTGTAATTCAAACCGCCGCCATTGTGCAAGCGGTCATGTTGCACCGCAATATCAATACTGCGTCATTGCCCGCGAAAGCAGGCAATCCAGTAAACTCAATCTCCGGAAATGGAAGAAAAGAGGTCGTCCCAAATTGGATTCGAATGCGCAACGACCTGAATTTTCAAGCCGGATTTCATTTCTTCAGTGCTCACGATCGGCTCCCGGGAGTACTGGATTGCCCGCTTCCGCGGGCAATGACGTCGTAGGAATAGCCTGTGGAAATCGCGGCGTCAGAACACGCCGAGATGCTGGCGCAGGTCGACGCCGCCGCTCTTGAGCTTGGCCGCCGTGTCGAC
Organism: uncultured Pseudomonadota bacterium; assembly: GCA_963791155.1. Classification (GTDB taxonomy): domain Bacteria; phylum Pseudomonadota; class Alphaproteobacteria; order Rhizobiales; family Xanthobacteraceae; genus JAVDCA01. Next base: position 211,441 of record CAWBRI010000018.1, read on the forward strand.
CACCGCGACCCGCCCGCTGTTGAGGATGACGATGTCGTCGGCGATGTCGAACACCAGCTTGGGGTTCTGCTCGACCAGCACGATCGACAGGCCGCTCTCCTTGAGCCTGCGGATGGTCGCCATCACCTCGGCGACGATCTGCGGCGCCAGGCCCTCCGACGGCTCGTCCATCAGCAGCACGCGCGGATTGGCCATCAGGGCGCGGCCGATCGCCAGCATCTGCTGCTCGCCGCCGGAAAGATGCGCCGCGATCTGGCTGCGGCGCTCGGCGAGCCGCGGGAACATGCCGAACACGGTGTCGAGCGTCCAGGCCGCGGCGGCCGCCCTGGATCGGCTTGCGCGCCGCCACGATCAGGTTCTCGCGCACCGTGAGGCTCTTGAAGATGCGCCGGCCCTGCGGCACCAGCGCGACCCCGCGCGCGGCGATCTGCTCCGGCGGCAGCTTGGTCACCGCGTGCCCGAACACCTCGACCGATCCGCGGCGCGCCGGCAGCAGGCCGACGATCACGTTCATGCAGGTCGTCTTGCCGGCGCCGTTGCGGCCGAGCAGGCCGAGCAGGCGACCTTCGCCGGGCGAGAACGACACCTTCTCGAGGACGTGGCTGTCCCCGTAGAAGGCGTCGACGTCGATCGAGGCTGAGCGCACTAGTGGCCAAGATAGACCTCCCGCGTGCGCGGATCGGCGACCACCTCGGCGCGCGTTCCTTCGACGATCACCTCGCCGAAGTGCAGGAGCGTGATGCGCTCGGCGAATTCCAGCGCCACGTCCATGTCGTGCTCGATCATCACGATGGTCACGTCGCGCGGGATGCGGCCAGCAGCTTCCGCACGTCGCGCCGCTCGTCGATCGAGAGCCCGGCGAACGGCTCGTCGAGCAGCAGCACCTTCGGGATTCTGCGCCAGCGCCATCGCGATCTCGACCCGGCGGCGCTCGCCGTAGGAGGTCTGCGACAGCGGCCGCTCGGCGATGTGCTCGAGCCCGACGCGCGCGAGCGCGGTGCGCGCCGCGTCGATCAGATGGTGCTGGCGGTCGAGGTCGACGAACGGGTTCCAGCGCAGCGGCGACAGGCCGAGCAGCGCGAGCGTGACGTTGCGCAGAATGGTGTCGCGCGCGAACAGCGTGATGATCTGATAGGTGCGCGCCAGGCCGAGATGGGCGCGCCGCCGGCTCGGCACCCGCGTGATGTCCTGCCCGTCGAGGATGACGCCCTGAGTCCGGGGTGATCTCGCCGGTGATCAGGTTGAACAGCGTGGTCTTGCCGGCGCCGTTCGGACCGATGATCAGCCGCCGCTCGCCGGGCGCGACGTCGAGCGTGACGTCGCAGGTGACCCGCAGGCCGCCGAACGACTTGGACAGGCGCTGGACGCCGAGCGCGGTCACGGCGCGCGGCAGTCGACGCAACGCCCGGCGCACGTCATGGACGGCGCTCCTCGGCTTCGCCGGCACCGCCGGCCGCTTGCGGAACGCTGCCAGCCCAGCTTGCACAGGCGCACCGATCCCGGCACCAGTCCTTCCGGCATGAAGCTGATGATGAGCGACGAAGATGACGCCGAGCACCAGGTTCCAGCGCACGACATAGGCGCTCACCACGTTCTTCATGATGACGACGATGGCGGCGCCGGCGATCGGCCCGAGCAGGGTCGCGGTGCCGCCGGAGATCACCATCAGCAGCACCTCGGCCGAGGTCTGCAGCGCCGCCACCTGCGGGCTGATGAACTGGTTGTAGTAGATGAACAGCAGCCCGGCGACGCCGGACCAGAAGCCGGAGAACAGGAACGCGAGGAAGCGGATCAGCCAGACGTTGTAGCCGAGCGCGTTCATGCGGCGCGGCTGGTCGCGCGTGCCGCGCAGGCTGGCGCCGAACGGCGAGCGCACGAACAGCGACCATCGTCGCCAGCGCGGCGAGGAAGACGATCAGCGTCGCGAAATAGAACGGCGTCGGCGCTCGACAGGCTGATGCCGAACGGCACCGGCCGGCTCGTCACGTTGACGCCGTTGTCGCCGTTGGTGAGGCCCGCCCAGCGATAGGCGATGCCCCACACGATCTGGCCGAGCGCCAGCGTGATCATCAGGAAGCCGATGCCGGTCGAGCGCAACGCCAGCACGCGCGAACACCGCCGCGGCGGCGAGCACGACCGCGATGGCGGCCGAGTCGGCGACCAGATGGCCGTAGCCGGCCTGCAGCATCAAGGCCGCCGTGTAGCCGGCGATGGCGAACAGGCCGGCGTGGCCGAGCGAGACCAGGCCGCCGTAGCCGACCAGCACGTTGAGGGCGAGCGCGAACACCGCGAACAGCAGGATCTGGCTCGCGATGTTGATGTAGTAGGGATTGCCGACCCACAACGGCAGCGTGACGAGCAGCACGAGGCGCGACGGCGATCGCCACGTGCGCGCGGATCGATGCCGCGCTCATGGAACGACCTTGCCGAACAGGCCCTGCGGCCGCAGCACCAGCACCAGCACCATCGGCAGGAACAGGATCACGTAGGCGAGGTCGGGGAACATCGCCTGGCCGAAATTGTAGAGGAAGCCGATCACGAAGCTGCCGACCAGCGCGCCGAGCAGGCTGCCGGTGCCGCCGAGGATGACGACGATCAGCGCGAGCGGCAGCATCTCGGCGTCGAGGCCGGGATAGACCGACAGGATACGGCGCGCCCATCACGCCGGCGAACGCCGCGAGCGCGGCGCCGAGCGCGAAGATCCAGCGTGAACAGCTGCGACACCTTGATGCCGACGACGCGGGCGATCGGCGCGTCGTCGACGCCGGCGCGGATCATGGCGCCGAGCCGCGTCCAGTCGACCATCAGCCACAGCGCGATCGCGATCACCACCGCGACCACGACGATCACCAGGCGGATAGATCGGGAAGAACAGGCCGGCGACCTGCAGCGCGCCGCGCAGACTGCGGCGGCGTCGACGGCTGCCAGGGATCGCCGGTCCAGATCATCAGGCAGAGGTCGGCGACGATGAAGGAGAGGCCGAGCGTGAGCAGCACCTGCGGCAGCTCCTGGCCGGCGAGCCGGCGCAGCAGGAAGCGCTCGATGAGCGCCGCCGATGACCGCCATGGCGACGGCGCTCAGCGAGCGCGGCGAGCCAGAAATTCGTGCCCTTGGTCGAGGAAGCGTGACGCCGAAATAGGCGCCCCAGCATGAAGAACGAGCCGTGCATCAGGTTGGGGATGCGCATCAGCCCGAAGATCAGCGAAAAGCCGGCCGACAGCAGGAACAGCAGGCCGCCGAACGCGATGCTGTTCACCGCCAGAGTCAGTCAAGCTCATCGACGAGCCGCCTCGAGTCTACGCGCCCGCCGCGTTCCCGGCGCTGATTCGCAAGTCGCATCGCGGGCTCCGCTCACGCCGCCGAGCTGCAGGGCGCGGATGCTCGACTACTCCAGATTCTTCGCCGGCGGATAGTCGCGCGCATAGACCGGATTCGCCAGGAAGGCCTTCTCGTCGTAGGTCCAGAACTGGCTGACGTTCGGATAGGTCTTGATGACCGTGTTGACCAGCTTGCCGTCCTTGCGCTCGCACTTGCGGATGAAGACGTCGCCGACCACGTTGCCGAAATGGTCGAACTTGAGCGGCCCGCGCGGCGTGTCGGTCAGCGACACCTGGTGCAGCGCCTCGGCCAGCGCCTTCCGGTCGTCGGCCTTGCCGCCGAGCTTCGCGATCGCCGCCTCGACGCACTGGCCGGCGATGTACATGCCGGCCGAGTAGCCGCCCGGCAGCACGCTGTAGTCCTTCTGCATGTCGGCGACGAACCGCTTGTTGCTCGGCGTGTCGCGGTCGGCCGAGTACCAGGCCGCCGAGAGCACGCCGACCGCCTCGTCGCCGAGGCTCTTGAGCAGGGCGTCGTCCATCGCGGTCCAGCCGGCCAGCAGCGGAATCTTGCCCTTGAGGCCGAGATCGGCGTAGGCGCGCATGAACTTCACCGGGTTCGAGCCGGCGAAGCCGTTGAACACGCAATCGACGTTGCCGATCTGCGCGATGTAGGGCGTGTAGTCCGGCGTCACCAGCGGCGGCCACAGCTTCTTGACGACCTTGCCGCCGTCGTCCTCGAACACGCGCTGGAAGCCCGACATCTGCTCGTAGCCGAACGCGAAGTCCTCCGAGATGGTGGCGGCGCGCTTGTACTTCAGCTCCTTGGCCGCGTAGTCGCCCATGACGTGGCAGCACTGCGCCGAGGTCGCCGACGGCCGGATGACGAACGGATTGGCCTTGCGCTGCGTGACGTCCTCGGCGGCCGCGAGGCTGATCAGCGGCGTCTTGTTGTCGCGCACGTAGTCGGTGATGGCGAGCAGCTCGAAGGCCGCGAGCGGCCCGAGGATGACGTTGACCTTGTCGCGCTCGATCAGCTCCTGCGCCTTGGTCTTGGCGCCGGCCGGATTGCCGCCGGTGTCGGCCGAGATGAGCTCGATCTTGCGGCCGCCCAGCGTGTTGTTCTTCTCCTTGAGGAACGTGGCGATGCCCTGCTCCATCTGGATGCCGCCCTGGGCGAGCGGTCCGGTCTTGACGGTGAGCAGGCCGATCTTGAACGGCGCGCCCTGGGCGATCGCCGGCATGCCGATGGCCGCCGCGGCAGTACCGGCCGCGGTGCCCGCCAGAAATTTGCGGCGATTGAAAGTAATCGACATTGCATCCCTCCTTGATTCACCCGTTTGCGGGCTGTTCCTCTGGCGGCGACGGCGCGCTGGCGTAAGGCCATCATCCGCCAAGGTATTCCATGATGTAAAGCCCCGCATTGTAATCCGTGCAATAGACAATCCCATTGCGATCGACGAATACGTCGGTGGACTGAATGACGCAGGCGCGGTTGGGGCGGTGGTCGACGAGGCGCGGCGGCGCCGGTGGGACCAGCGCGCCGACCTCGACCGGCCGGTACTGGTCGCGTATGTCGAACACCCGCACGCCGGCGTTCTGATAGGTCGCGAAGATCAGCTCCGAGCTGACGAAGCTGCCGGGACGGTTCTCGTGGATGTTGTGCGGACCGAAATGCGCGCCTTTGGCCTGGTAGTCCGCCTCTGCGGGAGTCGGGAAGGTCGCGATGCTCACGGGGTTCTGTGGTGCGCGAATGTCGAACAGCCAGATCAGCTTGAGCCCGTCCTCCTGATGATCGAGCACCGCCTCGTCGAGCACGACCAGCAGGTCGCGATCGGGCAGCGGCAGGCAGTTGTGCGTGCCGCCCCCGAACGGCGGGCGACCAGTTGCGATGAGCGATCAGCTTCGGCGCGGTCCGGTCGGCGACATCGATCATGACCAGGCCGGCGTCGCGCCAGGCGCCGTAGGCGGTGTCGCCATGAACGATCGCGTGATGCAGGCCGTAGCGCCGGGTCGCCGCCCAGGTGGGCGTCTCGCCGGCCGCCGATTCATGCCGGGCAGCCAGTAGCGCCCGGCCTCGCGCGGGCGAGCCGGATCCGCCATGTCGACGGTGAGGAAGATATAGTCGGTGAACCCGTCGAGCAGGGCCGACACGTAGGCCCAGCGCCCGCCCGTGTACCAGATGCGGTGGATGCCGGCGCCCTCGACCGGCATGAAGCCGATCCGGCGCGGCGCGGCCGGCCGCGAAATGTCGTAGACCGCGAGGCCGGCCGTCCAGTCGCGCACGCGCGCCGTCGCGTCCGCCGTTCCGACCACCGTGCCGACCTGGCTGCGGTAATAGGCGCGCTCGTCCGCGAAGGCGGCCTCGGCGAACATGTCCTTGGCGTTGACCACGAGCAGGAGGTCGTCATGGGTCTGGAGATGGATGTTCCAGGTGTCGGGCGGCGCCGCGATATGGCCGACCGGCTTGGGAGCGCGCGGATCGCGCACGTCGAGCACGCTGAAGCCCTTGGAGAACATGTGGCCCACATAGGCGAAGCCGCGCTCGACCATGATCTGCACGCCGTCCGGCCGGCCGCCCTGATCGGAATGACCGAGGAGGCGCATGTTGCGGGCGTGGTCGGGTGTGGGAAGGTCGGTCATCGATGTATCTCACATCACATGCGACTGCAGCTCTAGCGTCCTCTCCCCCGCTTGCGGGGGAGAGACAGAGAGGGGGAAGCGGCGAGCGCGGAGAAAGCGGCGCCCCCTCCCCGCCCTCCAACCAGAAGTCGGATATATCCGACTTCGGTCGATTAAAAATGCCGAAATCGGGCAAGCCCGATTTCGAATGCAAGCGGGGGAGGGAGAAGAAAGAAGTCTACGCCTCCAAAAAATTCGGCACCGCGATCCAGTCCATCATGGCGCGGTAGTCCTGCAGGGTCTTCCACATCGCACGATCCTCGTCGCTCGCCAGATCGACGCCGAGATGGGTGCCGAGCTTGCGCCCGTGCCGCATGATGCGCTCGGAGATCGGCGCGCGGACGGCCTGGTATCGGGCGAGCGCGCGGTCGATGTCGTCGTGCGCCGCAAGCGCATCGGCGAGCGCGCGGGCGTCGTCGCCCGCCTTGGCGACCCCGAACCCCATGTGCGGGCGGGCGCTCGACGCGGCGTCGCCCAAGAGGATGATGCGGCCGAACACCATCTGCGGCGAGGCGAAATCGTAGATCGGCGTGAAGAACGGCCGCTCGATCTTTTTGAGCGTGTCGAGAAACGCCGGCGGCAGCTCCTGCTCGGCATCCGCATAAAGGCGCGCAATGAGGTCCGGGCGGATCAGCGGCGGCGGCACCGAGTAGGCGTGCTGATGCCCGTTGGCGTCGACGCACATCTCGCGCAGCGTCTGGGCGTCGCCGACCCGGTACCAGATGAAATTGTAGCGCCGGCGGCCCGGCCGCAGGTCGTTGTCGAATCCCGAGATCGGGTAGCCGATGACCTGCTGGCGCTCGGGCAGATAGAACGTGAAGTGGGGGAAGATACTGGCGAGCGTCTCGGGCGCGAGGTCGGACTCGTTCGGCGCGCCGCGCCAGATGTAGTAGCCGGCGTAGACCGGCTGGACCTGCGGCGCGACCTGGGCGCGCACGCCGGAGCGAATGCCGTCGCCGCCGATGAGGAGGTCGGCGCGCTCGCGGCGCCCACCGGTAAATTGAGCCACCACCTCGCTGCCGTCCTGGTCGGCGCGCTCGAAATCGTAACCGAGGTGGTAGCATTCGGCCGGCACCGCATCGCGCAGCAACCGCTGCAGCCGGTCCCACGAGGTCAGGATCTGCGGGAACGGCTTGTCGGCGATGACGCGGCCCTTGCGGTCGATCGCGATCCGCCGCTCGACCGTGATTCCGAGGTCGCGCGTGCCGGCGCCGGACAATTCGAGCGCCTCCAGCAATTCCGGATGGGTGGTGATGCCGGCGCCGCGCCCGACCAGCTCGACCGGGGAGCGCTCGTAGACGTCGACGTCCCAGCCGATCTTGCGCAGAAACGCCGCCGCGAACAAGCCGGACATCGACCCGCCGATCGCCACCGCGCGCCGGCGGCGTCCACTGCGCGTATTCACTCGGCGTCTCCCGGCAATTTCGCGGCCATCAACTCATCCTCCTGCGTCATGCCCCGCGCAAGCGGGCCATCCAGTACTCCCTGCCTCCGAGATTTGACAGTGCACTTGATCGAAACGGCAGTGAATACCGGATGGCCCGCTTGCGCGGGCAATGACGCCGCAGCATTTGAGCTAGGCCGCTTCCGATTGAGGCGACCTTGCTCTAGAGCTTTCTCGTTTTCTATTCAACGAATCGGAAGTAGCAACATGACTGAGACGAAATGACCGGCGGGACGGAATACGCCATGGCGGCACTGGTCTGCTACGGGCTTGGCGACTTCATCTACAAGCGAGCGACGGCGGCCGGTGTCGAACCCCATCATTTCCTGATGGGGCAGGCCTGGTGCTTTTGTCCGGCGATCTTTCTGTATGCCTGGGCAACCGGCACGCTGGTCATCGGCCCATCGGCCGCATGGGGCGCGCTGGCGGGCTTCTTCATCTTCATCGCGTTCTACAAATTCCTGCGCAGCCTCGCGACGGGATCGGTCAGCATCCATGCGCCGATCTTCCGGCTCAACTTCGTCATCACGGCGATCCTCGCGATCGTGGTCCTGGGCGAGCCTCTCCGGCCCACGATGCCGCTCGCGCTCGTGCTGGCGCTCGCCGCGATCTGGCTCCTGTTGGGCGGCCTCGACGGGCGCACGGAGACAAGTCGCGGCTCGCTCGTCGCGGTCCTGATCGCCACCGTGGCGCTCGGCGCGGCGAATTTCTTCCACACAATGGGGCTGCGTCACGGAAGCTCGCCCGAGACCCTGCTCGCCGCACAGGCCGCCGTCTTCGTCACCCTGTCGACGGTGTTCGTGCGCGTCGTCGACCACAAGATCGATCCGCCGGCCGCCACATGGAAGCATGCCGCTGCCGCCGCGGTCGTGCTGATCGGCGCGTTCCTGTTTATGCTGCACGGCGTCGCGCTCGGGCCCGCCAGCGTGCTCGTCCCGATCGCCCAGATGGGCTTCGTGGTGACCGCCGCGCTCGGCATCCTCGTGCTGCACGAGCCGATGACGGCGCGCAAAGCCGCCGGCCTGGCGGCGGCGCTCGCTGCGTTGGCGGTGCTGGCTTTCGGCTAACGCGGTTTCTTGGTGGACAACATGGATTGGTCCGATCGCGTCGGACGACGCTTGAAGCTCCGAGACCTTCACATCCTCCTGGCAATTTCTGAACATGGAAACATGGCGAAGGCGGCCGAAAGCCTCGCGATCTCGCGCCCGGTCGTTTCCAAGACTATCGCTCAGATGGAACACACACTTGGGGTGCGTCTGCTCGATCGAAGTCCTCAGGGCCTCAAGCCGACCCTCTTTGGCCACTCACTGATAAGACGAAGTCTCATTATCTTTGACGAGTTGAAGCAAAGCGTGAAGGAACTTGAGTTTCTTGCCGATCCAAAAGCGGGTGAATTGCGGATTGGGTGTACTGAGCCGATAGCGGGCGGAATACTTCCCGTCATCATTGACCGGCTCTCCTTACAAATCCCTGGCCTGGTGTTTCAGCTTCAGGAGGCTGATCTGATCACGTTGCAATTGCACGCGCTTCGCGAGCGCAAGGTTGAACTGGTGTTATCCCAACTGCTGTCGTCCCCAACCGAGCCAGACATGAACGTGGAAATTCTCTACTACGAGAAACGTTTCGTGGTCGCAGGCAAGCGCAACAAGTGGGCCGCTCGCCGCAAGATTGCCCTCGCCGAACTTGTTGACGGGCCGTGGATCCTTGCGCCCACCGAACTCGCGCCCGGCTCGCCGGTGGTCGAGGCATTTCGCGCCAGGGGCTTGGACGTACCGCGAGCAACGGTGTTGGGATATTCCCTGCCATTGAGAAGCAGACTATTGGCAACCGGACGCTTTATCACCATGGTCCCCGGCTCTGTCCTGCGGTTCGGGGCGGAGCGCTCGTCGCTCAAAGTGTTGTCCGTCGATCTGCCCGATCTGCGACAGCCCGTGGCCATCGTGACCTTAAAAAATCGCACATTGAGCCCTGTTGCGATGCGTTTCATCGAGTGTGCGCGCGCTGCCGCGAAGCTGCTTACCAATGCCAAGCCGCGACACTAGAGCAGAATCCGATCAGGTTGGAGCATATCCGGATTTTCTGAAGTAGTTGCGACATTCGTTTGGCTGGAAGGAGCCGATCAGGTTTCCGATCCGGTCGTACAACGCGGGCACGGTGCGTTCTTTTGCTTTGCGCAGGTGAGCCTTGAGCTTCGCGAAGGCCTGTTCGATCGGATTGAGATCGGGGCTGTAGGGCGGCAGGTAACGCAACTCGGCGCCGGCCGCTTCGATGATCTGGCGCACCTCATCGCGCTTGTGAGCCGACAGATTATCGATGATGACGATGTCGCCTGGCCTAAGCGTGGGAATCAGGCATTGCCGCAAATACTCGATAAAGATCGTCCCGTTCATCGCGCAATCGATGACGAACGGGGCGTTGAGACCATCCAGCCGGAGAGCGGCCACGAAGGTTACCGTCTTCCAGTGCCCCCAAGGAATGCGCCCGATGACTCTGCGACCACGCTTGGCCCGTCCGTAAAGACGCGCCATCTTAGTCGAAGCGCCGGTCTCATCGATGAAGATGAGCTTGGCCGGATCGAGCCTGATCTGGTCGTTCTTCCACCGCGCCCGTGCCTCGGCCACGTCAGGCCGCTCTTGCTCGGCCGCGTGCACGCTTTTTTTTGAAGGTAATGTTCTCGTGCGCGAAGAAGCGCCACACGGTCCCGTAACCGACCGTCATCCCACGCTCCCTGAGCTCGTCGCGAAGCTCTTCCAGCGTTACATCGGGTTGCGCCTCGACACGCTCCAGCAGCCACGCCCGCTCCCGCGTCAAGCGTGACCGGTGGTCACCGCCCATGGGCTTTGCCGCAAGCCTGCCTGTCTCCCGCCAGCGCCGGACCCAATTGATGACCGTACTGATCCCTACGCCGAATAACGAGGCGGCCTTCCGACGCGACAGGCCACCCTCAACCGCCGCAACAACACGTTCGCGCAGATCCTCCGAATAGGGCTTCGCCATCCATGCTGGCCTCCTTCCCAGTGGCCAGTTTAAATCACAATTTGATCAGTTTGGGAATCCAAAATCCGATTCAATCAGATCGGACAATGCTCTAGCTCCGAATGGTCCTTGGTCCGCAAGTACAGATCGTCAGATCAATCTCGATTGGCGCAATACTACAGATGTCTGTTCCTGACCCGTCGTTTCGATGCGATGCAATGAACGGCAGCAATCGGAGGCGGAGCGGACTCTCGCAAGCCATTCGCGGACATGTTTATGGTTCACGCCCTAGCTCGGCTTCTTGCTGCCGCGTGCGCGGCGAAACAGCCCCACGCCGGGTTTCGGGCGCGGACGCGGTGCGGCGGCGGGCGAGCCCGCGGGCTCGATCTTGTGCTCATACGTGATGTGCTTGGCCTCGAAACCGTAGGTCTGATAGACCGCCTGCATCGCCTCGTTGGCGGCGTGGGTGCGGCCGGAGAGCCGCTTCAGCCCATGCGTCGCGCAATAATCGATGCAGGCGCGCATGAGCTTCAGCGCGTAACCGGTGGCGCGGAAATCCTCGACCACGTAGAAGCTGCGCAGCTCGCCATAGCGTTCGTGGGTGATGAAATTCTCGCGCGCGCCGATCCACGCCCAGGCCACGATGCGCCCGCCGGTCTCGCCCACCATCGGCTCGCTTTTGGGATCGGTCACGGCCTGCTTGAGCTTGCGCTCGTAGAAAGCGAGGTCGGTCACCGGATCCTCGGGGAACGAGATGGCGGCGATCTCGCACTCGAACCGCGCGATCACCGGCACGTCCTCGGGCTTGAGCCGCCGCAACACGACCTGATCGGCCGGATTTTCCGCCATGAACGCCTCGTTTCCGCGTGGTCCGGTCAAGGCATAGCACAGACACGGCGGGCCGTGGCACGTTTGGCCCGCTTCGCGTACAACGTCCGCATGGACGACGCTTCCATCCTCGAAACGGTCGCCCGCGCGACACGGCTGCGCGAAGGGCCGGCGGGAGTCGCGGCGGTGCTGCGCGCCGTCTACCGGGCGGGCTCGCTGCGGCTGCAGGAGGCGGCGCGCGAGGCGCGCCTGCCGCTGCCGGTCGCGACCGCGATCCGCCGCGAGCTCGAAAAGGCCGGCCTCCTGGAGCGCAAGCACGGCCTGTCGCTGACCGACGCGGGGCACCGTTTCGTCGAGACCGCGCTCGGCCTCGGCGTGACCCACGACATGAGCTGCCCGGCCTGCGGCGGCCGCGGCATCGCGATCCCCGCAGAGGCTCGCACGTCGGTCGATCGCCTCGCCGCCATCATCGCCGCCGCTCCGCCGATCGACGTGACGCTCGACCAGTGTCCCTGCACGCCCGAGACCGCGATGCTGCGCGCGCTGCTCATGCTGAAGGACGGAGCGCTCGAGGGCCGGCGCGTGCTGATTCTCGGCGACGACGATTCGCTCTCGCTCGCGATCGGCCTGGTCGGCCGCGCGTTCCGCAAGGGCGACCTCACGCGTGGCGTCACGGTGATCGAGTCCGACCCGCGGCGCGGGGCGTTCCTGCGCGCCGCGGCTGCGAGCGAACAAATCGCGATCGAGGTGATCGAGCACGACCTGCGCGAACCGCTGCCTGCGGGGCTGCGGCGCGCCTTCGACGTCGCGGCGACCGACCCGCCCTACACGCTCGCGGGCGCGAAGCTCTTTCTGAGCCGCGCGGCCGAGGCACTCGCGGGCGAAGGTACCTGCTACTTCTCGTTCACGCAGTGGCCGCCGCCGCAACTCGCCGACCTGCAGCGCGTCTTTCTCGACCTCGGTTTCGCGATGCGCGCCGCGCATCAGGGCTTCAACCGCTATCTCGGCGCGAGCGTGCTCGGCGGCGTCGGCGATCTCGTCGAGCTCGCCCAGGTGCGCGCGCCCGACGCCGACCTGCCGGTTTGGAGCGGACCGCTCTATACCGCCGAGGCCAATCGGCGCGCACGTATTTATGTGTGCGCCGCGTGCGGCGCCGAGACGGTGCTCGGAGACGCCGGTGCGCCGGCGACCATCGAGGCGCTGAAGGAGGCCGGTTGCCGCCAGTGCGGGGCAACAGTCTTCCGGCGGCGCGCCGGCGGGGCGACGGAATGAACCCTGCCCACGAACGTGGCGCCGCGCAGCCGGATCTTGTTCTAACCCTGCTGCGTCATTGCCCGCGCAAGCGGGCAATGACGCAGTAGGACTTGGCGACGCCGTTGCCCAACACGCGGAACGGCGACCTCAGTCAGGAGATGCTGGCGGCTCGCTCGGGGCGATAGGTCAATGCGGCCGCCACGGGGGCGGCCGGAACCAGGATGGGTTCCACCGACGGGCGCGTGGCAGCGAGCGCCTTGACGAAGCCTTCAAACCACATCTGACCGGTATTGCGTCTCAGCTTCCCGATCATGTCGTTCCAGCGCGCACGACGTTCGTCCGCCGACATGTCCCAGGCGCGCGCGATGGCCTCCGCCATCCCGTCGATATCGTGCGGATTGACCAGCACCGCCGCATCGAGCTCCTTGGCGGCGCCCGCAAACTCGGACAGCACGAGCACGCCCGGATCGGCCGGGTTCTGCGCCGCGACATATTCCTTGGCGACGAGGTTCATGCCGTCGTGGAACGGCGTGACCAGGCCGACTTGCGCCACCCGATAGAACCCGGCCAGCGTCGACTGGGCATAGCCCTTGTTAAGGTAGCGGATCGGCGCCCAATCCACCTCGCTGTGCCGGGCGTTGACCTCGCTGACGAGTGTCGCGAGATCCTGCTGCAGGTGCCCATAGGCGGCGATCTGGCAGCGCGACGAAACCGCGATCTGCAGGAACGACACCGCGCCCTTGAGCGCCGGATGCGACTGCAACATCCGGTCGAAGGCGCGAATGCGATTTTCCAGGCCTTTCGAATAGTCGACGCGGTCGACCCCGATGGCGAGCTTGGCGCCCTGCAGGCTCGTCCGCAGCCGGGAGAACTCGTGGCGCCCGACCGACTTGGCGGCACGCGCCGCGAAGGCATCGACGTCGATCCCGATCGGGAAGGCCCCGATGCGCGAGACGCCCCACTTCGACGCGACCGTATTGTCGACCACGCGAAGCCCGAGCTCGTTGACGAGATAGTTTGTGAAATTTCGCGTGTCGTCCTCGGTCTGGAATCCGATCAGATCGTAGGCCAGCATCGCCTCGACGAGGTCGCGGTGGTTCGGCACATTCACCATCGCGCTCCGGCTCGGCCAGGGCGTATGAAGGAAGTAGCCGATCGGGCGGGTCACGCGCAGACGGCGCAACTCCTCGCCGAGGGTGAGGAAGTGGTAGTCGTGGATCCAATAGGTCGTGTCCGGCCGGCAGAAGCGCAGCAGGCCGCGTGCCATGAAGGCGTTGACCTCGCGATAGCAGCGGTAGTCGTCGACCGTCGCCTGGATCAGATCCGGGCGCGAATGCAGCGCAGGCCACAGGACCGAATTGGAGAATCCCTCATAGTAGCCCTTATGGTGCGCCGCCGGCAGATCGACGGTCGCGATGGCGCCGGTTCCCAGGGCCTCGATTTCGGCAAACGAATCTTTTTGCGACGCATCGCGCAGCCGACCGCTCGAGCCGACCCAGATCGCGCCCGACCGTTGAACGACCGGCAGCAATGCGCTCGCGAGTCCCCCGCTAATCGGTTCGTCCAGCTTGGCTTTCGTCACCCGGTTCGAAACGACCACGAGACTCATGCGAAAATCTCCAACCCTGACGATTTATTAATCGACGCCCGTGAGGTTAACTGGCGGCGCTACGTATTGTTCCGCTTCGCTCGACCCGACATCATCGGATCGAAACCGAGCGGGGAGAAAATTTTCCCGGTCTTACGGGTACTTACGTATGCGCCAAGACATCACGGCGCCGCATAGGCCATGGTCGAGAGGAGCGCGACCTCGGCGTGACGAGAATCGAGCCGCGTGTGCTGCACGACGATCGGAACATCCGCTTCGAACACCGATGCGTAGTCGGTGTCGCGCGGAACCGGGTGCGGGTCGGCGAGATCGTTGAAACGAAGATGCAGCGTCCGGCGCGCCGCCACGGTGACACGGTAAGGCCCGACCGGCTCTCGATCCGCGAAGAAAAGTGTGATCGCCACATGCGCGTCGCGATCGGTGGCGTTGAGAATGCAGGCGGTTTCGTGCGAAACCAATGCACGCTCGGAAAAGGAGCTTTCGGACGGAATATAGCCTTCCGCGATGGCCCAGCGGGTCCGTCCAATGGCGTCCATGTCGGGGAACCTCCGGCTACGCACGCACGTCTTTGATAACGCGCTCATCGGCCTTAGGTTCCACAAATGCTGGTAATCCGAGCCGCAAAGTGAGGCGGTGGGGAACCTTTCGGTCCGTCGGGCGTCCTGTCCCTGGGGTCGCGTCGAAAGTCAGCCAACACGGGTGCATATTGAATGCGCGCCATCACGGTGTCGCCAGGCGTCGCAAATTCGGCGCAACTCGAGGAAGTGGCCGATCCCCCGGTATCGGACGGCGCCATCGTGGTTCGTACGCTTGCGCTTGGCGTTTGCGGCACCGACCGGGAAATCATCGCCGGAAAGTACGGCTCGACTCCCCCGGGGCAGGAACGGCTCGTTCTCGGTCACGAATCCTCGGGGCGGGTCGAGCAGGCGCCGGCGCAGACCGGCTTCGTGCCCGGGGATATCGTGGTCGGCATCGTGCGTCGCCCCGACCCAGTTCCGTGTCCGGCCTGCGCGGTCGGCGAATGGGACATGTGCCGCAACGGTCGCTACGTCGAGCGTGGCATCAAGGAGCGCCACGGCTACGGCGCGGAGCAGTTCCGCATCGAGCCCGATTTCGCGATCAAGATCGATCCCGCCATGGGGGTTCTCGGCGTGCTGGTGGAGCCGGCGAGCATTATCGCGAAGGCGTGGGACCATATCGAACGCATCGGAGCGCGCTCGCGCGCCTGGCGTCCGCGAAAGCTGCTGGTCACCGGCGCCGGCTCGATCGGGCTCCTGGCGGCGCTTATGGGCGCGCAACGCGGGCTCGAGGTCCATGTGCTCGATCACAGCCCGACCGGCCCCAAGCCCACGCTCGTCCGCGCGCTCGGCGGCGCCTACCACGCGGACGGCATGGCGGAGCTCGAGGCGCTGCAACCGGACATCCTGATGGAATGCACCGGCGCTCCGGAAATCATCCGTGACGTTCTCGGGCGCACGGCGCCCACCGGGATCATGTGCCTTGCTGGCGTCACGACGCCCGGACATGCGCTCGATTTCGATATCGGCCTCTTCAACCGCACCATGGTTCTCGGCAACGATACCGTGTTCGGCAGCGTCAATGCGAACCGCAGGCACTACGAGCTGGCTGCCGACGCGCTGGCGCGCGCCGACAAGGATTGGCTGGCACGCCTGATCACGCGGCGTGTTCCGGTCGCGCGGTGGGAAGAAGCGCTACAGCACCGGCCCGGCGACATCAAGGTCGTCATCGACTTCGCGGCCTGATCCACCATGGCGTCTCGCATCGAAGACTACGCGCTCATCGGCGACTGCGGGTCGGCCGCACTCGTGGGAAAGGACGGATCGATCGACTGGCTATGCTGGCCGCGATTCGACTCCGACGCCTTTTTCGCCGCCCTGCTCGGCACGGCCGAGAACGGACGCTGGCTGATCGCTCCGCGCGGGACAGCGCGCATAACCCGGCGGTATCGCCACAACACCCTGATCCTCGAGACCAGGTTCGCAACCGATGAAGGCGCGGTGACGCTCATCGATTTCATGCCGGAGCGCGTCAAGAACCCGACCTTGGTGCGTCTCGTGGTCGGCGAAAGCGGCCGCGTCGCCATGCATCTCGAGCTCGTGCTGCGCTTTGGCTTCGGCGCGATCGTTCCCTGGGTCACGAAGATGGAAGACGGCACGCTGCGCGCCGTCGCGGGGCCCGACATGGTCGTCTTGCGCACGCCGGTGCGTCTCAAGGGCGAGAACATGCACACGGTCGGCGAATTCACGGTCGCGGCCGGAGAAATGGTCCCGTTCCTCTTGAGTTATGGGCCTTCGCACCTGCCGATCCCGGAGCCGCTGGCCCCGCAACCCGCGCTCGACGCCACCGAAGCATACTGGCGCGGCTGGTCCGCGAAGTGCCGCTCCGCTGGACCCTGGTCCGACGCCGTGGTGCGCTCCCTGATTACCCTCAAAGCGCTCACCTACGGCCCGACCGGCGGAATTGTCGCGGCGCCCACCACATCCTTGCCCGAGCAATTCGGGGGCTCGCGCAATTGGGATTATCGGTTCTGCTGGCTGCGCGACGCGACGCTCACGCTGTTCACGCTGCTCAATGCCGGCTATCACGACGACGCGCAGGCCTGGAACGAGTGGTTGCTGCGCGCCGTGGCGGGCAGCCCCGAGCAAATCCAGATCATGTATGGCATCGGCGGCGAGCGGCGCATGATCGAATGGGAGGCGCCGTGGCTTGCCGGTTACGAGGGCTCCCGTCCGGTTCGCGTGGGTAACGCGGCCCACCTTCAGCTCCAGCTCGACGTCTTCGGCGAGGTCATGGATGCCGCCCACCAGGCGCGGCGCAGCGGCCTCGCCACGCATAAATCGGGTTGGCAGGTGCAGTTGGCGCTGCTCGATCATCTGGCCCGCATCTGGCAGGAGCCGGACGAGGGCATCTGGGAAGTTCGCGGCGGGCCCAAACAGTTCACGCATTCGAAGGTGATGGCCTGGGTCGCATTCGACCGTGCGATCCAGAGCGCCGAGATGTTCGGTTTCGAAGGCCCCATCGACCGTTGGCGCGAGCTGCGCGAGGAGATTTACCAGTCGGTCTGCACGCAAGGGTTCGACGCCGGGCTCGGAAGCTTCGTCCAGTCTTATGGATCGAAGGAGCTCGACGCGAGCCTGCTGCTGATTCCTTGTGTGGGATTCCTGCCGATCGAAGATCCGCGTGTGCGCGGCACCATCGCGGCGATCGAGCGTCACCTGCTGGTCGATGGATTTGTGGTGCGCTACAGGACCGAAACGACGGTCGATGGCCTGCCCCCGGGCGAGGGCGCATTCCTGGCTTGCAGCTTCTGGCTCGCCGATGTCTACATCTTGCAGAATCGGCGCGCGGAGGCGGAGCGCCTGTTCAAGCGTCTGGTGTCTCTGCGCAACGACGTCGGGCTGCTTGAGCGAAGAGTACGATTTTGGCGCCGGACGCCTCGCCGGAAACTTTCCGCAGGCCTTCTCGCACGTCGCCCTGGTCAACACCGCCTTCAATTTGACGCGCGCGCGCAAGCCGGTGGAGCAGCGCGCCCAAGGCGCCAAACCCGAGGAGCCCGCGCCGGGCCGGTGACGGCAATCGTCGCCAGTCTTTCGGCGTCATGCCCCGCGCACGCGCGGCATCCGGTATTCCGTGCCACCGCGATTTGACGGCGGGCTTAATCGAAACGGTGGTGATTACTGGATTGCCTGCTCGCGCGGGCAATGACGTATTCGTCCCTCACCGCCAGTAGCGGTCCTCCCAGCTGCGCGACAGGCGCATTGCCGACAGGATGAGGCCGGCCATCGAATAGGTCTGCGGGAAATTCCCCCACAAGCGCGCCGGTCTGCGGATCGATATCCTCGGACAACAGTCCGAACCGGTTGCGATGCGCGAGCGCGTCGACGAACAGCTCGCGCGCCTCGTCGTGGCGGCCGAGCGACCACCACGCGTCGATCAGCCAGAACCGGCAGATCAGGAAGGCCGTCACCGGCAGCCCGAAATCGTCGGCGCCCGCATAGCGCATCACGTGCTTCTCGCGAACGAGCTCGCGCTCCATGGCGGCGACGGTGCGGACGAAGCGCGGATCGTCGGGCTCGATGCACGCCGAGCTCGGGAAGCAGCAGCACGCTGGCGTCGAGATCGTCCGTGCTCGAATGCCGCCGTGAAGGCGCCGCGCTTCTCGTTCCAGGCGCGATCGAGCAGCGCTGCCCGAATGGGCTCCGCCGTCTTGTTCCAATAATCGGCGCGGTCCGTCATGCCGAGCCGGTCCGCGATGGCGGCGAGACGATGGCAGCCGGCCCAGCACATGGCCGCCGAATGCGTGTGGACGCGCTTGCGGCCGCGATATTCCCAGATGCCGGCATCCGGCTGCAGGGCGGCCTGCGGCCGCCTTTTCGCCCAGCGACTCGAGCAGCCGGAACAGGCCCTCGTCGCCGGGGCGCGGCAGTCGGCGGTCGAAGAACATCGGCGTCGCCGCCAGGATGATGCTGCCATAGGTGTCGTGCTGCGCCTGCTCGGCTGCGGCGTTGCCGATGCGGACCGGCCCGTCGCCGCGATAGCCTTGCAGGTTGGCCGCCGTCCGCTCCTCCAGCAGATCGGTCGGAACCACGCTGTAGACGGGCCGCAGCATCTCTTCGCGATTGGACGCGATGCCGAGCGTGAAGGAGATGAAGTCTTCCATCGTCTGGGTGGCGCTGATGCGGTTGAGTGCCTTGACGACGAAATAGGCGTCACGCAGCCAGCAATAGCGATAGTCCCACGTGCGCCCCGATCCGGGCGCCTCGGGAATGGAGGTCGTCAGCGCCGCGACGATACCGCCGGTCTCGTCGAAGGTGCTCAACTTCAGCGTGATCGCGGCGCGGATGACGGCTTCCTGCCAGTCATAGGAGATCGAGAGGCCGCGCACCCACGTCGTCCAATAGTTGCGGGTACGATCGCAGAATTCGCGCGACACAGTCGCGAGTTCGCCGGTGAAAGGCTCGTCCGGGCCGAACACGAGATGCATGGGCCGCGTCACCACGAACGGCGCCTCGCTCTCGATCAGCGACAGCGGCGCATCGGTCGTCAGCCGGAGCACCGTTTCGTCGTCGTGGTAGCGGATGTGATTGCTGCCGATCGAATGACGGGCGAACGGCTGGCCGTACCCGTGGGTCGGCCGCACCCGGATGGTGATGCGCGGAAGGCCGGAGACCGGCTCGATGATCCGGAACAATTGCGGAGGCCGGTGGGTGCGCCCGAATTGATGAAAGCGCGGCGCGAAGTCGGTGATGCGCACGGAATTGCCGTGCCGGTCGGTCAGCAGCGTCGTGACGACAGCGGTATTGCGCAGATACTCCGACTGGATGTCGACCATGTCGTCGAGCACGACGTCGGTGAAGCCTTTCTCCTCGGCCCCCGCCAGCAGCCGGGAGAACAGCGGGTCGCCGTCGAAGCGCGGGAAACACCACCAGACGATCCGCGACGCCGGATCGACCAGCGCGGCGGTGCGCCCGTTGCCGATCACCGCCAGATCGAGCCCGAAATCCTTCGCCGCACCCTTCATGGCGAGACATTCTCGGCGGCCGGCGCGATCCGTTCGAGCCAGCCGCGCACGCTTGCCGGCGTATCGAAATGATGGACGACGCCCGCAACCTTGCGCCCCACCGAAATGGCCAGGCCGTCGAGCTCCGGCATGATGGCGAACACGGATTCGTCGGTCGTGTCGTCGCCGATAAAGATCGGATGGCGCCCCGCGAAAGGCGGATGGCGCATCAATTCGCGCACGCCGGTCGCCTTGGTGAACTCGGCGTGCTTGATCTCGATGACCGCTTTGCCGGGCAGGATCTCGATCGGGACGGGCCAGGGCGCGGCGCAGATCTTCGCGACCTCTTGGCGCACGAAAGTTTCCCTTTCGGGCGCCAGACGATAGTGCAGCGCCACCGCGTAGCCCTTGTCCTCGACCAGCACCCCGCCGCCCGCGATGGCGACCAGCCGGCGCCTGAGCTCCGGATCGAGCGGCGGCGCATCCCGGCCCTCCATGGTGGTGCCATGGATCAGCCGGAATTCCGCGCCGTGCCCGCCGACGGCCGTCAGCCGCAAGGGGGCGAACAACAGGTCGAGGTCGCCGAGCGGGCGGCCGCTGACGAGCGCGACGGCGCCGTCGGTGCGCGCGATGAGCCGGGCGAGCACGCGCCGGAGCGAGTCCGGCACCCGCACGTCGCGCGGCGTCCGCGCGATATCGACGATCGTGCCGTCCACGTCGAGCAGAAACGCGGTCTTGCCCAGATCGGGCGTCAGCCCTGGGGCCACATTATCCATTTCCACGTGCTTGCTGTTCGTCCGCCTGATCATCTGCATTTTCCGTGAATCGCCTTCCTGCCGCAAGCTCGGCCCATCCCTCGAACGCAATCCGCCCTTTAGTCGATGAAGGCGAGCGGCCGGGCAATCGCCTCGAGCGGCTTGCGCTCCGCCGCCACGCCCCAGCGCCACTCCACTCCGGCCGCGGCGACCATCAGCGCCGCGCCCAAAGAATAGCCCATGAACACGCTCCAACGCGACCCGGTCTCGATCAGCATTCCGAACAGGAACGGTCCCGCGACGCCTCCGATTCCGGTCCCGATCGCATAGAAGAACGCGATCGCGAGCGCGCGGATTTCGAGCGGAAAGGTCTCGCCCACCGTGAGATAGGCGGAACTGGCGGCCGCGGACGCGACGAAGAAGATCATCATCCAGGCGACCGTCTGCGATTCGGCCGACAGGACGCCCAGGGCGAAAAGATATCCCGTGACTGCAAGGAGAACACCGGACACCGCATAGGTCGCGGCGATCATGGTCTTGCGCCCGATCGTGTCGAAAAATCGACCAAGCAGCAGCGGACCGAAGAAATTCCCGGCCGCGAAGGGCAGAAGGTACCAGCCGACGCGGTCGGCGCGCACGCCGTAGAAATCGGTCAGCACCAGCGCATAGGTGAAAAAAATCGCGTTGTAGAAGAAGGCCTGCGCCGCCATCAGGCCCAATCCGACCAGGGTGCGTCCCCGGTAGGTGCGAAACAGCGTGGCGGCGACCTCCATGAGCGAGGTGTGGCGGCGCGCGCGCAACCGGACCCGGGCGCCCGCCCAGGGCGCGATCGGATGGCCGCGGCCGCGCAGCGCGCTCTCGATCTCGGCCACGATCGCGTCGGCGCGCTCACCGTATCCGTGCGTCACGAGCCAACGCGGACTTTCCGGGATCCACATCCGCATGAACAGGATCACGAGGCCGAGACCGGCGCCGATCAGGAACGCCAGTCGCCAGCCGATGTCCGGATCGATCACGGCCGGGTCGAGGAAGCACGATCGAGATGGCCGCACCGAGGGCGGCGCCGATCCAGAAGCTGCCGTTGATGGCGAGATCGGTGCGGCCGCGATACCTCGCCGGCATCAGCTCCTGGATCGCCGAGTTGATGGCCGTGTATTCGCCGCCGATGCCGGCGCCGGTCAGGAAACGGAAGATCGCATGAAGCTCCAGAGATTCCAGGACAGCGCGGTCGCCGCCGTGGCGGTGAGATAGACGGCGAGCGTGATGAAGAAGAGCTTCTTGCGCCCGAGCCGGTCGGTCAGCCAGCCGAAAAAGAGCGCGCCGAGGACCGCGCCGGCCAGATAGGTGCTGCCGGTGAGTCCGACCTCGGTGTTGCTGAAGCGCAGCACGGGGCTAGCCTCGAGGGCGCCCGCCAGCGACGCCCGCCAGCGTGACCTCGAGGCCGTCGAGGATCCAGGTGATGCCGAGCGCGACGATCACCAGCGTATGGAAGCGGTCCCACGGCAGCCGATCGAGACGGGCCGCGATGTCGGTCTCGATCACGTCGCCGCGATCCCCGGCGGCGAACGGCGACGAACGGCGATTGAGCTCGAGCATGGCCCTTATTCGCCTCTGCGGTTGCGGGAAGGGAAGCAGTCATGTCCGGAGGGAGTGTTGGCCGGAAACAAAGCTGGCATCAAATCACCGCCCGTCCGCGACTGGGTCGAGTCCGCGTCATGGGCTAACGCGCACAAGGGAACAAAGGTTCCGTACCGCCTGAGCGGGCGACCCCTCCTGCGTTGCGTGCTCCTGTTGCGTCATTGCCCGCGCAAGCGCGGGCAATGACGCAGTTACTGTTTCAAGCCGCCACCCGGTGCGTCGACAGGCGGGTGATCTCCCGCTCGACCAGCTCGCGGTAGAGGCCGCTCGCGCTCGCATCAGCAGGTCCGGCGCGCCGTCCTGCACGACGCGGCCCGACTGCATCACCACGATGCGATCGAAGCTGCGCACCGTCGACAGGCGATGCGCGATGGCGATCACGGTGCGCCCGCGCGATCAGCCGGCGCGAGCGCCTCGCGGATCGCCTCCTCGAAATCGGCGTCGAGCGCTGACGTCGCCTCGTCGAGCAGCAGGATCGGCGCATCCTTGAGGAACGCGCGGGCGATCGCGATGCGCTGGCGCTGCCCGCCCGAGAGCTTCACGCCGCGATCGCCGACGATGGTGTCGAAGCCCTCCGGCAGGCTTCGATGAAGTCGCAGCGCGCCGCGATCGCGGCTTGCAGCAGCTCGTCGTCCGACGCCTCCGGCCGGCCGTAGCGGATGTTCTCGGCGACCGAGCGATGGAACAGCGCGGCGTCCTGCGGCACCACCGCGATCGCCTGGCGCAGGCTCTCCTGCGTGACCCGCGCGATGTCCTGACCGTCGATCAGGATGCGGCCGCCCTGCACGTCGTAGAAGCGCTGCAGCAGGGCGAACAGCGTCGACTTGCCGGCGCCCGATGGTCCGACCAGGCCGACGTGCTGCGCCGGCGCTGAGGCGCAGGTTGAAGCTCTCGAAGATGGCGTGGCCGTCCGGATAGTCGAAGCGAGACGTTCTCGAACGCGACGCTGGCGCTCGCGCCGGATCAGCGGCGGCGCGCGCTCGGATGGTCGCGCAGCTCGTGCGGCACGAGCAGCGTCGCCAGCGCCTCCGACAGCCGCGCCATGTGCTGGGTCACGTCGACCAGCGCGACCGCGAGATCGCGGGTCGCGTGCAGCACCGACAGGCCGAGCGTGCAGACCAGCACCACGTCGCCGGTGGTCGCCGCGCCCTGCTGCCACAGCAAGATCGCCCAGGCGAGCAGCGCGATGGTGAGGACGACGGTCGATCGCGGCGTGCAGCAGGCGCAGCTTCTCGAGATAGACCAGGCTGCGCCGGCGCGCCGTCATCTCGCGGTCGACCGTCTCGTCGAAGCGGCGACGCTCGCGGCCGAAGCCGTCGAAGGCGCGCACCAGCGGCATGTTGCCGATGACGTCGACCATCTCGCCGTCGACCGCGGCGGCCCGGTCGGCGAAGTCGTGATGCAGCGGCCGGCCGGCGGCGGCGAGGCGGAACATGACGCACACCACGATGCCGCCGATCACCGAACAGGACCGCCGGCCATCGGCACGCTGACGTGGTCACGAAGCCGATCGCCGCGACCGTCGCGGCGCACGGCGGCAGCACGTTCCAGACGAACATGTTCTCGACCGTGAAGACCGCGTTGGAGGTCGCGGTGATGCGGCTCGTCAGCATGCCCGGCTGGCGATCGGCGAAGTAGCTCGGCGCGTGACCGGTGAGGTGGCGGAACAGATCGCGCCGCAGGTCGCCGGTGACCGCCGTGAAGGCGCAGCTCGCGATCCAGCTCGCCAGCCGCCAGAGCAGATTGTCGGCGGCGATCAGCGCGACCAGGAACGACGAACGCGAGCCAGATGCCCCGTCGGCGTGAGCGCCTGCGCGCCAGCGTGTCGACCAGGAACTTGACGCCGTATTGCGTGCTCACCGAGCAGCCGACCGCGGTGAGCACGGCCGCCACGATGATCGGCAATGCGAGAGCGCGCGCCGACGCAGATAGCGCACCATGAAGGCGACCGGACGCCGCGCATATCCGGAAAGATCGTCCACCGACATCTCCGGTTTCCAGACTGATGCCGCGCCATTCCCGTATCGACAACGTCGAGCCTCCTGTTCCGGAGCCGCGCGACGCCCAAATTCGCGCCACGATCAGGTCATGATTGCGTCATGGTCGGTTCGCCCCACCGGCATATCAGGGCTGACGCGCCAGGCGCCCGATCGTTCCGGCTCCGCGGAAAGCACGAATTCACAATTCATGTCGAGAATTCATGATTCGTGTCGCGAGACATGGGGCCCATCCGCTTTTGTGTCGCGTTTCTGTCGCGGGGCGCGGGGTGGTCGACACGTGACCCGACCGCCAAATTGGAGATTGCTCATGCGCATTGCGCAGATCGCGCCATTGACCGAAGCCGTTCCGCCCAAGCTTTACGGCGGCACCGAACGCGTCATCTACTGGCTGACCGAAGAGCTGGTGGCGCTCGGGCACGACGTGACGCTGTTCGCGAGCGGGGATTCGCGGACGTCGGCGAAACTCGAGGCCGGATGGCCGCGGGCGCTGCGTCTCGACGGCGCGGTGCGCGACGCCAATGCGCTGCATCTCGCCATGCTGGAACGCGTGCGGCGGCAGGCGCAGGACTTCGACTTCCTGCATTTCCATCTCGACTATTATCCGTTTTCGCTGTTCTCCCGCCAGTCGACGCCCTTTCTCACCACCTTGCACGGCCGGCTCGACCTGCCGGAGCTGCATCCGGTCTTCAACGCATGCGCGGCGCCGGTGGTGTCGATCTCGAACGCGCAGCGGCGTCCGCTGCCGCAGGCGCGCTGGGTGCGCACGGTCTATCATGGGCTTCCCGAGCGGCTGCTCGCGCCCAAGCCCGCGCGCCAGTCGTACCTCGCCTTTCTGGGCCGCATCGCGCCCGAGAAGGCGGTCGACCGGGCGATCCGGATCGCCCAGCAATGCGGCATCCCGCTCAAGATCGCCGCCAAGGTCGATCGCGTGGATCGCGACTATTTCGAAGCGAAGATCCGCCCGATGATCGTCGCGCCCGACGTCGAATATATCGGCGAGATCGCGGACCACCAGAAGTCGGAATTCCTGAGCGGCGCGCATGCCCTGCTGGTCCCGATCGATTGGCCGGAGCCGTTCGGCCTGGTCATGATCGAGGCCATGGCGTGCGGAACGCCCGTCATCGCGTTTAACCGCGGCTCGGTGCCGGAAGTGGTCGACGACGGGGTGACGGGATTCATCGTCGAGGACGAGCTCGGCGCGGTCGGCGCCGTCGAGCGCCTGCCGGAGCTCAGCCGCGCGCGGGTGCGCCAGCGGTTCGAGGAGCGCTTCACGGCGCGCCGCATGGCGCAGGAATACCTCGCGGTTTATCGCAGCCTGAGCGACAGCGCGGCGCCGCGCCTGCGCGTGGTGGGCGCCGGTCAGGCCGCGACCGCCCGAACCGCCAGCGAGGGGGCATGACATCATCGCCTCGTCGTCATTGCCCGCTTGCAGCGGGCAATGACGCAAGGGGTGGTGCCGGCCCCGTCAGGCGGCGAGGCGTTGCCCGGCGCGCGGTTCGTCGCCCGGCCGCGTCTCCGGCATCAGGGCCCAGATGCAGGCCAGCCCGGCCGCCGCGATGGCGCCCAATCCCAAAAACGCGATCTCGCTGCCGAAGCGATCGCTGAGATAGCCGGCGAGCGTCGTCGAGAGCGACGCGCCGATCCCGATTGCCGTACCCGCAATGCCGAGCGCGAGGTTGAAGTGGCCGGTGCCGCGCGTCACGTCGGCGACGGTGAGCGGCACCAGCACGCCGAACACGGCGGCCGAAATGCCGTCGAGCAGTTGCACGATCACCAGCACGGTCGGATCGCGCACCAGCGCGAACAGCACGCCGCGGATCGGCAGCGCCGCGAAGCCGAGCAGCAGCAGCGGCCGGCGGCCCCACGATTGGGCGCGGCGTCCGACCCGGGCGAGACCAGCGCAACGAGCAGCTGCGGCACCACGATGCAGACCGCGATCATGACCGTGGCCCAGCGGGGCGACCGCATGGTCAGGACGCTGCCCATCAGCGGCAGCATGGCGGCGTTCGCCAGCTGAAAAAGCATGAAGCTGCCGGCGAAGATCAACAGCGGCCGCAGGCGCGCGGGATTTCTCAGGCTGGACAGCGGCCGTTGCGGCGGCTTTTCGGGCTGGCCGCCATGGGCGCGCTCGGGGTCGACCTCGCTCGTGCGGATATATCTCAGCGCGATCAAGGCCGGCACCAGCAGCAGGGCGGTGACGAAGAAGACCGCGCGGGTCGAGATCAGGTATCCGCACGCCCCCATGGCGGCGGCCGCGATGCCGTTGCCGATCGAGGCGAAGCGCGCGTTGCGCCCGAGACGTTCGCTCATTCCGGCGTGGCCGACGAGACCGAGGCTGATCGCCGCCATGGCGGGGCCGAGCACGCAGCTCGCGGCGGAGTGCAATACCGCGGCGCTCAGCACCGCGCAGATAGATCGGCCAGACCGCGAACATCAGCGCGCTCGCCGCCGATCAGCGCGACCGCGATGCCGGCGACGAAGCGCTCCGAGCGCGCCGCATCGACGATCGCGCCGCCCGGCATCTGTCCGGCCAAGCCCACGAGGCTTCCGATGGTCAGCATGAGGCCGATGTCGATCTGGGTCCACGCCATCGAGGTGAGATAGACCGAGACGAACGGGCCGAACCCGGTCTGCACGTCGGCGACAAAGAACACGAACCAGTCCAGGCCGCGCTGGCTCGCGCGCGACGGATGCGGTGGCTCATCCGGACCGGGAAGCCCCACGGGCGGCTGCGCGCGCGCCAGTTCGGCGCGGCGAGCGCTGTCGCCGGGTCCGCGGTCCTCCCACAGAGGCGGAACGGCGGACAGGTTCACTTCTCCTGTGTTTTAGAAGGAGTCTGCGGGTTCTCCTGCGGGGTTGGAGGATTTGGGCTCGCGGGCGCGGCCGGCGGCGGCGGCGCGCTCCCCAGGGCGCCGAGGATCACCACCGCGCTGCCCTCCTTGAATTCCGGGGCCGCCTTGACCTGGTCGCGGGTGAACTCGAGGGTGACGACGTTACCTTTGGGATCGTTGCGCACGAACTTGAGCGCCGCCCAATCGACCGCGATCTTGCGGCTGCCGACGCCCAAGAAATCCGCCGAAATCGATGACGGCGGCGCGCGGCTGCCCGTTGCGGTCGACCACCACGTCGACCAGGCGGCCCATGTCCTCGCCGGCGCTGCTGCGCACGCTCTTGCCGAGAATGGCCTGGGTGTCGCGGGTGTCGAGCACGATGGCGGAGGGCTCGGGTTTCGCGGCGGGTGCCTCGGTCGAAACGTCCGCCGTCGGCGCTGGGGGCGGCGGAGGTTGCGGCGCCGGCGCTGGAACCTGCGCTGACGGCGGAATTCAGCGGCAGCGGCGTCGGTGCCGCGATTGTGGAATGACGCGGTGACGGTGCGCGCTTGTGGTGACGCGCGTCGCTCACCGATGACGCCAGGGCGACGGCGAGCAATATCGCCAGAACCGCCAGAACCCATCGCGAAGGCATGCGCATGTGGCCTCGCAAGAACGGAGCGGGATGATGTCGATGTTAACCCTGGCCGCACCCTGGGGGTTCCATAGGCCGTGCCCAAGCGACGCGCGCGGCGTCGCGCTGCCGTCGATCTTCGAACATCTCGGTGACTGATTGGCTTGGTACAGCTGGGTGGGCTCGAACCACCGACCTCCTGATCCACAGTCAGGCGCTCTAACCAGACTGAGCTACAGCTGCACGCGCCCTTGCGGGCGGCCGGAACCTAGGGGCACGGGTCAAATTTGGCAAGGCCGGCGACCTGGCTGGCCTGCCGGAGCCGATGGTGCAGGCGCGCAGCCCGATGGAGCTGACCCGTCATGCCCGCGCAAGCGGCATCCAGTACTCCGTTTCGGCGCCGTAAGGGCAGATGCTGCGGACGTCGGCGCTTACTGAATTGCCCGCTGGAGCCTGCACTCGGACGGCGCACCGATCTCGGGATTACCCGAGATCGGCAATCCATCAATGCGCAAGTCGGCTAAAGCCGACTTGCTTGCGCCGATCCGGGTGCGGGCAACGACGCGGCTAATGTGGTCGCGACCGCCCCCCACAAGGAAATGGCCGGGACAAGCCCGGCCATGCCCACGTCATCGCGTCGACGTGGCGGAGTCTCGGCGAAAAGCGGCGCGCGCGCCGCCTCAACGCATCAGGCAACCTTCTTGGCCGCCTTGGTGATGCCTTCCTTGATCGGCTCGGCGGCCTCGGTGGCAACCTTCTGGGCGAGGGCCGCGAGGTCCTTGGTCTGGGCCGCGACGGTCTCGAACTGCTTGCGCGCATGGGCGCTCGAGAGCTCGATGACCTCCGACAGCGACTTGGCGGCGAACAGCTCGGCGGCAAAATCGAACGCCGCGTTCGCATTGATGCGCGCCACCTCGATCACCTTGAGGCTGTAGTCGGCCGCGCCCTTGCTGGCGGTCGCGTAGGTGTCCTCGAGCACGCCGGTCGCTTCCTCGGCGGCAGACTTCATCTTCTCGTAGTGGTCCTTCGCGTTGGACAGGCTCTTCTCCGCGATGTCGCGGAACGCCGCGGGCGTCTCGACACCGGAGAATACGGATCCCGGGAACGGCGCTTGCGGCTTGGATTTCGGCTTCTGGGTTTGGGTATGGGCTTCTGCCATTTTGTTTCATCCTTTGGCGCGGAACGCTTGACGCGACTTTTTCCGGCGCCTGTTTGCGGTGGTTAAGTTTTCTCGGCACGTGCGCGGGGACACGCCCGTCCGGTTCGCCTCTTCATTTCACACCTGATATATATAGCAGTCCCTTTGGTGCATTGCAATAGAAAATATTGCACTGCACAAAAAGTGCAATTCTCCCCCGCGCGGGCCACATGCCCGCGTGCCACGACCGATGCCGACGAAATGCATGCGAACGTCATTTTGCGGGGCACCCGTGCCGCCACTCCGGGAGCAAACCCGCGCGCCTCTCAGTTTTGATTTTGGCGGTCGATACGTGGGTACAACGCCGACCACCCCCTCCCCGGTTCCGCGCGTG
Organism: uncultured Pseudomonadota bacterium; assembly: GCA_963791155.1. Taxonomy (GTDB): domain Bacteria; phylum Pseudomonadota; class Alphaproteobacteria; order Rhizobiales; family Xanthobacteraceae; genus JAVDCA01. Next base: position 240,441 of record CAWBRI010000018.1, read on the forward strand.
GTCGATCGCCCCGCCGACGAATGCCGCCGACGCACGGGCCGGCGGGGTTAAGGTTAGCCACCGTTCTGACGCCACCAGCGGGCGCTTGGCGTGGACGGCGCGGCAGGCGGGCCTTATTAAGAAATCCGTTGACGTTAAAGCGTCGGACGCCCGTCCGGCGCCGGATTTTCGCGGCTTCCTATGAATGACCTTGCGGCCCATCTGGCGTTTCTGAGCGATCCACGGCTCGCCGCCCAGGCGACGAGCCCGGCGCCGGTCTGGCTGTGGAGCACCGACGCCACCCGCGTGTTGTGGGCCAATCCGGTCGGCTCCGCGGTCCTGGACGCACCGACGCCGGCGGCGCTGTGCGAGCGACGGTTCGATCCGCACCACCCGGCGGCGTCCCAGATCGCGCGCCTGGCCGGGTCGCTCCGCGTCGGCAGCCAAGCCAGGCTGGAGCGGCTGCGCGGATTCGCCACCGGGTTCGGGCGCATGCTGATGTGCGCCTGCTCGCGGATCGCCCTCCCCGATCACACGGCCGGCATCCTGGTGGTGGCGATCGAGCCGGCGGGGCCGGCGCTGACGCTCGCCGAGCGGGTCCGCCGCCTGTACGAGGGCACGGGCTCGGCGGTTGCGGCATTCACGCCCGATGGGGCGCTCGATTCATGCCACGCCAGAGGGCCGCGACCGGCTCGGCGGCGCCAATAGCCTCGCCCGGCTCGGCGCCGAGCGCATCGCCGAGGACGCGCTCGCGACCGGCCGCGCGGCCGGCGAGCTTCCGCTCGGCCATCTGACGATCGCGCGGCTCGGCACGGACGCAACCACGGTTCTGGCAGCGACATTCGGCGCGGCCCACAGCACGGCGCGCGCGGAGCAGCCGCAGGCGCCGGCGGTCGCGCCCGCGCCGCCCCCGGGGATGGCGGCCCCGACCAACGCCGACACGGCGCCGGCTCCCGCGGCTGCGCCCGCCGGCCCGGCGCCCCTGCGGATCGACCTGCCGATTCCGGAACGGCACCATCCGCTGCGTTTCGTGTGGCAGATGGACGCGAACGAGCACTTCACGCTGGGCTCCGACGAGTTCACCGAGGTGATCGGTCCGCGGATCGCGACCGCGATGGGGCGGCCGTGGAAGGAGATCACCGACACGCTGGCGCTCGATCCCGAGGGCCAGGTCGCCCGCGCGGTGGCGACGCGCGACACTTGGAGCGGGATCACGGTGTCATGGCCGGTCGACGGCAGCGCCGACCGGCTCAAGGTCGAGCTTTCGGGTCTGCCGATCTATGACCGCAACCGCAACTTCCTCGGTTACCGCGGCTTCGGCGTCTGCCGCGACATCGACCGTATCGCGACGCTCGCGGGGATGCGGCGCTTGCCCGCTCAACCGACCGCGGCCGGCGTCGTGCCGCCGGCCGATTCCCCGCCGGCTGCCGGCGGACCGGCCGCAAGCCCCGGGGAGCGCCCGGCCCTCACCCTGGTGCCGTCCGCCCCCAACGTGGTGCCGTTCCGCGGCAATGCGCCGGAGCCGAAGTCCCCGGCGCTGAGCCCGGTCGAGCGCAGCGCGTTCCACGAGCTCGCACGCCAGCTCACGGCCCGCCTCAAAGGCGAGACCCAAGAGAAGCCGGCCGACGGACAGGCGGCGCACGGCGACCCGGAGGCCCCGACGACCGCCGCGCAGCCGGCGAACAACGAGAATGCGCCGCCGGCCGGCCCAGTCGAAACCGCCGGCGCGCAGCCGGCGATGACCGCCATCGACGAGCGCCGCAAGGCGGCCGAGATCGCCCTCGCGCTCGCCGAGGCGCAGACGCGCGAGCTCAAGGCCATCCTCGACACCGCGACCGACGGCGTCGTCGTGATCGAGGCCGACGGGCGCATCGTGTCGGCGCAACCGCAGCGCCGAGGCGCTGTTCGGCCACGACGCCGGCGAACTCGCTGGCCAACAACTTCGCCGACCTGTTCGCGCCCGAGAGCCGGCAGGCCGCGGTCGACTATCTGGCGAGCCTCGCGCGCGGCGGACGCCGGCAGCCGGTCGAACGACGGCCGCGAGGTCACCGGCCGGGTCCGCCAGGGCGGCGCGATCGCGCTGTTCATGACCTTGGGCCGGATCGCCGACGACTCGCGGCGCGTCTGCGCGGTGTTCCGCGACGTCACGCCCTGGAAGAAGGCGGAGAGCGACCTCGTCGCGGCCAGGCAGCGAGGCCGAGAAGGCGTCCGCCGCCAAGTCCGATTTCCTCGCCAAGATCAGCCACGAGATCCGCACGCCGCTCAATTCCATCATCGGCTTCTCCGAGGTGATGATGGAGGAGCGCTTCGGCCCGATCGGCAACGAGCGCTACCGCGACTATCTCAAGGACATCCGCGACTCCGGCGACGCACGTGGTCTCGCTGCTCAACGACCTGCTCGACCTGTCCAAGATCGAGGCCGGCAAGCTCGATCTCGCCTTCGCGAGCCGTCGATCTCAACGAGGTGGTGCAGGGCTGCGTCGCGCTCATGCAGCCGCAGGCCAACCGCGAGCGCATCATCATCCGCACCTCGCTCGTCGCCCAGCCTGCCGGCCGATCGTCGCCGACGCCCGCTCGGTGCGCCAGATCGTGCTCAACCTGCTTGTCCAACTCGATCAAGTTCACCGGCGCCGGCGGCCAGGTGATCGTCTCGACCGCGCAGACCGGCGCCGGCGACGTGGTGCTGCGGGTGCGCGACACCGGCATCGGCATGAGACGACGAAGGAGCTCGCGGTCGCGCTCGAGCCGTTCCGGCAGCTCGCGACCGCCGGCGCGCTGGGGCTCGGCCGGCACCGGGCTCGGCCTGCCGCTCACCAAGGCGCTGGCCGAGGCCAACCGCGGCGACGCTTCGCGATCACCAGCAAGCTCAACGACGGCACGCTGGTCGAGATCGCGTTCCCGGCCCGCCGCAGGTGGCATGTTCCGGGGCACCCAGTGGCGTGCCAGCTGGTCCGCCGTCTAAAGCAGTACTGTCGTCATTGCCCGCGAAAAGCGGGCAATCCAGTAGACGCCGACGTCTGCGGCATCGACCTTACGGCATCGAAACGGCGTACTGGATCCCGCGTTCGCGGCATCACGAGTCAGCGTCGTCAGCCACAGATTATTGCGCGCACGCGCCGCGACGGTACGCCTGGCCGGGTGGCTAGTCTGGGCGCGGGCTGAGCGGATGGACATGCCCGAGCCGATGAGGCGAATCCGGTTCCTGCCTCGCGGCAGCTCGCGCGGCTCGTGGCGATGCGATGATGCTCGCCGCCGCTGCGCTCTCGCGCCGGTCGCGGCAGCGGCCGAGCCGGTCGACCTGCTGCTGGTGCTCGCGGCCGACGTCTCGCGCAGCGTCGACCAGCCGAAATTCCAGCTGCAGCGCGACGGCTATGCGGCCGCCATCACCAATCCGCGCGTGCTCGACGCCATGCGCTCCGGCCCGCATCGGCCGCATCGCGGTCTGCTTCGTCGAATGGTCGGGCGTCGGCGCGCAGAAGGTCGTGATCGACTGGACCGTCATCGACGGACACCGCGCAGCGCGCAGCAGTTCGGCGACCCAGATCGTCGAGGCGCCGCGCTCGTTCGCCGACCGCACCTCGATCAGCGGCGCGCATCGATTTCGCCGATGGCGCAGCTCGAGCACGCGCCGTTCGAGGCCGCCGCGCCGCACCATCGACGTGTCGGGCGACGGCACCAACAATGCCGGCCGCGACGTCACAGCTCGCGCGCGACGAGGCGCTCGCCAAGGGCGTCACCATCAACGGGCTCGTCATCCTGAGCGAGCGCCCGCTGTCGTGGAACGCCGAGCACACCAACCCGCCCGGCGGGCTCGACAAGTATTACCGCGACAACGTGATGGGCGGCCCGGGCGCGTTCGTGATGGTGGCGGAGGATTTCAACTCGTTCGGCCAGGCCATCATCAACAAGATGATCGCCGAGATCGCGGCGGCCCGCCCGCGCCGCTTCGCCGCGTTGCCGGTGCTCCTGGGCGACCCACGCGCCCTCGCGCCGTTCTCGTTCCGGACGATCGCGGCGCAGTAATCCTACTGCGTCATTGCCCGCGCAAGCGGACAATCCAGTAGTCGCCGCCGTTTCGATCAAGCGCACTGGTAAATCGTGGTAGCAGGGAGTACTGGATTGCCCGCTTGCGCGAGCAATGACGCCGCGGGGCTAACAGGTGCGGAACGGGTCTTGGTGCGCCGGGGCATGCTGCAATCTTGGGCGGCCTGCCGCTACGGCCCCCTCCGCCCAAAGACAGCGCCAATTTGCTTGATCGCGGTTCCGGCGCTGGCTACAGACTTGCTGAGAAAATCGGGGTGACCGCCGGGTGCGGGTGGAGCTGTCATGAAAAAAGTCTATCCCGACGCGAAAAGCGCGCTGGCCGGGCTGCTGAAGGACGGCATGATGATCATGGCCGGCGGCTTCGGGCTGTGCGGCATCCCGGAGACGCTGATCCACGCCATCCGCGAATCCGGCGTCAAGAACCTGACGATCGTCTCCAACAATGCGGGCGTCGACGGCGCCGGCCTCGGCCTGCTGCTCGAGACCCGCCAGATCAAGAAGATGATCTCGTCCTATGTGGGCGAGAACAAGACCTTCGCGCAGCAGTATCTCGCGGGCGAGCTGGAGATCGAGTTCAATCCGCAGGGCACGCTCGCCGAGCGCATCCGCGCCGGCGGCGCCGGCATTCCGGCCTTCTTCACCCGCACCGGCGCCGGCACCGACATCGCCAAGGGCAAGGAGGAGCGCGAATTCGACGGCGAGCGCTACATCATGGAGCGCGGCCTGGTCGCCGATCTGTCGATCGTGCACGCCTGGAAGGGCGACACCGAAGGCAACCTCGTCTACCGGAAGACCGCGCGCAACTTCAATCCGATGATGGCGACCGCCGGCAAGGTCACGGTCGCCGAGGTCGAGCATCTGTTCGAGCCGGGACAGCATCAACCCCGACCACATCGTCACGCCGGGCGTGTTCGTGCAGCGCATCATCCACGTGCCCGAACGCCAAGAAGCACATCGAGCAACGCACCGTGCGCAAAGCGCGTCGCTCCTGCCGGAACCGGGGAGGAGAGTCGTTGCGCGTCATGCCCGGACAAGTGGGCGCCGGTTTTCGGACACGATCATGCGCAAGGCAAAATAGATAATTCGGACACGTGAACGGTTGAAGGAGGCACTCACATGCCCTGGACCCGCGACCAGATGGCCGAACGCGCCGCCAAGGAGCTGCGCGACGGCTTCTACGTCAATCTCGGCATCGGCATCCCGACCCTGGTGTCGAACTACATCCCCGACGGCATGAGCGTGCAGCTGCAGAGCGAGAACGGCATGCTCGGCTTCGGGCCGTTCCCCTACGAAGGCGAGGAGGATCCCGACCTCATCAATGCCGGCAAGCAGACGGTCACCGAAATCCCGACCACCAGCTATTTCTCCACCGCCGACTTGCTTCGCGATGATCCGCGGCGGCCACATCGACATCGCGTTGCTCGGCGCCATGCAGGTGGCCGAGAACGGCGATCTCGCCAACTGGATGATCCCGGGCAAGATGGTGAAGGGCATGGGCGGCGCCATGGACCTGGTGGCCGGGCGTCAAGAAGGTGGTGGTGATCATGGAGCACACCGCCAAGGACGAGCCCAAGCTCTTGCACACATGCAAGCTGCCGCTCACCGGCGCCGGCGTCGTCGACATGGTGATCACCGATCTCGGGGTGTTCACGATCGACAAGAAGAGCGGTGCCGGAATGACCCTGACCGAGCTCGCCCCCGGCGTGACGATCGACGAGATCAAGCGCAAGACCGAGGCCAGCTTTGCGGTCGCCGGCGGCTTGAAATAGCGGCCCGCCGCGCCGGCCCGGACGCACGCGCCGCACCCAAAGTCGTATTTGGCCGCATTTTCCCGGCGAAAGCCGATCGCCCGACCGGCGGCCACGAAACCGTCACAAGGAAGGGCAAGTTTGCACCTTCCCGCGCGGGCGGTATAGTTCCACCCGCCTACCCTCGAAGCATCGGGTCTTCCCACCGTGAATGCGGCCACTGGCCTTAAACGCCTCGGAATTCTTGTCGCAGGCGTGATCGCCGCCGGCATCGCGGTGCTTTGGGCGGGCTCGCTGCTGATTTCCGCCGACAGCGCCCGCGACGCCGTCAAGGCGCAGATTCGCGCCGTGACCGGCCTCGATCCCGTCTTGCGCGGGCCGGTCGAGGTGTCGCTGTTTCCTTCCGGCACCGTGAGCCTCGGCGACGTCGTCCTGGGCGAGGACAAAGGCCACGCACCCCCGCTCGTGGCGGAGCGGCTGGTCGCGCATTTGCGGTTCCTGCCGCTGCTGATCGGGCGCATCGAGATCGCCGACATCACGCTCGACCGTCCGAACATCGCGGTCAAGATCGACGCCGACGGCCAGTCGAACTGGTCCCCGCTGCTGGCATCGCTGGCGCGCGCCCTCACGCCGGTCGACCGGACCGCGCCGTTCTCGGAGATCCGCATCAACGGCGGAACCATCACGGTTCGCGATGCCGGCCACAATCTCGTCGAGAGCCTGACGCAGGTCGATCTCTCGCTCGCCTGGCCGTCGATCTCGCAAGAGCTTCGGCGCCATCGGCCGCTTCTTCTGGCGCGACGAATCGGTCGACGCCAGCGTCACGATCGGCGATTTCCTGGCGGCGCTCACCGGCGACACCTCGGGTCTCAAGTTTCGTCTGAGCGGGGCGCCGCTGCAGGCTCGCGTTCGAAGGCGTGATGAGCGAACGGCCGAGCTTCAAGGTCGACGGCACCCTGTCGGCCGACGCGGCCTCGCTGCGCGAGGCGTTGCGCTGGACCGACGACACCCCGCTGCCCGGCGGCGGCTTCGGCCGCTTCACGCTCAAGGCCAGGGCCAACATGGTGGGCGGCACGATGGCGCTGTCGGGCGTGAACCTCGAGCTCGACGGCAACGCGGCGGAAGGCGTTCTCACCTATGCGGCCAATGGACGGCGGACCTGGCAGGGCACGCTGGCGGCGGAGGAGCTCGATCTCACGCCCTACGTGTCGACCATCCGGCTGCTGACGACCAATGCGCACGAGTGGGACCGGGTGCCGTTCGGGCTCGACGGCCTGACCGGTTTCGAGATCGATCTGCGCCTCTCGGCCGCGCGGGTGACGATCGGCCGTGCCAAGGTGGGGCGCACCGCGGTCGCGGCCAGCCTGCGCGGCGACAAGCTGGTGATCACCGTCGGCGAGTCGCAGGCCTTCAACGGCGTGATCAAGGGCTCGCTGGCGGTCGCCAAATCGGAAGCCGGCGCCGAGGTCAGGTCGGAGATGCAATTCTCCGACGTCGATCTCGACTCCTGCCTCGGCGAGTTGTTCGGGCTGCGCCGCTTCGAGGGCAAGGGCAATGTGAGCTTCCTGCTCGAAGGCGCCGGCGCCAGCGTGATGGGCCTCACCCGCACGCTCGCCGGCAATGTCGAGCGTCACCGCCCAGCACGGCGCGCTCACTGGCATCAATGTCGAGCAGGTCCTGCGCCGGCTGGAACGGCGGCCGCTTTCGGGCAGCGGGGATTTCCGCAATGGGCGGACGCCGTTCGACAAGCTCAACCTTGCGCTCAAGGTCGCGAACGGCATCGTGAGCGTGGAGGACGCGAGCGTCGACGGAACGGCCGTCAAGCTGGCGCTCACCGGCTCCGCATCGATTCCCGCCCGCGACCTCGACCTCAAGGGCAGCGCCAGCCTGCTCAACGGGCCGAACGACGTCGCGTTCGAATTGCCTTTCGTGGTGATCGGCCCCTGGGACGACGCGTTCCCGCTCCCCGACCCGGCGAGCCTGATCCGCCGCTCCGGGGCGGCCGCGCCCCTGCTCGACGCCGTCCGCGACAAGAAGACCCGCGACGCCGTCCGCGCCGCGCTGGAACGACTCAGCGGCGCCCACCCGGCCGCCGAGGCGGCGCCGCCCGCGGCGCCGGGCGCCCGTTAGAGCATGATCCCGAAAAGTGGGCACCGGTTTTCGGAAAAGATCATGCTCCAACAATGAACTAGAGCGGGATGACGTTTCGAAGAAAAGTCATCCCGCTCTAGACGCCGCATGGGCGGCCGACGGCTGATCGACTATCATCGTGGGATTGCGAATCAGACGCCGGCCGACGACCGGCAACGACGAGGCATGGATGCTTGAGAGCTTCCTGCGAACAATGGTCAAGGTCGCGGTCGCGTCGCTGATCGTCGGAACCATCCTGGCGCATTTCGGCATCACCATCGGCGTCCTGATGAAGGAGTTCGGGCTTTCGGCCGAGCACCTCGAAGAGCTGGTGCGCCGCGGCTTCGCCTGGGCGGCGCCGAACATCCTGCTCGGGTCGCTGATCATCGTGCCGCTGTGGTTCCTCGCCTATCTGTTGCGTCCGCCCGGCCAGCGCAGCGAGTAGCTCTCAGGTCATTGCGGAGCCACCGATCTCGGGTTTACCCGAGATCGGCCAGCATTCATGCGCAAGTCGGGCAGGCCCGACTTGCGTGGCGACGAAGCAATCTCCGTCCCGGCTGCAGAGATTGCTTCGGCGTGCGCCGATCTCGGGTAGGCCCGAGATCGGCGCACGCCTCGCAATGACATTTTCACTTCGCCGGCAGCCCCGCCGCCTCGCCCCGGCCGGAGCGCCGGCTGAGCCAGGCGGCGCCGAAGATCGCCACCGCCACCACCGCGATCAGGATGGTGCAGATCGCGTTGATCTCCGGCTTCACGCCGAGCCGCACCTCGGAATAGATGCGGATCGGCAGCGTCGTGGCGCCCGGACCGGTGGTGAAGCTCGCGATCACCAGATCGTCGAGCGAGAGCGAGAAGGCGAGCAGGAAACCGGCCGCGACCGCGGGCGCGATCAGCGGCAGCGTCACGGTCAGGAAGGTGCGCAGCGGCGGGCAGCCGAGATCCATCGCGGCCTCCTCCAGGCTGCGGTCGAACGCGGCGAGCCGCGACTGCACCACCACGGTGACGAAGCACATGGTCAGCGTCGTGTGCGCGGCCGTGATGGTGAGGAAGCCGCGGTCGACGTCGACGGCGACGAACATCAGGAGCAGCGACAGCCCGGTGATCACCTCGGGCATCACCAGCGGCGCATAGATCATCGCCGAGAAAGCGAGCCGTCCGCGGAAGCGGCCGAGCCGCGTCAGGGCGAGCGCCGCCATGGTGCCGAGCACGGTCGCGGCCGCGGACGACGCGGCCGCGATGCCGAACGAGGCCGCCGCCGCGTCGAGCATCGCGCGGTCGTCGATCAGCGCCGCGTACCAGCGCGTCGACCAGCCGCCCCACACGGTGACCAGCCGCGAGGCGTTGAACGAGTAGACCACCAGGATCGCGATCGGCAGATAGAGGAACGCCAGCCCGAGCGCGATCGACGTCATGTTGAAGATGGAGAGCCGCGCCGCATCGCTCAGCTCCCGCTCTCGATGTTTCGCATCTGCAGGTTCTCGTAGATCGCGATCGGCACGACCAGCAGGAAGAGCAGCACGACCGCGATCGCGGAGGCGACCGGCCAGTCCTTGTTGGCGAAGAACTCGGTCCACAACGTCTGCCCGATCATCAGGCTGTCGGAGCCGCCGAGCAGATCCGGAATGACGAACTCGCCGGTGATCGGGATGAAGCACAGCAGCGCGCCGGCGCCGATGCCGGGCAGCGACAGCGGCACGCGTCACGCGCCAGAACGCCTTCCAGCGCGGCGCGCCGAGATCGGCCGCGGCCTCGAGCAGGCGTCTCGTCCATCTTCTCCAGCGTCGCGTAGAGCGGCAGCACCATGAACGGCAGGTAGGAATAGACGATGCCGATATAGATCGCGGTGTCGCTCGCCAGCCACGCCACCGGCTCGTCGATCAGGCCGGCGCGCGAGCAGCACCTGATTGAGCAGCCCGTCGCGCTGCAGGATGTTGATCCAGGCGTAGACGCGGATCAGGAACGAGGTCCAGAACGGCAGCACCACCAGCATGACCAGCGACGGCTGCAGCCGCGCGGCGCGCGCGCCATGCCGTAGGCGAGCGGATAGCCGATCAGCGAGCAGGATCGCGGTCGAGACCGCCGCGATCTGCAGGCTCTTGAGATAGGACAGCGCGTAGAGATCGTCGGAGAGCAGGGTCGCGTAGTTGTCGAGCGCCGAGGCCGGCGAGGAAGCGCCTGATGCCGTCCCAGCCGGCCGCGAGATCGAGCACCGGCACATAGGGCGGCTGCGCGATCGCGGTCTGCGACAGGCTGATCTTCAGGACGATCAGGAACGGGACCAGGAAGAAGACGAGGAGCCACGAGATAGGGCGCCCACAGGACGAGGCGCGCCCCGAAGCCCTCCACATGCGGTCTTGTGCGCGGCCATGACGCGCTCTCACTCGTGTCAGCACGACGCCGGCGTCCGGCGCCCAGAGAGCCAACACGGCATCGTCCCAGCCGATCGGACGCTCGACCAGCCGGCTCGCATTGGCGACCGAGGCCTTCATCATCGCGCCGTCGTCGAGCCTCACCTTGTAGACCGAGACGTCGCCCAGATAGCCGATGTCGCGGACGCGGCCGGCGAGCGCAGTTCTCGGCGCCGCCTTCCGGCTCTGACGCCGTGAGCCGCAGCTTCTCGGGCCGCAGCGCGAGCGCACACTTTCTGCCCGGCCTTCGACGTCGCCGGCGGCGCGGACGCGATAGCGGCGCCCGCCCGCGTCCTCGATCGCGAGCCCGCTCGCGTCGGCCGCCACGACGGCGCCTTCGATCAGATTGACGTCGCCGATGAACTCCGCGACCCAGCGCGAAGCCGGCTGCTCGTAGAGCTCGGGCGGCGTCGCCACCTGCACGAGCCGGCCGTGGTCCATCACGGCGATGCGGTGCGCGACCGTCATCGCCTCCTCCTGGTCGTGGGTGACGATCACGAAGGTGGTGCCGAGCCGGGCCTGCAGATCCATCAGCTCGAACTGGGTCTCCTCGCGCAGCTTCTTGTCGAGCGCGGCGAGCGGCTCGTCGAGCAGCAGCACCTTCGGGCGCTTGGCGAGCGAGCGCGCGAGCGCGACGCGCTGGCGCTGGCCGCCCGAGAGCTGGTGCGGCTTGCGGCCGGCAAGCCCTTCGAGCCGGACCAGCGCGCAGCATCTCGGCGACGCGGGCGTCGATCTCGTGCGCGCGGCAGGCCGTCCTGCTTGAGCCCGAACGCGACGTTGCCGCCGACGGTCAGGTGGGGAAACAGCGCGTAGCTCTGGAACATCATGTTGACCGGCCGCCGATAGGGCGGCACACGGCCGATGTCGTCATCCGCCGAGCAGGATGCGGCCTTCGTCGGGCGTCTCGAAGCCGGCCAGCAGGCGCAGACAGCGTGGTCTTGCCGCAGCCGGACGGCCCGAGCAGCGCGAAGAATTCGCGCTCGTAGATGGCGAGGCTGAGCCGGTCGACCGCCGCCACGGCGCCGAAACGCTTGGTCACCGCCTCGAACCGCACCAGCGGCCGGATGCCCGGGTCGGCCCACGGCGCGAAGCCTCGTCTCATGACATCCTCCACCATTGCCCCGCCTCCTTGATGGAGAGCGAACGCCAAATGATCAACCGGATTTTTCTCGAGCCGCGCGTATCCCGTGCAGGTAGCCCGGGCCCTCTGGTCATGCCTTCGGCAAGCCCAAGGCAAGCTCCGCGAAATCCGAGGCCAACGCAGCGGCGCCCGAAAATCGCGCTTGACGAGGCATATACAAATAATTATTATCATTATAAATATCGTGGTTATAATTGTCATTACCGGTGATCCGGATGCGAAGTTCGCGCAAGTCCACGGTCCACCCGAACCACAAGGCAGCGCCGCCGACGAGCGTTCCGCCCCTCGTCTTCCGCGTGCCGGCCTATCTGGCTCGCCGCTTCCAGCAGATTTGCGCCGCGGTCATTACGGAGTCCCTCGCCGGAGAGGGGATCACCCAGCTCCAATTGGCAGTCATCGCGTGCCTCGATACAATCCCGGGGATCGACCAGCGCCGGCTGGCGGAAGCCCTCGGCATTGTTCCCGTCAATGCCGGCAAGCTGGTTGACGAGCTCGAGGCGATGGGTCTCGTCGAGCGCCGCACCAATGGTGCCGATCGGCGCGCTCGTGAGCTGCGCTTGACACCCAAGGGTGCGAAGCTGCGGCAGCGCCTGCGCCCGAGCAATCTCGCGATGAACCGCCGCATCCTGGCGCCGCTCAAACCGCACGAGCAGGATCTGTTACTCGATCTGCTGGCCCGCGTCATCGAGGGCAATGCGGCCTATGCCCGGCCCGGCGCCGGCCGCCGCAAGCGCGGCTCGCGTCAATCGGATTCGAGCAAGACCTGAAGGAGGATGCAATGCGCGGAATGATGCCCTGTTTCGCCGTCATCGCTTCGATCAGCGCGACGGCGCTCGCCTTTCCAGCGGATCCTGGCTGGGCAGAAACCTGGCCGCAACGGACGGTCCGTATGATCGTGCCAATCGGCGCAGGCGCCGGCAGCGACGTTGCGGCCCGGCAATTCGCGGAGCGGCTGGCCGAGCTCTGGAAGCAACCGGTCGTGGTCGAAAACCGGCCAGGCGCCGACGGTCTCATCGGAACCGTCGCGTTCGTCAACGCGCGCGATGACCATACCCTGTTGTTCTCGCCCGCCGCTCCGATCAGCGTCTTTCCGCTGACCCACGACGTGCTGGCCTACGATCCGGCGCGCGACCTCGTGCCCATCACGTCGGCGACGAACACATTCATCGTGCTGGGCGCCTCCGAATCCCTCAACATTGCGTCGCTGCCGCAATTGATCGCTTTCGCGCGCGCACATCCGGGCAAGCTCAACTGGACCAGCGGCGGAGGCGCCCTACCCTACCTGCTCGCAGGGCTCGCAAAAAGCGCCGACCTCGACATGATTCCGATCTCCTACCGGGAGCAAGGTCTCGCGGTGCAGGATCTCGCCGCCGGACGCCTCCACGTCATCATCACGGTCTTGGCTTCGCTTCAGGCTCTGGCGGACGCCGGCAAAGCCCGCTTCCTCGCCGTGACCAACAACAGGCGGGCGCCGGTGGCGCCCGAGGTGCCGACAGCCCGCGAGGCAGGCTGCCCCGAGCTCGAATTCGAGGGCCTGTGGGGATTCTTCGGCCCGCGCGACATGCCGAATGAGCGACGGGACCGCATTGCCGCCGACGTCCGCTCGGTCGCCGCCAACCCCTTGCTGACCACCCGCCTCGCGACGATCGGCCAGATCGCGCACGCCGGCACATCCGCCGAGTTCGCTGAAGCGATCGAGGCGCAGCGTGCCAAGATCGCCTCGATCGTGAAGATCACAGGCACGAACCCGATGCGATGATGTCGCTGTCGCACGCCACCCGCCGCTCACTGGGACATTGAAAAAAATGTTCTACGAACCCGACAAGGACGATCACGGTCTCCCGTTCAATCCCTACAAGTCGATCGTGGTGCCTCGACCGGTCGGCTGGATCGCCACGGTCAGCCGCGATGGCGTCGTCAATCTGGCGCCTTACAGTCAATTCAACAATCTCGGCTACGACCCGCCCTACGTGATGTTCTCGGCGAACGCTTTCCCGGGCACCGGCCGGCGCAAGGACAGCGTCAGGAATGCGACCGATACCGGCGAGTTCGTCGTCAACATGGCGACGTACGAGCTTCGAGACGCGGTGAACGTCACGTCTCAGTTCGTCGAGCCGGAGGTCGACGAAGCCGCATTGGCCGGTCTTGAAATGATCTCGTCTCGCATCGTCAAACCGCCGCGCGTCGCCGCCTCTCCGGTGCACCTGGAGTGCAAGCTGCATTGCTCGCTGGCGCTTCCCGGCAACTCGTTTGACCAGGTCCATCATGTCGTCATCGGCCGCGTCGTCGGCGTCCATATTCGCGATGACGTGCTCACGCCGGAAGGCAAGCTCGATGTGCTCAAGATTCGCCCGCTCGCGAGGCTTGGATATTTCGACTACACTACCGTCGATTCCATGTTCACGATGCCGCCCGGCGGGCCCAACCAAGCAGCACGCGAAGCCGGGCTGGAAGGCCGGCCGAATCGCTCGGCAAAGCCTGCCTGACGATCCGCGTCCCTATCGCGGAGTCGCCACCGTCCCGAACGCACCGTCGTGGAAATGCGTTTTGAGGACCTCATCGGCCGCCGAGCGTGCGCCGCACCGCGTCCTGCCAGCCGGCCCATTTTTTGGCGCGCAAACCCGCGTCCATGGTCGGCTCGAACCGCCGGTCGAGCTTCCAGGTCCGGGCGAAGGCCGCCGGATCGGGGCACACGCCGGCGGCGAGCCCGGCCAGATAGGCGGCGCCGAGCGCGGTCGTCTCCATCACGGCCGGCCGGTCGACCGGCGCGTCGATGATGTCGGCGAGAAACTGCATGGTGAAATCGCTCGCCGTCATGCCGCCGTCGACGCGCAGCACGGTGTCGTGGCGCGCCGGCCAGTCGGCCCGCATGGCGTCGATGAGGTCGCGGGTCTGGTAGCCGACCGACTCCAAGGCGGCGCGCGCGATCTCGGCGGCACCGGATCTGCGGGTGAGCCCGAAGATCGCGCCGCGCGCCTGCGCGTCCCACCACGGCGCGCCCAGCCCCACGAAGGCGGGCACCAGCAAGACCTGCTCGGTCGGATCGGCGCTCGCCGCCAGCGCGCCGGCCTCCGATGCGCTGCGGATCACGGCGAGGCCGTCGCGCAGCCACTGCACCGCGGCGCCGGCGACGAAGATCGCGCCTTCGAGCGCGTAGGTGCGGCGGCCGTCGAGCTGGTAGGCGATGGTGGTGAGCAGCCGGTTGCGCGACGTCACCATCTGCGGGCCGGTATTGAGCAACGCGAAGCAGCCGGTGCCGTAGGTCGATTTCATCATCCCGGGCATGAAGCAGCCCTGCCCCACGGTGGCGGCCTGCTGGTCGCCGGCGACGCCGAGAATGCGGATCGGGCCGCCGAACAGATCGGTCGTGCCGAAATCGCCGGCGCTGTCGCGCACCTCGGGCAACAGCGAGGTCGGCACGCCGGAACAACTCGGCAAGCTCGGGATCCCAGGTCGCGCTGCGGATATCGAGGAGCAGCGTGCGCGCCGCGTTGGTGGCGTCGGTCGCGTGGAGGCTGCCGCCACGCGCGCGCGCGCCGGTGAGCCGCCACAGAAGAAACGCATCGATGGTGCCGAAGGCGAGTCGCCCGGCGAGCGCCGCCGCGCGGGCGCCCGCGACGTGATCGAGCAGCCACGCGATCTTGGTCGCCGAGAAGTAGGGATCGAGCAGCAGCCCGGTTTTTTGGCTGATGCCGGGCTCATGGCCGGCCGCGCGCAGCTCCGCGCAGACATCCGCGGTGCGCCGGTCCTGCCACACGATGGCGTTGTGGATCGGCTTGCCGGTGGCGCGGTCCCAGATCACCGTGGTTTCGCGCTGGTTGGTGATGCCGATGGCGGCGACCTGCGCGGCCGTCACCCCGGCTTTCGCCATGGCGGCGCGCACCGTCGCGACCACGCCCGCCCAGATCTCCTCCGGGTCGTGCTCGACCTGCCCGTCGGCAGGAAAATACTGGGTGAATTCCTGCTGCGCGGTCGCGAGCGGCGCCAACCCCGCGTCGAATACGATCGCCCGCGATGACGTGGTGCCCTGATCGATGGCGATGAGACAGGTCGACATGCTGGGCCCCCGGGAAACGGTGATTCCAACTATTCCCT
Source organism: uncultured Pseudomonadota bacterium (assembly GCA_963791155.1). Taxonomy (GTDB): domain Bacteria; phylum Pseudomonadota; class Alphaproteobacteria; order Rhizobiales; family Xanthobacteraceae; genus JAVDCA01. Next base: position 255,986 of record CAWBRI010000018.1, read on the forward strand.
ATTCCCTATTCCCTATTCGCTACTCGCCATTCGCCGCGTTCTCAATCCGCCCCGAGCGCGTCGATCATGAAGCGCCCGACCGCCTCCGTGTCCTCCTTCGACAGGCGCAGGCCGAGCTTGCTGCGCCGCCACAGCACGTCGTCGGCGGTTTGCGCCCATTCGTGCCGCATCAGGTAGCGGATCTCGGCGCCGGTGAGGTCGGCGCCGAACCGCGGCCCGAGATCCTCCACGCACGCGGCGCCGCCGAGGACGCAGCTCGACCCGCGTGCCGTAGGCGCGCAACCAGCCGGCGCGCGTGGCTTTCGGCGAGGAACGGCCAGGCTCGCCGGGCTTCGGCGACCAGCGGCCTCGTCGCGGCCCAGCGGGAAGTCGCCGCCGGGCAACGGCCGATCGGCGGTCCAGCGCGGCGCGCCCGGCGAAGAGAGGCGCGAGCTTGGCGAGCGCGGCCTCGGCGAGCCGGCGATAGGTGGTGATCTTGCCGCCGTAGACCGTCAGCAGCGGGGCCTCGCCGAAGTGCTGATCGAGGGTGAGCACATATTCGCGCGTGGTGTCTTTCGCGTCGCGGGCCTCATCGTCATACAGCGCGCGTACGCCGGCGAAAGCCCAGACCACGTCGTCCGGCCCGACCGTGCTGGCGGAAATAGCCGTTCACCACGCCGCACAGATAGGCGATCTCGTGCGGCTCGACGGCCGGCGCCGCCGGGATCGCCGGCGAAATCCTCGTCGGTGGTTCCGATCAGGGTGAAGTCGCGGCTCGAACGGGACGCGCGAACACGAAGCGGCCGTCCGCGGTCGGCAGGATATAGGCGCGGTCCGTGGTCGAACAGGCGCGTGACCACGATATGGCTGCCCTTGACCAGCCGCAGCGGGAGCGGATGGTCGAGCCGGAGCACGGTTTCGGCGACCGCCGCCGAGCCAGGGGCCGGCCGCATTGACCAGCACGCGGGCGGTCGCGACGTCGCGGCGGCCGCGCGCGTCGAGCACCAGCGTCCATTCGCCGGAACGCTCGGCGCGCAGGCAGCGCGTGCGCGTGCGGATGGTCGCCCCGCGCGCCGCGGCGTCGACCGCGTTGAGCACCACGAGGCGCGAATCGTCGACCGTGCAGTCGGAATATTCGAACCCGTAGCGTGAAATGCCGCTTGAGCGGCGCGCCGGCGGCGTCGGCGTGAAGTCGAGGGTTTTTGTGCCGCGCGAGGGTGCGCCGTCCGCCCATGCCAGTCGTAGAGAAACAGCCCGAGACGCAGCATCCAGGCCGGGCGGTCGGCCGCCTCGCGCCGGCAGCACGAAGCGCATCGGCCGCACGAGATGCGGCGCGATGCGCAGCAGCACCTCGCGCTCGGCCAGCGCCTCGCGCACCAGCCGGAAGGCGCCGTGCGCGAGGTAGCGCAGGCCGCCATGGATCAGCTTGGTCGAGGCCGACGAGGTGCCGGAGGCGAGATCGTTCTGCTCGACCAGCAGGACCTTGAGCCCGCGCCCGGCGGCGTCGCGCGCGATGCCGACGCCGTTGATGCCGCCGCCGATGATGGCGAGATCGAAGTCGGCCATGCTGCCCCTGCTGATTCGCCGATGTTCCGCAGCATGGGGCCGAAGGCGGTCGCGGCTCAAGCGCATGGCAGCGCCGTGCGACCGGCGCTTGAAATGCAGGCCGGTCGCGCGAGCTGCGCGACTTAACAAGACGAGGGAGCTGCCGCATGTCATTTCAGGATCGTCACGTGGTGGTGACCGGCGGGACCGGCGCGCTCGGCATCGCGGTGGTCGGCGCCCTGCTCGAGGCGGGCGCCACCTGTCACGTCCCCTACATCGTGGAGGCGAGGCCGAGCGCTTTCCGCATCGCGACCATGCGCGGGTCGGCGCTGATCGGCGACGCCGACCTCACCGACGAGAGCGGCGGTCGCCGGCCTCTTTGCGGGCGTGCCGAAGCTGTGGGCCTCGATCCACCTCGCCGGCGGCTTCGCCTACGGCGCCGATCGGCGACACGACGGCGCCGACCTGCGCCAGCCAGATCGACATGAATTTCGTCACCTGCTTCCTGTGCTGCCGCGCCGCGGTGCGACGCCATGCGCGCGGCAACGCGACGGCGGGCGCATCGTCAACGTGGCGGCCCGCCCGGCGCTCGAAGGGCGCGCCGGCGCCAACATGACCGCCTATGCGGCCGCAAGGCCGCGGTCGCGACGCTCACGATGGCGCTCGCCGAGGAGGTCGCCGGCAAGGACATCCTGGTCAACGCGGTCGCGCCGTCGATCCTCGACACGCCGACCAACCGGGCGGACATGCCCAAGGCCGATCATGCCGCCTGGCCCAAGGTCGAGGAGGTGGCGCGCACGATCCTGTTGCTCGCCTCGCCCGACAACAAGGTGACGCGCGGCGCGATCGTGCCGGTGTATGGCAAGGCGTGAGCTGAGGGGAGCCACGAATACCGGCTGGCGTCCGGGGCGCGGTGCGGCGCGACACGGGCCAGTGCTTGAAAAACGCCTTCACTCCTCGGCCGGCACCAGGTCGCGCACCGGGCGCGCGAGCTTCTTCACCGCGCTCGACGCGACGATCGTGCGGTTGCCCGCATAGGCCTCGTGGTTCTTCTCGATGTCGTCGAGGTCGTAGAGATAGTTCACCATCATGCCGTGCGACTGCGCCGATGCCCTTGAGCGAGGGATCGGCCAGCCAGTTGATCCGCTCGAGCCGCGCGCCGTTGCCGAGATGGAAGCGCGCGACCGGATCGACCGGCGCGCGCGTGCGCGTGCGCGCCGTGAGGAAATAGGTCGCCGCCGCGCGTATCAGCGGCTCGCGCAGCCGCTCGGCCGCGACCGGGTCCTTCTCCCAGTGGCTGGTCGAGAGGACCGCGAGCGCCGCGCGGTCTTCGGCGGCAATCGCCTTCGAGCTCTCCTGCGCGAGCTCGCGCTCGAGCCAGGCGGAAAATCCCGGCGCCGGCGAGAGCGTCACGAAGGTCGACAGCCGCGGAAACTCGCGCGAGATCTCGGCCGCCACCTGCTTGATCAGGAAGCTGCCGAACGACACGCCGGCGAGGCCGCGCTGGCAGTTGGAGATCGAGTAGAACACCGCGGTGTTGGCCCGCTCGATGGGGACCGTCTCGCGCCGGGTCGCCAGGATGGGCGGAATGGCGTCGGCCATCTCGCGGGTGAGCGCGACTTCGACGAAGATCAGCGGCTCGTCGACCAGCGCCGGATGGAAGAACGCGTAGCAGCGCCGGTCAGGCGGATCGATGCGCGCCCGCAGGTCCGCCCAGTCGCCGATCTCGTGCACCGCCTCGTAGTGGATGATCTTCTCGAGAATGATCGCCGGCATCGACCAGTCGATCCGGCGCAGCACAAGGAAGCCGCGGTTGAACCACGACGAGAACAGGTGCACGAAATCGGCGTCGACCGCGGCGAGGTCGTCGCGATGGTCCATCGCGTCCATGAGCTTCTCGCGCATGGTGACCAGCGCCTTGGTTCCGCCCGGCGCCAGGTTGAGGCGGCGAAACAGCTCCTGCCGGCGCGGCTCGGCGGCGCGGTGCAGCTCGGCGGCCGACGCGTCGGAGGGCGCCTGCCGCCACACCTCGACGGCCCGCGCGATCCGCTCGCGGTCGGGGCCGAACCGGTGCGCCAGGGCCTCGAAGAAGGCGATCCGCGGGCCGGTGGTCAGCTCGGCGAACCGGAACAGGATATCGCGGGCGAGCGCGGTGCCGGACGCCTCGCCGCGCACCGATACCAGCTCCTCGCACATGTCGACGAGGCTTTCCGAGTGTTCGGCACCCCGCCCGCCGGCCGCGGGTGCGCTCGACCAGCGCGCGCCCGCGCTCCGAGATCGCCTGCAGCAGCTCGCCGAAGAACGACGTGTTCATCGCAATCTTGATTCCGATCGGTGGAACGGCCCGGTACCCGCCCAAGAACGCATTCGACACAATATGGCTCCCATCATATAGACAAAATCGCGGCGGCAAGCCACAGAGACGGCCGGTTATCAACTTCCCCGACACGGAAAGGATCCCCACCGATGCCTGGCCCGCTATCCGGTATCCGCGTGCTCGAGCTCGCCCGCATCCTGGCGGGCCCGTGGGCCGGCCAGGTGCTCGCCGATCTCGGCGCCGACGTGATCAAGGTGGAACGCAAGGGCGCCGGCGACGACACCCGCGGCTGGGGCCCGCCTTTCATGCCGGCGGCCGACGGCGGCCATCTCGGCGCCGCCTATTACCACGCGACCAACCGCGGCAAGCGCTCGGTCGAGCTCGACTTCGAGACCGAGGAGGGCCAGCGCATCGTCCGCAAGCTGGCGGCGCGCTCGGATATCCTGATCGAGAACTTCAAGGTCGGCGGGCTCGCCAAATTCGGGCTCGACTATGCGAGCCTCGCGCCGGACAATCCGCGCCTGATCTACTGCTCGGTCACCGGCTTCGGCCAGGACGGCCCCTACGCGCCGCGCGCCGGCTACGATCTCCTGGTCCAGGGCATGGGCGGGATCATGGACGTCACCGGCCTGCCGGACGGCGAGCCGACCCGCATCGGCATTCCGGTGGCGGACATCTTCACCGGGGTCTATTCGGTCATCGGAATCCTGGCCGCGCTCGCGCAGCGCGAGAAGACCGGCCGCGGCTGCCATGTCGATACCGCGCTGCTCGACACCCAGGTCGGCGTGCTTGGCCAACCAGGGCCTGAGCTACCTCGCGACGGGCGTGGCGCCCAAGCGGATCGGCAACGCCCATCCGGTCGTGGTGCCCTACCAGGTGTTCCCGGTCACCGACGGCCACATCATCATCGCCTGCGGCAATGACAGCCAGTTCGGCAAATTGTGCGCCGTGCTCGGCGACCCCGCGATGGCGCAGGAACCGCTCTACAAGACCAATACCGACCGGGTGGTCAATCGCACGACGCTCATCCCGCGCATGACCGCGCTGACCATGCGGTTCGCCAAGGCCGACATCATCGCGCGGCTCGAGGCGGTCCAGGTTCCGGCGGGCCCGATCAACACGCTGGCCGACGTGTTCGCCGACCCGCAGGTGATCGCGCGCGGCATGCGGATCGAGCGCCCGAGCGCGGCCGCCAAGGACGGAAAGATCCCGGGCATTCGCACGCCGATCAAGATCGACGGCGTCGCGGCCGCGGCCGAGCGAGCCTCGCCCCGTCTGGGCGAGCACACCGCCGAGGTGCTGCGGGAGATCGGCGAGGCGTGAGCCTCGCGTGACATGCATGTGCAAGAATGCGTCACGGCATCATGTCGTGCCGGCACGGCTCAAGCGACGGCGGACGCGCCGCAGCCGAACGACGTGCCGGGCGCGCCGTCTCAACGCTTGGCTCGCCCCGTCCAGTCCGGCGGATTGCTGCGTTTGATGCGCAGGCCGTCCTTCACCAGTTCCTTGATGGCGCCGGCGATCGGCAGCGACAGGCCGGCCTTGTCGGCCATCTTGATGACAATCTGCATGTCCTTGAGCGCCCAGGTGAAGGACACGTTCTCCCAGTTCTTCAACGCGTCCGAGGCGCCCGAGCTGATCAGGAGCGCATCGCGCAGCTTGACCAGGTCCATACCGTTGGCCTCGCCCAGCCGCCCGGCCTCGATCAGCGCAATGCCGTTCACCCAGAGCAGGAAGTTGTTCATCGCCTTGCCGAACTGGCCGGCGCCCACATCGCCCAGGTGAACGACGTCGGCGGAGTAGGTCTTGAGGATCGGCAAGGCGCGCGCGAACGTCGCGGGTTTGCCGCCGCACAGCGACAGCATCGTTCCTTCGTCGGCCGCGCGCTGACCGCGGCAGATCGGGGCATCCAAGAGTTCGACGGATTTCCCCGCCGCCTTGGCGGCCAGCATCTTGACGTGATCAGGCGTGCAGGTCGACGACAGCGAAACCACGCTGCCGGGCGCCATGGTTTCCAGGAGGCCGCCCTTGTCGAGCATGACGGCCGCGGCTTCGTCGTCATACCCGACCGCGATGATGACGAAGGTCGCATGCTTGCCTACCTCGGCGGGTGTTGCGGCGGTCCTGGCGCCGGCGGCGCGCGCGGCCTCCATCGCCTTGCCGTCGATATCCTGGGCGATCACGCGATAGCCGTGCCGCATGAGATGCTTGGCGATCGCCAAACCCATGCGTCCGACACCCACAACCCCGATCAGCTCGCCCGAACTCGTTCGCCATGATGTGCATTCCTTGGTTTTGCCGACGATCGTTTGTCAACAGCTTCGGCCTGGAGCGGACTCTTGGAGGTCTAAGTTCTTGGGGTTCAACCCGCCCCGTCTCGCTGTGAACCAACGTTCGGCGACTGGAGCATATGCGAGCACTCTGCGGGTCCGCGGAAGGGGTCCCCATGCCTCACCGCGAAAGTAGTTGTGATCGCCCGGCCGAGCGGCCGACTGCTGCATTACTGGATTTTGGGTTTTTGCCAGGGATGGCCGCCGCCCTGCCCTGTCGCGCGAAGGCTGTTCCAGCCTTACCGCCGGTCCATTGAGCTGAATTCCAGTTTTTTGACGATCAGTTGTTACTTTAGATTGCCGACTATTCCACTCGCCGTGTCGCTATCCTTCTTCTCTATATTACTGAGGGTATTAAGCATTTTCGATCTCCGGTCCATCCCCATCTGAAGTTTCATTTGCCGAGTCTGCCCGGTCTGCCCTGTCGCGGCGTTCACCTTGGCCGCGGTAACATTCACCTTGGGCGTGGCGACGTGCGCGTTCACCTTGGGCGTGGCGACATTGGGCACTTTTACATGGGGCACTGAAACTGTGGGGACTTTGACCTGGATCGCCTGTGCGGCAGTCGAGATTGATGCGGCGGCGAAGATGGAGAAGATAATGCGTGCCGTGACCATTTTCATGGGATTAGATTCCATGTGTGACGATGAGAGCATTCTCGGCCCATTCACGCTTAATCGCTCGGACGAGCCGCACGGTCGTTCAATGAAATCATGCCAGCGAGTCCGGATGAGCCACGCTGCTTCTCGCTCACCTTATTCACTGATGAATTCTGCACCTAAGGAAACGATAGCAGATTGCGAGGTTGCCAGGAAGCCGCCGGAGCCTTGGGAGATCGCGGAAGTGCCGCCAGTCCGCCGCAAGATCTGAATGCCGGCGACCGCTAACCGCCCGCGCCCCTGGCGGCCGAGAGGGAGAGAATGGCCCAGGTGGGCAATCCCAAAAATGCGTTGCGCGGTGTTCAGTCGCCCACCTCCCGCAAAATCCATCGTGTCATCAGATAAACGCGACCAAAAGCGGACACCGAAGGACTGTAAAGAGGCGGGGTCGAGCATTGGGCTCGGCGAGCCGATTGATGGGCTTGACAATCCTCAGCTCATAGAAGCCCGACCTAGCGCTTGCGCGCCGACTTCCGGCACCGCAGACTTGGCCGAAGTCGTCCCAATATCCGTTCGGGGGAGAACACCATCATGCGGAACGCAACCGGGTTCCTTCGTGGGCGCGTTCGCCCGTGCCTTGATCGCTGCCGCTGCGGTCGCCATAGCGGCGGGATGGGGTGCAGCCGCGCAGGCGCAGACCTATCCCACCAAGCCGATACGGATCGTCGTCGGGTTCGCGCCCGGCGGTCCGTCCGACATCATATCGCGGCTGGTCGGCGCCAAGATGGGCGAGATCCTCGGCCAGCAGCTCGTGATCGAGAACAAGACGGGCGCCGGCGGAACGATCGCGACCGAGGCGGTGGGCCGCGCCGAGCCCGACGGCTACACGATCCTCAATACGCCGCTCGCCAATGCGGTGAACGAGACCCTCTACCCGAACCTGAAATACAGGGTCGGCGACGGCATGGTGGCGGTGGCGCCGCTCGCCGAGACCGCCAACGTGCTGGTGGTGCATCCCTCCCTCGGCGTGAAAAGCGTCGCCGAGCTGATCGCACTCGCCAAATCCAAGCCCGACGCGATCCTCTACGCCACCGCCGGCCGTGGCTCCGCGACCCATCTGGCGAGCGAGCTGTTCAACATGATGGCGGGGACGAAGATCGGGCCCGTGCATTACCGCGGCGGCGGCGACGCGCTGAAGGATCTGCTGTCGGGCGAAGTGAAGGTCATGATTTCCAGCATTGCGCCGGTCTTGAGCTTCATCCGCAACGGGCAGCTGACGGGACTGGCGACCACCGGTCCCAAGCGCGACGACGCGCTTCCCGAGTTGCCGACCTTGTCGGAGGCGGGCCTGAGCGGCTTCGACGTGCGGCTGTGGCAGGGCTTCACGGGCCCGGCGGGGATTCCGCGGCCGGTGATCGAGAAATTCGCCGGCGCGGCCGCGCAGGCGCTGAACGCACCCGACGTCAAGGACGCGCTCACCCAGCAGGGCTTTTCGGCGCTGACCGGGACGCCGGACGAATTCGACGCCTTCTATCGCGGCGAGGTGGCGAAATGGCGGAAGGTCATCGCGGCGAGCCAGATGAGCATGCAATAGCGGCATCGAATGCCACATGGCCGAGTGAAACGAACCCACATGCCCACCCCGCCCGGCGCGCTGCCCGACCGCATCGCCATGTACAATGCCAATACGCTCAAGATCGGCGTGTTCGGCGCGAACTGCTCGTCGTCGCGCACCGCCACCACGGTGCCGGAACGCTGGACGGCGAGCTGGCCCGAATGCCTCGCGCTTGCAAACATGGCGGACGAGGCCGGCATCGACTTCATGCTGCCGATCGGCCGATGGAAAGGCTATGGGGGCGAGACCGACTTCCACGGCACCACGCTGGAGACCGTGACCTGGGCATGCGGCCTCCTGGCCGCAACGAGCCGGATCACCGTCTTCGGCACCGTGCACGCGCCGTTGTTCCATCCGTTGATCGCCGCCAAGGAATTCGTCACGGCCGATCACATCGGCATGGGACGGTTCGGACTGAACATCGTCGCCGGCTGGAACGAGGGCGAGTTCGAGATGTTCGGCGTGAGCCAGCGCGCGCACGATGAGCGCTATGAATTCGCGCATGAATGGCTGCAGGTGGTGCGGCGCGCCTGGGGCGAGGAGGAGCAGTTCGATTTCCGGGGCCGGTTCTTCGATCTGCGCGGCGTCCGTGCCAAGCCCAAGCCCTGCGGAGGCACGCGGCCGCTGATCATGAACGCGGGATCGTCGAAGGCGGGCGAGGCTTTCGCGCTGCGCAATTGCGACGCGTTCTTCACCGCCACCGGCGCCTCGCGCGCCTCGCTCGACGGGCTCGCCCATCGTGTGCGGGACGTGAAGGCCGAGGCTCTGTCATACGGCAAGGAGATCGACGTCTACACCATCGGGCAGGTGATCTGCCGGCCGACCCAAAAGGAGGCCGAGGACTATCACCATTACGCCAATGTCGAGAATGCCGACTGGGGCGCGATCGAGCGCATGCTGCAGCTGCGTGGAATAACGCCGCAGAACACCGCGGCCGACGATTATGCGGCCAAGCGCAAGTTCTTCGCCTCGCACTCGATCGGAGGCTATCCGTTCGTCGGCACGCCGGACAAGATCACGGAAGAGCTCGCGGCGGTCAGCCGCGGCGGCGTTCGCGGAATCGCGCTGTCCTTCGTCAATTACCTCGACGAGCTGCCGTATTTTCGCGACGAGGTGCTGCCGCGGCTCGCCCGCATGGGGCTGCGCGAATCCCACTGACGGCGAGATCGTGTCGCGCTACGGGGATATCATTCCGCTTTGATGCCGAGCTCGGTGATCAGCTTTTCATAAGTCGCCTGGAAATCATCGATGTGCTGCTTGAGCGCCGCGACCGTGTTGTCACGGCTGTCCGGCACGCCGAGCCCGAACCCGACGAGCCGGTCACGCACATCCTTGTGGTCCAGCGCCGCGACAAATTCCGCGTTCAGGAGGGTTTGCACGGATGGCGGCATTCCCTTGGGCCCGAGAACGAAGATCTGGCCTTGGAACGCGTAATCCACCAGGCCGGTTTCCCGCACCGTCGGAACGTCCGGAAGGGACGAGAGCCGGCTTTCGCCGGTCACCGCCAGCGCAACAAGCTTGCCGTCCTGGATCTGCGGCAACACCAGCGTCGGCGTGTCGAACACGATCTGCACGTCGTCGGCCAAGAGGGCCTGGATCATCGGCCCGTTGCCCCGGTAGGGCACGTGAACCATGTCGATCCCGGCCAGCTTGACGAATTGCGAACCGCCCAGGTGTTGCGGACCGCCGATGCCCGAGGAGCCCCAGTTGATCCGGCCCGGATTGGCGCGGACGTAATTCAGAAAGGCGCCGAGCGTGCCGAAGCGCGGCCGGCTCGCGGCGTTGGTCGCCATCACGAACATGTATGAATACACACTGGCGATCGGCGTGAAATCGTTGCTCGGATGCCAGGGCAGCCTGTTGAGCTTCGGAAGCGTGGCGTGCGCGCTCGTCGTCATCAGCAAGGTGTAGCCGTCCGGCTCGGACCGCATCAGCTCGCCGACCGCGGTGGCACCGCCGCCGCCCGGCTTCGATTCCACCAGGATGGTCTGGCCGATCCTCTCGCTCACCTTGTGCCCGACGATGCGCGCGACCACGTCAACTCCGCCGCCCGGCGCAAAAGGAACCAGCAATCGGATCGGACGATTGGGATATTTGGCCTGGGAGAATGCTCCCGGGCCCCAGGCGCCCATGAGTGCGATTACTGCGAGCGCGCCCGCAAGGGTGCCCAGGAGTCTGTCGATCGGCGACATGCCGATCCTGCCGACACTTCCCGGTGTCACAACGACGGCAGTCGATAGCCTCGCATGCCGGCCCATGCCGCTGTCCTCGGTGGATTCATGAAAAACCCGATTTTAGTTTCGGCGATGTCGCGTCAATGCGGCGAGGTTCCGATCACGATATCACTTCACGACTGCGCCCATCAGGCGATCTGGCAGCCAGGTCGCGATATCCGGAAAGACGCACAGGAGCAGAATCGCCAGCATCATGCAGAGCACATAGGGTATCGTTCCCAACATGATTTGCGTGACGGGAACGTCGGGCGCGATCGAGCTGACGATGTAGATATTGAGCCCGACCGGCGGGTGGATCAGGCCGATCTCCATGTTGATGGTCAGGATGACGCCGAACCAGACCGGGTCGAAGCCCGCCGCGGTGATGATCGGCAGCAGGATCGGCGCCGTCATCAGGATGATGGCGGCCGGAGGAATGAAGAAGCCGCACACCAGCAGGAAGATGTTGATCAGGAACATCAGCACCCATTTGTTGGCATGCAGGTCGGCTATGCCCTGCGCCAGCGTCTGGGTGAGATAGAGCGAGGTCAGCATGTAGCCGAACAGCACCGCGGCCGCGATGATGGTCAGGATCATCACCGACTCGCGCATGGTGTCGCGCAGGATCTGCCACCAGTCGCGCGGCCTCCACATGCGGTAGATCACGACTGCCATCACGACGCAGAACGCCGCGCCGACGCCCGCCGCCTCCGACGGTGTCGCGACGCCGCCATAGAGCACGTACATCACGCCGATGATGATGGCGATGAACGGCGCGACCTTCGGGATCGACTGGAATTTCTCCGCCCAGGTGTAGCGGAAGTCCGCCGCATGCGACCTGAAACCCCGCTTCCAGATGATGAACAGCGTCCACAGCATGAACAGGCTGGTGAGCATCAGGCCGGGCATCACGCCGGCAAGAAAGAGACGCCCGATCGAGGTCTCGGTCGCGATGCCGTACAGGATGAACGTGATCGACGGCGGAATAAGAATGCCGAGCGTGCCGCCGGCGCAGATCGAGCCGGTCGCGACGTCGTCGGGGTAGCCGCGCCGGCGCATCTCCGGGATGCCCATCTTGCCGATGGCGGCGCAGCAGGCGGGCGACGAGCCGGTGAGCGCGGCGAAGATGGCGCAGGCGCCGAGATTGGAAATCACCAGCCCGCCTGGGACGCGGTAGAGCCAGCGATCGAGCGCTTCGTAAAGGTCCTTGCCGGCGGGCGAAGAGCCGATGGCGGCGCCCATCATCACGAACATCGGGATGGACACGAGCGTGAAATCGTCGAGAGCGGAATAGAACGTCTCGGCGACGACGTGCATGCTGTCGAGGCCCTGGAAGATCAGCAGGAAAACAATCGAGATCGCGCCGAGGCCGAAGGCGACCGGCAAACCCGACAGCAGCATCACCAGGGTGACGATCAGAACGAGGGAGCCTTGCGTCGCCGGGCTCATGGGTGCGGCACCCTGTCTTCGCCAATACCGAACGGCGGCGCACGTCCGGTGACCAGATTGATCAGCTCCACCGCATATTGCAGGACGAGGAGTCCGAGCCCGACCGGCATCGCCAGATAGGGAATCCACAGCCGCGCCCGCCAGACCGTGTTCGAGCGCCAAGTTTCGCTCCAGGCCTCGTACCAAAAGGCCGTGCAGAGCACGAACAGCACGAGGACGAAGGCGAACGCCAGGAGGTTGGCGTACAGCGCCAGCCAGTAGCGAGGACGGGGTGCGAGATACAAAGGCAGTACGTCGACATTCACGTGGCCGCGCGTCATCAGCACATAGGCGCTCCCGACGAAGGTCGCCGCCACGATCGAATAAGTGACGACGTCGATCTGCCAGATCGTCGTGCGGCCGAGCATGTAGCGCTCGACCACCATGTCGCAGATCACGAACACCGCGAGGCCGATGAACAACGCCGCAGCCACGCCCGCGACGCGTGAGAGGAAAGTGACCGCCCGGATGTAAGCGTCCATGGACCTCGGAGTCCCCGCTGTGGTGCGTATTTCTCCGAGAGCAAGATAGCTCCACATTGAAGCGATCTTGCTCTCCGAAATTACTTGTTGGTCGCATTTTCTGCGGAAATCCGGGGTCCTCCCCGGATCAAGTCCGGGCCAGGCCTATTCCGAAGAATGCTCTGGTGGTTCGGCCGCGCCCCCCGCGTCGCCCCCGACGGCCGGCGCGCTCGCCGGCCGGCGAACTCACATCGCTCGTTACTTGACCGCCAGCGCGTCGTCGATCAGTTTCTGGCCGTTGGGAACGCCCTTGGCGAATTCGGCGTAGGAGCTCTTCTTGGCGAGGTCGAGCCATGCCTTGTACTCGTCATCGCTGAGCGTCACGACCTTCACGTTGTGATCCTTGAAGACCTTGACGGCTTCTTCGTTCACCGCCTCGGCCTTCTGCTCGTAGTACGCCTGCGCGTTCTTGCCGGCCTTGATGACCGCGTCCTGCTGCTGCTTGTTGAGCCGGCCGAAGCTCTTCTTCGACATCAGCACGGGCTCGTACATGAACCAGAGCGCGTTGGCGCCCGGCGCGGTGAGGCACTTGGTGACCTCGTAAAGCCGCGTCGACGCGAAGGTGCCGAGGCTGGTGTCGGTGGCGGTGATGACGCCGGTCTGGAAGGCGTTGTAGATCTCGTTCGACGGCGGGCTGACGATGCTGGCGCCGGCGGCCTGCCACATGGCCGCGAAGGTCGGGCCGGCGGCGCGGAATTTAGCGCCCTGCAAGTCGGCCGGCTTCTGGATGCAGCTGTCCTTGCCGGCCATGCCGCCGGCGAACCAGGCGTCGGAAAGCACGACAACGCCGTGCTTTTCGATCTCTGCGCGGATCTCCTTCATGAACTCGGAATCGTTGATGCGCTTGGCGCGGTCCTGGCTGCGGATCAGGCCTGGCATCAGCGTGGCGCTGAAGGTCGGCACCTTGCCGCTGGCGTAGTCGAGCGGGAAAAGCGAAATGTCGAGCTGGCCGTTGACCAGCGCGTTCCACTGGTCATTGGGCTTGAACAACGAGGCCCCCGGATAGACCTGGAGATCGACCCCGACGTTCGCCGCCTTCACGTCGCGGGCAATCATCTGCACCATGTCGTCGCGCACGTCGCCTTTTCCGCCGGGAAATTGATGCGACGCCTTCATGGTGGTTTGCGCGCCGGCCACGCTCGACAGCATTGCTGCCACGGCCGCTCCCGCCACGCCGATTGCGAATCTCCTCATGGGCATTCCTCCTCTTTTGGGCGCGTTTTTCGTGCGCCATGGAACGGTAATTCGCCTCCATTGTCAAAGATCAGATTGGTCGGACGACGCCCACATCGAAACGGGTATTTGGCTGCGGCCTCGGGTCGCGGGGCGCCGTGCCGGACCGCGCAAGCGGGTGGCACGCTGGCCTGAAACCCCCTAACGTCACCCCTCTTTTCGGGGGCGCATGGAGGCTGACAGGAGATGTGGGCAAAGGTTTTCCGCGCGGTTCTATTCACCATGGTCTCGCTGCCATCTGCTGCCTGCGCCGGGCGTGGCGGAAGGCTTTCCCGACCACGTGGTGCGCATCGTCAATCCGTTCCCGCCCGGGGGCTCGGTCGACGTGATGGCGCGGCTGCTGGCGCAGAAGCTGACCGACGATCTCGGGCAGCAATTCATTCTCGAGAACCGCGCCGGCGCGGGCGGCAATACCGGGGCGGAATTGGTCGCAAAATCCGAGCCCGACGGCTACACGCTCCTGTTCACCGCCCCGGGACCGCTGGTGGTCAATCCGACGCTCTACGCCAAGGGGCTGGCCTTCGACCCGGCCAAGGATTTCGCGCCCGATCGCCCTGTTCGCCACCACGCCGCTGGTGCTGATGGTCAACAACAACGTTCCGGCAAAGAACGTGCAGGAGCTCATCGGGCTGGCCAAGCAAAACCCCGGCACGATCAATTTTGCCTCGGCCGGCATCGGCTCGACCCCACATCTCTCGGGCGAGCTGTTCAAGAGCATGGCCGGCATCAACATCGTCCACGTGCCCTATCGCGGCACCGGCCCGGCGATGAACGACCTGCTGGGCGGCCACATCCAGATCATGTTCGACCTGCTGCCGTCGAGCCTGCCGCAGATCGAGGCCGGCAAGGTGCGCGCCATCGCCAATGCGGGGGCCAAGCGGGCGCGCAGCCTGCCCGACCTGCCGACCGTGGCCGAGCAGGGCCTGCCCGGCTTCGACTCCGCGTCCTGGTTCGGCCTGGTGGCGCCGGCGCAGATTCCGGACGCCGTGAAGGTCCGGCTGATCGAGGCGGTCGCCAAAGTGCTCAAGTCGCCCGACATCGCGGCACGCATCCACGATCTCGGCGCCGAGCCGGGCACCGTCTTCGGCAAGGATTTCGGCACGTTCATGGAGGCCGAGACGAAGAAATGGGGCGAGGTCGTGCGCGTCTCCGGCGCCAAGGCCGAGTGAGGGCGCGCCCCGGGGGAACCGCAGGATGGCAGACTCTTTACCGATTCGGATTCTCTGCACGCTCGGCCTGCGCGGCGTGATGACCGAGATCGCGCCGATGCTGGCCCGGCGCGGCCTCGACCTCGCCGCCACCTATGGGCCGACCAGCCTGCTGCTGGGCCGGATGGCGGCGGGAGAAAGCGCCGACGTCGCGATCATGATCGATGCGGCCATCGACGACCTGACACGCCAAGGCAAGATCGCCGCCGGCTCGCGCCGCGACCTCGCCCGCTCGGGCATCGGCATCGCGGTCAAGGCGGGGGCACCCAAGCCCGATATCGCCACGGTCGAGGCCTTCCGGCACGCCATATTGGGGGCGCGCTCGATCGGCTATTCGAAAAGCGGCGCCAGCGGACTGCATTTCGCGGAACTCATCGGGCGGCTCGGCATCGCGGACGAGATCAAGCGCAAGGCCGTGGTTCAGGACGGGGTGGTGGGCGAGCTTGCCGCCAAAGGCGTGGTCGAGATCGCGGTGCAGCAGATCAGCGAACTCAAGCTGGTCGACGGCATCGACATCGTCGGGTCGCTGCCGGACGAATTGCAGAAGCTGACGGTGTTCTCGGCCGGCATCTTTGCCGCAAGTGCGCGTCCCGCCGCCGCCGCGACCTTGATCCAGGCACTCGCGGGTCCCGACGTCACGGCTGTCATGCGCGCCCAGGGGCTGGAGCCGATCGGCGCCGTCGTGTAGCACCGCCGCGACAGATCGGCCGGGACCCCGTCATGGATGCGCCGCCTGCCGCCGCGAGCGGCTCGAAACCGCTCGGACGGTTTCTCACCTGCGTCGGGCTGCTGTGGATCGCCGGCATCGGGCTGCGCGTCACCATTCTGGCGGTCCCGCCGCTGATCCGCCTGATCCACGACGATCTGCACATGTCGGAGACCGAGGTCGGCATCCTGTCGGGCCTGCCGCTCGTCCTGTTCGTGCTCGCCGCGGTGCCGGGGTCGCTGCTGATCGCGCGGCTGGGCGCGCCGGCGACCTTGGTCGCCGGACTGGTCGGCGACGGCGCTCGGCTGCGCGTTGCGCGGCGTCGGCCCCGAATTTCCTGCTGCTGTGCGCCGCGACCGTCCTCACCGGGTTTGGCGTCGCCATCATGCAGCCCGCGCTGCCGCCGCTGGTACGCGCCTGGCTGCCCGACCGCATCGGCTTCGGCACCGCGGTCTACACCAACGGGCTCCTGGTCGGCGAGATTCTGCCCGGTCGCGCTGACGCTGCCGCTGGTCCTGGGCCTGGTCGGGGGAAGCTGGCGCCTCGCTTTCGTGATCTGGGCCGTGCCTTGCGCCGTATTCGCGCTGCTGATCCTCGGGCTCGCGCCGCGGGCGGTCGTGCCCGCAGGTCCTGCGACGCCGCGCCGCTGGTGGCCGGACTGGCGCAGCGGATTGATCTGGCGCCTCGGCCTGATGTTCGGCGCCAACAATGCCATCTACTTTTCCACCAACGCCTTCATCCCCGACTATCTCCATCATCTCGGGCGGCCCGACCTGATCGGCGACACGCTGAGCGCGCTCAACATCGGCCAGCTTCCCGCGTCGCTGATCCTTCTCGCCTGTGCGGGCCGGCTGGCCGGCCGCGCCTGGCCCTATGTGGCGTGCGGGATGCTGTCGCTCGCATGCGTGCTGGGCATTCTGTCCGGCACCGGCTGGGTGATCGTCACTGCGGCGGCCGCGCTCGGATTTTCGGGCGCCGCGACGTTGACCCTGATGCTGGCGCTGCCGCCGCTCCTGAGCCCACCCGACGACGTCCATCGCATGACGGCGGCGATGTTCACGATCAGCTATTCGGGCGCCGTGGTGGTGCCGATCATCAGCGGGCTCGCCTGGGACGCAAGCGGCATTCCGGCCGTCGCATTCATTCCCATCGGACTGTGCGCGTTTCTGCTGATCGGTCTAGCCTCCACCATCCCGCGGCCGGCGCGCTGACGCTGGGGGCCGCGCCTTCGCGGCGGCCTCGAAATCCGGCCGCATCTCGGCTAATGTGGCCCGGGCAGGCGCACCGTCGCGCTCGCCCAGCCGCCTCACATGGACTCAGCACATGCTCGATACCACCAAGCCGCACCGCTACAACGCCTATGAGCGGCCGCACGCCGACGTGCGCGAATTCGTCGAACGCGCCGAAGCAGCAGGGCGAGCTCCTGCGCATCGCCGGGCGCCGACTGGGACCTGGAAATCGGCACGCTCGGCGAGATCGTGAACCACGCGCGGCCGGAGCCGCCGGCGCTGCTGTTCGAGGACGTGCCGGGCTACCCGAAGGGCATGCGGCTCCTGTCCGGCGCGACCAACTCCTCGAAGCGGCTCGCCATCACGCTCGGCTTGCCGGTGCCGGAGCAGGCCGCTCGACGTGGTGCGCGCCTATCGCGACCGCATGAAGACCCACCAGCCGATCCCGCCGCGGGTGGTCGACGAGCGGGCGCGGTGCTGGAGAACGTCGACCGCGACGACAAGGTCGATCTGTGCGAAATTTCCGGTGCCCAGGCTGCACGAGCTCGACGGCGGCCGCTATATCGGCACCGACGATCTCGTCATCATGCGCGATCCCGAGGAGAGCTGGATCAATGCCGCGACCTACCGCTGCATGGTGCAGGACAAGAACCGCGTCTCGCTGTGGATGTCGCCCGGCAAGCACGGCCGGCAGATCCGCGAGAAATATTTCCGCGCCGGCAAGCCGTGCCCGGTGCTGATCAGCTGCGGCCACGATCCCGCTGCTGTTTCTCGCCGGCGGCAACGAGCTCAAATTCGGGCTGTCCGAATACGACTACGCCGGCGGGCCACCGCGGCGTGCCCTATGACGTGGTCGCTGAGCGAGGTGCACGGCCTGCCGATGCCGGCGCATGCCGAGATCGTGCATCGAAGGCGACATGGTGGCGGGCGAGACCGCGCGCGGAAGGCCCGTTCGGCGAATTCACCGGCTATTACGCGTCGAGCCCGAGCGAGCAGCCGGTGGTGCGGGTGCGGCGCGTCTATTACCGCAACGATCCGATCCTCGTCGATCGCCTCGCCGATGCGGCCGCCGTCGGATTTCTCGTTCAGCAAATGCGTGATGAAGGCCGGCATGATCTGGGACGAGGTCGAGCGCGCCGGACTCTCGGGCGTCAAGGGCGTGTGGTGCACGAGTTCGGCGGCGCGCGCATGTTCAACGTCATCGCCATCAAGCAGGCCTATCCGGGCCACGCGCGCCAGGCCGGCATGCTGGCGGCGAGCTGCCAGTCGGGCTCCTATCTCGGCCGCTTCGTGGTGGTGGTCGACGACGACGTCGATCCGACCGACCTGTTCGACGTGATGTGGGCGATGTGCACGCGCTGCGATCCGGCGCAGGACATCGACTTCATCCGCCGCGCCTGGAGCGGCCCGCTCGACCCGATCCTCGACAAGGCGTCGTCGACCAATTCGCGCGCCGTGATCGACGCCTGCCGGCCCGTTCGAGCGGCTCAAGGACTTTCCGCCGGTCGCGCAAGGCGAGCCCGGAGCTGGTCGCGAAAGGTGAGCGAGAAGTTCGCGAGGATTCTGGCGAAGCTGTAGGTCTATCAAAGTAACTTGCGGGTCATCGCCCGCGAAAGCGGGCGATCCAGTAATCACGGGACGTGCGCTGTTTACTGGATGCCCCGCTTGCGCGGGGCATGACGGCTGAGCTGTTTCGGTTGAGGCTACGGCTCCAATCCTCTGGCGCGAAACACGGCGGCGGCGGCGGGCGTTCGCAGAAACGCGACCAGCGTCCGGGCCGCGTCGGGTTGCTCGGCTTTGGCGAGGATGCCCGCCGCATAGATCGTCACCGTCTGCAGGCCGTCCGGCAGCGGACCGATCAGCTCGACGCCGTCGACCGACATGATCTCGGAGATCTGTTGCAGGCCGATCTCGGCCTCGCCCGCGCCACGAGCGCGCGCTCACCATTCCGTTCGGTCCGCCACGGGCGAGCCTGGCCTTCGCGTCGACCTCCGTGGCGACGCCCAGCCGCTCCAGCATGCGGACCAGATAGACCCCGCTCGCGCCGCCGCTCGCCGGATCCGCATACGCGACGCTCTGGCGGCGAGCAACGCGCGCCGGAAGGCCTCGGGCGAGGAAATGTCAGGCTTCGCCGCGCCTTTGCGCACCGCGACCCCGATCCGCGCGCGGGCGATGTCGGTTCGGCTCGCCGGAACCACCCTGCCCTGCCGAATCAAGTCGTCGATGCCGCCCGCCAGAATGACGAGATCACCGGCTTCGCCCGCGGCCACGCGCTGCGCCAGCGCGCCCGACGGCCCATAGTCGATGCGCGGCGTATGCGCGCTGGCGCCGGCGAATTGCGGCGCCAGCGCGTCGAGCGCCGCTTTCATCGCGGTCGTCGCCAGCACCTTGATGTCGGCCGCATCGGCGAAGCTCGTCGTCAGCAAGGCCATCGCCATTGCGGCGCACGCATGCCTGGCGACGAGCCGCCTCGTGAGCCCGACCATGGCCGCACAGCTCCTATTGGCCACTGACCACCACGCCCCTGACGCTCTCGCCGGCGCGATCGAGCGATTGCCGCACGAATCCGGATTTCTTGACGTCCTCGGCGAACTGCCTCGCATAGGCGGCGACCGCGGCGGGCCGGTCCTTGGCGTAGCCGATCGCGATCGGCACGTTGTAATAGCTGCCCGGCAGGATGCGCGCGCCCGGCAGCGCGGCCTGCGCCGAGACCAGCATCGGCACCACGTGGCTGAAGGCGTCGGCCTCGCCGGCCGCGAGCTTCGCCACCGCCGGCCCGGGATTCTCCACCGCGACGCTGATCATCGTCGCCTTGGCGATGGTCTTTTTCAGGAACGCCTCCTGGGCGCTGCGCGCCGGCACCAGCAACCGCACGCCCGGCCGGTCGATGTCCTCGATGCGTTCGATCGCGGACCCGGCCGGCACCAGATAGGTGGTCTGCAGATCGAGCACCACCGGCCCGAAATCGAACGCGGCGGCGCGGTCCGCCGTGATGCCGATGAAGGTCGCGTCGAGATCGCCCCTGCGGAACGCCGCGATCACCGCGACCGGGTTCTCGTATTTGACCAGTTGCGCCGGCACGCCCAGGCGGCGCGCCAGCTCGCGGCCGAGATCCGGAACCACGCCGATGAGGTCGCCCGATGCCTTATCGGGGAGCGCGAAATAGGTGACCATCAGCACGCCGACGCGCAGCGTGCCGGTCGGCGCGAAGGCTTTTGCGACGTCGGGCGCCTGCGCGTCCGCCGAGCCCGAGAATGCGACACCGAGGCAAGCGAGCGCGGCGATCAACGAACGCGGGAGATGCCGTGCATTCATCGTTTCCCCCATCAGATCGCCGCCATCGCGCCGCCGTCGACCGGCCAGGCGGCAGCCGACCACGTAGCTCGCGCGCTCCGAGGCGAGGAACGTGACCACCGACGGCGACCTCGTCCGGGCGCGCATAACGGCCGAGCGGAAAATTCGCGCCGCGCTCCCGCAGGACGTCCTCCTCGGGACGTCCGCGTCTCGGCCGCGGCCTTGCGGATCGCCTCCTCGATGGCGCTCGGTGAGCGTCGCGGTCGGCAGCACCGCGTTGAGCAGGATGCCGTCCTTGGCGAGATCGTTCGCCATCGCCTTGGTCATGTTGAGGATGGCGGCGTTGTTCATGCCGGTCGCGACCGCGGTCGGCTGCGGCTGGCGGCCGGCGGTGCCGGTGACGTTGACGATGCGGCCCCAGCGCCGCTCCCGCATCGGCGGAATGGCGTGACGCATGCAGCGGGCAAAGCCGTTGAGCTTCTTGTCGAAGAGGCGGCCCCACTCGGCGTCCGACATCGTGTAGAGATCGCCCGGGCTCACCAGCGCGGCGTTGTTGACCAGGATATCGAGCCGGCCGAACGCGTCGAGCGTGCGCGCCACCATGTGGCGGATCGACTCGTCGCTCTCGATGTCGATCGGAATGCCGAGCACGCGCCCGGCCTTTGCCGAGCTCCGCGCACGCGGCGGCGTTGCGGCCCGGAGTCCTTGCTCGCGACCACCACCTGGGCGCCTTCGGCGAGCAGCGCCGCCGCACAGGCGCGGCCGATGCCGCGGCTCGCTCCGGTGACGATGGCGACGCGTCCGGCGAGACCGAGATCCATGATTGCTCCTGTCGTGCCCCGGATGCGGTGCAGCACGGAGTGGTGCACCGCTGATCCGGGGCCTTGTTCCATGACGGTCCCGGGTCTGCGGTGCACCGCTTCACGCTGCACCGCGCCCGGGACACGCCGGGCCCTACCCCGTGTATTCCAGAATATGCATGCCGGCGCCGGCGCGGTCGATCAGATAGAGCCGGCCGTGCTCGTCGGAGCCGATGTCGTTCGACTGGATCGCCTCCTGACCGTCCGGCAGCGCCGGCACGTAGCAGCCGACTTCCTTCGGCCGCAGCGGATCGGTGACGTCGACGGCGCGCAGGCCGGCGTTGAAATAGGTGAGGAACACGATGTTCGCCCACGGTCCTTCGCTGCGGATGTTCTCCAGGATGTTGTGGGCGCCGAACCGGCCGGGACGGTCGAAATACTTCTCGCGGTCGGGGAAGAAGGTCGCGACCGGAATCGGGTTCGTCTCCTTGCGGATGTCGATCACCCACATGAACTGGCTGTCCCAGAATTTCTGCCGCGCCCGCGCCTCGTCGGTGACGATCAGATAGGGCCGATCGCCGACCGGCCAGGCGGTGTGGTTGGAGCCCGGGAACGGCGGCGACCACTGCAGATGGCCGACCAGCTGCATGTTGGCGAGGTCGGTGCAGTCGATGATCGCGATGCCGCCGCCCCAGAACGCGCAATACATGCGGTTGCCGCGGATCATCGGCGGGCCGTGCAGCGTGATGGTGTCGTCGGCCGGCATCGGATCGTTGCCGCTGCCCGTGCCCTTGCGTCTTCTGCCACGGCAGGCCCCAGATGCTGACCACCTCGGGACGCAGCGGATCCGGATGTCGAGCGTCCAGATCACCCGCTTGTTCCAGCCCTCCGCGTCGTTGGGCAGAAACGCGAGCTGGCGCTCGTTGTCGACGCCGAAGCGGTGCGGACCGCTGCCGGGCGTGTCGTAGAAGCCGACCTCCTTCGGCTGGTCCGGCTTGCTGATGTCGAAGATGAACAGGCCCGGCGCGGCGTTGCGGCCGCGGTCGCCGGTGAGCCGCTCGGAATTGACGTAAAGGAAGTGATCGCCGACGCGCGCGCAGCTTGTGGCAGTGCACGCCGGGCGGCGCCTTGAACTCGCACACCTTGCGCGGATTGCGCGGGTCGCGCACGTCGTGCGCCGTGAAACCCTCGGGCGCGTGGCCGCTCGAGGTGCCGACCGAGCCCACATAGGCGTAGCCCTTGTGCACCTGCGACCAGGCTGCCGCAGCCCCACGCGGCGGAGGGGTCGTGGCCGAGCAGGCGGAAGCCCTTTGCTTCCTCTGGGTAGCGCTCGGCCATGATTGTCTCCTCATTTTTCGCTTGCTCCCCCTCCCCCGCTTGCGGGGGAGGGCGGGGAGGGGGAAGCCACACGCTCATGAGCGAGCCACTACCCCTCCCGGCTCGCTTCGCTCGCCACCCTCCCCCGCTTCGCGGGAGAGGGGAACTCACGTCGGCTGATAGCGGCCGCCGAAGGCCGGCTGGCTCTGGCCGAGCCCGGGCAGCTCCCATACGCCGGCGCCGCCCGGATTCTTGTCGGCGCCGATATTGGCATCGATCAGATAGGGCCTGCCGGTCGCGATGCCGGCGCGCACCGCGTCGCCGAGATCGGCCGCGCGATCGATGGTCACGCCCTCGATGCCGGCCGAGCGCGCCATGGCGGCGAAGTCCGGATTGTAGGGCACGCCGGTCTCCGGATGCTTGAAGTCGGTGGCGAGCTCGCGCCCGCCCAGAAAGCCGCGCTGCAGGCCGCGGATCGACGCATAGGCGTAGTTGTTCCACACCACCCAGACGACCGGGATGTCGTACTCGACCGCGGTGCCGAGCACGCTCGCATGCATGAAGAACGCGCCGTCGCCGACACACCGACACGCAGGGCCGGTCGGGCGCCGCGAGCTTGGCGCCGAGCACGCCGGCGACGCCGAAGCCCATCGGGCCGAAGCCCATCGAGCCGATCAGCGAATCCGGCCGCTTCGGCTTGCAGAACTGGATCAGCCAGTTGTGGTGGATGCCGATGTCGCTGACCAGGATGGCGTCGTCCGGCAGCGCCTTGTCGATCTCGTGGGCGGCGCGCTGCGGATGGATCGGCGTCGACGTCGTCGGTGAAGCCGGGCGCGATGAAGGCCGTCCCACTCCTTGCGGTAGCCGTCGATCGCCTTGAGCCACGTCGCGCGCGACGCCGCGCGCGTCGGCGACGCCCTTGCGCGCGTCGAGCTCGGCGAGCACCTGGCGCAGGAAGGTGCGCACGTCCGCCATCAGGCCGAGCGCCACCGGATAGTTGCGCGCGATCTCGTCCGGATCGATGTCGACATGGATGAGCCTGGTCGGCGGGATGGTGAACGAGTAGCCGGGCAGCCACGAGCTCGAGGTGCGATCGTCGAAGCGCACGCCGAGCGCCAGCAGCACGTCGGCCTGCCGGGTCGCGTGATTGGCCGAATAGGCGCCGTTGCGCGCGACCAGGCCGAGCGCGAGCGGATGCTCGCTGTCGATGCGCGCCGAGACCGCTCGCCGAGCGCGCGACCGGAATCTGCAGCCGCTCGGCCAGCTTGCAACAGATCGGCGGCGGCGCCGCCATACTTGCACGCCCTGCCCGACCAGGATCACCGGGCGCTCGGCCGCGAGCAGCATGTCGACCGCCTTGACGACGCCCTCCGGATCGGCGCCGCAGCGGCACGAGATATTGGCGTTCCATTCCTCCGGCTTCGGCGTCTCCTCGGCGGCCGCCTCCTTGAAGACGTCGAACGGCACGTCGAGCACCACCGGACCGGGCCGCCCGGTCACCATCGTCTTCCAGGCCTGGCGGATCGCGAGCGGCACCATGTCGCCGCGCGTCGGCTGGAACACGCGCTTGCAATAGGCGCGCACCGTCGAGGGAAAGTCCGCCTGGTAGTGGCGGTAGAGCTCCTGGAAGGCGCCGCGGTTGAACTGGCTGGTCGGCACGTTGCCGGTGATGGCGAGAAACGGCACCGAGTCGAGGAACGAATTGCCGAGCGCGATCGGCAGATTGGCGGAGCCCGGGCCGCACGACGTGAAGGTCGCGGTCGGCTGGCCGGACACGCGGTAGTAACACGTCCGCCATGAAGCCGGCGACGGTCTCGTGATGGACCGAGATGGTCTTGATGTCGGTCGAACGTTCGTACAGCGCGTCGATGAGCTGGATGTTGCCGTGCCCGCACAGGCCGAAAACATAGGGCACGCGCTCGCGGATGAGGTAGTCGACGATCACCTGGCCGCCGTCGAGCATGTTCTTGGTGGTCATCGGGGCACTCTCACGGGCATCGGACGACGGCTGCGCCGTCCTTTCTCATCGCGAAACATCGGACTTTTCGTCTCGACAATCCCACTGTGGATAGTCCGCGGGCCCGAACGACGCAAGCGCGCCGGATTTCCGGCGCGCTCGGTCACAGCTTTTCGGCGAGGAACCGGATCAGGCGCGGCGCCAGCACGGCCGAATAGCTGGTGGGCTCGTCGATCGGATCGCTCGCCCAGTAGTGCCCGGCGCCCGACACGTAGCAGGTCCGCGTGAAGAAGCCGGCCTGCTTGAGGGCGCGCAGGAACGCGTCGGTGTTGCGGCGGCGATCGACCAGGTCGTCCTCGGTCCCGCAACTCAGCAGCACCGCGGTCTGATTGTTGGCGTAGGTGGCGTAATTGATCGGCGTGGCGTCGAAATAGAGCCGGCGGTCTTCCATCGGGGAGCATCCGAGAAAGTTCTCGATATTGTTGTCGCGCGGACTGTCGGCGCGGTAGCGCTCCCACATCTCGATCAGATCGTAGACCCCGTAGACGCCGACCAGCACCTTCACCTTGGCGCCGACGGCGGCGTGCGGGTCACCCGGATAGCCGTTGATGAACGCGCCGGCATTCGCTCCGAGCGCCGCCAGCGCCGCCAGGTGACCGCCGGCGGACGCGCCATACAGGCCGAGGCGATTGGCGTCGAGCCGATACCCCGCCGCGTTGGCGCGCAGGAATCGCACACCCGCGATCACGTCGTGCACCGCCTGCGGGTACATTTTCTGGCCCTTTTTCGCCAGCCGATAGCTGATCGCGAACAGGCCGTAGCCGCGCGCCGCCAGATAGGGGCCCCAATATTGGAACGCGCTGCGCGCGCCCTGCTGCCAGCCGCCGCCGTGCACGGCGACGAGCGCCGGAAACGGCCCGGCGCCCCTCGGCAGATAGAGATCGCCCTGGAGCGCGACGCCGTCATGGGTCGCATAGGTCAAGGCGGAACGGAGGTCATGCTCGGGCGAGCCTGTCATTGCGTCCATCGCTGGGTTGGGGTTTCGCGAGGTTCGAGACTGCCACTCTGTCATTGCGAGCGAAGCGAAGCAATCTCGACCGCAGGCGCATGAGTCGGTGGCGGAGATTGCTTCGCTTCGCTCGCAATGACGAAAAATGACGGCGCAGTGCCGATCACGGCAGCACGATATCGTCCGGGTCGAGATGATCGAACGGACCGGCGAACAGCGCGGGCCGCGCCAGCACCAGGCGCTCGACCGATTGGACGATCTCGCGCCAGTGCGCCAGGCCGTCATGCGCGCCCGGCCGCGCCAGATCGAGCACCGGACCTTCGATCGCGACGGCGGCGATCGCGCCCCCGCCGCCCCTGAGCGCGAACGCCACGGCGGCGCGGCCGCGCGCAAACGCGGTCTCCTCGATCGCAAAGCCGCGATCACGGATTTCTGCGAGCGCGCGCGCGAGCGTCCTGGGGTCGGGCGCGCGCTTCTTGTGGCGGCGCGCCCAGGCCGAGTAATCGCCGGCCGCTCCGGGCGCGAGAAACGCCAGGATGGCGCGCGACGCGCAGCCCTCGCCGAGCAGGCGCACCGCGCCGAGCGGCGGCGAGCTCGTGACCTCGTTGGTGCCCGGCGCGGCCGCGATCCGCACGCCGTACCAGCCCAGCCGCACGGTGAGCGAGGCGGTCTCGCCGCTCGCGAAGGCGAGCTGGCGCAGATAGGGCAGGCAGATGTCGCGGATCGCGAAGCGCGCGAACAGGTTCTGCCGCAGCGTCCCCACCGTCTTGCCGAGCACGAATTTCGCCGAGGACTGGAAGCGCGCCACGTAACCGGCGCGCTCGAGCGCGTCGAGACCGCGAAAGACGGTGCCGGCCGAAATCCCGAGCGTGCGCCCGATCTCGGTCGCGCCGAGCGGACGCTCGGCGGCGCCGACCGCCTCGAGAATCCGCAAGGCGCGGCGGGTCGAGCTGCTCATCGGTTTCCCCAATTCAGTTTCGCTCGATCGCGACTCGGTTTCCCTCGATGATGACGGGCGCCGCCGCAACGTGGCGGCAGTGCTGCTGGAGCGGCTGCAGGATGGCGCGCATCCGCGGCATCAGCTCGGCGATCCGCTGCGGCCCGAAGCGCTCGAGCGGACCGCCGACGGTGATCAGGGCATGCGGGCGATCGCCGCCGTCGAGCACCGGGAAGGCGATGTAATTGGCGCCGTATTGCTGCGGATTGCGCCAGGTGATGAAACCGTCGCGGCGCATGCGGGCGATGTCGTGCCACACGTCCTGCGCGGTCGCGTTCGCGGTCTCCGGAAAAATCGCGTCGTAGCGGGTGAGCGGCGCGGCGCTGGCGAGATAGTCGGCGATCTCGCGATCGTCGAGATAGGCCAGGAGCGCGCGCGACATGGTGGTGCAATGAAGCGGGACCGAGCGGCCGCGCTGGCTCGCGCTTACCCGCCGCCCGCGCGCCTCGATCCAATCGACGTTGACGCGGCTGCGCCCCACGATAATGGACAGAAACACGCTCTCCCCGGTGAGCGCATGCAGATCCTCGATCGCCGGACGACACAGCGCGCGGATGTCGAACTCGTCGGCGTCGCCGCGCAGCACCAGCACACGGTAGCCAAGCTGGTAGCGCGCGCCGCCGGGGTCGCGCGTCACATAGCCGTCGGCCGCGAGCGTGGTGAGGGCGCGGTGCACCATGTTCTTGTTCATGCCGAGCCGGTGGGCGAGCTCGGTCACGCCCAGGCTGCGGTCGGCGCCGCAGAACGCGGAGAGCACCGCGAGCACCCGCTGCGCCGCCTGGTTGCGGTAGCGGGTTTGTGGCGCGCCCCGCGCCGGCACCCGCGCGGGCGCCCGCGCCGCCGCAGCGAAACGTCGTCGACCGAGCGCCGGGCGCGTTGAGATGGTTTTCACTTGTTCGGTTTTCGCTTGTTCGATAAAATAAAATGGATTTCACATAGTATAACAAGACTGGGGTGGAAATGCCAATTCCTCCGTGCGAGGCGAGCGGGCTGACGGAGGGGGCGGCCACCGCCGCGCCACCCATGATCACGGTCAACCACATCCGCATCGAGATGATCGAGCGCGGCACCGGCCAGCCGCTGCTGTTCCTTCATCCCGGCATCGGCATCGAGGCGACCGCGCCCGGTGCTCGACCGGCTGGCCGGGCGCGCGCGCCTCCTCGCGCCCTCGCATCCGGGCTTCGGCGTCTCCGATGCGCCGAGACACGTGACCACGGTCGACGACCTGTCCTATTTCTATCTCGACCTGATGGATCAGCTCGATCTGCGCGACGCGATCGTCGTGGGCGTGTCGTTCGGCGCCTGGATCGCGGCCGCGATCGCGATCAAGTCGACGGCGCGGATCGTCGCGCCTGGTGATGGCGGACGCCGTCGGCATCAAGGTGGGCGACCGCGAGACGCGCGACATCGTCGACGTCTTCGCGCTCACCGATCCGCAGCTCAACGAGCTCGCCTACTACGATCCGAAAATCGCCGCGCGCGACTACAAGGCGCATGCCGGCGGCCGCCGTGATCGCGGTC
The DNA here is from genome assembly GCA_963791155.1 of uncultured Pseudomonadota bacterium. GTDB lineage: Bacteria > Pseudomonadota > Alphaproteobacteria > Rhizobiales > Xanthobacteraceae > JAVDCA01. The sequence continues at coordinate 283,864 of CAWBRI010000018.1, forward strand.
GCGCGCAACCGGGAGGCGCTCGGCCGCTACGGCTGGCAGCCCTACATGCACGATCCCAAGCTCAAGGGCCGGCTGCACCGCATCCGCATTCCGACCCTGTTCCTGTGGGGAACGCACGACCGCATCCTGACGGAAAGCTACGGACGCGCCTACTGCGCCGCCATTCCGGGCGCGCGCTTCGAGCTGATCGACAAGGCCGGCCATTTCCCCCATCTCGAGCAGCCGCAGATTTTCGCCGATCGCGTTCTCGCATTCGCCGCCTCGTAGCGCCGTCCGGAGCTCAAGCGCATGCAGCGTGTATCACTTCACCGAGCAGCCCTACCCGAATGCCTGGGACAAGCACGAGGGCTCGCTGCGGGTCAACCTGCCGAACCGCCATCTCGATCCGCAGGATCGCGGCCGATCTTTTTCACCGCTACTACGACGAGTGGCTGCTGTGCGACGAGCTCGGCTTCGACATCATGCTCAACGAGCATCACGCGACCGCGACCTGCATGTCGTCGACCTGCATCGTCGGGCTTTCGGTGCTGGCGCGCCAGACCAAACGCGCGCGCGTGCTGGTGCTGGGCTATCCGATCGGGCACCGGCCCGATCCGCTGCGCTGCGCCGAGGAGCTCGCCACCGTCGACGTGATCTCGCGCGGCCGCCTCGACATGGGCTTCATCAAGGGCGTGCCCTACGAATTCCCGGTCTCGAACCAGAACGCGGTCGGCGTCATGGACCGTTTCTGGGACGCGCATGATTTCATCATCAAGGCGATGACCAGCCACGACGTCCCGTTCAACTGGGAAAGCGAGTTCTTCCATTACCGCCACGTCAATCTGTGGCCGCGCCCCTATCAGCAGCCGCATCCGCCGGTGTGGACGACGACCGGCAGCCCGATCAATGCGCGCGTCATCGGCGAGCGCGGCTACGTGATGGCGACGCTCGGCACCGGCTACGCGACGCGGCCGCTCTACGACGTCTACCGCGAAGCCTACCGCGCCAAATTCCGCAAGTCGCCCGCCGCCGACCGCTTCGCCTATCTGGGTCTCGTCGCGGTCGCCGACACCGAGGCCGAGGCGCGTCGGCGCGGCGAGATGGTCTCCATCTATCTGGGCAGCAGCGCGATCGTGGCGCCGCAATTCCGCAACCCTCCCGGCTACCTGTCGATCGAGGACAATGTGCGCATCCTGCGCGGCGATCCGCGCCCGCGCACCGGAACGAAGGATGGCGGCTTCATCGACATGCGAACGGCCGGCGTGCAGGAGCTGATCGACGCCGGCATCCTGTTCTGCGGCACGCCCGACCAGGTCTACGGGCAGATCACCGAGTTCTGCGATTACTGCGGCGGCATGGGCAATCTTCTGATGATGGGACACGCCGGCCACATGAATCACGCCGACACGGTCGGCAATCTGACGCTGTTCGCCAAGGAAGTGCTGCCGCGCCTGAAGGAATACAAGCAGCCGGTGGCGGAAGCCACGGTCGCGGCGTAGCATCGGCCAAAACGATAACCTCTCGGACGTCATTGCCCGCGAAAGCGGGCAATCCAGTAATCGCTGACGTCAGCGAGCAGCACACTGCCCCCACCGCTAGCGACACGGCGTACTGGATGCCCCGCTTGCGCGGGGCATGACGCTGATAATTTGCGTGCACGGGCGTGACGCCAAGCCTGTGCGGCAGGTCACCCCACCGCTTCCCTCACCTTCGCCGGGAAATACCGCGCCAGCCAGTCGTGCACGACGGTGCGCACGCGCGTGTTGCTCTCGGCGAACATGAAGTGATCGGTCTCGGCGAACAGATGCAGGTCGGTCGGCTGCCCGGCGCGGCGGAACAGCTCGATCGACTGCTCGGTCGGGGTCACCGAGTTGACCGACGAATGCAGCAGCAGCAGCGGCCGCGGCGCCATCCGGCCCACCACCTCGTCGGCGCGGAACTCGTACATGCTCTGCGCGGTTTCGGCCGGGAACATCTGCACCGAGCCCGCCGCCAGATGGCCGCGCAGATGCTCGGGGATCGGCACGATGTCGTAGCGCGGCACCATCAACGACTCGCCGCGCGCGCGGCGACGCTTGCCCTCCTCCAGCATGGCGCTGAACTTGGCCCAGGCTTCCGGCGTCGGATGCTGGCCGCGGAACTTGCGCTCGCCGTCGCCCCAGCCGCCCGACGAGATCGCGGCCGCCGACCCGCTCGTCGACGCCGCCGGTATAGACCGCCACCGCAGCGCCGAAGCTCGAGCCGATGAGCGCGATGCGGTCCGGCTCGACAGCGGGATGCTTGGCGAGGAAGCTGAGCGCGTCGCTCGTCGCCTTCACCTGATCGAGGCAGATGAGCCGGCCCTTCTCGCCTTCGCTCGCCCCGCATCCCGGCATGTCGAAGCGCAACGTGACGTAGCCGAGCTTTTCCAGCATGGCGCATGGCTCGAGCACGTTGCTGGAATTCAGGTTGCTGCCGAACCCGTGCAGCACGATGAAGGCCGGCCGGCGCTCGCGGGCGCCCGCCGGCACGCGCACCACCCCCGCCAGCGCGAGCCCGTTCGATTTGAATGCGACGCGTTCCTCGGCCATTGCCTATTCTCCGTTGAGGGTGAGTTCCATCGATTCCGCCATCGCGCCGAGCTGCTGCTTGAGCATGTGCCAGATCGTGTGACGATATTCGACGAATTGCGGGCTGCGCTTCAAGGCCTCCTCGTCGCGCCAGCGCGGGCGCGGCAGCTCGATCTGCGAGGTCGGCGATCGACGCGGCCGGGCTGGCCGCCGAACATGACGATGCGGTCGGACAGGAAGACCGCCTCGTCGACGCTGTGGGTGACGAACAGCCACCGTCTTGCGATCCTGGTCCCACAGCTTCATCAGCTCGATCTGCATCATCTCGCGGATCTGCGGATCGAGCGCGCCGAACGGCTCGTCCATGAACAGATAGGCCGGATCGATCGCCGAGCGCGCGCGCCGAGCCCGACCCGCTGTTTCATGCCGCCCGAGAGCTGGTGCGGATAGAAGCCGGCGAAGTTCGTCGAGGCCCACCTGCTCGAGCACGCGCGCCGAGATCTCGGCGCCGGCGCGGTCTCGCAAACCCGAGCACTTCGAGCGGCATTTCGACATTGCTGCGCGCAGTGCGCCACGGCAGCAGGTTGAACTCCTGGAACACCATGGCGCGGTCGGCGGTCGGGCCGGTGACGCGCTTGCCGTCGATGACGACCTCGCCGTGCGACGGCATGGATCAGCCCATTGGCGATGCGCAGCAGCGTGGTCTTGCCGCAGCCGCTGGTGCCGAGGAACGACACGAAGGTGCCGGGCTCGATGTTGAGCGACACGTCGCGCAGCGCCCAATGGCCCGCCGCCGTCGCGCCGGACGTAGCAATGGGAGACGTTGCTGGATCTCGATCATGCCGGGCCTCTGGCTGCCATGATCTAGCGTGCATCGTGCTGCCACGGCGCGAGCCGGCGCTCGAGCGCGCGCAGCAGCGCGTTGAGCGTGACGCCGGCCGCCGCCAGAATGCCGACCCCGACGAAGACCTGCGCGGTGTCGTACATGCCGCCGGCCTGGAAGATCAGATAGCCGAGCCCGCGGTTGGAGGCATAGATCTCCGCCACCACCACCATGACCAGCGCGCGGCCGATCGCGAGCCGCATGCCGGCGATGATGAAGGGCAGCGCCGAGGGCAGCACGATCTTGGTCGAGGATCTGGCGCTCGCTCGCCGTGAACGAGCGCGCGGTCTCGATCAGGCGCGGATCGACCTGGGCGACACCGGTCTCGGTGTTGATCAGCACGATGATGAACGAGCCGAGAAACACCAGCGCGACCTTGGACGAGAAGCCGATGCCGAGCCAGATGATGAGGAGCGGCAGGAACGCGACCTGCGGCGAGGCATAGAGCGCGGCGACGAACGGCTCGATGGTCGAGGCGACCAGCGGCGAGCGCCCCATCACGAGCCCGACCGGCACGCCGACCAGGACCGACGAGGCCGAAGCCCATGGCGGTGACCTGGGCGGTCGCCGCGACATGCGGCCAGATGCTGCCGTCGGCCACCATCTCGACGAGATTTTTCGACGATCAGGCTCGGGCTCGAGGCGAACAGCGGATCGACCAGGCCGGTGCGCGAGGCGGTTTCCCAGCTGCCGAGGAACAAGCGAGCGCGCCGAGGCGCAGCAGCGAAGCCGGGCTCGCGAGCCGCCGCCACGCCGTGTGCGCCGCGCCCGCGCGCGCGTGAGGCGCTTCGCGCACGGCGGAGCGATTCGCGCACGGGGGGCTCTTCGCGCGCCACCGGGGACACGTCCTGTGAAGCCATTACGGGCCGCCGGCTACGCCGCCGCCTCGAAGGTCATCAGCCCGACGCCGGTCGCCCACGGCTTGACCGCCTCGTAGGCCACGACCTCGCCGCGGCGGCCGCCGAGCGCACCGGCGAGCGCGACCCAGCTCAACAATTCGAAAGCGCCGGCGCCGGCCGCCGCGAAGTCGGCGCCCGAATAGCGTCCGAGGCGCTCGCCGTCGCCCTCCGCCATGGCGGCGAGAAACCTGCGATCGAAGTCGGAATCGATCACGCCGTGATTGCGCTCGCCCGGATCGTGCGACAGGCCGCCGGTCGCGATCAGGCCGATGCGGCGCTTGGAGCGCGCCGCGATCTCGCCGATCAGCTGGCCGAACGCGAGGCATCGCCTCGCGGTCGGCTGCGGCGCCGCCAGCGTATTGAACAGGATCGGCACCACCGGCCGGTCCATGTCGGGCATGATCAGGCTGAGCGGCACCATGGTGCCGTGATCGAATTGCAGCTCATAGGCGAAGCTCGGCTCGATCCCGTGCGCATAGGCGGTCTCCAGGATCTCGGTCGCGAGCGCCGGGTCGCCCTTGAGCTCGCGCTTGTCGATCTTGAGCCAGGGCTCGATCGGCCCGCCATAGGTTTCGGCCCGGCCGACGCAGAACGCGCCCATGTGATCGAGGAAGAAGTTCGCCCAATGCTCGGAGGTGAGCAGAATCAGCGTCTCCGTGCCGCTCGCGTCGAGGCGCGCGCGCAACCGGGCGAAACCGCCATACACCGCGTCCTTCTGCGCCGCCGGCGCGGCCTCGGACCATGCGGTGATGCCCGGCGCATGACTGGCCGCGCAGGCGAAACTGATGGGCATGGCTATTCTCCGCGCAGGACCTTGACGTAGTCCGGGTCCGACATCTTATGCAGGATCGTGAACGGCCGCAGGATCAGCCCGTGGACGCCCATCTCGTAGAGCGCCTTGACGTCGAAAGCGAGCAGGGCTTCGCGCTCGCGCTCGGTGAGATCGTAGCTTGCCGCGAAGGCGGCGGGCGAACCGAAATAGGCCTCCCGCCGCTCCGGGATGCGGTTCACGTCTCTGAGCAGCTTTTGCAGCGTGTAGACGCTCATGGGGCGGCGTTCCGCGTGTGTGCCGATCGGCTGGCGCTGGTTCTATTTTGGCCGCGCGGGTGGTAGATCGCAAGCGCCCTCATTCTGTACGTTCGGGCTTTGATTCAATCTTCGTCTGGCCGGGCTTGTCCCCGCCATCACCAATCGGGTCGGCAAAAGGATTTTGCAAATGAGCGGCATTCGGGTCGACCAGGCCGAGCTGTTGCGCTTCTTCACGGCGGTGTTTTCCGCCAAGGGCATGAGCGCGCCGGACGCCGCGACGGTCGCCGACATGCTGGTGTGGGCCAATCTGCGCGGTGTCGACTCGCACGGAGCGATGCGCCTTGCCGGCTACCTCGATCAGATCCGCAAGGGCGAGTTCGACCCCAAGGCGCAACCGACCTTGCGGCCGCTGCTGCCCGCGAGTTTCGTGCTCGATTGCGCGCGTGCGGCCGGCCCGGTGTGCATGATGCGGGCGGCCGCGCACGCGATCGCGGTCGCGGACAAGTTCGGCGTCGGCGTCGGGCTCGTGAGCGACACGACCCATACGGGCGCGGTCGGCCGTTACGCCCAATGGATCGCCGAACGCGGCCATGCGGCGCTGGTGCTGGTGGCGGGGCCGCTGTTCATGGCCTATCACGGCGCCAAGGTGACGAGCCTCGCGACCAGCCCGATCGCCATCGGCATACCGGGCGTGGAACCCGACAGCGAGCCGCTGGTGCTCGACATGGCGACGAGCGTCACCGCGGCCGGGCGCATCCGTCAGGCCGCGGCCGAAGGCAAGCCGATCTCGGAGGGTCTCGCGATCGACGCCGAGGGAAAGCCCACCACCGATGCCGCCAAGGCCGTGACCCTGCTGCCGCTCGGAGGCCCGAAGGGCTCCGGACTGTCGTTGCTGTTCGAATGCCTTACCGGGGTGATGGCGGGCACGCCGATCATCACCACGCTCGCCGGTCTCACCGGCCCGAAGCTGGCGCTGCAGAACGCCATGGTGATCGTCTTCAACATTGCGAACTTCCGGCCGCTCGACGAATATCGCCGCGACGTCGGGCTTCTGATCGAGGTGGTGAAGAACCTGCCGCGCCGCGACGGGTTCGACGAATTGCTGCTGCCGGGCGAGCGCGGGGGACGCGAGGCGGAGCTGCGCCGCCGCAACGGAATTCCTCTCCCCGCCAAGCTGTGGCGAGAGCTGACCGACATTGCGCAATCGCTCGACGTGCCGCCGCCGCAAGCGCTCCGCTGATCGGAGCCTCCCTGCGCCCGCCCGTGCTTTGCGTGCCTGCGCGAGACGCGAGATTTTCGCAAGAATCAGGCGAGACTTGGACGCCCGGCCGCAAATCGGCGCAGCGCACAAATTATTTCGCCTGCATGGAACCAACCTCCGGCTTCGCCCTTTTGCAGTATAGCGGCGCAACGCTTGCTGCCGGGCCTTGCTTGCCCGGGCATGCAAATCCACGGGGACACGGCAGCGCGCTGTTGCGATCACGCAGAGCCCGACACCCGGCACGGGTGTTCACATCACAGGAGCTGCGCCATGTGCGACTACAGTCTGGAGCACCTCGCGAGCCGGCCGGCCAAGGTCGGAGACAAGCTGGTATCCACCAAATTCCCCAATTCCATCACCCGGGGCTTCTCGGCGGTCGGCGAACCCAATGTCGCCGTCTGTCTGATGCCCGGCACCGAGCTCGCCTTCGAGCAAGAGGTCGCCTGCGTTCACGCGCTCGGTCTGCTGCCGAGCCGCGAAATCCCCGACAAGGTCGCGCGCTTCCGCGAGATCAACCTGCAGAACCCGCACGACCATCACGACGCGCTCGAATTCTCCGGCGGTCAGGTCGTCCTGGTGACGCGCCTGTGCGAAGGCCAGGTCGCGACCGTGCTGCAGCTCCCGGTCGATCCCGAAAAGGTCGTCGAGCCGAAGGTCGAAGACCCGCGGCTCAGAGGCTCGACGCCTGACGCAGCCGCGCGATTGCGCAGGCGCACAGACGAGCCGCCGGGCAACCGCCGGCGGCTCGTTCATTTTGTGTGTTGCGACCCGGCGCACGCCGGCGCGGCGCCTCGGCTTGACACGGGCTCCGTCCGCCGGACAGGTTCCGGCGCACCGCACCGGACCACGCCGGGAGCATCCGCTCATGGCCAATCTGCGTCTGAATTTCGCCTGCGGACCCTACGACCGCACCCAGGCGTTGCGCGACGGCACGATCAAGCCCGAGGGCATCGAGCTCAACTACATCACGCTGCAGCCGGCCGAGATCTTCTGGCGCATGCTGCAGTACCAGGAATTCGACGTCTCCGAGATGTCGCTGTCGAACTACACGAGCCTGGTGAGCGACGGCAACGCGCCGTTCATCGCCATCCCGGTGTTTCCCTCGCGCGTGTTCCGGCACGGCTATTTCTTCATCAACACCACCAAGGGGATCGACGAAGCCGTCCGACCTCAAGGGCAAGCGCGGCGGCGTGCCGGAATACAGCATGACGGCCGCGGTCTATATGCGCGGGCTGATGCAGCACGAGTTCGGCGTCAAGCCGAGCGAGGTCGAATGGGTGCAGGGCCGCGCCGACCGGCTCGGCCGCAAGCTGCCGTCCGACGTGCGCCTCACCCAGGCGCCGGCCGGCACCGAGCTCGGCGATCTGCTGGAGCGCGGCGAGATCGATTTCCTGATCACCGCCAACAATCCGCTGTCGTTCCGGCGCGGCGCCAAGACGGTGCGGCGGCTGTTTCCGAATTACGCCGAGGTCGAGAAGGACTATTACCGGCGCACCAAAATCTATCCGATCATGCACACGGTGGTGATCCGCCGCGACATCTACGAGCGCGATCCGTGGGTGGCGCTCAATCTCTACAAGGCGCTGTGCCAGGCCAAGGAGCATTGCTACCAGCTGCTCGCCGAGACCGGCTCGCCCAAGGCGTCGTTCGCCTGGCTGCAGCCGATGATCGAGGAGGAGCAGGCGATCATCGGGCGCGACTGGTATCCGTACGGGATCGAGCAGAACCGGCCGTCGATCGAGGCGCTGCTGCAATATACGCCACGAGCAGGGCCTGACCGCGCGCCGCGTCAAGATCGAGGAGCTGTTCGCGCCCAGCACGCTGCGCGACATCCCGCTGAGCGAGGGGCAGCAGGTCTAGCGCCGTCACGCAGGCATTGGGCCAGGCCCAACGGTCGCAGGGCAATTGCTTCCTGCGATGGCAAGGCCTGCGCGCGTCCCCGACCTGTTTGCGTGGCAGCTCTGCGGGACGGGAACCCGCATGGTCCACCGACGTTGACCAGCGAGGGACACCGCCGGGTATGCGCATGGCCGAGCTGACGTTTCGCTGTCCTTACAGCAATCGACCCATCAAGACCGGGATCGACGTCGAGCGCGCGGACGCGCGCAGGCTTCGCGCGCTCCCGATCCGAATTCGCTGCCCCTACTGCGACTGCAGCCACGACGGGACGGTCGGCGACGCCGAACTGCGCGATGCCGCATAGTTTTACTGGGTCATTGCCCGCCTTGCGCGGGCAATGAGCGCAGGAAGAGCCCCGCAACGACGCGCTGTCATTCCGGGCGCAGGCCGAGCTCCTCGATCAGCCGCTTCTGCTCGGCGATCTGCACGAGCGCAAACGCGCGGTAGTCCTCGCTGCCGAGATAGAACGGCTCCTGGTCGAACTTGACCATGGCGGCCACATAGCTCGCGATCTTCCAGGCCCTTCCTGAACGCGTCGTGCAGGATCTTCACGATCTTCGGGTCGATGCCTTTGGGACCCGCGATGCCGAAGGGCGAGTTCGACACCATGTCGATGCCGATCTCCCGCAGCGTCGGCACGCTCGGCCAGTTGCGCGTACGGCTCACCCCCCAGGTCACCAGCAGGCGGAATTTTCCGGCATCGACCTGCGGCGCCCAGCCGGTCGAAATCCGCGACCGCATGGATGTGGCCGCCGAGCAGCGCATTGGTGGTGTCCGCATTGCCCTTGAAGGGAATATGCGTCCACTGGATCCCCTGCTGCTTGGCGATCTGCTCCATCGTGATGTGCAGGCTCGTCCCCGCCCCCGGCGTCCCGTAGTTGATCTTGCCGGGATTGCGTTTGGCGTCGGCAAGAAAGTCCCGGAACGTCTTCCACGGCGAGTCCTCGCGCACCACCACGCCGAACGTGTAGCCGGTGAGGCCGATCACATAGGTCAGGTCGCGCGTCGGATCGAAGGTCGTGCGGCTCATGAAGGGCGCGCGGAAGACCGTGATCGGAATCTGCGCGACGGTGTAGCCATCGGGGCTCGCCGTCGCCGCCATCTGGATGGGGCCGAGCGTGCCGGCGGCGCCGGGACGGTTCTCGATCGTGATCGACTGCCCGAGGTGCTTTTCGGTCGCGGTCGCGAGCGCGCGCATCACCAGGTCGGTGGTGCCGCCGGCCGGCCACGGCACGATCAGCGTCACGGGCCGCGACGGAAAGGTTTGCGCGCTCGCGCCCGGCGCCGCCAACGCAAAGACCGCGGCCAGCGCCGCCGCCATGATCTTCCGGTGCATCGCGTTCTCCCCGTCCGACAACGCCAGGCGACAGCCTACGCCGCGCGGGCCCGTTTGGGTAGCGCGAACGCGCCGGGCCGAAAACGTGCGCTACACCGCATGCGCCTTGCGGCCGCCGCGCTCGATCGACGGCCGGCGCCTCGTCGCGCGCGATCAGGTGGGCGGCGAGCTCGAGGCAGCGCTTGGCCAGCATCTGCGGCGCCCTCGGCGAGCTCGGTCGAATTGCGCACGATCTCGACGTTGTCCTCCATGTCCTCGTGCGACCAGCCGCGCGAATGCGCGATGTAGGGAAACTGCGGAAAGATGAAGCCGAGCTCGGCGAAGAAGCCGAGCATCTGGCCGGCGACCGCCTGGATGTTGTCCTGGCCGCCGACGATGATGAAGCCCGCGACCTTGTTGCGGATCAGCACGCGGTTGTGGATGGTGATGGCGTTCTGCACGCAGTTGAGCCGCTCGGCCATCTTGAAATAGAGCGACGACGCCGCGCCCCAGCGGATCGGCGTCGCGACGATGATCGCGTCGGCCCAGTGCACGAGCGCCTCGTAGACCGCGGTCCAGCTCGTCCTTCGCGTCCATCTGGGTGATCGAGCACGGCCAGGTGCAGGCGTGCGCGGCCTTCGAGTAGTAGCCCTCGCAGGCGCGGAACTTCAGCTCGTTGAGCCGGATCAGCTGGGTCTCGGCGCCGTCGCGCGGCCGCGGCCTGCAGCGCATGGTCGAGCAGATGGTCGGAGCCGGAGAAGCGCGGATTGGCCGCGTCCATGGCGGTGGTCGAGATGCCGGCGACGCGCAGCGGGCCCGGCGCGCGCTCGACCTCGCGCGCCAGCGGATGCGGGTCGTGCGGCTTCTTGGTGCGGCGCGTCGCGCCCGCGAGATCGACCAGCACGCGGCCGTTCTCGACCTTGACCGGATAGGCCGGCACGCAGTCCTCCTCGAAGCCGGGCTCGCCGCACGCCGGTCGCGCGGTGGAATTTCCAGCTGTGCCACGGGCAGACGATGTAGTCGCCGTCGAGCCGGCCCTCGCCGAGCGGCCCGCCGACGTGGTTGCAGGCATTGGAGACGGCGCCGAATTTCTCGTCGCGGAACGACAGCGCGATGTCGCGGTCTTGCACGCTTGATGCGCCGCAGCGGCGTGGCGCCCAGCTCGTCGGCCGCGCCGACATCGACCCAGTTCTCAGCCATGGCGTGGTGCTCCTCGATCAAGTCTTCACGCCACCACGATCGCCGCCGGCGTGCCGGGCGGCAAGCGGCGTCGGATCGACCTCGACCACGCCGCGCTCGACGCGCACCCGATAGGTGGCGAGCTTCTCGGTGAACGGCGGCGGCGCGCAGCCGTCGGCGAGCCGGTACTGGTAGCCGTGCCACGGGCAGGTGATGCAGCCGTCGACGATGCGGCCCTCGCCGAGCGGGCCGTTCTGGTGCGCGCACAGATTGGTGACGGCGCCGATCTGGCCGCCGTCGCGAAACACCGCGATGCGCTCGCCGCCGCGGCGCCGTGACGATGCGGGCGCCCTTGTCGGGGATCGACGCGAGCGGCGCCGACCGTGAGCCAGCCGGTCGCCGGCGCGGTCGCGCCGGATCGGCCTTGCGCTCGCGCCAGCCGGCGACGAGGTGCAGCGCCGCCACCGGGCGCGAACGCCGCCGACCAGCATCGATCGGAACGAGCGGCGTGCGCTCGTCCTGCATCACGCCGAGCGCGACGTGCATCACGACCAGGCCGTAGGCGACGTAGAGCACCATGTGCAGCGCACTTCCACACCCGCGGGGTGAGGAACACCAGCCAGAAGTCGTGGCTGGTGGCGGCCAGCAGCGAACAGGATCAGCAGCGCGGCGAGGCCGAGCGCCTTGAACGGAAAGCCGATGAACTTGCCGTAGTCCGCCCAGTTGGTGAGCTCGGCGGCGAGATTGGGCAGCGCGTTCTGCGCCACGTACCAGTCGAGCAGGAACGCGAAATGCACGAGCGCGACCAGGAACGTCAGCACGCCGAAATGGCGGCGGTTGTAGAGCAGCGGCAGGAAGCGGCGGTCGAGCCGCGCCAGCGGGCCGATCGACAGGATGATGGTCAGCATCAGGAAGGCGCAGCTGCCGGTGGCGCGGATCCACAGGTCGATCGCGTCGGGCAGGTTCTTCGGCGGCTCGATGCGCCAGCGCAATGACGCACGAAGCCCGCGATGTAGAGCGCGACGCCGGCGAGCAGGATCGCCGTCATAGACGAGCTTGTCCCGGTTCCACTGCACCGCGCGAAAGCCGACGCTCATGCGGGCTGCTCCAGCGGGACGGCGCGCACCGCGGCGTGCTCCGGCGGCGGCCGCAGCCACAGCGCCAGCACGAAGCCGAGCGCCACGACGAGCGCCAGGATCGGCCACAACAGACGGTGCAGAGAGCGGTGCTGCGCGCGTCATGGATGGCTCCGCGCCCGCCGCCAGCGGATCAGCACATAGGGCCACAGCGCGAAGGCGCCCGGCAGGAGAAGGATGCGCGCACCGATCGTCGCCGGCATCGGGGGGTGCAGCACCTGGGAGATACCGACCGACACGAAGGCGATCGCGATGGCGATGCCCGCCATGGCGTAGAGCGCGAGGCCGTAGAGGAATGCCGCAAGGATGCTCATGGAACCCCCGCCCCACAGGTTCGACCATAACCCGGCCGGAAACAAGGGCGGGTGGCGCAAGGCACAAGGCCTCAGCGGTTCGTTGGTTCCAGAGCTGCGAAATCACTTCGGCTTTCAGCCGTTCCGGTCATGGGCCAGCGGCCGGCCCTATCGTCCAGTTGCCTATGTCGATGTCGCCAAAAATGCGGTGTCGCAAAAAAATTATTGCACAAGGCCGCTCCGCGGTAGGGAAGAGCGATGGGCGGCTGCGCTATCTTGGCTCGATACCGTTCGATGTCATGAGCGACCTGGCGTCTGGAGAACGTAGAAAGGCGATGAAGGCGTTTCCAGCCTGCGTCTGCTTGGTGCCAGGAACCAAAAATCCGTAAGCTACTGTGATTTGATTCATTTCCGACGGCAACGGTCCCGCGATCTCCGCTCCTTTCACCGACAAAATCTCGCTGCTGATCGTGATTCCAAAATCGGCTTCTCCTTTGACGACAGCTCCTACGACCTGATCGCCGCCGCCCGGATACATCTTGAAGCGCGAGCGCAATTCATCATCGAACGCAAGCCGATCTGCAAGCCCCATGACGAAGCGGCCGATATTCGATCCGCCTTTCGGATCGTTGATGGCCACCGCCTTTGCGGAACGGATCGCGTGCTTGACCGCGTCCGCCGTACTGAGGTCGGGTTTGGCCGCACCCCCGCGAACAACTACCGCAATGTAGACCTGACCGATCGCGGCGCGACTTTCTGGAATGATCTTCCCGCTGGTCTCGATGTCCTTCATGATTGGGGCCACCGCGATAACGACATCACTGTCGAAGCCTCCAATCAGCTTGTCTTTCAACGCAAAGGGCGTCTCAATCGTGAGAGTTACCTTGTGACCCGACGTGCGCTCAAACTTCGCAATGAGAGCCGGATAGATCCCCCTGAATATCCCTGTGCTAAGCACTTTTATCTCAGCGGCTGCAGCAATATCCAAAAGACTTATTGCAAAGAAAATGGTTGCGATGATTGTCGGTGTGATCGCTCGCCGCACGAACTGCCCCCCGCGTATTGACCAGATGGTTATTGAGCATATGGCACGCGCTTGGGCGAGCCAAGGCAGGAAACGGCTCTGTTAAGCCATTTCCAGCTCCCCCCATTTGGTCACTGATGTAAGCCCACGCGCATTGCACCCGATCGCATCTGGGAGGGCGCGATGAAACCTCCCCGCCGGAGATTTTTGCATCTGGCAGCGGGTGCTGCCGCGCTGCCGGCCATTTCCCGCACGACGCACCCATGAACGGTGCAAAGTTGCGTGTAGCCGCACCAATCGCCGATCCGCTCAATCCGCCGGCTTTCCCTCGCGCACCGCCATGACGACCGTTCCGGCAAGTCCCGCCAGCACCGCCCACAGGGCGTAGCGGAAATCCCCCGCCACGCCGACGGGGAAGAACGTCGCCATGTAGACGACGGCCGATCCGCACGTGCCGAGCACAAAGGCCCCCGACGGGGTGGCGCGGCGGCGCCACGCGAGTGCGCACCACAGCATGCAGAGCGCGAGCCAGGCGCCGGCGCGGAACAGCGGCGTCGAGGCGAGCCGGTCATGCGTCGCCTTGAGGGCCATGAACCAGGAATTGTCGGCGAACACGATGCGGTCCGGATGCGCGATATCGACGGTCCACATGGTCAGGGTCTGGGCGAAGAGGAAGTTCGCCGTGACGGCGGCGCGGTGCTCCAGATAGGCGAGCGGGTGCGTCGCGAGCGCGCGCAGCCACGCCTCGGTCAGCGCCGGCGCGCCGAACAGCTTCTCGGCCTCCAGCTTCTTCATCACGAAGCCGCAAGGATCGCGCGTCCAATAGTTGTCGAAGTCGGTCGGCTGATAGCAGCGCCCGGTCAGCATCGCGTCCTCGTCCGCCGTCCACGCCACCGGGAACTGGTTGATCTTGGTGAAGTGCGTGATGCCGGCGAGATCGAACACGAAGATCGCGTGCAGCGGCTTTTCGTGCTTGGCGCCGAGCATGCCGTAATAGACGAGCGGCACGAGAGCAGCGAGCACGAGCGCGGCCGGGACATAGAGGATTGCGGCCCGCTTGAGATCGAAACGCGCCGGCCAAACCAGATAGGCGGCGAGGATCGGCGCGGCGAACAGTGCGTTCGGCCGCAGCAGAAAGGCGAATACGAGCAGCGCGAGCGCGACGGCCTGCGCGGCGAGCCGCCGGACGCCGCGTTGCTCCGCCACCGCGAAGGCGAGCGCTGCCGCGAGCAGCCACACGGAGGCGAACAGCATGTCGCGCCAGATGATGCCGACGAACACGAAGGCGGACGGCGTGAGCGCGAGCGCGACCGCCACGATACCGAGCCACGCGGAGCGGCGCGCCAGCGCGAGGCCGAGCGTCACGAAGGCAAGCCAGTAGACCGTCGCGAACAGCAGGAACATGCTGGCGGAGCCGGGCGCGATCGGATCGATCACGGCCCATAGCGCGGTCATCAGCGGCGATTGCCAATCGCCGGCCTGGCCGGCCGCGATGTAGGAATGGACGTACCACGCATCCCAGGTCATCACGCCGGGATAGAAGACGCGCAGTGTGAGCGCGAAGCCGGCGAGCGCCAGCGCCACAACCGGCAGCGCGCGGCGCGCGTACGAACCGCCGCCACCGCTCATTGCCGCACCGCGTAGATGTCGCCCGAATTGGCGCTGTCCGGCAGGCCGATCAGCCAGCGGCGGATCGCGTCGGCCGATTGCCAGGCGCCATGGACCAGCGTCTGGCTCTCGCCGAGGGCGGCGTCGAAGCCGGTGAGCCCGAGCGCGACGCAACGATCGAGCGCCGCGAGCGCGACCGCGCGCTGGATGGTGGTGAACTCGAACGACAGCGCGGCGACCGGGCGGGTGAGGCCGGCGAGCACCTGCGCCTCGAACCCCTCGACGTCGATCTTCACGAAGGCGGGCAGCCCGTGCCGCGCCACCATGGCGTCGAGCGTCGTCATCGGCACCGTGATGCGCCGGGTCCAGGCCTGGCCATCCCAGCCCGGCGCGCCGCGCGCGGCCGCGACGAAATCGTCGGATGCGGTCGATACCGTCGGATTGTCGATGTTGAGCCGAAGCTCGACCGTGCCGTCGGCCTGACCGAGCGCCACCGGCTCGACCACGACGCCGTCGTCGCGGCCGTAGAGAAGCCGCAGGATGCGCACCAATGCGGGCTGCGGCTCGATCGCGACCACGCGCGCCCCGAGCCGGCGGAACGCCGCGATGCGGTCGCCCACATGGGCGCCGGCGTCGAACACGAGGTCGCCCGGTTTGACGAAACCCGCATAGAGCCGGTCCATGGCGGCGCCATGCCGGCGGTTGCCATAATAGATGCAAAGCGATCGGGCGACGCCGCGGGCGACCCGCAGGCTCTCGAACAGGCCCATGACGATCAGGCCGCGGGGGGCGACGCGCGCGCCGCCGCGATCGCCGGCAATGCCAGCGTCTGCAGGGCCGCGGGTGTCGCGGTCTCCTCCGGCAGGCGGCCGAGGCCGGCGCGCACGAACGCGGCGCCGACCGCCGGCCAGGCCGTCAGCACCGCGAGCGGAATCGACAGCGCGAGCCCGGCCGCCAGCGGCAGCGCATAGGGGATGGCGGCCGGATGCGCGAGCGCCAGCACGACGATCGACCCCACCCCCACGGCCGTATGCGGCCACAGCGCGCGGCACGCCAGGCGCACCGGCACCGCGTGATCATCGCGCATCTGGCTGCTCCAGCCGACCACGCGGGTGAACGGCATGCGGGCGAGAAACAGCGTGTGCCCGAACCACATGATGGGGGCGAGCAGAAGCGAGAAGACGGTTTCGGCGGCGGCGCTCAGAAGGAAGCGCGGCGTGCCGCCGAAGGTCCGGCGTTCCTTCGGCCGCGCCAGGACATCGATGAAGGTCGCGAGCTTGGGGGAGAGCCACATGGTCAGGGTCGCGACCAGCAGCGCCGTGCCGGCATCGGGGCGGATGAACGCGGCCGGCGTGGGCGCCGCCGCGGCCGCGAGCGTGCCGGCGACCAGCAGCCCGATCCAGGCGGGCGAGCCGAGGAACATCAGGATCGCGAAGGCGAGTTGGTAGCGGCTGACCGGCCTGATGCCGGGAAGGCCGAGCAGGTGCCAGTACTGCATGTTGCCCTGACACCAGCGCAGATCGCGGCGGATGAACTCGAGCAGCGTCGCGGGGTTCTCCTCCCAGCTCTGGTGCTCGAGCGGCAGCACCCGCACCTCGAACCCGGCGCGCCGCATCAGCACCGCCTCGATCTGGTCGTGGCTGAGGATCTGGCCGCCGAGCACGCCGCCCGCCGGCAAATCGGGCAGATCGCAGTGCGCGATGAACGGCGCGAGCCGCAGCACCGCGTTGTGGCCCCAATAGGGCCCGCAATCGGCCTGCCACCATGCGCTTCCGATCGTGTAGGAGCGCATGCCGAGCCGCATGCCGAACTGAAACAGGCGCGCGAACGCGCTGGTCGACGGCAGCCCGACCACCAGGCTCTGCACGATCCCGAGCTTCGGATCGGCCTGCATGATGCGGACCATGCGCAGCACCGCGTCGGCGGTCATGAAGCTGTCGGCGTCGAGCGTGAGCGCAAGCTCGTGGTCGCCGCCCCATTGCCGGCAGAAATCGCGGATATTGCCGGCCTTGAATCCGGTATTGGCGGCACGCCGCCGATACACCACCGCGACGCGGTCGCGCCACGCGGTCGCGAAGGCGCGCATCTGCGCCTCTTCGCTCGCCGCAAGGGCCGCGTCGGCGGTATCGCTCAGGACGTAAAGGCGGAAGCGGTCGCCGACGCCGGCTGCCGCCAGGCCGGAGAGCAGGGGCGCGAGATTGCGGATCACGCGCTGCGGCGCCTCGTTGCGGATGCAGACCAGGATCGCGGTGCTCGACCTGATCGGCTCGTCGCCGCGGATGCGTGCCGCCGCCGGGAAGATCGCCGCAATGGGATCGCGCGCAAGGCGCATCACGCAAAGCCCGATGGCCGAGATCGAGAAGCCGATCACCAGCCAGGGCAGCGCCACCGCATAGAGCCCGAGCAGCAGCAGATCGACCGCACCGAGCCCGCCGGGCGACAACGCCACCACGGCGAGCCCGAGGACCGTCACGGTGGTGGCGGCGACCAGCGCGAAGAACAGCGCACGCCGGACCGCGACCGGCAGGCCTGTGCGCGCCGTGGCCGTCACGATCGAAGGATCCAGCATCCCACCTCCCGGGTGTCTTTTCCGCCGGTCCAGGATATAGCCAGGGGGTGGGGTTCAAGTCCAACCGGGATCAGATGGTGGCATCCGAGGAGACCGCGCAGGCGCTGTGGTACGTGGCTCCCGGCCGGGCCGAGATCCGCCCGGAGACCCTCGTGGCGCCCGGCGCCGGCGAGGTGCGGGTGCGGGCGCTGCATGGCGCCCTCAGCCGCGGCACCGAGCGGCTGATCTTTTCCGGCCGCGTGCCGGCGGGCGAGTTCGAGCGCATGCGGGCACCGCATATGGGCGGCGCCTATCCGTTTCCGGTCAAATATGGCTATGCGACGGTCGGCCGGGTCGAGCTCGGGCCCGCGGAGCTGAAGTCGCCGCGCGGTGTTCGCGCTCCACCCGCATCAAAGCGCCTTCACGCTGCCGGCCGAAGCCGTCGTGCCGGTTCCGGACGGCGTGCCGCCCGCGCGCGCCGTGCTCGCCGCCAACATGGAAACCGCCCTCAACGCCGTGTGGGACGCCGCCCCCGGACCGGCCGACCGGATCGCGGTGGTCGGGGCCGGCGTGGTCGGGGACGCTGGTGGCGTTGGCTGTGCGGGCGGCTGCCGGGCACCCAGGTGACGCTCGTCGATATCGACGGCTCGCGCGCGGCGCTCGCCCGCACCCTCGGCATCGGCTTTTCGACGCCGGACGCCGCGCCGGGCGACTGCGATCTGGTGGTCCATGCGAGCGGGAGCGCGGCCGGCCTCGCGACCGCGCTCGGGCTGGCCGGCAACGAGGCGACGGTGCTGGAGATGAGCTGGTACGGCGCCGGCGACGTCGCGGCTCCGCTCGGCGGCGCTTTTCACAGCCGCCGCCTCAAGCTCGTCGCGAGCCAGGTCGGACAGGTTGCGGCCTCGCATCGGCCGCGCTGGACGCATCGCCGCAGGCTCGCCGCCGCGCTCGATCTGCTGGCGGATCCGCGGCTCGACGCGCTGCTGGCGCCGGCCGTCGCATTCCGGGACTTGCCGGCGCGGTTGCCCGGTATTCTTGCGCCGGAAAGCGGTGTCCTGTGCCAGCTCATCGACTATCCGATCGCATAGATCGCCGATTGGGTCGCATTTTCCACGGCAAACCGGTATCCATCCAACACGGGCCCCCGCCCGCGTTCAGTAATATCATTGCGCAAGTCGGATAAATCCGACTTGCGTATTGCGTATAAAGTCCGGGACACGCTGTTGCCGGAAGATCCGCCGGAGGTCCGATGTTCGCCGTCGAGGTCCGCGATCATGTGATGATCGCCCATTCGTTCCGTGGTGAAATGTTCGGCCCCGCCCAGGCGCTGCACGGAGCCACCTTCGTGATCGACGCCGCCTTTATGGCCGAAGCGCTCGACGCGAACGGCGTCGTCGTCGATATCGGTCGCGCCCACGAGGTGCTGCGCGCGATCCTCAAGGACATCAACTACCGCAATCTCGACGACCTCCCCGAATTCCGCGGCCACAACACCACCACCGAGTTCCTCACCAAATACGTATTCGACCGGCTCGCGGCGGCGGCGCGCGACCGGCGGGCTCGGGCGCCACGGGGGCGAGCTGCACGCGATTCGCGTCACCATCTCGGAATCCCACGTCGCGCGCGCCTGGTACGAGGGGTCGCTGCAGTGAGCAGCATCGTGTTCGCAGTGCCGGGCGATCTTGCGACGCCGACCGGCGGCTATGCGTATGACCGGCGCATCATCGCCGAGCTCGCGCGGCTCGGCTGGAGCGTCGAGGTGGCGCGATATCGGCGATGATTTTCCGCGGCCGAGCGCCCGCACGCTGGACGCGACGCGCACCCGCCTGATCGCCATTCCGAAAGGAATCCCCGATCGTCATCGACGGGCTCGCGTTCGGTGCGATCCCCGAGCTCGCCGCCGATCTGCATCCCGACCATCCGCTGATCGCGCTCGTCCATCATCCGCTCGCGCTGGAATCCGGGTTGTCGGCCGCCGAGGCCAGCCGCTTTCATGCGCGCGAACGCGCGGCGCTCGCCTATTCGGACAACGTCATCGTGACGAGCCCGTCGACCGCGCGTCTGCTGTCGGCCGATTACGGCGTCGACGCCGCGCGACATCACGGTCGCGGTGCCGGGAAACGAGCTGAGGGCGCCGGCCCCCGGCAGCGGCGACGGCACGCTGGCGCTGCTGAGCGTCGGCGCCGTCGTACCGCGCAAGGGCTACGACGTGCTGGTGGCCGCGCTCGCCGGTCTGACGTCCCTGTCCTGGCGGCTGACCATCGCGGGCGACCGCACCCGCAATCCCGCGACCGCCGACGCGCTCGATGCCGATATCCGCCGTCACGGCCTCGGCGAGCGGATCGAGGTCGCGGGCGCGGTGCCGGAGCGCCGCCTCGACGAGCTGTACGCGGGCGCCGATATGTTCGTGCTGCCGTCGCGCTACGAGGGCTACGGAATGGCTTTCACCGAGGCGATCGCCCACGGACTGCCGGTGATCGGCACGACGGCCGGCGCGATACCGGAGACCGTACCGGGCGAGCGCGGGCGTGCTGGTGCCGCCCGACGACGTCGATGCGCTGGCGCGGGCGTTGCGGCGGCTGATCGAGCAGCCCGGCGAGCGCCGGCGCCTCGCCGCGGGCGCGCGCGCGGCCGCCGAACGGCTGCCGACCTGGCGGCAATCGGCCGAATCGTTCGCGCGCGCCATCGAGGCGGTGCTCATGAGCGGGTTTGCGGCGGAGTGGCTCGCGTTGCGCGAGCCCTACGACGTGCGCGCCCGCAACGCCGGCGGTGGCGACGCCGCCATCGGGGCCGTGATCGACCTCGATCCGATCACCATCGTCGATCTCGGCCTGCGGCACCGGCTCGACGCTGCGCGCGCTCGCGCCGCTCGCCTCCCGGCGCGCCAGACCTGGCGGCTGGTCGACAACGACCTCAGCCTGCTCGCGCGCGCCGTCGACAGCGCGCCGGCCCGAGCGCGCGCAGATCACGGCGGTGCCGGTCGATCTCGCGCACGACCTCGAGGCCGCGCTCGACGGCGCCGTCGATCTGGTCACCACCACGGCGCTGCTCGATCTCGGTCTCCGACTCGTGGCTCGATCGGCTGGTGATCGAAACCGCCGCGCGGCGGCTGCCGCTCTACGCGGCGCTGAGCTACGACGGCCGGATCGCGTTCGAGCCGCAGCTTCCCGGCGACGCCGCGATCATCGCGGCCGTCAATGCGCATCAGCGCGGCGACAAGGGATTCGGACCCGCGCTCGGGCCGCACGGCCGCGGCGGCCGCCGTCGCGCGATTTACCGCGGTCGGCTATGCGGTCGACCCACGATACCGCCGACTGGGTGATCGGGCCGCGCGACCGCGACATGCAGAACGAGCTGCTCACCGGCTGGGCGGGCGCGGCGCGCGAGCATCGGCGGCCCGCCGCTCGACGAGATCGTCGCCTGGCTGACGCGCCGGCGCGACCTCGTCGCGGCCGGCCGCTCATCGATCCGCGTCGGTCACGTCGATTTCTTCGCGCAGCCCGATCGCCAACCGCCGGGCCGACAGATCGCAGTCGAACAGCACTTCGCCGTCGAGCTGGTGAAGCCGCATCGGCGGACGCAGCGCGTCGTCGCAGCTGCGCGACCGGCGCGAGCGCGACGCCGCCGCGGCCGGCGCCGAGGATGATCGGCGCCACCACGATGTGCAGGCGATCGAGGCAGCCGGCGGCGATGAAACGCGACACCGTGTGCGAGCCGCCTTCGATCAGCATGCGGCGGAAGCCGCGCTCGGCCAGCGCGGCGAGGATCGCGGACGGCGCGATCGCGTCGTTCGCCGCCGGCAGCGCTGACGCGCTCGACGTCGCCCGGCAGGTCCGAGCCGCGCGCCCTCGGCGGTCACCACCAGGCGGCGGACGCCGTCGCGCGCGAACATGCGGGCGCCCGCCGCAATCCGTCCGCGCGGATCGATGACCGCGCGCGCCGGATTGGGGCCCGATCACGTGCCGCACGGTGAGCTGCGGATTGTCGGCGAGCGCGGTCCCGACGCCGACCACCACGACGTCGACGAGCGCGCGCAGGCGGTGAAGATGGGCGAGGCCGGCCGGGCCGTTGATGTAGTGGGAATGGCCGGATTCGGTCGCGACCCTTCCGTCGAGCGATTGCCCGAACTGCCCGACCACGACGAGGTCGTCGACCGCGCCGGCCTTGAGCGGCCCGAACCGCTCCTCCCAGGGCGCCGGCAGGGGCTGCGCGGTCCGAAACAAATGCGGAACAGGCGCCCACGACGTCAGGCATGCCGACATCCGATGGGGCGCGACCGGCGCCCTGAAAACCGAAATCCTGGGACGAGAATGAGCGCATCACGCTGAATAACACCGCACGCCACGAAAGGAGCCATGACCCAGGATGTCAGGGTGGCATGAACCACGCGTGAATGCGACGCCGAACTTGGCGCCGACGGCCGGCTCAATAGGTCGATCGGCCGCCCGACAGGTCGAACACCGCCCCGGTGCTGAACGAGCATTCCTCGGTCGCGAGCCAGGCCACCAGCGCCGCGATCTCGTCCGGCTCGCCGAACCGGCCGAGCGGAATCTTCGACAGCATGTAGTCGATGTGCTGTTGCGTCATCTGGGCGAACAGCGGCGTGCGCACCGCCGCGGGCGTGACGCAGTTCACCCGGATGCCGGTGTCGGCGAGCTCCTTGCCGAGCGACTTGGTGAGCGCGATCACCGCCGCCTTGCTGGCGCTGTAGGCGGACGCGTTCGGGTTGCCCTCCTTGCCGGCGACCGAGGCGATGTTGACGATGCGTCCATAGTTGCGCGCCCGCATCAGCGGGACGACGGCGCGGCAGCAGTGGAAGACGCCATGAACATTGACGTCGAACACTTTCTTCCACGCGTCCACGGGATAGTCCCAGAGCTTGTCGTTCGGACCGGTGATGCCCGCATTGTTGATCAGGATATCGATGGCGGGGACGGCACGAAGCGTCTCCTGCAGGGCGCGCGCCACCGAGGCGAAATCGCCGACGTCGACGACAGCGAAGCTGCCCGACAGCGCGGCGGCGGCCGCGCGGCCCGCCGTCTCGTCCAGGTCCCAGATCGCGATCGTGGCGCCGGAGGCGGCCAGGCGCTGCGCGATCGCAAGCCCGATCCCGGATCCACCGCCCGTCACCACGGCGTGGCGCCCCTTCAAGTCGAGCTGGTTCATGGCTTTCTCCGTCGGTCGGGCGCGATGCGCTCCGCGATAACACGAAGTTAGCACGGCCCGTGCCTGCGCGAGCCCATCGACGGCCACGCCTTCCGTGCCGGCGCGGCCGGAACAAAAATTGATTTCGGTTCATTGATAACCAGATCGGGACGGCCAAGGAGGCGCGCCCGCTGGCCGCGGGAGCCGCCATGACGCGGACGACAACCGCCGGAAAACGAAAGAGCCGCTGGTCGGCGCGGGTGACGCGCGAGAGCGACGCGCTCGATCTGTCGCGCGGCGTCTTCACCTGGAAGGATCCCAAGCGCATCGCGGGATCGCTCAAGCGATCGGCCATGCGCAGCAAGCGCCGGAAGTCCGATCCCTATCGTTCCGCGCTCTCGATGCTGACCTTCTATCTCAATCGCGCCGGCAGGAACCTGCCGGCCGTCCGGCGCAAGACGTTGCAACGCGCCAAAGCGGAACTGCGCAAACAATTCGGCCGTGACGATCGCCGCCGGTCACGTGCGGCCGGAAGGTCGCCGGCACGGAAAAAGCGAAAAGCCGCCAAATGATTCAAGCAATGCGAGGCTTTGGTCATGGTGCGTGAGGGACCGGCTCAGCCGCCGCCTTATCCCGCCGAAAAGGCACACGGCGCGATCGACCGGCGCACGCAGATGGGGCGGGTGATCTTGGGCGGATTGATCGGCGTCGTGGTTCTGTTCTGGGTGCTCATGCGGCTGCGCTGAATCGCTCAGGCAGGAAGCAAGCGGATCAGCCGCGCATGTGATCCGCCGGGAGCAGCCCGAAAGGCCGCCGCGACGTGCCTGATCGACGAAAATCCCATCAAGCCGGTCAAGACGACGGTTTGCCCTTGAACGCACCCGCCGCCGCTTTGGTGGCGGTCTCGCCGAGTTCCTTCGTCTGCTCACCCAAGGTCTGCAATTGCTTCTGGACGAATTCCGTCTGAATCCGCACCAAATCCTGAATATCCTTCGCGTGGATCAGTTTGTCCGCATACTCAAACGCCGACGCGACATTTCGCTCGGCATAATCTCTCAATGTCTTGGTCTGATCGGTCCCGGCCCAGGGCGAAGCCGACATGCTCTTCTGAAGAAACTGGAAATAGTTGGCCATGGCGCCGCGGGCTTGCTCGACGCTTTGCGCCACCATGGCGGTCATATCCGGAAAGGCTCCAGAATTTTTGTCGTCTTTGCTCATGGGTGTCTCCCGGGTTTATGCCGCGTCACAACTGGACAATGACTTGCGCCCGCGGATCTTGCGCCTGCAAGTGAGGCCTCCCGCGCCTGCCCATTTGGTTGCCGAGAACGCGCGAGATGCGTTTTCCCGGCGCCAAGGTTCGCTCGGGACATCTCGGGGTCGCATTGATGTGGATCAAGCTAACCGCGACGCCGAGGGGGTGGCAAGCCGTTGCGGCGGAGACGCCACCCGGGCGGCTGCGCCAAACCACGACCTCGATCGATTGTTTGGTGGGCGCACCAGGGCTCGAACCTGGGACCCGCTGATTAAGAGTCAGCTGCTCTACCAACTGAGCTATGCGCCCTAACCAAGTGTTTTCAACGGGTTAGGCACTTCCACCATTAGACCGCGGCACCGATCTGGCACCGCCGGCCGCTTGTGATCTCTCGGAATGTGAAGAGGGACCGCTTCGCGGCAGCACACATAGGGCATCGCGGCCGACTTTCCAAGCGTGAGATTCAATGACCTGGCGGCGACCTGGCGGCGACTTGGCGGCCGCGCCGCGGTCGGGTTCGTCGTGGACGTGGAGGAGGACCTCCCCCTGTCGCCCGCACCTGCGGCATTTGCGACCGCTCAGCAGCCGATCGCGACGCCAAGACGGCGGCGCGTCCGGACAAACGCCGCGCCAGGCTGGCGGCCCGCCCCGTTCCAATCACCACAATCATCACCGCCAGCGGCACTTTCCCATGCGGGCGGCAAGGCCCTGGCAGGCTCCCGCTCCCCTTTTTCGAGCGCGGGAGCCATGCCATACCGTAGCGAACGCGCGCACGTAGGCGCGCACGAAGGTTTGTGCCGCACGCGCGGCCGGGAGGACATCATGGCGGATGACTCAGCCCCGCGGAAATTCATTCCCGCGCTGGCGTGGTACCGACCGTTCGAGCCATTCGCCTACGCGTTCATCCGCTTCTGTACCGGCGCGCTCATCGTGCCGCACGGCGTCGATCGCCTGTTCTACAGCGGTTCGCGTGGCGAGCTCGGCGGATTCCTGGCGGGCCTCCCGGCGTCGGCGGTCGCCACATGCGAGCTCGTGGGCGGCGTTTTGATCGCCCTCGGGCTGCTCACGCGCCCGGTCGCATTGTTGCTGGCGATCGAATGGATCGCCATCGCGGCGGCGATGCCGATGAGGCCGGGAGCATCCTGGCTCATGCTGGGCGGCGTCGGCCATTACCCCGCGTTCGTCGCAGCGCTGTGTATCGCATTCGTCATTCGCGGGGGCGGCTACTGGTCGTTGGATCGCGTCCTGGGCAAGGAATTCTGATCAGGCGCGCCCTAGCTCGGCAGCATCGCAGAAAAGGAAACACGCGAATGATCGACGAAACGAGCCACATCGATGAACGCCGGCTGATCATACCGGGCCTTGCGGGAGTCTATCGGCGCGTCGCCCCGCTCGGTTACGCCTTCATACGGATACTCACCGCGCTGGTGATCCTTCCCGGCGGCATCGACAAGCTTTTCCTTGGCGGAGCCGGACGCATCGCCACCGGGAACATCGCGAGTCTGGGCCTCTCAATGCCATATGCCTGGGCGTGGACCGTTGGGGGCCTCGAGTTTTTCGGGTCCATCATGCTGGGACTCGGCCTGTTCACGCGTCCGGTGGCGGCCGCCATGACGATCATGCTGACGGTGATCTCGTTCGGCATCATGATCAAGCGCGGGATGTTCTGGACGACCGGCGGCCTCGAGGTTGCGCTGCTGCTGGGCTTGGTGACGCTTGCGTTCGTCATCGGCGGAGGCGGACGCTACTCGCTGGATCGTGTCATCGGCCGCGAGTTCTAGAGCGGGATGACCGCCTTGGTGGGTCCGCGATCCGCGCCGGCGCAGACGATCGGTAAACTCGTTCTCGCCGGGAATAACCGCTTGAGATTTCGCAGCTGGTGCACAATCTCGGGGAGGTTGCATTTGACCGAGATCAGATGTTGCGAAAACGACACGTTGAGTTGAAATCAATCGTTGTGCCCGGAATTTCACGAGCTTCATTCCTTTGCGACGGAACGGTTCACGATAGGATTTCCCCCATGCGCTGAATCAAAGCGCGCTCTATCAAGACATGGGGGCTAAGTCATGAAAACCAAATCCAAGATTCGAGGAATGCTGTTCGCCACCACCGCGATGGTCGCGATCACAACCGCGGCGAGCGCTCCGGCGTTCGCCGACGCAACGACGGACACACTGCTGGCGCTGCTCGCCAAAAAAGGCGTCATCACCGCCAGTGAGGCGCAGTCGGTGACCTTGGGGCCGGCGGCCTCGCAACAGGAGCGCCTAGTTGCACTTCTGCGCCAAAAGGGCGTGCTCGGCGCCGCCGACGTGCAAGCGCTCAGCGCCACCAAACCGTCGACACCGGCGCCGGTACGGGTTGCCAGCGTCGACCCGACCATCGGGCCCGCACCGATGGTGGTCGCTTCGGCGGATCACGCCCCTCCCCGCGCCTCGGCGCCGCGATATGACCTCAAAAGCTATCCGATGCCGACAAAGTCGCCGCTGGCCGTCGAGGCCTTTGGGATCACCATCACTCCGGTCGGCTTCGTCGATCTCACCGGCGTGTGGCGCTCGAGAAATACCGGAAGCAACCTGGCGACGAGTTTCGGCGCCATTCCGTTCGACAACACGATTCAAGGCAATAATTCCGAGACACGGCTCTCGGCGCAAAATTCCCGCTTTGGGCTCAAGGCCGAAGGAAGCTACAACGATTGGCTGCACATCCTGGGCTACCTGGAAGGGGACTTCAACGGCAATGACCCTGCCAATGTGTGGGTAACCTCGAACAGCCATACGTTCCGCCTGCGACAGGCCTTCATGGACGTCGACTTCGGCAATTGGGAGTTCATCGCGGGTCAAGCCTACAGCTGGATGACGCCCAATCGACGCGGATTGTCGGCCGCACCGACCGATGTCTTCACCACGCTGAACATCGATCAAAGCCTTCAGGTCGGCCTGCCGTGGACACGCGCCGCGCAGGCGCGCCTGATTTATCATGCGACGCCGGAGTTCGCGCTCGGCATCGGCGTCGAAAACCCGGACCAATTCGTCGGCGCCGGCGAAGTGATCTTCCCGTTCGCGTTCAACGCGGCGCTGAACCCGCAATTCGACGCCGCCAACCAAACCACGGTACCGAACGCGATGCCCGACCTCATCGCCAAGGCGGCCTACGACAGCGCCGCCTTCGGCCACCGCGTCCATCTCGAGGCGGCGGGATTGCTGAGGGAATTCAAATCGACGAATGTCCCGATCGGGGGCGCCGACTTCGTCCACCACACGGCCACCGGCTGGGGCGCCTCGGTCGCGGGAAGCGTCGAAATCGTCCATGGCTTCAACGTCCTTGGAAACGTATTCTGGAGCCAGGGCGGCGGCCGGTATCTGGGCGGGCTCGGACCGGACCTCGTGGTCATGCCGAACGCGGCAGCAACCGACGTATCGCTGCAGACCGTCGAGTCGAACTCCTACCTGGTCGGCGCCGAATGGTACCTCAACCGCTCCACGGTGATCGCCGGATACTACGGGGCGACGCGGTTCAAGCCCAATGCATTCGACGACACGACGAGCCCGTTGGTGATCAAGCCGACCATCGGGTTTGGCGGCGTGAATTCGCCGAACAGCGCCAACGGAAAGATCAACGAAGCCACCTTCGATCTGCGGCATACGTTCTGGAGCGATCCCCGCTTCGGCGCGTTGCAGGGGCTCATGCAGTACTCGTTTGTCAAGCGCGAGCCGAATTTCGTGCCGACCGGGGCACCGACGGAGGCGACCGTGCATATGTTCTTCGCATCGATGCGCTACCATCTGCCCGGTGGGATGATCGATTGAACGAGAAAAGTCCGAGCGAAACATAATCCCTTGTTGCCTTGCCAGGCTCGCGGGCTCAACCCCGCGAGCCTGGAGGGCAGCACATCAGCATCTTTCGAGCCGCCGCATAAATCTCGCCGCTCAAAGCGGACCGCGGTAATCCTCGTCATCGCGTTGCATGCCGTGCATGCCGCCCATGCCGCCCATGCCGTGGGGACCGCGCATGCCGTCTTCGCCGCCGAAGCGATGCGGACCGGAGCCGAACCCGTCTTCGCCGCGCATGCCGCCAGGGCCGCCCATGCCGCCGTGATGACCCCGCCACATGCCGGGATGCGGCGAACGCGGGCCCATGAAGCGCGCCAGCAGCGCGAAGCGGTGCTTTTGCGCGTCGTCGAGACTTTGGTAGAGCGGCGCCGCGGCGTCGGCGAGGCGCTTCAAGGCGGTGCCCCGGGTCGTCAAGGCGTCGGCCCGCCGCTGCAGGCGTTCGACCGGATCGGTCGACGGCGGCTCGTTGTGCTCGGCGGCGCGGCGCTCCAGCCGCATCTTGGCGGATTCCCGCAAGGCCTGCTCGAAGGCCGGCCAGGTCTTTTCCTGGTCGGCGGTGAGCCGGAGCCCCGCATGCAACGCCGCGATGCGCGCATCGGCGAACGCGCCCATGTCCTCCACGCTCGGTTGCCAGCCGCCCGGACCGCCGGGACCGCGAAGACCGCCCGGCCCTTCCGGACGCTGCTGCGCATAAACGATCATCGATCCCGCCAGCATGAGCGCGGCGGCGCCGACGACTGCTTTCTTCCACATGGTCATGTCTCCAAATATCAAAAACGCTTCCCGGCCCGAAGTAATCATCAATCCGAATACATCGGCAAGTTACAGTTATGTAAGAGTGGAGCTAATTTGAGGTCGGTGATGAAGTCAGGTTCAGGTTTCGAACGAAGTCGTGGCAGCCCGCAAGCCGCGGAGCAACCGACGCGCCATCCCGGGCGTCATTCAACCGTGATGTTGTAGGTAAGCGTCGCGCATCCGGATCCCGCGCGGTCGGTACCGCAAATGCGGATGCTGTATCGGTCCACACCCTTGAATCCGGGCTTCGGTTTGTACCTGAAGCGCATCGCTCCGACCTCAGTCAATGTGCCCTTCATCGGATGCGCCGCGACGGCGGCCGAACGAAAAGTGCTCGTTGCGCCGCTGTGGTACCGGGTCCCGCACGCGCCGCCTCCGGTCGACACGCCGGTGGTCGACACGGAGTCATTCTGAGACAGATGGAACGTGAAAGCTATGATTCGGCAATCCGCCGTCGCGGCCGACGGCATCGCAATCGTGGCCATTAGCGCAAAGAGTCCCGCCTTCAAGGTCATGGTCCGCCCCCCATCGTGGATCCTGGATGCCAAGGCAAAGGCCGAGGGCACGTCCACGTGCCTATTTAGGCTGACACAACCATTCGTCGCATTCAATCCGTTAACCCCACGCTAACCATATACCCGGCAAATTTTGCCCAGGGACGCGCCCGCGCGGCGCCAGGGGATTTCTGCATGACCGACGTCACGGCTGGCCAGGACTTGGGCAGGTTCAAGTTTCCGAGCCTGGCCGAGGTCAGCGCGCTGCTGCGGCGCGGCGACGTCGCGCTCGCGGTCGGCGTGCTCACCATCCTGGTGGTGCTGATCCTGCCGCTGCCGCCGCTGCTGCTCGATTTCGCGCTCGCCATCTCGATCATCTTCGCCGTGCTGATCCTGATGACGTCGCTGTTCATCACCGCGCCGCTCGAGTTCTCCACCTTCCCGACCGTGCTGCTGATCGCGACCATGCTGCGGCTCTCGCTCAATCTCGCCTCGACCCGCCTGATCCTCGCCCACGGCCACGAAGGCACCGGGGCGGCCGGTCACGTGATCGAGGCGTTCGGCAATTTCGTGATGGCGGGCAACTTCGTCATCGGCATCATCGTGTTCACGATCCTGGTGATCGTGAATTTCATCGTCATCACCAAGGGCTCGGGGCGCATCGCCGAGGTCGCGGCGCGCTTCAACCTCGACGCCATGCCGGGCAAGCAGATGGCGATCGACGCCGACCTCTCGGCCGGCCTGATCGACGAGAAGGAGGCGCGCCGGCGGCGCAAGCAGCTCGAGGACGAAAGCGCGTTCTATCGGCGCCATGGACGGCGCTTCGAAATTCGTGCGCGGCGACGCCATCGCCGGCCTCCTGGTGGTCTTCATCAACATCATCGGCGGCATGATCATCGGCATCGCCCAACAGGGCATCAGCTTCGCCGAAGCCGCCACGAGCTACACCGTGCTCACCGTCGGCGACGGCCTGGTGACGCAGGTGCCGGCGCTGATCGTGTCGACCGCGGCCGGCCTGCTGGTGTCCAAGGCCGGTCTGGGCGAGGCCGCCGACAAGGCGTTGCTGCGGCAACTCTCCAGCTATCCGACCGCGCTCGGCATGTCGGGCGCCGTCATGACGGTGATGTCGTTCCTGCCCGGCATTCCGATGCTGCCGTTCATCTTTCTCGGCGGCGGCGCATGCGGGCTCGCGTTCATCATTGAACGGCGCACCAAGGCGGTGGCCACGGCGCAAACGCGGAAGGCCGCGACCGAAGCCAAGGTCGCGCCGACCGAGGAGCCGATCTCGACGTCGCTCAAGATCGACGATCTCAAGATCGAGCTCGGCTACGCGCTGCTGCCGCTGGTCAATTCGCCCGACGGTTCCGATCGCCTGACCGAGCAGATCAAGGCGCTGCGCCGCTCGCTCGCGGTCGAGATGGGTTTCGTCATGCCGGCCGTGCGCATCCTCGACAACGTCCACCTCGACGCCAATGCCTATGTGATCAAGATCAAGGAGGTCGACGCCGGCTCGGGCCGCGTCTGGCCGGGCCAGTACATGGTCATGGATCCGGCGGGCGGCCAGGTGAACATCGCCGGGCATCCACACCACCGAGCCGACCTTCGGCCTGCCCGCGACCTGGGTCGACGGGGCCCTCAAGGAAGAGGCCGCGGTCCGCGGCTATACGGTGGTCGACGCCGCCACCGTGCTCGCAACCCACCTGACCGAGCTGCTCAAGGGCAATGTCGCCGAGCTCCTGTCCTACGGGGAAGTGCAGAAGCTCATCAAGGAATTGCCCAAGGAGCAGGGCGATCTCATCAAGGACCTGGTGCCCGCCCAGATCACCGTGACCGGCATCCAGCGCGTCCTGCAGTTCATGCTCGCCGAGCGCATCTCGATCCGCGATCTTTCGACCATCCTGGAAGGCATCGCGGACGGCCTCACCTTCACGCGCAACCCGAGCGCGCTGTCCGAGCACGTCCGCGCCCGGCTGGCGCGCCAGATTTGCGCCCAAAACACCTCGCCGCAAGGCTACGTGCCGCTGATCGCGCTGTCCGCCAAATGGGAGCAGGCGTTCGCCGAGTCGATCCTCGGCGAGGGCGACGACCGGCAGCTCGCCATGCAGCCGTCGCGCCTGTCCGAGTTCATCACCCTGGTGCGCGAGCGCTTCGAGGAGGCCGCCCGTCAGGGCGAAAAGCCGGTGCTGGTCACCTCGCCCGGCATCCGGCCGTTCGTGCGCTCGATCGTCGAGCGGTTCCGCACCCAGACCACGGTGCTGTCGCAGTCCGAGATCCACCCGCGGGCGCGTCTCAAGACCGTGGGCAGCATCTGACCGGAGCGGCCGGATGACCCGCCCGAACAACAAACTTCACGACCCATCAAGGGAATGTGAAGTCGCCTTGGAACCGGAGGGCGGGTTCATACGTTCTTGTCGTGAGGGGAATGGGGGTGTTCGGGCGTGCCTGCTCGAAGCCCCATTTTTTTCGGCGATTGGATGAACCTTTGGCCCGGCCCCCACGACCAACGGGACAAAACCCCGGGAGCGTCTCCCCATGAATAATACCTCGTTCTTTACCGCCGACCGCGCCACCCACCTGAAGATCGTGGTGGTGTCGCTGCTCGCGTCGATCGCCGTGATCGTTGTTGGTATCGCGGCGCGGCCGCAAGCCACCGACAGCACGAGCCAGGCCACCGTCTACAAGCCGGGCAAGGCCATCATGGCCACGTCGGACACCGCCAAAGCGGTGCGTTGAGCCACGGCGCGCCGCCACGGGCGCGCCCAGTTACCAATTTCATGAGCCAAAACAGCACGTTAGTCTTCCTTTGCGAGGAGTTAATTTTTTCGCGCCCAGGCGTGAACCTTTGTCGCCGCCCCGCCGACTAATCTTTGACACCAGGGGACACCGACATGCGCAATTCCTCGATCTTCACCGCCGACCGTGCCACGCACATGAAGATCGTGGTCGTGTCCCTGATCGCCTCCCTCGCCGTCCTGATCGTCGGCATCTCGGCCCGGCCGCAGGCCGATGTCGTCGGCGTGCAGGTCGTGAAGGCCGGCCACTCCATTCTGGCAACCACCGGCCAGACCAGTTCGGTTCGCTGAGTTTCTTGCTGAGTTTCTGCGTTGAACCCTCCAGACTTGGCGCGCCTTCGGGCGCGCCTTTTTCTTTTTCGGGCAGGAATTGAGCGCGATTCCGGGCCACAGCCGCGTTTCGGAGCTGTCGTGCTCACCACACAGAGCGCCAGCCGTCAGGGCGACGGCGGCACGGATTCGACCAGCTTGCCCGCGAACAGCACCGGCCCGGTGGGCGCCCCGGTCGGCGAGCCGCCCTCCGGCTCGAGCGAAACCGCATAGGTCGCGCCGCTGATCGTCGACGGATCGTAGCTCGCGAGGGCCGGCCGGCGAAAACTCGTCGGCGCCGACGAGGCCGAGCGAACGCGGTGCCGGGAACCTGTCCGACACCAGCCACAGCTCGTAGCTCTTGCCGGCCGGCTGCTCGGCTGACACCCGTCGCACCGACGCGGTCCGGGTCGCGACGTCGACCGTCAGGATGAACGCCGGCGCGGCCGCACTCTGCTGCAGCACCGCGACGAACCGGCCCGGATTGACCGGCGTCTCGATGGTCTTGACGATTTCGATCGGCTTCGGCCGCAGCGGCCCGGGCAAGGCATCGGGACGCAAGGCCTCGGTCGCGACCAGCGCCGCCAGCGCGGCGGCAAGCGCGGCGAGCCCGACCGCCGCCTGGCGCCAGCGGCCGAGCCGCGCCGAGAGATCGATGACGCTGCGCTCCGCCGCCGCGCGCGCAGCCTGATCGGGATGCGGCAACAGCATGGCGGAGCTCGGCTCCACGTCGTCGATGCGGGCCTGAATGCGCGCCCAGGTCGTCGGGCGGCGGCTCGACCGATTCGACCATGGCGTGCAGCTCGCCGAGCCGGCGCTCCCAGGCGTGCACAAGCCGCGCGAAAGCCGGATCGTTGCGGATCAAGGCCTCCGCCTGCTCGCGCTCGTTGGTCGCGAGCGTGCCGAGCACATATTCGGCGGCGAGGAGTCGGGCGTTTCGGTTTCGTCGGTCATGACCCGAGGCACTCCCGGATCTCGAGCAGAGCGCGCCGCAGCCAGGTCTTGATGGTGTTCACCGGCTTCTCGAACTTGGCCGCGAGCTGCTCGCGGCTCCAGCCGTCGTAGTAGGCGAGCAGCACCAGACGCCGGCGCTCCTCGTCGAGCCGGCCCATGCAGGCGAGCAGGCGCCGCAGCTCCTCGGTCATCTCGCGCCTCGCCAGCGGGTCCGGGGTTTCGGCGGCGACCTCCAGCACGTCCGGCTCCTCCTCGATCGACACTTCGCTCTTCTTGCGGACCAGGTCGATCGCCCGGTTGCGGGCGATCGCCACCATCCAGGTGATCGGCGACGACAGGGCCGGATCGAACTGCCCGGCGCTGTTCCAGATCTTCAGATAGGTCTCCTGCATGACCTCGTCGGCGAGGTCCTGTCGCCGCAAGATACGCAGCACGACGCCGTACAGTTTCGCGCGGGTGGCGGCGTAGAGACGCTCGAACGCGGCGCGATCGCCCTTGGCGACCGCCGCCATGCAGCCAGACGAGTTCCTGCGAGCTCAGCATTTCGTCGGGCGCCCCGCTTCGATGCACCCATTATCGTCGGGGACGACGGCATCCGTCGAGCCCGGTCGCGGGGCCGCGCCGTTCAGATCGCGGCGATGCGGGTAAGGCCGCGGACCCGGGCAAAACCCACCGCCAGGCCGCTGGTCATGGGAAAATATCGATCAATCGCCGGTGCGAACCGCGGGCGGAGCCGGGCCCGAAAGGCGCGGCGTCACGCCATCGCGCCACGCGCGCGCAACATCGCCGATGCCGTCGAGCTCGGTCTGCTCGCGCGCATTCTCGTCGGCGCGCTCGCGCATCTGGTCGCGCTCGTCGAGCAGCTCGACCTTCTTGAGCTCCTCGAAGGCCTCCCCGAGCATGGCCTTGGCGTCGTCGAGCTGGCCTTTGAGCTCGTCGGCCGAACGCTTGAGATTTTCGCGCCGCGAATCGCGGCCTTGGCATAGGTCGGATAGGCGAAATGCGCCGGATCGTGGATGCCGGCCCGCTCCTGCTCGGTCTGGATCTCGCGCTCGAGATCGGCCGCCATGCGCTCGAACTCGGCGATCATGCCTTCGATCTGCGCGACCTTGCGCCGCTTCTCGTCGACCTGAAACTTCTTCAGGCGAATGAGCGTGTCACGCGACTTCATCGACTGGTACTCCCCGAAGTCCCACGACCATTGACGCGAGAATCCCCCGGCCCGCAGCCGCTCCCATCCGCATCCGGGACGGATTGTGGTTGCATAATGTTAGTTTTCGGTTTCCGACATCGCTAGAATCTCTGCCAATCGGCGGTATCCCTCTGCCAGACTGGTTGCTTCTTCCTTACCTTGGGAGAGGAACGCCTCCAGCGGGCTGGTGCAGGCGCGATCGCCTCGTCGACTTCCGGGCTGGAACCCTGGCGGTAGGCGCCGAGCCGGATCAACTCCTCCATGTCCGCATAGGTCGCCATGACCTGGCGCGCCCGATTGATGACCGGCAGGAAGGCCGGATCGGCCGATCGCGGCATGGTGCGCGAGATCGACTTGAGGATGTTGATCGCCGGATAGCGGCCGCGCTCGGCGATCGCGCGCTCCATCACGATATGACCGTCCAGAATGCCGCGCACCGCGTCGGCGACCGGCTCGTTGTGGTCGTCGCCGTCGACCAGCACCGTGAAGATGCCGGTGATCGTCCCCTCCCCGGTCCCGGGTCCGGCGCGCTCGAGCAGCCGCGGCAGCTCGGTGAACACGGTCGGCGTATAGCCCTTGGCGGTCGGCGGCTCGCCGGCCGAAAGGCCGATCTCGCGCTGCGCCATGGCGAAGCGCGTGACCGAATCCATCAGCACCAGCACGTCGTGGCCTTCGTCGCGGAAATATTCGGCGATCGCCAGCGTGAGATAGGCGGCCTGCCGGCGCATCAGGGCCGGCTCGTCGGACGTCGACACCACCACGACCGAGCGCGCGAGACCCTGTCGCCCGAGATCGTCCTGGAGGAATTCCTGCACCTCGCGGCCGCGCTCGCCGACCAGGCCGATCACCGAAACGTCGGCCGCGACGTTGCGGGCGAGCATCGACAGCAGCACCGACTTGCCGACGCCGGAGCCGGCGAAGATGCCCATGCGCTGGCCGCGGCAGCAGGTCATGAAGGTATTGAGCGCGCGCACGCCGAGGTCGAGCGGGGCGCCGACGCGCCGGCGCGCATGGGCGGGCGGCGGCGCGTTGCGGAAGGGAAACGGCGACGGGGCCGGGCGGCAACGGGCCCTTGCCGTCGATCGGCTCGCCCATGGCGTTGACGACGCGGCCGAGCCAGCCGGACGAGGGCCGCACCGCCGGCGCGACCGAGGTCACCACGGCGCGGCAGCCGCGCCGCACCCCTTCGAGCGCCGCGAACGGCATCAGCAGCGCATTGGCGCCGGAAAATCCCACCACCTCGCAGGGGATCATGCGGCCGCCCGCCTCGATCGTGACCCGGGCGCCGACCGACATGGCATGCAGGGAGCCCGCCACCTCGACCATCAGGCCGCGCACCCCGACCACCCGGCCGTAGATCTCGGTCGCGTCGAGTTCGGCGATCTGTTCGGCGAGCGCTTTCACAACCCGAGGCCGGTCAAGATCGGCAACGAACCCTTCACCTTTAACTTCGTGTTTACCCGGGTCGTTAATCATTGCGTCACCGTCCTTGGGATCGATGTCTCGCCCGCCAGGACGGAGGGGCGAGTCGCGAGAATCGGTTACCACCGATTCTTAAAGTCGAATATGAACGCTAACATGTCGAAAAAACCAGGTTTCCGCAATATTTTAGGCCGATTCGGGCAGCTTTGCCCAGTCGGTA
The DNA here is from genome assembly GCA_963791155.1 of uncultured Pseudomonadota bacterium. Taxonomy (GTDB): domain Bacteria; phylum Pseudomonadota; class Alphaproteobacteria; order Rhizobiales; family Xanthobacteraceae; genus JAVDCA01. The sequence goes on from CAWBRI010000018.1 coordinate 319,871, forward strand.
CTTGCGTCCGGGAATCAGGTTTTGTTAACCATCGATCCGTTAGCGTCCGAATCAGTTCCCAAGGCGTATTCCAATGCTGCCCCGGCAGCTGGCCGACCTGAGCCCGAAGCGGAAGGGGACTGGCATGCGCGTTCTACTGATTGAAGACGATAGCGCCACAGCGCAATCGATCGAGTTGATGCTCAAATCCGAGAGTTTCAACGTCTATACGACGGATCTCGGCGAAGAAGGCGTCGATCTCGGCAAGCTGTACGACTACGACATCATCCTGCTCGATCTGAACCTGCCGGACATGTCCGGGTTCGAGGTCCTGCGGTCGCTGCGGGTCTCGAAGGTCAAGACGCCGATCCTGATCCTCTCCGGCCTCGCCGGCATCGAGGACAAGGTCAAAGGCCTCGGCTTCGGCGCCGACGACTACATGACCAAGCCGTTCCACAAGGACGAGCTGGTGGCGCGCATTCACGCCATCGTGCGGCGCTCCAAGGGTCACGCCCAGTCGGTCATCCAGACCGGCGACCTCGTGGTCAATCTCGATACCAAGACGGTCGAGGTCAACCAGGCGCGCGTGCATCTGACCGGCAAGGAATACCAGATGCTCGAGCTGTTGAGCCTGCGCAAGGGCACGACGCTCACCAAGGAGATGTTCCTCAATCATCTCTATGGCGGCATGGACGAGCCGGAGCTCAAGATCATCGACGTCTTCATCTGCAAGCTGCGCAAGAAGCTGGCCAATGCTTCGAGCGGCAAGAATTACATCGAGACCGTCTGGGGCCGCGGCTACGTGCTGCGCGAACCCGCCGACGACGAAGTGAAAATTCCGGCCTGAGGCGCCGCCGACGTTCAGTCGGAGCCCACGGGCTCTCTCCACCTAACCCGGACCTTCCCAGACCCCGCCGCAAATGGCGGGGTTTTCGTTTTACGGCCCTATCGTCAGCATGCCCCGAATGGGCTTGAATGGGGGAAAGGCCGGACGGGAGGAACGCCATGGGACGAGACATCATCGCGGGTGCGCTGCGACTGCTTGCCGTGCTTGCCGGGCTTCTGCCCGCATGCGGCGGCGCGCTCGGCCAGGATGCCTTCCCGGCGAGAGCGGTGCACCTGCTCGTTCCCTTCCCGGCGGGTGGGGCGGTCGATATCGTGGCGCGGACGCTCGGCGACGAGCTCGCCAGGCGCTGGGGCCAGTCCGTCATCATCGAGAACCGCCCCGGCGCCGGCGGCACCATCGCGGCCGCTGCGGCCGCGAAAGCGCCGCCCGACGGCTACACCCTCATTCTGGTCGCCAGCGGCCACGCCATCGTGTCGCATCTCTATCCGAAGCTGACCTATGATCCGCTGCGCGATTTCACGCCGATCTCGCTCGTCGGCTCCTCGCCCAACATGCTGCTGGTGCGGACCGATTCGGCCCTCGCGACGATCGCCGACGTGCTCGCGCTCGCGCGCCAGAAGCCGGGGCAGCTGTCGTACGGCCATGCGGGAAACGGCACCTCGCCGCATCTCGCCGGCGAGCTGCTGAAATACATGACCAAGATCGACATTGCGCCGGTTCCCTACAAGGGCGGAGCGCCCGCGCTCAATGACCTGCTCGGCGGGCACATTCCGCTGTCGTTCAACAACATTCCGGAATCGATCGCGCAGATCCGGGCCGGCGCGGTGCGGGCGCTCGGTGTCACGACGGCGGTCCGCTCGCCCGTCCTGCCGGACGTGCCGACCATCGCCGAGTCCGGCCTTCCGGGCTACGATACCGGCGTGTGGTGGGGCTTTCTGGCGCCCGCCGGCTTGCCGCCGGACATCCAAGCCAAGCTCGCGAAGGATTGTGCGGAAGCCGTGCAGGCGCCGGCGGTGCGGGAGCGGCTGCTCGCGCTCGGAGCGACCCCGATCGGCAGCCCGCCGCAGGAGTTCGAGAACCTCATCCGCGGCGATCACGAAAAGTGGGGTCCGGTGATCAAGGCGGCGGGGATCAAGGGCGAATGACGGCCGACATCCCGGCCTGCCCTCCCCCGCGCGAACCGTCGCGGCCCGAAATTCCGCCGCCACCCAAAGCCTGCGATACCCATGCGCATGTGTTCGGTCCGGCGTCGCGGTTTCCCTATGCGGACGATCGCAGCTACACGCCGCCCGACGCGCCGCTCGCAAAATATCTCGGCATGCTGGATCGGCTCGGCTTGGCGCGCGGCGTCCTGGTGCAGGGCAGCGCGCATGGCCGCGACAACGCGGCGATGCTCGACGCGCTCGCGCGTCATCCCGAACGGCTGCGCGGCGTCGCGGTCGCGGACGTCGACACGCCACCGGCCGAGCTCCGACGATGGGCGTCACTCGGCGTCAAGGGATTGCGCTTCAACCACTTCTTTCGCGGCGGCGGGCTGCATTATCGCGGCGGCGTGCCGCTCGCCGCCGCGCGCGCACTGGCGCCCCTCATGGCGGAGCTCGGCTGGCACCTGCAGCTTTGGATCGACGTGAAGGATCTGCCGGACACGATCCCGATCCTGACCTCGCTCGGCCTGCCGGTGGTGATCGATCACATGGGCCGCACCGATGCGCGCGCCGGCACGTCGACACCGGGATTCCAAAGTCTCTTGCGCCTCGTCGGGGACGGCGGCTGCTGGGTGAAACTATCGGGCGCCCATCGGCTGAGCGCGCAGGCGCCGGACTATGCGGAAGCCCGGCCCTTGCATCAGGCGCTGGTGCGCGCCAATCCGGACCGCCTGGTCTGGGGCACCGACTGGCCGCATCCCCGCATCGAGGGCGAGATGCCCGACGCCGGCCACCTGCTCGACCTATTTCAGCAATGGACGCCGGACGAGGAGACGCAGCGACGGATCCTCGCCGTCAATCCGGCGCGACTTTACGGCTTTCCCGATTAGCTGAGCGGATGATCCCGAAAATCCTGCCCCGGACTTGATCCGGGGTTGACGGACTTTTCGGACAAGATCGAGGGAAGCCTCGACGGCGTCGAGGCCGCGCGGCCGGCGCGCTCAGCCGCCCTTGGCGGGGGCGGGCTGCGGCCGTCCGACCATCGTCACCAGCATGCCGCCGTCGAGCAGGCGCTTGGCCACCCGCTGCACGTCGGCGAGCGTCACCGCCTCGACGAGGTCGTTGCGCTTGTCGATGTAATCGATTCCGAGATCGTCGATCTGCATCTGCACGAGCTGCGCCGCGATCTTGGTCGAGGTGTCGAACCGCAGCGGGAAGGATCCCTTCTGATAGGATTTCGCCTTCGCCAGCTCATCCTCGGTCGGACCGCTCTCGGCGAGCCGGCGGATTTCCTTCGCGACCACGTCCAGCGTCTGGTTGGCGCTCTCGCCGCGCGTCGCCGTCGCGGTCATGAACAAGGCGGCGTGATCGAGCGGCACCAGCGCGCTGTAGACCGAATAGGCGAGACCGCGCACCTCGCGCACCTCGCGATAGAGCCGCGACGAAAACGCACCCCCGCCGAGGATATGGTTGACCAGGAAGGCCGCCATGAAGTCCGGGTCCTTGCGCGGAATTCCGACGCCGCCCATCATCACCACCGACTGCTGCACGTCGAAATCGATCGCGATGACGCGCCCGAGTCCCTGCGGGTCGGCGGGCGCGACCTTGTGGAGCGCGGAATGCGCCGGCAAGGCGCCGAAAACCTTGTCGACCATCGCGCCCGCGGTCGCGGCGTCGATATTGCCGACGATGCCGACCTTGAGCGTGTCGCGGGCGAACACGTTCTTCATATAGGCCCGCATGTCCTCCACCGTGATCTTCGGCACGCTTTCGAGCGTGCCGCGCACCGGCCGGCCATAGGGGTGGCCGGCGAACGCGGTCTCCCACCAGCGCCGGCTCGCCATGTCGTCCGGATTCGTCGATCTCGCGGCGCAGGATCCCGAGGGTCTCGCTGCGGATGCGCTCGACATCCGCCGCTTCGAGCCGCGGAGTGGTGAGGGAGAGTCGCACCATCTCGAAGGCGTCGTCCTTGTTCTCCGTCAGGGTGCGCAGCGAGCCGCTGAAACGATCGCGGTTCGCCGTGAAGGAGAGCTCGATCGCCTTGGATTCCAGGCGCTCGTGGAACGTCTTCGAGTCGAGGTCGCCGGCGCCTTCGTCGATCAGCCCGGAAACCAGGCTCGCGACGCCCGCCTTGTCGGCCGGGTCCTGGCTCGCGCCGCCGCGGAACGCGAAGTCCATCGCGATCAGAGGTACCGTCGTTTCCCGTACGAGCCAGATCTCGATGCCGCCCGGGCTCGTCACGCGTTCGATCTTGGTCGCGGACGCGGGCGCCGCTAGTCCGACCAGCAGTGAGGCGCCGATCAGCGCGCGAACGATCAGTCTTGGCATGTGAGCCGTCACGAACGTTTCTCCTCGGGCAATTCCTTCACCAGATAGCCGGTGACCGAGCGACGCCGGTCGAGCCAGGTGCGGGCGGCGTCGCGGACCGCGTCGGCGCTCACGCCGCGGATGCGCTCGGGCCAGGCAAGCACGTCTTCGACGGTCGAGCCGGTGGTCAGCGCGACGCCGTACCAGCGGGCGAGCGCCGCCTGGTTGTCCTGCGCATAGACCGCATCGGCGATCATGCGGGTCTTGGCGCGATCGAGCTCCTCGGCGCCGACGCCGTTCTTGACGATGTCGGCGATGACCTCGTCGAGCGCCGCCTCGGCGGTCTTGAAGGGGACGCCGGGCTGCGGGATCGCATAGACGCCGAAGCGCGACGGGTCGAACGACGAGCCCTGATAGAAGGCGCCCGCATTGGTGGCGACCCGCTGGTCGACCACGAGCGCGCGGTAGAGCCGGCTGGTCGAGCCGCTGCCGAGAATGTGGGAGAGCACCTCGAGCGCTTCGGCGTCCTTCTTCGACGTCGCGTAGGAGGGGACGAGGTAGCTGCGCTGCATGCTCGGCTGGGCGACGCGCGGATCGGCCAGCATGACGGTGCGCGGCGCGGCCGGCGGCGGCTCCTGCGGGCGCGCGCGCGGCGCAACGTCGGCGACGCGCGGGACCTTGGCGTAGGTCTTCTCTGCCAGCGCCTTGACGTCGGCGGCGGTGACGTCGCCCGCGATCACCACCACCGCATTGTTGGGCGTGTAGAAGCGCCGGTAGAACGCGAGCGCATCCTCGCGATCGAGCTTCTCGATTTCGTGCCGCCAGCCGATCACCGGCCGGCCGTAGGGATGGTTGAGATAGAGCGCGGCCGCGATCTGCTCGCCGAGGCGCGCATCGGGACTGTTGCCGACGCGCATGTTCTATTCTTCGAGCACGACTTTGAGCTCGGGCCGCACATTGTCTTCGCTGAGCACCAGGCCGGTCATCCGGTCGGCCTCGAACCGCATCATGGTTTCGAGGTGCTCGCGCGCGATGCGCTGGAAATAGCCGGTGTAGTCCGATGTCGTGAAGGCGTTCTCCTGGCCGCCGAAGGTCGCCACCGTTTGCGAAAACTTGCCCTCCGGATTGTTCGCGGTGCCCTTGAACATCAGATGCTCGAGGAAATGGGCGAGTCCCGACTTGCCGGGCGTCTCGTCGGCCGAGCCCACCCGGTACCAGATCATGTGGGTGACGACCGGCGTGCGGTGATCGGGCACGACCACCATCTCGAGTCCGTTGGCGAGGGTGAAATGGGCGACATCCGGCCCACCGGCACGCGCCGCGCCCGCCGACAGGGCGAGCGCCGACAAGACCGAAAGCAAGACCGATAGGATGAGAATGCGCGCGCGCGCCGCTTTGGTCGATGTCCTGACGATAGCCATCATGATCCGCCGTCCGTCCCCGTATGGGTGAGTGGTGCAAAGTCTCGCAGGCCCGCGCCGGCGGTCGCGTCTTGCAGGAACTCGGAAACCGAAACCCGGAACGCGAACTCGGTCGCGTTCATTTCGAGTTGCTGCCAGCGCCCTGGGTAACGCGGTCTTCCGGGGTCATCGCCTTGGACCTGGTCTTGTCCGCGCTCACCCCATAGGGCTGGGCGGGCGACGGCACACGGTAGCCGCTCGGCGGGTCGGTCAGGCTGGCGCGCGGCGGCTCGGCCTCGAACGTCGCGGTTTCGTCTTGGTTGTTGCCGGTGAAGAAGCCTTTCACGCTGCCGAACAGCCCGCCCGTGTAGCCGAGCTGCGAGGGCTTGTATTGCTGCTGATAGCCTTCCGGAGTTCTCGGCCGATCGCTTGCTGAGCGCCTCGTCCTTGGCGGTGGTTGCGCCCCTGCGCAATTCCTGCGGGTTCAACTGGCGGCTGAGGTCTTCCCAGCTCGACGTACGCGCCTCTTTGCGGCGCTTGGCCGCGGCCTCCTTGCGCCGCTTCTCGTCCTGATCCTGCGGCCAGAGCGCGTTCGCCGTGGCCGGGATCGGCGGTTTGCGGCGGCGGCAGGTCGCGGCTCGGCGGCACCACCAGGGGCGCGCGTTCCTGATAGTCGATGCCGTCCTTCTGCACCCCATCCTTCTTGAGGCCCAGTCCGCTCATCAGACCCCGGAAGAACTTGGTGTCGGGCAGTTCGTCGTCGTCATCGTCCTGGGCAAGCGCATGTCCGATGCCGCCCGCGACGATCAACATGGCGGCGAGCGAGCTCGCCAGCGCATGCAGCCGAAGCCTGCGGATTGTCGAATGATTCATGGCCGTTCCCTGTATCGCCAGAAACGCAAGACCTGCGGCACTCAGATTGGGGGCCCCTGGCGCATGTATATCATGGATCAGGGCGCTTTTGCGGCGTCCCTGCTCAGGACCGAGTCATACAAGAGCCCGATCACCCCGGCAACGATCCCCACGTCGGCGAGGTTAAAAACGTACCAGCGGAAGCTCCAGTCCGCGGTCGTCACATGGAACAACAGGAAGTCGGCCACCGCCCCATAGGCCACCCGGTCGATCGCATTTCCGACCGCGCCGCCGATGATCAGCCCCAGCGCAAGGGCGGTGAGCCGGGAACCCGCGCGCGCCAGCCAGATCCATAGCAGCATGACCGCCACGGTCTTGACCCCCAACAGCGCCCATTGGCCGAGCGGGCCGGCCTGCGGAAACAGGCCGAAGCTGATGCCCGTATTCCAGGCCAGCACCAGGTCGAAGAACGGGCCGAGATGCACCGGCACCTTGGCGCCGAGGTCGAAGACGAACAGCAGCCACAGCTTGACGCCCTGGTCGGCCGCCGCGACCAGGATCGCGACGACGGCGCCAAATCGCGTGAGGGGTCCATAGAGGTATAATGGTAGAGGCGGCGCCATCTATTCGGCGGCCCGGCGCAGCGCGTCCCATTCCCGCAGCGCCTGGGCGTCGCGCGGGCTGACCTCGGGATAATCCGGGTCGGAGCCGACCGAGGACAGGATCTTCCACGAGCGCGCGCATTTGCGGCCCTTCGCCGGGCGGAACTCGACCGCGACGCCGGGAACGTCGTCGAGCCGGAACGCGTCCGCCGGTCCCTCCCCGGTCGCGACCGTGGCGGCCGACGTGATCGCGATCTCGGCCATGTCGACGCCGTCGAGCGCGGCCAGCAGCGCCGCATCGGAGACGTGGATAACGGGGTCGGCCTCGAGCGAGGAACCGATCTTCTTGTCGGCGCGCTCGATCTCGAGCGCGCCGGTGACGACGCGGCGCACCTGGCGCACCTTGCGCCATTTCTCCGCCAGCGCGTCGTCGCGCCAGGCGGCCGGCACCTCCGGGAAAAGCTCGAGATGCACCGAGCCGTCCGCCGCGGCATCGCGCGCGAGCCAGGCTTCCTCGGCGGTGAACGGCAGCATCGGCGCGAGCCAGGTCACGGTCGCGCGAAACAGATGGTCGAGCACGGTCAGGCAGGCCTTGCGCGTCACCGACGAGATCGGGTCGCAGTAGAGCGCGTCCTTGCGGATGTCGAAGTAGAACGCCGAGAGATCGACGGTCATGAACTGGTTGAGCGCCGCGAAGATGCGCTTGTAGTCGAAATCGACGTAGGCCTGGCGCACCAGCGCGTCGAGCTCGGCCAGGCGATGCAGCATCAGCCGCTCGAGCTCCGGCATCGCGGCGACGTCGACCCGATCCTCCGCGCGGAAATGCGCGAGGTTGCCGAGCATCCAGCGCATCGTGTTGCGCAGCTTGCGATAGGTCTCGACCGTGGTCTTGAGGATTTCCGGACCGATGCGCAGGTCGTCCGCATAGTCGGACGCGCACACCCACAGGCGCAGGATGTCGGCGCCGGACTGCTTGATCACGTCCTGCGGCGCGACCACGTTGCCGAGCGACTTCGACATCTTGCGGCCGTTCTCGTCGAGCACGAAGCCGTGGGTCAGCACGACGTCGTAGGGCGCGACGCCGCGCGTGCCGCAGGATTCGAGCAGCGAGGAGTGGAACCAGCCGCGATGCTGGTCGGAGCCTTCGAGATACATCACGGTGTCGGGGCCGCCGTCCATCTTGCGGCGGATGCCCGCGAGGCTCGGAAAATGCTTCGGATCCTCGAGCACGAAGGCGTGCGTCGAGCCGGAGTCGAACCAGACGTCGAGAATGTCGTCGACCTTCTGCCATTCCTCGGTTGGCGAGCTCGCCGAGGAAGCGCTCGCGCGCGCCGTCCGCGTACCAGGCATCGGCGCCCTTCCTGCTCGAACGCCTCGGCGATGCGCTGGTTGACGCGCTCGTCCTGCAGGATCTCGACCGAGCCGTCGCGTTGCTCGCGCACGAACACGGTGATCGGCACGCCCCAGGCGCGCTGGCGCGAGATCACCCAGTCGGGCGGCTCTCGATCATGCCGGTGATGCGGTTCTCGCCCTGCGGCGGCACCCAGCGCGTCACCTCGATGGCCGCGAGCGCGCGGTCGCGCAGCGTGTCGCCCGGCTTCGCCGTGCCGTTCTGCGCGATCGGCTTGTCCATCGCGATGAACCATTGCGGCGTGTTGCGGAAGATCACCGGCTTCTTCGAGCGCCAGGAATGCGGATACTGGTGCTTGAGCCGGCCGCGCGCGATCAGCATGCCGTTGCCGGCCAGCGCCTTGATCACCGCCTCGTTGGCGTCGCCCTTCTCGCCCTTGTCGGTGATGACGCGCTTGCCCGCGAAGCCCGGCGCATGGTCGGTGAAGAAGCCGTCGCCGTCGACCGTGTAGGGGATCGCCGTGGCGATGCCGCGCGCCTCGAGCGCCCGCGCGTTCGCGGTCCAGATGTCGAAGTCCTCGCGGCCGTGGCCGGGCGCGGTGTGCACGAAGCCGGTGCCGGTATCGTCGGTGACATGATCGCCGTCGAGCAGCGGCACCGGGAAATCGTAGCCGTCGCAACGCCCCTGCAGCGGATGATCGCAGACCAGGCCCGCGCAGGTCGCCGGCCGCGACGTCTCGCAGCCTTCTTGTAGGCCGTGACGCGCGCCTGGCGGAATACCTCGACGGCGAGCGTGTCGGCGAGCACGCAGCGGTCGCCGAGCTTGGCCCAGTTCTCCATCGGCGCCTCGACGACTTCATAGAGGCCGTAGCTGATCTTCGGCGAATAGCTGATCGCGCGGTTGCCCGGCATCGTCCACGGCGTGGTCGTCCAGATCACGATCGACGCGCCGGCGAGCGCGCGCGGCCCCGTTCGCACCGGAAACTTCACCCAGATCGTGTCGGAGACGTAGTCCTCGTACTCGACCTCGGCCTCGGCGAGCGCGGTCTTCTCGACCACCGACCACATCACCGGCTTGGAGCCGCGATAGAGCGTCCCGTTGGCGGCGAACTTCATCAGCTCGCGGGCGATCTGCGCCTCGGCGGCGTAATCCATGGTCGAGTAGGGATGCTCCCAGTCGCCCTCGACGCCGAGGCGCTTGAACTCGTCGCGCTGCACGTCGATCCAGTGCTGCGCGAAGGCGCGGCATTCGCTGCGGAACTCGTTGATCGGCACCGCGTCCTTGTTCTTGCCCTTGGCGCGGTATTCCTCCTCGATCTTCCATTCGATCGGCAGGCCGTGGCAGTCCCAGCCCGGCACGTAATTGGAATCGTAGCCCATCATCTGCTGGGAGCGGGTGACCACGTCCTTGAGGATCTTGTTGAGCGCGTGGCCGATATGGATGTTGCCGTTGGCGTAGGGCGGGCCGTCATGCAGGACGAACTTCGGCCCGCCCCTTGGCGGCGGCGCGCAGCCGCCCGTAGAGACCGAGCTTCTCCCAGCGCGCGAGGATCTCGGGCTCCTTCTGCGGCAGCCCGGCGCGCATGGGAAATCGGTCTTCGGCAGGAACAGAGTTTCGCTGTAGTCGCGAGCGGCGTCGGTCATGACGGCGGTATCCAGGATAGGGAGGCGAAAAGGGCTCGGCAGTCCCGGTCCCCCGCCGACCTGATGGTCAAGCGGAAGCCGGGCCGATAATTCGCCGAGCGACCGACCCGATGACCGAAGCAAACGACGCGCGCGCCATCATGGCGGCGTTCCTAGCAGATTTGAATGCGATCCGCTAGGCAGCCGCCACGCCCTCAGGGATCGAGGCTGCCGATCGGCGGAAACACGCCGGGCGCCCGCGCCAATGCGGCGCGCGCCAGGCCGCAGTCCTCGTCCATCCGCCGCACCAGGTCCTCGATGGTGTCGAACATCGAGCTCGGGCCTGATCCAGTGAATGAAGGCGACGTCGAGGCTCCGGCCATAGATGTCGCCCTCGAAGTCGAACAGGAAGACCTCGAGCAACACCACGCCGCTATCGAACATCGGCCGCCGGCCGAAGTTCGCGACCCCGTCGTGGCGCCGTTCCCCGGCCCTTTCGAGCGCCCCGACCCGGACCGCATAGACCCCGTGCTTGAGCCCGCAGGCCGGATCGAGGCGCAGATTGGCGGTCGGAAAGCCGAGCTCGCGGCCGCGCTTGTCGCCGTGCACGACCTCGCCGGTGACGAACCAGGGATATCCGAGCAGGCCGGCGGCCTCCTCGACCTCGCCGGCCGCGAGCGCGGTGCGGATCGCGCCGGAGGAGATGCGCGTGCCGCCGTCGGCAAACGGCGGCACGATATCGACCGTGAAGCCGTGGCTGCGGCCCGCCGCCGTCAGGAACGCCGGCGAGCCGGCGCGGCCGCGGCCGAAATGGAAATCGAAGCCGACCACGACGGCCGCGACGGCGAAACGCTCGATCAGGATGCGGCGCACGAAGTCCTCGGCGGACAGCGCCGCCAGGGCCGCATCGAAACGCATGACGATCGCGCCGTCGAGGCCCGTCATGGCGAGCAGCCGCAGCTTCGCGCGCTCGTCGCTCAGCCGGAACACCGGCTCGTCCGGATTGAAGACGGCACGTGGATGCGGCTCGAACGTCAGCACCACGGCTTTGCGCCCGAGCGCGCGGGCGCGCCCCAGCGCGACGTCGATCACGGCGCGGTGGCCGCGATGGACACCTTCGAAATTGCCGATCGCCACCACGGCGCCGTTGAGCGCGTCGCTGGCCGGCGCCGCATGCGAGACATCGCCGCGAACGACGGTGAAAGGCGGCCGTGCAGGCGATCGGTCAATCATGGGCACTAAAAGGTGGGCGCTAAAGGGTGGGCGTCGAAGGGTGGGCGCCACAAGGTGGGCGCTGAAAAGCATGGGTCGCGCCCGACCGTGCCGCCCGCCGCCCCGACAAGTCAAGCCGAACGCGCCGGCACCGATACCAGCGCCTCCCCGTCGAGCACCACGCGGCCGTCGACCGTCGCCTCGCAGGCGAGCCGTACCCTGCGTCCCTGCGCCACCAGCTCGACCACCTCGACCGTCACCGTCACCACGTCGCCGATCCGGACCGGGGCGTGGAAATTGAGCGTTTGCGAGCGGTAGACGGCGCCCGGGCCGGGCAGCCGGGTCCCGAGCACCGCCGAGATGAGGCTCGCCGTATAGAGCCCATGGGCGATCCGCTCGCCGAATTTCGAGCCGGCCGCGTAGGTGTCGCAGAGGTGGATCGGATTGTCGTCGCCGGAGATCCGGGCGAACCCCACCACGTCGGTATCCATCACGGTCTTGAGCAGCGTCTCGCGCATGCCGACCCGCAGGTCCTCGAAGGCGAGCGCCCTGAGCATGCGCGGATCGACCGGAGGTCGGGCGGAAGGACCGGCCATGAAACGAAACACCATGGTTAAGAAAGCGCAAACGCAAGCATGGTCGGCGCGGCGTAGCGGCGCAATTCGACATTCGGACCACTTTGCGGAAGCCGATCATCCGTGACGGCGGGCGCCGGCCTTAACCGGATGTTCAAGGGGCGCTGCTAGGTTCGCCCCACTATTGGGGAGAGCCGGCGCGCGCTCAGACGGCGGGACCTGTCCAATGCTTTAGAAGTCGAGACGATCAGGGCGCAGCGGTGCCCGGTCCGGTAAGGCGTTAACGGAGCTTCGAGATGGCTGTCGATCTTTCGATGCCGGTTCTGGTGGTGGACGACTACAACACGATGATCCGCATCATTCGCAATCTGCTCAAGCAGATTGGGTTTCAGGATATCGACGACGCCGCGGACGGCTCGGCCGCGCTCGGCAGCATGCGCGAGAAGCGCTACGGCCTCGTCATCTCGGACTGGAACATGGAGCCGATGACCGGCTACGAGCTGCTCAAGGAAGTCCGCGCCGATCCCGGCCTGTCGAAGACGCCGTTCATCATGGTGACGGCCGAATCCAAGACCGAGAACGTGATCGCGGCGAAGAAGGCGGGCGTCAACAACTACATCGTCAAGCCGTTCAACGCGCAGACGCTGCAGAGCAAGATCGAGGCGGTGTTCCCGCACTGAAGCCTACGCGGCGCGGAGCCCGCAGCCGTTCCGCGCTCGCGCTTCACGCATCGGCCTTCGCGAACAAATAGCCGCCCCGACACAGGTCCGGCGCAGGCTTTCGCCCGACATCGCGAAGCCTGGCGCGCTGCGCGCCCGCTACCACGCCAAGCGGCGGGTCACCGCGCGCGGAAACAGCTTCGCCTCCGCGAATATGGTCCGCAACACGGCGGCGTCGGGATTGTCACGGGCGCCCAGCTCCTCGGCGTGAATGCCGGCGGTGACGAACAGGCAATCGATCCCGAACGCGGACGCCCCGGCGAGATCGGTCCGCACCGAATCCCCGATCGCGAGCACCCGGTCGAGCGCCGACCCCTGCCCGCGCACCGCGGCCGCCTTGGCGAGCGCCGTCTCGTAGATCGGCCGGTGCGGCTTGCCGGCATAAAGCACCTGGCCGCCGAGCGACGCGTAGAGATCGGCGATCGCGCCCGCGCAGTAGACCAGCCGTTCGCCGCGCTCGACCACGAGGTCGGGGTTGGCGCAGACCATGACCAGATCGCGCCGCCGGATCGTGGCCAGGAGCTCGCGATAGTCCTGCGGCGTTTCGGCCTCGTCGTCGAACAGTCCCGAGCACACGACGTAATCGGCGCTTTCGGCCGGCGCGAACGCGATGCCGAGATCGGTGAAGACGGAGTGGTCGCGCTCCGGTCCGATGTGAAAGACCCGGTCGTTGCGCCTCTTGAGGATCACCGCCTGGGTCACGTCGCCCGAGCTCACGATGCCGTCATAGGCCGCATGGGGAACGTTCAGGCGGTCGAGCAGGCGCACCACCACGTCGGCCGGCCGCGGCGCGTTGGTGATCAGGAGGACGGTGCCGCCGCCGGCACGGAAACGCGCGAGCGCGTCGCAGGCATCCGGAAATGCCGCCACGCCGTTGTGCACCACGCCCCAGACGTCCGACAGGACGACGTCGTAGTTCGACGCCAGCGTCGAGAAGCGATCGAGGAAAGGGGGCTGAGCTGTCATCGGATGGGCGGACGATGCATGGCGCAAATTGTCATTTCGATTTTTCAAAGTCATGCAGCCTTTCGTCGGCTCTCTGCGCCATATAATCGTATCCTTGTGCGATGTCAGCCATCCGCCGCTTGGAGTTGTGGTCGCCCAACCGCCCGGCCACGGCGCGCGCTTCGTCCGCGCAGCGACGCCAATACGTCGGATCGGCGAGGACCTTGTCGGACAGCGCCGCTCCTCGGCCAAGACCGAACGCCTGGCCGGTGGTTCGCATCCGGCGGGACAGGAATATCCACACCGCGATCAGCGCGACAAAGGGGAGCCATGAGATCAAGAGCGACGTTGCCCATTGCATCATGTCCTGCGACGGCCGCGCCGTGACGACGACTCCTTTGCCGTACAGGCGTTGCGCCAAGGTGGGGTCATTGGGGGCGTAAGTCTTGAAACTGCGGCCGTCCTTGAAGGTGCCGCGGATTTCCGGGCCCTCGATCACGACATCGCGGACCACGCCCCGGTCGACCTCGCCGAGCAGTTGCGAAAACGAGATGTCTTGGGACACCGGGCGCGGGCCCGGAGTCTGGAACAGCGTAAACAGCACCAGCAACGCCAGGACGATCATCACCCACAGGGCGAAATCGCGCAGGCGGAGAGTGGGGTTCATGTGGGAAGCCCTCCACCGCGACATTCGATGTCACCGCCGCCACCCTGGCGAGGGCGCGCGAGCCCGGGTCGGGCGCCGCGGTGTCAGTTCCGGGCGACCATGCCGCGCGCAAGCTGGGCGAGCGAGGACACGCGATGCCCGACGGCGGGCGTGGCGGTCGCGGGCGGAGGCCCCACGGGGATGTCGCGGGCGACCACGTCGCTGCGGTCGCTGACCCCCTGCATCACCTCGGGGCGCACCGGCCGCGGCGGCGAGAACAGGAACCCTTGTCCGAATTTCACGTCGTAATCGAGCAGATCGACGGCCGCGCTCTCGCTCTCGATCTTGGTGGCGATGAGGCCGATTCCGAAACGCGACAACAAGCCGGCGAAATCCGCCGGATGGATGTCGGTCGGCGCGCCGGCGCGGTTGAGCAGCAGGGAGGCCCGCACCTTCACGTAACGGAAGCCTCGCTCGGAAAGATCGCGCGGCTCGATCCGCAGATCGGTGACATTGTCGAGCGAGAAGCGGTAGCCGCGCTGGGCGAGCGCCGCGAGGCTCTCGGTCTCCATCGGGCCCATCTGTCGCAGGGCGGATTGCGTGAACTCGAACACGAGTGCGGGCGCGATCGCCTTGTTGGTCTCCATGAATTCCATGAATTGCAGGAACGAAGCGGAGTCCGCCAGGGTCGAGGCCGAGACATTGCAGAACAGGCCGATCTCGCGATTCTTGGCGAGCAGGCGGCGGACCACCTGGACGCAGCGAAACACCATCAGATTGTCGATCTTCGGCATCAGCCCGCCGGCTTCCGCGAAGGGCAGGAAGTCGACGGCCATGAGCTGCTCGCCGTCATCGGAGCGCAACCGTGCCACCGCCTCATAGAAGCGCACCTTGCGCTGCGGCAAAGTCACGATCGGCTGCAGGAACAGGTCGACACGATTGGCCTCGACCGCCTGGCGGATCATCTCGGTGACCGCGGCCGGATCCTTGTCCTTGAAGCGAATGCCGCCGAGCCGGTTCAATGCGAGCTCGGCAGGGCTGAGCTCGGCCGGGTTGGGTTCGGGCGGCTTGATGTCAAGCGGCTTGGCGTCAAGCGGCTTGGGTTCGGGCGCCTGGGCACCGAAAGACGCGGCTTCGACGGGTTTTGCGTCGGCCGGCTGGGCTTCGGCGGGCCGGATGTCGACCGGGCTGGTCTCCAAAGAATTGGTTTCGGAAGGCGCGGTTTGAAACGAACTGGCCTCGACTGGCTTGACGTCGACGGACTTGGTCTCTTCGGGCTTGGCCGCCGCAGACGCGGTCTCGGCAGACGCGGGCGTGCCGACCTCGACCGGCAGCGCCGCCACCAGCGGCGCGATCGGTATCTGGGGCAACACCTTGAGGGTCGGAGCCGCGGCGACGGGCGGAGCGGAAACCGGACCCGCGCCACCACCCGGCGTGGACGCGGCGGCGCCCGGCGAAAGCTCCTTCAATTGCGTATCGTGCGCCGCGACGGTTTCGGCGATCTGCTTGATCAGCCCCCCGACCTCACCCATCTCGGCCGTGATCGGATGGGTCGCGGCCAGCGTCCTCTCGACCACCGCATCGGTGTTGCCCTCGATCCGCGCCACGCGGCGGTTGAGCTCCGCGATCTGGCGTGCCAAATCGGCGGTGCCGCGCGACAGATCGCTCACCTGACCGCCGAAATCACCGCGATCGTACAGCCGTGTGGAGACCGCGTTATAGAGCGCAAGGCCCGTCAGCGCCGCGAGCGCCACCATGGCGGATTCGGCACCGCTGAGGGCGAACCGCAGGTACAGCACGGCACCGATCGAGCACGCGATCAGCACCATGCACAGGGCCACGAAGATGGCGGTCAGGCGTCCCATTCGCAACTCCACGCTGGCGATAGCCGGGTCAGCCCTCGGTGACGGCAATTCGCCGAGCCACGACCACAATGTTTACGTTCGATTGGCCGCGACGCAAGCACAATGACGCCGCATTCCGCGCCCACGGCCGCTCCCCCACCCTCCCAACGCGACTTGCGGCGCGACCCGCACGCCGGATCCTGCGGCTTGACCTGGGCCAGCCCGCAGCCTCCCATGGCGGCGCAATGCGAGGCAAGCACATGATCGGGCTCGATCCAGCCGGGATGGCCGGCGACAGCCGCGGAGGGACCATCACGCCCGTTCGCCCCCGGCACCAGCGCGGCTTGAGGGCGCGCCGGACCCCGTTGCCGCGATGATCGCCGCCCTTCTCGACCGGCTGAGACAGCGCCCCGGCGAGGCGTTCGGGCTCTTTCTGCTTGTGCATGCGGGGCTGTGGACGCTTCTTCCGGCCACGCTCTACCCCAACCTCCCGCTCGACCTGATCGAGGCGCTCACCTACGGCCGCGAATGGCAGCTCGGCTACGACAAGCTGCCGCCCCTGCCGTGGTGGGTGATCGAGGCGGTCTATCGGCTGGGGGGAGCAGACACCGCCTTCTATCTGGTCGCCCAGATGACCGTGCTGGCGGCTTTCGGCCTGGTCTGGGTGCTGGCGCGGCGGCTGGTCGGGACGTTCGGCGCGCTCGCCGCGGTGCTGATCGTCGACGGACTGCACTATTTCAATTTCACCGCGCCCAAGTTCAATCACGACGTGATCCAGCTGCCGTTCTGGGCGCTGGCCGGCGTGTCGTTCCATGGCGCGCTGCGCACCGGGCGCATGCGCGACTGGTGCGGGCTCGGGCTGGCCTGCGGGCTCGCGCTGTGGGCGAAATATTTCATCGTCGTCCTGGCGCTCCCGCTCGCGCTGTTTCTCGTGCTCGACCGCGACGCGCGCGGCGCGCTCAAGACCCCCGGTCCCTATGTGGCGGTGCTGGTGGGGCTCGTGGTCGCGCTGCCGCACCTCGTCTGGCTGGTCCAGAACGACTTCCTCCCCCTCAGATATGCCGACGCGCGCGCCGCCCCGGTGCGTGGCCTGCTCGACCACCTGGTCCATCCGCTCCTCTTCGTGGTCGGTCAGATCGTCTGGCTGCTGCCGTCCGGGCTGATCGCCCTGCCGCTCGTCCGCCCGCGCCGCGACGCGCCGGCGCGCGGTCCGGCGGAAGCTTCCCCCGGACCCGATCCGGAGTGGCGGCCGGCCCGCAAGGAACATGCGCCGACCGCGGAGCCCTCCGTCGACGCCTTCGACCGCCGGATCGTCACGTTGCTCGTGTTCGGGCCGGCCGCATTGCTGATCGCGGGCTCGTTGATCAGCGGGCGCGGCCTCATTGCGATGTGGGGCTATCCGCTCTGGCTGTTTGCCGGGCTGTGGGTCGTGATCGCGACCGGGCCCGCGATCGAATGGGCGCGCGCCAGGCGCATCGTGCTCGCCTGGGGGGCGGTGACCGCCCTCTACGCGGTCGCCTTCGTGGCGCAATATGGCGTGCTGCCGTTCGTCAACCACCGCTACCGCGCCTCGGTGTTCCCGGGCGACCGGCTGGGGGCGGAGATCTCGACGCGCTTTCGCGCCGCGACCGGCACGCCGCTCGCCTATGTGATCGGCAGCATGTGGCTGGGCGGCAATATCAGCCGCTATTCGGTCGAGCGCCCGCGCACCCTGATCGACGGCAAGCCCGAGCGCGCGCCCTGGATCGACCTCGCCGATCTCAAGCGCCGCGGCGCCGTCGTGGTGTGGACCGACGGCGACCGCCTCAAGGTGCCGGACAACTACGCGGCGCTCGCGTCCGGCGCCGAGGTGCAGCCGCCGCTCACGCTGCCGATGCGCTGGGGCAATGGCGAGATGCTGTTCGGCTGGGCGATCGTGCGGCCGGAGCGTTAGTTCTCCTTCGTCATTGCCCGCGCAAGCGGGCAATCCAGTAATCACTACCATTTCGATTGAGCGCAGCGCCACATCGCGGTGGCGCGGAGTGTTGGATGCCCCGCATGCACTGGGCACGAGGAGGTCGTCATCGCTCCCCGGGTACGATCGATTCCCGGGAGTACTGGATTGCCCGCTGACGCGGGCAATGACGCAGTGAAATTAACTAGGCGGGGCTCATGGCCGGCCGGCGCCGGCGCCAGTCGACGCCGATGAACATGACCATCAGGGCGGCCGACGAAGCACGATCAGGCCCGACAGGATGAAGGCCTCCAGATAGCTGCCGAGGTCGGCGCGCATCAGGCCGGCGAAATAGGCGGCCGCGGCGCGCCGACCTGGTGCGCGGCGAACATCCAGCCGTAGACGATGCCGGACTTCTCGCTTGCCGAACGCGTTGCCGATCAGGCGCACGGTCGGCGGCACGGTCGCGATCCAGTCGAGACCGTAGAACACGGCGAACAGGCTCAGGCCGTAGAACGACACGAACGAGAACGGCAGGTAGATAAGCGAGAGGCCGCGCAGGCTGTAATAGACCGCGAGCAGGATGCGGTTGTCGACGCGGTCGCTCAGCCAGCCCGAGCCGGTCGTGCCGACCATGTTGAAGACGCCCATGGCGGCGAGCAGGCCCGGCGCTGGTGACCTCGGGGATGCCGTTGTCGAGACAGGCCGGAATGAGGTGCGTGCCGATCAGCCCGTTGGTCGAGGCGCCGCAGCAGAAGAAGCTGCCGGCGAGCAGCCAGAAGTCGCGCGAGCGCGCGGCGTCGGCGAGCGTGCGGAACGCGAGCCGAAGGGATTGCCGGCTGGCGCCGGCGCGCGCCGGTTTCGGTCCGCCGGTCTCGCCATAGGGCGCGAGGCCCACGTCCTCGCGGCCGCTCGCGCATCAGGATCGCGACGATCGGAATCACCACCAGCGGCCACGGCCGCGGCGATCAGCACCATGGCGCGCCAGCCGTAGTTCGCCGTGATGGCGGCGAAGCTCGGCAGGAAGATGAGCTGGCCCGCCGCCGCGCTGCCGGTGAGCAGCCCGACCACCAGGCCGCGCCGCGCCGTGAACCAGCGCGTCGCGACGACCGCGCCGAGCACGTTGGCGATGACGCCGGCCCCGGCGCCCACCACGACGCCCCAGAGCAGCACGAGCTGCCAGGACTCGCGCATCAAGGTGGTGAGCGCGACGCCGGTCGGCGAGCAGCGCGAGCGCGGCGAGCATGGTGCGGCGAATGCCGAACCGCTCCATGAACGAGGCCGCGAACGGACCCATCAGGCCGTACAGCATGAGGCTGACCGCGATCGCGAACGAGATGGTGGCGCGCGACCAGTGGAATTCGGTCTCGAGCGGCACCAGCAGCACGCCCGGCGTCGAGCGCACGCCCGCGCCGATCAGCAGGGTCAGGAAGGTCACGCCGACGACGATCCAGCCGTAATGGAATTTATGCTGCGTTAGCACTGCGGTTCCTTGATGGTTGCGTCAGAACCTTACTGTCATTGCGAGCGAAGCGAAGCAATCTCCTTTCACTTGCTCCGTGCACCTGGCCGAGATTGCTTCGTCGCCTTCGGCTCCTCGCAATGACGCCGGAAGGCGCTCGCAATGACGCCGTGTGAAGGACATCGCGCTACGCGACCGCCCGGATCACCTCGCGACCTTGTCGAAGATCTCGCCGATCTCGTCCTCGCGTCGACGATCAGCGGCGGCGTGATCGCGATGGTCTCGCCGGTGACGCGGATCACGATGTCCTCGTCGTGGAAGGCGCTGCTCCATCGCCGCGTAGGCGCGCTTGCCCACGCCGTCCGGCCGCGACGCGAGATCGATGCCGGCGGTCAGGCCGACCGTGCGGATGTCGAGCACGTTGGGCAGGCCCTTCAGCCCCATGGCGGCGTCGGCGAATGTCGGCTCGAGCTGGAACGCGCGCTCGAACAGCTTCTCGTCGCGATAGAGATCGAGCGTCGCGAGCCCGGCCGCGCAGGCGAGCGGATGGGCCGAATAGGTGTAGCCGTGGAACAGCTCGACCACGTGCTCGGGGCCGCGCATGAACGCGTCGTAGATCGGCTTGCGCACGATCACGCCGCCCATCGGCACGGTGCCCGAGGTGACGCCCTTGGCGAAGGTCATGATGTCGGGCATGACGCCGTAGCGCTCGGCCGCGAACGGGAAGCCCGAGCCGGCCGAAGCCGGTGATCACCTCGTCGAAGATCAGCAGGATGCCGTGCTTGTCGCAGATCGCGCGCAGCCGCTGCAGATAGCCCTTGGGCGCCGGCAGCACGCCGGTCGAGCCCGCCATCGGCTCGACGATCACCGCCGCGATGGTCGAGGCGTCGTGCAGCGCGACGATGCGCTCGAGCTCGTCGGCGAGATGCGCGCCCCATTCGGGCTCGCCCTTGGTGAAGGCCTGCTGCTCGCGGTTGTAGGTGTGCGGCAGGTGGTCGACGCCGGCGAGCAGCGTGCCGAACAGCTTGCGGTTGTTGACGATGCCGCCGACCGAGATGCCGCCGAAGCCGACGCCGTGATAGCCGCGCTCGCGGCCGATCAGGCGCGTGCGCGCGCCTTCGCCGCGCACCGCCTGATAGGCGAGCGCGATCTTGAGCGCGGTGTC
Organism: uncultured Pseudomonadota bacterium; assembly: GCA_963791155.1. Classification (GTDB taxonomy): domain Bacteria; phylum Pseudomonadota; class Alphaproteobacteria; order Rhizobiales; family Xanthobacteraceae; genus JAVDCA01. The sequence goes on from CAWBRI010000018.1 coordinate 340,477, forward strand.
GACCGCCTCCGAGCCGGAATTGCAGAAGAACACGTGGTCGAGGTCGCCGGGCGCGAGCGCCGAGATGCGGTTCGCGAGCTCGAACGCCTGCGGATGGGCGAACTGGAACGCCGGCGCATAGTCGAGCTCGCCGGCCTGGCGCTGGATCGCCGCGACGATCGGGTCGCGGTTGTGGCCGGCATTGCAGCACCACAGGCCGGCGGTCGCGTCGATCACCTTGCGGCCGTCGGTGGTGACGTAGTGCATGTCCTTGGCGCGCGCGATCAGGCGCGGCGCCTTCTTGAAGGCCCGGTTCGCCGTGAACGGCATCCAGAAGGATTCGAGATCATTGGGAGCGACGCTCGCCGCGCGCGGTGCCAAAGCCATGACCACTCCCTTGCCGCTGAGGGGTGCGGCTGCTACCAACCGCCCTCACCCGATGTAGCACACCCGATGGCCGAGAAACCCGAGAAATCCAACAGGCTCAAGGCGCGCCTGCCGCGCGGGCTGGCCGACCGCGGCCCGGCCGAGATCGCGGCGACGCGGCGGATGATCGAGACCATCCGCCAGATCTACGAGCTCTACGGCTTCGAGCCGGTGGAGACGCCGGCGATCGAATACACCGACGCGCTCGGAAAGTTCCTGCCCGACCAGGACCGCCCGAACGAGGGCGTGTTTTCGTTCCAGGACGACGACGAGCAGTGGCTGAGCCTGCGCTACGACCTGACCGCGCCGCTCGCCCGCTACGTGGCGGAGAATTTCCAGAATCTCGCAATGCCGTATCGCAGCTATCGGGTGGGCTGGGTGTTTCGCAACGAGAAGCCCGGGCCGGGGCGCTACCGTCAGTTCATGCAGTTCGATGCGGATACAGTGGGCAGTGCGTCGCCGGCGGCGGACGCGGAAATGTGCATGATGGCGGCCGACACCATGGAGGCGCTGGGGATTGGGCGCGGGTCTTATGTGGTGAAGGTGAATAACCGCAAGGTGCTGGATGGCGTCCTGGAGGCGATCGGTCTCGGCGGCGAAGAAAATGCCGGCAAGCGGCTTACCGTGATGAGAGCCATCGACAAGCTGGATCGGCTTGGGATCGAAGGTGTGCGTCTGCTGCTCGGGCCCGGCCGAAAGGACGAGTTGGGAGACTTCACCAAGGGCGCGGGCCTCAGTTCCGATGCGAGCGACCGTGTCCTCGCCTCCATCTCACCGGCAACGCGGCACCAACGATCACATCGTCGACCCAACTCAAGTTGACGTCCGGAGAAGGCGGCAAGTCGAGGGAATCTCGGAGCTGAGCGCAATCGCTTCGCTGTTGAGCGCCTCCGGCTACGACGACGGGCGGATCGTCATCGATCCGTCCGTCGTGCGCGGCCTCGAGTACTACACCGGCCCGGTCTACGAAGTTGAGCTTCTGTTGGAGACCAAGGACGAAAAAGGCCGCCCCGTTCGCTTCGGCTCGGTCGGCGGCGGCGGGCGCTACGATGGACTGGTGTCGCGCTTCCGCGGCGAGCCGGTGCCGTCGACCGGCTTCTCCATCGGGGTGTCGCGACTGCAGGCCGCGCTGACGCTGATCGGCAAGCTCGACAGCAAGCGCTGAGCCCGGCCCCGTGGTCGTGACCGTGTTCGATCGCGATCGCGATCGCCGACTACCAGCGATGGTCGCGACGCTGCGCAAGGCCGGCATCCGCGCGGAGCTCTATCTCGGCAACCCCAAGCACGCGTCGGCCAGCAGCTCAAATACGCCGACAGGCGCGGCACGCCGTGCGTCGTCATCCAGGGCTCGGACGAGAAGCAGAAGGGCGAGGTGCAGATCAAGGACCTCGTCCTGGGCGCCGAGATCGCCGGGCTCTAGCCAAGGATCGCGACGACTATCTGCAGAAGCAGGCCGAGGCCCAGTTCGCGGTCCCGGAGGACCAACTGGTCGAGGCCGTGCGCAAGGTGCTGGCCCGCCATCGCGTCACCTGGGGCTGACCAGACCGACGGCCGACCTGCGCGCCCGAAAGTCGAAATTCCCTAAAGATTACCGCTTCTTAACCGAAATCTCAGATGGCGCGCGGCGGCGCCGGCCGGCCCGCCCCGCTCCGCCGCTTTGTTAAGCGCATCGGGCGATCATCATCGAATCCTTCACCCGCCCATGCTACAGGGCGGGCCGCACGCGGCCGTGGGCCGGACGGACCGGAACGAGGACTTACGATGAGCCAGGCGACGAAGGACCTGCGCGCGGACGCGCTCGTCGCCTCCTATGAGCGCGCCGGCTATGCGCGGTCGCGCCCGCGATCCTGCAGCCGGCGGAGCCGTTCCTCGATCTCTCGGGCGAGGACATCCGCCGCCGCATGTATCTGGTCGAACGATCCGGCGGGCGGCGAGCTGTGCCTGCGCCCCGACCTCACCATTCCGGTCGCGCGCGACTATCTCGCCTCGCCGAAGGCCGGCCGGCCGGCGACGTTCTGCTATCTCGGCCCGGTCTTCCGCCACCGCGACGCGAAGGCCCGGGCGAGTTCCTCCAGGCCGGCATCGAATCGTTCGGACGCACCGACACCGCGGCGGCCGACGCCGAGACGCTCGCGCTCGCCCTCGAGGCGACCGCGCATTACGGCCTCGGCCAGCCCGACATCCGCATGGGCGACGTCGCGCTGTTCTCGGCCTTGATCGGCGCGCTCGACCTGGCGCCCGCCTGGAAGCGCCGGCTGGCGAAGGATTTCAACCGCAAGAGCCATCTCGCCCACGATCTCGACCGCCTGGTGCTCGACAGCGCCGCACGGCACGCCCGAATACCAGGGCGTGCTCGCGGCGCTCGCCAATTCCGATCCCAAGGCGGCGCGTGCGCTGGTCACCGACCTGCTGTCGATCGCCGGCATCACGGCGGTCGGCGGCCGCTCGGTCGGCGAGATCGCCGACCGCTTCCTCGAGCAGGCCGCGCTCGGCGCCGGCAGCGCGCTGCCGGGCGAGACGCGCGTGCTGATCGAGCGCTTCCTCGCGATCGCCGGCGATCCCGACGAGGCGGCGGCCGAGCTGCGCGCGCTCGCCGCCGACGCAAGGCTCGCGCTCGGACCCGGCGCTCGACCTGTTCGAGAGCCGCACCGGCTTCCTCGCCGCGCGCGGCGTCGACCCGCGCGCCATCCGCTTCTCGACCGCGTTCGGCCGCGGCCTCGACTACTACACCGGCTTCGTGTTCGAGCTGCACGATCCCGACCGCGCACGGTCGAAGGCGAGCTCGTCGCCGGCGGCCGCTACGACGGCCTGTTCGCCCGGCTCGGCGCCGCCGCAGCCCGGTCCCGGCGGTCGGCTTCGCGGTATGGATCGACGGGCTCGTCGCGCTCGGCGCGCCCGCAGGCGCCGCGCCGGGAGGCGCCACGTGAGCGCCCGCCTCGTCATCGCGGTGCCCTCCAAGGGCCGGCTGCAGGAGAACGCCGACGACGTTCTTCGCGCGCGCCGGCCTCGCGCTGGTCAAGCCGCGCGGCGCGCGCGACTATCGCGGCACGATCGCCGGGCTCGACGACGTCGAGGTCGCCTATCTGTCGGCCGCGGAGATCACCGGCCAGCTCGCGCAGGGCGCGGTCCATCTCGGCATCACCGGCGAGGACCTGGTGCGCGAGATGATCCCCCACGCCGACGACAAGGTCGTGCTGCTCGACGGGCTCGGCTTCGGCTACGCCAACGTGGTGGTGGCGGTGCCGCAGGCCTGGATCGACGTGCGCAGCATGGCCGATCTCGACGACGTCGCGACCGCGTTCCGTCTCAAGCACGACCGCCGCATGCGGGTCGCCACCAAATACGTCAACCTGACGCGCGGCTTCTTCGCCGCGCCACGGCGTGATCGACTACCGCATCGTCGAGAGCTCGGGCGCGACCGAGGGCGCGCCCGCCGCCGGCACCGCCGAGCTGATCGTCGACATCACCACCACCGGCGCGACGCTCGCCGCCAACGGCCTCAAGGTGATCGACGACGGCATCATCCTGCGCTCGCAGGCGAACCTGGTGGCGGCGCGCGGCGCCGACTGGAGCGCGGGCGCGCGCGAGACCGCCCGCCTGCGTGCTCGACCGCATCGTCGCGCAGGCGCGCGCGCGCGCCTTCCGCGAGGTGCGCACCCGCTTCACCGGGCTGCGACGACGCGCTGCTGGCGACCGCGAAGGACGCGCTTCGGCGTGGTGGCGCCGTTCGGCGGCCCGACCTCGTCGGGCATGCTGACGCTGCATTGCCCGCCGCGCGCAGGTGCACGCGCTGGCGAGCTTCCTGCGCGAGCATGGCGCCGAGACGGTCGTGGTCGCCGAGCTCGACTACGTGTTCGCGCGCGACAATCCGCTCTACGAGAAGCTGGCGGCGGGACTGTAGGGCGGGTTGCATCCTCGGGTCTTGCGTTGGGCGCAACGACAGGCTCCGCGAAACCGCGCGATCTTTATTCTTGACAGCCATTTTTTTGACGGTCGCGCCCCGACGGTGTAGGAGAAAATCCACGGTTGGAATTGCGCCCGGCGCCCAGAGCGTCGGGCGTTTGCATGAGAGCGACATCGCCTGGCCAGCGAGATGTCGGCGCCGCTATTGCGCGCCCAATTTGGCAGCGCCACCATTCCCTGCAAATTCCCTGCAAACTCCTGTTATTAGCAGGGACGCGGCGGGACAAACGGAGCGAAAAAGCCCAATCATCTCAATATGCGAGGTCGGCAAGCAGACAGCAGGTCCCGATTTAACAGGAAATTTGGACCTGTTCCCGCTCTGCAGATTGGCGCAGGTGCACCCCTCATCGAGACACGAAAACGAGGGACGCGCCGCGTGCTGCGCGCGTCCGGGGCACCAAGTGCCCCTCACCGCCCCTCGCCGGCGGGCCCGACGCGGCGGCGAAACACCACGAAATGCGACAGCGAGAAATTGACCACGAAGCTCGCCACGATCGCGCAGCCTTTCGCGGCAGCGAGCTGCGCGGCCTCCCCGGCCAGCAACAGAGGCATGAACTTGGCGGCGACGACGAGGGTCGTGGTATTGGCGACCAGGCCGACGACACCCGAGGCGACGAACGTCCCATAGGAGCGCCAGCGCAGCTTGCCGCCCGAATTCGGCGGCGAACGTGAACAGCGAATTCATCACGATAGGAGCCGGAAATCGCCACGACCCAGGACAGCACGTTGGCGGGGATCAGGGGCAGCCCGAATTTCTGCACCGCGGTCCAGAATATGATGAAATCGACGCCCGTATTGACCACGCCGACCAGCCCGAAGCTGACGGCCTTCTCGAGAAGCGCGACGCGCGCCCGAATGGCGCAGATGGCCTGCCGGAAGCGGAACTTGAGCTGCTCGCGTACGATCATGGGCGACCGCTTAGCATGCCCACCGACGCCGTGCCGAGCCCGAATGCCGCGCCCTCGCGGCGCGACAAGGCCGGCGAGGTTGCGCTATAAAAGGCCCGATGAAACGCGCGCGCCATTAAGGCGACCAAGAAGCGACCATTAAGGCAACCAAGACGGCCATGACCGCGACAACGACACTGCTGGGCAGCGACAGGGGCGAGGCCGCCAAGGCCGGGCTGTCCATCATCGTGCCGGTCTATCAACGAGGCGGCGGGCCTCGCCGCCCTGCACGAACGGATCGCCGAGACGGCGCGCGGGCTGCGCCAAGCCGCGCGGGCTCGCCTGCGAGGTCGTCTATGTCGACGACGGCAGCAGCGACGACTCGCTCGCGGTCGCGCGCGGCCTGCCGGCGAACGGCATCGACGTGCAGGTCGTCTCGCTGTCGCGCAATTTCGGCAAGGAGGCCGCGCTGATGGCCGGCCTCGACCACGCGCGGCGCGGCGCCGTGCTGTTCATGGACGCCGACGGACAGCATCCGCCCGCGCTGATCGAGCAGGCTGGTCGGCCACTGGCTCGACGACGGCTACGACGTGGTCTACACCGCCAAGGCCCATCGCGCCAACGAGTCGGCGCTGCGGCGCCTCGGCGGAAAAGGCTTCTACACGCTGCATCAACTGGGGCGCGCGGCAGAAAATTCCCGAGGACGCCGGCGACTTCCGCCTGCTGTCGCCGCGCGCGACCGCGGCGCTGCGCCAGCTGCCCGAGCGCAACCGCTTCTTCAAGGGTCTCGCGACCTGGATCGGCTTCCGCCAGCTTCGCGTCGACTACGAGCCGGCCGAGCGCACGCACGGCGAGACGAGCTGGAGCTATGCGAGCCTGCTCGGCCTTTCGGTCGAAGGACTGACCTCGTTCTCGGTCGCGCCGCTGCGGGTCGCGAGCCTGCTCGGCGTGCTGCTCGCGGCGAGCGCGCTGCTGTTCGGCCTGTGGATGCTGATCGAGGCCTTCGTCTACGAACGCACGGTGCCGGGCTATCCCTCGCTGATCGTCGGCGTCATGGTGATCGGCGGCGTGCAGCTTCTCATGATCGGCATCATGGGCGAATATATCGGCAAGATCCTGTCGGAGATCAAAGCGCGGCCGGTCTATTTCGTCGCCGAGCACAGCGTGAAGACCGCGGACGAGAACACGGCGCGCGCGGCCGCCGAGTAGAGGTCTTAGCGTGGGGGTCGCGGCAGACCAGCGGGACGCGCAAGCGGCGGCGCAGCGGCGCGACGCGCGTCGGCGCATCTGGCTCGTCGCCGACGATTACGGCATCTCGCCCGCGGTCAATGCCGCGATCCGCGATCTCGGCGGCGCGCGGCCGCCTCAACGCGACCTCGGTCATGGTGGCGGCGCCGAGCTTCGGGCACTCCGAGGCCGTGGCGCTCGCCACGCTCGACGGCGCGGCCACCAGGGTCGCGATCGGCCTGCACCTCACGCTCACCGCGCCGTTCCCGCCGCTCTCGGCCGGCTTCCAGCCGGTGCGGGGCGGGGCGTTTCTTCCGCTCGGCGCCCTGATGGGGCGCGCCTGGCTCGGCCGCCTCGATCGCGGCGGCGTTCGCGGCCGAGATCGCCAGCCAGCTCGCGGCGTTCCATGCCGCCTTCGGGCGACCGCCGGATTTCGTCGACGGCCATCAGCACGTGCAGCTGCTGCCGATGATCGGCGAGACGCTGCTCGTTGCGATGAAGGAAGCGGCGCCGCACGCCTGGGTGCGCCAATGCGGCAGCGCGTCGCGCCGCTGCGGCGACTGTCCGACCCCAAGGGTCTTCTGCTCGATCTGCTGAGCCGCCGCTTGCGCGAGCGGGCGGAGAAGCTCGGCATCCGCACCAATCCGGCCTTTGCCGGCACTTACGACTTCGGCGCCAAGCTGCCGATCGCCGAGCTTTTTCCCCAGTTCCTCGACGGCCTGCCGGACGGCGGCGTCATCATGTGCCATCCGGGCCAGGTCGACGACGAGCTCGAACGGCTCGATCCGCTCACCGACCTGCGCGAGCGGGAATACGCCTATTTGGCGGGCGATGAATTCGCCGCCCTGCTGCGCCAGCAAGACGTCGCCCTGGCGTGATCCCTGCGGCCGAGCGCCGCATCCCGCGCTGCGATTTCATCCTTCCGCCATTCGGGGCCGCTATCCACCTGTGTGGCGCACCCCCGGCCACCCTTTCGCCGTTGGCCGGCGCCGACCCCGGAGGATCCGACCGATGACCCCGCAGGAACGCCAGCTCGTCGCCGAGCTGTTCGACCGCCTCGCTTCGCTCGAGCGAGGCGCCCGCGATCCCGACGCCGAGCGCGCGATCGCCGAGGGATTTGCGCGCGCCCCCAACGCCGCCTATGCGCTGGTGCAGACCGTGCTGGTGCAGGACGAGGCCCTGAAGCGCGCCAATGCGCGCATCGAGGCGTTGGAGGCCGAGCTCGCGGGCGAAACGCCGCGCGCGGGCGGCTTCCTCGACACCATGCGCGACGCGCTGGCGGGACGCGAAGGACGGCGCGGCTCGGTGCCCTCGGTGCGCCCCGGCGGACTCGGCACCAGCGGGGTGTGGGGCGCGGGCCCGGCGGCGGGCGCTCCGCCGATGGGCGACCAGCCGGCGGGACAATCCACCATGGGTCCCTCGCCCATGGGTTCGGGAATGGGTTCTGGAATGGGTCCTGGAACGGCCGGTTTCGGCGGCGGCTCATTTCTCGGCAACGCGGCGGCTTCCGCCGCCGGCGTCATCGGCGGCGCGATGCTGCTCAACGGCATCCGCTCGATGTTCGGCCATTCGCCGGCGGCCCGGGTGGGGCGAGCGCCCTCGATGCGGGCGCGGCCGGCGGGAGCTCGCCCTGGGGCGGTGGCGCGGCGAACAGCGATCTCGCCCGCCAGGCCGGCATCGACCATATCGGCGGCGACCGGTCCGGCGCGGCGGACAGCGGCGACCGCCATGCCGGTCTGTTGGGCAGCGACGATCAGGGCGAGGACAATGACGGCGGCGACCTCGACGACGACACCGACGTGGCCGGCGATTTCGACGGCGGGGATTCGGACCTGGCGTGACCTGGCGTGACCCGGAGCGGCGCGACGCGCCGCACGCCGTGACGATCAGATCACGATCACCCGGGTGCCGACCTTGACCCGTTCGTAGAGATCGATCACGTCCTCGTTGCGCATGCGGATGCAGCCCGAGGACACCGCGGTGCCGATCGTCCACGGCTCGTTGGATCCGTGGATGCGGTAGAGCGTGGAGCCGAGATAAAGCGCGCGCGCGCCGAGCGGGTTTTCCGGACCGCCCGCCATGAAGACCGGCAGATCGGGCCGGCGCTTGAGCATTTCGGACGGCGGGCGCCAGTCCGGCCATTCGCGTTTCGCTGTCACTTCCTTCACGCCCGCCCAGGTGAAGCCCGGGCGCCCGACGCCGATGCCGTAGCGCCGCGCCGTGCCGTCGGGTTGCACCAGGTAACAGGAAATGCTGCGGCGTGTCGATGATGATCGTGCCTGGCTTCTCATGGCCCTCATAGGCGACGGTCTGCGGCAGGAATTGCGGGTCCAATCGCGGCGGCGCCCCATACGGCTCGGCTCCGCCCCGATAGCTCGGCGCGTAGCGCGACCGCGGGGACGCATCGCCGCCGCCGCCGAACAAAAATTCGATGAATCCGCCGCCCATGTTGGGGCCCGCGGCCGCGACCCGTGTCGAAGCGGCCGGAGCGACCGCGCCATCCGCATAGGTCGCGGCGTCTAGCCTCAGCGGTTGGGCGAACGCCGGAAGCGCGAGGAGTGTGCTCATCACGAGCGCAGAAAAGACGACACGGGACATGGACGTTGACTCTGTACTGATGGTCTCTCGGCCGGAGAGCGACGAGCGCCGCGGCCTTGCGTCCCACTACAGATCGAAATCTCAACCGATCGGTTAATAACGATCGCTTAGCCATATAGGTCGCGCCCGAAAGGAGCTGTTCACGATGTCATGGTTTATTTTGCGTCAAATCCCATGGTTAACGTAATGCCGACACGACCGGACATTTCGCCGCGAGAGCGGCGCAGGGAAACCGCGCGTTAAGTTCGGACCGCTATGAAAGCGACAGGAATTGAGGGCTTCAGGGTTAGGGCATGACGCTGCAACGCAAGATTTTCCGTATCGAGCAGACCGACAGCGTGCCCGAGCCGGGCGCCGAATGGTCCTCGGCCGCGTCCGATCCAATGCCCGATCTGACGCCGGATCCGTTGCCGCATCTCAACGCGGTCCAGCGCCATCACGAGCTGATCACCGAGATCAAGGCGCTGCGCGCGCTGGTCGAGCCGAAGGACGAGGCGCCAGCGCATCCTCGAAACCTATCAGGCGCAGCTCGCCGAGATGCAGAAGCTCAAGGGCGAGCTCGTCATCATCCACAATGCGATCAGCCGCACCAAGCAGGAGATCGCGACGCTTCACGTCACCGGCTTCCACGGCGCAGAGCATGTCGCGGATGACGCACGAGCTCGACGCGGTGGTGGCCGGAACCGAGCAGGCGACCCAAAGCATCCTCAACATGGTCGAGGATATCGACCAGTTCGCCACCACGCTGATCGAGTCGGCGCCAAGACAAGGCGGAGCAAGAGACCGGGCGCGCGATCCAGGACCGCGTCGTGAAGGTGTTCGAGGCCTGCAATTTCCAGGACATAACGGGCCAGCGCATCTCCAAGGTGGTCACCACGTGGAAGTTCATCGAGAACCACGTCGAACAAATGATGGATATCTGGGGCGGCATGGAGGCGTTCAAGGAATTCCTCCCCGAGACCCCGCCGGAACGGCAGGGCGACGCCGCGCTGCTCAACGGGCCGAAGCTCGATGACGACGCCGGCCACGCCTCGCAGGACGACATCGACGCGCTGTTCCCCTGAGAATCCGACTTAGCGCATTTTGGCGCGCCGGACTTACGCCGGCCGGCGGATCGCCAGGAAGCACGCCATGGCGGCGAGCGCGAAGGCGGCCACACATGCGAGCGCGGCCGCGTCGGACAGGCGCTCGGCGATGAAGGCGAGCACCAGCGGCGCCGCCGATTGCATCACAAGCCACGGGCCGGCGATGCGCCCGATCAGGCGGCCGTAGCCGGCGGGCCCGAACAGCACGAGCGGCACGGTGCCGCGCGCGATGGTGACGAGCCCGTTGCTCACCCCGAACATGATCGCGAACGACGGCCGCGACCGGCGCCGAGATGCCGGCCAGCCCCAGCACCACGAAAGCGCACACGATCAGGCCGAAGGCTGCGCGCGCGAGATTGAGCGGATGGGCGTTGCCCGCGAAGGCGAATTCACACAGGCGCGACGCGACCTGCGAGGGCCCGAACAGCGCCCCGATGAAGACGACGGTCGCCGGATCGATGCCGGCGCGGCCGAAGATCGCCAGCAGATGGGCGGAAGGCCGGACGGGACGAACGCGTAGGCGGCAAATCCCGTCGCGACCAGCCAGAACGGCAGCCCGCGCGCCGGCAGATGCACGGGCGGCGCGCCGCGCGTCGCCGGGCGGCCTGCGCTTGCGGATCGGCCCGCTCGCGCGGCAGCGCCAAGGCGTGCAGCGGCGCCGCCACGAAGGCGAGCAGGGCCGCGTAGACCAGATAGGTGCCGCGCCAGCCGCAGGCGTCGAGCAGGAGATGGGTCGCCGGCCAGCTCGCCGTCGACGCGAAGCCCGCCCATGAAGGTGAGCACCGTGATCGGCCGGCGCGCCGCGGCGCCGAAGATGCGTCCGAGGGTCGCGAAGGCCGGATCGTAGAGCGATGCCGCCATGGCGGCGCCGATCATGCACCCAGGCCGCCAGATAGGCGAGCGGATGCGCCGCAAGAACGAGCGCAACGAGCCCGGCCGCGCCGGTGAGCGAGCCGACCGTCATGACGACGTGGCCGCCATGGCGGTCGATCATCCGTCCGACGGCCGGCGCGATCAGTCCGGCCGCCAGGAGCCCGACCGATAGCCCGCTCATCGCAAAGGCGAGCGACCAGCCGCGATCGGCCGCGATCAGCGGCACGGTCAGCACCGGCGGATAGTACAGGGTGCCCCAGGCGAGGATCTGGGTCACGCCGAGGACCGGAACTGCACGCCAGGGTCCAAGGAGAAAATCGCGCGGGTGGGGCATCTGGGTCGTTGAGGGAATGGGGGAATGGAAGAATGGGGGAATGGCGAGTAGCGAGAAATCACTCTCAACCGGCAGGGCGCTGTTCGCAACTTCCCATTCGCTACTCGCTACTCCCTATTCGCTCCTCGCCAATCGCCCCCCGCTCACACCCGCTTCACCATCGCGGTGGCCGAAGCGGGGCACTGTCTGGCAAATTGCGCGCTGGCGGCGATCGCGGCCGGCACGTCGTCGCGGCCGCACGGCGCGTAGTCGAGCTTGGCAAAGAAGGGGGCGGCGGCTGTGGTCAGCAGGTAGATTGCGCGGGCGCCGCGCGCGCGTGCCTCGGTTTCCATCTTGGCGACCATCGCGCCGCCGATCCCGCGCAGGCGCACCGGCGGCAATGTCACCAGCGAGCGCAGCAGCGCATCCCGGCCGAAGATCTCGAGGCCCGCAAAGCCGACCGGAACGTCGTCGCTTTCGAACCGCCAGAACAGCAGGTCGGGGTCCTCCACGTCGTCCACCGGCAGTCCGGCCCGCGTGAGCGACGCCTTGAGGCCGTCGCGCTCCCAGCCGGCGAGCGGCTGCGCGAACACGGTTGCGCCATGCCGCTCCATCAGATCGCTTTCGCGTTGGATTGAATCATCGGCGCGTTTTGCGTTGGAGCACGATCTAGAGAATGTCCTTCAGGCGTTCGGGCGGCCGGCACAGCCGCGTTCCCTTGCGGGTGCGCACCACCGGCCGTTCGATCAGGATCGGATGCGCGTGCATCGCGGCGAGCAGCGCCGCGTCGGTCAGCTTGCTGTCGTCGAGGCCAAGTTCGTCATGAGGCGTGCCGCGCCGGCGCAGGAGGTCGCGCGGCTTGCTCCCCATCTCCTTGAGCGCGGATTTGATCTCGGCGACGCTCGGCGGAGTCTTCACATAGTCGACGATGGTCGGCTCGATGCCCTCGGCGCGGATCATCTCCAGCACCTTGCGCGAGGTGCCGCATTGCGGATTGTGCCAGATGGTGACGTGCTTCGCCGCCATGGCGTCGGAACCGCGCGCTAGCCGCGCTTTGCCGCGGGCGTGCCGGGCGCCGCGCAACGCACCAGCACCATGGTGCCGTAGCGGCTGGCGACTTCCGGGTCGACCCATTTGAGCACGAGCACGCGGCCGTCGAACGAGACTACCTCGCGATCGTCGGTCGCGCCGGGCTCCGGCCCCGGACCGATATAGGTCTTGCCTTCCTGGCTGGCCTTGATGGCCATGTCCTGCACCTTGGGACTGTCGTGGCCGAGCATCGCGACACCGGTCGAGCTGCGGTTGATGACGTAGGCTTGCGTGCACTGATTGCGGGCGGCGGCCTCGGTGCGTGGCCGGTCCTCGGGCTTGTGGAACGAGGCGATGCCCCAGCGTCCGACGATGTCTTCGGCCGCGACGCCCGGCCGCGGCACCGGGCCGGCGGGCGCTTCCGGCGGCGGTGGTTGCGAGTCGGTCCAACTGGGCAGCGAAAACGACCCCATGTTCCCCGAACAACCCGCGAGGGCGAATCCGGCGATCACGATCGCGGGCCAACTACGCAAGAAGGAACCGGCCATGAGGCACTCCTCCGATCATCGAGTCCAAAGTGGTGCCCCGACATGGCGGGGATAAGGCGGGTTCGGACCAGCACTTGCCTGATGGGGGTGAGGATATGGCAAAAGCCGCCCCACTTCCACCACCGGCTGTCACGACCTCACCCGGGGCGGCGCCGGAATCGCCCCGCCGGCTTACGGCCTCGGCGCCTTGGGCGCCTTCGGCAGCTCGCCTTCCTTGATGTTCATGGCGTGGATGTCGTCCGGGTCGGCGAAATCGTAGTCGCTCTTGAAGCCGGCCGCGTGGATGCCGGCGACCGCCGCAGAGGTCGTCCATCTCGTTGACGTCGCCGGTGACGCCGATCGCGCCGACCACCTCGCCGGCCGCGTCGCGGATGAGCTGGCCGCCGCCTTCGAGGAACATCGGACCGTCGGCGAGCTTCTGCAGGTTGTCCATGAAGATCGGCTTCTCGCGCGACTTCTGCAGCACCAGGCGGGACGAGCGGCCGAGCGCGAGCGCCGCATAGGCCTTGCCGTAGGCGATCTCGAAGCGGAGCATCGAGCAGCCGTCCTGCTTCAGCGCCGCCTTCACGCGCCCGCCGGCGTCGAGCACCACCGCGGTCAGCGGCCGCAGCTTGCGTTCCGCCGCCGCCGCGAAGGTGCCGTTGATGAGCTTCAGCGCCTCGTCGAGGCTGATCGCGCGCATTCGCAATTTCCCGCTCGGTTCCAGTGCGCCACCGTCGACGGGAAATTGCCGATTGAACGTCCGCTGATCGATGCACCGGCCCGCGTGTGCTATGTATGATGGTCGATGCAGGTCGGGGCAACCGCGAAAATCGAGGGGGAAGTCGATGTCGGACGCATATGGCTCACGGCCGCCGCCGTGGCTGCTGCTGGCCGCGCTCGCGTTGGCCTGCGGCGGCGTCGGCCCGGCCGAGCTCACGCCGCTGCGCGTCAACGCCTTTCCCAACGCCAAGGCGCTGCCGCTCCATGCCGGCATCGCGACCGGCATCTTCGCCCGGCACGGGCTCGAGTCGAGCTGCAGCTCACCGAGAATTCGCAGCAGCCAGCGCGACGGGCTCGCGGCCGGGCAGCTTCGACATCGCGCAGGCGGCGCTCGACAACGCGGTCGCGATGATCGAGGTGGCCAAGAAGGACGTGGTGATCGTGTCGGGCGGCGACAGCGGCATGAACGAGTTCATCGTCCAGCCCGACATCGCCTCGTTCGCCGACCTCAAGGGCCGGACCGTGATCGTCGACGCGCCCGACACCGCCTACGCGCTGCAGGCGAAGAAGATCCTGCTCAAGTCCGGCCTGCACGAGGGCGCCGACTACACCGTCAAGCCGGTCGGCGCCGTGGTCTACCGCTACAAGGCGCTGATCGAGGACAAGAGCAATGCGGGCGGCATCCTCAACCTGCCGTTCAACGTGCAGGCGGAGGAGCACGGGCTGAAGAGCCTCGGCCGCATCATCGACCTGCTCGGCCCCTATCAGGCGGCCGGCGCGTTCGCGATGCGCGCCTGGGCGCGCGAGCATGCCGACACGGTCGAGCGCTATCTCGCGGCCTATGTCGAGTCGCTGCGCTTCGTGCGCGATCCGGCCAACAAGGCCGCGAACCTGGCGCTGCTGCGCGACAAGCTCAAGCTCTCGCGACGCCGACGGCCGAGCGCACCTATGCGCAATTGCTCGATCCCGGCTTCGGCTTCACGCCCGACGCCAGGTTCGACGCCGCAGGGCTTCCGCAACATGCTGGCGCTGCGCGCCGAGATCGAGCGCAAGGCGGCGGCGCGCCGCCGGCCCCGGAGAAATACGTCGATCTCGGCTATTACGAGCGCGCGATGAAGATGCTCGGCGGTAGGCCGTGGTGGGACGAGCGCGCGCCCATGCCGGACAAGCGTCACGCGACGGGTCTCGCTCGCCGACCCTCCTACGAGCTCGACTCGATCCGAACACCTCCTTGAAGAAGCGCGCCATCGCAGCCTTGCGACTGCGTGTTGGCGCGCTCCTCGTCGGGGTTCTTCGGTGTCGAGAAGCCGTGCTCGGTGCCGCTGTAGAGCTCGAGCTGCCAGGGCGATCTTGGCGTCGCGCAGGTCCTTGATCAGGATGTTGACCTCGGTGAGCGGCGCGACCGGATCTTCGGCGCCGTGCAGGATCAGCACGCGGCCATTGATGTTCTTCGCGGCCCCGTGGCGTGGAAATTGCGGAAGCTGCCGTGGATCGTCACCGTGCCGACGATCGGCGCGCCGGTCTCGGCGAACTCGACCGCCACGGTGCCGCCGAAGCAATAGCCGAGCACCGCGATCCTCGCCGTATCGACCAGCGGATTGTTGCCGCAGCACGTCGAATCCCGCCATGGGCGCGCGCCCGCATCAGCGGCCGGTCGTTGTTGAAGATGGACGGACTGCGCGATCATCTCTGGGACTTCCTTGGGCACGACGCCTTTGCCGAAGATGTCGGGCGCGAACACCACGTAGCCGAGCCGAGCCACCATCTCGGCGTTCTTCAGCGTCAGCGCCGACATGCCGTCGCGCCGATGCACCAGCAGCACGCCCGGACGCTTGTCCTTGCGGGCGTCGTCATAGGCGAGATAGCCGCGCAGCGGCGGTGTCGCCCTGCTTGTAGTCGATCCATTCGGTCTTGATCTCGGCGCGCGCCGAGCCGAGCCCGAACGCGATCGCCAGCACGGCGCATAGCGACGAGACTGTTGTTCGCAGATTCTTCGATCGCTTCCTCCCGAATGCGGGTCCGTGCCAGCTTTGCGCGTCGGCGTCAGGGCCGACGTCCAGATCGGGTCCGTTCTGCCAAGAGCGCCGGAGCCTGTCATATCGGCATTGAACGTTCGACGGCCGGACCCGTCTTGACACCCCGGCCCGCCAAGCCCTATCTCCCGCCGCCGCGCTTGGCACTCGTTGAGCCATGAGTGCTAACCGCCTTCCAGATCGAGCGTTTCAGTCCACCAAGGCCGCGCTCCGCGGCGACGAGGAAACCATGGCGAAAACCAAATTCCGTCCCCTGCACGACCGGGTGGTCGTGCGCCGCATCGACGCCGAGGAGAAGACCGCCGGCGGCATCATCATCCCCGATACCGCCAAGGAGAAGCCGCAGCAGGGCGAGATCGTCGCGGTCGGCCCGGGCGGGCGCGACGAGGCCGGCAAGCTCATCCCGATCGACCTCAAGGTCGGCGACAAGGTGCTGTTCGGCAAGTGGTCCGGCACCGAGGTCAAGCTCGACGGCCAGGAGCTCCTGATCATGAAGGAGTCCGACATCATGGGCGTGATCGCCTGAGCATCGATCCCTCGTCCCGAGGAGGCTGCCAAGCAGCCGTCGCGAGGGACGAGGGCACGAAATCACCCCCTCATCGACCTCATCCTTCGAGACGCCACGCTTCGCGTGGCTCCTCGGGATGAGGAGCAGACCCACACGGAGTAACCAAATGGCCGCCAAAGACGTCCGCTTTTCCACCGACGCGCGCGACAGGATGCTGCGCGGCGTCGAGATTCTCGCCAATGCGGTGAAGGTCACGCTCGGCCCCAAGGGCCGCAATGTCGTTCTCGACAAGAGCTTCGGCGCCCCGCGCATCACCAAGGACGGCGTGACCGTCGCCAAGGAGATCGAGCTCGAGGACAAGTTCGAGAACATGGGCGCGCAGATGGTGCGCGAGGTCGCATCCAAGACCAACGAGCGCGCCGGCGACGGCACCACGACGGCGACCGTGCTGGCCGCCTCGATCGTGCGCGAAGGCGCCAAGTCGGTGGCCGCCGGCATGAATCCGATGGACCTCAAGCGCGGCATCGACATCGCGGTCGCCGCCGTCGTCAAGGACATCGAGAAGCGCGCCAAGAAGGTCGGCTCGTCCGCCGAGGTCGCCCAGGTCGGCACCATCTCGTCGAACGGCGACGTCAATATCGGCAAGATGATCGCCCAGGCCATGCAGAAGGTCGGCAACGAGGGCGTGATCACGGTCGAGGAGGCGAAGTCGCTCGATACCGACGTCGAGATCGTCGAAGGCATGCAGTTCGACCGCGGTTATCTCTCGCCCTACTTCATCACCAATGCCGAAAAGATGGTGGCCGACCTCGAGGACGCCTATGTGCTGCTGCACGAGAAGAAGCTGTCGGGTCTGCAGGCCATGCTGCCGATGCTCGAAGCGGTGGTGCAGTCGGGCAGGCCGCTGGTGATCGTCGCCGAGGACGTCGAGGGCGAGGCACTCGCGACCCTAGTGGTCAACAAGCTGCGCGGCGGCCTCAAGGTCGCGGCCGTCAAGGCGCCGGGCTTCGGAGATCGCCGCAAGGCCATGCTCGAGGACATCGCGATCCTGACCGGCGGCCAGCTCATCTCGGAAGACCTCGGCATCAAGCTCGAGAACGTGACGCTCGCAATGCTCGGCCGCGCCAAGAAGGTCATCATCGAGAAGGAGAAGACCACGATCGTCGACGGCGCCGGCAAGCGCAAGGACATCGAGGCGCGCGTCGGACAGATCAAGGCGCAGATCGAGGAGACCACCTCGGACTACGACCGCGAGAAGCTGCAGGAACGTCTCGCCAAGCTCGCGGGCGGCGTGGCGGTGATCCGCGTCGGCGGCGCGACCGAGATCGAGGTCAAGGAGAAGAAGGACCGCGTCGAGGACGCGCTCAACGCCACACGCGCCGCGGTCGAGGAAGGCATCGTGCCGGGCGGCGGCGTCGCGCTGCTGCGCGCCAAGAAGGCGGTCGGACGCATCACCAACGACAACCCGGACGTCCAGGCCGGCATCAACATCGTGCTCAAGGCGCTCGAGGCTCCGATCCGGCAGATCGCCGAGAACTCCGGCGTCGAGGGCTCGATCGTGGTCGGCAAGATCATGGAGTCGAAGTCGGAGACCTTCGGCTTCGACGCCCAGAACGAAGAATATGTCGACATGGTCGAGAAGGGCATCGTCGACCCGGCCAAGGTCGTGCGCACCGCGCTGCAGGATGCTTCGTCGGTCGCCGGCCTGCTGGTGACCACCGAAGCCATGATCGCCGAGGTTCCGAAGGACAAGACGGCGATGCCGGCCATGCCTGGCGGCGGCGGGATGGGCGGCATGGGGGGAATGGGCGGAATGGGCGGGATGGATTTCTGATCCAATCGACCCGATCGAAGAAAACGCTCAAGGGCGCGGCGAAAGCCGCGCCCTTTTGCATTCGCCGTCATTGCGAGCGAAGCGAAGCAATCCCGATGTCATGGCACGAGATTGCTTCGGCGTGCTGCGCACGCCTCGCAATGACAACTTCAATTCGTCTGCATCCGGAAGCGCAACGTGCGCGCGCCGGTCAGGATCAGAAACTCGCCCTCGCGCCGCCAGTTGGTGACCTCGGTCAACGCCGCAAGCACGTCGTCGTCCCCGCGCATGCGCTCGGGCGTGCAGGAACGCTCGGTCTTCGGGCCGGTCAGGATCGTGACGGTGTCGCCGGCGACGACCAGCTGGCCCTTGATGTCGTTGCACCAGAGCGCGATGTCGGCGAGGCCGTTTTCCGCGACCTCGAGGCTCGGCACCCGCTTGGAGCCCTTCATGGGCGGGGCATCGAGCAGCAATTCCCGGCCGAATGGAAATTCGGACTGGGCCGCGACGGCAGACGCCAGAGCGACGCCCGTCGCGACGCCGAGCGCGAACGCGACGGCCGCGCGCCGGGGGGCAAGCCAAGGGCGGTTCATCGGAATCTCCGGCGAATGACGCGACGGCGGGGAAGAATGGAAGCCGCAGGACGTCCTGGCGTTTACGCGATTCCGCCGCAACGGGCGCCTGCCGTCAAGCATCTGCGGCGGGCTATCCTGGGATTCTCGCGTTCCATCCCGGACCGACGCAGCCGGCCGCCGGCCGGCCGCTGGACGGCGCACGCGTTCGGGCGTTTGCGGGCGTGCGCTCCGGCCCGGCGGTGTTTATGCTCATACGGACGCAACCTCGGGAGGAAGCCAACCATGGATCAAAAAATCATCAATCTCTACGACCGTTTCACGCACGGCGGGATGAGCCGTCGTGAATTCCTCGATCGCTTGAGCGATCTGGCGGGCTCGGCGGCCGCCGCCGCGGCGCTGGTGCCGCTGTTGCAGAGCAATTACGCCCAGGCCGCGATCGTCGCGCCCGACGATGCCAGGCTCGCGATCGAGACCGTCTCGTATGACGCGGGCGGAGTGAAGATCAACGGCTACCTCGCACGCCTCAAGGACAAGGGCAAGCGCCCGGCCGTCATCGTCATCCACGAGAACCGCGGCCTCACCCCGCATATCCAGGACGTCACTCGCCGTATCGCGGTCGCGGGATTCCTGGCGCTCGGCGTCGATATCCTGACCCCGCAGGGCGGCACGCCGGCCGACGAGGACAAAGCCCGCGACCTGTTCGCCGCAACGGTCAAGCCGGAGGAGGCCGCGCCACGCATCGCCGCCGCCGTGCCGTTCCTGGAAAAGCACGCGGAATCGACCGGCAATGTCGGCGCAATCGGTTTCTGCTGGGGCGGCGGCATCGTCAACCGCATCGCGGTGCTCGCTCCTGCGCTCAAGGCCGGGGTCGCCTATTACGGCGTGCAGGTTCCGGCCGCCGATGTGCCGGCGATCCGCGCGTCGCTGCTCTTGCATTACGCCGGAAACGACGAGCGCGTGAACGCCGGAATCCCCGCCTACGAGGCGGCGCTCAAGGCCAATGGGAAACGCTATGCGCTCCACGTCTATGAGGGCGCCCAGCATGCCTTCAACAACGACACCGGCGCGGCGCGCTACAACAAGCAAGCCGCCGACCTCGCCTGGGGCCGAACGATCGCCTTCCTGAAGGAGAATTTGGGCGCACCGGGCCGGACGTAGCGGAACGCCGCAAACGGCCTCGCGTCCCACGCGCGAGGCCGTTCGTCCCAGCGAAATTCCGGATTATTTCGACGCCGTATCCTTCGACATCATCGCGAAAGCTTCCTGCACGGTCGTCATGAACTGCGCCGGGAAGATGATGGTCGAGTTCTTCTCGATCGAGATTTCCGCCATTGTCTGAAGGGTGCGGAGCTGAAGCGCCACGGGATGCGCCGTGATGATGTCGGCAGCTTGGCCAAGCTTCACCGCCGCCTGGAACTCGCCTTCGGCGGCGACGATCTTCGCGCGACGCTCGCGCTCGGCTTCCGCCTCCTTTGCCATTGCGCGCTGCATGTTGTCGGGAAGCGTGATGTCCTTGATCTCCACCGCGGTGACCTGGGTGCCCCACGGCTCCGTATGCCCGTCGATCACGTTCTTGATCTGCTCATTGATGCTCGCCGTGTCGGACAGCAGCTGATCGAGGCTGAAACGTCCGACCACGTTGCGCACGGTGGTCTGGCTGATCTGGTTGATCGCGTTGTAGACGTTCTCGATCGCGATCACCGCTTTTTCCGGATCGCCGATATGATAGTAGGCGACTGCCGCGATATCGATCGAGACATTGTCCTTGGTGATGATTTTCTGCGAGGGAATTTGCATCGTGACGGTGCGCAGGGATACGCGCACCATCTGCTGAATGGGAACGAAGATGAGCGTGAGCCCGGGCCCGCGCACGCCCTCGAATTTTCCGAGGAAAAACACCACGCCGCGCTCGTATTGCCGCAACACCCGAATCGAGGCGACCGCATAGAGGACAATCGCGACGACGATAACGAAACCCACACCCATCGATATCTCCATCTGCTCGCCTCGAAGGCCCGTGATGCGAACGAAATCGCGCGGCCGGCCGCCAGGCCGTAACGCCGGACTGAATGCGGCGCAGATCGGACCTTACCACCCCGATGGCCACTCGAGCTACGGCCGTTCGCGGCGGGCGGCCCCACCGAGGCCGGCCGGCCCGGCCGAAAGACGCGCTATATGCGTTCGACGATGGTCAGTCCCCGCACGCGATCGAGCAGATAGATCAGACCGCGGTCGTCGACCGTCAGGTCGTTGCTCGACACGCGCTCGCTGCCGGAGGGAACGTCGGGCAGGAAATGCGCGACCTCGCGCGGGCTGTGCGGATTTTTCACGTCGATGATGCGCAGCCCCTGCGCGAACCAAGCGAACGGAATCTCGCTGCCGGTGACCTTCTCGCACGGCTGATGGCAGCCGGTCATGGGCTTGTGGCTGGGTTTGCCCTCGATGCCGTCGACCTGGAAGCTGCCGACCGGAACCGGGAGCCTCTCGTCGGTGATGTCGACCATCCACATGAAGGCCGGCAGCGTCTCTTCCGTGCGCTGCACGTCCTCGTCGGCGACCACGATATAGCGGCGGCCGTTGATCTCGAACGGCAGCGGCAGCGCGGTGTGGGTCGGGCACGCAAAGGGCGGCGTCCAGTCGAGGCCGGAGACGAACTTGGGCTTGGTCATGTCCGCGATGTCGAGGATCACGAAACCGGCCTGCCAGTAGCTCGTGTAGAGGCGGTTGCCGAGCCGCAGCGGATGATGGCAGCGGTGCGCGGTCTTCGGCCATGTCGCCGTCTCGCCGCCCGCCGTCCATTGGCCGGGCAGCCACCAGCGGCCGACCTCGGTGGGGCGCGCCGGCTCCTTGAGGTCCATGATCATCATGATGTTGCCGACATAGCCTTCGAGCGTCGGCGACAGGTAGGCGTAGCGTCCGTCGAAATCGAACCGGTGCACGCCGGTGCCCACCGTCTTCCAGCGCGTCAGCTCGCGCGGCTTGGCGGGATCGCTCACGTCGTACACGCCGAAGCCCGGGGCGAAATCGGCGGGGACCGGATTGGCGTCGGCGTGGTTGAGCTCGTGGTTGACCAGCATCACGCCGTCATGCACGCGCACCTTATGCGAATGGGTGCCGGGCGGCATGCCGAGCTTCGCGAGCTCTTTGGGGTTTTTCGGATCGCGCACGTCGACAATCGACGTGCCATGCGGGCTGCGCATATGCCCGATATACGCAATGCCGTTCTGCACCACGACCTGGCCGCCGCCGGCACAGTCGAAATACCCCACCTGACGGAGGCCGACCCCTGAAGCCATGAACGATTCTCCCCTGACGCGTTGCAACTCGCCGAGCTTGATAGCACGCGGATCGGATTTTGGGGCGCGACGTTGCGCATATCGGCCCTGCCAGTCCGAGCGGCAGATCGGAGGCCGGATTGTCGCGCGCGGCGGCGTCGAGCTCAGCGCTCAGCCGGACTTTGCGGCGGCTGGCGCGCCTGGGCGCAAGCACGCCCACCGGTCGGGCGGGCCGCCGCCCTGCTCAGCCCGCGGCGCCGTAGAGATAGTTCGGCAGCCACAGGGTCATGCCGGGCCAGAAATACATGATGATCATGCACACGATCACGATCAGCATGTAGGGCATCATGCCGGCGAAGATCTGGTTGAGCGTGACGTGCTTGGGGGCGACGCCCTTGAGGTAGAACGCCGACATCGCCACCGGCGGCGACAGGAACGCCGCCTGCAGGTTCACGAACACCAGCGTGCCCCACAGGATCGGGTCGATGTTGAAGTGCTTGAGCAGCGGCAGAAAGATCGGCACGAAGATGATGATGATCTCGGTCCACTCCAGCGGCCAGCCGAGCACGAAGATGATCGCCTGCGACAGGATCATGAACTGAATGGGCGTCATGTTGAACGACAGCACCCATTGCTCGACCAGCGCCTGCCCGCCGAGGATCGCAAACACGCCGGAGAACAGCGCCGAGCCGACGAACAGCCAGCACACCATGGCGGTGGTCTTCGCGGTCAGGAACACCGCTTGCTTGGTGCGCTCCCAGTCGAGGGTTCGCGCCTGGACGGCCAGCAAGAAAGCGCCGGCGGCGCCGACGCCGGCCGACTCGGTCGCGGTCGTGATGCCGAACAGGATGACGGCCAGCACGACGACGGTGAGAATGCCCAGCGGCATCGTCGACGAGCTCACGAGCCTCACGATCTGAAGACGCTCGGCGTTCATCTTCCTGTAGTAACGCACTTGCCATGCGGCGCAGAACGCGGCGATGCCCCAGAACCAGTAGTAGAAGCTTGCCGACGGCCCTTCCGCGGCCGGGGTCGTCGCGCTCGTGTCCAATCCGGGGGTGCCGAGCTGCTGCAGGCCGGTGACCACGACTTCGGGAGCCACCTGCTGATGAATGACGACGTACCACCAGACGGTATAGAGCGAACCGGCGACAATGAAGAACGGCACCAGAGCGTACATCAGGTTCGACAGTAGCATCATGTAGCTGACGCGCTTGCCGTCCGCCTCGATCTGCCTGGCCTTCGACGGCGAGAGCAGCGCCTTGACCAGCGCGATGAACATGTTGGGCGAATAGGCCGCCTGGAATTTCGGCACCCACGCCGGGATCGGGACCTTCGTCTGATCCTCCGGCAATTTCGGAGCGATCTTCGGATTGATCATCGCCCAGCCGACGATATAGACGAGATAAAGGAACGACAGGAAGAAGCCCGGAAACATCGCGGCCGCGTAGAGCTTCACGATCGACTGCCCGGCCACCGCCGCGTAGACGATGATCATGACCGACGGCGGGATCAGGATGCCCAGCGTGCCGCCGGCCGTGATGACGCCGGAGGCGAGCTTTACGTCATAGCCCGCGCGCAGCATCGGGTTGAACGCGATGACGCCCATCAGCACCACGACCGCGCCCACCAGTCCGCTGGCGATGCCCCAGAACGTGCACACGATCAGCGTGGCGACGGCGAGCGAGGCCGGCACGTTCCGGAACGCGAGCTGGATCGAGTAGAACATCTTGTCGACCAGCGCGCCGCGCTCCATCACGTAGCCCATCAGCACAAATAACGGGATGGAGATCAGGACGTCGTTGGTCATCGCGCCGTAGGTGCGCTCGACGATCAGGTCGAATACGCGGTTGTCGAACCAGGGATGCGACGGGTCGTAGAACGCGATGTAGCCGAAAAACATGCCCAATCCCATCAGCGTGAACGCTGTCGGGAAGCCCATCATGATCACGATCACGATGAGCGAGAGCATCAAGAGCCCAAGTGCCGGATCGCTCATGTATTCAAGTCCCCGCCCATGCCGCGCTGGCGCGCGGTCTCGTCTATTTGTTGCGCATTTTCGATGGCGATCTTGCGCGACTCTTCGTCGACGTACTCGCTGTGCGCAAGCTGCTGCTCGATGACGTCGATCTCGGCGACGTCCTTCAGGCGGCTGGGCCATTCGCCGGTCTTGAGGCAGACGACGCAGCGTATGATCTCGGCGATCGCCTTGCAGCATCACGAAGGCGCCGGCGATCGGAATGATCGACTTGAAGTGGTAGACCGGCGGGCCGTTCGACGTCACGTTCGAATGCTCGGCGATGCGCCAGGAAATGGAGGCGTAGTCATAGCCGGCATAGATCAGCGCGGCGATCCCGGGTATGAAAAAGACGACGTACAACACGATGTCGAGCGAGGCCTGCATCCGCGGCCGCATCGAGCTGTAGAGAAAGTCGCCGCGGACGTGGGCGTTTTGCGCCAGCGTGTATGCGCCGCACAGCATGAACAGCGTGCCGTACATCATGTTGTCGACGTCGAAAATCCACGCCGTCGGCATGTTCATGATGTAGCGCTTGAAGACCTCGATGCAGACAACGGCCGTCAGCAAGATGATCAGCCACGACGCGGTCTTGCCGACCCAGGTGCTGATGCCGTCGATCGTGTGCAGAACGCTTTGGACGTTCATTTTCTATTGCCGTTTTATGGGAAGGGTTTGCAAGAACAAAGCACCATTCCGTTTGTCTCACGGAATGGTGCTTTGCCGGTTCGGCGCGCCGTCAGATCGGCGATTTCGCGTTCGGGCCGAAGTAGTGGTCGAACGCCATCTTGCGCGGGCGTGATGTAGTCCTGCTCCCACTGCGTCGCCCGCTTGGCGAAGGCGAGCTGCGACTGGATGATCTCCTTGAAGAGCGGGTTGGTCGCCCACGTACTTCTTGGTGATCTCGTCGTACAGCTCGAGCTGACGCTTGAGGATCGCATCCGGCGTCCTGTAGAACTTCACCTTGTCGGTGGTCTGCAGCGTGATGTAGTCCTGCGAGTTGCGGTCGATCGCCTTCCACATCATGTCCTGCGAGCAGGCTTCGACTGCGCCTTCGATGGTCGCCCTGAGCTTCGGCGGCAGTCCGTTGAACTTCGTCTTGTTGAAGCTGATCTCGAGCTGCTCGGCGTTCTGGTGGTAGCTCTGCAGCATGCAGATCTTGGAGACGTCGGCGAAGCCGAGCGCGCGGTCGGACGACGCGTTGTTGAACTCGGCGGCGTCGAGCAGGCCGCGGTCGATCGCCGCGACGATTTCGCCGCCCGGGAGCGCGTTCACGGCGGCGCCCATGGCGGTGAACAGGTCGATCGAGATGCCGACGGTGCGGTATTTCAGGCCCTTGAAGTCGTCGACGCTTCTGCATCGGCTTCTTGAACCAGCCGAGCGGCTGCGAGTAGAGCGGCGCATACGGGAACGACACGACGTCGGCGCCGATGGTCGCAAAGATCTTTTCGAGCAGCGCCTTGCCGCCGCCGTACTTGTGCCAGGCGAGCAGCATGTTGGCGTCCATCGCGTAGCCCGGGCCCGAGCCCCAGAGCGCCAAGGCGGTGTTCTTGCCGTAGTGATAGACGAGCACGCCGTGACCGCCGTCGAGCACGCCCTTGGACACCGCGTCGAGCAGGCCGAACGCCGGCACCACGGCGCCGGCCGGAAGCACCTCGATCTTGAGGTCGCCGCCGGTCATGTCGTTGACCCGCTTGCCGAAGTCGATGCGCGTATTCGTGGAAGATGTCCTTCGACGGCCATGTGCTCTGAAAGCGCATGTTGATCGCGCCCTGGGCGCTGACGACGTTCGGCGCCGTCACCGCCGCCGTCGCGATCGCGGCTCCGGTGAGGAACTTGCGCCGGCTGGTGGTTTTAGATGTAGGCAGTTTGTCCTTGGACATAGTTGAAGCCCTCCCTAGGCTTGCTGCCGGCTTGTTGCCGTGTTGATCTAACCGTCGGCATAGTCTGTTATTCCAGCGGCCGTCAAGCCAGTTCGGACAGGTTGCGGCACTTCGACAGGCCTTGTCCGATGAGACTTAGGGCGAGCAGGCGCCCGATCAGCGCATGACGGTGGCCGACCCGATTTTTTCCATCTCGCACCCCGGGGTCTTCGTGGTTTAGCCCACCATTGATCCCACTCCGGAACGCCAAGGCGGGTCGATCCCGGCCGACTTATATGGCGCGGCATGGCACCCACAGGAGATTCCCCGTGAAAGGCCTCATTTCGACGTTCGGCGTCATCTGGCGCCTCGCCCTTCCCTATTTCAAATCCGAGGATCGCTGGGCCGGGCGGCTGCTGCTCGGGGCGGTGATCGCCATGGAACTCGGCAAGGTCGCCCTCGATGTGCTGCTCAATCTCTGGAACAACCAGTTCTACAACGCGCTGCAGGACAAGGACTGGGACGTTTTCATATACCAGCTTTGGTATTTCTGCGTTCTTGCCGCCATGTATATCGGGCTGGCGGTCTATCAGCTGTATCTGAATCAGTGGCTGCAAATCCGCTGGCGACGCTGGCTCACCGACACTTATCTGCGTCGCTGGCTGGAGGAGAGCAACCATTACCGCATGCAGCTCGTCGGGGATGCGGCCGACAATCCCGACCAGCGCATCGCCGAGGACGTGAGATTCTTCGTCGAGCGTACGCTTGCCATCGGGGTCGGGCTCCTGGGCGCGGTCGTGACCCTGGGCTCGTTCGTGGTCCTGCTGTGGGGTCTCTCGGCCACGGCGCCGCTGCACCTGTTCGGGACCGGCTGGTCGATCCCGGGCTACCTGGTTTGGGCGGCGCTGATCTATGCGGCGCTCGGCACCTCGTTGAGCCATTTGATCGGCCGACCCCTGATCGGGCTCTATTTCAACCAGCAGCGTTTCGAGGCCGATTTCCGTTTCAACCTGGTGCGCGTGCGCGAGAACGGCGAGCAGATCGCCCTTCTGGCGGGGGAGCCCGCCGAACGCGAACGCCTGCTCGAGCGCTTCGCCGCGGTGATCGGCAACTGGTACAGGATCATGACCCAGACCAAGCGGATCACATTTTTCCGGGTCGGCTACGATCAGATTTCGGTCATCTTCCCGTTTGTCGTGGTGAGCCCCGCTTATTTCGCCGGCAAGATGGCGCTTGGCGGGCTGATGCAGACCGCATCCGCTTTCACGAGCGTGCAGACCGCCTTGTCGTTCTTCGTCACCAACTACCGCGACATCGCCGAATGGCGCGCGGTGGTCGGGCGCCTTTCCGGCTTCGACGCCGCGATCATCAACAGCCTGCGGATCAAGGATACGCCGCCCGTCGTTGCGGTCGAGAAGCGGCCCGGCTCGGAGGAAATCGAGATCCATGCGCTCGACGTCAACCTGCCGTCCGGCAATCCGTTGGTCATCGCCGATCACGCCGCCATCGCGGCCGGCGACAGGGTCCTGGTGAATGGGCCGTCGGGAAGCGGCAAATCGACGCTTTTCCGCGCGATCGCGGGCGTCTGGCCGTTCGGCTCGGGTCGGGTCACGCTTCCAGGCAGCTCGCGCGTGATGATCCTGCCGCAACGGCCCTACTTCGCGGTCGGCACATTGCGGGCGGCGGTGAGCTATCCGGCCTTGCACGACCGCTTTGGCGAGGCCGAGGTCCGCGATGCGCTGGCGGCGGTCGGGCTCGCCTGGCTGTCCCCGCAGCTCGCCGAGGAAGCGCATTGGAACCGCATTCTGTCGCTCGGCGAGCAGCAGCGGCTGGCGTTCGCGCGCGCCTTGCTGCACCGCCCGCGCTACCTGTTCCTCGACGAGGCGACCGCGTCCCTCGACGAGCCGGCGGAAGCCGCGCTGTACCGGCTCTTGCAGGAGCGGTTTCCCGGCCTCACCCTGGTCTCGATCGGCCACCGCTCGACGCTGGCCGCCTTCCACCGCCGCTGCTTCGTGCTGGAGCCCGACGGCGAACGCCACCGCCTGCGCGAGGAGGGGGTGGCGACCGCATAGCGCTCCATCACATTTGGTCGCATTTTCCACGGTGGAGCGGAGGACTTCCCCAAGAAACGCTGCGGTCACCACCACCGCTGCGGCCAAGCCGTGCGCGCCGCCCAATTGTGCCACGCATAGGCGGAGAGGGTCAGCATGATCGCCCCGACGGCGACCGGCACGAGCAGGAAGCCCCAGGAAAGGCTGTAGGTGACGACGATCAGTGCGTCGATGCCGGCCGGGGGGTGGAAGGTGCGGGTCGCCTGCATGGCCGCCATTGCGAGCCCGACCGCCAGCGCCGCCGCCCACGGCGCCGGGCCCGTGAGCTTGACGACGACGAGACCCGCGAGCGTCGCGACGAGATGACCGCCGATCAGCGCGCGCGGCTGAGCGGGGAGCGCGTCCGGCATCCCCATGACCAGTACGATCGAGGTCGCGAACGGCACCACCATCAAAGGATAATCGGCGCGCGCCGACAGAAATTCCATCAGCCCGATGCACAGGGTGCCGCCGGCGGCGCCGGCCAGGATGGTCAGGGTGATGCGCCAGAGCGTCATGCTGCCTGCATAGCAAGAGGTGGATCGTTTTGCCCGGCCGACGACCACCGGGTCAGGGCAAAAAAAGAGGCGGCGGCTTCCCGAAGGAAGCACGCCGCCCGAAGAGGCTAACGATGAAGGGGGGTTATTTCAGCGCCGAGATGGCGGTGTCGACCGACACCTTGACGATGAACGTCGCGCCGCACCACTTGGAGCCCGGTCCGCCCGGATTGATCGGGGTGCTGGCGACGCCGGTCGCCGTGTGATCGCTGGTGAAGGCGTTGCAGTCACCCTTGTTCAGGTCGGTGTCGTAGTAGCGGAAGTCGAGCGTGAAGACCTTGTAGGTGAGGCCGACGCCGAGATCCCAGGTGGTGTAGCTCTTGTACGGGATGCCGTTCGGGAAACCCGGCGACCGCGTAGAAGCTGTCGCTCGTCCCCAGGAACCAGTGGCCGACGTCGGCGGACACGATAGGCGCCCCAGCCGGACGGGAACAGGCGTGCTCGGGAACACGTACTTGGCGAAGCCGGCCAGGTAGCTCGCCGTCGGCACCCGAATTCAGGACGGACGGCGAGTAGTAGATGCTGCCGCCGAACGAGAAGGCGTCGCTGAGGTTATAGGTCGCCTTGCCGTAGATTTCCCAGAAGCTCAGGTCGGCCTTGATGACGTTGCCGTTCGACGGAAGGCCGTCGAAGTTGCAGCCCGCGAAGCCGGCGTCGGTTGAAGCACTGGCCGCCGGGATACCAGTAGTACCAGGCGCCGAAGTCGAGGGCGAGCTTGCCGAAGGTCGGGCGGATGCCGCCGTAGAAGTCGATCTCGGCCGCCGCATGGTTCGGGAAGTCGATGCTCTCGCCGCCAGATGCCGAGATAGCCCTGCAGGCTGTCGGTGAAGTTGTAGCGCGGCTCGAAGTAGGCACGCCGACCGCCGGCTTGTGCGCCGATTGGGTGACGCCGCGGAAATTATAGTCGCTCGCGATCCACGAGCCGAAGGCCACATCCCACGGGCTCACCGGCGCCGGGCGGCGGCGCCTTCGTGACCATCTTGAGATCAGCCGCATACGCGGACGCGGACGCGGCGGAAAACGCGGCCGCCACCAAAACCGTTGCAATGACTTTCTTCATCGTCAGCCCCTTTCAGTTTTCTTGTTCGAGCCCGACGATCCCGAACCGGTACGGCTCCCGGTAAGAACTCGGCCTCAACTCGAACGTCCCAGACCACCCTGACGCGCGGATTTAACCCATACCGGGACCCTGACTCGCAAGGCAATTCCTTCGGCATCTGCTGCATTTTTAGGCTTTTTGGGGATTTCTCAGATGAAAGAATCCGACCGTTGCATTTTCATCACACAAAGCGGGCCACGGCGGCCTCCGGCCCTCGTCAGCTTAGCGCCGGCGGCAGCCAGCCTGCCGGAATGGATGTTGCCGGCGCGCCTGACCGAACGCCGAACCACATGATTGATTTCGATATCGTTCTGGACGCGCTTTCCACCATAGGAACGGCACGAGCCAGGCGGCGCGCCGGCGTGCGGCATGCGCGGCGCAGGTCTCGGCCCGCCGCCTCCCCCCATTCGCCCGGACCCGACAGGTCGCCGGTCCGCACGATTGCGAGCGCAACTGCGAGCGCGCGCCCCGGCGCCACGCGGGCTTACCCCACAACCCGTTGGGGCACCGGCCTCCCCGCAGGATGCCGACCGCTCCCGCCGGTCAGGACACGGTCCGCCGTCCGCGGCAGCTGCAAAATCGGGTTATTTCTTCGCTGCCGCCTGGCGATTGGCCTCGAGCCGTTGATCGACCAGCGCGACGTTCGCGTCGATGACGGGGTGGCGCAGGCCCTTTTGGGCGGCGATGAGCTGCACCAGCTTGTCGGCGCGCTCGATGTTGGGCGCCCCGTTCTGAAGCGCGCGCGCCGCCGACGCAGGGCGCGTCAGGCTTTGGGCGGCGGCGGCGTATTTCTCGAACGGCACCAGGTCGGCCGGTGCGGCGCCGAGCTTGACGCAGAGGTCGAACACGAAATTGTAGACCGACCGCGATTCTTCCAGATTGGAATGCACCGCCTCCTGGGCGGTTCGCATGCCGTCCTTGGTGATGCAGCGGTAATTGCCGGCGAGCAGCATCGACCACTTGGCGAGCGGCACGAAAATCGAATCATGCACCTTGAGCTTCACCGGCAGCTCGATCTTGCCCTCGGGCGTATCGAATCGCACCGCCTCGATGTCGTCCTGCAACTTGCGCAGGACGGCCGTTTGCGCGTCGGAATCGAAACGCGCGACCTTGAAGTTCGTCGGCAGCGTCACTTGCAGCACGTTGACCTTTTCGTCGGGCGGACGGATCGCCTGCGGATCGGGGCTGCACAGCGTCAATGTCGCCGGATCGAAATTGTCCCACACCGTCGGATCGGTGTAAGCGGGCTTCAGGGCGTCGTAGTTCAGGCCGGGGATTCGCTTCACATAGGGTAGCGGCGGCATGTTCATGATCGACATGCAGGCGACCCTGGATTTCGCCACGGCGTCGAGCAGCTCGCGCACGCCCGGGGAGCGATATTGCGGCTCCTGCATCGCGAGGCCGACGAGGTCGTAGTCCGAGGGTTTGACGTCGCCCGGACCGGCGGCCGACACCTTGCCGGGCAATTTGCGCGAATCGATCTCGATCGGATCCTTGCGGCCCTTGACCGGCAGGCGAACGCGGAACCCCTCCGCATTGATCAGCTCCGCCTCGGCGGGGAGGCACACCAGCTTCACGCTGTGTCCACCGAACAGCAGCTTGGACGCCAAGAGCGACCCGTAGGACGCGCCCATGATCAAGATGTTGTAAGTCGCCGGCATGGTCCAACGTGCTCCGTGTCAAAAGTAGCAGGAAAAGGAAAAGGGAAGAGTGCAGGCCGATGGCCACCCATCCCGCGGCCGCAATGCTATGCGGCCAGCCGTCCCTATGCAATGCGGTTCACCGCCACGATGGAACGCGGTTCACCGTCAAGCAACGCCGGCCAATGTGGCAGTCGCCGCATGCCGCCGCGCGCCACGAATGACGAAAGGCGCCCGGCCGCGATCGTGCGAGGCCCTGATCTCTGGTCGCCGCAGCGGCGCCGCAAGCGCGTGCCACGCAACCACGGCTGGAGCTTGATCCGACCAAGCAAAATCGGAACACCGTGACTCCATGCTTGGTCGCATTTGGTACGGCGACCCGCGTCCCGTTTCGCCGGAAAACGCATAGGACGCCGTGCCGGGCGTCTGCGACGCCAGGCACGGCGTGATTGTGGCAACGTAAATCGTCCCCAGTAGCTTTATGAGCCGCTGTGGCCTCCGCTGTGGCCTCCGCCGCTTCCGCCTCCGCTTCCCCCACCCTCGCCGCTCCCGGGCGGGCGGTAGCCGCCCATCGGCGAGGATTGCGACGGCGGCGTGTGAGGAGCGGGCGACGGCGGCGCCGCGGGACGCGGGGCCGACGGGACGGGTGACGGCATGCTCGGCCGCGGCGGCATCGACGTCATCGGGGGCGCGGGCCGCGGCGGCGGCGTCACAGGCGGTGCGGGCCGCGGCGGCATCGATGTCATGGGCGGTGCCGGCCGCGGCGGTGGCGGAGCCGCCGGTCGCGGAGCCGGCGGAGCGGCGGGTCGTGGCGCCATCGGCGCCGCCGGCCTGGCAGCCGCAACAGGCATTGCGGCCGCGGGTTTCTTCGCCGCGGTCTTTCTCGCCGGAGATTTGGCCTTCACCGACTTCTTGGCTGACTTCCTGGCCGCTTTCTTCGCGGCCTTCTTCGCCGGACGCTTCTTGGCGGCGGCTTTGATCCGGCTCTTTTTCCGCGCCGGGGCGGCCTTCTTCGTCTTCTTGGTCTTTTTAGCTTTCTTCGCCTTCGACTTCTTCACCATGATCGACCTCCCGATCGTTCGGCTGCCTACCGATCGCGCGCCACACGCCGATCCACGTCGGCTCATGCGGCAACTGCGACCGACTTCCACCTCTCATACGGCTGAACGCGCGGTTCAGACCGTATCCACTCGCCTTCTCAGCGCCCCCGGCACCGGGCCGCCGGTCGCCCAGTCGATCAGCTCGACCGGATGGACAACCGGAATTTCGGTGCCCGCCGCGATCTGCGTGATACAGCCGACATTGCCGGCAGCGATCACATCGGGAGCAACCTTCGCGATGCACGCGACCTTGCGATCACGCAACGCCCTCGCCAGCCGCGGCTGCAGCATGTTGTAAGTACCAGCCGAGCCGCAGCAGAGATGGCCGTCCGGCACATCTTTGACTACGAATCCCGACTTGGAAAGAACTTCCTTTGGTTCGCGCGTGATCTTCTGGCCATGCTGCAGCGAACAGGCGGCATGATAGGCGACCCTCAAAGGAGGTCTGGGTGTTACATTTAACATACTGATTTTATTGATGTATTCGCTAATATCTTGGGCCAGACCAGCGACCGCCCGGGCGTGCGCGGCGGCATGCGGATCGTTGCGCAGCATGTATCCGTAATCCTTGACCGTCGTTCCGCAGCCCGACGCGGTGACGAGGATCGCATCGAGGCCCTCGCCGTCGATCTCGCGCATCCAGGCGTTCACATTGGCGCGCGCCGCCTGCAGCGCCGCCTCGGTGCGGCCCATGTGGTGGACGAGCGAGCCGCAACAGCCTTCGCCCTCGGCCAGCACCACCTCGATGCCGTGCCGCGTGAGGACACGGATCGCCGCCTCGTTGATCTGCGGCGTGATCACGCTCGCCACGCAGCCGGTGAGCAGCGCGACGCGCCCGCGCCGCTCCCCCTTGGCGGGGATCACGCACGGGCCGCGCCTGCCGGACCGCGGAAATTTCGCCGGCGCGAGCCGCAGCATCGCGGCGATCGCCTCGAGGCCGACAAGATCGAACAGCGGCGCGAGCGGCTTGCCGAGAAAGGCCGCGACCAGCGAGAGGCGAAACAGTTTCCGATCGGGCAGCATCTTGGCGATGACCGCGCGCAGCGCGCGCTCGACGAGCGGGCGACGGTAGGTCTCCGCCACGTGCGCGCGCGCGTGATCGACCAGATGCATGTAGTGCACGCCCGACGGACAGGTCGTCATGCAGGCCAGACAGGAAAGACAGCGGTCGATATGCGGAACCACGTCGGCCGTCGCCGGCCGGTCGTTCTCCAGCATGTCCTTGATCAGGTAGATGCGGCCGCGCGGGGAATCGAGCTCGTCGCCGAGCAGCACATAGGTCGGACAGGTCGCGGTGCAGAAGCCGCAATGCACGCAGGCGCGCAGGATCTTCTCGGCTTCCGCGACGTCCGGGTCGGCGAGCTGGGCGAGGGTGAAGGAGGTCTGCATCGATCACACGCCCGCCCACATGCGCCCGGGACCGAGCACGCCATGCGGATCGAAGCCCTCCTTGACGCGCTTGGTCAATGCCGCGAGCCCAACGGGCTGCGGCTCGAACGCCGCGACGGACGCCCGCAGCGCCGCCGGCGCGCGGATCAGGGTCGCGTGCCCGCCGCAGGATGCGACCGCGCCGCGCACGACCGCCGCCCCGGCATCGTCGGTCGGCGCGAGCGCCACCCAGAGGAGGCCGCCGGCCCAGTCATGCAGAAACGCGGCGTCGGCCTTCTGCGCGATCAGGTCCGCGCCGCTGCGCCCTTCGCCGGCGCGACCGAGAGACGCCAGACGATCGTGTGCCCGGCCGGCCCCTGCGCCGCAAACGGCACGACGTCGCGGATCGCGCGCCACAGCGCGCGCGATTGCGCCTCGTTCAACGCGGCAGGCATCGCCGAACGGGCGCAAGAGCTCCGTCAGCGCGCCATTGCGATGGGCGACCGAGGGAGCGACGCCCTCGAGGCGAAACGCCGTGACGCTGCGCCCGATCGCAAGGTCATCCGAGACGCGCACCGCGACGTCGGCGGCGAAATGCGCGGCGCCGGAGACGTCGCAGGACGAGCCCATCGCGGCGGCCATCGCCTGCACGGCGCGCGCGGCATCGAGGCCGAGGACGATGACGGTCGCCTCGGTCTCCGGTCGCGGCAGCGTCTTGATGGTGACGTCGGTCATCGCCGCGAGCGTGCCCCAGGAGCCGGCCATCAGCTTGCACAGATCGTAGCCGGTGACGTTCTTCACCACGCGGCCGCCCGACTTGAAGATCTCGCCGCGCCCCGACACCGCCGCGAAGCCGAGAAAATGGTCGCGCGCCGCGCCCGCCTTGATGCGGCGCGGGCCCGACAGGTTTGCGGCCAGCACGCCGCCGATCGTAGCCTGCCGCGCCGGAACGCCGAGCAGCGGACCGAAATCCATCGGCTCGAAGGCGAGTTGCTGGCCCGCCGCATCGAGCAGCGCCTCGATCTCGGCAAGCGGCGTGCCGGCACGCGCGGAAAGCACCAGTTCCTCGGGCTCGTACAGCGTGACGCCGGCGAGGCCCGACGAGATCGAGGGTGGCGTCGACCTGCGCCGGCCGCCCGAGCGAACGCTTGCGTCCCATGGCCGACGATCTCGAGCGACTTGCGGTGCGCCAGCGCCCATTGTACGGCCGCTTCGACGTCCTTCGCGTCGCGCGGTTTCAATGCGTCGGCCATGGCACGCCTGTCATCTGGCGCATCATCCCGAAACCGTGGGCCAGTTTCGGGAATCATGCGCTAAAACCTCGGAATATCCGGAAACGCGACGTTGCCGGCATGCACGTGCACGCGGCCGAGCTCGGCGCAGCGATGCAAGGTCGGAAACACCTTGCCGGGATTGAGCAGGCCCTTGTCGTCGAAGGCGCATTTGAGCCGCTGCTGCTGGTCGAGATCGGCCTCGGTGAACATCGCCGGCATCAGGTCGCGCTTCTCGACGCCGACGCCGTGCTCGCCGGTGAGCACGCCGCCGACCTCGACGCACAGCCTCAGGATGTCGGCGCCGAACGCCTCGGCGCGCTCGAGCTCGCCCGGCTTGTTGGCGTCGTAGAGGATGAGCGGATGCAGATTGCCGTCGCCGGCGTGAAAGACGTTGGCGACGCCGCAGCCCGTATTTCGCCGACAGCTCGCGCATGCGCCGCGAGCACGAGCGGCAAGCTGGGCGCGCGGGATGGTGCCGTCCATGCAGTAGTAGTCGGGCGAGATGCGGCCGACCGCCGGAAACGCCGCCTTGCGCCCGGCCCAGAACAGCAGCCGCTCCTCCTCCGAGCTCGACGCCCGGCAGCGTCGCGGCGCGGCACGCCCTGGCGATCGCCTCGACACGCGCGATCAGATGGTCGACCTCGGCCTGCGGGCCGTCGAGCTCGACGATCAGCAGCGCCTCGACGTCGAGCGGATAGCCGGCATGGACGAACTCCTCGACCGCGTGGATCGCCGGCCGGTCCATCATCTCCATGCCGCCCGGAATGATGCCGGCGCCGATGATCTGCGCGACGCAGGCGCCGGCGTCCTCCGAGGTCGGAAAGCCGATCAGCACCGCGCGCGCGCGTCTCCGGCTTTCTGCAGGATGCGCACGGTCACCTCGGTGACGACGCCGAGCAGGCCTTCCGAGCCGGTGACGACGCCGAGCAGGTCGTAGCCGCCGGCATCGAGATGCTTGCCGCCGAGCCGGATCACCTCGCCGGTCATCAGCACCATTTCGAGGCCGAGCACGTTGTTGGTGGTCATGCCGTATTTGAGGCAGTGCACGCCGCCGGAATTCTCCGCGACGTTGCCGCCGATCGTGCAGGCGATCTGCGAGGAGGGATCGGGCGCGTAGTAGAAGCCCCGGTCCTCGACCGCGTGCGTGACGGCGAGATTGGTGACGCCGGGCTCGACCACCGCGACGCGGTTGTCGAAATCGATCTCGCGGATGCGGTTGAACTTGGCCATGCCGAGGAGGACGCCGTCGCCGAGCGGCAGCGCGCCGCCCGACAGCGAGGTGCCGGCGCCGCGCGGCACCACCTTGACGCCGTTCGCATGGCAATAGGCGCAGGACGCGGGAGACCTGCTCGGTCGTCGCCGGCAGCACCACCACCATCGGCAGCTGGCGATAGGCGGTGAGCCCGTCCGACTCGTAGGGCCGCATCTCGCGCTCGGTCGCGATCACGCCCTCGCCCGGCACGATCGCGCGCAGCGCGCCGACGATCTCCGTCGCGGCGCGCCAGCACGCCCGCATCCGGCACCGGCATCATCAGGGACATGACGACGTTCCTCGACTGGGTTGCTTGCCCTCTCGTCCTTTTATAGCGGGAAAACAGCCGCAAAAGCCCGCCAATTGTTGCATGTCGGAACACCCCTCGGAACGCACGTGCCCGATCGGCCGTTGACGGCTTGCGCCGGGGCCTCCATTCGGTCAGTTTCCGGGCGCGCGATTGCGCGGCAGGCGAGCCAAGAGGCGATGTCGTGTCCGATTCTGGAGAAACCGAGGAGATCGATATGCGAAGTTTGATCATTGGGGCGGTGGTTTTGGCGGCATCGACGGGGGCGACGCTGGCCCAGGACGTGGAGGCGGGAGAGAGCTCGTTCAAGAAATGCCTGCCGTGCCATGACATCGGCGACGACGCCAGGAACAAGGTTGGTCCGGTGCTCAACGGCCTCGCGGGACGCAAAGCGGGAACCGTCGACGGTTTCAGCTACAGCGACGCCAACAAGAATTCCGGCATCACCTGGGACGAGGCGACGTTCAAGGACTACATCAAGGACCCGCGCGCGAAGGTCCCGGGCACCAAGATGATCTTCCCGGGCGTCAAGAACGAAAAGGAAGTCGGCAATTTGTGGGCCTACATCAGTCAATTCAAGGCGGACGGCAGCAAGAAATAGCGCGGCGGCCTCTTCCGGGCCGCCGACACCGCCGCGGAATTGACCCTGATCAACGCAGGGAATTGCGGAGCCTGCGAACCATGAGTGGTGCGGCCGGGCCGGCCATTCGGCCCGGCCGTCAACCGGAGAGCGGTTCATGATCAAGGACCTCGTCGTCAATCTCGGCATCGGCAAGCCGCGCGACGCGGCGGTCGACTACGCCATCTCGATCGCCGAGGCCTTCGCAGCCCACCTATGCGGCATTGCGTTCTCGTACGAGCCGGTGGTCCCGCCGAGCATCATGGGCGGCATCCCAGCCGACGTCATCGACGCGCAGTGGGCAGCGAGCGAACAGGCCGCCGAATGCCGCGATCGCCGGCTTCGAGGCGGCGGCCAAGCGCGAAGGCGTCGTGGCCGAGCACCGCAAGCTCGAGGCGTCGCTCGGCGGCGCCGGCGACCTGTTCGGGCGATTGGCGCGTCGCTTCGATCTCGTCGGTGGTCGGCCAGGCCGAGCCGAAGCATGCGGCGCCGCCCAGGATCTCATCATCGAAGGCGCCCTGTTCGGATCGGGTCGTCCGGTCATCGTGGTCCCCTACATCCAGCAGGGCGGGCTCAAGCTCGACCGGGTCATGGTCTGCTGGGACGGCAGCCGGCCGGCCGCCCGCGCCATCGCCGACGCGATGCCGTTCCTGGCGCGCTCGACGGCGATCGACGTCGTGATCGTCGCCAGCGGACGCGAAAAGAGCGATGAGATCCCGGGCGTCGACATCGGCGAGCATCTCGCCCGCCACGGCCTCAAGATCGAGGTCAAGCGCATCGTGTCGAGCGACCTCGACGTGCCGAACACTATCCTGTCCTATGCGGCCGACAGCGGCGCCGACTTCATCGTGATGGGCGGCTTCGGTCATTCGCGCCTGCGCGAGTTCGTGCTCGGCGGCGCAACGCGCGGCATCCTCGGCTCCATGACGGTGCCGACCTTGATGTCGCATTGACGAGCGGCACGGCAGGGCGCTGCGCGCCATTCGCGCCGCGTCCATATCCGGGCGAAGAACGCCGGCGCTGCACAGCGCCGGCTTTTCTTTTGCCGCGCGCGCGGGCGGTCGCAGCTGCGATCCGTCGGGAACCCGTGACGAGGCAATCGCATTGTATACGGGGCGAGACGTACGTCAGGCAGAAATGCAGGCCGGGCTGATCGCAATGTCCACAGTAAATGGGCCGTCGTCAGCGAAGGTCAGATGGAGTTGACGAGGATTCGCCGCGCGAGCGACTGATCACGCCGGTGCTCGCCGAGAATCCACCATGCGGATGTGCGCTGAACTCGGCTTCACGGTCGCCGACGATCCGACCGAGACCGGCGTCATGGTGGTAAGCCTTGACCTCGCACCGACGGCCGGCGCGGCCGGGTGATCGGACGGGGCACGCGGAACTCTTTTCCCGGCAGAGAATTATATCGGGGCGGCGGGCCGGGTACTGAGGCGAGCATTCGGGACCGCCTCAAAGTCTCCGTGGGTATTCAGTATTTTACGCCGAGCGTCCGGCTTTCTCTGCAGCGTGGGAGAAATCTGAATGCAGAACTGCGCGCATCAACCAATTTATTTCCTCAAATTACCTCCGGAAACTTTCATAAGCGGCGCAAAAATTGAAATGCCAGCTTCGCATCAGGGGAGATCGGATCATGACCGGCGCCTACACGATCGGAATCGAGGAGGAATACTTCCTGGTCGACGCCGAGACCAAGATGGTCGCCGCCGCAACGGCCGGAGGCGTTTTTCGCCGCCGCCAAGGCGGCGCTCGGCCCGCAGGTCACGCGGCGAGATGCTGCAGTCGCAGATCGAGGTGGCGACCGTGCCGCATCACGACATGGCGACCGCGCGCGCCGAGCTGCGCCATCTGCGCGCGACGATCGCCGAGGTCGCCGCCGAGCACGGGCTCGCGATTCTCGCCGCCGGCACCCACCCGACCGCGGCGTGGGAAGCGTCGCAGCAGTCGCCGGCCGAGCGCTACGACACGGTGATGCACGACCTGCAGATGCTCGGCCAGCGCAACATGCTGTGCGGCCTGCACGTCCATGTCGAACTGCCCGACGGCGAGGACCGCGTCGACGTGATGTACCGCATGCTGCCCTATCTGCCGCTGTTCGTCGCGCTCGCCACCTCCTCGCCGTTCTGGCGATCGCGGCCGACCGGGCTGAAGGGCTACCGGCTCGCCGCCTATGACGAGCTGCCGCGCACCGGCGTCCCGGAGCTGTTTCGCCGACGCGAGGAGTTCGACGCCTATGTGGCGGCGCTCACGCGCGCCGGCGTGATCGAGGATTCGAGCTACGTGTGGTGGGCGATCCGCCCGTCGCTGCAGCATCCGACGCTCGAGTTGCGCGCGCCCGACTGCTGCACGCTTCGTCGACGATTCGATCGCGATCGCGGCGCTCTATCGCTCGCTGGCGCGGCGGCTGTGCCGCAATCCCGTGGCTCAACGGCGACATGACGGCGGTGACGCGCGCGATCGTGGTCGAGAACAAGTGGCGCGCCCAGCGCTACGGCGTCCACGGCACGTTCGCGAGCGAAGACGGCAGCGGCGCCGTGCACGGTCGCCGAGATGCTCGACGCAGGTGCTGCACGACGTCATGCCCGACGCCGAGGCGCTCGGCTGCGTCGACGAGCGTCGACGCGCTGCCGCACCATCGTCGGCGCCGGCACCTCGGCCGACGCCCAGATCGCGGTGTTCGAGGCGCACGAGAAACCGACAGCCGCGCAAGCGCGCTCGAGGCGGTGACCGACTGGCTCGCGGCCGCGACGCTGCAGTAGCAGCCATGATTGGCCTCGACGAACGGCATCCGCTGACCGCCTGTTCAGGATAGACGCAAGTCCCGCGACAGGCTTGGGCCGGACAGCGCCGGTCAGGCCGCATCCTCATCGGCCGGCAGCGCGGTCTGCACCACCAGGCCGCGGGCGCGCGCGTCGACCACGCCGAGCGCGCGCAGCGCCAGCAGCGTGAGCATCTGCACGCTGGCGCGCGCGCTTGCCGGCATCTCGCCGGCGGCGGCGCCAGCGGACCGATCAGGCCTTCGAGCAGCGCGCCGACCAGGGCCGGCGGCGACGCAGCGCGACGTCCTGCTCGGGCAGGTGACCGCCGGCGATCGCGGCGCGGATGCGCGTCTCGAACTCGCCCGCCAAGCGCCTTGCGGTAGGCGAGACGCACGGCGTCGACCGCCGGCATCGACCGGCTCGGCGATCACCGCCCAGGCGAGCCGGCGGTGGCGCAGGGCGCGCGCCGCAAAGGTCACGATCGCGGCCGCGAGCGCCGACAGCGGACCGGGCGCGGCATCGGCGGCGCGGCGCAAGGCGGCGATCTCGCGCTCGGAGACCGCGTCGACCAGCGCCGCCACCAGATCGGTCTTGGCCGGGAAATAGCGATAGACCGTGCCGGCCGCGATGCCGGCGCGCTCGGCGACCGGCGCGATCTGCACGGCGCCGATGCCGGCCTCGGCCGCGATCGCGCGCGCCGCCGCGATGATGGCGTCGTGGCGGGCGGCCAGGCGCTGCAGGACGCGTTCGGTGCGGCGATAGGCCATGGGCGCGAATCGGGATCCAGTCGGACGAACCAGTGAATCAGGATTCAGCAGCCTGGCAAGCGGCGGATCATTGTCGGCCAGTAACGGCGAAACGGCCACCTCGCGGATGCAGCGGCCGCTCGTTCGACGCCTACTTCGTGCCGGCGCGCCGCCAGCGCCTTCTCGCGGATCTTGGCCAGCGTCGTCGGCCGGCGTGATCGCCTCGGGATCGATCTTGAGGTGGATGATCGCGGGCTTGCCCGACTTCTGCGCCGCCTCGAACGCCGTCGGGAAATCGGCGGTCCTCTCGACCGTGACGCCGAAGCCGCCGAAGGCGCGCGCATAGGCGGCGAAGTCGGGATTGCTTGCAGCTCGGTCGCCGAGACGCGGCCCGGGATATTCGCGCTCCTGGTGCATGCGGATGGTGCCGTAGATGCCGTTGTCGGCGATCGACCGATGACGATCGGCAGGTCGTACTGCACGGCGGTCGCGAATTCCTGGCCGTTCATCAGGAAATCGCCGTCGCCGGCGACGCAGACCACGGTGCGCTCGGGATAGAGCCGCTTGCATCGCCGACCGCCGCCGGCACGCCGTAGCCCATCGAGCCGGAGGTCGGCGCGATGTGGGTGGCGAAGCGGCGGAAGCGGTAGAAGCGGTGGATCCAGGCGGCGAAGTTGCCGGCGCCGTTGCAGAGGATCGCGTCGTCCGGCAGGTTCTCGCGCAGCCACACCATGACGTCGCCGAGATTGACGG
Organism: uncultured Pseudomonadota bacterium; assembly: GCA_963791155.1. Taxonomy (GTDB): domain Bacteria; phylum Pseudomonadota; class Alphaproteobacteria; order Rhizobiales; family Xanthobacteraceae; genus JAVDCA01. The sequence goes on from CAWBRI010000018.1 coordinate 381,757, forward strand.
CGCCCGGCTGCGGCGGTCGGCGTGCTCGGTCCAGGCGAGATAGTCGGCATGCGCGGTCTTGGTCTCGCTCGCGCCACGGGATCTCGTTGCGGCGGCTGCAGGCCTTCGGCAGCGGCCGCGAATGCGGTCGGCGCGGCATGGATGGCGAGATGCGGCCGGTAGACGCGGCCGAGCTCCTCGGCGCCCGGATGCACGTGCACGAAGCGTCGTCTGCGGCCCCGGAATGTCGAACAGCGTGTAGCCCTGCGACGGCATCTCGCCGAGCCGGCCGCCGACCAGGAGCACCAGGTCGGCGGCCTTGATGCGCGCGAGCAGCTTCGGGATTGGGCCCGATGCCGAGATCGCCGGCGTAGCAGGGATGCAGCGCGATCGAACAGAGGCGCCGCGGCGAAAGGTGGTCGCGACCGGCAGCGCGAAGCGCTCGGCGAAGCGCGCGATCGCGGCGCAGGCCGCCTCCGACCAGCGGCTGCCGCCGAGCAGCACGAGCGGACGCTCGGCGCGCCCACAGCAGCTTCTGCAGCTTCGCCATGTCGGTCGCGCCCGGCCAGGTCTCGACCGGCTCGAACGCCGGCGCGTTCGGCACCGCGATCGCGCTCGGTCAGCATGTCCTCGGGCAGCGCCGATCACCACCGGGCCCGGCCGGCCGCTGGTCGCGGTGTAGAAGGCGCGCGAGACGATCTCCGGCACGCGCGCCGGATCGTCGATCTCGGTCGCCCATTTGGTCATGCTGCCGAACACCGCGCGGTAGTCGAGCTCCTGGAACGCCTCGCGCTCCTTGCATGTCGCGCGCGACCTGGCCGACGAACATGATCATCGGCGTCGAATCCTGCTGCGCGATGTGGATGCCGGGCGACGCATTGGTGGCGCCCGGCCCGCGCGTGACGAAGCAGATGCCCGGCCGGCCGGTCGCCTTGCCGACCGCTTCCGCCATCATGGCGGCGCCGCCTTCCTGGCGGCAGACCGTGACGGCGATGTCGCGGTCGTGGAAGGCGTCGAGCACCGCCAGATAGCTCTCGCCCGGCACGCAGAAGACGTGCTGCGACGCCGTTGACGATCAGCTGATCGACCAGCACCTCGGCGGCGGTCCGCATGTTGTCCTTGGCGCGCATGGCTGCTTCTCCGCTTGTTCGCCGACGTGACGTCGCGAGCCGCATCCATAGCGCCTGTCCGCGTTTTATCGAGGGGCGCGCGGCTTTGAATTTGGGCCGCGCGCCGGCATGCGCGAGCCGAAAGGTCACGATCGCTACCGCTTGATCGGCGCGAATTTGGCCGGGATCATCAGATTGTTCTGCTGCGCCACCAGGTAGCCCGACTCGGCGATCTGCTTGGCGTAGCTCTGCCGTTCCGGATCCTCCCACATGGCGGCGCGCTTGTGCCGCGGTCGGCCGCGTTTTCGTAGCACCGGATGTGCACCAGCGTGTTGACCTCGCCGGATTCCGCATACATGTAGGCGAGCGGCTGTCCGAGATGGCGCCGGCGCCAGGCGTCGAGGGAGTGGCCCGCATTCCATGCATGGCTGATCCCGCAATGCCGGAGCGGCCGCGGCCGAAATCATGGGGGCAGACCCGTCGCCATGACGACGCAAGACGCGCAGGCCGAGGTGCTTGCGCTCCTCGGCGATCCGGCGACGCATGGCGGGAGCGCCGTCGAGCGCGATCGACACCCATGCGGCGGCCGTGTTTCTGGCGGCGACGCGGGCCTACAAGGTCAAGCGCGCGGTGCGATTCCCGTTTCTCGATTATTCGACGCTCGAGAAGCGCAAGGCCGCCTGCGAGGCCGAGCTTGCGGTCAACCGCCGTTCGCGCCCGCAGATCTATCGCGGCGTCGTGCCGATCACCCGCGACGCCGAGCGGCCAGCTCGCGCTCGATGGCGCGGGCGACGCCGGTCGAATGGGCGGTCGAGATGGTGCGGTTCGACGAGAACCGCGACGCTCGATCAGGCTGGCCGACGCGCGACGCGGATCGACGTCGCGCTCGCCGACGCGCTCGCCCGCGTCGTGGCCGCGCGCCCACGCCAAGGCGCCGGTCGCCGATGCCGAGCCCTGGATCGGCGCGGCTTGCCGCGTACATCGAGCAGAACCGACGGCGAGCTCGCGAGCATCCCCGAGCTGTTCGAGCCGGCACAGGTCGAAGCTCTGTCGCGCGCCAGCCGAGTCGGCCTTGCGGCGCATCGCGCGGCTGCTGCGCGAGCGCGGCAGGCGTCGGCCTGGTGCGGCGCGGCCATGGCGACCTTCATCTCGGCAATATCGTGCTGATCGACGGCAAGCCGGTGCTGTTCGACGCGATCGAGTTCGATCCGCTGATCGCCACCGGCGACGTGCTCTACGATCTCGCCTTCCTGCTGATGGACCTGGTCGAGCGCGGGCTCGACGCGGCCGCCAACGTCGTGCTCAACCGCTATCTCGCCGAGACGCGGCGGCACCGACGATCTCGACGCGCTGGCGGCGCTGCCGCTCTTTCTGTCGGTGCGCGCCGCGATCCGCGCCAAGGTGACGGCGGCGAAGCTGCGATCAGACGCGAAGCGAGACGCATGGCGCGATCGAGGCGCGGCGCGAAGCTATTTCGGCCTGGCGCTGCGCCTGATCGCGCCGCCCGCGCCGCGTTCTGGTCGCGATCGGCGGGCTGTCCGGCACCGGCAAGTCGGCGCTCGCGCGTGCGCTCGCGCCCGCGCTGCCGCCGGCGCCCGGCGCCGTCGTGCTGCGCTCCGACGTCGAGCGCAAGGCGCATGTTCGGCGAAGCCGAGACCGAGCGGCTGCCCGCCGACCGCCTATACGCGCGAGGTCACGCGCCGGGTCTATGCGACGCTCGCCGACAAGGCGCGCCGCGTGACCGCGCGCCGGCCATACGGCGATCGTCGATGCGGTGTTCGCGCAGCGCCGACGAGCGCGCGCAGATCGCCGCCGCGGCGCACGCCGAGCAACGTGCCGTTCCGCGGCCTGTTTCTCACCGCCGATCTCGCCATCCGCGTCGCGCGCGTGACGGCGCGCGCGCACGATGCCTCCGATGCCGATGCGGCCGTCGCGCGCCAGCAGGAGAGCTACGACGCTCGGCCCATCGAGTGGACCGAGGTCGACGCCTCCGGCGACCTCGGGCACACATTGACGGCGGCGCAGGCCGCGATCGCCAGCCATGCGCCCGGCTCGGCCGCCCCGCGATGAAACGCGTGATGCTTTGGCTGGAACCCTCGCGCATAATGCGCGCCGCGCACCCGGAGCGCGCCCCGATTCAATTGAAGCGGAACGCGCTCCAGCTTCGATTTTTGGTCGCATTTTCGACGGCGAACCTGGGTCCATCCGGATCAAGTCCGGGACAGGCTTTGGCCGGGAGATGCTTTAACGCGATAACCGGATGACCTTCGATTTCCGCCGCCTCGCCGTTGCGATCAACGGATTCTGTACGTTCCTCAATCTGTATTCGCCGCAGGCGCTGTTGCCCGAGCTCTCGCGCGAATTCGGCGCGACGGCGGCCGAGATCAGCACGATCATGACCGCAAGCACATTGGCGGTCGCCTGACGGCGCCGCTCACGGGCGCCATCGCCGACGTGTTCGGGCGCAAGCGGCTGATCACCGCCGCCTTGTTCGCGGTCTCGATCCCGACCGTGATGCTGGTCTTCGCCGCGCGATGTTCAAAGCCTCGCGGTCTGGCGCTTCGTCCAGGGGCTGTGCCTGCCGCCGATCTTCGCGGTGAGCGATCGCCTATATCGGCGACGAATGGCCGCCCTCGCAGGTCGCCGGCGTCGCCGGCATCTACGTCACCGGCTCGAGCATCGGCGGATTTGCCGGCCGCATGGTGCCGGGCGCGCTCGCCGACCTGATCGGCTGGCGCGACGCCTTTCTCATCCTGGCCGCGATGACGTTGCTCGCCGCGGTCGCGATCCTGTTCATGCTGCCGCGCGAGACGCAAATTCGTGCGCTCGCAAGGCTTTGCGGCCTCGGGCGTCAGATGCTGCGGCACCTGCGCAATCCGCAGCTGCTCGCCACCTACGCGGTCGGCTTCGGCACGCTGTTCAACTTCATCGCCACCTTCACCTATGTGAGCTTCCATCTGGCGGCGCCGCCGTACAACTTTTCCAGCACGTGGCTCGGCGCGCTGTTCGTCACCTATCTGGGCGGCAGCTTGATGGCGCCGTGGACCGGACGGCTGATCGCGCGGTTCGGCCGCCGCAACTTCGTGCTCGGCGTGATCGCGGTCTGGATCGGCGGCGCGGGACTCCTGCTGGCGCCTCAGGTCGCGGTCATCGTCGCCGGTCTGGCGGTCTGCGCGACCTGCGGCATGCTGTGCCAGACGGTCTCGACCGGCTACATCACGATGATCGCCAAGGAAGGCCGTTCCTCGGCGGTCGGCCTCTACGTGACCTGCTTCTACGTCGGCGGCAGCGTCGGCGCGTTCCTGCCGGGCCTGACCTGGGCGACCGCCGGCTGGCCCGGGGCCGTCGCAATGCTGGTCGTCATGCAGATCATCATGGCCTGCATCGTGGGGTTTGCCTGGTCGCGCGGGCCGGCGCGCAGGTGAAGTGCAGTCGACCGCGGAGGCCGACGACCTGCTATAGGTCGCGGCTCGCATCCGGCCCGGGAGGGGCTTTCCGATGACGCACAGTGACGAAAAAGCAATTCGATTTCCTGCGATCGATCGATACCCCGACGGTCTGCAACCTGCTCGAGATGGTGGCGCCCGAGCGCCGCGGGTTCGGCTACACCGTCAAGCATCTGCACTGCCCGTTCCCCGACCTGCCGCCGATGGTCGGCTTCGCCAAGACGGTGACGATCAGGACCAAGGACCCGGTTCCGCTTGGACGAGGCCTCCTACATGGACAAACGCCTGGACTATCTCGACTATGTCGGGGCGCAGCCGGCGCCGAGCGTCGTGGTCATCGAGGACCTCGACGGCGAGCATGTCGGCTACGGCGCGTTTTGGGGCGAGGTGCAGTCGAACCTGCACAAGGCGCTGGGCTGCCTCGGCACCATCACCAACGGCTCGATCCGCGACATCCCGATGATCCCGCCCGGCTTCCAGATGCTGGCCGGGTCGATCTCGCCCTCGCACGCCTATGTGCACGTCGTCGATTTCGCGGTCCCGGTCAACGTCCACGGCATGGCGGTGGTGAACCACGACCTCGTGCATGCCGACCGGCACGGAGCCGTCGTGGTGCCGGTCGGCGTCATCGACGCGATGGTGCCGGCGCTCGACAAGCTCAACAAGCAGGAGGCGCGCATCATCCAGGCGGCACGCGCGCCCGGCGCCAGCGTCGAGACCATCAAGGCGGCGCTGCGGGGGTAGCGGGCGCAATCCGCGAGCGAATTAACGTTGCGGGAAATTGTTTCAAAGCCGGGACATCGGATCGACGAGGCGCGATCCGGATTCTGCGATACCGTCAGGCCCGCCCCATCGGCAGCGGGCTGCGGTCGGCCAGCTCCATTTCGCGATAGGCGAGCTTCTCCATCAGTTCGGCCCGGATCGAGCGGTGCTCCGGATCGTCGAAGAGGTTGTTCATCTCGTCGGGGTCGCTCGCCAGATCATAGAGCTCGCCCCACGGATCGCCCTGGGCAATCGTCATGCGCCAGCGTCGCGTGACCAGCGTCCGCAGGCGTGAGCCCGAAGGCAGGCCAAATACGGCGCGCTGCTGATCGTCCTCGATCACCATCGAGTTCGCGCGCCGGCCAGTCGGCCGGGCCGGCACCTTCCCCGAGCGCCGGCAGCAGGCTGATCCCCTGGAGGCCGTTGTAGGGCTGGATCTTGACGCGATCGAGAATGGTGGCCGCGATGTCCAGCGTGCCGCTGAGCGCGTCCGAGCGCCGCGCGGCGCGCTGTCCGGGCTCGGCCCAGATGAACGGCACATGGGTGATCCCCTCGTAATGCGCCGGACCTTTCAGGAGCAGCCGGTGGTCGCCGAGAAAATCGCCATGGTCGGTGGTGAAAATGACGATGGTGTCGTCCGCCAAACCGCAGGCCACCAGCCGACCGAGCACGCGACCGATGGCGTCGTCGATCATGGCGATCATGCCGCAGCTCAATGCCATCGCCTCGCGCGCCTCGCGTTCGTCGACCGCGAAGGCGGCTTGCCCCGCCGTATCGGCCGTGCCGCTCTCGCGCTGCGCCAGCGCCCAGGCCACTGGACGCGCAAGCGGCCGGTTTCCGTGGTCGAAGCTCCGCGGCAGCACCATGTCCTGCGGCCGGTACATCGACCAGTAGCGGCCGGGCGGCGTGAACGGATGATGCGGGTCGGGAAACGACGTCATCAGGAAGAACGGCTTGCGGCGATCGCCTTGCGCGTAGCGATCGAGCCACTCGCAGGTTTTGTCGGCGATGTATGAGGTCGGATAGAGCTCCTCCGGGATCGGCGTGCGGATGGCTTGCGGGCAAACGTAGTCGTGCGGGAGCTGGTTCTTGCGGTCGCGCAGCGCATCGGCGTCGGGCCGGCGCGATTTCAACCAGACGTAATAGTGGCCGCCGACCTGGTCGCCGTGCGCCGTGCACAGATCGACATGGTCGAATCCGTAGAACGGAAGCCGCATGGTGAAATCGCGGCTCGCCTCCCAGCGCTTCGGATGCTCCTGGTCGTATGGACCGTCGGACGCCATAGGCTTCCTGGCTTCCGCGAAGCGCGCATCGAGCACCTGGTCGCCATCGCGCGGCGGTGGGCGCTTGAGAATGGCCGGTTGGTCGCCGAAATTCTGCAGATGACTTTTGCCCACGAGCGCGGTCGCATAGCCGGCCGCTCGCAGGGAATCGACGAAGGTGTTGGATTGCAGCGACAGCGGCGAGCCATTGCTGCGCACGCCATGCACCGATGGCATGCGCCCGGTCATCAAGGTCGAGCGGTTGGGCATGCAAACCGGCGTCGCCACGTAGAAGCGATCGAACCGCGTGCCGCGCGCCGCGATCGAATCGATGTTCGGCGTCTTCAGGACCGGGTGGCCGGAACAGCCGAGATAATCGGCGCGGTGCTGGTCGTTGATGATGAAAAGCAGATTGGGGCGCATGCCCATGAGCCTAGCCCATTAAACCGTAATGCCAAGCGACCGCATCGCCTACGGGCGGTCGTCGGCCTTGAAGCCGGCCGCCTTGACCAATCGTCCCCAGCGCTCGGCCTGCGCCCTGATGTCCGCAGCGAATTCCGGGCCGGTCTGAGCCGAGATGTCGAAGCCCAGCGCCTGGAGTTTTGCCGTCACGTCGGGATCGGCGTGGGCCGCTTTCGCCGCGTTCAAAAAGCTGTCCACGACGGCCGGCGGCGTTCCCGCACGGACCATGAGGCCGAACCAGACGTTGGTCGTGAACTCGCCATGACCGAGCTCCGCGAAGGTCGGAACGTCCGGCAGGAAGCGCGACCTGGCGGCGCTCGTCACCGCGATGGCGTTGAGCTTGCCGTCCTGGATCAGCGGCAGCGTGGACTGCATCTGGGCAAAGCCGATGAGCACATGGCCCGCCATGAGGTCGTTCGCCTGGAAGCCGGATCCTTTTGAGGGCACGTGGACGAGATCGAGACCGAAACGCTCGTTCAGCTGGAACCCGAGGAAATGCGACGGGGTGCCGACATTGTACGACGAATAGGTGAGCTTGCCGGGATTTTGCCGGATCCACGCAATCAGCTCGTCCAGCGTCTTCGCCGGCACGCTGGGATGCGCGACCAGCACGAGCGGCGCCTGCACGCCCCGGATGAGCGGAATGAAATCGTCCAGCGACCATCTGGTGTCGCCGAAGGCGCCGCGATTGATTTCGGTTATCGCCTGGGTGGTGAGCAGGATCAGATTTCCGTCGGCCGGCTCATGGGCCGCGAACTGCGTGGCGATATTGCCGTTCGCACCCGGCTTGTGCTCGACGATGATGACGCGGCCGAGCGTTCTCGCCATGTGCTCGGCGATCAGCCGCGCATAGGGATCGGTCGCGCCCCCCGGGGCCAGAGGGACGAGCAGCCGGATCAGCCGCGACGAGCCGGATTGCGCGCGGACCGGGCCGAACCGGCCGAGGCTGCCCGCGAACGCCGCCGCGGCGGCGAGAAAAACTCGTCTGTTCATCCGATATCCCCTGCCTTGGCGCACCAAGCGGAAGCGAGCGCAGCCAGATTGATCATAATCGGATATTAGCATTATCGGAAAAGCGCGGGCTCGAGCCGCCGTCAGGACAGCCACCCGCGCGCGAGCGCCGCAACCGTCATCCCGGCGATCACCGCCAGAAAATCATTGCGCCGGATCATCATGGCGACGCCGGCCGCCGCGATCGCGAGCACGGCGGGCAGCCCTTCGCGCACCAGGATCGGCAACACGGTCGCGACCACCACCGCGCCGGGCAACGCCTCCAGGACGCGGCGCAGGCGCGCCGTGAGCGGCACATGCGCCATCAGCCAGAACCCGCCGGCCCGCATCGGATAGGTGACCGCCGCCATCGCCAGAATGGCCACGAGCGTCCCGGCGAGCTCATTCATCGGCGAATCCCTCGGCGAGACTGCCGGCCACCGCCCCGGTGACGACGAACCACCAACCCGACACGAGATGCTCTGTCGCGAGCGCCATCGCGCCCGCCACCCCCCAGGCGAAGGCGCGGCGCCGCCCGCGCCACAGCGGGATCAGCATGGCGGCAAAGAAGATCGGCATCACCAGATCGAGTCCGATCCCGCGCGGATCGGAAACGAGCGCACCCAACAGATAACCGGCCGTCGTCGCGGCCATCCACACAGCCCAGATCAGCAGGCTGCCGCCGAGGAAGACCGCCGCGTCATTGCCGCCCTCGGCGCGATACCGCATCGCGATCAGCCAGCCCGGATCGGTGCTCAGGTGGAGCATCGGATAGGCCTGCCAGGACGGCAGCGGACCGAGCCACGGCCGCAGCGACGCGCCGATCAGCAGCATGCGGGCATTCACAGTCGCGGTGACGAGCGCGATCGCCGCCAGACTCGCCAGCGTGATGCGGTCCGGCCAGACCTCCATGGCGACCATCTGCGACGCGCCCGCATAGACCAGCGCATTCATCAGAATGGAATCGACGAGGGCGAAGCCCTTGCGCGCCGAGGTCGCACCGACCGCGATGCCAAAGGCGATCATGCCGGGAAGCGCCGGCAGTGCGAGCCAGGCGCCGAACCGAAGACCGGCGAGCGACCAAGAAGGCGTAGCGGCGGCGGATTGCTTGGTCATATGCAGGCGTGCGGAACAGGCAAGCGGAAGCGCGCGGGTCGGGATCACGCTGCGGGTGGGCTGCTGCGTCGTTTGACGGCGAGACTTCCTGCCGTCGCGTGAAAATCCCAATTTCCCGGCGCGACCAGCTCAGGATCGACCTTGGAGGAAATAACCGCAGACTCCATGGCGAGGGCAAACGAAATCCGAGGGTGCAAAACGTCCTTCGTCAACTTGATGAACTGCGAAGCGACCATCGAGACAATGATGGGCCAATGGATTTCTTCCAGCGGCAGTTCGTTCGTCCGGATCGGTTCGGGTAGCGGCAGCCGCAAGATCTCGCAGACGCGCGGCCACAACTTCCGCAGCAGTTCATTGGGCTGTAACGCAGGCTGGTGGCCGGCCGGCGCCCGGAGTTTGCCGTAGTCGGCGCCCCCGAGGCTCGATGCGACATGGCGCGCAATGTCCCGAATGTCGGCGAGTTCCTCGCGCGCAGCTCCGGACTCGGTCGCGGCCGCGGCGATGAATCCCCAGAGCGGAAAGACGCTGCCGGCTTCGTTGAAAAGATGGGCATTGATCCATTCGCCGGCGAGATAACGCTCGCCCGGCTTCGTTCCAATCAAGACCACGCTGTACTGCGGGACGTAGCCCTCAGCGGACGTGGCGGCTGCAGCCCGAATCAGAGCGGCATTCTGGCCCGCGAACCCGGCGAGCGCGCCCATCGCCGTGAGCAGGGTTTCGGCATGCACGCCACGTTCGTTGCCGAGAAACCGCAGCAGGTTTTCGCGCAGATTGCCGATCGCCAGATTGCCGCGAATTTCGGATTGCGGCTGCCACGGCAGCTTGCCGACCGGTTTGGATTCCATCGTCGTGACCCGTGCTCTCGGATCGGCACAAGGCGAGACTGTGCTGCCGGCCAAGTTGCAACAGATCCATCATACTCGGATCAAATTATCAAGACGATGCCCGCACCCTCGATGCGACGCCGTCATCTCGCCGAAGGGACGCAAACCCGCACATGCATCCTATCTGGCGTTCTGCTTGGCAAAAGGACCTGCAAAAAAAACGCCCACACGAGGCGGGCGTCTTGACGATGTCGCAGCTCGAATGATCCTCAGGCCTGCGGCTGCGGCTCCATGCCGCCGGCGCCGCCGGGCCGCGGACGCGGCTTGCCGGAGGTCGGCACCGCCGAGCCGCGCGGCGTCGTCGGCTCGATCACCGACTCGCGGTTTGGCCGTTTGCCGTTGAGCAGGTCCTTGATCTCGTCGCCCGAAAGGGTCTCGAACTCCAGCAGGCCTCTCGCCAGCAGCTCGAGCTCCGCGCGCTTTTCCGTCAGGATATGCTCGGCCTCGGTATAACCGGCCGCGACCAGGCGCTTGATCTCGGCGTCGATCTTCTGCGCGGTCGATTCCGAGATATTCTGCTGGCGCGACACCGAATAGCCGAGGAAGACCTCCTCCTGGTTCTCGCCATAGGCGACGGTGCCGAGCTCGTCGGACAGGCCCCAGCGCGTCACCATCATGCGGGCGAGCTTGGTCGCCTGCTCGATGTCGGAAGCCGCGCCCGAGGTGACCTTCTCGCGCCCGAACACCAGCTCCTCCGCAACACGTCCGCCCATCATGATGGCGAGCCGCGACGTCATCTGCTCGAGGCTCATCGAGAGCTTGTCGCGCTCGGGCAATTGCATGACCATGCCGAGCGCGCGTCCGCGCGGGATGATCGTCGCCTTGTGGACCGGATCGGTCGCCTTGACGTTGAGCGCCACCAGGGCATGGCCGCCTTCGTGATAGGCGGTGAGGGCCTTCTCCTCCTCCGTCATCACCAGCGACTTGCGCTCGGCGCCCATCATCACCTTGTCCTTGGCGTCCTCGAATTCGATCTGGGTGACCATGCGCTTGTTGCGCCGGGCCGCCATCAAGGCCGCCTCGTTGACGAGATTCATCAAGTCGGCGCCCGAAAAGCCGGGCGTGCCGCGCGCGACGGTCTTGAGGTTGACGTCCGGTGCAAGCGGAACCTTGCGCACATGGACCTTGAGGATCTGCTCGCGACCCACGACGTCCGGGTTCGGCACCACGACCTGGCGGTCAAAGCGGCCGGGTCGCAGCAGCGCCGGGTCGAGCACGTCGGGACGGTTGGTGGCGGCGATCAGGATGATGCCCTCGTTCGCCTCGAAGCCGTCCATCTCGACCAGCAGCTGGTTCAGCGTCTGCTCGCGCTCGTCATTGCCGCCGCCAAGGCCGGCGCCGCGATGGCGGCCGACCGCGTCAATCTCGTCGATGAAGATGATGCAGGGCGCGTTCTTCTTGGCCTGCTCGAACATGTCGCGCACGCGGCTCGCACCGACGCCGACGAACATCTCCACGAAGTCCGAGCCCGAAATGGTGAAGAACGGCACGTTGGCTTCGCCCGCGATCGCGCGCGCCAGCAACGTCTTGCCGGTGCCGGGAGGTCCGACCAGCAACACGCCGCGCGGGATGCGCCCGCCGAGCCGCTGGAACTTGCCGGGATCGCGCAGGAACTCGACGATCTCCTGGAGGTCCTGCTTGGCCTCGTCGACGCCGGCGACATCCTCGAAGGTGACGCGGCCGTGCGCCTCGGTCAGCAGCTTGGCGCGGCTCTTGCCGAAGCCGAGCGCTTTTCCGCCGGCGCCCTGCATCTGCCGGGACAGGAATATCCACACGCCGATCAGGGCGATGAAGGGCAGCCAGGAGACCAGCAGCGTTACGAACCAGGGCACGTTGTCCGATTGCGGGCGCGCCGAGATGGAAACGCCCTTGCCGTAGAGCCGCTGGATCAGGGTGGGGTCATTGGGCGCATAGGTGTTGAAGGTGCGTCCGCCGCGCGCCTCCGAGAAAGTGCCGTGGATCTCCGGTCCCTGGATGACGACATCGCGCACATTGCCCTTGTCGACCTCGGTGAGCAGCTCCGAGAACGAGATGTCCTGCGAGGTCGAGCGCGTGCTGGGATTCTGGAACAGCGTGAACAGCGCGAGCAGCAGAAGGACGATGATCACCCAGAGGGCGAAATTGCGCAGATTGGCATTCATCCGGATTTCCTCGGTGCAGGCAGCCGTTCCGGCAAAAAAACAGTTCCCGGGAATACCGGCGTCCCGGCGCCTAATGTAGGTGCGGTGCGGCATTCTGCCAAGCGAATCGGCCCCGATCCGTTAATTTTACCCCTCTGTGGTGAATCGGGCTTTTTTGGCACTGCGGCCGGGCGGGCTTTCCGGATTTGCTCAATTCGCGCGATTCCGGCGCGCCGGCGCCCGTTCGATCACGAGCCGGTCACGGTGCAGCGTCACCACGGCACCGGCGAGCGTGCGGCGAAACCGCACGGGACCCGCCATCGCGGTGGCGAGCGCAGCCGCGAGCGATTCGAGCTTGCCGAGCTGCACCGGCCCCTCGTCGCCCACCCGCGTGATGGCCCGGCCCAGCAGCCGCAGCGCCATCTCGGCCGGCAGGCCGGCGAAGCTCTCCGCGCCGAACGCGATCGGACCACGCGCCGACCATGGGGTGGCGGACAGGGCGGAGGCCGCCGCCTCGACGGCGATCTCGATTGCGGCCTCGGCCCGGCGAATCCGCCGCGCCAGCAACGCAAACCGGTGCGCATCGAGCCCTTCGCGGGCGAGCGCCGGCATCAGGGCGCGCAACCGCGCCCGGGTGAAGCGCGGATCGCGGTTCGAAGGATCATCGGCGCAAGCAATCTCGGCTGCGCGCAACGTCGCCACCAGCCGTGACTTCGGAATTTCGAGAAAGGGGCGGACCAGAAAGACGCGCGCCACGGGTTCCGGATGTCGGGGCGGCGCGCGCGAGCGCGCTGGGGAATCCGGCAAAAAAAGCGGCCGCACCCGCGCCATCCCGGCAAGTCCGGTCAGCCCGCTGGCGCGCGTCATTCGAATCAACACCGTCTCGGCCTGGTCGTCGATCGTATGGGCGGTGAGCACGCAGGCCGCCCGCGCCCGGCCGGCCGCCGCGGCGATCAGGCGGTAGCGCGCGTCGCGCGCCTTCTTCTGCAGGCCGGTCGTCGGCTTGGCGCCGGTCCAGCGCAGGGTGCGGTGGGCGACCCCGAGGCGCGCGGCGAGCCGCTTCACGGCCGCCGCCTCGCGTCTCGCTTCGGGCCGCAACCCATGATCGACGGTGACCGCGATCAGCCTCGGGGCACGCCGGTGACGTTTACGCCAGCGCGCGGCCAGCACCATCAGGGCGGTCGAATCGGGGCCGCCTGAGACGGCCAGAACCAGAGCGGGCTGGTCGATCAGATCGGCAAAAAGGACGTCGGCCTCGGCGTCCGAGACCGGCGCCTCAGCAATGGACACGCTTGCGTTCCCGCTCGACCGCCGTTTTCACGTTCTGCGGGGCATTGGGGGCTTTTCTTCCCACTTCGGCGAAGGTGGAACAGGCCAGGTCCTTCTGCTGAAGGGCGGCGAGCGACTGGCCGAGGCGCAACAGGGCATCGGGCAGCTTCGGGCTCAACCCGTAATTCTTCGTCAGGGTGACGAAGACTTCGGCGGCGGATTGATAGCTCTGACGCTGGAACATGCTTTCGCCGAGCCAGAACTGGGCCTCGGCGGCCAGGCGGTCAGTGGGGTATCGCTTCAGGAAGTCCTGAAAAGTCTGTTCCGCCAGCGGATAGTCCTTGCGCAGCATATAACCGTAGGCGAGGTCGAACTCGTCGCGCGGGGTTTGCGAGGGCGGCAGGGTCGCGAGCTGCGGCCCGATCGCTCCGGCGCGCGGCGGCGCGGGAAGGTTGCGATCGGTGCTCGGGGCACCCGGATTCGCCGACATGGTCGCGAGATCGAGCGGCGCGCCGATCTGAGCACCATTGGGCGCGCCCACCGGCGCGGCATCCCCGATCTGACCGGGCGGCCGCTCGACGCCGGCTGCGCCGGCATCGGCGGACATCGTGCCGAGGGTGCGCGGGGCGCCCGGCGCATTCGGTGCCTGGGCGGGATCGAACACGTCGGAACGGCGGCCGGGGACGGCCGGTGGGCCCGGAGGCCCCGGAGGCCCCGGGGGCCCGGGCGGCACGGCGACTGGACGTGGCGGCGCGCCTGCGCGCTCCTCCTGCATGCGGCGGACGACCTGCTCGAGCTGCTGGTTGCGGTACTGCAGCTGCTCGACGGCGCCCGTGAGCTGACGGACCTCGCTTTGCAGCTGGTCGAGCCGCACCAGCAGATCCGATGACGACATCTGGGCGAAGCCGGGTGCAGAACCGCCGAGCATGCCGCAGGCAAGCACGGCCGGCATCAACGCGCGCAGGGCGAAACGGGTCATGGTGGCTCGTACGATCGACACGGGATGGCTGCCTAACATACGGGAACCTGCGACGAAATTGTGACTATTGTGGCCCGCGCCGTCACCCGGCGGGGCTGTTGCCGCAGCGGGGAGAGTCCCAAAAACACGACCGGCGCCGCAAGCGGCGCCGGTCGATCCCCTTCCCACTTAACCCTGATCGCGGATCACGAACTCGCGTTGAGCACCGTCACCGCCCGGCGGTTCTGCGACCAGCACGAAATGTCGTTACAAACCGCCACCGGCCGCTCCTTGCCGTACGAGATGGTGCGCATGCGTTGCGGCTCGATGCCGCGCGAGGCGAGATACTCGCGCACCGTCTGGGCGCGCCGGGCCCCGAGGGCGATATTGTATTCGCGCGTGCCGCGCTCGTCGGCATGGCCCTCGATCGTGAAGGAATAGCGATTGTATTGCGCGAGCCACTGGGCCTGCTTGTCGAGGGTCTGGCGCGCCTGCGGGGTGAGGTCGGTCTGGTCGGTCTCGAAGAACACGCGGTCTCCGACATTGACGACGAAATCCTGCTGGCTGCCGGGAGCGGCGGAATTCATCGCGCCGTCGGCGAGGTCGTTGGTCTTGTTCGCGCACGCCGCAATGGTCAGGGCTGCCGCGATCGCGACGGCGAACTTGGCGCCGCGGATGAGACGCGTAAGATTTTGCATCCCGGTTGCTCCTTCTTGTTTGCATTCGTTGCCGGACGAGAGCCCACCCGGCCGTCGGCTTGGCATCAGGTCTAACAGCCCGTTCGTTAAGCGAACGTTCCGTCAACCTTGATGAGGCCTTGCCGGGGCCCGGCAAAACGAACGAAGCCGCGGAAAGCTTTTCTAATGGTTAAAGCTTTTCTAATGGTTAATGAGGCATGAACGCGGCACAAGCGCGGCAACACCGGCATGTCGGAGTGCCATGGTACCGAAAGCCGCCGCCTCGATGGCGCGCCCTCACGACAGCAGCGGCGACCAGGCGGGATCGGAAGCGAAACTCGGGGTTGGAACCTTCTGCTCGTTACGCCCGGTGAGGTCGATAGTGTAGAGCGCGGGACCGGAAGCCCCGCCCGGGTCGCGGAAGAACATGATCACGCGGCCGTTCGGCGCGAAGGTCGGCCCCTCGTTGTGGAAGCCTTCGGTCAGGATACGCTCGCCGGAGCCGTCGGGCTTGATGATGCCGATGGCGAAACTGCCGCCGCCCTGCTTGGTGAACGCGATGACGTCGCCGCGCGGCGACCACACCGGCGTCGAGTAGGAACCTTCGCCGAAGCTGATGCGCTGCGCCGTGCCGCCGGAAGCGGGCATCACGTAGATCTGCGGACGTCCGCCGCGATCCGACTCGAAGCAGATTTTCGTGGAGTCGGGCGAAAAGGACGGTGAGGTGTCGATCGCCGCCGAGTCGGTAAGGCGCGTGATTGCCTTCGAGCCCAGATTCATCACGAAAATGTTCGAGTTGCCGCCGCGCTGCAGGCTCATGATCACGCTACCGCCATCCGGCGAGAAACGCGGCGCGAACGTCATGCCCGGGAAGTTGCCGACGACCTCGCGCTGGCCCGGGTTGTCGATGTTGAGGAGATAGACGCGCGGGTCGCCCTGCCCGAACGACATATAGGTGATCTCCTGGGTGGTGGGCGAGAAGCGCGGCGTCAGAACGAGATCTTCTCCGCGCGTGAGGTAGCGGACATTCGCGCCGTCCTGGTCCATCATGGCGAGGCGCTTGACGCGGCGCTCCTTCGGACCGGTCTCGTCGACGAAAACGATACGGCTGTCGAAGTAGCCCTTCTCGCCGGTCAGCCGCTCGTAGATCGCATCCGACACGATGTGGGCGATGCGCCGCACATTGTCGGCGGGAGCGGAATATTGCTTTCCCTCGAGCTGCTGGCCGCCGAATACGTCCCACAGCCGGAACTCGGCTTTGAGGCGACCGTCCGGCTGACGGGTGATGCGTCCGACCACCAGCGCCTGGGCATTGATCGCGCGCCAGTCGGGAAATCGCGGCGCCGCGTCGAAGTTGACGATCTTCTCGATATAGGCGGCCGGATCGATCGGCGCGAACAGCCCGCTGCGGGCGAGATTGGCGGTGATGATCTGGGTTACCAGGCGCGCCGGCTCGGCATCGCCCGGCGTACCGGACACGAAATCCGGCACGGCGATCGGCACCGGCTGCACATTGCCCTGGGTCACGTCCAGCCGCAGCACCGCCCGCGTCGGCGACACCCGCAAGCTCGTCAGTGCCGCCGCCCCGCCGGTAACCAGAATTCTGCGTCGGCTGATCGCATGTCTCTTCATCGAAATGGTGCCCTGACGCATCAAAGGAATTCCCGATATTGAATTTCGCCGGCCGCCTCAGCCGCCCAACATTTCGCGCGGGTCGAAGTTCACTTCGATGTCCTTCCACGCTTCGTACTTCGCGGCCGGCATGAAACTGAACGGCGCGCATTTGCGGATGGCGCGCACCGCGCTTTCCGCCGCTACCTGGAACACCGGCTGCAGGCCGTGATTGACCACCGTGGGATCGCTCGCCAACGCGCCGTCCTTCTTGAATTGGATGCGAACGATCACGGAGAGGTCGCGCGCGTCGCGAACGCCAACCGGCACATCCCAGCAATCGCGCAAGCGGGCGCGCAACGCATCGAGTTCGTTCATCGACAGCGTCATGGCGGAGCCGGTGGGAGCGCCGAGCGAGGGACTGTCATTGAGCGTCGCGCCGATCGCGGCCTGGCGCTGCGGCGCGCGCTTGTCGATCAAGGCGAGGCGGCTCTCGATCTTCGCCGGATCGTATTTTTCCTGCTCGCGTTTCCTGGCTTCCTCGCGCTTGCGGGCCTCTTCCTTCTTCTTCGCCTCCTCGAGCTTCTTGGCCTCTTGTTTTTTCTTGGCCTCCTCGCGCTTGAGCGCTTCCGCGATCGGGTCCACCGCCGGCTCGGCTTTGTCCGGTTTGGGCTCGGCCTGCGCCGGCTTGGGCTCGGGCGGCTTGGGCTCCGGCGGCTTGGGCGGGAGCGCATTCTCTGCGGTCGCGACGATTTCCGGCTTCTCCGACACTTTCGGCGCCGGGTCCTTCACGGGCTTCGTCTCCTCCGCGACCTTGTCGACGATCGGCTTGGGCACGTCCGCCCTGGGCGCGGTCTTCGATCCCGCCATGATCTGCGAGAACTCGGTGTCGGAGATGACGTCGACCGGGACCGATTCGGCCGCCTCGAAGGGTTTCGACGAGAACGTCACCAGCCCCCACACCAGGAGTGCAAGGTGCCCGACGGCCGATATGGTGAGGCCCGCCCTCATTCGCCTGCCCATCACGAACCCTGTTCGACCTCCGTGACCAGCGCCACGCGCCGGAATCCCGCGGCCGACAACCGTCCCATCACGCGCATCACGGTACCGTAGTCCAATTTGCGGTCGCCGCGCACGAAAATGCGCTCGTCGAGGCCGCCGCGCGCGGCCGTCACGGCCTTGAGTTTGGCCACCAGTTCGTCGAGCGGGATTTCGGTCTTCTGCAGGTAAATCTGGCCCTTGGTATCGACCGAAACCGTCAATGGCTCCTGGTCCTGACTGAGGCTCTTGGCCTGGGTCTGGGGCAGGTCGATCGGCACCCCGACCGTGAGCAGCGGCGCCGAGACCATGAAGATGATCAGCAACACCAGCATGACGTCGACCATCGGCGTCACGTTGATCTCGCTCATCACCGCATGGCGGCGGTGGCGGCGCTTGCCGACCGCGTTCCCGACCGTTCCGCTCATGCCCATTGTGCGGCCCCCGCGCTCACTCGCGCTCGTCCATTTGCCGCGACAGGATCGCGGCGAACTCGTCGGCGAAGCCCTCCATGCGGTGGGCCTGCTTGTTCACCTCGGACGCGAACTTGTTATAAAAAATGGTCGCCGGTATGGCCGCCATGAGGCCGATTGCGGTTGCGAACAGGGCCTCGGCGATGCCGGGCGCGACCACCGCGAGCGAGGTATTCTGCGAGGTGGCGATCGACTGGAAACTCGTCATGATGCCCCAGACCGTGCCGAACAGGCCGATGAAGGGCCCGGCCGAGCCGACCGTCGCCAGCACCAGGAGCCGGCGCTCCATGCGCTCGATCTCGCGGGCGATGGTGACGTCCATCACCTTCTCGATGCGCATCTGGAGGCCCGCAAAAGAACGCGCCGGACCCTCAAAACTGCGTTTCCACTCACGCATGGCTGCGACAAAAAGCGCCGCCATCGAGGTGTTCGGCCGCGACGACAGCGACCGGTAGAGCTCCTCGAGCGATTGTCCCGACCAAAATGCCTGCTCGAAACGGTCCATGCCCTTACGGGTCCGATTGAACAGGATGAGCTTGTCGATCACGATCGCCCATACCCAAATGGACGCCAGCAACAGGCCAATCATCACCGAGTAGTTGACCAACCAATGCAATTGAACAAACAGGCCGAAAATCGGGTCCATGGGCACGTCCTTCCGGCTGTCCCGCAAAGCATTCGGACCGGGGGCGGCGCAATTGCTGGACCTGCATAGGGGAATTCCCGGCGGCATCACAAAGCGTTCCGCCGACACCCGAAATTTGAGCGCGGAACCGCCCACCCCACGGGCCACGAATTCCGCGCGAACTTGTCCAAACTAGGGCCGACCCCGGTATTGACCCGTCCAGACAGCCTCGAATGTGGTTAAGGCTTCGTTACCGGGCGCGGCAGGCGGGCAGCGCCGGCCGGTCGCTGATCCCCCTGCATCGCGGCCCGCAAGGCCTTCGGAATCGGCCGGGCCCGCCCGCCCGACACGAACGCGACCCGCACCTGGGCCTCGACCAGGAGCTCGTCGCCGCGACTCACGGTCTGGTGCAGGGCGATGGAAGCGCCCTTCACCTCCGCGGGTGCGGTGGTGACGCGCAGAACGTCGTCCATGCGGGCGGGCTTGAGGAAATCCAGCGTCATCGCCCGCACCACGAACGCAAAGCCGGGAGCCTCCCTGGCGGCCTCCTCGAACAGGCCGCGCTGGTCGGCGCCGAGCAGCCGCAGAAAATTGGTGCGCCCGCGCTCCATGAAGCGCAGGTAGTTGGCGTGATAGACCACGCCCGAAAAGTCGGTGTCCTCGTAATAGACGCGCACCGGCATGACGTGGCGCCCGTCCCGGATCTCGCCGTCGAGCGCCGCCCCGCTCACTCTTCCTCTCCCGCGCCGAACAGGCCGAACTGCGCCGGATCGCGCGTGGGCTCGGCGAGGCCGAGATGGCGGAACGCGTGGCCGGTGAGCAGCCGCCCGCGCGGCGTGCGCTGGAGCAGGCCCTGCTGGATCAGGAACGGCTCGATGATCTCCTCGATGGCGTCGCGCGGCTCCGACAGCGCGGCCGCGATGGTCTCGACCCCGACCGGGCCCGCCGCCGTAATTCACCGCGATCGCCGTAAGATAGCGCCGGTCCATGGCGTCGAGGCCCGCGGCGTCGACCTCGAGCGCGAGCAGCGCGCGGTCGGCGACCTTGCGGTCGATCGCGCGGCGCCTTGTCGACATGGGCGAAGTCGCGCACCCGGCGCAGCAGGCGGCCCGGCGATGCGCGGGGTGCCGCGCGCGCGCCGCGCGATCTCGTTGGCGCCGTCCGCCGTCATGCCGATGCCGAGCACGCGCGCGCCGCGGTTGACGATGAGCTCGAGCTCGGCCTCGGTGTAGAAGTTGAGCCTGATCGGGATGCCGAAGCGGTCGCGCAGCGGATTGGTGAGCAGGCCGGCGCGCGTGGTCGCGCCGACCAGGGTGAACTTGGCGAGATCGATCTTCACCGAACGCGCCGCCGGCCCCTCGCCGATGATCAGGTCGAGCTGAAAATCCTCCATCGCCGGATAGAGGATCTCCTCCACCGCCGGGTTGAGCCGATGGATCTCGTCGATGAACAGCACGTCGCGCTCTTCGAGATTGGTGAGCAGCGCCGCGAGATCGCCCGCCTTGGCGATCACCGGACCGGAGGTGGCGCGGAAATTCGACGCCCAATTCGCGCGCCACGATCTGGGCGAGCGTGGTCTTGCCGAGGCCCGGCGGCCCGACGAACAGCACGTGGTCGAGCGCCTCGTTGCGGGCGCGCGCCGCCGCGATGAAGACCGCGAGATTCTGCGCGCGCCTGCTCCTGGCCGACGAACTCGGCCAGCCGCTGCGGGCGCAGCGAGGCTTCCGCCACGTCCTCCTCGCGGCGTTCGGGGGTTACGAGCGTGCGTCCGTGGGCGTGCTCACCGCGTCCTCACCATCGGCCGGGCCCTCGGATGTACTTGTTGGGCAACAGCTCGGTGATCGATGCCACTCCCGGCTCGTCCCCGTTCGGCACGATCACGCGCGCGTTCGAATCGTAGTCGCAGATGATCTCGCGGCACGAGCCGCAGGGTGACACCACCGCGATGGTCTGGTCCGGCTCGTCGGGCTTGGGGTGGCGCACCGCTACGATCGTCTCGATGCCCTGGTCGCCCGCCTCCGTGATGGCGCGGCCGATCGCCACCGCCTCGGCGCACACCGCCATGCGGCCCAGATAGGCGTCGATATTGACGCCGGTGACGACGCGGCCATCGCGCGTGCGCAGCGCCGCGCCGACCTCCTGCCAGTCGTTGCGGTAGCGCTGCCGGATGGCGGCGCGCGCCGCCGCGATCAGCTCACGGTCGCGCTCGGTCAACGCCGCGGCGTTCATTTGGCGATCTCCTTGAGGGCGACTCGAATCAGCGCCGCCGCATCCGCCCCCTCGCCCGCCGCCTGCGTGGCCGCCGCCACCGCGGCCGCCGCCTGCGGCTGGCCATAGCCGAGATTGACCAGCGCCGACACCGCGTCGGTGACCGGCCGCGACGCGCGGCTTCTCGTCGAGCGCGCCGGACAGCCGCACGACCGCCGGATCGAGCGCGCTGTAGGCCGGCGCCTTGTCCTTCAATTCGGTCACGACCCGCTCGGCGACCTTGGGACCGACGCCCGGCGCGCGCGTGATCATGGCCTTGTCGCGCAGCGCGATCGCGCTGGCGAGGTCGGCCGGCTTGAGGGTCGAGAGGATCGACAGCGCCACCTTGGTGCCGACGCCCTGCACGGTCTGCAGCAGGCGAAACCATTCGCGCTCGACGTCGGACAGGAAGCCGAACAGGCGGATCTGGTCCTCGCGCACATGGGTCTCGATCGACAGCGTCACCGCCTCGCCTTCGGCCGGCAGCGCCTGCAGGGTGCGGGCCGAGCAGTGCACCAGATAGCCGACGCCGTGCACGTCGACGACGATGAAGTCCTCGCCGTGGCTGTCGAGCACGCCCTTGAGCTTGCCGATCATTTTGCGGCCGCCCTCAGCACGGCGCTCTGCCGATGGTGCGCGTGGCTGATCGCGATCGCGAGCGCGTCGGCGGCGTCGTGCGTTTTCGGATCGGCCTTCGGCAGCAGCACGCCGATCATCACCCGGATCTGCGCTTTCTCGCAGTGGCCGGCGCCGACGATGGTCTTCTTGACCAGGTTGGGCGCGTATTCGGCGACCCCGACCCCGGCGCTGGCCGGCACCAGCAGCGCAATGCCGCGCGCCTGTCCGAGCTTGAGCGTCGCCGGCGGCGTCCTTGTTGACGAAGGTCGCCTCGACGGCGGCCTCGAAGGGGCGGAACTCGTCGACCACGCGCGTCAGTCCGGCATGGATCATGACCAACCGGTCGGCCATGGGCGCCTTGTCGTCGGAGGCGACCGAGCCGCAGGCCACGAAGATCAACCGGTTGCCCGCGACGTCGATCACGCCCCAGCCGGTGCGGCGGAGCCCAGGATCGATGCCGAGAATGCGAATCGGGCGCGTCATCTCGTGTCTTGATAGCCCTGCCTCACGGCGAGGCCTAGGTACCCCCTGGACGCAAGGTCAGGCACAATCCCAGGCCAGAATGGCCAGACCGCCAAATTTGCGGCCCGGCCGGAAGATTAATCGAAGCTTAAAGGCGCCCTGCCAAATTGCGTCGGTCGTCAACGATAGCCGCTCAACGTACCGGACGCGAAAATGGCCCTGCTCGGCAATACATCGGTTCGCACCATCCTCGCCACCGTCTTCGTGGTCATGGCCCTGGCGCTGTGCGGGTCGCTCGGATGGCAGCTCTATTCGGCCTGGGATTTGAGCCGGAGTGCGGAGCGCGCGTCGGCGCTCGCCAATGCGGACAAACTGGTGTTTGAAGCCACCTATACGGTGCGGCAGCAGCGAACAGATCTGCAGACCGCGTTCCAGGCGCCGGATGACTTCGTCAAAGCGGTCCAGGACACCCAGAAGAAGGCGCACGAGGCCTATCAAGCGGGCATCGGCGCCGTCGAAGCGGCCCCAGGGGTCGACGCCAAGCCGCTGCTCGTCGACGTCCGAGACCGGTGGAATACGCTGGTCGCGCGCAGCCACGAGCTGGAAGAGCAGGCGCGTGGGCTGAAGCAGCGCGACGTGCGCGTCCTCGCTCCCTGGTACAAGGCGATGACCGACGTGCTCGACGAGTTCGCCAAGGTTTCCCTGTATTTGAGCAACGCGGTCCGGATGACCGATCCGGCGATCGCCGAATATGTCGAAACCCGTCAGCTCGCCTGGGCGACGCGCGACACCGCGGGACGCGAATGCGGCACCGCCCGGCCGTATGTCGGCACCGCCAAGCCGTTCACCCCGCAGGCGCGCGAGGCGATTACCGACTGGCGCGGGCGCACCGACGCGTCGCTGGCGCAGCTCTCCGATGTCGTCAGCCGCGCTGGCGTGGTGCCCGAACTATCCAAACTTGTCGCCGAAGTCCGCGACATCGTCGCCAAGGGCAAGGTCGAGCGCGAGGCGATCTACGCCAGGCTTGACGGCAGCAACAAACCCGTGGTCGCCCCGACGGCGTGGACCGAGATGTGCGCCGGCCCGTTCGAACGGATCTATCAGGTCGCAACGCTATCCTTCGACCTGATGCTCCAGCATGTGGCGCGCGTCGATGCCGCCGCCCGGTGGCGCCTGCGAGGAATCGCGGCAGCGCTTGCGATATCGGTCGCCTTCTGCGCCGGCGGACTCGTGCTCATACGCCGCCGGATCGCGACCCCGGTCGCCGAACTGACGCGGACGATCGAACGGCTGGCGCAACGGCAATACGACCAGCCGGTCGCGGGCAGCCGCAATCGCGACGAGTTCGGCGTGATGTCCGACCGTCTCGAGGCGCTGCGGCTGAGCGGCGTCGAGGCACAGCGCATGGCGGCCGAGCAAATCGCCGTGAAGGACGCCGACCTCAAGCGCGCCACCATGGTGGAGGCCGAGTGCCGGAAATTCGAGACGTCGATCAGCGACATGCTCAATGCGGTCGATGCGGCCGGAACCAAAATGACGACCATGGCCAACACCATGGCGGCCACGGCGCAGCAGACCGCCGGCCAATCGACGGCCGCCGCCGAGGCCTCGCAGCTCGCCTCGTCCAACGTGAAGACCGTCGCCGCCGCGGCCGACGAGCTTGCAAGCTCGATCACCGAGATCGGCAGCCAGGTCGGCCAGGCCGCCAAGGCCGCCGGGAATGCGGTGGAACGCGCCAAACAAACCGGCGCCTCGGTCCAGCGCCTGTCGGAAGCCGCCCAGAAGATCGGCGACGTGGTGGAATTGATCAACGCCATCGCGGGCCAGACCAATCTGCTGGCGCTCAATGCCACCATCGAGGCCGCGCGGGCGGGCGAGGCCGGCAAGGGATTTGCGGTCGTGGCCTCGGAGGTCAAATTGCTCGCCCATCAGACCGCCAAGGCCACCGAGGACGTCACCACGCAGATCAAATCGATCCAGCAGCTCACGCGCGAAGCGGTCGGCGCGATCCAGGACGTCGGCGAGGTCATTGCGCAGATCGACGGCATCAACGCGACGATTGCGGCGGCGGTCGAGGAGCAGGACGCCACCACCCACGCGATCGCGCGCAACGCCCAGGACGTCGCGACCGGCACCGCCGAGATGTCGCGCAACATCGCGGGCGTCAGCCAGGTGGCCGAGAGCTCCGGCAAGACGGCCGCCGAAGTGCTGGCCGCCGCCCGGGAAGTGTCGGCTCAGGCCGGCAATGTGCGCGCCCGCGTCGAGGCCTTCGTGCGCAAGATCCAGGCGGCGTGAGCGGCACGAAGCGGTCGCCCACGATCGGCAGCGGCGATTTTTTCGAAGCGCGCCGACGGGAGGCGCTCACGCGCCCATCTTGGCGACCAGCGCGTCGGAGACCTCGAAATTGGCATAGACGTTCTGCACGTCGTCGTGCTCGTTGAGGGTCTCGATCAGCTTGAACAGCTTCTCGCCCTTCTCGTCGTCGACCGGCACCGTGTTCTGCGGCTTCCAGGTCAGCGCCGCCTTGCGCGGCTCGCCGAATTTCGCCTCCAGCGCCTTGGCGACGTCGCGGAAGCTCGCCTGGCTGGCATAGATCTCGTGGCCGCCCTCGTGCGACACCACGTCGTCGGCGCCGGCCTCGATGGCGCGCCTCCAGCATGGCGTCGGCGCGAGGCGACCTTGGCGTCGTATTCGATCACGCCGACATGATCGAACATGAACGACACCGCGCCGGTCTCGGCCAGGTTGCCGCCGTTCTTGGTGAAGGTGGAGCGCACGTCGGAGGCGGTGCGGTTGCGGTTGTCGGTCAGCACCTCGACGATCACGGCGACGCCGCCCGGCCCGTAGCCCTCGTAGCGGATCTCGTCATAGCTCTCGGCGTCGCCGCCCTGGCGCCTTCTTGATGGCGCGCTCGATGCTGTCCTTCGACATGTTCTCGGCGCGCGCCGCGATGATCGCCGCGCGCAGGCGCGCGTTCATGGCCGGGTCGGGCAAGCCCGAGCTTGGCCGCGACCGTGATCTCGCGCGCGAGCTTGCCGAACAGCTTCGACTTCACCGCGTCCTGCCGGCCCTTGCGGTGCATGATGTTCTTGAACTGGGAATGTCCGGCCATGGCTTTCTCTGTCGCGATCCCTCGACGAGGCTCTGACGCGCCGACGCGCGCCGGTAATCCACTCTGATAGGGCGGCCGGGCGGCAAAATCCAGATGCAGCTTTACGGGCGCAGGTTCTCATGGGCGAACCCGCGCCCCGCCCGGATCAAGTCCGGGCCGGCTATCGCCGGAACATGCGCTCAGTCCCAGAACGCCGGCCGCGCCTGCTCGAGCGACGCCGCCCAGGCGGACCGCGCCGACGCGCAGCGCAAGGCCGGTCGCGTCGTCGGTCTCGACCGCGAGCCCGCACAGCGTCGCCGGGCCCAGCGCGGCCTCGAACTTCGACGTCGCGATCTTGCGCAGGAAGCGGCCGATCGGCTCGTCCTTGGCCATGCCGATCACCGAATCGTAGTCGCCGGTCATGCCGACGTCGGACATGAAGGCGGTGCCGCCCGGCAGGACGCGATGGTCGGCGGTCGGCACATGGGTATGGGTGCCGACGACGAGGCTCGCGCGGCCGTCGAGGAAATGCGCCATCGCCTGCTTCTCGCTGGTCGCCTCGGCGTGCATGTCGACGACGATCGCGTCGGCGCCCGCGCTTGAGCGGACAGGCGGCGAGCTCGCGCTCGACCGCCGCGAACGGATCGTCGAGCGGGTCCATGAAGATGCGGCCCATGGCGTTGATGACCAGCACGTGCGCGCCGTTCTTGGCCTCGATCAGCGCGGCGCCGCGCCCCGGCGTGCCCGGCCGGATAGTTGAGCGGGCGGATCAGGCGCGGCGCGCGCTCGATGAAGACCAGCGCCTCCTTCTGGTCCCAGGCGTGATTGCCGAGCGTGATCGCGTCGGCGCCGGCGTCGACGCAGGTCCTGATAGATCGCCTCGGTGATGCCGAAGCCGCCGGCCGCGTTCTCGCCGTTGACGACGACGAGATCGAGCTTCCAGTCGCGCACCAGGCCGCGGCAGCCGCTCGGTCACGATCGCGCGGCCGCTGCGGCCGACGATGTCGCCGATGAAGAGAATGCGCACGCGTCTAGGCTCTCCGGAAATCGATCATCTCGCGCTCCGTTAGCACGAGATCGAGGCGGGCGTCGCGCGCGGTGTGCGGGCACCTGCGGCGATTTCCTGCGCCGCGAAGGCGATGCCGACGGCCGAGCACCGGCTTCATGGTCGCGCAGCCGCGCGATGGTCATGTCGTAGTAGCCGGCGCCGTAGCCGATGCGGTGGCCGGGGCGGTCGAAGGCGAGCAGCGGCACGATCAGAATGTCGGGGAAGACCTCCGGCGCGTCCGGCCGCGGCTCGCGGATGCCCCAGACGCCGGAGACCAGCGGCTCGCCGAAACTCCAGGCCCGCATGATCAGCGGCTGGCCGCGGCCGACGACCACCGGCAGCGCGAGCTGCGCGCCCGCCTCGGCGAAGCGGCGCATCAGCGGCAGCGGGTTGATCTCGCTCTTGAGCGGCGAGAAGCCGGACACGATCGCGCCCGGCCGGACCGCGACCGGAAGCGGCCGCGCGGCGATCGTCGCCGCGGCGGCGGCGCGCTCGCCGGCCGGCAACGCGTCGCGGCGCGCGAGCGCCTCGCGGCGGATTTCGCGCTTTGAGGGATTGGATCGGATCGAGCTGAGACATTTCATTCCGTCATGCCCGGCACCCGGGTCCGGCCTCTGGCCGGCCCAAGCATGAACCATGTGCCGGCATCCACGTCGTTCGCGAATCACAGCAAGACGTGGATGGTGGGGGACCATAGGCGAGCGAAGCGACGCCGTTCTGCGAACGGCTATGGCGAGAGAAGCGACGCCGTTCTTCTAACGGCCATGCTCGCCGATGACGACGGCACTGCGAAAAGTGCGGAGCCGCTCGGCCGTTGGAGTAGCGATCCCGGGTTCCCTACGAAAGTAGGTGGGCGCCATATGACCGGGCCCACGGGCCCGGCCAGGGACAGCTCCCTTAAGGATCGATAAGGCCCCGAGAATATGACTCCTGACGCACCTCGCAGCCCCGCCCGACTCAATGTAGTGCGGCCGACAGGGACTTACCACCAAGAATCTCGCCCGATGAGAATGAGCGCTCAGGGGACGACGCCGGCCGCGGCGCAGTACTTCGCGAACAGCGTCGGCCGCACGAACAGGAGATCGAGCTGGAGCACGAAGCCGCGATCGGTCCGGTGCACCTCGCAGAGATCGGCGCAGCGGAAGCCCGCCCGGTCGATCGCGGCGATCACTTCCGCCATCAGCGGCGCGCTCTTGTTGTAGTCGACGAGCGAGACCTCGACGATCAGTGCGCTCGCGGCCTGCAGGGTCTCGGTCGCGCCCGCCAGCACGTCGAGCTCGGCGCCCTGCACGTCGATCTTGATCAGGTCGGGCGCGGCAAGCCGCTCGCGGGCGACCAGCGTGTCGAGCCGAGCGGTCTCGATCTCGCGCACCTGCAGGTTCGAGTCGGCGTAATGCGCGGTCTTCTCGATATAGAGCGAGGCGCCGGTCGACGTCGCCCCGGTGCGGCACATGGAACGGCTTGGCGTCGCCGTCCTGCGCACCGAGCGCCGCAATGACATGCCGGTGTCCCGAGCTCGCGAGCTCGCCGGCGTGGTCGGCATTCGCCTCGAACAGCACGAACCGGCGCCTGCGGAAAGATCTCGGCCGCGAGCCGCGTCCAGCCGCCCCGATAGGCGCCGATGTCGTAGATCATGCGCGGCGCGAAACCGAGCGACCTGAGCCGCGCGAGCGCGTTGCGGTGGGAGAGTTTTTGACGTCTTGCGCTTCGTCCAGGGAAATGCGCGCGGAAAAGAAAACGCCATTTGGAAACGCCACGTCGGCTCGTCAACCGCGGGCCACGCCCTTCTGGCTCGGACCCAGGGCAAGCCGCTTCGCGAGCTTCTCGATGCGGTCGGCCGCGGAGTTGAACGCCGCGACGATCGCCGCCTCGGTCGCCTTGGCCCGGTCGGCCGCGACCAAGCGTTCATCCTGCAGCGCCGTCAATTCGCCCTCGATGCGGCGCATGCGCTGGCCCTGCTCGCTCAGTTCGTCGCCCACGATCAGCGCCGCCATGACGGTGAGGCGCATGTCGCCGATCTCGCCGAAATCCGTGCGCAGCTGCGCGATGCGCTGGTCGAGATCCTGGGCAAGCCGGGTAAGATGGTCCTCCTGCCCGTCCTCGCACGCCATCCGGTATTGGCGGCCGTTGATGTTGACGCTTACCTGCCCCATGACACGCGCCTGCCCTCGTGGTTGATCAATGTCGGGCGATCCTGCCTAGCGGTCCTGCGCATCGATGATCGAACGGATCGTCGCGATCGCTTCATCGAGCTGATGCGCGACTTCTCGGTTGGTGCTCTCGAGCTGGCGCGCATGCGCCGTCACGGCGTCCAACTCGGACGCGAGCCGCGCGCGGTCGGAATCGAAAGCATGGACCTGCGTGGCGAGTGCCGCATGGCCCTTGTCCTGCTCGAGCTGTCGCTCGACCGCGCCCTCGAGCGCATCGAGCGCGGACTGCAGGCGCTTGGTCGCCGTCTCGATTACGCTTGCATCGGTCACGCCCCGCCCCTCTGTCGGCCCGCCAGTTCGCGCCGGGCATTCAAAAATCGCTTGCGTGGCAAGATGTTACAAATAGAACCTTACGTGCTCGGGCGGCTTTTCGTCAACGCCGCGAACGAGGTTTTCAACGCCCGCGCGACATCCCGACCGAGACGGCGCATTTTCGATGTGGAAGGAAGGCCGCGCGCGCCGCCCTTCCTTTGACTCGCGTGCCCCACATGGTATCAGTCCGCCGCCTTGGGCCGGCTCCCGCCGCGCTTCCGGGGCGCGCAACCCCGCCGGCACACATTGACAGCATCCTCGCTTCAAACTGCCGCAGCGGCCACCGCCGGTGTGGCCGCGATGCCCTGTTCAGGCCCTAAAGGCAGCCCATGACCGCACGTGCCGCCCAAGATCGCCTCCAAGACGGCGTCAATGATCGCGTCCCTGACCGCCTCCATGACCGCATGGCCAATGCCATCCGGGGTCTCGCGATGGATGCGGTCGAGCAGGCGAAATCGGGACACCCCGGCCTTCCCATGGGGGCGGCCGACGTCGCGACCGTCCTGTTCACGCGCTGCCTGAAATTCGATCCCGCCGATCCGGCCTGGCCGGACCGCGACCGCTTCGTGCTTTCGGCCGGCCACGGCTCGATGCTGATCTATGCGGTGCTGCACCTCCTCGGCTACGAAGCGATGACCATCGAGCAGATCAAGCGCTTCCGGCAGCTCGGCTCGATCACGGCCGGCCATCCCGAATACGGCCACACCCCGGGCATCGAGACCACCACCGGGCCGCTCGGCCAGGGGCTCGGCAATGCGGTGGGCATGGCGCTGGCGGAACGCATGCTGGCGGCGCAGTTCGGCGATGACCTGGTCGATCACCACACCTTCGTGCTCGCCTCCGACGGCGACCTGATGGAGGGGCTTTCGCACGAGGCGATTGCGCTTGCCGGACATCTCAAGCTCAACAGGCTGATCGTGCTGTTCGACGACAACGGCATCTCGATCGACGGACCGCTGACCCTGTCCGACTCGGTCGACCAGGTGAAGCGCTTCCAGGCGGCCGGCTGGGCAGCCTCGCGCATCGACGGGCATGATCCGGACGCGATCCATCAGGCGATCGAAGCGGCGCGCAAATCCGATCGGCCGACATTGATCGCCTGCAAGACCACCATCGGCTTCGGCGCGCCGAAGAAGGCCGGCACGTCGAAAGCGCATGGCGAGCCGCTCGGCGCCGAGGAGCTGGCCGGTGCCAAGCAGGCGCTCGCCCTCGGCGGCGCCTTCGAGGTGCCGCCGGAGGTGATCGCCGCTTGGCGTGCCGCCGGAGAGCGCAGCCGTGCGGTTCACGCCGCGTGGAAGCAGCGCCTTGCCGCCAAGCCTGCCGACGTCCGCGCCGAGTTCTTGCGCCGCCTGAGCGGCGCGCGCCCGTCCGCGATGGGGCCGGCAGTGGCGGCGCTCAAGAAGAAGCTCGCCGTCGAGCCGCCGACGGTCGCGACCCGCAAGGCGAGCGAGATCGCGCTGGAAGTGCTGACCGAGGCCGTCCCTGAGCTCATCCTCGGCTCCGCCGACCTCACGCCGTCGAACAACACGCGCACCAAGAACTCTGAGCGACGTGGCGCCCGGAAGCTACGGCGGCCGGTACGTTCACTACGGCATCCGCGAGCACGGCATGGCGGCCGCCATGAACGGCATCGCGTTGCACGGCGGCTTCATTGCGTCCGGTGCGACCTTCCTGGTGTTCACCGACTACGCACGTCCCTCGATGCGGCTCGCCGCGCTCATGGGGCTGCCCGTGGTCTACGTGATGACCCACGATTCCATCGGGCTGGGCGAGGATGGCCCGACCCACCAGCCGGTCGAGCATCTCGCCGCCCTGCGCGCCATCCCGAACATGCGCGTGTTCCGCCCGGCCGACGCCATGGAAACCGTGGAGTGCTGGCAGCTCGCGCTCGAGCGCAGCGACGGCCCGACCGTGCTCGCGCTGACGCGCCAGAACCTGCCGCCCGCTGCGCCGGGACGCCGGTCGCGAACCGCTGCGCCGAAGGCGCCTACGAGCTCGCCGGCGCCGAAGGCGCCGCGCAGGCAACGCTCTTCGCCACCGGTTCCGAGGTCGAGATCGCGCTGGCGGCGCAGGCCTTGCTCGAGCAGCGCGGGGTCGCGACGCGCGTCGTCTCGGTGCCGTCGGTCGAGCTGTTCCTGGCGCGTCCGGCCGACCAGCGCCGCGCCATCATCGGCGACGCCAAGGTCAAGGTCGCGATCGAGGCCGCGGTGCGGCAGGGCTGGGATGCCATCATCGGCGCGGACGGCCTATTCGTCGGCATGAACAGTTTCGGCGCCAGCGCGCCCGCCAAGGACCTCTACCGACATTTCGGCATCACGGCTGAAAAGGTCGCCGAAGCGGTATTGACCAAAATCAAAGAAACATGAGCCGGCACCCCCTAAGCCCCGTTTGGGTTTGCCGGATTTCGCGCTAACCAATCAGGCAGTGTCGGCGCGGCCGGAGCGCCGCGAGGAGGAGCGTAGAGATGTCCATTCGTGTCGGTATCAACGGGTTTGGCCGCATCGGCCGCAATGTGCTGCGCGCGATCGTCGAGTCCGGCCGCAATGATATCGAGGTCGTCGGCATCAACGATCTCGGCCCGGTCGAGACCAACGCCCATCTGCTGCGCTTCGACTCGTGCATGGCCGCTTCCCCGGCGAGGTGACGGTCGACGGCGATTCGATCAGTTGCGGCAACCGCAAGATCAGGGTCACCGCGATCAAGGACCCGGCGCAGCTGCCGTGGAAGGAGCTCGGAGTAGACATCGCGCTCGAATGCACCGGCATCTTCACCGCAAAGGACAAGGCGTCGCTTCATCTGACCGCCGGCGCCAAGCGCGTGCTCGTGTCGGCGCCCGCGGACGGCGCCGACCTCACCGTGGTCTACGGCGTCAACCACGACAAGCTCACGCGCGACCACAAGGTCGTCTCCAACGCCTCCTGCACCACCAATTGCCTTGCGCCGGTCGCCAAGGTGCTCAACGACGCGATCGGTATCGACAAGGGCTTCATGACGACGATCCACTCATACACCAACGACCAGCCCTCGCTCGACCAGGTGCACAAGGACCTCTACCGCGCGCGCGCGGCGGCGCTGTCCATGATTCCGACCTCGACCGGCGCCGCCAAGGCGGTCGGCCTGGTGCTGCCCGAGCTCAACGGCAAGCTCGACGGCGTCGCCATCCGGGTGCCGACGCCGAACGTGTCGGTCGTCGACTTCAAGTTCATCGCCAAGCGCGCGACCTCGAAAGACGAGGTCAACGGTGCGGTCAGGCGCGCCGCCCAGCAGCAGCTCAAGGGCATCCTCGGTTTCACCGACCAGCCCAATGTGTCGATCGACTTCAATCACGACCCGCGCTCGTCGGTCTTCCACATGGACCAGACCAAGGTCATGGACGGAACGCTGGTGCGGGTGATGTCGTGGTACGACAACGAGTGGGGCTTCTCGAACCGCATGGCCGATACGGCCGTCGCGATGGGCAAGCTGATCTGACGCGGTTCGGCCGGGACTGAGATGACCGTGTTTCGTACGCTCGATCAGGTCGACCTCAAGGGCAAGCGCGTGCTCGTGCGCGTCGACCTGAACGTGCCCATGACCAATGGCACGGTGAGCGATGCGACCCGCATCACGGCTTGCGCGCGCACCATCAACGAAATTGCCGACAAGGGCGGGCGCGTGATCCTGCTCTCCCATTTCGGCCGCCCGAAGGGCCGCGATCCGAAAGATTCGCTCAAGCGCATCGCCGCGGCGGCCGGCGGCATCATCGGGCGGCCAATCGCATTCGCGGACGACTGCGTCGGCGAGACGGCCGAGCGGGCCGTCAACGCGATGAAGCCCGGCGACGTTCTGTGCCTCGAGAACACCCGCTTCCATCCCGGCGAGGAGAAGAACGACAAGGACTTCATTGCCCGGCTCGCGCGCCTCGCGGACATCTGGGTCAACGATGCATTCTCGGTGGCGCACCGCGCGCACGCGTCGACCGAGGGGCTCGCGCACGCGCTGCCCGCCTACGCGGGACGCTCCATGCAGGCCGAGCTCGACGCGCTGACGAAAGCGCTGGAGCACCCGCAGCGCCCGCTCGCCGCCATCGTCGGCGGCGCGAAGGTATCGACCAAGCTCGATCTGCTCGGCAATCTGCTGGCAAAGGTGGACACGCTGATCATCGGCGGCGCGATGGCCAATACCTTCCTGGCCGCGCTTGGCAGGAAGGTCGGCAAATCCCTGTTTGAGCCCGATCTCGTCGCGACGGCGCGCGAGATCATCGACAAGGCGAAAACCGGCAGGCGCGAGATCGTGCTGCCGGTCGACGTCGTGGTGGCGCAGAAATTCGAGGCGAACGCGCTCTCGCGCG
This sequence comes from uncultured Pseudomonadota bacterium, assembly GCA_963791155.1. GTDB lineage: Bacteria > Pseudomonadota > Alphaproteobacteria > Rhizobiales > Xanthobacteraceae > JAVDCA01. The sequence continues at coordinate 414,856 of CAWBRI010000018.1, forward strand.
TCGTCGATGTCGACCATGTGGGCGCGACCGACATGATTCTCGATATCGGCCCGCGCAGCATCGAGCACGTCGTCTCGGTGCTGGCGCGATCGAAGACGCTGGTGTGGAACGGACCGTTCGGCGCCTTCGAGAAGGAGCCGTTCGACACCGGCACGGTCGAGGTCGCGGAAGCGGCGGCCGAGCTCACGCAGGCCGGCAAGCTCGTCTCGGTCGGTGGCGGGGGCGACACGGTCGCCGCCCTCAACCAGGCGGGCGTAACGGACCGCTTCACCTATGTGTCGACCGCGGGCGGCGCCTTCCTCGAATGGATGGAGGGCAAGGCCCTCCCGGGGGTCGAGGTCTTGAGAGTACAATGAACCGAATTGTCCGCCGGCCGTTTTACCGGCGGACGTCAGTCATCAGGAGGGTGCGATGAACCTCGCCGAATTGAACAAGGTGGCTATGGCCATGGTTGCCTCCGGGCGCGGCATTCTCGCGGCCGATGAATCCACCGGCACCATCAAGAAGCGCTTCGACGCCATCGGGGCCGAGTTCGACCGCCGACAGCCGGCGCGACTATCGCGAGCTGCTGTTTCGCTCCACCGATGCGATGCGCAGCCACATCTCGGGCGTCATCCTCTACGACGAGACCATCCGGCAGAACGCGAAGGACGGCACGCCGCTGGTCAAGGTGATCGAGAAGGCCGGCGCGCTTCCCGGCATCAAGGTCGACCGGGGCATCAAGCCCCTGCCCTACTGCCCGGGCGAGGTCATCACCGAAGGTCTCGACGGCCTGCGCGAGCGGCTCGCCGAATATCGCGGGCTCGGCGCGAAGTTCGCCAAGTGGCGCGCCGTCATCGACATCGGCGCCGGCATTCCGACCTGGACCTGCGTCAAGGCCAATGCGCACGCGCTCGCCCGCTACGCGGCGCTGTGCCAAGAAGAGCAGATCGTGCCGATTGTCGAGCCCGAGGTCCTGATGGACGGCGGCCACGACATTGACACCTGCTACGGCATCACCGAATGGGTGCTGCGCACGGTCTATAACGAGCTCTACGAGGCGCGCGTGCCCCTGGAAGGGACCGTGCTCAAGCCCAACATGGTGATTTCCGGCAAGAAATCCGCCAAGCGCGCCTCCGTCGAGGAAGTCGCCGAGAAAACCGTGAAAGTGCTCAGGGCCTGCGTGCCCGCCTCGGTTCCCGGCATCGCGTTCCTGTCGGGCGGCCAGTCGGACGCGGAGGCGACCGCCCATCTCGACGCCATGAACCGCATCGGCGGCACGCCCTGGCGGCTCACCTTCTCGTATGGGCGCGCCCTGCAGGCGGCGCCGCAGAAGGCCTGGGCCGGCAAAGCCGAAAACGTCGCCGCCGCCCAGCGCGCCTTTGCGCACCGCGCCCGCATGAACGGGCTCGCGACGCGCGGGCGAATGGAAGGCGGAGCTGGAGAAGGACCAGAAGGCGGCGTAACGCCGCCTGCTAAGCCTGCATCAGCGCCCGCACCTGCGCGAAGGTCAAGGCGCGTAGCGCCGAGCCGTCGCCATAGACGAAGCGCAGCCGGCGTCGCCGTGCGACCAGGGCGGCGGGAAGCGGATCGTAGCGGAAGGTCTTGCCGCCGAGATGCGGCATCACGCTGCCGACATCGGTGACGGCGTCGACCTCGACCCGCAGCAGCGCGAGCCGCGCGCCGTCGGCCGCGGTGGAGTTCGAACGGCACCTGCGCGAGGCGCAGGAAGCTCGTCGGATCCGACGCGCTCGTGAACGCCTCCACGAAGGCGGTTTCGACGAGGTCGAGATCGGACTCGACCGGCTCGCCGTCGCCCGCATCGTTCGCGTGAGCCACGTCGAGATGCGGCTTTTGCCATTGCGCCACCGGATGCGGCCCGTGCGCATGATTGTGGCCGGGGCCGAAAGCCGGGGCCGGCCCCGATGGGTGAATTGCACCCGCGCCGTGGCCGAGGTCATGATGGTGGTGATCGTGTCCGCGATGCATGAATGCCTCCCTTATTGGCAGTGGCGCGTGTTCTTCCCGGGGAACCGGTGTCCGCCACGGATTGCACTAATAACTCACCGGCTTGTCGATGATCGTCTTGTGCGCGCCGAGCTTGCCGTGCGCCACCAGCGAGCCGAGCGCCTCGACGACGACGCGCACGCCGAGCAGCGCCGTGATGTCGGACGTGTCGTAGGGCGGCGAGACCTCGACCACCTCGAGGCCGCAGACGCCTTGTCGCCGCGACCAGCCCCAGCAGCTTCAGCGCCTCGCGCGGCAGGAAGCCGCCGGGCTCCGGCCAGCCGGTGCCGGGCACGAAGCCGCAGTCGATCGAGTCGACGTCGAAGGAGATGTAGACCGCGTCGGCGTCCTTCCAGGCGAGCTCGAGCGCGATCTCGGCGGTCTTCTCGAGGCCGAGCTTCTCGATGTCGTCGATGGTCAGCACATTGGTGCCGCGCTTGCGCGCCTCCTGGACGCCGTCGCGCGGCACCTGCCAGCCGCCGATGCCGAGCTGGACCAGGTTGGTGGCCGAGACGTTCGGCAGGTTGGTCGCCCAGTACCAGGGCGTCGTGTGCATGCGCTCGTCGAGATCCTTCTCCTGGATGTCGATGTGGCGGTCGAAATGGATGATGCCGATCCGCTTCGAGGTGCATTGCGCGATGCCGCGCACGCACGGAAAGCCGATCGAATGGTCGCCGCCGAGCATCAGCGGCAGCGCGCCCGACGAGAACACGTGCGCGACGCCGCGCGTGATCTGGTCGAAGCTCTTTTCGAGATTGGCCGGAATGGTGAACACGTCGCCGGCGTCGCACAGCGTCATCTGCTCGCGCAGGTCGACGCCGAGCTCGTAGTTGTAGGGCGTGTAGAGCGCCGAGATGCGGCGGATGCCCTGCGGCCCGAAGCGCGTGCCCGGCCGGTAGGTGGTGCCGGAATCGAACGGAATGCCGATCACGGCGGCGTCGTATTTGCCGACGTCGCGGACGTTCTCGACATAGGGCGCCTTGAGGAAGGTGTTGATGCCGGCGAAATGCGGCAGCTCGCCGCGCGCGAAGGTCGGGATCGATCTTGTCGGTGAGGCAGTCGGCGCCGGGCAGGCCCATGTCGAGCGCCCATTGCTGCTCCTTGCGCCAGCCTGCTCCGGAGAGCCTGCCCTCCGCCTCGAGCGCCTTCCAGCCCTGGGTCGCGAGCCGGTCGAAGTCGGGATGATGGCGGCGCGCCAGCGGCCGCGCGGGCGCCAGGCCGGCCTTGCGCGAGCGGCGGATCGGTCGATCGGCATCATGCTGCGTCTCCTTCTTGTCGGCGTTCGCTCCCTGGGGGCTCAAGCTTGCGGCCGGATCTCGCGTCGAGCGGCCTGCTGAAGCCGAGCACCGGCACCGGCGTGTCGCGCGTCAGGTCGAGATCGTAGGTGACGATCGGCGCCGAAGCGGCCGGGCGCCTGCGGGTCGCTGCCGCGGGCGGTCGAGCGCGATCAGCCGGGTGCCGAGCCCGAAGGCCTCCTTGATGTCGTGCGTGACCATGATCACGGTCATGCTTGTGTCCGCGCCAGAGCGGCGTGATCAGCGCATGCATCTGCGCGCGCGTGCCGGGATCGAGCGCGCCGAACGGCTCGTCGAGCAAGCAGGACGCGCGGGCGCGGGCGAGCGCCTGCGCGATGGCGAGGCGCTGCTGCATGCCGCCGGAGAGCGCGCTCGGATATTTGTCGCGGTGCGGCGCGAGGCCGACCGCGTCGAGCAGCGCCTCGCTCTTGCGCGATCGCCGCGCGCCGCGCCGCGCCGGTCAGCCGCGCCAGGACTGGGCTCGCCGCGAACTCGAAGGCGACCAGCACATTGCCGAGCACGGTCAGATGCGGAAACACCGAATAGCGCTGGAACACGACGCCGCGGTCGGGACCGGGCTCGGCCGGCAGCGGCACGCCGTCGAGCAGGATCGTGCCGCGGGTCGGCGCGCTCCTGGCCGAGGATCAGGCGCAGGAAGGTGCTCTTGCCGGCGCCCGACGGCCCGACGACCGACACGAAGGACCCGGCCGCGATCTCGAGATTGATGCGCTCGAGCACGATCTGGTCGCCGTACTCGACCCAGACGTCGCGGACCGAGATCGCGCTCATCAGGGCCGCTCCTCGACATAGGCCCAGGGGAAGGCGCGCGCGCGAGCACGGCGAGCGCGAAGTCCATCAGATAGGCGAGCAGCGTGATCCAGGCGACGTAGGGCAGGATCACGTCCATCGGCGAGATAGCGGCGCACCAGGAAGATGCGGTAGCCGAGCCCGACATCGGACGGCGATCGCCTCGGCCGAGATCAGGAACAGGAAGGCCGGCCCGAGCGACAGGCGCACCGCCTCGATCAGCCGCGGCATGATCTGCGGCAGCACGACGCGGATCGCGACCTGCCAGGTCGAGGCGCCGAGCGTCTGCGCCTTGATCATCTGCTCGCTCGGCAAGCTCGCGACCGCCAAGGCGAGGTCGCGGATCAGGAACGGCGCGACGCCGAAGACGATCAGCACCACCTTGGACAGCTCGCCGAGGCCGAAGACGATGAACAGGATCGGCAGGATCGCCATCGGCGGGATCATCGAGAGCACCGCGACCAGCGGCCCGAAGGTGGCGCCGACGACCGGCAGGACGCCGAGCGCAAGCCCGAGCGACAGGCCGATGGCGGTCGCGATGCCGAGCCCGATGGCGAGGCGCTGCAGGCTCGCCGCCGTGTCGGTCCACAGCACGAAGTCGCCGGTGCGCCGGTCGGGCTCGAAGGCGAGCCGATGCGCCGCCTCCGCCATCTCGGCGACCGGCGGCAGCAGCTTGTCGTCCGGATTGGCGGCGCGCCGCTCCGCCGAGCCGACCACGTAGAGGATCGCGATCAGCACGAACGGGACGAAGCGCGAGCAGGATCCGCGCTTCCGCGCTGCGGGACGATGTTCATCACCCGGCGAATGACTTAAGCCCTCCGCTGCGCCCCGTCGCCGGTCAGAGCTTGCCGTCGGCGGCCATCTTCATGTAGGTCGGGTCGAAGCGCAGCTTCACGTTCTTCTTGGCGCCGAGGACTTGCCGCCGGCATCTCGATGCCGATCGCGTCTTCGATTTGCACCTTCTCGCCGAGCAGGTTGTGCTCGAAGCAGAAGGTGCGCACGAGGTCCATGATCTTCGGCAGTTCGGCCCCGCTCGTGAAGCCGAGCGCATCCTTCGGCGTGTAGAACATCCGCGTCGTCTTGAGCTGCGCCTCGAAGCCGGCGAGGTCGGTGCCGGAGAGCTTGGCCATCGCCTCGCGCGCCGCCTTGCCCTTGGCGCCGGGGTCCTGCATCAGCGCCATCGTCTCGTACCAGATGCCGACCAGCGCCTTGCCGAGGTCGGGATTGTCCTTCAGCGTCTCGGTGTTGACCACCATCAGGTCCTCGATCTCGCCGGGGATCTTGCTGGAGTTCGAAGACCTCCGTCGCTCCGGGCTCGGCCTTCACCTCCATGAGCTGCGGATTCCAGGTGACGACCGCGGTCGAATCCGCCGACTTGAAGGCGGCGACGATGTCGGCGTCCGAGGTGTTGACGGTCTTGATGTCCTTCTCCTTGAGCTTGACGGTCGCCAGCCCGCGCGCCAGCAGATAGTGCGACACCGACAGCTCGACGATGTTGATCTTGCTGGCCCTTGATGTCGGCGAGCGTCTTGCCGCTTCTTGAGCACGATGCCGTCATTGCCGTTGGAGAAGTCGCCCATGATGATGGCGCTGGTGTCGACGCCGCCGGCGGCCGGGATGGTCAGCGCGTCCATGTTGGTGACGGTGACGCCGTCGAACTTGCCGGCGGTGTACTGGTTGATCGATTCGACGTAGTCGTTGATCTGCGTGACGTTGATCGTGATGCCGTATTTGTCGGCCCACTTCTTCACGATGCCGGCGTCGGCCGCATAGGGCCACGGCATCCAGCCGACATAGATCGTCCAGGCGATGTTGAATTCCTTCTTCGGCGCCGCCCCGGCGGGCGAGCCGCAGCCCGCGGCGAGGAGCGCCGCAGCGAAAATACCGGTCATCAGCGCGATGCGAATGGTTTCATGGCGCAACCCTCGTTGTTCATCCGATGTGATCGGGTCGAGGATTGGCGAGACCATCGCGCCAATCCTGGCGACCGAGGTCTCCCGGGCTTTTGTCCCGCCGTGCACCCGGGATGCTGCGCGCCCCGGGCGGCAGCTCTCGGACCAGCCACTCCATCTGCGGAGCCGGAACCCTAGCCGCCAACTCATCCGATACGAAGCAATTGCCATGCCAGCCAAAAGCTCAAGCTTTTGCACCACATGCGCGTATCCTGCCTGTTGCGACGGCAAATCAGCCCAATATTTGGGCTCGTCGCAGGCACGCGAATTCGACCGGCGTCACTCCGGCCCATTGACATGGCCGTGTCATTCATCGCCCCCTTTTGGTCCGAATACAGATGCATCCGACGCCATGGCTTCCCGACCGCACCCCACCCCATCGAGGCGTCCCGCCCCCCGGCTCTATCTCGTGACGCCGGTGGTGGCGGAGCCCGCGGCATTCGTCGGTCAACTTGCGGCCGCCCTCGGGGCTGCCGACATTGCCGCCGTGCTGCTTCGCCTGGCGCCGGCCGACGAGCGCACCCTGATCAACCGCATCAAGGCGATTGCGCCTGCGGTGCAGGAGCGCGGCGCCGCCCTCTTGCTGGACGGGCACCCCGAACTCGTCTCGCGCTCGGGCGCGGACGGCGCCCATCTCACGGGCAGTGACGGCGTCAAGGAGTTCATCGGCGGCCTCAAGCCCGAACGCATTGCCGGCGTCGGCGGGCTTGCCAGCCGCCATGACGCCATGCTGGCCGCCGAGGTCGGGCGCCGACTATGTGATGTTCGGCGAGCCCGACCCGGTCGGAAAAAGACCCGCCTTCGAAGCCGTTCATGAGCGGGTTGCGTGGTGGACCGAAGTGTTTGAGGTTCCCTGCGTCGCCTATGCGGCGACGTTCGACGAGGTCACCGAGCTTGCGGCCGCAGAGTTCGTCGCGGTCGGCGAATTCGTTTTCTCCGATTCGCGCGGGCCGGCGGCGGCGGTTGCGGATGCGGCGGCCCGTCTCAAAGCGGAGACTCTCGCATGAGAGCCCGGCACTGGCCCGTTGCGTTCGCGATCTTGAGCGTCGTCGCCGTTCCCGCGGTCGCGCAGGCACCGACTACCGATCGTGCCGCCGGCAGCCCCCGCAAAGCCCACGCCCGCCGTCCAGGCACCTGCCCGCAAACCCGCGAATCCGCGCCGTGCGAAGCCGGCGGGAACGCCGCCGGCGACCAAACCCGCGGCCGCGGGCCCCGGACGCGGGCCCGATCTCGCCTTCGGGGCCTTTCAACGCGGCTATTTCCTGACCGCCTTCCACGAGGCGACCAAGCGGTCGACCAGACCGGCGACCCGAAGGCGATGACGCTGCTGGGCGAGCTTTATGCCAACGGGCTCGGCGTGCCCAACAACGATGTCGAGGCGGCCAAATGGTACTCGCTCGCGGCCGAACGCGGCGACCGCGAGGCCATGTTCGCGCTCGCCATGTTCCGCATCGGCGGCCGCGGCGGCCCGCGCGACCGTGCCGAGGCCGCCCGCCTGCTCGCGGCGGCGGCCAAGCTCGGCCACGCCGCCGCGTCCTATGATCTCGGCCTGCTCTATATCGAGGGCCAGCAGTTCCCGCAGGACTACGCGCGCGCGGCCGAGCTGTTCCGGGCAGCGGCGCAGGCCGGCAAGCCCGGAAGCCCAATATGCGCTCGCCACGCTCTACAAGGACGGGCGCGGCGTGCCGAAGGACGACCGCGAGGCGACGCGCCTCATGGCGGCGGCCGCACTCGCGGATTCGCTCGACGCGGAGGTCGAATACGCCATCGCGCTGTTCAACGGCACCGGCACGCCCAAGGACGAGCAGCGTGCGATCGCGCTCTTTCGCAAGGCCGCGATGCGGGGCAGTCCGATCGCGCAGAACCGGCTCGCGCGCGATTCTGGCGCGCCGGCCGCGGCGGGGCCGCAGCCGATCCGGTGGAGGCCGATCAAATGGCACCTGATCGCCAAGGCCGGCGGCAGCGAGCGACCCCTCCCTCGACGAATTCATCCAGAAACAATCGCCCGAGACGCGCGCGGCCGCCGACAAGGCGGCCAAGCCCTGGCTCGATTTCATCGCCCAGACGCGCTCGTGAGGCATGCGCTTCACCACTCGGGCAAGGGAGAGGTAAAGCGCGTCGGGTGAGGGTCGCTCGGACGATCGATGGTCCGAGAGGGAGCGCGCGCAGTGGTCGAACTTCGGCATGGGGTGGCGCCCGCCTCCCGACCCGTGTAAGCAGCCCGCACGACCTCACCGGGGACCGCGACTTCTCGATGCTCCGCTCCGCCCTCCTCAACGTCATGATCGCCGCCGCCCGCAAGGCCGCGCGCAGTCTCAAGCGCGACTTCGGCGAGGTCGAGCATCTGCAGGTCTCGCTCAAGGGCCCGGCCAATTTCGTCACCGCGGCCGATCGGCGCGCCGAGGAGATCCTGCGCGCCGAACTCGCCAAGGCGCGCCCCGGCTATGGATTTCTCGGCGAGGAAGGCGGGCGCCAGGAAGGCGCGGATAAGACCCATTGCTGGATCGTCGATCCGCTCGACGGCACCACCAATTTTCTGCACGGCATTCCGCAATTCGCCATCTCGATCGCGCTCGAGCGCGAAGGCACGATCGTCGCCGGCGTCGATCTACAATCCGGCCAACGAGGAGCTGTTCATCGCCGAGCGCGGCAAGGGCGCCTTTCTCAACGACCAGCGGCTGCGCGTCGCGGCGCGCAAGCGGCTTGCCGATGCGGTCGATCGCCTGCGGTCTGCCGCATCTCGGCCGCGGCGATCTCGCGCTCTTCCGCAAGGAATTCGCCGCCGTGCAGGAGAAGGTCGCGGGACTGCGCCGCTTCGGCGCCGCCGCGCTCGATCTCGCCTGGGTCGCGGCCGGACGATTCGACGGCTACTGGGAGCGCAATCTTTCGCCCTGGGACATGGCGGCGGGGATCATCATGGTGCGCGAGGCCGGCGGTTTCGTAACCGACCTCGACGGCCGCGACGACATTTTCGGCAAAGCGCGAGATCTTGGCCGGCAACGACACCATGCAGCGCGAGCTCCTCGCGCTCATCAAGCAGGCCGCCAAGGATTGAACGCAGAAGCCGACTGGAGAAATGCCACAGTGTCGGGTTTCCTTTCGCCCCGGCTATGCCATATTTGGGTGAGCGTTACGGCGCATTGCCGGGCAACCCGGAGTGGGGCCAGGGCGGATGCCGGATGGCCGCCTACATTGAAAACCCGTCAACCCAGACAGCGAGAGCGAATTCCGATTTCATCTGACGCGGAAACCGCCCCCGTCGATCGCGGAACCACCATGGCGCAGCAGGACCACGACATCGACCCTTTCAAGGTGAGCTCGCCCCGGATTTTTCTCGTCCGGATGTTGGTGTTCCTGACGCTCGGCGCGCTGCTCGTCGTCATCCTCTACAAGCAGATCTGGGCCGCGTTTCTCGCCAATCCGGGATTGAACGCCCTGATCGTGTTCGTGCTGCTCGATCGGCATCATGTTCGCTTTCCGCCAGGTGATCCGACTGTTTCCCGAGGTCGCCTGGGTCAACAGCTTCCGCCTCGCCGATCCCGGCCTCGCGGTCGAACGCTCGCCGGTGCTGCTCGCGCCGATGGCCACGATCCTGCGCGACCGCATCGGCCGCATGGCGATGTCGCCGCAGACCATGCGCGGCATCATGGATTCGATCGCGAACCGCCTCGACGAGGCGCGCGACCTGTCGCGCTACATGACCGGTCTGCTGGTCTTCCTCGGCCTGCTCGGCACGTTCTGGGGGCTGATCGAGACGGTCAGCTCGGTCCGCGAGGTGATCGAGGGCCTCAAGGTCGGCGGCGACGCCGGCCAGATGTTCGATTCCCTCAAGGAAGGCCTCGCGGCCCCGCTCGGCGGCATGGGCATTTCGTTCTCGTCCTCGCTGTTCGGCCTTGCCGGATCGCTCGTCCTCGGCTTTCTCGACCTGCAGACCGGCCAGGCGCAGAACCGCTTCTACACCGACCTCGAGGACTGGCTCGCCACCACGGTGCGCGACCTCGGCGTCGATGCCGGTCCCGGCGCGCGTCGCCGCGCGATCGGCGGCGAGCTGCGCGCCGCGATCGAACGACTGCGCGAGACCATGGCCGAGGGCGGCTCGAGCAAGCCGGCGACCACCGCCATGGTCAACCTCGCCGAGTCGATCCAGGGCCTCGTCCACCACATGCGCTACCGAGCAGCAGATGATCCGCGACTGGGTCGACGCCCAGGCCGAGCAGCATCGCGACATCCGCAAGCTGCTGGAAATTCTCGTGCACGAATCGCAGAAGATGTGACGCATGGCGCACGGCCGCATCCGCCGCGACAGCGGCATCAACTACTGGCCCGGATTCGTCGACGCGCTGTCGACGCTGGTCCTCGGCATCATCTTCCTGCTGACCGTGTTCGTGGTCGTGCAGTTCTTCCTGTCGCAGGAGGTTGCCGGCAAGGACACCGCGCTGACGCGGCTCAATGCCCAGATCGCCACGCTCAACGACCAATTGGCGATGGAAAAGACCGGCAAGGTTTCGCTCGAGGACGAGATCGCGCGCATGCGTGCGAGCCTCTCCGACGCCGAGAGCGAGCGCGACCGCCTCAAGAGCGCGCCGGCGCCGCCCGGCGGCGGCGCCGAAGCGCGCAGTCGCAAGGTCGGCGAGCTCACGACGACGCTCGATGCCGAGAAGCGCGTGAGCGCCCGCGCGCTGGCGCAGGTCGAGATTCTCAACCAGCAGATCGCCGCGTTGCGCCGCCAGCTGGCGGCGCTCGAAGACGCGCTCGACGTCAGGAGAAGCGGACAAGGAATCGCAGGCCAAGATCGCCGATCTCGGCCAGCGCCTCAATGTCGCGCTGGCGCAGCGGGTGCAGGAGCTGTCGCGCTACCGTTCGGACTTCTTCGGCCGGCTGCGCGAGATCCTCGGCAACCGCCCCGACATCCGCGTGGTCGGCGACCGCTTCGTGTTCCAGTCGGAGGTGTTCTTCGATGCCGGGCAGGCGGTGCTGCGGCCGGAAGGCCGCGGCGAGATCGACAAGCTCGCGAGTGCGCTCGGCGATCTCGAAAAGCAGATTCCGACCGACATCGCCTGGGTGCTGCGCGTCGACGGCCACACCGACGTGCGCCCGATCGCGAGCGCGCAGTTTCCCTCGAACTGGGCGCTGTCGGCGGCGCGCGCGATCTCGGTGGTGCAGTATCTCATCCAGCAAGGGCATCTCGCCGCAGCGTCTCGTCGCCGCCGGCTTCGGCGAGTTCCAGCCGCTCGACACCGACAAGACCGAAGACGCCTATCGCCGCAACCGCCGCATCGAGCTGAAGCTGACGGAGCGGTGAGCGGCGCGTCCTTCACGCTGCGCCGCTACGCCGCGACCGACGAGGCGGCGGCGATCGAGCTTGTGGCGGCGCACCTGGCAGATCGCGTATCCGCAGCTCGACTTTTCGGCCCGGCTCGACTGGTGGCGCGAGCGCTGGCGCAGCGAACTGGTCCCGATCGCCACCATCATGGTCGCCGAACGCGACGACGGAAGCGGCGAGATGACGGGCTTCGTCACCGTCGATCCGTTCGAACGGCTATCTCGACCAGATCGTGGTCGCGCCGGAGGAATGGGGTTCCGGGCTCGCCGCCGCGCTCATCGACGAAGCCAAGCGCATCGCGCCGGACGGCCTCGATCTGCACGTCAACCAGGACAATGCGCGCGCCATCCGGTTTTACGAGAAGCACGGCTTCGTCGTCACGGGCGCCGACGTGAACCCGATGTCCGGCGCGTCGCTCCACCGGATGAGCTGGCGGGCGCGCGCCCACAGAGAAGACGTGAAGGCCGATCACGCCCCGAACTGCAGCTTGGCGAGCCGCGCGTAGAGGCCGCCCGCGGCGGCGAGACTGTCGTGCGTGCCCTCCTCGACGATGCGGCCCTGGTCCATGACCAGGATGCGGTCGCAGGACAGCACGGTCGCGAGCCGGTGCGCGATGACGAGCGTGGTGCGCCCCTGCATCAGCCGCTCGAGCGCCGCCTGCACCAGGGTCTCGCTTTCGGCGTCGAGCGAGGAGGTCGCCTCGTCGAGCAGCAGCAGCGGCGCGTCGCGCAGGATGGCGCGGGCGATCGCGATGCGCTGGCGCTGGCCGCCCGACAGCGTGACGCCGCGCTCGCCGATCTGCGTGTCGAATCCCTGCGGCAGGCGGCGGATGAACTCGGTAGCGGCGGCGAGCTCGGCGGCGCGCGCGACCTCGGCGTCGCTCGCGTCCGGGCGGCCGAAGCGGATGTTGTCGGCGATGCTCGCGGCGAAGATCGCGACGTCCTGCGGCACCAGCGCGATGCGGGAGCGCAGCTCGCGCGGGTCGGCGTCGTCGAGCCGCACGCCGTCGAACGTGATCGCGCCCGACGACCGGGTCGTAGAAGCGCAGCAGCAGGTGGAAGATCGTGCTCTTGCCGGCGCCCGACGGGCCGACGATCGCGACCTTCTCGCCGGCGCGCACGCGCGAACGAAACGCCGTCGAGCACCGGCGCCTCCGGGCGCGTCGGATAGGCGAAGCGCACCGTCGTCGAACGCGACCTCGCCGCGCGGCGGCGCCGGCAGCGGGACCGGACGCGCGGGCGGCTTGATGGCCGGCTCGATCGCGAGCAGCTCGGCCAGCCGCTCGGCCGCGCCGGCCGCCTGCGAGATCTCGCCCCACACCTCGCTCAGCTTGCCCGAGCGCGCCGGCCGCGAACACCGCGTAGAGCACGAACTGGCTCGAGCGTGCCGGCCGTCATGCGGCCGCGCCAGCACGTCCTGCGCGCCGACCCACAGGATGACGACGACGCTGGCGAAGACGAGAAAGATGACGATCGCGGTCAGGACGGCGCGCGCCCGCGTCGAATGGAGCGCCGCCGCGTAGGCGCGCTCGACCGCGCTGCCAAAGCGCGCACCGGCCAGCTTCTCGTTGGTGAAGGCCTGCAGCGTGCGCATCGCGCCGATCAGCTCGGACGCATAGGCGGAGGCATCGGCGAGCGTGTCCTGCGCCGTGCGCGAGCGCCGGCGCACCAGCGCGCCCGAAGGCGACCAGCGGCAGCACGATCACCGGGATCGCGGCGAGCACGAAACCGGACAGCCGCGGGCTCGTCACCACCATCATGGCGGCGGAGCCGAAGAACAGCACGAGATTGCGCAGCGCGATCGAGACCGAGGCGCCGACCGCGGACTTGATCTGGGTGGTGTCGGCGGTGAGCCGCGACATCAGCTCGCCGATCTTCGCGGTGTCGAAGAAAGCCGCCGACAGCTGCGTGATGCGGTCGAACACCGCGCGCGCGCAGATCGGCGACCACGCGCTCGCCGAGCGTGGTGACGAGGTAGTAGCGCAGCGCGCTGGCGCCGGCGAGCACGGCCACGACCGCGATCATCACCGCGAAATACTGGTCGATCAGCCCGACCCGCTCGGCCGAGAAGCCGAAATCGATCATGCGCCGCACCGCGATCGGCACCGCCAGCGTCGCCAGCGACGCGACCAGGAGGGCCAGCCAGGGCGGCCGGCCACGCGGCCGCGGTAGCGCGCAACGAACGGCATCAGGCCGAGCAGCGGCCTGAGCTTGCCGCGGCGCGCGCCGTTCTCGGCGCGCCGCGATCGGCCGGCGCGGCACGGCGGCGCTGTTCCCGCACTCACTGCGACGCGTCATTCATCGATCATTGGCTGCTCCGCCGCCAGGCGATGGGCTCGATCCGGCGTGGCCGGACAATGCCCTGCCAGGGCGCGCTAAAACAATTGCCCCGCGTCGGCGGCAGGCAAGCCGCACGCAACCGTGCGTCAGCCCCCGTGCCAGCGCCCCCGTGCCTTGTCTCCCTGGCGAGCCTGGGGTATAGACCCGCAACTTTCCGAACAGGTCCGACAACCGCCGTCTGCGCCACGGCGCAGGAATTCTGAGCCATGAAGCCCGACATTCACCCCGACTATCACACCGTCAAGGTCATCATGACCGACGGCACCGAGTTCAACACCCGCACCACCTGGGGCAAGGCGGGCGACACGCTGCACCTCGACATCGACCCGAAGTCGCATCCGGCCTGGACCGGCGGCCCGCAGCAGCTGCTCGACCGCGGCGGCCGCCTGTCGCGCTTCCAGAAGAAGTTCTCCGGGCTGGGCCTCGCCAAGAAGTAAGCCGGGCGCACGGCTCTGACGACAAAGCCCCCGCAATGCGGGGGCTTTTTGCTTTGCGGCTGCGTGTCGCACCGCTCGCATGGACCTGCTTTGCGCTATGTCACGTCATGACGTCTCGTCGCGCTCGAAGGCGGCCGCAGCAGGCCGAGCTGGCGCTCGAGCGGATTGCCGGCCGGCCGCTCCTCGGCACCGGCGCATGGATGGTGGCATCGAGCCGGCGCACCTGCTCCTGCAGCTTGCTCGAGCGCTCGATCAGATCGCGCAAGCTGCTCCGGCAGCAGCCTTGACGGCGTTCTGCGTCGCTCGGCTCGCCAGGCCGCGAGCTTGACCTTGGTCTTTTCCTTGTTGGCCTGGGCGAGCGACATCTCGCCTTCGTTCACGGCGCGATGCAGCAGCAGCCAGGAGGCGAGCTGCATCAGCCGCGTGGTCAGCCGCATGCTTTCGGTCGCGTAGCTGAGCGCCGCCGCGCGCTCGAGCTTCTTGGATTCCTGGCGGCCGGGACCGTCGAGATAGGCCGCGGTCTCCTCGACCAGCTTCATGCCGTCGCGGAACAGCGCGGAAAAGGCCTGCGACGCCGCGAGCTTCTCGCCGAACGACACCGGGCCTGCTTCGCCAACCAACTTGTCGGACATGCTGTACGCCTCGCACGACCAGACCAATATGCGCCCGGCGCCTGCGGCCGTGTCCAGCAGGCGGTCAGGAAAAGCTTAAGACATAGTTTCCAGCCCCGAGCCCAATGGGACAACGGTCGCAACGACGTTTCCGGCATGACCTGCCGACGATATGCGCCTCGGAGCATGCGGGTCGACGCGGAACGGGCCTCATTCGGCATGGCAAAAAAAGAGCCGCCGTTGCCGGCGGCTCGAAGTGATAACAGGGAGGCGTCAAACAGAGTGGACAGGAGCCACTCGGTGTCCAGAAGTTGGACGCTGTCAGTAATAAACGGGAAAGCTTAACCACTGGTTAAGGGCGGAGGTATAATCGCACCTATTTTATTCGACGGGCGGCCGAAGCATCGCCGCGCCGCGGCGCCAAGACCGTCGCTCTGCCGCACCGCATGCGCTATTTCTTGAAGAACTGGTCCGCCACCGTGCGCGAGGCGCGCTTCTTCGCCATCGCCTGCTCGAGCCGCGCGATCTCGTCCTTCAGCAGCGCGATGCGCTCGTCGAGCTCCTCGACCGAGAGCAGCGCCAGAGTCCTGCCCGATCTCGTGGACGATCTTCTTCTTCGGCCGGTCGTCGTCGTCGATTGCTGCCATCGTGCCGCCTCCGCGCCGGCTCGAACATAGCGAGCGCCCCGGCCGGTTGTCACACCGTGCGCGGGCGAACCGGTTTCGCTGGCTGTTCGCATTGTCCAGCGGTAAGCCGGTGTCCACTTGTCCGGAAAATGCTCTAACGAGCAGCCTCGGTATCGACGAGGACGAACTGCCATGACCCTGCCCGCCACCATGACCGCGATCGCCATCCGCGCGCCGGGCGGACCGGAGGTGCTGGTGCCCGAGCAGCGGCCGGTGCCGACGCCCGGCGCGGGCGAGATTCTGGTCAAGGTCGCGGCCGCCGGCGTCAACCGGCCGGACGTGATGCAGCGGCACGGGCTCTATCCGCCGCCGCAAGGGCGCCCCCGACATTCCGGGCCTCGAGATCGCCGGCACCGTCGCGGCGTGCGGCGCCGGCGTCGACGCGCTGGAAGGTCGGCGACCCAGTGACCGCGCTCGTGGTCGGCGGCGGCTACGCCGAGTACTGCGTCGCGCACGAGAGCCACGCGCTGCCGATCCCGGCCGGGCTGTCGATGGCCGGAAGCCGGCCGCGATCCCGGAGACGTTCTTCACGGTCTGGCACAACGTGTTCGAGCGCGGCGGCCTCAAGGCCGGCGAGACCCTGCTGGTGCACGGCGGCATCGTCCGGCATCGGCACCGCCGCGATCCAGCTCGCCAAGGCGTTCGGCGCGCGCGTCATCGTCACCGCCGGCTCGGCGGAGAAATGCGAGGCCTGCCGCAAGCTCGGCGCCGACGTCGCCATCAACTACAAGACCGAGGACTTCGTCGCCGCCACCAAGCCGGCGACCGGCGGCAAGGGCGCCGATGTCATCCTCGACATGGTCGGCGGCGACTATATCGAGCGCAATTACGAGGCGGCCGCGGTCGAGGGCCGCATCGTGCAGATCGCGTTTCAGGGACTCGCCCAAGGCGACCGTCGATTTCCGCCGCATCATGCTCAAGCGCCTGCACCACACCGGCTCGACGCTGCGTTCGCGCGCCGATCCCGACAAGGCCGCGATCGCGCGCGCGATCGAGGAGAAGGTGTGGCCGCTGATCGCGGCCGGCAAGGTACGGCCCGTGATGGACAGGACGTTTCGCGCTCGCCGAGGCGGCCGCCGCCCACGCCCGCATGGAATCGAGCCAGCATATCGGCAAGATCGTGCTGGCGATCTAGCGTCCTCTCCCCGACGTTCGCCGCTCTTTGCGACGCATGCAGGGGACAGGCAGGCCACTAAAAACAAAGACCCAGCGGCCCGATTCCGATGGCCGGTTGAACTCACGCGTTTCAGCGGCGGACACCACAATTTCTGGCGGAAGCCCGTTCCGGATCTGGTCTGGGCCGGCGGTCTCTACGTCCTTGCGGGGGCGTCTAAACGGGGGTGTTAACCATTGAATTTCTTGCACTTACGCCGCCGTCCGGCTACTCAAACGGGGGCGGCCGCCAGCATGCGAACGTCTCATCCCTCGGTCACTCCGGGATGTCGCGAAATCGGCACAAAGGTGAATAGATTGCCATTGCGCGCGCAATTCGGCCGCCCTCCCGGCGCGGCTCGGCGCGCGGCGTGGGGGTACGGAGGTCGTCTCTTGCGAGTTCTGCGCGCCGCCCTCGCGGCGGCGGTCGTGATCGCGTCGCTGATCGGTGCGCCCGCGCACGCCGTCGAGGCCGTGAATGTGCGCCTCGACGTGGCCGCCATCGACCTCACCGATGCGGTCGAGCGGCAGACCAGACCGACGGCGACCGCATCCAGGTCTCGACCGCGCCCGGGAGCCGACGGCATCGTCCGCCGCATCGAGGTGCGGGCGCGCGAGGCCGGCAACAACTGGGCGGTGTTCGCGCTCGCCAATTCGAGCGACGAGCAGATCGACCGCCTGATCGTCGTGCCGCACTACCAGATGGTCGGCTCCGGCCTGCTGTGGCCCGACCTCGGCCTCTCGCGCGTCGTCAACATCACGCCGAGCTCGGGCGACCGGCCCGACCGCCAGGACAGCGCCACCGCCGACATCTTCCGCATCACGCTCGATCCCGGCACCGTCATCACCTATCGTGGCGGAGCTGCGCACCAACAAGCTGCCGCAGATCTATCTGTGGGAGCCCGACGCCTACAAGGACAAGGTCAACAGCTTCACGCTCTACCACGGCATCGTCATCGGCATCGCCGGCCTGCTGGCGCTGTTCCTCACCATCCTGTTCGTGGTCAAGGGCAGCGTCATGTTCCCGGCCGCCGCCGCGCTCGGCTGGGCGGTGCTGGTCTATATCGGCGTCGACTTCGGATTCTGGGGCAAGGTGTTCGACATGTCGGCGGGCGCCGAGCGCATCTGGCGCGCCTCCGGCGAGGCGATCCTCGCCGCCACGCTGCTGGTGTTCCTGTTCGCCTATCTCAACCTCAATCGCTGGCACGTGCGCTACGCCCACATCACGCATCGGCTGGCTGGTCTTTCTCGGCGCGCTGGTGGCGGTCGCGCTGTTCGATCCGGCCGTCGCCTCCGGCATCGCGCGGCTGTCGCTGCTGCTCGTCGCCATTGCCGGCTTCGCCCTCGTCGTCTTTCTCGCCACCCACGGCTTCGATCGCGCGGTGCTGCTGATCCCGACCTGGTTCCTGCTGGTCGTCTGGGTGATCGCCGCCGGCCTGACGGTCGGCGGGCGCGGTCACCAACGACATCGTCGGCGCCGGCGCTGCTCGGCGGCCTCGTGCTGATCGTCATGCTGATCGGCTTCACCGTGATGCAGCACGCCTTCGCGGGCGGCATCACCCACGGCATCGTCTCCGACGTCGAGCGCCGCGCGCTGGCGCTGACCGGCGCCGGCGACATGATCTGGGACTGGGACGTCTCGGCCGACAAGGTGTTCACCAGCCCGGAGACCGAGCAGGCGCTCGGCCTCAAGCGCGGCACGCTCGAAGGCCCGGCGGCGCACTGGCTCGAGGTGCTGCATCCGCTCGACCGCGACCGCTTCCGCGCCGCGCTCGACGGCGTGCTCGAGCAGCGGCGCGGCCGGCTGGTGCAGGATTTCCGCCTGCGCACGCCCGACGGCCACTATCTGTGGTTCACCCTCAAGGCGCGTCCGGTGGTCGGCTCCGACGGCGAGGTGGTGCGCCTCGTCGGCACGCTCACCGACGTGACCGAGTTCAAGACCGCCGAGGAGCGGCTGCTGCACGACGCCGTGCACGACAATCTCACCGGCCTGCCCAACCGCCAGCTGTTCCTCGACCGGCTCGAGGCCGTGCTCGGCTTCGCCAAGGCCGATCCGGCGATCCGCCCGACCGTGATGGTGATCGATCTCGACCGCTTCAAGCAGGTCAACGATTCGGTCGGCATGGCGGTCGGCGACTCGATCCTGCTGACGCTGGCGCGCCGGCTCGGCCGCCTGCTCAAGCCGCAGGACACGCTGGCGCGGCTCGCCGGCGACCAGTTCGGCCTGATCCTGCTGTCCGAGAAGGAGCCGGCCCGCATCATCGCGTTCGCCGAGACGCTGCGCAAGGCGCTGCGCGCGCCGATCACGTTCAACGACCGCGAGATCTTCCTCACCGCCTCGATCGGGCTCGCGCTCGCCGACGGCCAGCCGCACCGCAACGAGGAGGTGCTCAAGGACGCCGAGCTCGCGATGTATCACGCCAAGCGCATCGGCGGCGACCGCATCGAGGTGTTCAAGCCGGCGATGCGCGCGCGCAAGACCGACCGGCTGACGCTCGAATCGGAGCTGCGCCGCGCGCTCGAGCGCGACGAGATCACCATCCTGTATCAGCCGATCATCCGGCTGGAGGACCGCTCGGTCGCGGGCTTCGAGGCGCTGGCGCGCTGGGACCATCCCAAGATGGGCCGGCTGTCGCCGTCCGAGTTCATCTCGATCGCCGAGGAGATCGGCCTGATCGTCGATCTCGGCCTGTTCGTGCTCGAGCGCACCGCGCGCCAGCTCGGCGATCTGGCAGCGCGCCGTGCGCGGCCGCGTGCCGCTGTTCGCCAGCGTCAACGTCTCGTCGCGCCAACTGCTGCGGCACGACCTGATCCACGATCTGCGCACGGTGCTCGCCCGCTCCGGCCTCGTCCGCGGCACGCTCAAGCTCGAGCTGACCGAATCGCTGGTGATGGAAAATCCCGAGCACGCCGCGCAGATGCTGCAGCGGCATGAGGGAGCTCGGCGCCGGGCTCGCGCTCGACGATTTCGGCACCGGCCATTCCTCGCTCGCCTATCTGCAGCGCTTTCCGTTCGACACCATCAAGATCGACCAGTCGTTCGTGCGCACCGACGCCAAGGGCACGCGGCCGGTGATCCTGCGCTCGATCATCGCGCTCGCGCACGATCTCGGCATGGAGGTGGTGGCGGAAGGCGCGGAGACCGATTCGGACGCCGTCGAGCTCTACCAGCTCGGCTGCGAATACGCGCAGGGCTTCGTGTTCGGCGAGCCGATGACGGCCGAGCAGGCGCGCACGCTGATCACGAGCGAGCGGCTGGCGACCGCACGGTGACGTCCGCGGTGATTCCGGACGCCGCCAAGCGGCGCGGCCGAGTGCGACAACTGTCGTGAACGCGATCGCCGAGTTCGCCGGCTGCATCCGGCGCGAGCGGCGCTCGCGCCCCGGAATGACAGTGATTCATCGTCAGGCGTGGCCCGGCTTCGCTCGACAGCATGCCGAGATCGATGCCGATCTTGCTTGCAGCGCCCTGTCGTATTTGCCGTCGGTGTCGCTGCCGAAGATCAGTTCGGGATCGGCCGCGCAATGCAGCCAGCCGTTCTCCTGGATTTCGCTCTCGAGCTGGCCCGGCGCCCAGCCCGCATAGCCGAGCGCGAGCACCGCGCTGCGCCGGCCCGTCGCCGCGCGCGATCGCCTTGAGGATGTCGAGCGTCGCGGTGAGGCAGATGCCGTCGTCGATCGGCAGCGTCGAATTCTCGATGAAGAAATCGGCCGAGTGCAGCACGAAGCCGCGGCCGGTCTCGACCGGGCCGCCCTTGAGCACCTTCACGGCGCCGGCGCGCTGCGGCAGCTGGATCAGGTCGGCGGCCGGAATGACCTCGAGCTGCACCAGCAGATCGGGGAAGTTGATGTTCGCCGCCGGCTGATTGACGATGATGCCCATCGCGCCTTCGGACGAATGGGCGCAGACATAGATCAGGCTGCGGGCGAAACGCTCGTCGCGCATGCTCGGCATGGCGATCAGCATCTGCCCGTCGAGATAGCCCCGCTTGGGGCCGCCGGAGGCCGTTGTCTTCGCGGCCTTCACGGCAAGAGCTGTTGTCTTCGCGGCCTTCATGGCAAAAGGTTAACCCGATCAGCCCTGGTTGATCAAATGGCGTATCATCACATCCCGTTCACGACCATTTCAGTGGCCGCAACGCGATGCCGGTCGGTAGACGATCAGATATGATTGCAACTTCATTGCGGCAACTGTGCCGACCTCGCTGCAGCGGCCTTTGCCATATGGCGCCTGCCGCCGGCTGCCGCATGGGCGGCCGACGCGTCGCCGTGGGACGGCGACGCGCGCGCCGGCGATGCGGCTGATCGCGGGCAGCCGGCGCACGTGGCCGGCGCGCCGGTGCGCGCCGGCGTCGAGATCAGGCTCGCGCCCGGGTGGAAGACCTATTGGCGCTATCCGGGCGATTCCGGCGTGCCGCCGCGCTTCGATTTCGCGCGATTCGCACAATGTGAAATCGGTCGACGGTCGCGTGGCCGGCGCCGCACGCTTCACCGACGATAGCGGCACCATCGATCGGCTACAAGGACGACGTGATCTTTCCGCTCCGCATCGTGCCGCAGGATCCGCGCCAAGCCGGTGCTGCTCCGGCTCAAGCTCGACTACGCGATCTGCGAGAAGCTGTGCGTGCCGGCCGAGGGCCGCGCCGAGCTCGCGCTCGACGGCGCGGCCGTCCGTCGCACGACGCCGCGCTCGCCGCGGCCGAAGCGCGGTGCCGAAGCTCGCCAAGCTCGGCGACAGCCGCGCCGCTCGCCATCCGCGCCGTGCGGCGCGAAGCGGGCAGGCGACGCATCCGCGCGTCATCGTCGACGTCGCGGCGCCGGCGGAGCGAGCCGCATCGATCTGTTCGCCGAAGGACCGACGCCGGACTGGGCCTTGCCGGTGCCCGAGCCGGTCGCCGGCGCGGCCGCCGGATTGCACCGCTTCGCCTTCGATCTCGACGGCCTGCCGCCCGGCGCCAGCGCCAAGGGCGCCGACGCTGACATTCACCGCTGGTGTCGGGCGGCAGCGCGATCGAGGTCGCGACCCATCTCGACTAATTCTGCGGGCGCGTTAATTTACGCGCTCGATGCGCCCGCGGCACCGGGAGCTCCTGGAGAGGCGCTGATCATGGCCGCGGAGCTTCGTTGCAAGCCCTCCAACCATTCATTTCAACCACCAACCCGAAGAGGATCAACCATGGCCATCAAGGTCGGCGATCGCCTTCCCAAAGCGAAATTCAGCGTGATGACGGCCGAAGGGCCGGGCTGGAAGACCACCGACGAGATGTTCAAGGGCAAGAAGGTCGTGCTGTTCGCCGTGCCCGGCGCCTTCACGCCGACCTGCCACAAGAACCACCTGCCCGGCTTCGTGCAGAACGCCGACGCCATCAAGGCCAAGGGCGTCGACACGATCGCGGTCACCGCCGTCAACGACGTCTTCGTCATGGACGCCTGGAAGAAGGCGACCGGCGCCGACGGCAAGATCGAGTTCCTCGCCGACGGCAACGGCGAATTCGCCAAGGCGATCGACCTGACGCTCGACGGCTCCGGCAACGGCCTCGGCACGCGCTCGAAGCGCTATTCCATGCTGGTCGAGGACGGCGTGGTGAAGAAGCTCAATGTCGAGGAAGCGCCCGGCAAGGCCGAGGTCTCCGGCGCCGACAACCTGCTGAAGCAGCTCTGAGTCGGCACGTGTGTCCCGGGCGCGGCGCGCGACCGGTGCGTCGCGGACTCGGGACCGCGACGGATCCCGGGCTCCGGATGCGCTGCACCGCTTCGTGCTGCAGCGGCATCCGGCGGCACGCATCCTCGTTATGCGCCGCGTGCCGCCGCCCTCGCCTCCGCGATCCCCTCGCGGGCGAGCTCGTCGGCGCGCTCGTTGAGATCGTGGCCGGCATGGCCCGTGCACCCAGTGCCAGTGCACCGTGTGATGCGCGAGCGCGGCGTCGAGCCGCTGCCACAGATCGACATTCTTCACCGGCTTGCTTGTCGGCGGTCTTCCAGCCGTTGCGCTTCCAGCCATTGATCCAGGTCGTGATGCCGTTGCGCAGATACTGGCTGTCGGTGTGAAGATCGACCGTGCAGGGCCGCTTGAGCGCCTCCAGCGCCGTGATCGCCGCCATCAGCTCCATGCGGTTGTTGGTGGTGTGCGGCTCGCCGCCCTTGAGCTCCTTGTTGTGGTCGCCCCAGTGCAGGATCGCGCCCCAGCCGCCCGGACCCGGATTGCCCGAGCAGGCGCCGTCGGTATGAATGATGACGTGACGCTCGGTCACGCGCTGGCCTGCTCTCAATCAATGCCGTAGTCGCGCACGCTGGTCACCGCCTGATGGAAGCGCAGCTTGCGATAATATTCGAGCGGATCCTTCGGCTTGACCAGCGCGCCCGGCGGCACTTCGAGCCAGTCGACCAGGCGCGTCAGCAGGAAGCGCAGCGCCGCGCCGCGCGCGAGCAGCGGCAGCGCCTCGCGCTCCGGCGTCGGACAGCGCGCGCTTCGCCGCATAGGCCTGCAGCAGCGCGCGGCCCTTGGTGACGTTGTAGGAATGATCGGGCTCGAAGCACCAGGCGTTGAGGCAGATCGCGACGTCGTAGGCGAGCGTATCGGTGCAGGCGAAGTAGAAGTCGATCAGCCCGGACAGCTTGTCGCCGAGGAAGAACACGTTGTCGGGAAACAGGTCGGCGTGAATCACGCCCTGCGGCAGATCGCGCGGCCAGGATTTCTCCAGCACGCGAGCTCGGCCGCGACCGCGGCACGCAGCCCGGCCTGCACCCCGTCGGCGCGCGTTTCGGCGGTCTCGTAAAGCGGGCGCCAGCCCGTCGACCGACAGCGCGTTGGCGCGCTTCATCGCAAAATCGGCGCCCGCGAGATGAAGCTCGGCGAGCGCCCGGCCGAGGCCCGCGCAATGCGTCGCGGTCGGTCGCCGGATCCACATGCCGTCGAGAAAGGTGACGATCGCGGCCGGACGGCCGGCGAGCCGCCCGAGCGTCTCGCCCTGGCGGTTCTTCACCGGCTGCGGACAGGTCAGACCGCGCGCCGCGAGATGCTCCATCAAGCCGAGGAAGAACGGCAGGTCGTTCGCCGCGACCCGCTTCTCGTAGAGCGTGAGGATGAAGTAGCCGCCGCTGGTGTGCAGGAGAAAATTCGAGTTCTCGACGCCCTCGGCGATGCCCTTGTAGGCCAGGAGATCGCCGAGGTCGTAGGCGCCCAGGAAGGCCGCAAGTTCCTCGGCCGCGACATCGGTATAGACGGCCATGGGTCGACCGGCGGGTGAGAGTTTTCAGATGTGTCGCATTTTCTTGCCGCGAACCGGTACCCACTTCGCTTGAAAATGCGCTTTTTCAGATGTGTCGCATTTTCTTGCCGCGAACCGGTACCCACTTCGCTTGAAAATGCTCCTATTCGGCGGCGGCGATATCGCGTAAAGGCCGCGGCAGCGGGAAGAACACGTCCTCCTCGGCGGCCGTGACGGTCTCGATCTGAAGTGTGTAGCGCTTGGCGAGGGCGTCGAGGATTTCCTCCACCAGCACCTCCGGCGCCGAAGCCCCGGCGGTGATTCCGAGGTGCTTGACGGTCGACAGTTTCTCCCAGTCGATATCTTCGGCACGCTGCAGCAGCACCGCATAGGGACAGCCGTTGCGCTCGGCGACTTCCTTGAGCCGCTGCGAATTCGACGAGTTGGGCGAGCCGACCACGATCATCGCATCGACGATATGGGCCACTTTCTTGACCGCCTCCTGCCGATTCGTGGTGGCGTAGCAGATGTCGTCCTTGTGCGGCCCGATGATCTTGGGGAAGCGTTCCTTGAGCTTGGCGACGATCTCGGCCGCGTCGTCCATCGACAGCGTGGTCTGCGTCACATAGGCGAGATTTCCGGCGTCCTTGGGCTCGACGCGCGCCGCGTCCTCGACGGTCTCGATCAGGCGCACCGCCCCGGCCGGAAGCTGCCCCATGGTGCCGACCACCTCGGGGTGCCCGTCGTGGCCGATCAGGACGATCTCGCGGCCGCGGCGGTGATGAATCTCGGTCTCGCGGTGGACCTTGGTCACCAGCGGGCAGGTGGCGTCGAGGGTGAAGAATTGTCGCCGTTTGGCCTCCTCGGGCACCGTCTTCGACACGCCGTGGGCGGAGAATACCACCGGCGCGCCGGTATCGGGTACCTCCGCCAGGTCTTCGACAAAGATCGCCCCCTTGGCACGCAGGCTGTCGACCACGTAGCGGTTATGGACGATTTCGTGCCGGACATAGACGGGGGCGCCGTAGAGCGCGAGCGCGCGCTCGACTGTCTCGATGGCCCGCACCACGCCCGCGCAGAAGCCGCGCGGCGAGCACAGCATGACGTCGAGGACCGGTTTGGCGGCCGGCGGCACGGCGGGGGAACTTTCGCTATTGATCATATTACCTTCAATTCTACCGGGAGATGGGCCAGCCGGGCATGCCTGTCAAGGTCGACCCGGATGGACAGGGATTGCACACACCGGCCCTCATTGCCTATATACTTATTTAATTCCCGTCATCCCCGATGACATCAAGCTTCGCCCCCACGGGCGGGCGAAGCAAAGGGAGAATTTACCATGTCGATCCAGCCGCTGATGCCGAAAGCCACCGCGGTCTGGCTGGTGGAGAACACCGCGCTGTCATTCGACCAGATCGCCGATTTCTGCAAGCTGCACCCGCTCGAAGTGAAGGCAATCGCCGATGGCGACGCCGCCCAGGGCATCAAGGGCCTCGATCCGATCCTCACCGGCCAGCTCACCCGGGAGGAAATCGAGCACGCCGAGGCCGATCCCAAGCGCACGCCTGAAGCTTGCCGACGCCAAGGTGCGCCTGCCCGAAGCCAAGCGCAAGAAGGGCCCGCGCTATACGCCGGTGTCGCGCCGTCAGGACCGGCCGAACGCCATTTTGTGGCTGGTGCGCAGCCATCCAGAGCTCAAGGACAGCCAGATCATGCGGCTGGTCGGTACCACCAAGTCCACGATCCAGGCGATCCGCGATCGCACGCACTGGAACGCCGCGAGCCTCTCCCCGCTCGACCCGGTGACGCTCGGCTTGTGCTCGCAGATCGACCTCGACCTCGAGGTCCATCGCGCCGCCAAGGAAAAGCCGGCGGAGCCCGATCACGGCGTCACGTTGCTGCCAGCCGAGGTAACCACCGCCAAGCCTGTGGCCGAGGAGCCCGAGCACGCCAAGAAGCCGACCGAGGAACTCGACGTCCAGGCCGTGTTCGCCAAGCTCAAGCAGATCGGCGGCAAGGCCGAGTAGGCGCCTTTCCGGTCGTCTGAGCCCCTCGAGACCGGGGGGCTGCAGCGCCGCATACCTATGGAGCAGGCCGCCGCTGACGACAATTCGCCGCAAGGCGCTGTAAATCATGCGGTTTGGGTCTTCCCGGGCCCATTCACCAACCGGCGATTAACGATTCTCGCGTTAGAGATGTCCGTGGCCGATCGGGCGGCCTGACGGATGGATCTCGTATGCTCCGGATATTCACGAATCTTTACGCCAAGCTGATCGCCTCGGCCGCCGTCGGCGTCCTGCTGGTGGCGGGATTGATCTTGAATGCGCATTGGAGCAACAGCACGGTCGCCCATTCAAATGCGTCGAGCCAGGATCAGAACGTGGTTCTCAAGGAAGTCCTGCTCGCCCAGCAGAGCTATCTGCGGGTGCAAATGCAGGGCCGCAACGTCGTCCTCGCGCACAATCTGACCGAATCGGAAAAAGCCTTCGAGGCCCTGAAGACCGCGGGCTCCGAGGCGCTCGCGCACGCCAAGCGCGCCGCCGAGCGCGCCGTCGACACGGACAACCGCGCGCGGCTCGAGCAGTTCAGCGCCCGCCTGGGCGAATTCCTGTCTATCAGTGTGGACATGGCGTCCAGCCACTTCGACATCCTGAAGCTGCAACAGCGCCAAGTTCAGGCCGTTCTGAAATGGAACAAGGCCATCGATGCCGCCCTGGCGTCGGAGGCGGCCAAGGAGAACGCGGAGGCTCAGGCACGGCTGCGCGCGACCATGGCCGCGATGCAAGACACCAGCATAGCTTACTGGCGATACGGGACGCTGCAGGAGCCGGTCGTTCTGGGAAAGATGTACCAGGCCGCCGACAATGCCTACATCGACTTGCAGCGCGCCCGCTCGGCCACCACGGACAAGAAACTGATCGCCGCCATCGACGGCCTGCTCGCGATGACGACGGAGATGAACGAGGTCATCGACGGGACCAAGCAGGCCTTCGACACCTATCTCAAGCTCGATCGCGAGCGCAATACGCCGCTGCGCGTGCAGCTCGAGAAATTGATCGGCGAGATCTCCACCGCCGCCGAGGATATTGCGCATGAGGCGGAAACGTCGGTGGTAGCCGAAATGACCCGATCCGGCCGCGTCGGGCTCGGCGTCGGCATCTTCGTGATACTGGTCCTGCTCGCGTCCGCCGCCTTCTCGATGATCACGTTCCGCCGCCACGCCAGGGCCAGCAAGGCTGCCGACGCGCGCGCGGCGGCGATAAAAAAGGAATCCGAAGCGCGTGCGGCCGCAGAGCAACAGGCCGCCGAGGAGAAGGCGAACGCCGCGCGCAAACTGGCCATGCGCACCCTCGCCGACGAATTCGAGGCCGCGGTCGGCAAGATCGTCGATACCGTATCGACGACGTCCATGGAGCTTGAATACGCGGCCAGCACTTTGAGCAGGACCGCGGAGACGACCCAGCAGCTCTCGGCCGCCGTTGCGGCGGCGTCCGAGGAATCCTCCGCCAATGTTCAATCGGTCTCCGCCGCGACCGACGAGATGGCCGCCTCGGTCAACGAGATCAGCCGGCAGGTTCAGGAATCGAGCCGGATCGCGGGCGAAGCCGTCGGGCAGGCCCAGAAGACCGACAACCGCATCTCCGAGCTCTCGCAGGCGGCCGGGCGCATCGGCGACGTGATCAAGCTGATCACCGCGATTGCGGAACAGACCAACCTGCTCGCCCTCAATGCGACCATCGAGGCGGCGCGCGCCGGCGCGGCCGGCAAGGGCTTCGCGGTCGTGGCGCAGGAGGTCAAGCTGCTCGCTTCGCAGACCGCCAAGGCGACCGACGAGATCCGCGGACAGATCGCCGGCATGCAGACCGCGACCCATGAATCCGTCACCGCCATCAAGGAGATCGGCGACACCATCGACCGCATCTCGCAGATCGCCACCACGGTCGCCACCGCGGTGGAAGAGCAAGGCGCCTCCACCCAGGAGATCGCCCGCAACGTCCAGCAGGCGGCCCACGGCACCGCGAAGGTCACCGGCAACATCACCGAGGTCACCCGCGGCGCGAGCGAGACCGGCTCGGCGTCCGCGCAAGTGCTCAGCTCCGCCAAATCGCTGGCCACCGAGAGCAATCAGCTCAAGATGGAAGTGGCGAAGTTCCTCGCGACGGTGCGCGCCGCCTGAGGCGGTCGTCAGTGGCGACGCCAGAGCCGCTCGACGGCGAGATGCCCGCCGCCGACCACGGACAGCAGCACAAACCCGCCGAGGATCGCCATGTTCTTGGAGAATTGCGTTTGCTGCATTTGCCGCACGGCGTCGTGAAATTCCCAAAATCGGTGCGAGATCAACGTAGCGACGATCACGAATGCGATCATCAGGATCGCGGCGGAGCGAACCGCAATGCCGAGGACCACGGCCAGCCCGGCGAAAAACTCGACCGACGCCCCGACCACGGACATCACCGAGGCAAACGGAACGCCGTTTTTCTCAAGGCGCGCCGCAAAGGCCGACAGCCCGATCAACTTTCCGTACCCGCTGACGGCAAAGATTCCGCCGATGAGGATACGGCCGAGCAACAGCAGCATATCTTGCGAGCGCTGCGCCGCCCCGAGCGCCGAAACGGGCGACGCCGAGGCAGGAGCCGCGTAGGAATGGCGGACCGTGGAGGCGCTCCTTCCCGTGGACATGCGGCATTTCCTTCAGAAGTGATCGCCCTACACCTGCCGATACAACGCCGCAGGAGGATGTCATGGCGGGAACCGCACGTTCACGATTGCGCGAGCGCGCAGGGAACATTTCGTGCGTGTCGAACCTTGCGCCTTATGGTCGGTCGCGCATGTCGGCTATTGTCCGCCCCACATGTCTCACCGTGAATCGATTTGAACCATGCATGAAACCGACGTCGTCGTGATCGGGGCCGGCGCGGCCGGCGTGGCCGCGGCGCGGCGGCTCGCGGCCGCGCAAATTCCCGCGCTGGTGCTGGAAGCGCGCGCGCGCGTGGGCGGCCGCGCCTGGACGATGCGCGAGCCGTCCGGGCTGGCGCTCGATCTCGGCTGCGGCTGGCTGCATTCGGCGGACGAGAATGAATGGGCCGCGCTTGCGCCGACGCTCGGCATGACGATCGACCGCACGCCGCCGCCGTGGGGCGCGCGGCGCCGCACCGTCGGATTCTTACCTGCCGACCAGGAGGAGTTTCGCGCCGCGTCCGAGCGCTTCTTCGCGCGGATCGATGCGGCGGGCGACGATCCGGTCGACCGTCCGGCGTCCAGCTTCCTCGAAACCGGCTCGCGCTGGAATCCGCTGCTCAACGCGGTCGGAAACTACATCAGCGGCGGCGAGCTTGACGCGGTCTCGGCGCGCGACCTCGCGGTCTATCACGATACGGGCGAAAACTGGCGCGTGGTCGAGGGTTACGGGGCGCTGATCGAAGCCTATGCGGCGCCGCTCGACGTGCGGCGCGATTGTGCCGTCACCGTGATCGACCATTCCGGATCACGCCTGCGCGTCGCGACGCCGCGCGGCGAGCTTTCGGCACGCGCCGCGATCGTCGCGGTGCCGACGAGCGTCATTGCGACCGGGGCGCTGCGCTTCGCGCCGGCGCTGCCGGACAAAGTAGCGGCCGCGGACGCGCTGCCGCTCGGGCTCGCCGACAAGCTCTTCCTGCGCGCGGACGCACCCGATGAGCTGCCGATCGAGACCCGCCTTTTCGGCGCGCTCGATCAAGCAAGCACCGGCAGCTATCATTTGCGCCCGCTCGGACGGCCCCTGGTCGAATGCTATTTCGGCGGGCGCCTGGCCTGGGAGCTCGAACGCGACGGCGATGGCGCGTTTGCACGCTTCGCTCTCGACCAGCTCGCGGCACATCTGGGCAGCGACATCAGGAAGAGCATGCATCCGATCGCCGCCACCGCCTGGGGCCGCGATCCCCATGCGCTTGGCTCCTATTCCTATGCGCGGCCGGGAAAAACCGATGCGCGTGGCGTGCTCGCCGCGCCGGTGAACGATCGGCTGTTCTTTGCCGGCGAGGCCTGCTCGACGCACGATTACTCGACCGCGCACGGGGCGTATCGGAGCGGCGTGGCGGCGGCGGATCGCGCGACGAGCGCCTTGAGGGGATAGCGGCACGCGCCTATCGGCGTCGGGTCGCGAACGGGCGCCGCGCACCAAGAGACTTGAAAAAGCGGCCTACCGGACGACCCCGTGTCCCTTCAGCGCGCCGCCGATCTCGTCCAGAATCGCCGGATCGTCGATCGTCGCCGGCATGGTCCACGGATCGCCGTCGGCGATCTTCTTCATGGTACCGCGAAGTATCTTGCCCGAGCGCGTTTTCGGCAGCCGGCCGACCGTGACGGCGAGCTTGAACGCGGCGACCGGCCCGATCTTCTCGCGCACCAGCGCGACGATCTCCTTTTCGATCTCGGTCGGTGGCCGGTTGACGCCGCTCTTGAGCACGATGAATCCGCACGGAACCTCGCCTTTGAGCTCGTCCTTGACGCCGATCACGGCGCATTCCGCGACGTCCTGGTGGCTGGAGAGCACTTCCTCCATGCCGCCGGTGGACAGCCGATGGCCGGCGACGTTGATGATGTCGTCCGTGCGCCCCATGATGTAGAGATAGCCGTCCTCGTCCTTGAAGCCGGCGTCCGCGGTCTTGTAGTGGCCCGGGAACTCGGCGAGGTAGCTGTCGTGCATGCGCGCATCCTGCTGCCACAGGGTCGGCAGGCACGCCGGCGGCAGCGGCAGCTTGACCACGATCGAGCCCATCTGGTTGGCCGCCACCTCCTTGCAGGCCTCGTCCACGATACGCACGTCGTAGCCCGGCATCGCGACCGTCGGCGAGCCGTGCTTGACCGGCAGCATGCCGAGCCCGATCGGATTGCCGACGATGGCCCAGCCGGTCTCGGTCTGCCACCAGTGATCGATCACCGGGACCTTCAGCAGGTTCTCGGCCCATATCACGGTGTCGGGGTCGGCCCGCTCGCCGGCGAGGAACAAGGTGCGAAACCGTGACAGGTCGTAACGCGCGAACAGCTTGCCTTGCGGATCTTCCTTCTTGATGGCGCGGAACGCGGTCGGCGCCGTGAACATGGCGACCGCCCCGTGCTCGGCAATGACGCGCCAGAACGCACCGGCGTCGGGCGTGCCGACCGGTTTGCCCTCGTAGAGGATCGTGGTGCAGCCGTGGAACAGTGGCGCGTAGACGATGTAGCTGTGGCCGACCACCCAGCCGACGTCGGAGGCCGACCACCAGACCTCGCCCGGCTCCACGCCGTAGAGATTTTTCATCGACCATTTGAGCGCGACCAGGTGCCCGCCGTTGTCGCGCACCACGCCCTTCGGCTTTCCGGTCGTGCCCGAAGTGTACAGGATGTAGAGCGGATCGGTCGCCGCCACGGGGACGCAGTCATGCACCGCCTTCGCCCAGACGAAGGCGTTCTCGCGCAAGGTCTTCCAATCGTGGTCGCGTCCGGCGACGAGCTGCGCTTCGGCCTGCGGGCGCTGCAGGATGATGCAGGCCGCGGGCTTGGCGGAGGCGAGCGCGATCGCTTCGTCGAGCAGCGGCTTGTACATGACCACGCGGCCGGGCTCGACGCCGCAGCTCGCCGACAGGATCAGCTTCGGCTTGGCGTCGTCGATCCGGGTCGCTAGCTCGGTGGCGGCGAAGCCGCCGAACACCACCGAGTGCACCGCGCCGATGCGCGCGCAGGCGAGCATCGCGATCACCGTCTCGGGCACCATCGGCATGTAGAGAACGACGCGGTCGCCCTTGACGACGCCGAACTCGCGCAGCACGCCGGCGAAGGTCGATACTTCGACCAGCAACTCGCCGTAAGTGATCTTCCGCCCGGTGCCGGTGACCGGCGAATCGTAGATGATGGCGGCCTGGTCGGAGCGGCCGCGCTCGACATGGCGATCGACCGCGTTGTAGCAGGTGTTGCAGACGCCGCCGACGAACCAGCGACCATAGACTCCCGCGGAAGGGTCGAAGACTTTTTTCGGGCTTTCGATCCAGTCGATGTCGCGCGCCGCTTCGCCCCAGAATCCTTCCGGATCAAGCAGCGAGCGCCGATAGACCTCGTGGTAGCGGCTTGCGCCGCCTGCCTCCGCGGCCGGCCGATCGCCGTTGCGGGGCGATCCCTTCGATGCCGACCAGGTGCTCATGTGTCCTCCTCCCGGTATCGCGGGCCGGACGCCCGCGAGGCGCTGAAATATCAACAGGCGGCGCCCGCCCGTGGGCTGGTTGGGCTCAATTGTGCGGCAGTTGTTCGGCTTTGCAAGCCCCGGGCGTCAGCGTGGGTCGGCCGCCTCGTCTCGGTCGTCCTTCCGCCGATGTCGACCCGCAACGACTTCGCGCTCGGACGTGTCGGCTACATTGGGGTTGCGGGTCATTTGAGCATGACCGTCGCGCCGCCGTTGCGGCACGCGGCGCCGCCCACAAGCGAGCGCGCAGGCAACTCGACGAACCGGGCCCTCGATTTCGCCGTCATTTCTCCTCCACGCCTCGCCTCACAGTTTATTTCTCGTCCACACCTCGCCTTACAGTTTCTTGAAAACCGTCTCGACGAAGATCGTGTCGAGCGTGTAAGCGTTCGGGCAATAACCGTAGAAATTCTGCGCCGCCGTTCCGGCGGCGATGTCGCGGGCGCATTCCGTCTTGTGGTCGCAGGTCACGCACAGGCGCTGCAGATCGCGCATGACGCCGGCTTCCTTCAAGGCGGGCGCCTGCGGATCCACCCCGAGCGCCACCAGCATTTTTTGCAGCAGATCGGCCGAACCCGGTTCCTTCGTGGCGACCAGCTCGAGCTCCCGCCGGCTGATGCCGAGGTCGTTGGCGATGCGCGCGACCTCCTCGGGCGGACACATGGCGAACTCGTCACGCGCCCCCGAAGCGACACGGTATCGCTTCACCCACTGAGCAATGGAGTTATAGACCGCCTCGATGCGCGGAAAAGCTCCCTCCGGAGCGGCGCGGTCGATCATGCCACCCTCCATAAGATTAAATCGCTTACCAGGAACCACGCCCCCCCGCTTTGAGATAGATCAAGCACGCCGTCGTTCCACCATCATCCCCTCCCTGGACCCAACATCGCGGCCATGCGCGGTCCGCACTGGCGCGGCGGGCACCGATAAGCTTAGGTGCCGGCCCGTCGGCCGAGCGTCGCGCCGACCCTTCTCGCCCGCTGACGGCCGTGATCACCGATCCGATCTTCTATGCGCTGGCGTTTCCGGCCGTGACCTTTCTGGGGCTCGGCAAGGGAGGATTTGCGGGCGTCGGCATGATGGCGGCCCCGATGCTCGCGCTCTACATCCCACCCTTGCAGGCCGCCGCGATCATGCTGCCCATCCTGCTGTGCCAGGACGTGATCTCGGTGTGGACCTACCGGCGCGACTGGGACTCCTGGAACATCAAGGTGCTCGTCGGTCGGCGCCGTGTTCGGCCTCGGCGCCGCCTGGGCGTTCGCCGCCTATGTGTCGGACGCCTCCATCCGCCTCATCGTCGGGCTGATCGGAATCAGCTTCGTGTTCAACGCATGGTTCGGCCGCGGCCCCAAGGCCGTAAGGACGCCCACGGCCGCGGGCGGAATGTTCTGGGGCGCGGCCTCCGCCTTCACCTCCACGCTGATCCAGGCCGGCGCGCCGCCTTTCCAGATGTTCGTGCTGCCGCAGCACATGGCGAAGATGACCCTGGTCGGCACCACCACGATCTTCTTTGCGCTCGTGAACGTCATGAAGGTCGCGCCCTATCTTGGGCTCGGGCAATTCTCGACCGAGACGCTTACCGCCTCTGCGGTGCTGCTGCCGATCGCGATCGCGACCAACTTCCTCGGCATCTGGCTGGTGCGCGTGACCCCGGTCGAATTGTTCTACCGCATCGCCTACTGGCTGGTCCTGTTCATGTCGATCGCGCTGATCTGGCAGGCGTCGGCCAACCTTTTGCATGGGTGAGCCGGAGCACATTCCGGCCCGGACGGGTGGCGGCCTGCGACCGGGCAAGTTTGACGCAGCGCCGCAACGCACGACGCGGCCGCCAGACCGATTGATCGGCCCCGGCCGCATTCGGTAACGTGGGCGCTCGGCCGGCTGCGAGGGAAAAGCCATGGCAAAGACACCCTACGACACCGATCTCGAACGCAATCCGGCGAATTTCCAGCCGCTGACGCCGCTGACCCTGCTGGCCCGCGCCGCTGCGGTTTATCCCGCCCACACCGCGATCATTCACGGCACGCTCAGGCGCTCCTATGCGGAGTTCTACGCGCGGGCGCGCCGGCTCGCCTCCGCGCTGACCAAGCGCGGCATCAAGCGCGGCGACACGGTCACCGCGATGCTCGCCAACACGCCCGCAATGCTCGAGGCCCATTACGGCGTGCCGATGACCGGCGCGGTGCTCAACACGCTCAACACGCGGCTCGACGCCGCGATCCTCGCCTTCACGCTCGACCACGCCGAGACCAAGGTGCTCATCGTCGATCGGGAATTCGCCAAGGTCATGAAGGAGGCGCTCGCAAACGCCAGGGCGAAGCCGCTGGTGATCGACTACGACGATCCGGAATTCACGGGCGCGGGCGAGCGGATCGGGACGATCGAATACGAGGACCTCCTGAACGAAGGCGATCCGGATTTCGCCTGGGCGATGCCGGGCGACGAATGGGACGCGATCACGCTCAATTACACCTCCGGCACCACCGGCGATCCCAAGGGCGTGGTCTATCACCACCGCGGCGCCTATCTGCTCGCGATGGCCAATGCGCTGACTTGCGCCATGGCCAAGCATCCGGTCTATCTGTGGACCCTGCCGATGTTCCACTGCAACGGATGGTGCTTTCCCTGGACGCTGTCCTTCGTCGGCGGAACCCACGTGTGCCTGCGCAATGTACGCGCCGCGCCGATCTTCGACGCGATCGCAAGCCACAAGGTCACGCATCTGTGCGGGGCGCCGATCGTGATGTCGACGCTGCTCAACTGCGCAGCCAAGCGAAAAAAAGCCCCTGCCCCACGCGGTCGAGTTCGTCACCGCCGCCGCGCCCCCGCCTGAGGCGGTGCTCGCCGCCATGAAGAGCGCGGGCTTCAACGTCACGCACGTTTACGGGCTGACCGAGACCTACGGGCCTGCATCGGTCAACGACTGGAACGCCGCATGGGACGCGCTGCCGGGCCCCGAGCAGGCAGCCAAGAAGGCCCGCCAGGGCGTGCGCTATCCGGTGCTCGAAGGTCTCGATGTGCTCGACTCCCGACACCATGCAACCGGTGCCGCGCGACGGCGAGACGCTCGGCGAGGTCATGTTCCGCGGCAACGTGGTGATGAAGGGCTATCTCAAGAACAAGTCGGCGACCGAGAAGGCATTTGCGGGCGGCTGGTTCCACTCCGGGCGACCTCGGCGTGATGCACCCCGACGGCTACATCCAGCTCAAGGACCGATCCAAGGACATCATCATCTCGGGCGGCGAGAACATCTCCTCGATCGAGGTCGAGGACGCGCTCTACAAGCACCCGGCCGTGCAGGGCGCGGCGGTCGTCGCCAAGCCCGACGAAAAATGGGGCGAGACGCCGTGCGCCTTCATCGAGCTCAAGCCGGGCGCGAGCGCGACCGAGGCGCGAATTGATCGCCTGGTGCCGCCAAAACCTCGCCGGCTACAAATGCCCGCGCTTCGTGGTCTTCGCCGAGTTGCCGAAGACCTCCACCGGCAAGATCCAGAAGTTCAAGCTGCGTGAGACCGCGAAAACGGTATAGGGCCGCGCAGGCTCACTCCACCCGCAACCCGAGCTTCCTGATCAGCGCCGACCACTTCACCTCCTCGCGGTCGATATCGGCGGCATACTCTTCGGGCGTCGAGACGTAAGGATCGCCGCCGTCCGCAAAGATGCGCGCCTTGACGTCGTCCGAGCCTACCAAGCGGCGTAGTTCCGTATTGAGCCGCTCGATGATCGGCTTGGGCGTACCGGCGGGCGCGAGCAGACCGTAATGCAGCATCGCCTCGAATCCAGGCAGACCCGACTCTGCGGCGGTCGGCACGTCGGGCAGCAGGCTCGAGCGCGTCGGCCCGAGCACGGTCATAGCGCGCAGGTTTCCGGCCTGCAGGTTACCCATCGCGGGCGCCAGGACGTTGAAGCCGACCGGCACTTGGTTGCCGAGCAGATCATTGGTGAGCGGCGCGGTGCCCTTGTAGAGCACGATGGTCACGTCGACGCCGGCCATCGCCTTGAGCAGTTCGGCGGCCAGATAACCGCCGGTCCCCATGGGGGGTGTGCCGACGTTGAGCGCGCCAGGCTTTTGCTTCGCGATCGCAATCATCTCGCCGATGGTTTTGGCCGGAAACGATGGGTGCGTCATGATCACGATCGGCGTCGAGGAGATCAGGCCGATCGGCGTGAAATCCTTGCGCGGGTCGTAGCCCGGATTGGCGTAGAGCGTCGGATTGATCGAGGTCGTGCCGGTATGCGCCATGACGAGCGTATAGCCGTCGGGCGCGGCCTTGACGGCGGCGCGGGTTCCGATCACGCCGCCGGCGCCGCCGCGATTGTCGATCACGACCTGCTGGCCGAGCGCGACGGACAGTTTCTGCGCCACGATCCTCGCCACCGCGTCGACGCCGCCGCCGGCCGGGAACGGCACGATCAGCGTGATCGGATGCGTGGGATAGTCCTGCGCCGCGACCGGCATGACGGTCAGCAGCAATACGAGGGCGGCGGC
Source organism: uncultured Pseudomonadota bacterium (assembly GCA_963791155.1). GTDB lineage: Bacteria > Pseudomonadota > Alphaproteobacteria > Rhizobiales > Xanthobacteraceae > JAVDCA01. Next base: position 451,336 of record CAWBRI010000018.1, read on the forward strand.
CCACTTTCTCATGCGTCGTCTCCGCGATGGCCTCGGCGGCAAGAAACCGCGGCCTACTCCACCTTCAAATTCAGCTTACGGATCAGCGTCCCCCACTTGGTCTCCTCGCGGTCGATGTCGGCGGCATATTCCTCGGGCGTCGACGTGAGCTCGTCGCCGCCTTCGGAATGAATGCGCGCCTGCACGTCCGGAGACGCGACCAGTGCGCGCAGCTCCTTGTTGAGCCGGTCGATGATCGGCTTGGGCGTGCCTGCGGGCGCGAGCAATCCGTAATGCAACACCGACTCGAAGCCCGGCAGACCTGATTCCGCCGCTGTCGGCACGTCGGGCAGCAGGCTGAAACGTTTCGGGCTCAGCACCGCGATGGCGCGCAGGTTTCCGGCCGACAGGTTGCCGAGCGCCGGCGGCAACACACCGAACGCGATCGGCACATGACCGCCGAGCAGGTCGTTCATCACGGGTGCCGTGCCCTTATAGGGGATGATCGCGACGTCGAGACCGGCAAGCGACTTGAAGTATTCCGCCGACATGTAGCCGCCGGTGCCGATCGCCGAAGTGCCGATGTCGAGCTTGCCGGGCTCCTTTTTGGCGATCGCGATCACGTCCGCGATGGTCTTGGCCGGAAACGACGGGTGCGCGAGCAGCGCGACCGGCATCGACGCCATCAGCCCGATGGGTGCAAAATCCCGGCGAGGATCATAACCCGCATTGGCATAGAGGCTCGGATTGATCGAGATTGTGCCGGTGTGGCCGAGCAGGAGCGTGTAGCCATCGGGCGCGCTCTTTGCAGCCGCGCGGGTCCCGATATTGCCGCCGCCGCCGCCGCGGTTGTCGACAATCACCTGCTGGCCGAGCGCCGCGGAGAGCTTCTCGCCGACGATACGCGCCATGGCGTCGACGCCGCCGCCGGGCGGATAAGGCACGATCAGCGTGATCGCGCGGGCGGGATAATCCTGCGACGCCGCAGGCCATGCGAAACCCAGCGCCAGGGCCGCCATTGCGGCTGCGATACAAGCTCGCCGGTTCATGGACTCCTCCCCGTCGTTGCGGGCTCAAAAACGAAACCGCCGGCCTCGATAGCACGGGCCGGCGGCGCTACGCGAACCGATGGATGCATGACGCTCGGGCGGCGTCGGGGGCGTCAATGAACGCTGGTGCTGACCCCGCCGCGCAGGCGCTCGATTTCATCCTTCAGGTGCAACTTGCGACGCTTGATTTCCAGTATTTTCAAATCATCGACCGAGAGATGCCGTTGAGCCTCGGCAAGCTCGGATTCCAACGCCTTATGCCGTAGTTCGAGTTCAACAAGATGCGTCTGGATGGACATCAGGAAGGTCTCCTCGTGTCAGATTTAGCCCTGACTTACCGCGCTCGCAGGCTGGGAGGATACAGGCCAGCCGCCGGGGGCGAGCACGTTCGCTTTACTTGAATTAGTGTGCCACGCCACGAGCCGCAAGTCGACGGACCATCGATTGTGCAGTGCAGCAAATCGGTGGATTTCGTCGGCTTGGCAATGCCAGCATTACTGCGGCACCTGCCGTTTGCCTTAAGCACAGGCATGGACGCATGATAGGGCTCCCTGGATCGAGCGGCGGTGATGACCGAAGAGGAAGAAATCGAGCTGCGGGCTCAACTTGAGCGATTGCGGCAGGAACATCGCGACCTCGATACCGCGATCGAGGCTTTGCAGGTCTCGCCCGCGTCCGACATCCTGCAGATTCAGCGGCTCAAGAAGCGCAAGCTCGTCTTGCGTGACCGCATAACCTTCATCGAGGATCAACTGACGCCCGACATCATTGCGTAAGCGCCGAATTGGCGCGCGATCGCAGCGCCCCGGCGCCCGGATGCAGCACAATGCCGCATCCGGCGCGGCGCGGTTCCGATCAGGCGGAATTTAATCACACTCTAGTTTCTCTATTCGGTTGCATCTTCCAGGCGGAGCCGCGGCCCACCCGGATCAAGCCAGGGCAAGGCTTTCGCCCGCAAATGCGACCGCGCATCAGCCCGTTCGTCCTTTGCGCTTGCGGTCGTACATTGCCGCGTCGGCGCGCGCCACGACGTCGGCGATGTCCTGATCGCCTGAAAGCTCGGCGACGCCGGCCGACGCTCCGACCGACAGCACGTCCGTTCCCCACGCGACCCGCGCTGTCGCGATGGCCCGCTCGAGCGCCGATGCCTTGGCCTGCGCGGCGGACGCGCTCAGGTTCCAAAGCAACGTCGCGAATTCGTCGCCGCCGATCCGCGCCACCGCATCGGACGCGCGCACCGATCCGACCAGCACTGCGGCCACCGCCTTGAGAACCGCGTCCCCGGCGGCATGGCCGTGGCGGTCGTTCACCGGCTTGAAGCCGTCGAGGTCGAGATAGACCAGCGCCGCATTGCCACCGTAGCGCCGCACATAGGCGTCGGCGCGTTTCAATTCGCGCTCGAAGCCGCGGCGGTTCATGACACCGGTGAGCGGATCGCTCTCGGCGCGGGTTTCGAGCTCGGCGACACGCTCGCGCATGATCGCAAGCTCGGCTTCGAGCCGGGCGACCTCGGCGGCGAGCCGCATGGGATCGGACTGGGTCGGACCGCCGACAGCCTCCACGATCGGCGGAGCGGGCCGCCCGCGCACAGAAGGTCGCAGTACCACGTCGCGGGTCTTCGCGTCGGCCTTCGGCAAGCGGACCTGTTTTGCCATGGCGATTCCCGGGAGGAACGATGGTTGACGCGTCTGATTCGCAACCTTATCCGAGCTAGTTCGGCTTCGGAACGCTAGGGATCGGCAAGGCCGAGGCCGTGCGGGCACCAGAAGCGGGACGCCCGATTGCCCTCGGACCGCGCCCGTGAAATCATCACTGCAACTTCATGGCAACCCGGCCCGGGAGGCTCCCATGTTTACCATTCCGCGTGCATGCCTTGTGGCAGCCGCCACGCTCGCGCTCTGCCAGGCTGCCGCGCTCGCCCAGATCGCGCCCCCGCGCACCATCGAGGAGCTCAAGACCGAGACCCAGGCACGCGCCGACCGCAATGCCTATCCGCTCACCGGCTTGAAACCTGCCGACGTGCGCGCAGCACTGTCGAAGATCGCCACGCTCGACCGCGACGAATGGGCGGCGGCCTGGAGTTCGGTCGCCGCGACATACGAGGCGAGCGCCAAGGCGGCCGAGTCGGCGGGCCATGCCCAGGAGGCGCAGCAGGATTACCTGCAGGCCTGGCGCCTCTACTCGTTCGCGCGCTGGCCGACGCCGAATTCGCCCGGCAAGCAGAGGGCCTACGAGAAGGCGCTGGACGCGTTCCAAGGTTACGCCCGCCATCTCGACCCGCCGCCTGAGACCGTGCGCATTCCGTTCGAGGGCGAGGAGATCGTGGGGCTGCTGCGGCTGCCGAAGGGCGCGCGTGCCGTTCCGCTCGTCCTCACCATCAGCGCGCTCGACAGCCGCAAGGAGGACAATGTCGAGCGCGGCGAGGCGTTCATTCGGCGCGGCATCGCGACCCTCTCGTTCGACATGCCGGGCACCGGCCAGGCGCCGCTCAAGGGCGACGTCGATTCCGAAAGAATGTTTTCGCGCGCGCTCGATTATGTCGCCACCCGGCCGGAGATCGATCGGCAGCGCGTGGTGATCCAGGGCAACAGCTGGAGCGGTTACTGGGCGGCGAAGCTCGGTATTCTCGAGCGCGACCGCCTCAAGGCGGTGGTGGTCCAGGGCGGACCGATCCACCATTACTTCGAACCCGAATGGCAGACCAAGGCGCTGGGCACCCGCGAATATCTGTTCGATCTTTTCCCGGCGCGCGCCTCGGTCTATGGCGCCGGTTCGCTCGAGGAATTCCTCGCCTTCGGACCGAAGATGTCGCTCAAGAACCAAGGACTGATCGGCCGGCCTTCGGCGCCCATGCTGCTCGTCAACGGCGACAAGGACACCCAGGTCCCGATCGCCGACCTCGACCTGATGCTGCATTCGGGCTCCCCCAAAGAGGCCTGGGTCAATCCCGGCGGCGGCCACATGGGGCGCTCGTCCGAATGGCCGGATGGTAAAATTTTTGAAAAAATCGTCGCCCCATGGGTCGCCCGCCAGGTCGGGCTTGGTGAATGACCGCCAGCGTCCCGATCACGACGAAGCGGAAGACGCGCTGGATTGCGTTTTTGGCCGCGTTTTCTGCCGCGAAGGCGTGTCCATCCCGGATCGGGCCCGGGGCAGGCTTTCGCCCGGACATGCGCCGGTAGACACTTAAACGCATTTCTGCTACAGGGCCCCGACTCGGGAGCCCGCGCAACCGCATTAGCGGTGCCAAGACGCCCGGCTCCGGCCAAGCAGCATCCGACAGGATCAAGCAAGAGGAATAAGGCGTGCAGGTTCTCGTTCGCGACAACAACGTCGACCAGGCTCTCAAGGCGCTGAAGAAGAAGATGCAGCGCGAGGGCATTTTCCGCGAGATGAAGCTCCGCGGGCACTATGAAAAGCCCTCCACCAAGAAGGCGCGGGAAAAGGCGGAAGCGATCCGCCGCGCCCGTAAGCTGGCCCGCAAGCGCGCCCAGCGCGAGGGCCTGCTCCCCGGCAAGCCGAAGGTAATCCCGGGCCGCGGTGTCGCAGGCGCGGCCGGCGGTCCCGGCGGCGGCCGTGGCGGACCGGGCGGGCGCGGCGGCGGGTTCGGTGGCGGCAGCAACGGCGGCGGCTTCGGCGGCGGCGGGGGTTTTGGCGGCGGCGGGGGTTTCGGCGGCCGCGGGGCGCGCTGATCCGCGCCTGCGCGTTGTTCGTCTTGACCCGTTTTCGTCCGCGAACGGGGTTGCGGCCCGGATCAAGTCTCGGCCCGGCTGCCACCCGGAATCCCAGATAGTCTCAACAGAAATATCCTGCGGGCGCCCCGCGCCTGCCCGGCGCTCACTGTTTCGGGATCTTCGCCTCGTCGACGATCCTGCGCCATGACGCGAGCTCGGCTGCGACCCGCTCGCGCATCGCGGCCGGTGTCGTCGCCTCGACCTCGCCACCGATCGCCTCCAGGCCCTTGCGCACATTCGGGTTCGTCAGCGCCTTGCGCAATTCTCCATTCAGCTGCGCGACGATCGGCTGCGGCAACCCGGCCGGCCCCGCCAAGGCGAACCAGGTCCGCACGTCGAAAGTCCTCGAGCCCGAGCGCCTCCCGCAGGGGCGGCACACTCGGCAGATTGGGCGAGCGCGCAGCCGCCGTGGTGGCGAGCGCGCGGAATTTCCCCGCCGCGACATTCGCGATGACCTGCGTTGGCGTCGCGAACGCGAAATCGATCTCGCCGCCGAGCAGCGCGTTGATGACCGGCGCGTCGCCACGGTAGGGCACATGCAGGAATTTCACCCCGGTCGCCGCCGCCAGCATCTCGCCGATGAGATGATGCGTGCTGCCCGGTCCGGCGCTGCCGAAGCTGATCTTCTCGGGGGCCATCTTGGCCTCGGCGATCAGCGCTGCCATCGACTGAAATTTCGAATCGGCGCGCACGACCGCGAAGAACGGCACGTTGATGACGTTCGAAATCCAGCTGAAGCTGTCGACCGTATCGAACGGCAGTGATTGGAACACGGCGCCGAACAGGGCGTGCCCGCCGGGCGTGACCAGCAGCGTGTATCCGTCAGGATCGCTCTTGGCGGCCATCGCAGCCCCGATGGTGCCGGCCGCGCCCGGCTTGTTCTCGACGATGATCGACTGGCTCAGGCTATTGGACATTTCCTGCCCGATCAGGCGCGCCACCAGATCGACGCCGCCACCCGGCGGAAATCCGACGATGAGCTTGATCGGCCGGACGGGATAATCCTGCGCGGCGGCGGGAATGCCGGCGAGTGCGAGCAGGATTCCAATGATCAATCGAAACGGTGCGAGATGCGCCTTCACGTCGTCCTCCCCGTGGCAGGACGACGGCGGTTCGCCGCTTCTGAGACGGCGCGTCGGCCCTGCGCTCTTGCTGGCGGTCTTGCGGCGGGGAGACTTTAGGGGGCGGGAGCACGCTTCGACAAGTTCGGGACGCCGGCGGACGAGCTTGCGTAACGTCCCGCGGTCCGCCAGTCCCCGCGGCTCACAAGGCCTTGACGATCTCTTCGGTCATCTTCTTGGCGTCGCCGAGCAGCATCATGGTGTTGTCGCGGTAGAACAGCGGTGTTGTCGATGCCGGCATAGCCCGACGCGAGCGAGCGCTTGATGAACATCACGGTGCCGGCCTTCCAGACTTGCAGCACCGGCATGCCGTAGATCGGCGAGGTCTTGTCTTCCTCCGCCGCCGGATTGGTCACGTCGTTGGCGCCGATCACGAAGGCGACGTCGGCCTGCGCGAACTCGGAGTTGATGTCCTCGAGCTCGAACACCTCGTCATAGGGCACGTTGGCTTCGGCGAGCAGCACGTTCATGTGGCCGGGCATGCGGCCCGCGACCGGATGGATCGCGTATTTGACCTCGACGCCCTCGGCCTTGAGCTTGTCGGCCATCTCGCGCAGCGCGTGCTGCGCCTGCGCCACCGCCATGCCGTAGCCCGGCACGATGATCACCTTGCTGGCGTTCTTCATGATGAAGGCGGCGTCGTCGGCCGAGCCGAGCTTCACCGGCCGCTGCTCCTTGCCGGCCGCCGGCCCCGCCACCTCGCCGCCGAAGCCGCCCAGGATCACCGAGATGAAGCTGCGGTTCATCCCCTTGCACATGATGTAGGACAGGATCGCGCCCGACGAGCCGACCAGCGCGCCGGTGATGATCAGCGCCGAGTTGCCGAGCGTGAAGCCGATGCCGGCCGCCGCCCAGCCCGAATAGGAGTTGAGCATCGAGATCACGACCGGCATGTCGGCGCCGCCGATCGGGACGATGATCAGCACGCCGAACGCGAACGACAGCAGCGCGAGCAGCCAGAACGCCGACATAGCTGGCCGATCCGGCGAAGCCAGCAGATGAGCAGCACGATCGGGCGACGGCCAGCGCGATGTTGATGACATGCCGCACCGGCAGGATGATCGGCGCGCCGCTCATGCGCCCCGACAGCTTCAGGAAGGCGATGATCGAGCCGGTGAACGTGATGGCGCCGATGGCGACGCCGAGCGACATCTCGACCAGGCTCGCGCCGTGGATCGCGCCCGACCGTGCCGATGTCGAACGCGGCCGGCGCATAGAGCGCGCCGGCCGCGACCAGCACCGCCGCCATGCCGACCAGCGAGTGGAACGCGGCGACCAGCTCCGGCATCGCCGTCATCGGCACGCGCCGCGCGATCACGGCGCCGATGCCGCCGCCGATCGCGAGACCGACGACCACCAGCACCCAGGCCGCCGACCCCGGCCGGCGGATGCGCCGCGAGCGTCGTCACGATCGCGATCGCCATGCCGATCATGCCGAACAGGTTGCCGCGCCGGCTCGATTCCGGGCTCGACAGCCCGCGCAGCGCCAGGATGAACAGCACCCCGGCGACGAGGTAGAGCAGCGCGGCGAGATTGGCGTTCATCGCCCGCTCCTCACTTCTTCTTTTTCTGGTACATCGCCAGCATGCGCTGGGTGACCAGGAAGCCGCCGAAGATGTTCACCGAGGCGAGCACCAGCGCGACGAAGCCGAGCGCGCGCGCCCACAGCGGACCGCGAATCGTCGGCGACCAGCGCCACCCCGACCGCCAGCAGCGCGCCGACCACGATCACCGACGAGATCGCGTTGGTCACCGACATCAGCGGCGTGTGCAGCGCCGGCGTCACCGACCACACCACGTAGTAGCCGACGAACACCGCCAGCACGAAGATCGAGAAGCGGAACACGAACGGGTCGACCGTCGTCGCGAGATGGTCCATGTCAGTCTCCCTCAGGCCGCGGTCTTCGGCGCGAAATTCGGATGGACGACGGCGCCGTCGCGGGTCAGCGCGGTCGCCTTCACGATCTCGTCGTCCCAGTTGACGGCGAGCGCCTTGGTCTTCTTGTCGATCAGGATTTCGAGGAACGCACAGAGGTTCTTGGCATAGAGGCTCGACGAGCGAGGCGGCGAGCCGCCCCGCCACGTTGAGATGGCCGACGATCTTGACGCCGTTGACCTCCGCCACCTCGCCCGGCTTCGCGCCTTCGACGTTGCCGCCGCGCTCGACCGCGAGATCGACGATCACCGAGCCCGGCTTCATCGAGCGCACCATCTCGGCGGAGATCAGCCGCGGCGCCGGACGGCCCGGGATCAGCGCGGTCGTGATCACGATGTCCTGCTTCTTGATGTGCTCGGCGACCAGCGCGGCCTGCTTCGCCTGGTACTCCTTGGACATTTCCTTGGCGTAGCCGCCGGCAGTCTCGGCCTGCTTGAACTCCTCGTCCTCGACCGCGATGAACTTCGCCCCCAGGCTCTCCACCTGCTCCTTCGCGGCCGGTCGCACGTCGGTCGCGGTCACGACGGCGCCGAGCCGGCGCGCGGTCGCGATCGCCTGCAGGCCGGCGACGCCCACCCCCATGACGAACACCCGGGTGGCCGGCACGGTGCCGGCGGCGGTCATCATCATCGGGAGCGCGCGGCCGTATTCGGCTGCGGCGTCGATCACCGCCCGATAGCCGGCGAGGTTCGCCTGGCTCGAGAGCACGTCCATCACCTGCGCGCGCGTGATGCGCGGCATCAGCTCCATGGCGAATGCCGTGACGCCCGCTCGCGCCATCGCGGCAAGCGCGGCATCGTTGCCGTACGGGTCCATGATGGCGATCACGAGCGCACCCTTTTTATAGGAAGCGAGCTCGGATTCGGTCGGCCGGCGCACCTTGAGCACGATGTCGGCGCCTTTCGCCGCGTCGCTCGCGACGGTGGCGCCCGCCGCCGCGTAGTCGGCATCGAGCATGCCGGATTTCACGCCGGCGCCCGGCTCGACCACAACCTCGGCGCCGAGCGCCTTCATCTTCTTCACGGTGTCGGGGGTCGCGGCGACCCGCGGCTCGCTCGGGTCGGCTTCGGCAACGATCGCAATTTTCATGGGTCACTCACGATTCCCGCCGTTGTCGGCCGGGCTTGCGCGACACGCCGGCGGACGGCGCGCCGCGGCGGGAGCCCGGGGCGGCGTCAGACCAGGAAGTAAGCCATCAGGATGAGCAGGACGACGATGGACACCGTGCCCCACTTGGCCAATCCCACAAAAAATTTGTAGGTCTTTTCGTGCTCCGCGTAGTCATTGCCGGTGGCGGTCGCGTATTCGACCTCGGCGTGATCGGCCATTGCGCTTCTCCAGGCTTGCTTATTCGGTGCCCGGGGGATTAGCGCAATTGCACCCGGAGGGCAACGGCGCCAAGGCATCTGCGACTCGAACGACGGCGTCCCTATAGCACGGCTTGTCCGCGCCCGCCTACCGTCAGCCTCTCATACCAAGGACCAAGAGGCGCGAGGGGAATCGACCGGCGCCGGTCAGCCGTCCGCGTCACCGAGCCCGGCCTTGGCGAGCGCCGCCCTCTGCCGCGCGCCGACTTTCGCCACGCTGAAATGCTCGATCGCCTCGTTGAACAGCCGGTAGTAGTTGAGCTTGGCCGCAAGGTGCAGGAACACGCCACCGAGGCCGATTGCTGCACGATCCATGAACACGAATTCGCGCGGCACTCTGACCGGGCCTTTTTGCTTGAGGGCGCGATGCACCTCGAAGGCCTGACGGCGGCCGTATTCGGACGGCTTGACCCCGTCCGCGATCGTACGCTCGCGGTCGTCGAGCAGCGGGCCATAGATGAAGTTCGCCCAGATATTGAGGACGTCGATCAATTCGCGCGACAGGCGCTTGAACCCCCAGGTCTCGTAGGCGTGCACGACCAGGTCGCGGTCACCCTCGAGCAGCCCGTGATAGAGGTCGACCACGCCGCCGACGAACCGTTCCGGGAAGATTCGAATGCACCCATAGTCGAGCAGGTTGATGCCGGCGCCCTCGCCGTCCCGCGAGAAGACCGTGTAGTTGCCGAGATGCGGGTCGCCATGAATGACGCCGTAGCGGCTGAACGGATGCCACCAGGCCTTGAACATGGCGACCGCCAGGCGATTGCGCACCGCGAGCGGCTCATCCTTGAAGACGAGCAGCTTTTCGCCTTCGAGCCAGTCGAGGGTGAGCAGCCGCCGCGTCGAAAGCGCCGGCCAGACCTGCGGGACGCGCACCTCGGACGTCTTCGCCAGCATGGTGCGATAGAGCGCGACGTGCTTGGCCTCGCGCACATAGTCGAGCTCCTCGCGCACGCGCGCGCCGATCTCCTTGCCGATCTCGCTGGTGTCGATGACCGGATCCATGCGGCGATGGATCGCGAAAATCCAATCGAGCTGCTGCAAGTCGGCCTCGACCGCCGACTGCATGTCGGGATATTGCAGCTTGCAGGCCAGGTCGGCGCCCTTGTGCGAGATAGCGCGATGAACCTGGCCGAGCGACGCCGCGGCCGCCGGACGATGCTCGAAGCTCGCGAATTTCGACTGCCAGTCAGGCCCGAGCTCGGCCATCATCCGTCGCTTGACGAAGGCCCAGCCCATCGGCGGGGCTTCGCTCTGCAATTTGGCGAGTTCGGCGGCGTATTCGGGCGGCAGCGCGTCCGGGATGGTCGCCATCAATTGGGCGACCTTCATGATCGGCCCCTTGAGTCCGCCGAGCGCCGCCGCGAGCTCGATCGCATTCTTGCCGCGATCGAGCGTGAGTCCGAAAAAACGCGTCGCCGCTATTTTCGCCGCCACTCCGCCCACATTGGCGCCGACGCGCGCGTAGCGCGCGGCGCGGGCGGAGAAGCGGTTTTTTTCACGGTCGGTCATTGGAGATACGCGATGCCTGTCTAGCCCATGAAATAGGGAGTGCCGCTGCGAACCCCAACAGCGCACCCTCAAAACAAGTTGACGATCGTCGCGACGCGTCCTTGGTATAATACTCGATCGGCCTTTGACCTCACGCCCATTGCATTCTACCCACGATCTTGACGCCTATGAGCTTGCCCGCATGACCGAAATTCCTCCATCCCGGCAGAGCCGCCGCCACCGGATCGGCGCTGGGCTGGTTTGGGTCGCATGGGGCGTGGGCGTGATGGCGACCGCGCTCGCGTTCACGACCCCGTGGATTCCCGCATTCGACCTGATCAACGACGCCCGTCCGTTCGTCGCCGTCGCCGCCATGGCGCTCCTGCTCGCCGCCGCTGCCTTGCGCGAATGGCGACTGATTCGGCCGACGGCGGCCCTCGCCCTGCTGCATGCCGGCTTGCTGCTGCTGCCCTGGGCGCGCGCCGCGGATGCCACGCCGAACGCGTCCGCGGCGCTCCGCCTCCTGACTTTCGACCTGGCCTCCGACCGCGACCGGTTCGACGACATCGCGGATTTCATCCTGTCATCCGGCGCCGACGTCGTGCTGCTGCAGAACGTCAGTTGTGGCGCCGCCGATCGGCTGATTCCAAAGCTTCGTCCGACCTTTCCGAACGCATTCGTGTCGGCCGATGGCTGCGCCGGACAAGCCCTGCTGGCGAAGCGGCCCTGGGTCGCGGTCGGGCAGGTGATCACCGGCACGCACAAGCCGCTGCTGGTCTGGGCGCGTTTCGCATGGAACAGCTCCGCCTTCAATCTCACCGGCGTCCGGCTCGCCGGACCGTTCGCACCGAACGAGCAGGCGGCCGATCTCGCGCGGCTTCGAACCCATATGAGCACGCAAGGGCCGGCGCAGATCGTCGCCGGGAATCTCAATCTCACGCCGTTTACCTGGAAGTTCGCGCAACTCAACAATGCGGGCCTCGGCCAGCACGCGACCTATCTGGCGACGTTCTCCCCGACCTGGCCGTCCGCATGGCCGGTACCCGTGTTCCTGATGGACAACGTGTTGTCGACCCAGGACATCGCGAGCGTGCGCGTGACCACCGGGCCGCCACTCGGCTCGGACCACCGCCCGCTGATCGCGGACATTGCTTTCATCAAATAGCGGCGCGCTCGGGATTTCGGGAGCTGGTCGCCGATCCAGACGCGAACGCGCCAATCATGACGCGCCCTCGAGCCCCTCCAACTCGGTGATCATCCGCTCCAGCACGGACAGTCCGCCCAGCCAGAACGCCGGCGCGCGTGCGTCGAGCCCGAACGGCGCGAGCAATTCGGCATGATGCTTGGTGCCGCCGGCTGCGAGCATCGCGAGATAGCGTTCGGCGAAGCCCTCGTGCGCCTTTTCGTAGACCGCGTAGAGCGAGTTCACCAGGCAATCGCCGAACGCGTAGGCGTAGACGTAGAACGGGGCGTGGATGAAGTGCCCGATATAGGTCCAGAACGTCTCGTAGCCGGGCTTGAGCTCGATCGCGGGGCCGAGGCTCTCTGCTTGCACCTCGAGCCAGATCGCGCCCAGGCGTTCGGCGGTCAGCTCGCCGGATCTGCGCTCGGTGTGGACGCGGCGCTCGAAGGTATAGAACGCGATCTGGCGCACCACCGTATTGAGCATGTCCTCGACCTTGCCGGCGAGCATCGCCTTGCGTTCCTTGCGGTCCTGCGTCGCGGCGAGCAGGCGCTGAAACGTCAGCATCTCGCCGAACACGCTCGCGGTCTCGGCGAGCGTGAGCGGCGTCGGCGCCATCAGCGGGCCGTTCGGCGCCGCGAGCACCTGATGCACGCCGTGGCCGAGCTCGTGCGCGAGCGTCATCACGTCGCGCGTCTTGCCCTGGTAATTGAGCAGTACGTAAGGATGCGCGGACGGCACGGTCGGATGCGAGAAGGCGCCCGGCGCCTTGCCGGGACGCACCGGCGCATCGATCCAGCGGTCGGTGAAGAAACGCTCGGCAATCTCGGCCATCTTGGGCGAGAAGCCCCCATAGGCCGCGAGCACCGTGTCCTTCGCCTCTCCCCATCTGATCACGCGCGTCGGCACTTTCGGCAGCGGCGCGTTGCGATCCCAGTGCGCGAGCCGCTTCTTGCCGAACCATTTCGCTTTGAGCGCGTAATAACGGTGCGAGAGACGCGGATAGGCCGCGCACACCGCCGCGACCAGCGCCTCGACCACCTCGCGCTCGACCCGGTTGCCGAGATGGCGCGCGTCGGCGATGTCGGCAAAGCCGCGCCAGCGGTCGGAAATCTCCTTGTCCTTGGCGAGCGTGTTGGTGATGAGCGTGAAGACGCGCAAGTTCTCCTTGAAGGTCCGCGCCAGCGCGCCGGCGGCCGCCTTGCGGGTCGGCTCGCGCGCGTTCTGCAGCAGATTGAGCGTCGGCTCGAGCGCGAGCGACTTGCCCGCCACCCGGAACCGCAGCCCCGCGATGGTCTCGTCGAACAGCCGGTTCCAGGCGCCGTTCGCGGTCACCGACTTCTCGTGAAAGAGCTGCTCGATCCGATCCTCGAGCTGGTACGGCTTCTCCTTGCGCATATCCTCGAGCCACGGCCGATAGTGGCCGAGCGCGGAATCCGCCATTGCGGCATCGATCAGTTCGTCGTCGATGCGGTTGAGCTCGAGCGTGAAGAACAGGAGATGCGAGGAGGCCGCCGTGATACGTTCCTGCACGTCGCCGTAGAATTTTGCGCGCGCCGGATCGGTCGTGTCGCCGGCATGAACGAGACCGGCATAGGACACGAGCCGTCCGATCAGGTCGTCGAGCGCCTCATAGCGCTTCACCGCCTCGGCGAGCGCGCGGCCCGCCGCGGCCGAGCGTGCCATGTCGGCGAGCCGGCCCTTGTAGGTCTCCTCGAACGCGAGACAATCGGCGTCGACGCGGTCGAGGTCGCGCTTTGACCTCTGGCGCGTCGAGCGCGGGATAAAGATCGGCGAGATTCCATTCCGGCGGCGCGGCCGGCTTGGATTTCCTCGGTCTGGCGGAGGCTGGGCTCGAACGGGTGCGCATGTGCGGCAGAGATCTTCGAGGTTGGGCGTCCTGGCGGGCCGCCGGGAACGGACCGCCATCGCAGCACGCGCCTTGTGGCGAAGCGATGGCGACCCGGAAACTGGCGCCATCTAGGCGGATTTCTGCTCCCGGAGCCAGAGACTTAACAGCACATTAAGGCCGATCGGCGAAAGTGCCCCAATGCGAGACAGTGGAGTACGGGGCAAGACATGGCCGAACGCGTCCTGATCGTCGACGACGACCCGGTGGCGCGTCGCCTGGTCGAGAACATGGTCAGCCGGGCCGGCTACGAGCCGGTGACGGCCGAAGGCGGCGAGCTGGCGCTTGCCATCCTGACCGGCGGCAAGACGCGCATCGACTGCGTCGTGCTCGACCTCGTGATGCCCGATCTCGACGGGCTCGGCGTGCTCGCCAGGATGCGCGAGGCCGAGCTCGACGTGCCGGTCATCGTGCAGACCGCCCATGGCGGCATCGACAACGTGGTCTCGGCGATGCGCGCGGGCGCCGTCGACTTCGTGGTCAAGCCGGTCGGCGCCGAGCGCCTGCAGGTGTCGCTGCGCAACGCGCTCGCGACGCGCGCGCTCGAAGGCGAGCTCAAACGCATCAAGCGCAGCCGGGCCGGCACGCTCACCTTCAAGGACATCGTCACCCGCAGCGCGCGCATGCTCACGGTCCTGCGCACCGCCGAGAAGGCGGCGGCGTCCTCGATCGCGGTGCTGATCGAGGGCGAATCCGGCGTCGGCAAGGAGCTCATCGCGCGCGCGATCCACGGGTCGGGCGAGCGCCGCACCAGACCCTTCGTCACCGTCAACTGCGGCGCGATCCCCGAAAATCTCGTCGAATCGGTCCTGTTCGGGCACGAGAAGGGCGCCTTCACGGGCGCCGCCGAGCGTCATGCCGGCAAGTTCGTCGAGGCCACGGGCGGCACGCTGTTTCTCGACGAGATCGGCGAACTGCCGCTCGCCGCCCAGGTCAAGCTGCTGCGCGTGCTCCAGGAGGGCGAGGTCGATCCGGTCGGCGCCAAGAAGCCGATCAAGGTCGATGTCCGGATCATCTCGGCGACCAACCGCGACCTGATCGCGGACGTGCGGACGGGACGATTCCGCGAGGATCTGTACTACCGCCTGTGCGTCTTCCCGATCTCCGTGCCGCCGTTGCGCGAACGGCCGGAGGACATTCCCCATCTGATTCGCCATTTCCTGCTCCGTTTCGCCGCCGAGGAAGGAAAGCGCGTGCGCACCGTGAGCGCGGAGGCGCTGGCGCTGCTCATGGGCTTCGCCTGGCCGGGCAATGTGCGCCAGCTCGAGAACGCGATTTTCCGCGCCGTGGTGCTGGCCGAAGGCGATGACGATCGGCGTCGACGAATTCCCGCAGATCGCCGTGCTGGGCGCGAGCGAAACGCCCCTCGTCCCCGACCAGGGAACCAACGCACCATTGCGAGCCGACGTGGGGCCGGCGCAGCCGCTCCTCCTCCACCTGGGTGACGGGCCGGCCGGTCAGGGGGCGCCCCTTACGAATTTACCGCCGAACGCCATGCTGCCCTTGCTCGACGCCGCCGGCGAGATGCTGTCGCTGGAGGCCATCGAGGCCGCCGCGATTCGCTTCGCGATTGCCCATTACCGCGGGCAAATGTCCGAAGTTGCTCGCAAATTGCGTATCGGCCGCTCGACACTCTACCGCAAGATCGACCATCTGGGCCTCGCCGAAGGACAGGGCGAAACCGACGTGGCCGGACGGTGACACAGCCGTAAAAATGGACGAAAATCCGAGAATAGAATATCCGCGCAACGGTTCCGTGGGGTAACGTGGACTAAATTGGTTCCATTTTGGTGCTTTGGCGCCCGTTGTGCGTTGGTGCGGTGAACCTCAAGATCGGTCGTGATGACTAAAAATGACTGACGCCTGATCGTCGCGACTGCCATGGCCACGTTGGAAGGGAATTTGTCAATGCGCGGACTTCGTTTCGGGTTACTGCTCGCCAGCACGGCCGTTGCTGTCGTGTTTGCCGCACGCAGCGTCCCGGCCTACGCCGTGGCCGACAACGAAAAGGCCATCGAAGCCCTCGTGCCGGTTCCGGATACGAGCAATTTCCCCCCGCCCAGCGCCAAGGACGTCGTCGCACCGGCCGCGACCCCGAGTTCCACCACGGCGGTTCCGGCGGTAACGCCCAGCCCCGCAATGGCGCGCGCCGGCCGCAACCGCGGCTCAACCGGCGCTCGCCGAGGCGGACCAGCAGGTCGCCGACAAATTGCGGGAATATCTCACCGGCAAGTCGGACCGCGTCATCGATCGCAAGAGCCGACCCGCGGTCGACGCCTTCTATGCGGCGCGCAACTATGCGCCGCTGTGGATCGACCAACGGCAATGCCGGCGACCGCGCCAAGGCTGTCGCGGCGTTCCTCGCGAAGGTCGACGCCGACGGCCTCGACCCGGCCGACTACGCGCTTCCGAACCTCAAGGCGGGAGCCGATGCGGCTGCGCTCGCCGAAGCCGAGCTCAAGTACACCGCAACCGTGCTCGACCTATGCGCGCCACGCGCAGATCGGCCGCGTCCACTATTCCCGCATCAGCTCCGACATCTCGTTACAATCTGGTGGCGCCGGAGCCGGCCGACGTTTTGGGCGGCGTGACGGACGCGAAAGGTGTCGGGGGTGCGCTCGAGCGCTTCAATCCTCCGCATGCGGGCTACAAGGCCCTCAAAGCCAAGCTCGCCGAGCTGCGGGCCGGAAAGGGCGACGCAGCCCCCAAGCGAATCGAGCAAGGCCCCGTGCTCAAGCTCGCCAAGACCGCCATGCAGGACCCGCGCGTGCCGTCCCTGCGCGAACGCCTCGGCGTCGCGGGCGATCCCGACAACACGACCTACGACAAGCCGCTCGCCGACGCCGTCAGGAAGTTCCAGGACGGACGTGGCATGGCCGCCACCGGCAACCTGACGACCGCGACGGTCGATGCCCTCAATGGCCCGAAACGCGACCGTGCGGTGGACGTCATCCTGGCCAACATGGAGCGTTGGCGCTGGCTGCCGCGCGACCTGGGCAAGAACTATGTGATGGTGAACATCCCGGATTACACGCTCAAGGTCGTGAGCAACGGCGCAACGGTATGGACCACGCGCATCGTGACGGGCCAGCCGGGACAAAAGGCGACCCCGTTGCTCAGCGAGACGATGAAATACATCACCGTCAATCCGACCTGGAACGTCCCGCCGTCGATCATCAACAACGAGTATCTGCCGGCCCTGCAGCAGGATCCGACGGCGCTTGAGCGGATCGGTCTCAAGCTCGAGCACAATCGCGACGGTACCGTGCGCATCTATCAGCCGCCCGGCGAGCGCAATGCGCTCGGCCGCATCCGCTTCAACTTCCCCAACAAGTTCCTGGTCTACCAGCACGACACGCCGGACAAGCATTTGTTCGCCAAGGAGACGCGCGCCTACAGCCACGGCTGCATGCGGGTGCAGAATCCGGACCAGTACGCCGAGGTGCTGCTGTCGCTCGCCAATCCGAAGGACGGCTACACGGTGGACCGGCTTCACCGGATGTACGGGACGGGCGAGGTCGACATCCACTTGCAGACCCCGATCCCGGTCCACATCACCTACCAGACCGCCTATGTGGACGATGCCGGCAAGCTGGTGATCCGCGACGACGTCTACGGCCGCGACGCGCGCTACTTCGCGGTCATGCGGGGCGACGAGCACAGAGTGGCCGACATCGGCATCGAGAACCGCGAAGGCGGCACCGCCACCAGGGCGCCGCGCCTGCCGGAGAGCTACTCCTACGCGAGCAACGGGGGCGGGTCGGTCTTCGGCTGGCTGTTCGGAGGCGGTCCCCAGGTCGCCCCGCGGGTTCAAGTGGCGCCGCGACGAAATTCACGCTGACAAGGGCCGGACCGGCCGAATTCCGCAGCCCGAAAAGGCCTGCGAAGCGCCCTAAGTCGTTCGCGAGCCAGAGCTTTCCAGTATTGCCGTTAACGATTGCCCCGGCCCGGGTTGCGGGCCGGGGCACGTTTTTGCCATACTCGTCCGCTAGTTACGGGGTTGAGGGGGACGGGGGCGCTAATCTCGCGTTAACCGATCCCAGTAAGACTGCGTTAGCCATGTGCGGTGCTTGGGGCGCCGCGCAGGTTTCTATTGGGATGTCGACCGGATGCGAGATAGCAAGTGCCCACACGCACTGCGCGCCAGGCGTTGACCCGCGCAAGCTCGTCGCGTGCGGGGCAGTGCATCTGCCTCGCCGCGCTGGCGTTGTTGCTGGGCAATGAAAGTCTGCAGAACGCCGTCGCCGAAGGCGATACGCGCACGATTTCGCTGCACCATGTCCACACCGGCGAAGACCTCACCGATCACCTACAAGCGCGACGGGCGCTACGACGAAGACGCGCTCAAGAAGCTCAATTGGCTGCTGCGCGACTGGCGCCGCAACGAAGAGACCCGGATGGATCCGCACCTGCTCGACGTGGTGTGGGAGGTCATCCGCGAGGTCGACGCCAAGGGAGCGATCCAGGTGGTGTGCGGCTATCGCGCGCCGCAGACCAACGCGATGCTGCGCCGCCGCAGCCGCGGGGTCGCCCAGTTCAGCCAGCACACTGCTCGGCCGCGCCATGGATTTCTTCATCCCGGGCGCCTCGCTCGAAGCCCAGCGCGAGGCCGGCCTGCGCCTGCAGCGCGGCGGCGTCGGCTACTATCCGTCGTCCGGCTCGCCCTTCGTCCATCTCGACGTCGGCAGCGTGCGCCACTGGCCGCGCATGACCCATGATCAGCTCGCTCGCGTCTTCCCGAACGGCCGCACGGTGCATGTCCCCTCCGATGGCCACCCGCTGGCCGGCTACGCGCTCGCGCTGGCGGATATCGAGAAGCGCGGAACGAGCGGGCCTTCGGAGATGTCGATCGAGGCCGCCCGTTCCGCCGGCATCAATGTGGCCGCAAGGCCGCAACGCAGCCTGCTCGCCTCGCTGTTCGGCTCGAAGGACGAGGAAGAGGACGGCGAGACGGCGGCGCTGCCGGGCAGTCGGCCGTCATCGGGTGCCGACCCCAAGACGGATAAGACCGCCGACAAGGCGACCCAGAAGGGCGCCGGCACGACGACCGTCACCGCGCCGAAGCCGCTGCCGCCCGCACGGCCGACGCAGCGGGTTGCGGCCAGGATCGCACCGGCGCCTGCGGCGACGTTCGATCTCGCCTCGGCCGAGAGCCGGCCGGCTCGGCTGACCAGCCCAGCCGTTCCGGCGCGCATGGCCGACGCCGATTTGCCTTCCTCCGCCAACGACGTGATCAGCCGCCGCGGATACTGGGACGGGCCGACCGCCGAAGCCCCGCCGGCGCCGAAGGAGCGCATGCAACTCGCTTCCGCGGAGTCGAGACCGGCTCCCGCGCCGCGCGCGCGCAACGAGCAACGCCCGGAAACCGAGACGACGGGCGCGATCGCGTTCTGGCCGGTGAAGACCGCCGATGCCGCCGATCGCGTGCCGAATGATCTCGCATTGGCCTACGCGGCCCAGGCCGACGTCGCGCGCGCCGCACCGGCCACCCGCGGCATTTCGACGAGTACCGCCATCCCGCGCAGCGCGGCGACGATCGAGCAGACCGACGCCGCCACCATCGCGAGGAAGAATCTGCACGCCGCGACGCTCGCCGCCGCGGCCGACATCGAACCCGGCACGCCGTTGGAAGATCCGTGGCTGCGCGCGCTCGTGATCGCGCCCAACCTGCAGAATTACATGACGGCGACACTGCTCGGTGACGCCGATCCGCTGGCGTTGCGCCCGCTGATGCAGAAACCGGACGCCGTCGTGATGATGACGTTCTCGGAGGACCCGCATCTCGGCATGACGGCGGACCATTTCAGCGGCAGCGCGGTGGTGTTCGTGTCCACCATGAGCGTCGCCAGGCGCACCGCCTTGCTGCAGTAAGAGATCCCCGCTTTTCGTCCCCCGGGAGGCCCGCGCTCGCCGCCGCCCGTCGAGCTCACGCGACCGGCGATCACGAACCGGAAGATCAAATCATCCCGAGCGCGTGCATGTAGGTCTCGAGAATCGTCTCGTATTCCTTGCGCTCGTCCTCGTCCTGCTTGCGCAGCCGCACGATCGTGCGCAGCGCCTTGACGTCGTAGCCGTTGCCCTTGGCCTCGCCGTAGACGTCGCGGATATCGTCGGAGATCGTCTTCTTCTCTTCCTCGAGCCGCTCGATGCGCTCGACGAAGGCCTTGAGCTGGTCCTTGGCGAATCGGGTCGCGGCTTCTTCGTCTTGGCGGCGGCGGCAGTGGCGGTGGCCATGAGCACTCCTGACGTGGACGCAACGGATGGTCCCGCCACGGCTCTGGCGGGACAACGGATCGTCCCCATGGTTTCGGGTTCTGATCGCGCTCAACGTCAAGGCGCGAGGCGCGTCATCCACATGTAAGGTCAGTGCTTGTGCGCAGTCTTCTCGAACGCGGCCTTCTGCTCGGCAGTCGCTTCCTTCTGGTACTTGGCCTTCCACTCGCTCGTAGGGCATGCCGTAGACCGCTTCGCGGCTCTCGTCCTTGCTCAGCGCGACGCCGCTCCGCGTCGGCCGCGTCCTTCATCCAGTTCGACAGGCAGTTGCGGCAGAAGCCGGCGAGATTCATCAGGTCGATGTTCTGCACGTCGGTGCGGGTGCGCAGATGCTCGACCAGCCGCCGGTAGACGGCGGCTTCGAGCTCGGTGCGGGTCTTGTCGTCGAGGGCCATGACTGTTTCTCCACCAGAGTTCCCAACATAGGGCGCGCGTAGCCGCGCTTTCCAGGGCTGTGTTCGATCCGTCACTGCACCCACGTGGCTTCACGCCGCGCTTCGCTATATCACTCGCGCCCACATGAACGCCCGCGCCTTCCTCGACGACCTGTTCCGCACCGCGGTCGCCGCCGCGCATCCGGCGACCTGCCTGGCGCCGCATCTGCCGGCGCCGCCCGCGACCGGCCGGCTGATCGTGCTCGCCGCCGGCAAGGCGGCGGGCTCGATGACCGAGGTCGCGGAACGGCACTATCTCGACGGGCTGAAGCTGCCGCAAAGCCGCCTCGCCGGGCTCGCGGTCACCCGCCACGGCTATGGCCGGCCGACCCGGCGCATGCCCGTCATCGAGGCCGGCCATCCGGTTCCCGACGCGGCCGGTCTCGCGGCGGCGACCAGGACGCTGGCGCTCGCCGACCAGGCCGGCGCCGACGATCTCGTGCTGGTGCTGCTGTCGGGCGGCGCGTCGGCCAACTGGATCGCACCGGCGGCCGGTCTCACGCTCGCCGAGAAGCAGGCGGTGACGCGCGCGCTGCTGCGTCCGGCGCCGCGATCGGCGAGATCAACACGGTGCGCAAGCATCTCTCGCGCATCAAGGGCGGACGGCTCGCCGCGCATGCCGCATCCGGCGCGCGTGGTCACGCTCGCGATCTCCGACGTGCCGGGCGACGATCCGGCGGTGATCGGCTCGGGCCCGACCGTGCCGGATCCGACGACGCTCGCCGACGCCGCGCGCGATCGTCGCGCGCTACCGCCTCGACCTGCCCGGCCGCCGTCACGCGCGCCCTGACCGATCCCGCCAATGAAAGCCCGAAGCCGGGCGACCCGGTTTTCGCGCGCACCGAATTCCAGCTGATCGCGCGGCCGCGCGGATGCGTTTCGCGCCGCCCAGGCCG
The DNA here is from genome assembly GCA_963791155.1 of uncultured Pseudomonadota bacterium. GTDB lineage: Bacteria > Pseudomonadota > Alphaproteobacteria > Rhizobiales > Xanthobacteraceae > JAVDCA01. The sequence goes on from CAWBRI010000018.1 coordinate 472,708, forward strand.
ACGTCGCGGCCGCCGGCTACGAATGCGTCTTGCTCGGCGACCGCCTCGAGGGCGAGGCGCGCGACGTCGCGGCCGCGCATGCGCGGCTCGCCCGCGACATCGCAGGCGCAGGGCCGCCGCGCCGTCATCCTGTCCGGCGGCGAGCTGACCGTCACGATCCGCGGCAACGGCCGCGGCGGCCCGAACCAGGAATACGCGCTGGCGCTCGCGGTCGCGCTCGACGGGCGCCCGCGGCATCGCGGCGCTCGCCGCCGACACCGACGGCACCGACGGCGGCGCCGGGCAGGCCGACGATCCGGCCGGCGCCCTGATCGACGAGACCACGCTGGCCCGCGCCCGCGCGCTCGGCCTCGATCCAGCCGCCTTTCTCGCCGACAACGATTCCACGGGCGTTTTTCGCGCGCCTCGGCGATCTGCTGACGCCGGGACCCACATTCACCAACGTCAATGATTTCCGTGCCATCGTCGTTGACAGACCGTGATTCATTCTGAAAATCGCCGCCTCGCCGAGCATGACCATCCGACCGATCATCGCGACAGGGCTGGCGCGCCGCGCGGCAGATCTGCGCCGTGGCGGCGTGCGCCGCGCGTGCCGGCGATCCTCGTGCGCGGCACGCCGGCGGCCGCCGATTTCCGCCTGTGCAACAACACGGCGAGCCGGGTCGGCGTCGCGATCGGCTACAAGGACAAGGACGGCTGGACCACCGAGGGCTGGTGGAACCTGTCGCGCGCGCAGCTGCGAGACGCTGCTGCGCGGGACGCTGCTCGTCGCGCTTCTATTATATCTACGCGGTCGACTATGACCGCGGCGGCGAATGGTCGGGCCAGGCCTTCATGTGCACGCGCGACAAGGAATTCACCATGCGCGGCATCGAGGATTGCCTGGCGCGCGGCTTTGACCGCACCGGCTTTTTCGAGGTCGACACCGGCGAGCAGCGATCCTGGACGGTGCAGCTCACCGAAACCGGCGAGACCAAGCCGCGGCGGCCCGCAGCGTGGCGCCGCTGCCGGTCCCGACGCCCGGCCGGCAGGGACCGTCGCAGCCGAGCTTGCCCGCGCCGTCAACCAGCCCCGCGCCGCGATGAGACGCCAACGCCGCACCAAGATCGTCGCGACGCTCGGCCCGGCGTCGTCCGAGCCCGAGCATGATCGCAAGGCTGTTCGAGGCCGGCGCCGACGTGTTCCGCATCAATATGAGCCACACGTCGCCCGACCGCATGCGCGAGCTGGTGCGCACGATCCGCGCCGTCGAGAAGCGCTACGGCCGGCCGATCGGCATCCTGGTCGATCTGCAGGGACCCAAGCTGCGCGTCGGCGAATTCACGGCCGACGCGGTCGATGCTCGAAAAGGGCGCGCAACTTCGTGCTCGACGCCGATCCGACGCCGGGCGACGCGAACGCGGGTGTATCTGCCGCATCCGGAAATTCTCGCCGCGCTCGAGCCCGGCCACACGCTGCTGCTCGACGACGGCAAGATCCGGCTCACCACGGTCGAGTGCTCGGCCAAGCGCGCCGTCACGCGCGTCGAGGTCGGCGGCAAGCTGTCGGCCCGCAAGGGCGTCAGCCTGCCCGACACCACGATTCCCGTTCTCGGCGCTGACCGCGAAGGACCGCACCGATCTCGAAGCCGCGCTCGACGCCGGCGTCGACTGGGTCGGCGCTGTCGTTCATCCAGCGCGCCGAGGACATCGCCGAAGCCAAGAAGATCACGCGCGGCCGCGCCGCCGTGATGGCCAAGATCGAGAAGCCGCAGGCGGTGACGCCGTCTCGCCGACATTCTGGAGCTCACCGATGCCCTGATGGTGGCGCGCGGCGATCTCGGCGTCGAGATGCCGCTCGAGAAGGTGCCCGGGCGCGCAGAAGCAGATGACGCGCGCGGCGCGCCGCGCCGGCAAGCCGGTCGTGGTCGCGACGCAGATGCTCGAATCGATGATCAGCGAGCCCGGTGCCGACGCGCGCCGAGGTCTCCGACGTCGCGACCGCGATCTTCGAAGGCGCCGACGCCGTCATGCTGTCGGCGGAATCGGCCGCCGGGCAATATCCGGTCGAGGCGGTCACGACGATGAACCGCATCGCCGAGGAGGTCGAGAACGACCCGACCTACCGCACCATCATCCAGGCGCAGCGCACCGAGCCGGAGGCGACCGGCGCCGACGCGATCGCGGCCGCGGCGCGCCAGATCGCCGAGACGCTCGATCTCGCGGCGATCGTGTGCTGGACCTCGTCGGGCTCGACCGCGCTGCGCGTCGCGCGCGAGCGGCCGCGCCCGCCGATCGTCGCGATCTCGCCGAACGTCGCGACCGGCCGCCGGCTCGCGGTGGTCTGGGGCGTGCACTGCGTGGTCGCCGAGGACGCGCACGATCAGGACGACATGGTCGACCGCGCCTGCCGCATCGCCTTCACGCGAAGGCTTCGCCAAGGCCGGCCAGCGCGTCATCATCGTGGCCGGCGTGCCGCTCGGCACGCCGGGCGCCACCAACATGCTGCGCATCGCCTATGTGGGGGCGGAGACGACGCGCGGGGATGGCGAGTAGAACCGTCCCTTGTTTCTGTGTCTCAGGCCAGGGGTGCATTCCACGCGGACATGCGCCAATCTGCAGAGCGAGAACAGGTCGCAATTCCCTGTTAACTCGGGACCTGCTGTCTGCCGCCAACCTCGCATATTGAGATGATTGGGCTTTTTGGCTTCGTTTGTGCCGGCGTGGTCCTGCTAATAACAGGAGTTTGCAGGGAATTTGCAGGGAATAGTGGCGCCGCCGATCCGGCGCCCAGGCCGCGCCAACCGCTGTCATTGCGAGCCCCCGGGTCTTGCCTTCGGCAAGCCCGAGGGCAGGCTCCGCGAAACAATCTCCGGCCGCGAACGCGGCCGTGGCGTGGATCTCGCTTCGTCGCGCCGCGCTCCTCGCAAGAGATGTACGGTATGCGCCAGACATGTCGCTCTCATGCAAACGCCCGACGCTTCGTGGCGCCGGGCGCAATTCCAACTGTGGATTTTCTCCTATACCAAATTGCGGGCAGGCGGTCAAAAAAATGGGTGTCAAGAATAAAGATCGAGCCCGGCGACGGATTCGGCAATGACGCGGTAGCCACTGCTCTAATTTTGCGTCCGCTTTCGGGGGATTGAGGAAGCACGCCGATGCGTTGCGTTCATCGTCTCGGTCGAGAACGGCCCGGAGCGAACATAAGCGCCCCGCCGCGTTGTCACGAATATCTTGAAATGCGAGGATCAGGCTACTTATCAGCCCACGCTAGGCGGCAGGCTTCGTAGGCAGAATCATCCGCTGGAACGCGCGCTTGAGAGTAGCGTCGTGCCATAATTTTCCGCTGAAGAGATGAGAGGGCCATGGGCGCATTTTGGGGTTTGTCCGCAATCGATGTGATCGCCTTTGTATATTTTATGGTCGCATGGATAGGCTACGCACCGTTGCTTCGTTGGAAAGGCGGGCGGCTGCGAATACTCGCTACCGTCATGGTGCAGCATCGCCGTGCATGGATGTATTCTGTACTCGGGCGCGAAATGCGCATCGCCGACGCTGCGATCATGGGGCATATCATGAGCACGGCTGGATTCTTCGCTTCAACGACGGTGGTTGTCATCGGCGCGTTGCTCGGCGCGCTCATCAATTTTGAACGCAGCATCCCAGCGTCCTCCCAACAATGGTACATGATTGCACCGCGTGACCCTTTCGAAATCAAGCTGGCGCTCATACTCGTGGTTGCCGTATACGCATTTCTAAGTTTCACGTGGTCAATCCGTCAGGCAAACTTTGGCGCCGTCATGATCGGCGCCGCGCCGCCGCCCCCGGTTGCTCCAGAGTTGCGTGCACGTCTTGCGGCCAGTATGGGCAACATCGTCACCCAAGTCGCTGCTAGCTATGACAGCGGTATGCGTGCATATTATTTCGCGCTGGGTGCGATAACTTGGATTGCAGGTCCAATTCTTTTTCTGCTTGCGACTACGGGCGTGGTGACATTGCTATTGCGACGGCAAGCACAATCGGGAACCGCGCTGGCGCTGCAGGAGATTGCCGCGGCACGGGCAGAGATAGAAAAGGCCGATGGCAAGAATGAAAGGTGACCATCGGCAGGACGTCTGCACCTGGCCCCCATGCGGTCATCCATCCGCGCTGCGCAACCGAATCGGCTGTCAGTCTCGGACCCTCGCTGGCTGATGCGTGCTTCTGTGTGGTCGCTTCAATTGGATTGACGGGGCGTCGCCGGGCATGCTTGCGTACCAGATCACCTCACAATCCAAGTGATACCGCGCCCATGCCCAAACTCTACGAAGCCCTCGCAGAAGCGTTCCTTGCGGAGGGAGTCGACACGCAGTTCGTCCTGATGGGCGACGGCAACATGCACTGGTCCACCGCCTTTGCCAAACTGCCGGGCGTGCATTCCGTCCATGTCAGGCACGAGCACGTCACCGTAGCGGCGGCGACAGCCTACAACGTGGCGACCGGCAAGCTCGCCGTTGCGTCGGTCACGTGCGGCCCTGGCGTGACGCAGCTGATGACGGCGCTGCCCGCCGCGGTTCGCGCCCGCCTGCCGATGGTGGTGTTCGCCGGCGAGTCGCCGATCAACGCCAAGTTCTACAACCAGGCGATCGACCAGGCGCCCCTGGTGACGGCGACCGGAGCGCATTACATCGCCGCGCACAGCGTGCCGCGCATGATGGACCACGTACGCGAGGCCTTCCACGTCGCCAAGCACGAGCGGCGCCCGGTGGTGCTGGGCATTCCCTACGACCTGCAGAAGGTCGAATACATGGCCAACCAGCCCTACGAGACCTCGGCGATGTACCAGCCCAAGGTCGGGCGCATGCAGCCCGATCCCGAACTCGTGGCCGAGGCCGTCGGGCGGCTGGCCGCGGCCAAGCGGCCGATCATCCTCGGTGGCCGTGGCGTGCTGTGGTCCGGCGCGCGCGATGCGGTGATCAGGCTCGCCGATCGCTGCGGCGCCTTGCTCTCCAACACGCTGCCCGCGCGCGGTCTTTTCCACGACCATGCGTTCGGGCTCGGCATCACCGGCAGCTACTTCACGTCGCTGGGCCGTGAGATGTACGAGTCCGCGGACGTCGTGCTCGCGGTCGGCACCAGCCTGTCCTACTACGTCGGTGGCGGGCACTGGTGGGGAAAGGCCTGCAAGATCCAGCTGGACGATGCCCCACGCGGCTTGCGCGATGGGCAGAGGGCCGCCGACATCTACGTCAGATCGGATGCACTGGTCGGCGTCGAGGCCATCCTTGCCGGCCTCGACAGGAAGCTGGGCGCCGGCAAGCCGACGGCGGCGGCGATCCGCTCGAAAGAGCTCGCGCATCGCATCGCGACCGAGCCGGCGGACTCGATGCCGTTCGACATCGCGCCCGGGGTGCTGGATCCCCGCGAGGTGATCCGGGCCATCGACGCGGTCGTCCCGAAGGACTGGGACATCGTCGTCGGCGGCGGCCATCAGGCCTATTTCAACACCCAGATGCGTGGCCGGCCGGCGGAGCGCTACACGACGGTCCGCGAATTCGGCGCGGTCGGCAACGGCCTGTCGTATGCGCTTGGGGTTGCGGCTGCGCGCCGGCAGGGCCGCGAGGGCAAGATCGTGCTGTTCGAAGGCGACGGCGGGCTCCTGTTCCACATCCAGGAGCTCGAGACGCTCAAGCGTCAAGGATTTCGGATCCTGATCTGCGCGATGAACGACGGCGGATACGGCTCGGAGTTTCACAAGCTGCGCGCCGACGGCCTCGACGACAGCCTGGCGGTGTTCGGCCGGCCCGCGCTCGAAAACATCGCACGCGGCTTCGGGTTGCGCGGCCACGAGATCCGCGATGTGTCGGTCGTCCCGCAGCTGTTCGCCGACTTCGTGGCGCAGGGCGAAAGCGAAATCTGGAACATCCAGATCTCCGATCAGGTCACCGCACCGGTGATCCGCCAGATCATCAAGCGCGGGCACGGCAATATGTGAGCGGTTCGAACATTGGCTCCACTGCACTTTGGAAGTCCACGAACTGACGCAACCTCAATCTATCGCCAATACGCTCGCGTCATTCACGCTAGAGCATTTCCCGATTGGATCGACCCAACGGTTCGTCAAGCCCGGGCTTGTCCCGGGCATCCACGCCTTAAGACTTCAGCCGCAAGCAAGACGTGGATGCCCGCGACAAGCGCGGGTATGACGGGGTGCATTTTTCGACTTGATCGGAAAATGCCCTAGCCACCGTTCGCCCGGCGCGCCGCCAGCTCATCGATCGCCGCAATGATCGCCGCCGGCGCCACGTGGGGCAGCATGTGGCCGATGCCCGCGAGCGCGACCAGCCTTGCGTTCGGGATCAGCGCCGCCGCGGCGAGCGCATGGATTTTCGGCGACACCGTACGGTCCTGGTCGCCGGTGATGATGACGGTCGGCGCCGTGATGGCGCGCGAGCCAATGCGCTAATTTTGCGTCCGCTTTCGGGGGATTGCGGAAGCATGCCGATGCCTCGCGTTCACCGCCTCGGTCGAGAATGACCCAAAGGCGAAGTGGTGGGTTACTCGATGACTTCATCCGCGAGTGCGAGCATCGTGGGCGGGATGTCGAGGCCAAGAGCCTTGGCAGTCGCGAGGGCGATAAGGATGTCGCATTTAGGCGACAGCTCGAGTAAAATGCGTGTAGCGTTCTTTCGGGGACCGTGCCGCGGAGTTGGGGGCAATGAAAGCCTTGCAGGCCACCTGCATCGTGGGTGCCATAACATTCACGGGGATGATCCATCAGGTTGGCGGAAACACGCCAGGCGCGACCGTGCCGGACGCAATGCCGGAAGCGGCTGTGAGCGCCGAGACGCCCGGTGCGCCTGCGCTCTCCGCCGCCGTGCCGGAGGCATCTGCCGGACCTGGAACAGCGCTTGGAGCAGAGCTTGGCTCGGTGCCCGGGGCGGTTTCCGGACCGTCGTTGATGGCCAAAGCCGAAATCGGCGACGATTCTATCGAGACAAAATCGGTGGACTTGGGCCACCATGATGCCGCCCAACCGGTGCCGACAACGCGCGATGCGTCCGACGATGCCTCCAACCCGGCGCCGGTGACGCAGGATTTCCGGTATCTCATCTATTACGTCTGGTCCGAACTGCCGCCTGCCGAGAAGCCGGCGGATATCGTCTTAAGTTCACTCAAGGACACCCCGGTCGGAACGCCGGTCGAGGAGATCAAGCGCGCTTCCGACGCTTTCGGTCTGGATTTCAATTTCATGAAAGCGGTTGCCAGGATCGAGTCCGGTTTCGACCCCAAGCAACGCACCGGGTCGTATATCGGCCTGTTCCAACTGAGCAAATACGAGTTCAACAAATTCGGCTCCGGGCAGATTCTTGATCCCCGCGACAATGCCGTTGCGGCGGCCTACAAGATCATTACCGAAGGCATTCTGTTCGAGTGGGTGACGCACAAGAAGCCGACCTTGAGCGATCTTTACTTGATCCATCAACAAGGCTGGGAAGGCGCCGCCGAGCACATCAGCCAACCTGATCGCATCGCTTGGAAATCCATGTGTGCCACCAGCGAAGGCATGGAGAAAGGCGAAAAATGGTGCAAACGCGCGATCTGGCGGAATACCCTTCCGGCCGTCAAACACGCGTGGAAATCGGTGGATAAGCTGACATCGGGGGCGTTCGTCGGAATGTGGCGCGAGCGGGTTGCTCATTTCTATTCGAAATACATGGCCACCGCCGCCGCCGAACCGGCGAACCAGTAAATTTCCGAAGCGGCATCGACAATCACGGCGCTTTGACGATCTGCTTGCACGCGGCGGGCAACCCGGCCAGCGTCAAAACCGGTTTCGGTTTGCTCGGCAGCGGGTGCAGCGTCGATTCCTTGAACCAGAAGTCGAGCTCACTGCCGCAGCCGTCGCTTGGGAGCGGCGGGGCTGGCGGCTTGCATTCCGGACTATCTGCCGGACAGGCAATTTGGACATGAAAATGCTCGGCGTGACCATACCAGGGACGCACCTTGTAAAGCCAGGTGTGACCAGCTCCGGCCTCGCGGCACAGCGCCTTCTTGATCGCGGCATTGACTAGGATGCGGACGACCACCGGATCCTGCGCAGCCGTTCGGATGAGCGCAGTATGTCTTTGGGTCCACAATTTCGGATCAACATCGCGCAGATCGGGCGCGACCAGATCGGTGCCCGGGCCGAACTCGCGCTCCTCGCGGCTTTGCGTGTGGTCTGGCATCGGCGCAAACCAAATATCCACGTCGAGGCCGATTTGATGGCTGGTGTGCTCGGAAAGCATCTGACCTCCGCGCGGCTGAGACATGTCGCCAACCAAAAGACCGTTCCAGCCAATCTTTCTTGCGTTCGTGGCAAACCGTTCGATGAAGCGAATGAGCTGCGGATTGCCCCATTTGCGGTTACGCGACGGCCGCATAACTTGCCAGGTCGGACCAGTGATCGGGAGCGACTCGGCGCCGGCGAGGCAGCCGTTGAAATCGCCGCCGATCGAGCGCGACGGCCCGGGAAACGGTGTCGATTTGCGCGCGAACAGTTCTTTGGCCGGTATTGACGGCGCGTCTGGATTTTTCAGCGGCGGCAGCGGCTTTGGATCGAGCGAGCCGGGCAGCATCGGGTCAATCAAGTGCTTTTCCTGCGCGACGGCGTAACTCGCGGCGGCAAGGAAGAGGACGGCGAGCAGGCAATTGACAGCGCGCATCCGCAACTACACTCCGTATGGGTCTTTAGGAAACCAGAATCCAAATTGCAATCATGCCCAAGCTTCAGAATTGGAAGAACCAGACTTCTGACGCCTAACGATGGGAAGCCATTGTTCGTCAAGACATGAAGCTTCCTCGTATCGAGGTACGGGTAGCTACTCGCCATCCCCGCTATCAGCACCTCGGGACGTAGCACCGCTTTCCTTCCATTGGACCGCTGGAACGGCCGGCCAGCGGCGGGTTGATGGGTACGGCGTGAACTTCGCCTCAATGTTTGTCGTGCCGCCGCCTTGGTGGACAAAATCCTCAAGGGCACCAAGCCGAGACGCTCTAATTTGCGTCCACTTTTGGGGCTTTGCGGAAGCACGCCGATGCCTCGGTTCACCGTCTCGGTTGAGAATGACCCGAACCGGACTTGGTCTTGTTGTCTCTCTACCTGCTGCACGCAGACAACTCAACGCATCATTGCTTTTTGATCGGCCAGCGGCTTTGAAACGGCGCGCAAGCACTTGATGAAGGTGCCGGCGACCGGGCTGGGCGTGCGGTGCCTGAGCCACACGATCTCGACTGGCTGCGTTTTCATGGGAAGCTTAACGGGCAGGGCCTTGAGCGATTGACGGTCCGGATAGAACTGTAAAGTCGAGCTCGGCAGAACTGTCAGAAAGCCCATCGTCTGAACCAAACCGATGCGGATCGCCATCGAGTTTGAGATCGTCCGCGGCTTGAGCGGCGCTATCCCGACCGACCGGAAGCCTTCCGCAATGAGCAGTCCGGCAGCGTTATCGCGCTCGGGCAGCACCCAGGGTTCATCAAGGAGATCCATGAGCTTGATTTTTCGCCGGCGAGCCAGCGGATTGTGCCGTCCTGCCACGACGACGAGATCTTCGCCAAAAAGATCTTCCGCAGTCACGTCGTCGTCCGTGCCCGACCGCCAACGGCGCGCAACGACAAAATCGATTTTTCGCTCGTGCAACGCACGATGCAACGTGGGTGTGTCGCCAGTGACGTTGTGAATCTTGATGCGCGGATACTGGGCCATCAGTCGCTGCATGACGGTCAGAATCAGCCCGCACATGACGGGTTCGGTAGCCCCGATGCTCACATCGCCGACGGTCGGGTCGCCGAGATGATCGAGCCGCCCCAGGCCACGGCGCAACTCGTCAAAGACTGCAACGCCGCAGTCGAGGAAAGCCCTGCCGAAATCGGTTGGCTCGACGCCCTGAGGGCTGCGGTTGAACAGCCGCACACCGAGCGAATGTTCAAGCTCCGCAATCGCTTTTGAGACCACCGGGTGCGAGACGCCGATGAGTTCCGCGGCCTTCGACATGGTGCCGGTCTGTGCAACCGCGAGGAGGACATGGAGGTCGCGCAGCTTGACGCGACGGCCTATGCGATCGGTCCACTGCATCCTCCACCCCCTTAGATAAATGGCTACAACGATGTTCAAAAATAGAACTTTCAGTTACCACGGCCGCCTTTAAGCTGGCAACCGTCAGCACCCAATAAATCCCGGCGGTTACGACCGGCGAAGTTCAACTCCACGATCGAAGCGGGTGGCAATCACCGAATACCGCGGCTCCGCAGCCGCAGGAGGACGAGGTCATGCTTAGGCGCGAGTTTCTCTCGGGCTCGCTGGCGCTTACCGCCGCGATCGTCGCAAAACGAACCGCAGCGGCTGCGGATTGGCCGTCGAGGCCGGTGCGCGTCCTCTATCCTTATTCTGCCGGAAGCGCGGGCGACATTGGGGCTCGAACTCCTGTCGCAAAGGCTCGAGGAGATCTTCCGCCAGCCGTTCGTCGTGGAAAATCGTGTCGGGGCGAATGGCGCGCTCGCCGCCGAGGCGGTCGCGCACGCGGAGCCGGACGGTCAAACCTTGTTTTATGGAACGCTGCCGCAGATCGCAATTCTGCCGGCGATGAACAAGGTGTCGTATGATCCGATCCGCGACTTCTCGCCTGTCAGCGCCGCGGTCACCTCCCACCTCGCACTCGTCGTCCATCCCACCCTGCCGATCAAAACGGTCGAGGAATTCGTCGCCTATGTACGCGCGCGGCCGGGCCAGTTGGCCTTTGCGGAGGGCGGCGCCGGCAGCACGAGCCAATTGTCGATGGTGATGTTCCTTCACCGCGCCGGCCTTGAGATGATCGATGTCGGCTACAAGGGCAACGCGCCTGCAATCAACGACGTCGTCGCCGGGCACGTACCGGCCATGTCCTCCCTTTTCGGTGACGCCTGGCAGCAGGCCAAGAGCGGCACAGTCCGAATGCTCGCCGTCACCAGCGAGCAGCGTTTGCCGCATGCGCCAGACGTGCCGACGCTGGCGGAATCCGGTTTCCCGGGCTTTCGCGCCGCAGCGTGGCACGGATTGCTGGCGCCGGTCCGGACGCCACCTGCAATCGTCGACCGACTCTCCGGCGAGGTCGTGCGAATCGTCGCGGATAAGAAATTTCAGGAGCGCTTGCTGGAAGTAGGACTCGAGCCGGTCGGCAATACGGCGCCGGAATTTGCCAAGATGATCGCGGCGGATATCCCGCTTTGGTCCGACGCGGTGAGAACCGCGGGGCTTCATTCGTAGCACGTGGCCTTGGCGGTGAGCCCGCCCTGTTCGGTGCCTCCTGTACGGCTTTGCTGCGCCAAATGCGGACCGCAAGCTGAAGGCGTCGACACTTCATGACTGCTCCTGGCCCATCGCGTCGTTTCGCTGCGATGCAATGATTCGTCGGCCATCGGAGGCTGAGCTGAACTCTCGCAAGCCATCCGCGCGGACGAATTCATGAGTTCACGCCCTGGTCGCTGTTCGCCCGGCGCGCCGCCAGCTCATCGATCGCCGCAATGATCGCCGCCGGCGCCACGTGGGGCAGCATGTGGCCGATGCCCGCGAGCTCGACCAGCCTTGCGTTCGGGATCAGCGCCGCCACGGCGCGCGCGTGGATTTCCGGCGACACCGTGCGGTCCTGGTCGCCGGTGATGATGACGGTCGGCGCCGTGATGGCGCGATAACGCGGCACCTGCCCGGCGACGAAGCCCTCGAGCGCCGCGAGATCCTGCGCGTTGGCGATGAACTCGGCCGGCCGCAGCACCAGCAGGCCGGCGGCGCGCCGCACATAGCGCTCGGGCGCGGCCTGCGGCGCGAATACATTCTCCACCGCTCGCCCGATCAGGCACAGGCCGAGCGGCAGCACGATCGTGCGCGCGAACAGCGCGGCAATCACGGGCAGCGCCGCGATCTCGTTGTACCACGAGATGCCGCCCGGCCAGGGATGGGTGACCGGCGCCAGCAACATGAGACCGGCGACGCGTTCGGGGTAATTCAGCGCATAGGCGGCGGCGAGCGCGCCCGACCACGAGTGGCCGACGATGATCGCGCGCTCGACGCCGAGGCGCGCGAGCGCTTCCGCGACGAGCGATGCCTGACGGCCGGGCGAGGCGTCCGCGCCGGCGCCCGGCCGGTCGCTGAAGCCATGGCCGGGGCGGTCGATCAGGATGACGCGGCGGGTCGCGGCCAGCCTATTGCCGAGGATGAGGCGCTGGTCCTCCAGATTGCCGCTCGCTCCGTGCAACAGCACGACCGGCGGATCATCGCCCGCTTGCGCGGGGCCGAGCTCCACGACATGCAGCCGGCCGCCGGTCACCGGCACGAAGATGCCGGCGGGGCGGTGCGTCCGCTCGATGGACCAGACGCCGATCGCCGTGATCGCGGCGCACAGGCCGAGAATCGCCACAACCACAAGACCGACGATCAGGATCATGGGGAACGCGGACCATTATAGGTGACCCGCGCAACTCGCGGACAGGTTCGCGCGCCGGGAGGACGCGGGCGCGCCAACGGCGGATCAGATATCCCGACCCTCGACCTTCTCGGTGAGCGTCTTCACCTTCTCGGCGACGCCGTTGAGGCGGGGATACACGGCAAGCGCGCGGCGATAGGCCTCGAGCGCGTCCTTTTCGTCGCCGATGTCCTGCAGCATCGTGCCCAGCCCCGACAGCGCGCCGAAGTGCCGCGGCTCGCGCTTCAGCACCTGGCGCAGATCCGCGATCGCGCTCCCATATTCCTTCTTGAGGAAGAAGACGGTGGCGCGCCGGTTCCACGCCTCGACGTATTTCGGCCTGATCTCGATGATGGCGTCGAGCAGACGGATGGCGAGATCGTAGTTCTCGGCGTCGACCGCGGCCTTGACCCGCGTCATGAGCAGATTGCAGGTGTCGCTGCCGGAGGCGAGCCAGAGCGCCCAGATGCGGTCCTCGATATTCTTGGCGCTGGCGTTATCGGGCGCCGCCTTGAGGGCGCCGAACAGGAAATCGAGATTGCGGGTGCGGTCGCCGCGCGGCGGCTTGGGCGGGTGCGCGGGCGGTTCGACCAGGTCCTTCTTGCCGGGCTTGTCGAGCGGAGACTGATTTGGCAACTGGCTCGGCGACTGGCTCGGCGCAGACTGGGCCGTGGCCGCGCCCGCATGCAGGGTGACCGCCAGAGCGCAAAGAATCGCAGCCGAGCGCAAACTCATGTGGCGAAATCTAAGCCCGGACCGCAGGGCCGGCTAGTCCCGGGATGCCCCACACAGGGTCAAACCGCCGTGAACGCGGGGTCCACGGGATCGACGTATCAGCCCTGGCGCGCCTTGAAGCGGCGCTGGGTCTTGTTGATGATGTAGACCCGCCCTTTGCGGCGGACGATGCGGTTGTCGCGATGGCGGCCGCGCAGCGATTTCAACGAATTACGGACTTTCATGGGTCAACCTCGGGCCTCCCGCGCCGGGCACGGGGTGATGTCTGGAAAAAGTCGCGCGGACCATAGGGGCGCGGGGCGCTCCCGTCAATCTTGCGATCGGGCCGGCGGCGCATGGACCGGATCGCCGGACCGCGTTGCCGAAAGTTGAAAATATCATAATACAATCAACTGTTGGTGGCGGCCCTGCCGGTGACGGCGCCGCCGTCAGGGCGAGACTTTGATGCCGTATCGGGTCGCGAAGGCCTTCCAGCGGTCGACCTCGGCGTAATAGTGCCGGGCGAATGTCGGGGCATCCGTCCCCACCGGCTCGAAGCCGATGCTGCGGAACCGCTCCTGGACCGTGGGCTGCCGGACCGTCGCGATCATGGCCTGGCTCAGCGTGTCGCGGATCGAATCCGGCAGACCGGGCGGCCCGAACACCCCCAGCCAGCTCGTGACCACGAAGTTCTCCATCCCGCTCTCCCCCATGGTCGGCACGTCCGGCAGCGCCGCCAGGCGGTGGTCGCTCAAGACCGCGAGCACCTTCATGCGGTCGCTGCCGATCTGTCCGAGCGCGGTCGGAATGCTCTGCACGTTGACCGCAAGGATGCCGGCCAGAAGATCGCTCAATGCGGGCGCCGCGCCCTTGTAGGGCACATGCACCATCGTCACGCCGGCCTGCCGCATGAACAGCTCGGTCGCCACATGGGGCAGCGTGCCGATTCCGGGCGAGCCGAAATTGAGCTGCCCCGGACGCGCCTTGGCGTAGGCGACGAAATCCGCAACCGTCTTGACCGGAACCGTGCTGCTGACCGCGAACAGATAGCCGTACTCGACCGCCTGCATGATCGGCGTGTAGTCCCGCCGCGGATCGAATTTGAAGTTGGGATCGACCGCGGGCGGCAGGCCGAGACCGCCGTCATTGTTGAGCAGCAGCGTGTAGCCGTCGGGCTCGGTCTTCACCAGCTCGGCGAGCGCGATCATGCCGTTCGCGCCCGGCTTGTTGAGCACGATCACGGGCTGCTTGAACGCGTCCTTCAGTCCGTCCGCCATCAGCCGCGCCGTCATGTCGACGACGCCGCCCGGCGGATAAGGAACGATGAGCGTGATCTGGCGGGACGGGAAAGGGGTTTGGGCGTAACTCGCTGGTGTATGTATGGCGAGCAAGGAGGCGATGATCGCGCCGATTGCAACCAAGCTGGCACGGCCTCGCCGTTCCCCTCCCCCCTGTGGGGAGGGGTCAGGGGTGGGGGTCGTGAGGTTCGCGAGATGCGCTGCCATTTTTCCTCGCTGCTATCCCCCGCAATCCCGCGCGCGGGATCCCTCGATCGAGGTTGCGCCGCCACGGCGGCTAACGGTGGCTCCTGTACTTCTTAAAAAGGTCCTCGATGATCTTTTTTGCCACCGGCTTCTGTGATGCGAAGAACAGGTAGTAGACAACGGCGTTGTTGCTGTTGCGCATCGGCAAGGGATCGGGGACAAACTCGAAGCCCGCGACCGTTTGGAGTCGCTTCTGAAACGCCTTCACGATCGCAGCATTGTCTTGTTTGACAAGCTCACGATCGGAAAAGAAATTGCCCTGGTCGCTTTCAACATAGGCAGCTTGGCGCCATGACTCGTCCCCCCAAAATCGGTTCATACGTTCGATACCATCCTTCGGGGCGTTGTCAGGGGCATGCCAGATTGCGTTCCTGTTCATGTCCATGACAGGAAAATTGAGAAAAAGGTCGATGGCCTTGGACTGCCCGGCCTGGGACATCACTTCCCAATCGAGATGCAGCCCGTAGGGATCGAGGAGGCACAAAGCGCGGTTGAATTTTTTGTACTGGATGGTCGGCAGCAGTTTCTTTGTGAGGTACGATGTTGCGTCGTCCGTGACGATATCGACATCATTTCGACCCTGGCAAAGCGTCGCGAGGTACGCCGTCTTCTCCGGGTTCATATCGATAAAATAAAAATGGTCGAACGGCGGCGACACTTTGAGGGCACGGGCGGGGCTGCCTTCGACCTGTCCGCGCGTCCTCTTCGAAACATGAACGCCAGCCCCGCTGAATGCGTCGATGAAATATTTTTTCAGTCCTTTCTGTTTGGCAAAGGCCTTCGTGTAGGCCGCACCGTATTTCTCCACGATCTCAAGCTTCAGCTCCGACCAATCGCCGATCTCATCGAATTTGAAGGTGGGAATTGTCACCCGGCGGCCCGCAATTCAAGCTGCACTGGCGTTGCAGCTCGCGTCGGAAATTGACTCCACACCTTCCCCTCAAGTTTCCGTCCGCCGGTCTTTGGTGAGCGTCCGCCCCATTGTTTGAAGAAGAATGGCACGCGCGCGGCGACGCATTGATCGCGAACATCGATCGCCCACTCCGGTTTCATCGGCCGCGCGCCGGGGCCGCTCTCGCCTCCGACAATCACCCAATGAATGTTTTCGAGAGAGAGCTTTCCGACAGGGGCAATGAGTGGCTCTATGGATAGGAAGCGGACACCGGCGCGGGCCTTCTGCAAATGCACGATCCGCGAGGTGGCTTGCTCGTGTTCGACTGAAACGCCAAACCATATATGCGGCGGTGCGGTGCGGTGCTTGTAGCGATCGTTGATGAATTTTTGTAGCAACGAGCTACGCTTAGTCAGCACCTGATAGGTATGCCAGTCCGCCTTTTCCATCGTGTCAAACACGGCAGCGATATGCGCGCGCGGAATGTCCTTATGAAAAAGATCACTCATTGAGTTGACGAAAATCATGCGGGGCCGCTTCCACGCGAACGGTTGTAAGAGGCGCTCCGGTCGAAGCGTCAGATCAAAGCCGGTTTCGAACGGATGCCCCGGCACCCCGCGAAAGCGCTCTGAAAATCGCGCTGCATAGCAGTTGTCACAACCAGCGCTGATCTTGGTGCAGCCCGTGACCGGGTTCCAGGTTGCGTCCGTCCACTCGATTGAGCTGTTTTCAGCCATGGCTAGGCAATCTAGAAAGGGGGCCGTGATTGCGGCGAGACAATACTGGAGCAATGTTGCAAATCATAAGGGTGATTCTGCACCGAATTTGTGCGAAGGAAAAGCTCCCCCTCTCCGACCCTCCCCGATCGCAAGTCGGGCCCGCCCGACTTGCGCATTATTGCTGCGAAACCCGGGCAAGCCCGGGTTTCGTGGAGAGGGAGCGCAGACTCCGTGCGTGCGGGAACGGAAAGTCATCCGGTCGGCGCCAGATCGACGCGCACGATGTCGATGTTGCCGCGCAGCGGCGGAAACCGGGTCAGCACCGCCGGGTCGTGGCCGGGGATGATGTGGGTCGGCCCGTCCGCCAGACCTTCGACGATCGCAAAGCCTTCGAGCGCGCCCATCACGTCGGCGGCCGGGAACGGGTTGCGCTCCTCGATGTTCGCCCAGTAGTGCACGGCGTCGCTCGCCAGCACCACCCATCCGCGCGCCGTATGCACGCGCACGACCTGCAGCCCGCCGGTGTGGCCGCCGACGAGGTGGACGGTGACGCCGGGCGCGATCTCGCCGGCGCCGTCGTGGAACTTCACCCGGCCCGCATAGAGGTTGCGCACCAGCGCCACCACGTCGTCGACCTCGCTCTGCCGCCGGAACCATTTGTGGCAGATGCAGCGGCCGGTCGCCTGCGCCATCTCGGCGTCCTGGATGTGGAAGCTCGCCTGCGGGAAAAGATCGATGTTGCCGGCATGGTCCCAGTGCAGATGCGTGAGCACGACGTCGCCGACGTCGAAAACATTGACGCCCGCCTGCGCCAGGGCCTCGGCCGGCGCATGGACGAATTGCCGGTTACGCCGCGACGACGCGCCGGGGCTGAAGCCGGTGTCGACCACGATGGTGCGCCCCTCGCGGCGGATCACCCAAATGTAGAAATCCATCTGCATCGGCCCGTCATGGCCGTCGGGCATGATGAAATTCTGGCTTCCCGGCCGCGCGCTCGAGGAGCCGAACCGCACGGCGAGGATTTCGTAGTCGGGAAGATCGTCCGTCATCGCGGTTGTCATCTTGTCCGTCGTCACGGTGCTTGCGGCTTGCGTTCGGGAATCTGGATCAGCTCGTCGAGCTGCGCCTTGGTGAGCGGCACTGGGATGTATTTGAACGCCACCGCGTCCGCCATGATGTCGTCGAGCCCGGAGATGCGATCGGGATCGACGGCGGGTTTCGGCAGGAACTCCTGCAGCGCCCGCGTGGCCGTGGCTTCCGAGATGCTCGCCCATTCCGCATAGGCCTTGCGTCCCGCGGGCGTCGCATAGACCCAGTCGAGCGCCTCGCGATAGGCCCGCATGAAGCGCACGAAGACGTCCTTGCGCTGCGCGAGCTCGGTCGCGTTCGCGATGATCAGCCGGATGGTCTGGCGGTCGAGCACGGGATCGTCGGACGCCTTGGCGATCACGCGCGTCTTGCCGGCCTCCACCATGTCGACGCCGAACGGCGCGCCCGCCCAGCCGACGTCGATCTGGTGGCTCATCACCTGGGTGAGAGTGGCCGGCGCCGCGCCGGTCGCGGTCGGCTTGAACTTCACGCCGGTGGATTTCTGCAGCGCCAGCACGGCGGTGTGGGTCGACGAGCCGTTGGTCGAATAGGCGACGCTCTTGCCCTCGGTGTCCTTGAGGCTCTGGATCGGCGAGCTCGCCGGCACGTACCAAAAGAGCTGGCTGCCGCCCGTGAAGGTCGAGCCGATGACGCGTATCGGCGCGCCCTTGGCGTAAGCCCCGAGCGCGCCCAGGAACCCGGTCGCGACCCCGATCTGCGCGCTGTCCGAGATCACCACCTGCTGGGTCTCGCCGCCCCCCTGGGTGTAGAGAATCTCCAGCGCCAGCCCGTGCTTCTTGAAGATGCCGGCGTTCTGGCCGAGCTCCGCCACGAAGGTTTCGCCCACGCCGCGCGCGCCGACCGCGACCTTCAGGTTGTCCTGCGCGCGGGCGGCGCCGGCGCCGAGGACGAGCGCGAGCAGGCCGGACAGCAGCGTAAGGCGGCGCATGGCGCGTCCTCCCGGGTCATTCTTGTTGGACTAGGTGTAGCCGCCTCATAGGCGCGGATCAACATAGAGACACTCCGAACTATCGGTCGTCATTGCCCGCGCACGCGGGCAATCCAGTATTCACCGCCGATCTTGATACGCGCCGAGGCCTGCTACGACACGGCGTACTGGATGCCCCGCTTGCGCGGGGCATGACGGCGCAGTGTTTGTGGTGCTTCGCGCCGCATGACAGCCCGCCCATTTCCGACTAGCCTTGCGCCAGCCAAAACAGTCGCGCACCGGAGGATACGCATGCTCGGCAGACACGATCTGATGCTCGCCGTCCTGGCGGCCGTGGGCGTCATCGGCTGCATCGCGGCGTTCGCGGCGCAGGCCGCGACCGACGGTCCGCTGGTCATCGCCAGGCAGGGCTACTTCTTCGCCGGCGGCAAGATCGATCCGTCGATCGAAGGTTCGCCCATGGTCGGGCAGATGTATGTCGAGTTTCAGATCCCGCAGAAGCTGGAGCATCCCTATCCCGTCGTGATGATCCACGGCGGCAGCCAGACCGGCACCAACTTCACCGGAACGCCGGACGGGCGCGAGGGCTGGGCGCAATTTTTCCTGCGCCGTGGCTTTGCGGTCTACGTGGTGGATCAGGTGGCGCGCGGGCGCGCCGCCCACTGGTCGCAGACGCACGGGCCGGTGACGCCGCCGCGGCTTTCCTTCGTCGAGCAACGCTTCGTCGCGCCCGAGCGCGCCAAGCTGTGGCCGCAGGCGCATCTCCACACCCAGTGGCCGGGCAGCGGCCGAAACGGGCGATCCGGTGTTCGACCAGTTTTATGCGAGCCAGGTGCCGTCGATCGTGGATTTCGCCAAGCAGCAGGAGCTCAACCGCGACGCCGGCGTGGCCCTGCTCGACCGGATCGGTCCCGCGATCCTGCTCACGCATTCGCAATCCGGCGCCTTCGGCTGGCCGATCGCCGATGCGCGGCCGAAGCTCGTCAAAGCCATCGTCGCGGTGGAGCCGAGCGGCCCGCCGGTGCACGACGCCGAGTTCAAGGGCGCGCCCGACTGGTTCGCGGACGCGGCGAAGACCAAGGCGTGGGGACTGGGCGAGGTGCCGCTGACCTACGATCCGCCGGGTCCGCCTGAGTTCGTGCGCGCCGACAGGCCCGATGCGCCCGACCTCGTGCGCTGCTGGCTGCAGAAGGAGCCGGCGCGCCAGCTCGTCAACCTCAAGGGCATCCCGGTGCTGGTGGTGATGTCGGAGGCCTCCTACCACGCGAGCTACGACCACTGCACGGTGAACTATCTGCGCCAGGCCGGCGTGCCGGTGAGTTTCATGCCGCTCGCGCGCAGCAACATTCGCGGCAACGGACACATGATGATGCTGGAAAAGAACAGCGACCAGATCGCGGCCGCCATGGCGGATTGGCTGGCCGAGACCTTCCGCTCCGAGCGCAAGTGAGCGGCCGCGCGATGAGCCTCGTGGATTGTGTGCGTGGGTTGGGCTTCCTCCTCGCCGCGAGCCTGCTGCAGGCCGCGCCGGCCGCGGCCGAGAAGGTGCGCGTCACCTATCCCAACCTCAACGGCGCCTACATCTTCCTGTTCACGGCGATCGACAAGGGCTATTACGCGCAGGAAGGCATCGAGATCGAGCTGCTCGAATCCGGCGGCGGCACCGCGACGCCGGCGCTGGTCTCGGGCGACGTGCAGTTCTCCACCTCGGGGTCGTCCGCCATCAGCGCCATCATGAAGGGCGCCAGGCTCAAGGTGCTGCTGGTCGGGCAGGACCGGCCGAACTGGCAATTGTGGGCGACGCGGCCCGACATCAGGACGTTCGACGACCTGCGCGGCCAGCAGATCGGAATCATCAGCCGCGGCGACACCGGCGAGATCGGCTTGCGCTACATCCTGCTCAAGCGCGGACTGCCGCAGGATTTCGTGGCGTTCACGCCGTTCGGCTCGAACGTCGGCGCCCGCATGGCGATCGTCAATTCGGGCACGCTGCCAGCCGGCGTGCTGCATCCGGCCGACGTCGAGATCATGAAGTCGCGCCACATGCTCAAGGACGGCCACCTGCTCGTCGACATGGCCGAGGAGGTGCGCTCGACCTTCAACGGGCTCGCGGCCTCGGACGCATTGATCCGGACCAGGCCCGAGCTGGTGCAGAAATTCGTCAAGGCGAGCCTGAAAGGCATGATCTATGCCCGCACATTGCGCGAGCCGTCGATCGCGCGCTTCGCGCAGTTCATGAAGACGACGCCGGATGCGGTCGCGAAGGAATATGATCAGCTGCGCGGCCTGATGGCGCCGAACAGCACCATAGCGCCGGACGCCCAGACGACCGAGATCGCGCTGCGCGGCGAGATGATGAACGTGCGCCCGACAAACGGCCGGCGCCCGCGACCGTGTTCGACTTCGGCTTCGCCGCCCGCGCGGCGGCGGAGCTGGAGAAGGAAGGCTGGAAGCCGGAGCCGTGAGGGTGTCGCCAACGTACAATTCCCTCTCCGTTGTCATTGCCCGCGAAAGCGGGCAATCCAGTAACCACAGTCATGCGTAAAAAATATTGTGCGTTCCCCGAAGCGTCACGGCGTACTGGATTGCCCGCTTTCGCGGGCAATGACGATCGATAGGCGCGGGCAATGACGATCGTTAGGCAGGAGATTGGGAGATGACCCAGCCCGACACCGAGAAATTCCGCCTGCGCTCCTTCGTGGAGCGGCTGGTGCAGCAGGGCCAATGCGTGGTGCACGATCAGCCGATCGATCTGATCGACATCGCGGCGGTGCTCGACGGCAATCCGAAGGCGGTGTGGTTCCGCAACGTCGGACCGGAGAAGACCGAGCTGGTCGGGAACGTCATGGGGGCGCGCGAGCGCCTGGGCCTGGCGCTCGGCACCGACGCGGCGGGCTTCGCCAAGGCGATGCGCGAGCGGCTATTCCATCCGGTGGCGCCGATCGAGGTCGCGTCCTCGGCCGCGCCGGTGCACGAGGTCGTGCTCACTGGCGACGACGCCGATTTCACCAAGCTTCCCGTCCATCTCCAGCACGGACAGGACGGCGCGCCCTACATCTCGGCCAGCATGGATTTCGCGCGCGATCCGGCGACCGGCTGGACCAATATCGGCTGCCGGCGAATCATGCTGCGCGGACCGCGCACCGCCGGCATCGACCTGATCGCGCCGAGCGACCTCAAGGCGATCTATCTCAAGGCCAGCCACAAGGGCGACAAGCTGCCGGTCGCCTACGTGATCGGCGGCCACCCGACGACCTTCCTGGCCGCGGTCGCGTCGGCGCGCCCGATGGACGAGCTGCACCTCATGGGCGCCATGCGCGGCGAGCCCGTGCCGGTGGTCCGCTGCAAGACGATCGACGCGTGGGTGCCGGCCGACGCCGAATACGTGCTGGAGGGCTATCTCGACGCGCGCGGCCACGTGGAGCCGGAAGGCCCTTACGGCGAATATTGCGGCTATTACGGCGTGGTGAAGCGCAATCCGCTGTTCCATCTCACCGCCATCACGCGGCGCAAGGACGCGCTGTTTCAGACCGTCACCATCGGCGGGCGCTGGCTCGCGCATACCGACACCTCGCTCCTCAACGCGGCGCGGGCCGAGGCCGCGATCTGGAACGTGCTGGAGCAGGCGATCCGCGAGCCGGTCGCGGTCCATCTCACCGGCGCCTCGGGCGGCATGGCGACCGTGCGGGTGGCGATGTGCCAGCGCAATCCGGGCGAGGCGCACAACGCGATCTCGGCGGTGTTCGCCTCGGTCGCCGACGTCAAGCACGTCTATGTGTTCGACGCCGACATCGACATCTTCTCGGACGACCAGGTCGACTGGGCGATGGCGACGCGATTCCAGGCCGATCGCGATCTCATCGTCGGCACCGGCTATCGCGCGGTGCCGATCGATCCGTCGCTGCAGGGGACGCGCGTGGGCGCCAAGCTCGGCTTCGACTGCACCAAACCGTTCGGCAAGGTGGACGCGTTCGAGTTCACGGTCGCGGCCCCGCCGGTCATGCCGGAGCGCGATCGCGCCTCCGTGGAGGAGGTCCTGAGGCGGGGACCGGCGAGCTATCTCGAGCTGATGGCCGCCGCCGGCACGCGCGACGGCCGCGAGTTATTGCTGAGCCTCGATAGACTTTATGCGGAAGGCCAGTTGGGGCGGACCGAGGATGGGCGATACACGTTGAATGGCGGGAAGAAGTGATGGAGCGTCGTCATTGCGATGCGTGCAAAGCACGCCAAAGCAATCTCGATGTAACTGCACGAGATTGCTTCGTCGCGCTGCGCGCTCCTCGCAATGACGGTCCGTGAACGCATGAGCATGCCGCACCCGCTCAACCGCACCATCATCCACCGCGGCGACACGCGGATCGAGGTCCTCTCGCAAGGCGCGGGGCCGTTGATCGTGCTCCTGCCCTCGCTCGGCCGCGGCGCGGAGGATTTCGATCCGATCGCGGAACGGCTCGCGGCCGCCGGATTCCGCGTCTTGCGGCCGCAGCCGCGCGGCATCGGCGGGAGCAAAGGCCCGATGAGCGGCATCGACCTGCACGATTACGCCGGCGACGTCGCCGCCGCGATCGAGCATGCGGCGGGCGGATCCGCCTTCGTGGTCGGTCACGCGTTCGGCAATCGGGTGGCGCGGCTGCTTGCCACCATCCGGCCGGAGCTGGTACGCGCGGTATCGCTCGTCGCCGCCAATGTGGGCCGCGACCCGAGCCCGCCGAAGGTTCGCGAGGCGATCCGCAACAGCGCCGACCCGTCGCTGCCCGATGACACGCGCCTCGCGGCACTGCGTTTCGCCTTCTTCGCGCCCCGCAATGACGCGACCTCATGGCTGCGCGGTTGGCATCCCGACGTGCTCGCGGCCGAGCGCATCGCCGGCGACAGGACGCCGCGCGACGAGGACTATGCGGCCGGACGGGCGCCGGTGCTCTATTTGCAGCCGGACCACGATCCGCTGGCGCATGTCGAGAATGCGCAGGCGTACCGGCGCGCGCTCGGCGGGCGCGTCACCGTCGTGGTCATTCCGCATGCGAGCCACGCCGCGATCGCGGAGCAGCCGGGGTTCATCGCGGAGGAACTGATCAAATATGCGAGGCGCCTGTGGGTGCCGGCCGCCGCGGCACCACCAGGTTCGCCACCATGACCTGCACCGGCTCGTCGTTCTGATTGAGCGTGGTGGTGCGCATCTTCACGAGCCCCTGTTGCGGACGCGAGCGCGAGGACCGCACCTCCAGCACCTCCGTCTCGACGCGCAGCTCGTCGCCGGGCCGCACCGGCCGCGGCCAGCGCAGCTCGTCCGTGCCGGCGCCGATGATGCCGCCCGCGATCGGCGCGCCGCCGTCGACGAGCAGCCGCATGGTGAGCGCCGCGGTGTGCCAGCCGCTGGCCGCGAGCCCGCCGAACAGCGTCGCCTGCGCGGCGGCCTCGTCGAGGTGGAACGGCTGCGGATCGTACTGCGTGGCGAAGCCTTTGATCTCGGCGGTATCGACCCGCAGGCTGGTCGAGCGAAAAATCTGCCCGACCGCGAAATCCTCGAGGTAGAGCTTCGACGCGTTGTCCGTCTTGGTCAGCATGGCCTCCTCTCGCTCACGACGGCTGCGGGACGCCCGACCGGCGTGCAGGACTGCGGCACGACCAAACCAGACGCCGGACGCCACCGCAATCGCGGTCACCAGGCCGAACGCCGCGAGCGCGAGCCCGAGCGCCCAGAACAGGCCAGTCAGCCCGCCCGCCCACAAGGCCAGCCAGCCGCCCCCGGTGGCGATCGCCATGCGCAGCACCGCCGCGCGCAACGGCCAGCCCAGGCGGCCCGCCCCTTGCGACGCGAAGTAGAGCGCGAGGCCGAAGCCGAAGAAGCCGTAGAACGGCCCGACGACGTGCAGATAGTGGGTTCCGACGTCGTTCATGGTGGCGTCGCTGCCGAACAGAGAGAGCCAGGCGCGCGGAAAGCAAGCGGCCGCGAGCCCGATCGCCTCGGTGAGCGCGCCCGCGATCGCGGCGCCGGTCCACGCCACCCGCAGCGCCCGTTCGCGCCGGCCGGCGCCGACGGCGGTTCCCACCATGGCGGCGATCGGCGCGCCCAGGCCGAACACCAGCGGCACCAACAGATATTCGAGCCGCGCGCCGGTGCCGTAACCGGCCACGGCCGCCGGCCCGAACGCACCGGCCAGACCCGTGGCGGTCGCGATGCTGACATTGGTGGTGATGCTCACCAGCGCCGAGGCGCCGCCGACCCGCAGGATCTCGCGCGTCGGCGCCCATGCGAGCGCGGGCGGGCGCGCCGCCGGCCGCAGCACGCCGCGGCCCGACCACAGATAGAAGGCGAAAGTGGCGGCCCCGATCACGTAGAACAGCAGGACGGCCGCGGCGCCGCCCGCAATGCCGAGCCGGGGCAGCGGGCCGAGACCGAAGATGAGCGCAGGCGACAGCGGGATCAGCACGACGGCGCCCAGCACCGTCATGGTGGCCGGCACGCGCATGTTGCCGGTGCCGCGGATGACGGCGGCGAGCGAATTGTAGAGCCAGAGCGGAATCGCCCCGGCGAACACGATGTTCGAATAGGTCAGCGCGGCCACGAGCGAGCCGTCCCGGCCGCCCATCAGGGCGTAGAGCTTCGCCCCGCCCGCGAATGCGGCCGCCGTGGTGAGGACGCCGAGGCCGGCCGCGATCGCGACCGCGTGCCAGGCGAGGACATTGGCGTCGTCGCGCCGGCTCGATCCGAGCGCGCGCGCGACGCTCGACAGGATGCCGCCCCCCATGGCGCCCGCCGATACCATCTGGACCACCATGAACAGCGGAAACACCAGCGCGATGCCGGCGAGCGCGTCGGTGCCGAGCTTCGCGACGAAATAAGTCTCGATCAGGCCGATGGCGGACTGCACCACCATGACGACGACATTGGGCAGCGCCAGCCGCAGCAGCGTCGGCCCGATCGGGGCCTCCAGCAGCCCCCGTGTCCGTGGATCCATGGGTGACGCACTCCGCTTGACGAGGCCGCAAAATACGTGCATATGCACGAACTGACAAGAGTGCATATGCACATAATTCGGAATGGAGCCCATGCGTTCGAACATGGAAACGGACACGCGGGAGAATAAACGCGCCGAGCCGGCGGTCTGCAATTGCCTGGCGCTGCGGCAGGCCGCACGCCATACGACGCAGCTCTACGACCGCCATCTGGCGCCCGAAGGCCTGCGCACCACGCAGTTTTCGATCCTCGCAAAGCTCTCCCGGCTCGGCCCGCAATCCATCAACGCGCTGGCCGCCATGATGGTAATGGACCGCACCACCACGACGCGCGCGGTGCGCCCGCTCGCGCGCGACAGACTGGTCAGTATCGAGGCCGGCGAGGACGGGCGCACGCGCGTGGTGCGGCTCACGGCGGCGGGCGAGAAGCGCGCGAAAGCGGCGGCGGCGCGCTGGCGCGAGGCGCAGCGGGAGTTCGAGACCCGGTACGGATCGGCCGAGGCTGCGAGGCTGCGGGTGGAACTGGCGCGGGTGGTGGCGGCGGTGTGAGGGTTGAGGCCGTGGCTTCGGTCTTCTACTCCGCGCTCCACTGCCCCACCAGCGTCGGCGCCGCGTGATCGTCGGTGTCCTCGGACGCGGCTTGCGCCTGCTGGCCGACCGGCTCGTCGTCTTCCTCCTGCGCCATTGCGCGTGCGGGCAACCGATCCTGCTTGAGTTCCGGCAGGACGGCATCGGCCACCTGCGCGGCCGCGCTCATATCGTCGCAATCGCGGAAAGCCTCCGTGTCCGGATCGATCAGGCCGACCGACGCGGGTGCCGCTTCGACCGGCGCGGGTGACTTGTCGGCCGCCGTAAGCGCCGCATCGGCCGGTGCAGGCGCCATATCGGCGACCGGCCGCGCCGCTTCGCTCGGCTCCGCGTTCCATTTCCGGGCGTCATTCGCGTCGATGCCCGCAAGCCTGAAGTCCCCGTTTCCAAGCCGCAGTGCGGCCAGCTGTTCATCGGTCACCGGGCCCGCCGCATAGGCCGGACCGAACGGCAGCACGGTCACTTTGACGTCCGGCAAGACGCCCTTTTCGATTCCGTCGAAATATTCCATGGCGGCGCGGCTCAGATCGAACTGGCGCCCCGGCCGCAGCGGTCCGACATCGTTGAATTTGAGGATGAGCTTTTTGCCCGCATATTCGGCGAGCCCGTAGTACGGCTGATACAACCTTCCAAATCTTATTCCGCCGAACTTGTGGCGGATATTCAATTGCGCGGCGGCCGTGAAAGCCGTGGGATCGTATTGTTCTCCCGACGCGGTCTCGCCCGGATCGTCGTAGAACGATGCGGCGCCGACGATCGTGTCGGGCACGGGGCCGTCGGCCGTCGGAGCGACGCGATTGATGGTGGCGGCGGGGCCATTCGGGCCGAGCGTCAGGCTGAGAGCGGCGAGCGAGAATGCGGTCGGCGGCGCTGCGATCTCTTGCGCGCGCGACTGCGTCGACATCGGCTCACTTTCGGCAAGCGCGCTCGACACCACGAGCAGCACCGCCACCATCCCGCCGACGCATCCCGGCCTTGCCTTGGTATGCCCCTGCAAACGTGCCTCCCACCGCTCGGAGCACATTCTCACCAAGGGTTGTAAAATGCCGCTAAGTCGCTCCGGCCGTTTTTACGACAATGCGAATCAAATCCCTGCGTCGAACGCGGCGCGCGCAATCAATTACCGCCGCGCCCGCGCGACGCGCGCGATTCAAAATTCATACACGACGTTTCGAAACGATCCGGTCATGAACGCTGCGCGCGCTCGCGCATGAGCCGCGTCCGAACGCGGTTTTCGTCGCGATCTCGGCTTGCGGCGGCGCAGGGAGAGCGCGGCGCGTCGTTTACGTTTCGCTGACCAGGAATCCGATTCCGATTTCGTTCACCACGTGCCGCCGCGGGTCGTGGTTTCCGAGCGATGAAGGAATCTCGCGGGCAAATGTCCCGTTGTTCCCGTCACGGTCCCGCGTTCTGCTTCGCGGCCCGCTTTGCCGCCACGGCCGCGGCGGCGCGATCGTAGCCCTCCTCGCGCGCGGCCTGCTCCTTCAATCCGACCAGCTCATAGTAGTCCTCCAGCGCCATCGCATGCGCGTTCGCGCGCGTCAGCGACCCGTCCTGCTTGAGCTCCCGCATCGCGGCCGTCACCGCCCGCGCGGCGGCGAACAGCGCGAGCGACGGATAGGACGCCGCCGCAACACCGGCAGTTTCGAGCTCGGCGTGGCTCAAATGCTCGCGGCCGGCGGCGTGCGAGAGCGTCGCCATGTAGGGGCCCGGCACCTCGTTCACCACGCGCTTCATGTCGTCGATCGTGTGCACGCCCTGCGGCTTCGCCATGTCGGCGCCCACCTGCATGAACAGGCGGCAGCGATCGATCGCGGCGTCCAGACCCTCGATGCTCGCCACGTCGGTCCGCGCGCAGATCAGGAGATCGGGATCGCGCCGGGCGTCGAGCGCGGCCTCGAGCTTGGCGAGCATCTCGGCGACCGGCACCACCTGCTTGCCCGGGAGATAGTTGCATCGGTTGGGAAAGGTCTGGTCCGTGATGAACAAGCGCGGCGACGCCGGCCGCCTCGAAGGCGCGCACCATCTGGCGCACGTTCTGCGGACCGCCGAAGCCGGTGTCGCCGTCGACGAATACCGGAACGTCGACGGCCGCGCAGATGCGCGCATAGTGGTCCGCATAGTCGCGCATGTTGGATTGGCCCATGTCGGCCTGCGCCAGCAGGCTGCCGTTGGCCGCATAGCCGCCCGCCATCACGGCGTCGAACCCTTCACGTACGATGATGCGCGCCGAGAGCGCGTCATAGGCACCCGGCAGCACGGTGAGGCCGGGCGCGGCGATCAGGTCGCGCAGTTTCTTGCGAAGACTCATGTGCGGTTTCCTTGCAGCGGCGGCGTCACGCGAGAGCGGAAGCTTTTCGAGACCATGCTCTAATCTTACTACGTCATTTGCCGCTGTTGTTGCTCCGTCATCGCCCGCACCCGGATCGGCGCTCCGCGCCGTCCGAGTGCAGGCTCCAGCGGGCGATCCAGTACTCCGTGATTTCGCCGTCGCAACGTAGCGCGTATTTACGCAGCGCGGTGTGCTACTGGATTGCCCGCTGGCGCGGGCAATGACGCAGCAGGGCTAACCTCGATGGTCGCGCGCGCTTTGCAGCCATGGCTGTTCGGCCGCGGTGCGCTTTTCCCACGCCGCGATCTCGTCCGTGTGCTTGAGCGTGAGCCCGATGTCGTCGAGACCCTCGAGGAGACGCATGCGGTCGGCAGGCGCGATGTCGAACGCGATGTCGGGGCCGCCGGGGCCGCCGATGGTTTGCGCCAGGAGATCGACCGTGAACGGTGCGGCGCCGTCGGCCGCGACGACGCGCGCCGCGAAGGCGTCGGCGCCCGGCCCGTCGAGCTCGAGCGGCAGCACGCCGTTCTGCAGGCAATTTTCGCGGAAGATATCCGCGAAGCCGCGCGCCACCACGCAGCGGATCCCCCAGGCCATGAGCGCCCACACGGCGGTCTCGCGTGCCGAGCCGCAGCCGAAGTTCCTGCCCGCGACCAGGATCGCGGCGTTGCGATATTGCGGGCGGTTGAGGACGAAATCCGCGTCCTGGCGCTGGCGGCGAAACAGCATCGCCCGGAAATCGGGATCGAGCCGGCGGTCCATCTGCTGGGGCGCGATCTGGTCGGTGTTAAGGTCGTCGAGCAAAAGGGGTACGGCGGCGCCGGTGAGCGTCGTGAAGGGCGTCATTGGGCAACTCCCGCCAGCAATCCGCGCACGTCGACGATGCGGCCGGCGATCGCCGCGGCCGCCGCCGTGGCGGGGCTCGCCAGATGGGTGCGCACG
Organism: uncultured Pseudomonadota bacterium; assembly: GCA_963791155.1. GTDB lineage: Bacteria > Pseudomonadota > Alphaproteobacteria > Rhizobiales > Xanthobacteraceae > JAVDCA01. The sequence goes on from CAWBRI010000018.1 coordinate 501,867, forward strand.
GCGGTGCCCTGGCGGTTCTCGAAGTTGCGGTTGGTGGTCGACACACAGCGCTCCTGCGGCAGGCCGCGGTCGCCGTTGCCGCCGGCGCACATGGAGCAGCCGGATTCGCCCCACAGGAAACCGGCCGAGCGGAAAACCTGGTCGAGCCCGCGCGCCTCGGCGGCGCGCTTCACGCTGGTCGAGCCCGGCACCACCAGGGCGGTGACGCCGGCCGCGACCTTGCGGCCGCGCACGATCGGCGGCCGCCGCTTCCAGGTCCGGCAGGCGCGCATTGGTGCACGAGCCGATGAACACGCGGCCGACGGCAAGTCCGGCGAGCGGCTCGCCGGCGCGCAGCCCCATGTAGTCGAGCGCGCGCCGCGCGCCGTCCGAGACCGGCTGGCGGGATGCGCCCCGAGATGCCGACCACCTGGCTCGGATCGGTGCCCCAGGTGATCTGCGGCTCGAGCGCTGTCGCAGTCGATCGTCACCTCGCGGTCGAACGTGGCGTCGTCATCGCTGACGAGCGTGCCCCAATGCGCCAGCGCCCGGTCCCAGGCGGCGCCCCGCGGCGCGAACGGCCGCCCGGCGAGCCATTGGGTCGCCACGTCGTCGGGCGCCACGAAGCCGGAACGCGCGCCCATTTCGATGGTGAGGTTGCAAAGCGTCAGCCGGCCCTCGACGTCGAGGCCGCGCACCGCCGCGCCCGCGATACTCGATCGAGTGTCCGCGGCCGCCCGCAACGCCGATCTCGGCGATGATGCGGAGCGCGAGATCCTTGGCGGTCACCTGCGCGGCGAGCCGGCCGTCGGCGCGCACCCGCATGCGCTTGGGGCGCTTGAGCGCCAGCACCTGGGTGGCGAGCACGTGCTCGAGCTCGGAGGCGCCGCACGCCGAACGCCAGCACGCCGAGGCCGCCGACCGTGCAGGCATGGCTGTCCGGCACCGCATGGGTGGCGCCCGGCAGCACCATGCCGAGCTCGGGCGCCACCACGTGCGAGATGCCCTGCTCCGGATCGCCGAGATCGAACAGCCGGATGCCGTGGCGCGCGCTGCCCGCCCGGGTCGCGCGCAGGAACGGCGCGCCCTCCGGATTGGTGGTGTCGTCGCGGCCGGGCTTGCTCGCGATGGTGTGATCCTGCGTCGCGAAGGTGAGGTCGGGCCGCCGCACCGTGCGCTGCTTCTTGTCGAGCTGCTCCAGCGCGTGCGGCGCGTGCAGATCGTGCATGACGTGGCGATCGATATAGATGAGGTCGCGCCCGTCGGCGCGCCGCGCCACCAGATGGGATTGCCAGATCTTGTCGAAAAGGGTTTGGGGCATGTGGCTCACCTTTCTCCGTCATCGCCCGCGAAAGCGGGCGATCCAGTAGCCAAGGAGAGACCAGGCTGGCGAGGCATCGCCACAACCGCGAGACTGGTGTTTACTGGATGCCCGCTTTCGCGGGCATGACGGCTTCGCCGTCACCTTGCCACGCGACACGCCGGATTGCTATGCCGTCGCCATGGGAAAGGCTCTTCTGCGCGACGGCGACGTGATCTCGGGCGCGGTGCTCTCCGCGCTCGGCCTCTATATTTTCCTGCAGGCGCACCAGTGGAACTACACCGGCCCCGACGGGCCGGGACCGGGATTCTTTCCGACCTGGTACGGGCTCGGGATGATCGCGCTGTCGCTGCGTCATGGTCGGGCAGAAGATCCGCCGGGGAGCGCCTGCCCACGAAGGCGCGATCGACTGGCGCGCCGCCGGGCGCGGCCTGGGCACCTGGGCGGCGTTCACGCTCTCCGTCGCCTTGTACAAGCCGCTCGGTTTCACGCTGAGCTTTGCGCTGCTGACCTGCTTCATCGTCGCCGTGGTGTTCCGCCGTCCGCTCCTGGTCGCGGTTCGTCACCGCGGCCGGCATCGCGGCGGCGTTCCACCTCACCTTCGCGGTCGCGCTCGACGTCGCGCTGCCGACCGGCTATTGGGCTTCTGAGATGGAGATCGCGAGCGGCCTCCTGCACGGCTTCGCGGTCGCGCTCGCGCCCGCCAACATCCTATGGTGCTTCGTCGGCTGCTTCCTCGGCACCGTGGTCGGCATCCTGCCCGGGCTGGGCCCGGCCGCCACCATCGCGATGCTGCTGCCGCTCACCTACAGCATGAACCCGGCCGGCGGCATCATCATGCTGTCCGGCATCTATTACGGCGCGAAGTACGGCGGCTCGACCACCTCGATCCTGCTCAACATGCCGGGAGAATCGTCTTCGGTCGTCACCTGCATCGACGGCTACCAGATGGCGCGCCAGGGCCGCGCCGGTCGCGGCGCTCGGCATCGCGGCGATCGCCTCGTTCATCGCCGGCACTTTCGGCGTGATCGCGCTGAGCCGTGATCGCGCCGCCGATCGCCGACGTTCGCGCTGTCGTTCTCCTCGCCGGAATATTTCGCCCTGATGTGCCTCGGCCTGTCGCTGGTCGTGCTGCTGGCCGGCTCGTCGCTGATCAAGGCGCTGCTCGCGATGCTGCTCGGGCTGTGGCTCGCGAGCATCGGCACCGATCTGTTCACCGCGCAGGCGCGCTTCACCTTCGGCCAGGCTTCGCTGCTCGGCGGCGTCGACTTCATGCTGGTGGCGATCGGCGTCTTCGCGATCGCGGAGGTGCTCTCCAGCATCGAGGCCGGCGAGGAGACGCAGCTGCTGCCGGTGCCGAAGGGCCTGCGCAATCTGCTGCCCAGCCTGGAGGAGCTCAAGGCCTGCCGGTTCGCGTTCGTCAACGGCTCGGTGACCGGCTTCCTGCTCGGCGTGCTGCCGGGCGCCGGCGCGACCATCGCGTCGTTCATCTCCTACGGCATCGAGAAGGCGGTCTCGCGCCATCCGGAGAAATTCGGCACCGGCGTGCCGGAAGGCGTCGCGGCGCCCGAAGGCGCCAACAACGCCGACACCGGCGGCGCGCTGGTGCCGCTGCTCACGCTCGGCATTCCGGGCGGCTCCTCGACCGCGATCCTGCTCTCGGCGCTGATCCTGTGGGGCGTGCGGCCGGGGCCGCTGATGATGCGAGGAATCGCCCGACGTGTTCTGGGGCCTGGTCGCCAGCATGTATATCGGCAACGTGATCCTGCTGCTCTTGAACCTGCCGCTGGTGCCGCTGTTCGCGCAGATCCTGCGCGTGCCGGCCTACATCCTCTATCCCGGGCATTCTCGGCGATCTCGGTCGTCGGCGCCTACAGCGTGTCGGGGCGGCTGTTCGACATCGGCCTGCTCGCGGGCTTCGGCCTGCTCGGCTGGCTGATGGGCAAGCTGAAATACCCGGCGGCGCCGCTGATCCTCGGCTTCGTGCTCGGCGGCGCGATGGAGCGCGCGCTGCGCCAGTCGCTCACCATGTCGCAGGGCGACATGAGCCTGTTCCTCACCCGCCCGTTGTCGGCCTGCATGCTGGCGCTCGCCGTGCTGCTGCTGCTCTCGCCGCTGGCGGGCCGCCTCAACCGCTGGCGCGTCCGCGCGGTGACGGAGAATGGCTGAGCGTTCGCTTCCGCGACCGCCGCTCCATGCGACCACAACTCCGTTGTCATTGCGTGCGAAAGCGGGCAATCCAGTACGCACAAAGGTCGACAAAGTACGTGCCCCACTGCGGCGACACGGCGTATTGGATGCCCGCTTGCGCGGGCATGACGGAGGACAGGCACTCATGAGCAAACATCGTCTTTACACCGCAGCCGCTCTACTCCTCCTCGCGACGCTGTCGCCGGCCGCCGCCGAATACAAGCCGACGCGGCCGGTGGAGTTCGTCGTGCACAACGGTCCAGGCTCGGGCAACGACGTGTTCGCGCGCGCGCTCATCCAGGTGATCGAGCAGGAGAAGCTGATGCCGGTGCGCATGCAGGTCGTCAACAAGGTGGGCGGCGGCAGCACCACGGCGGCGGCCTATGTGACCGAGAAGGCGGGCGACCCGAACGTCATCGCGGTGTTCGTCAATATCTGGCTGACCGATCCGCTGGTGCAGCAGGCGGCGACGTCGAAGCTCCTCGACATGACGCCGATCGCAATGGTCCAGATCGAGCCGGCGCTGGTGGTGACCCGGGCCGATTCTGCCCTACAAGACGCTGCGCCGAGTTCATCGCGGCGGCGAAGGAAAAGCCCGGCCAGCTCAAGCAGGCCGGCGGCTCGATCACGTCGCGCGAGAACGTGGTGCGGCAATTGCTCATGAACCATTCCGGCGCGCGCTGGTCGTTCATCTCGTTTCCGGGCGGCGGCGAGCGGCTCGCCGCGCTGCTCGGCGGGCATGTCGACCTGATGATTCTCGACCCGAGCGAGGCGCGCGAGCAGGTGCGCAGCGGCAAGCTGCGCGTGCTGGCGCAGGTGGCGGAAAAGCGCCTGCCCGACTTCCAGGATGTACCGACCCTGCGGGAAGCCGGGTTCGACGTGCCCGACGTGCCGCAGATCCGCGGCGTGGTGGGTCCGCCCGGCATGCCGGCGGATGCGGTCGCGTTCTATGCGGAACTGTTCCGCAAGACCACCCGGACGGCGGCCTGGCAGCACTATCTGGCGGACAACCAGTTCCAGGACGCCTTCATGTCGCCCGAGGACACGCGCAAGTTCCTGGGCGAGTTCGAGGGACGGCTGCGCGGCCTGCTCACGGCGGCCGGCGTGAAGGTGGTGCGGTGAGAAAGCTGATGATCGAGGCACGCACTCTCGTTCGTCGTGCCCCGTCCCCGGATCGGTGCTTCGCACCGTCCGAGGACAGGCTCCAGCGGGGCATCCAGGCTGTGTCGCGCATATTGGCGGTCACCTAGAATTCCGTGTGTACTGGATTGCCCGCTTTCGCGGGCGATGACGCCGCCCGTCGAGGAGCAAAACATGGCCCGCATTTCGCTGATCGAAGAAGCCGACCACCCGGAGCTCGAACCCTTGATCGATCGCATCAAGGCGGGACGGCGCGGCGGGCTGCTCAACGTCTACAAGCTGCTGCTGCACGCGCCGCCGCTCGCCGAGACCTGGCTCGACCATGTCGGCGCGGTGCGCTGGAAGACCGCGCTCAGCGGAAGGCTGCGCGAGCTCCTGGTGATCCGCATCGCCCATGTCAATGGAATCGACTACGTCATCAACCAGCACGTTCCGGCGCTGGCGCTCGCCGAAGGCGTCACGCTCGCCGAATGCGATGCCCTGGTCGACTGGCGCAAATCGAGCCTGTTCGCGGCGGCCGAGCGGGCGGCGCTCGCCTATGCGGACGCGATGGTGCTGCAGACGTCGGTGCCGGACGACGTGTTCGCCGAACTGCGGCGGCACTACGACGAACGCGCGATCGTGGAAATCTCCGTGCTGGCCGGCACCTACCTCATGCACAACCGCGTCATGAAGGCGCTCAGGATCGATCTCGAGGCGCCGAGCGAGCGCGGGCGGTGAGACAATCGGTCCCCTTTCGAAAGCCTTTCTTTCGTTCCGATTGGTGATAGGAAACCCTCACCCCCGCATTGCGTTTCGGCCGTCACATTCGTCGGAGCACCGCCATGAAGCGTTTCACGCTTGCCCTGCTCGCGCTCGGTCTTTTCACCGGCGCCGCGACGGCCCAGAACGACGCCAAGTGGCCGGACAAGCCGATCCGTTTCGTGGTGCCGTTCCCGGCCGGCAGTTTCGCCGACATCACGCTGCGCGTCCTGCAGCCGAAGCTGGGGACCCGGCTCGGCCAGCAGATCGTGATCGACAACCGGTCGGGCGCGAGCGGCAATATCGGCAGCGACATGGTGGCGAAGTCGCCGCCGGACGGCTACAATTTCGGGATCGCCACCAACAGCACCCACAGCGTCGCGCCCGCGCTCAACCCGGGCCTGCCCTACGACGCGGTCAAGGACTTCGCGATGGTGTCGCTGATCGGCGACGCCCCCTATGTGCTCATCACCTCGCCCAATCTGCCGGTCCGGTCGGTGCCGGAGCTGATCGCGCTCGCGAAATCGAAGCCGGGCGCGTTGAACTACGCCTCCGCCGGCCCGGCCAGCCTGGCGCATCTCGCCGGCGCGCTGTTCGCCGAGATGGCCAACGTGAAGCTCACCGAGGTGCCGTACCGCAGCTCCGCCCAGTCCATCCTCGACACGACCGAAGGCCGCATCGAGATGCAATTCGGCACCCTGGGGCCGGTGCTGCCGCACATCCGCGCCGGCAAGGTGAAGGCGCTCGCCGTCACCGGCCTGAAGCGGATCGACATCCTGCCCGACGTTCCGACCCTCGATGAGACCGGGCTGAAAGGTTATGACGCGGTGCTGTGGCTCGCCGTCGTGGCCCCGGCCGCGACGCCGCCCGCCATCGTCGCCCGGATGAACCGCGAGCTGAAAGCGGTTCTGGCCGAGCCCGACGTGATCGAGCTGCTCAAGGCGCAAGGCGTCAACGCCGCCTCCTCCACGCCGGAGGAGCTGCGGGCGCTCATCGAGCGCGATATCGACAAATGGCGCAAGCTCGCCAAGGCAACCGGCATCACGATGGAAGCGAAGTGAGGCGCGGCGAATAGCGAATGGCGAGTGGTCTATTCGCTACTCGCGTCCCCTCGCTACGCGATACTCGCCGGAAACGTCTCGTCCTCGAACACCGTGATGGCGGGCGGCTTGCCGGCGAGGCCCAGTTCCTGCCAGCGCGCCACCACATTGTCATAGGCCGCCTTCGACAGTTTGGTGCGCTTGGAGAAGGTCTTGAGATAACGATAGTCCATGCAGGCGTTGATCAGGCACTTTGAGCCCCACGGCCGGATTTCCGGCGGGTTGAGGCTGGGATCGAGAAAGGTGCTCCAGGTCTCGCGCAGGATGTCGATCGATTGCGCCGGGCGCGAACGGGTGGCCATGGCCCACAGCACCTGGTTCACGTTGGTCGGGTCGACGTCGTCATCGACCACGATCACGTATTTGCCGAAATAGGCCCCGCCTGTGCATTGCGCCGCAAGCGCCATGACCTGCGCGGCGTGTCCCGGGTAGGCCTGCGTGATCGACACCACCGTGATGCCCCAGCCGGCGGCCTCGGGGATCGACCATACGCCGCGGATGCCGGGAATTCCGAGCTTCTCCAGATCGGCCCAGATCGCGGCCGAGCGCAGGGCCGCCCAGAACAGGCCGGCCTCGTTGGCGGCGCCGTCCGCCATCAGGGCGCAGGTGAGCGTCGGGTTGTCGCGGTAGCGCACGCGCTCCACCCGCATGAACGGCGTCGCGCCGCTCGGGCGGCCGTAATAGCCGGTGAACTCGCCGAAAGGCCCCTCGGCGAAAGTCTCGTTCGGATAGAGGAATCCTTCGAGGATGATCTCGGCGCGCGCCGGCAGCGGCAAGCCGGTGAGATCGCTGGTGAAGAGCTCGATCGGTGCGCCGTTGATGCCGCCGTAATATTCGTACTCGCTTTCGGTCTTGGGAAAGCTGGTGGCGGCGACGAGAAAGAGCAGCGGATCGATGCCGTAGCAGGCGGCGATCGGCATCGGCTTTCCCATCTTCCAGTATTTCTCGCGGTCGATGGTCGCGTCCTTGCCGGGCGAGGTGTAGACGCCGATCTCGCGCGGTCCCTTGATCATCATCCGGTAGGTGCCGACATTGATGCGTCCGGTCTCCGGGCATTTGGTCACCACCGCGTCGCCGGTACCGAGATATTTTCCGCCGTCGAGCGGCCACATGCGCATGGCCGGAAACATCCGGATGTCGATGGCGTCGCCTTCGAGGATGTTCTGGCCCGAGATGGCGCTCGCGGCCGGCACCTCCTTGGGCGCGATTTTCCGTCCCATCTTGCGCTGCAGGATCTGGACCGCCTGCAACGGATGGTCGACCGGCTTCTCGCCGATCATCAGGCAGAAACGCGACAGGTTGCAGCCGACCATGTTGTAGAGCGCGCGATGGCCGGGATGGCCCTTGATGTTCTCGAACAGGAGGGCGGGACTCTTCTCGCTGCCGACCAGATAGGTGATGGTCGCGGCCTCGAGGTCGGGATCGACCTCCGCGGTGATGCGCTTGAGCTCGCCCATCTGCTCGACCTTCTCGAGCCAGGCGTCGAGATCGCTCGAGTTCGCGCCGCTTGTCACTTTCATGTCCATGACCTTGTCTCCCGTGAACTCGGATTCATCTGCGCGTGGGCGTGGATTTTCCGAGCAGGTTTCGCGACGTGACGAATGGCCTCGCCGCCGGAGTAGACGGCATCGGAGGTTTTGCGGTCAAGGCTCGGATCGGGCCGTTGCGGTCGAATACGGCCTCGAGAAGCGGTGCGCCGTCGCTAGCGCACGATCCCGCGCCACAGACTGAGGCACAGCCGTTCCAGATCGCTCAGCGCGTTGTCGCGCGCCGCGATCGCGGTGTGCGGCATCAGGATCACATGACCGCTGCGGCGATATGTCAGCAGCGGATCGTCCGGCTGCGCCGGCTCGTCGTAGCCGACGTCGAGCCCGAGGCCGCCGAGGCGGCCGCTGTCGAGCGCCTCGACGAGCGCAGCACGGTCGATCAGCTCGGCGCGCGCGCAGTTGATGAGAAACGCACCCGGCTTCACGCCGCGCAGCGCCGTGGCGCCGATGATGCCGCGGGTCGAGTCGTTCAACGGCAATTGCACCACGATGTAGTCCGCCCGCCCCATGAGGTCGTCGAGCGCGGCGTGGCGGGCCCCCAAGGCGTCTTCCTCCGCGGCGGACAGGCGGCTGCGCTGGAAATAAAGCGTCGTCATGCCGAACGCCGCGGCGCGGCGCGCGATCTCGCGGCCGACCTCGCCGAGCCCGACGATTCCAAGCGTCGCGCCGAACAGCGTCTTTAGCCCGGCCACGCGGGCGTAATTCGAGTAGCCGATGAATCCGGACGCGCGCGGCCGAATCGCATAGCCCGCATCCTCGAGCGCCGTGCGCTCGACCAGACCGTCGAGCGCGCAGATGCGCTTGGCGAGCGCGAGCATCAACGCGAAACATTGCTCGGCGACCGCCACGTTCACGTGACGGCGCAGGAACGCGACGGCGACGCCGGCCTGCGCGCAGGCCGCCTGGTCGATGTTCGATCCGATGGCGCCGAATTTTTGGACCAGCTTGAGGCGCGGAGCGGCGGCGAGCGCCGCGCGATCGATCAGCAGGCTTTCGACGATCACGCCGTCGGCGTCGGGAAGCCTGCCGAGCAGGTCGGCCTGGTCTTGCGCCCACACCACCCTGGCCGGATAGAGCCCGGGGATGCGCTCGCGCAGCCGGGCGCACCAGCCCGGAAAATCGGGCACGTCGTGGGCGAAGAAGTCGGCGACCGCGCGCTGATGCGCGGGCGGCGTGTCCGGATCGAGGATGACGGGAACGATCTTGAGGAAATGGTCTTCCTCGAGCAGGAGGGTGGGCATCGGGGGGATTGAGGTCTTTTCCAGATTGAAACCGGCCCGTCTTCGCCCTGCGGGCTTCGACGCGGCAGCCTTCGCTTGCTTCGCCACGAGAGTTCCGGGCTGGCTTGCCGAGCCGGAGCTTGCGAAGCAAGCGAAGGCTGGTGGGCGCGACAGGGATCGAACCTGTGACCCCTACGATGTCAACGTAGTGCTCTCCCGCTGAGCTACGCGCCCGAATGACGAAAAGGGGTGGATTTCCTATATCGGCTCGGCCGCGCGCGGGCAAGCGCCCGAATCGCTTATCCTACCCCGTGGCTTGAAATGCTCCTGGGCCGTTCAGGCGGCCAGCACCTTCTGGACCTCGTTGACGAGGTCGCGCAGGTGGAACGGCTTGGACAGGACCTTGGCGTGCTTGGGGGCCGAGGAATCGGGATTGAGCGCGACCGCCGCAAACCCCGTGATGAACATGATCTTGATGTCGGGGTCGAGCTCGGCGGCCCGGCGGGCGAGCTCGATGCCGTCCATCTCCGGCATCACGATATCGGTGAGCAGAAGCTCGAACGGCTCCTCGCGCAGGCGCTGATAGGCGGACAGGCCGTTGTCGTAGGAAATGACCTCGTAGCCGGCCGTCTGCAGCGCCTTGACGAGAAAGCGCCGCATGTCGGTATCGTCTTCAGCAAGCAGGATCTTGGTCATGCTACGGTTCGCCCGATACCCTCACGCAGGCAGGCGCCGCCGCCCCACGCCCGCCCCTTTGTCCTGAATTCCATAAGCCGCCTTGCAGGTAAAGATGGGGTGAACCCGCGAAAATTCTTGGCACCAAGCTGCGAGCCATGGACAATGCCACTCTTAAGAGGTTGTAAATAGGATAAAGTCGAGTCCGAATGGCCGCAATGACGTCAGCCCTCAGGTAAACCGAACCCCCATGACCGACAACCGCGACGAGCTCGAGCCGCCGTTCGAAATCCTGGAACCCGCCGACTGGCAGGGCCCGATCGTTTTCAACTCGCCTCACAGCGGCAGCATCTATCCGCCGGCCTTTCTGTCCGCCGCCCGGCTCGACCTCGCGCAGCTCCGGCGCTCCGAGGATTCCTTCGTCGACGAGCTGTTCACCGGCGTGGTGCGGCGCGGCTTTCCGCTTGATGCGCGCGCACTTTCCGCGCTGCTATGTGGACGTCAACCGCGAGCCCTACGAGCTCGATCCGCGCATGTTCGACGGCCGGCTGCCCTCGTTCGCCAATACCCGCTCGATGCGGGTGGCGGGCGGCCTCGGCACGGTCGCGCGCGTGGTCGGCGACGCCCAGGAGATCTACCATCAGCGCATTCCGGTCGACGACGCGCTGCGCCGCATCGAGGGCCTCTACAAGCCCTATCACCGGGCGCTTGCGGCGCCTGGTCACGCGCGTCCACCGCGACTTCGGAACCGCGATCCTGGTCGATTGCCACTCGATGCCGTCGATCGCCGGAAACCGCGACGAGCGCCCGCGCGCCGATATCGTGCTCGGCGATCGCTACGGGACGAGCTGCGTTGCGGGCGTCACCGATGTCGTCGAGACGGCCTTGCGCGATCTCGGCTATTCGGTGAGCCGCAACAAGCCCTATGCGGGCGGCTTCATCACCGAGCATTACGGCAACCCGCCGGCCGGCCTGCATGCGATCCAGCTCGAGATCAATCGCGCGCTCTACATGGACGAGCGCCAATTTGAGCCGATCGCCGCGTTCAGCCGGCTGGCGGCCGACATCGAGGCGATGGCCGATCGCATCGCCGCCATTCCGCTCGAGGAGCTGCGCCCCTACCGGGCAGCCGCCGAGTAACAGGTCCTCGCTGCATAGCAGCAAACCGTGCGGCGCAGCGCCCCTGGACTGCCGTGCTTTGTTAGCGTGGCCGGCGCTGGCTTGGCGGCACCTCAGCGGCTCCTTCTCGCGGTCACAAATCGTCAGGCCCGAATCACGTAAGCTGCCGCAAATCCGCAAAAAAAGGGCCGCTAGGAAACCTAGCGGCCCAAGTCTAGGGAGGAAACGCCCAAGGAGGGCAGCAGCAACACGATCGCTCGCGTCGCTGCACCGCAACAATATGTCACCGCGCCGCACAAATTGCAAGACCGCACGACCCAAAACCGCGGCGGTATCCACACGTCAAAAATAGTGGCATCAATTCAATATATTAACCACCTCTCCGCCGCGCCTGCGGCGCCGCACGCGGAGGTAATTCACGCCCTGCCCCGCTATGGCGACGGGGCGTCGCGTAGCGGATCGCGCGCCGTCGCATAGGCGAAGACCGCGCCGACCAGGAATGCGGCCTGCAGCGCAAAGACGACCCGATAGGCGGCGAGCGGGTAGACGCCCTTCTGCGACGCGAACAGATCGATCGCCAGCCCGCTGACCGTCTGGGTCACGAAGACACCGCCCATCGACCCCATGTTGAGCAGCGTCATGCCGCGGCCGACGAGCGGGGGCGGAAACAGCGATTTGCCGTGCGCGATGACGACGGGCGTAAAGCCCGCGAAGGCGCCGAAGCCGGCGAGCCAGAGCAGCAGCCACGGCCGCGGCAGCGTGCCGGCGATCGCCAGCAGGGCCAGGAACCCCGCCGTCGTCAGCGCTCCGATCACGACAGGGGCCCGGTAGCTGCCGAGCACGCGATCCGCCCAGCCATACACCGTCAGTCCGAGCACCTGCGCCAGCGCCGGAATGAGCAAGAGGCTGCCGCGCTCGGGCAGATCGTAGCCGTAGACATGCGCCAGATAGGGCCCGCCCCACAGCCCGACGACGATCACGAAGCTCGAATAGGTCGCCATCTGCATGAGAAACAGGCGACCGACCGACGGAATTCGGATCGCCTCGCGAATTCCCGCGACGCTTTCGCGCAGCGTCTGGTGGCGCGCAGACGCGGGCTGCGGCGGTGAGCGCACGACGAGCGCGACCAGCAGCCCGGCCACGCCCATGACGGCCGCGACCACGCAGAACGACGCGCGCCAGCCGATCGCGGCGGCCGCGAAGGCGAGCGGCGCGGTCGCCAGCAACGTCCCGATCGTGCCCACGCCCATGTGCAGCCCGGCCAGCATCGCGAACCGGTCGGCCGAGAAGCGCTGCGCATAGAGCGCCAGCGGGGCCACCAGATAGCACGACGTGCCGAACCCCATGATGATGCGCGCCGCGACCAGCTCGGCGGGCGTGCGGCCGGCCGCGAACAGCAATGCACTCGCGATCACCACGACACTGCATACCAGCATGCAGCGCCTGGGGCCGAAACGATCGATGGCGACGCCGAGCGGAAGCTGCATCGCGGCGAACGAGAAGAAGAACGCGCTCGACAGCACGCCGATCTGCGCGGCCGGGATCGCCATCTCGGCCGCGATGTTGGGCGCGATCACTCCGATCGAGTTGCGCAGGAATTGGCTCACCACGTAAGTCAGCGCGAGCGTCGCCACCAGCGCGACGACGTCCGCCGCCCACGCGGCCTGCCTGTCAACCGTCACCGTCATGCGTAACCCGGCCTTCCGGTCGGGGGCGACCGGCCTTCCCTCGTCGCATGCCGACCGCATGGCCGCAAGAGAGCGGACCAAGAGAGCGGATCGCGGCCGCGGATGTTGCGGCCGGCCGCCGCCTCCTATAGGGCTTTGCGCGCGTGCAGCGGGGGAACACGGCTCATGACGGCGGTCGATCTGAAGGCCTTCCTCGACAAACTGGCGACGGTCTCGGGCGAAGCCATTTTGCCGTATTTCCGCACCTCGCTCAGCGTCGAGGACAAGAGCCGGGGCGGCTCGTTCGATCCGGTGACGGTCGCCGACCGCGCCGCCGAATCGGCGATGCGCAGCGGTGATCGGCGCGAACTTCCCGGACCATGGCATCATCGGCGAGGAATTCGGCGCCGAGCGGCCCGACGCCGACTATGTCTGGGTGCTCGACCCGATCGACGGGACGAAGTCGTTCATCTCGGGCATGCCGGCCTGGGGCACGCTGATCGCGCTCACGCATCGGGGCGAGCCGGTGCTCGGGCATGTGCACCAGCCCTTCGTGGGCGAGCGCTTCAGCGGCGACGGCGCGAGCGCGCATTACCGCGGGCCGGCGGGCGAACGGGCCCTGCTGGTGCGCGGCTGCGCCAACCTGGCCGAAGCCGTGCTCTACACCACGAGCCCGCGGCTGATGAACGCGGACGACCGCAAGCGTTTCGAGCGGGTCGAAGAGACGGTGCGGCTCTCGCGCTATGGCGGCGACTGCTACGCCTATTGCATGCTGGCGGCCGGCCACGTCGACCTCGTCATCGAGACCGAGCTCAAGCCGCACGACGTCATCCCGCTGATCCCGATCATCGCGGGCGCCGGCGGCATCGTCACCACCTGGGAAGGCGGTCCCGCGGCCGCCGGCGGCCGCATCATCGCGGCCGGCGACAAGCGCGTGCACGCCGCGGCGATGGCGGTGTTGAAGGGGTGAGTTCTTTGTCATTGCGAGCGCAGCGAAGCAATCCAGGCCGCTAGTGCACGGCGCGAGAGATTGCTTCGCAGAGCCTGTCCTTGGGCTTGCCGAATGCAGACCCGAGGGCTCGCAATGACGCCGATGCGAACCCGGCCGCGCCTATCCCCCGAACAGCGGCGTGCCGGGCACGAAGGCGTCGAACGCGGCCCAGAACTGATTGCGGTAACTGATCCTGCTCCATCAGGATCTCGTGCTGGGCGCCGGCGATGATCAGGTGCGAGCCGGCGCGCAGGTGAATCGCGAAGTTCTCGATCGCGGCGGTCGAGACCAGCTGATCGCGGCCGGCGGCGGCGATCAGGATCGGCTGGCGGATGCGCGCCGGAAAGGACGGCGACTGAAGCTGGCGCATCACCCGCAGCGCCGCATCGGCCCACGCGACCGTCGGCGAGCCGAGGCCGAGCGCCGGCTCGGCTTCGAGCACCGCGGCGATGCGCGCGTAGCGCACCGGATCGGAGGTCATCGGATTGCCGATGAAGGGTTGGGTGGCGAGCACGATCGCGCTGCCGCCCGGCACATAGGACGCCGCCCCGGCCGGAGAATCGCAGCACGCGCGCGAAGGTGCGGCGCAAGGCTGAGCAGGCGGCGGTTCGAAAGGCGGATCATCGGCGCGGTCAGGACCATGCGGTCGAACCAGCGATGGCCCTTGGCGGCCGCCTGGATCAGCACCGCCGCGCCCATCGAATGGCCGAGCGCGAACAGCGGCGGCGGACAATCGGGCAGCACGACCTCCTTCATGAAGGTCTCGAGGTCGGTCGTGTATTCGGAGAAATTCGCGACGTGTCCTTTGCGGGGGTCGCGGAGCGCGCGCTGCGACAGTCCCTGCCCGCGCCAGTCGAAGGTCGCGACCGCGAAGCCGCGCGCCCGCAGATCGCGCACCACCTCGAAATATTTCTCGATGAATTCGGCGCGCCCCTGGAAAATGCACACCGTCCCCTTGCGGCCGGGCGGCGGCGCCCAGCGCGCATAGCGCAGCAGCGACGCCGTCCGGCGTCTGCAGCATCGCGGTCGCCGCTTCGGCGGGGACCGGATTGGCGGGAATCGAGATCAGTCTCATGTCGAGAGCCGTTTCATCCTGAGATGAAGTCCGTTGGAGGGCGGGGCGGTCTGCGGCGCGGGACCCTGAGCCTTATAGCAGCCCACCGGGCGTGCTCAACGGTGCGGGCGGCCGGATCAGCGGTGCGCCCGAGTCCCCGGAGGGCGTGTCGATCGACCCTGTTAACTGATTGTTACACATACAAAAAAGGGAGTGGCCCAGGCCCGCCCCGCAACCCCTTGCGCGTCCGCATCTGCGTTCCCATCTCCGTGCCTGTGCAGGGCCAATCGGCCTGTGCAAACGAGTGGCCCGGCCATGATGGCGGGTCAATCGCATGTCGCTCAAACCCTAGGAGGATATGCCATGCGTACGTTCGATCTAGCTCCCCTCTACCGTTCGACCGTCGGCTTCGACCGGCTGTTTTCGATGCTCGACCAAGTGGCGGGCTTCGAAGGCAACGGTTCCACCTACCCGCCCTACAACATCGAGCGCACCGGCGAGAACGCCTATCGCATCACCGTTGCGGTCGCCGGCTTTTCCGAACCCGAGATTTCGATCGAGGCGAAACAGAACACGCTGACGATCAAGGGCGAGAAGCAGGCGAAGGCGGAGGAGAAAAAGGGCGAGGTGCTCTATCAGGGCATCGCGGCGCGCGCCTTCGAACGCGCGTTCCAGCTCGCCGAGCACGTCCAGGTCAAAGGCGCTTCGCTCGAGAACGGGCTCCTGCACGTCGACCTGGTTCGCGAGGTCCCCGAGGCCATGAAGCCGCGCCAGATCCCGATCGGCAGCGGCGGCAAGCCTCAGGTGATCAACGCCAAGGCGGCCTGACGCGCATAGCATCGAGAGGAAGCGCCCCGGAAATTCCGGGGCGCTTTCGTTTTGGAGGCGAATGGCGAGCCAAACTCGCGCTCGCGCCGTTCGCTACTCCCCGTTCGCGATTCGCAATTCATCCTCAATCCAGCGGCGCAATCGGCGGCATGGATGCGCCGCCATTGTGATCTTGCGCGCTGCCCTTTTGCGCATTGTCCCTTGCGGGCGCGGGATTTTTCTGCCCGGCGCCCACGGTGGCCGGCACCGAACCGGTTGCTTCCACCACGTAAGGCCGCGGACGCGGCAACGGGGCGGTCGCGGCGGCCTTGTCCGGCGGCGGCTTGACGCCGGGCACGCTGCGCGGCGGGCGCGGCGCGCCGAATCCAGCCTCCGCCGGCCCGAAAATCCGTCCGTACACAGGCGCATCATAGGACTGGTAAGGCTGTATCGGGCCGCGACGCGCGGCAAAGCGCGGCGGCGCCTCGTTTGCCGACAGCAGCCGTCCGGTGCGCGCATCGACCACGAGATCGACCTCGAGGTCATAGGGATCGAGCGCGCGCAGCGTAAAGGTTCGTCCGCTGCGCACCGGCGGGCTGACCGGATCGAAGCCGTTGGCGCGCACCATGGTGACGATCCGATGGGGCGGCAGCGCGTCGACCCCGGCGTCGGGCGCAATGCCGGCCGGCTGGGCCGAGGCTCCACCTGCCCAAGCAAGAGGCGCAATGCACATGATCAGCAACAGGCAAATCTTGGTGCGGGTCTTGATGCGAGTTTTCACGACGGCTCTCCCGGCTCGATGCGTTCGTCATCGCGCCACGTCGGTTATGGTTCTTTGTTGTCGTTGCGTGTCACCCCACCGCATGACAGCGCGGGATTGAGGCAGGGCTGGGGCAGTCAGCCACGCGCCAGTTCGGCGAAGCGGTCGACTTCCGCCTCGGTCGTGGCGAACGAGGTGACGAGTCGCGCCAGCACGTCGCCCGGCGCGATGACCATGCGGTCCGGCAGGCTGTCGCTCCGCCGCGCATAGTAGGCGGCGCCCGCGGCGCTCAGGCGCGCATGCGTCTTCGCCGGCAGGACGACGAAAACCAGATTGGCTTCGACCTTCCATACCGGAGTAAGGCCGCAGCCCACGAGTTTGCCGGCGAGACGATCGGCCATGCGATTGGCGTGCCGCGCCCAGACGAGCCAATTGTCGCCGGCCAGATAGGCGTCGAACTGCGCCGCCAGGAATTGATGCTTCGACACGAGGTGGCCGCCGCGCTTGCGCCGCTCGTGCATGGAGTCCGCCCGCGCCCGATCGAAGATCACGATCGCCTCGGCGGCGAGCGCCCCGCCCTTGGTGGCGCCGAAAGAGAGGATGTCGATGCCCGCCTTCCACGACATCTCGGCCGGCGTCGCCGCCAGCCGCACCAGCGCGTTGGCGAAACGAGCGCCGTCCATATGGACGGCGAGGCCGCCGCCATGCGCGACGTCGCAAAGCGCCTTGATCTCGTCGACCGTGTAGATCGTTCCCGCCTCGGTCACCTGGCTCAGCGACAAGGCCGCGGCCTGCACGGCATGCGGTCGGTGGCCGGTATGCCGGTCGAGCGCGGCACCGAGCGTCGCGACCGAGAGCTTGCAGCCGACGCCGTCGAGCCCGATCAGCTTGAGCCCGCCGCCAAAAAACTCCGGCGCCCCGCATTCGTCGGTCGCCGCATGCGCCTCCGCGTGGCACAGCACGCCGCCCCACGGCGGCGTCACTTGGGCAAGCGCCAGCGCATTGGCGGCCGTCCCGGTCGACACCAGGAACACCGCGGCGTCCCGCTCGAACAGCTCGGCGATCCGGCGCTCGACCGCGCGCGTGAGCTCATCGTTGCCGTAGCCGGGCGCGAAGCCGCGATCGGCGCGCGCGATCGCGTCGAGAACGGCCGGCGCGACCCCGGCCGTATTGTCGCTGGCGAAGTTCATGGAGCCTCCCGATCCGGGGCGCATCTTGACGAGCGGACGGCGTTAAAGAAACCGCCCAGATGGGGACCTCCGGCGATTGACGGCGGCATCCTGGGCGGCAGACCGGCGATCAGGCGGAAGTCCCGATGCGGCGGAGGCTTCGGCACGCATGACGAGATTTCACGCCTTGCAGCAACCTCCGGCTCGGGCCGCGCGGGCCGGCGAGCCACCGGCGACCATTCGCCATAACGGCCGACCGCGCAACGCCATTGCGTCGCCGCCCGGTCCGTGGTCCTCTTATGGCTCTGGTCAAAGTGGCCACGCAACAAAGGCGCCGCATAACCCTTTTTTTGGGATGGCGAGCCCTTGTTTCGGTGGCAGAATTTTGGCATGGTGAGTTAGGACAGCATTGCTGTCCCATGTGAAGCGTCCGCGCCCGCCACAAGCCCATTCCCGCCGATCGGGGCACGCGGGAATGCGCCGAGGATGCCGATCGCATCGGGGCGCCGAAACGAGCGGCCACGCAAAATCGCCAGAACGGCGGCTAGGCTGCCCGGCACGACATGGTTCGGCCTCGCACCGGGGCGCCGAGAGGCGCTGCGCGCGAGGCAGGTGCGCCGGCGGCGTGCAAGCCGTGGGCGACAGATAGGGACGAAGATGAGCGCGCCACGCGTCGGCCGAGAGCAAATCGGCGAGCAAGTCGGTGACACCGCTTCCGTCGCGGAGCAGGGCGTCAAACGCGCCGCCGTGCCGTACTCGCCCGCCACCGCCGATCCCGGCACCCCGCCGGCGCGCGGCCTCTATGATCCGGCGCTCGACAAGGACTCGTGCGGCGTCGGATTCATCGCCGACATCAAAGGCCGCAAGTCGCACAAGATCGTCGAGGACGCGCTCACCATCCTGCTCAATCTCGAGCATCGCGGCGCGGTCGGCGCCGATCCGCGCGCCGGCGACGGCGCCGGAATCCTGGTGCAGATCCCCCACAAGTTCTTCGCCAAGAAGACGGCCGCGCTCGGATTCACGCTGCCGGCGCCGGGCGAGTACGCCGTCGGCACCCTGTTCCTGCCGCACGACACGGCGCGACAGAAGGAGATCACGGACATCTATGCGGACGTGATCGCCGCGGAGGGCATGCGCCTGTTGGGCTGGCGCGACGTGCCGACCGACAATTCGACGCTCGGCGCGTCGGTGAAGCCGACCGAGCCGGTGCACCGGCAGGTGTTCATCGGACAGGGCGAGAAGAAGCTCGCCGAGAACGATTTCGAGCGCCGCCTCTATATTTTGCGCAAGACGATCTCGGGCGAGTTCTACCGCCGGTATGAGCGCCGGATCTCCGGCTACTATCCGGTCACGATCTCGTGCCGTACCACGATCTACAAGGGCATGTTCCTGGCCGATCAGCTCGGCACATATTATCCGGATCTGCACGACCCGGACTTCGTCAGCGCGCTCGCGCTCGTGCATCAGCGCTTCTCGACCAACACGTTCCCGACCTGGTCGCTCGCGCATCCCTACCGGATGGTCGCGCACAACGGCGAGATCAATACGCTGCGCGGCAATCTCAACTGGATGGCGGCCCGCCAGGCGTCGGCGCGCTCTCCGTTCTATGGCGACGACATCAAGAGGCTGTGGCCGATTTCCTACGAGGGCCAGTCCGACACCGCCTGCTTCGACAATGCGCTCGAGTTCCTGGTGCAGGGCGGGTATCCGCTGGCGCACGCCGTGATGATGATGATTCCGGAGGCGTGGGCGGGCAATCCGCTGATGGACGAGGAGCGCCGCGCCTTCTACGAGTACAACGCCGCCCTGATGGAGCCGTGGGACGGCCCGGCGGCGATCGCCTTCACGGACGGCCGCCAGATCGGCGCGACGCTCGACCGCAACGGGCTGCGCCCGGCGCGCTATCTGGTGACCCGCGACGGCCGCATCGTCATGGCGTCCGAGATGGGCGTGCTGCCGATTCCGGAGAAGGACATCGTCACCAAGTGGCGGCTTCAGCCCGGCAAGATGCTGCTGGTCGACCTCGAGGAAGGCCGGCTCATTCCGGACGAGGAGATCAAAGCTTCGCTCGCCAAGAGCCATCCCTACAAGGAATGGCTGCGCAATACCCAGATCGTGCTCGAGGAGCTGCCGCCGGCGGTGAGCCGGCCGGCCTTGTCGAACCTGACGCTGCTCGATCGCCAGCAGGCGTTCGGCTACAGCCAGGAAGACCTGAAGATCCTGATGTCCCCGATGGGAACGACCGGCGAAGAGGCGGTCGGCTCGATGGGCAACGATACGCCGATCTCGGCGCTGTCGGACAAGCCCAAGCTGCTGTTCACCTATTTCAAGCAGAACTTCGCACAGGTGACGAACCCGCCGATCGACCCGATCCGCGAGGAGCTCGTCATGAGCCTGGTGTCGATCATCGGCCCGCGGCCGAACCTGTTCGACCTCGAGGGCATATCGAACACCAAGCGCCTCGAGGTGCGCCAGCCGATCCTCACCAATGCCGACCTCGAGAAGATCCGCTCGATCTCGCAGATGAGCGATTCCCACTTCAGGTCGCAGACGCTCGACGCGACTTGGCCGTCGGACGGCGGCGCCGCCGCGATGGCGGGGGCGCTCGATGCGCTGTGCTGGCAGGCCGAGCAGGCGGTGCACGAGGGCATCAACATCATCATCCTGTCGGATCGCACGGCCGGCTCCGATCGCATTCCGATCCCCTCGCTGCTCACCTGCGCGGCCGTGCATCACCACCTGATCCGCCGCGGCCTTCGCATGTCGGTCGGCCTCGTGGTCGAATCCGGCGAGCCGCGCGAAGTGCATCACTTCGCCTGCCTGGCGGGTTACGGCGCGGAGGCGATCAATCCCTATCTCGCCTTCGAGACGCTGATCGGGATGAAGGACGAGCTGCCGCAGAAGCTCGACGAGAAGGAAATCATCAAGCGCTACATCAAATCGATCGACAAGGGACTGCTCAAGGTGATGTCCAAGATGGGCATCTCGACCTACCAGTCCTATTGCGGCGCGCAGATCTTCGACGCCGTCGGGCTCAGGTCCGAGTTCGTCCGCGAATATTTCACCGGCACCGCGACGCGGATCGAGGGCGTGAGCCTCGAGGAAATCTCCGAGGAGACGGTGCGCCGCCATCGCGACGCGTTCGGCGACTCGCCGGTCTATCGCAATTCGCTCGACGTGGGCGGCGAATATGCGCTTCGCCTGCGCGGCGAGGAGCACGTCTGGACCTCCACCACGGTCGCGGCCCTCCAGCATGCGGTGCGCGGGAACTCGCTCGACCAGTACAAGGCGTTCGCGAAGATCATCAACGAGCAGACCGAACGTCTGCTCACCATCCGGGGCCTGTTCCGGATCAAGACCGCCGAGGAGGATGGCCGAAAGCCGGTGCCCCTCGACGAGGTCGAGCCGGCAAAGAGCATCGTGCGGCGGTTCGCGACCGGCGCCATGTCGTTCGGCTCGATCTCGCGCGAAGCCCATACCACGCTCGCGATCGCGATGAACCGCATCGGCGGCAAATCGAACACCGGCGAGGGCGGCGAGGAGTCCGATCGCTTCAAGCCGCTGCCGAACGGCGATTCCATGCGCTCGGCGATCAAGCAGGTCGCCTCCGGACGTTTCGGCGTCACCGCCGAATATCTGGTCAATTCGGACGTCATGCAGATCAAGATGGCGCAGGGCGCCAAGCCCGGCGAAGGCGGGCAGCTGCCGGGGCACAAGGTCGACAAGATCATCGCCAAGGTCCGCCACTCGACGCCCGGCGTCGGCCTGATCTCGCCGCCGCCGCACCACGACATCTATTCGATCGAGGACCTCGCGCAGCTCATCTTCGACCTCAAGAACGTCAACCCGACGGGCGACGTCTCGGTGAAGCTGGTGTCCGAGGTCGGCGTCGGAACGGTCGCGGCCGGCGTCTCCAAGGCGCGCGCCGATCACGTCACCATCGCGGGCTTCGAGGGCGGCACGGGCGCAAGCCCGCTCACCTCGATCAAGCACGCCGGCAGCCCGTGGGAGATCGGTCTCGCCGAGACCCACCAGACGCTGGTCGCCAACCGGCTGCGCAGCCGCATCGCGGTGCAGGTCGACGGCGGCATCCGCACCGGCCGCGACGTGGTGGTGGGCGCGATGCTCGGCGCCGACGAGTTCGGCTTCGCCACCGCGCCGCTGATCGCCGCCGGCTGCATCATGATGCGCAAGTGCCACCTCAACACCTGCCCGGTCGGCGTCGCGACCCAGGATCCGGTGCTGCGCAAGCGTTTCAAGGGCCAGCCCGAGCACGTCATCAACTTCTTCTTCTTCGTCGCCGAGGAGGTGCGCGAGCTGATGGCGGAGCTCGGCTACCGTAGCTTCAACGAGATGATCGGCCAGATGCAGATGCTCGATCAGCGCGCCATGGTGGCGCACTGGAAGGCGAAGGGCCTCGACTTCTCGCGTCTGTTCACCAAGCCGCAGGCGCCGGCGGGCGTGCACATCTACCGGTGCGAGACGCAGGACCACAAGATCCACAAGATCCTCGATCGCCGGCTGATCGCCGAGTCGCAGGCGGCGCTCGACCGCGGCGCGCCGGTGCGGATCGTCACCACGATCAAGAACACCGACCGCGCGGTCGGCGCGATGCTCTCGGGCGAGATCGCCAAGCGCTACGGCCATACCGGCCTGCCCGAGGACACCATCCACGTGAAGCTCGCCGGCGTCGCCGGCCAGAGCTTCGGCGCCTGGCTGGCGCGCGGCGTCACGCTCGATCTCGAAGGCGAAGGCAACGACTACGTGGGCAAGGGGCTGTCGGGCGGACGCATCATCGTGCGGCCGCCGGCCGACAGCGGGATCACGCCCGAGGAGTCGATCATCGTCGGCAACACCGTGCTGTACGGCGCGATCGCGGGCGAATGCTATTTCCGCGGCATTGCGGGCGAACGCTTCGCGGTGCGCAATTCGGGCGCCAATGCGGTGGTCGAGGGCTCCGGCGATCACTGCTGCGAATACATGACGGGCGGCGTCGTGGTGGTGCTCGGCCCGACCGGACGCAATTTCGCCGCCGGTATGTCGGGCGGCATCGCCTACGTGCTCGACGAGGACGGCACCTTTCAGACCCGCTGCAACATGACCATGGTCGAGCTCGAGCCGGTGCCCGAGGAGGAAGAGATCAACTCGAGAATTTACCACGCGTCGCATGATCTCGACGGCCACGGCCGCGTGGACGTCATGACCGACATGACCCGCCACGACGCCGCGCGCCTGCATTTGCTGATTTCCCGGCATGCGCGCTTCGCCGGATCGCGCCGCGCCGCGCACATCCTGGAGCACTGGGACGCGTATCTGCCGAAATTCCGCAAGGTGATGCCGGTGGAATACCGTCGCGCGCTCGCCGAGCTCGCCAAGGACAAGGCGGCCGCGATGCAGGCGGCCGAGTAGCGGCGGATGCGCGCAAGTCCCCGAGTTCCCGCCGTTGCGCTGACTGCTGCCTTGCAGTCCTTGCAGGCACGATAATCAGTGCGATGGTCTTCGAAACTCCGTCCGAGACGGCGCCTGTCAGGCGCGGACGCGTAACTAGGGCTTAGGGTCAGTGGGCAAGATTACCGGCTTCCTCGAATTCGACCGCAACGACCGCGATTACGCGCCGGTCGAGGAGCGGGTGCGGAATTGGAACGAGTTCGTCATTCCGCTGCCCGAGAAGGAAACCCGCGAGCAGGCCGCGCGCTGCATGAATTGCGGCATTCCCTATTGTCACACCGGCTGCCCGGTCAACAACCAGATTCCCGACTGGAACGACCTCGTCTATACGGGCGACTGGAAGACGGCGGCGCGCAATCTCCACTCCACCAACAACTTTCCGGAGGTCACCGGCCGCGTCTGCCCGGCGCCGTGCGAGGCCGCCTGCACGCTCAATCTCGACGACAACCCCGTCACCATCAAGACGATCGAGTGCGCGATCGTCGACAAGGCCTATGAGCAGGGCTGGATCGAGCCCGAGCCGCCGGCACAAAAGACCGGCAAGCGGGTCGCGATCGTCGGGTCGGGCCCGGCCGGAATGGCCTGCGCCCAGCAGCTCGCGCGCGCCGGCCACGACACCCATGTGTTCGAGAAATTCGCCAAGGCGGGCGGTTTGCTGCGCTACGGCATTCCCGACTTCAAGATGGAAAAGCACTACATCGATCGCCGCGTCGCCCAGATGGAAGCCGAGGGAGTGACGTTCCACTACGGCGTCCATGTGGGCCGGAACCTGGCGGCCGAAAAGCTCCTCGCGGATTACGACGCGGTCGTGCTGGCGGGCGGTGCCGAGAAGGGCCGCGACCTGCCGATCCCGGGGCGCGAGCTCAAGGGCATCCATTTCGCCATGGACTTCCTGCCGCAGCAGAACCGGCGCGTGAGCGGCGAGCCGGCGGGCGACGTCGAGCCGATCCTCGCCAAGGGCAAGCACGTGGTGGTGGTCGGCGGCGGCGACACCGGGTCGGACTGCATCGGCACCTCGATCCGCCAGGGCGCATTGTCGGTCACCAATTTCGAGATCATGCCGATGCCGCCCGAGAAGGAGAACAAGCTGCTGACCTGGCCGGACTGGCCGCTCAAGCTGCGCACCTCGTCGAGCCACGAGGAGGGCGCCAAGCGCGAGTTCTCGGTGCTCACGCAGAAATTCACCGGCGAGGACGGACGGGTGAAGAAGCTCCACTGCGTCCATGTCGACGACAAGCTCAAGCCGATCCCGGGTTCGGAGTTCGCGCTCGACGCCGACCTCGTTCTGCTGGCCATGGGCTTCGTGCATCCGGAGCACGACGGCATGATCAAGTCGCTCGGCCTGGCGCTCGATCCACGCGGCAATGTGCGGGCCGACACCAACCTGTATCGCAGCTCGCTCGACAAGGTGTTCGCGGCCGGCGACATGCGGCGCGGCCAGTCGCTGGTGGTATGGGCGATTCGCGAAGGCCGCCAGGCCGCGCATTCGGTCGACAAGTTCCTGATGGGAACGACCACGCTGCCGCGCTGAGGCGCCGCCGCATCTCGAAGCCGCAAACCCATCGTGCGCCGCCTCCGCGTTGCGGGCTCCCGCGGCAGCGTCGCCGGATTGGTGCTCGGGCCGATTTGCCGCCCGTTAACCTTGACGAAATTCATACGCCGCCGCGGATCGCCGGCGAGTGCGAGCCAATGGCCGATCACAACAGGAAAGTAATGAAATTCGGGCATAAGTCGGTGAACAGGGCATAAGCCCTCCGACCTAGAGCCCCGGCGCATGTTTCAATGGGTCCGCCCGTTTGCACAGACCACGACCTACCTCGGCGTGGTGATGATCGCCGCCATCTGGGGCGGCGTCTTCCTGCTTGCGAACTCAGCGCACGACCGCGCCTATGAGGACGCGTTGCGGCAAGGGAGCAACCTCGCCCGCATATTCGAGGAGTACATCTCGCGCGTCGTCCGAAGCTCCGACGGCGAGCTGCAATTCCTGCGAAAGGTCTACGAGAAGGACCCGGCCAATTTCGACTTCGCGCACTGGATCGACGGCACGAAGAGACCGAAAGATCTGACAATCCATTTCTCTATCATCAATTCCCAGGGCATCATCACGCTCACGAGCCTTGGGCCGGTCCACAAGAGGGTCGACACCAGCCAAAACGACTCCTTCCGCACTCACGTCAGTTCGACGACGGACGAGTTGCACATCAGCACGCCCAGAATCGGCCGGCTGTCCGGCCGTCCGTCCGTGCAATTGACGCGTCGGCTGACGAACCCCGACGGCACATTCGGCGGCACCATCAGTGCATCGCTCGACATCATGCAGGTCGCGGATTTCTACAGCTCGATCGACATCGGCCGTGACGGCATCATCACGCTCGTGGGGTTCGACGGGATCATCCGGGCGCGTAGCGGCCGCGACCCTGCGGCCAGCCGATTCATCGGCCAATCGGTCGCTCAGACCAAGGTTTTCGAGCTTTTACGCCAATCCCCGAACGGAAATTATTGGAATTCGGCCGGTACAGCCCGGCAATTCGGCGGCATCCGCCGGCTCATTTCCTACCGGGCCATCGAAGGACTGCCGCTGATCGCGGTGGTGGGCTTGGCCGAGGGCGATATCTTCGAGCCGGCATTATCGGCGTCGCAGAAATATACTCAGATCGGATTCCTGCTCACCGCGATCGTCCTGATCGCGATGGGCATCGGCGCGGCACGCAAACGCAACCTCATCGCGACCACGGCGGCGCTCGAACGCTCGAAAGCCTCGCTCGAGCAGACGAACTTGCGGTTCGATACGGCGCTCGAGCATATGGCGCATGGCCTGTCCATGTTCGATCGCCAACAGCGTCTGCTGGTCTCCAATGCCCGCTATGGCGAGCTTTACGGGCTCACACCCGGGCAGATCAAGCCCGGCACGACGCTGCGTTCCATCCTGGACGCGCGCGTTGCGGCCGGCACCGCTCCGTCGGATGTCGAAAGCTGCGTCGAGGCGCGTCTGGCGGCGATGGGCAGATCGGAAGCTCTTTATGTCGTCGACGAACTGTGCGACGGGCGATTTTTTGCGGTCAGCCTCCAGCCCATGCGGGACGGCGGATGGGTCGCGATCCACCAGGATATCACGGCGCAGAAACGGGCCGAGGCGCAGATCACCTACATGGCTCGCCACGACGGCTTGACCGGCCTCGCCAACCGCGCGGTGTTGCACGAGCGCATCCGGGACAGCCTCGCGCGCCTGCGGCGCGGCGGCGAGGCTTTCAGCATTTTCCTCCTGGACCTCGACCTCTTCAAAGCGGTCAACGATTCGCTCGGGCACCCGGTTGGAGACGAGCTGCTCAAGGTGGTGGCTGATCGAATCTCCGCGTGTCTGCGCGAGACCGACACGGTGGCGCGGCTCGGCGGCGACGAGTTTGCGATCCTGGCGGTGGCGCAAGGGGATCAGCGCGAAGCCGCGATCGCCACGGCCTGCCGGCTGCTCGAGGCGGTAGCCGCGCCGTACGATATCGACGGCCACAAGCTCGACATCGCAACCAGCATCGGGATCGCGCTCGCGCCCGAGCACGGCACGGACGTCGACCAGCTCGTCAAGAGCGCCGATCTCGCGCTCTACAAGGCCAAGTCCGAGGGACGCAATACCTACCGCCTGTTCGAAGCCGCAATGGGCACCGAGGCCCATAGCCGCCGCGCCCTCGAAATCGACCTGCGCGACGCGCTCGACCACAGTGAGCTGGAACTGCATTATCATCCGATCGTCGACATCAAGACGAAGGAAATCGCCGGCGTGGAGGCGCTCATCCGTTGGCGCCACCCGCAGCGCGGAATGATCACGCCGGCCGATTTCATTCCCCTGGCCGAGGAGACCGGCCTGATCCATACGCTCGGCGAATGGGTGTTGCGCCAGGCGTGCAGCGACGCGGCCCACTGGCCGTCTCACATCAGGGTCGCGGTCAATCTTTCGCCCGTCCAGTTCCGCCGTGGCAATCTCGTCGACGCCATCTCGCGGGCCCTAAGCGATTCCGGACTGGCGGCGGAGCGCCTCAAGCTGGAGATCACCGAATCCGTGCTGATGGAAGGTAACGCCGAGAACATCGCCTTGTTGCATCGATTGCGCGGTCTCGGCATCTCGATCGTGCTCGACGATTTCGGGACCGGGTATTCCTCGCTCAGCTATCTGCGCATGTTTCCGTTCGACCAGATCAAGATCGATCGTTCCTTCGTGAGCGAATTGTCGAGCAATGCGGATTGCGCCGCGATCGTGTCCGCGGTCGCGGGCCTCGGACGCAGCCTTCATGTCGGCACTGTCGCGGAGGGCGTCGAGACGGAGGACCAGCTCCTGCTTGCGCGCGCGGCCGGCTGCACCCATGCGCAGGGCTTCCTGTTCGGCCGGCCCTGCCCGGCGGCGGAGCTCGCGTTCGCGCGCGCCGGCGCGGATGGCCGCAAGTACGACGCTGCGTAGTCTTACTGCGTCATTTCCCGCTATTGTTGCTCCGTCATCGCCCGCACCCGGATCAGCGCTTCGCGCCGTCCGAGTGCAGGCTCCAGCGAGCGATCCAGTACTCCGTGATTTCGCCGTGGCGACGTAGCGCGTATTTACCGAGGGCGGTGTCTACTGGATTGCCCGCTGGAGCCTGTCCTCGGGGCGACCGAAGGTCGGACCCGGGGACGGGCAATGACGCAGTAAGGCTGGAGGATACTCCCGAGACGCAAGCCGATTGCCGCCGCGATCGGCCAATTTATAATGCGGGCGCGCTGGCGAATGGCCGCCACGGCGCCGGGAGACCAAACGATGCTGCGCGATTTCCTGACGCCGCCGCCGCGATGACGCGTGTCGCGCGTCTGCCGGCTTCGGCCGCGATCGCCTGCCTGGTGCTTTGCGTGCCAGCCGCGGCGCAGGACTGGCCGACCCGCCCGGTGCGCATCGTGTCGCCGTTCGCCGCCGGCGGCAGTTCCGACACCATGGGGCGCATCGTCGCGCTGCGACTCGGCGAGCGGCTGCATCAGCAATTCTATGTCGAGAACCGCGGCGGCGCCGGCGGCCTGATCGGATCGGCGGTGGTCGCGAATGCGGCGCCCGACGGCTACACGTTCCTGATCTCCAGTATCGGAACGCACGTCATCGCGCCTTTGACGAGCCCCAATCCCGGCTATGATCCGGTCAGGGACTTCACGCATGTCGCGTTCGTCGGCGGCCCGCCGATCGTGATCGCGACGCATCCTTCGCTCGGCGTGCGGTCGTTCGAGGAGCTGCGCGCGCGTCTCCAGGGCGCTACCGAGGCGTTGCCCTATGTGTCGCCCGGCCCCGGCACCGTCGGTCACCTGATCGCCGAGTTCTGGGCCGAGAAAGACAATCTCAAGCTTGCGCATGTCGCCTACAAGGGCTCCGGGCAGGCAATCACCGACCTGGTCGCAGGCCACGTCAAGATGGGATCAATCACCTGGACGGCCGCGATCGGGCAGATGCGCGGGCGCACCATCGTGCCGCTCGCGGTCTCCTCGGCGCACCGCATGCCGGAATTCCCCGACGTGCCGACCCTGAGGGAGCTCGGCTACCCCGAGCTCGCGGTGACGACGTGGTTCGGCTTCGCGGGCCCGGCCGGACTCGCGCGCAAGATCACCGAGCGCATGAACCAGGAGATCGGCGCTGCGCTCGACGCCAAGGCGGTGCGCGACCGCCTCGACGCCGACGGATTCGAAAGCGCAAAGATGTCGCCGGCGGAGCTCACCGCCTTCGTGCAGGGCGAGCTCGCCAAATGGGGCCCGCTGGCGAAGAAATTGACGGCCTCGGAGGCGGGAAAGTGAGACGCGCCGCCGAAAGCGCGCTAGAAACGCCCTCTCGATTCCATATGTGGCCGCATCTTCCATGTAAAACCGGCGTCCATCCCGGCTCCAGTCCGGGACAGGGTTTTTCCGCAAAATGCTCAAACGATCGACTGGGAGAATGCTCTTGAGTGTCTCGCGCCGCACGCTCATCCGAGCCGCCCTCGCCGCCTCGGCCATGCTGCTGCCGCGTGGCGCGCGCGCCGCCTATCCGGAACGCCCGATCCGCCTGATCGTGCCATTCGCGGCCGGCGGCGCCGTCGACGGCGTCGCCCGGGTGCTCGGCAAGGCGCTGACCGCAAACCTCGGCCAGTCGGTCGTGATCGACAACCGCGGCGGCGCCGGCGGTGTCATCGGCATGGAGGCGGTCGCGCACGCGCCGGCCGACGGTTATACGCTGCTGCTTTCGCACAGCGGTTTTACGGCGATGCCCGGGCTCTACCGCGAGCTGCCTTTCGAGCCGGTGCGCGATTTCGCGGGGATCGTCACGGCGGCGTCCGGCGCCTATGTGCTTGCGGTGAACTCCGCCGAGCCGTTCACCTCCGTCTCGGATCTCATCGCCTACGCCAAGGCCAATCCGGGCCGGCTCACCTATGGGTCGGCCGGCACCGGGTCCATCATTCACCTGGCGGGCGAGTTCTTCAGGCGCATGGCCGGGGTCGAGCTGGTGCACGTGCCCTACAAGGGCGCGGCCCCTGCGATCACGGACCTGGTCGGAGGGCAGATCCGGATGATGTTCGCGCCCGCCGTCAATGCGCTGCCGCTTGCCGCGTCGGGGAAATTGCGCGCGCTCGCCGTCACCTCGGCGAAGCGCTCGCGGCTTGCGCCAAACTTGCCGACGGTCGACGAAAGCGGCCTGCCGGGATTCGAGGTCACCGGCTGGTACGGGCTGGCGGCGCCGGCCGCAACCGCGGCGGCGGCGGTCATGCGACTCAACGCCGAGGCCAACCGCGCGCTCGCCGCGGCCGACACGGTCGAGCAATTGCGCCAGCAGGGCCTCGAGC
This sequence comes from uncultured Pseudomonadota bacterium, assembly GCA_963791155.1. Taxonomy (GTDB): domain Bacteria; phylum Pseudomonadota; class Alphaproteobacteria; order Rhizobiales; family Xanthobacteraceae; genus JAVDCA01. Next base: position 531,607 of record CAWBRI010000018.1, read on the forward strand.
CGGTCGGCGGCACGCCCGAGGAAGCGAGCGCGTGGATCAGGTCCGAGGTGGCGCAATGGACCAAGGTCATTCGCGACGCCGGCATCAAGCCGTTGTAAATCGTCGCCATGGACCAGAATCTGGCAACCGATGCGGCGACCTCGACCAAGACCCTGTGCGCCCATCTGGCGGCGGCGCGACCCGGCGATCTCTCCGCCTCCGCCCTGCACGAAGCCCGCCGCGGCGTCCTCGACTGGATCGGCTGCGCGCTCGCGGGCAGCCCGCATTCGACGGTCAGCCGACTGATCGCCGTGCTGGGCGAAACCGGCGGGCGCCCGCAGGCGACCGTGCTCGGCCGCCGCCTCAAGCTCGGCTTTCTGGACGCGCCGCTCGTCAACGGCCAGATGGGGCATCTGCTCGATTTCGACGACACCCATATGGGCGGCGTGGTGCTGCACACGAGCTCGCCGGTGCTCGCCGCGCTCTTCGGGCTCGCCGAACGCGCGCCGGTGAGCGGCGTCGACCTGATGCTCGCCTATGCGGTCGGGTTCGAAGCCGGCGTGCGCGCCGGGCGCACCGCGCCCGGTCACCACAAAGGCGGCTGGCATCTGACCGGCACGCTCGGCAGCATCGCGGCGGGCGCGGCCTGCGGCAAGCTCCTGGGGCTCGATGCGCAACGGCTCACTTACGCGGTCGGCATCGCGGCGACGCAGGCCGCCGGCATGCAGCAGAACCGCGGCACCATGTGCAAGTCCTTCCACGCCGGCAAGGCCGCCGCCAACGGCGTGCTAGCGGCATTGCTGGCCGAGCGCGGCTTCGACAGCAGCCAGGCGATCATCGAAGGCGAGCGCGGCTTCTGCCGCATCTACAGCGACGTCGCGGCGCCCGAGCAATTGACCGCCGGCCTCGGCCACGGGTGGCTGATCGAAACCAACGGGCACAAACCGCATGCGTGCGGCGTGGTGCTTCATCCGCTCATCGACGCGGTGATCGCGATCCGCGATCGCGACCGGATCGATCCGGCCGCGGTCAGCGAAATCAGCCTGCGGGTTCACCCGCTCGTTCTTTCCATCACGGGCGTGGTCGAGCCCTCCAGCGGCCTGCAGTCGAAGTTCAGCACCCGGCATTCGGCGGCGGTGGCGCTCGCGGACGGCGCGGCCGGCATCGCGCAGTATTCGGACGCGCGCGCCGCGGACCCGGCGGTGGCGGCGCTGCGACGCAAGGTCAACGCGGTCGCCGACGCGACGCTGCGCCGGGACGAGGCCCATGTGACGGTGGTCGCCGGCGGCGTGCGCCACGAGGCCCATGTCGCACATGCGAGCGGCACCGCCGCCAATCCCATGAGCGACGCGGCGATCGAAGCCAAATTCCTCGCCAATGCGACGCCGGCGATCGGCGCCGAGCGCGCGCGCCGGGCGTGCGAGGTCGTGTGGTCGCTGGAGAAAAGACCGGATGCGCGCGAGCTGATCGCGCTGCTGGCGTAACGCCGGGCGCGTTTAGCGCATGATCCCGAAAAGTGGGCACCGGTTTTCGGAAAAGATCATGCTCCAACAATAAGCTAGAGCGGGATGACGATTCGAAGAAAAGTCATCCCGCTCTAGCGCAATCGCATCGATGACCCGCGCCCGCCGCGGGAATTACGCCAAATGCGGCTCACCGCCCGAAAAATGGAAAGAAGAAGGGCTGCGGCGCGGGAGCGACACGGCGCGGCTCGGGACGCTGCTGGCCGACGATTCCGGGCGGACGCGGCGCGCTGGCAGCCTGCCGGGTCGGTCCGGCCGGCCGCGCCGGCGGCGACGCAGCGGCGGCTCCGACACCCGGGGCGGCCGCGGCCTGGCGCTGTTCCGTCTGCATCGGCGTCATCGGCGTGGTGGTGGTGGCAACCACCGGATCGGTGCCGAGCGGCGCCACGCTGCGGCGCGGCCACGCGAAGTCGTCGGCCCGGCCGGCGGGCGCATTGGTCTGCTCGCCGCGCATCAGCACGCGCGCCGCGATCGGATCGGCCGCGGCTTGGCGCGCGCTCCCGCCGCCGAGCAGCTCGTCGGCCTCCGCCGCCGCGGTCAGCGGCATCACGGGCCCGGCGAGCGGGCGGGCGATCGTCGCGTTGCCGGGGCGGGCCGCCGCCACCGGCGGTGCCGGCTCTTCGGGCGCCGGCAGCGCGACCGGCACGGCGTGCGCCATCAGGCCGCGCTGAATTTCGCGCTCGACATAGTGCGCGAGCTTGCGCGCGCCGGCCTGGGTGAAATGGATGCCGTCGCCCGAGCGCAGGCGGCGGATCTGTCCCTCGAAATCAGGACCCTGCATCACGAAGCGGCCGGCCTCGTCGACGAAGCCGTCCCAGGTGTCGATATAGGTGATGCCGGCCTTCTCGGCGCGGCTGCGGAAGAGATCGTTGAGATAGCTCAGATCGCCGGCCGCCCTGATGTTGCGGATCGGCGGAAGCCCGACCCAGAGCACCGGCACGTTCTTGGCTTTGAGCGCCGCGATCGTGTCATCGATGCGTTTGATGTACAGCTCGGTCCACTTCTCGGTGCGGAATTCGTGGGTGAGCATGCCGGGAGTGGCGGGCTCCGGCTCGACCGTGCTCGCCGGCGCGTCGGCGGGCGGCGAGTCGTCGAGCTCGGCGTCCTTTGGCTTGTTGGCGGAAGCCGCCGCGGGCGGAGCGATCGCAGCGGCGGCCGGAGTCGAGGCCGGCGTCGCAGCCGACTTGGCGGGCGTCTTTTCCTTGATCGACCGGCGGTCGTTGAGGCCGATCATCATCACGATGAAATTCGCCTTTTCGGCGTTGAGGATTTCGCGCGCCGCCTGCGGCCAGTCGGGATAATCGCCGCGCGGGTCGCTTTTCACGTCGACGCGGATGAGGCCCGACAGCGTGCGATGACGGCGCACGATGCCGATGTCGGGAGATTCCGCCGCCGCCTGCTCGAGACCATAGGCCAGCCAGTCGGCCATCGAGTCGCCGAGCACCACCACCGAGGTGAGCGGAACGGAATCGGCCTTGCGGGCGGGCGGCGGGGCCTTGGAATTATTTTCGACCGCGACTCCTCCCTGGCGGAACGGCTCGCCCTGGTACGGATTGCCTCCGCCGCCGCGGCGCGCGCGTTCTTCGATGAAGGGAAACCGGTCGTCGAACGCCTGGGCGCCGGACGGCACGATCCCGGCCGCGCCCAGGCCGAGCACGACCGCGGCTTCGGCCAGCCCGAGAAGGACCGCGCCCGCCAAAGGCCGCCAGAATGTGCCGCGCGCCATGCGCAAAGATCCAGGAACCATGGTCCGTTACAGCCCTGCACGCGCCGGGGCATTCCCGGCCGAGCGACCGCTACCCGGTCATTGGGTTAATACCATGGCAAAAGCGGCGTCGGGAAGAAGCTCGCGCTTTGGTTATCGCCGGGCCAAGCCGTCCGCGCGCAGGCGATCGAGCAGGCTCGCGGTCGCGAACCCGTCGGGAACCAGGCCGGCCGCCGCCTGATAGCCCTTGAGCGCCTTGCGGGTGCCGGCATTGAGGCGACCGTTGGGCTCGCCGCCGATGTCGAATCCGCGCGCCAGCAGAAGCTGCTGGAACTCGTAACGCTCGGCACCGGAGAGCACGCGCTCCTCGCGCGGCCAGGCCTGCACGAACGCCGGCTCGCCGCGCAGCCGGTCGGCCAGATGGCCGATCGCGAGCGCATAGGCCTCGGCCGGGTTGTATTTCATGATGGCGCGGAAATTTCCGAGCATCAGAAAGGCCGGCCCGCGCGCACCCGCCGGAACGAGCAGATAGGCCCTGTCGGCCGTGCGCGGAAAGGCCTTGCCCCCGACGCGCGTGAGCCCGTGGCGCTCCCATTCGCGCACCGTCATCGGCCGCGCGCTGTCGGCGAGCAGATAATTGAAACCTTGCGGCACCACTACCTCGTAGCCCCAGGTCTGGCCCGCCATCCAGCCATCGAGCTTGAGGTTGTTGGCGGTCGAGGCGACCAGGTCGGGGATCGAATCGACCACGTCGCGCCGGCCGTCGCCGTCGAAATCCACCGCGTAGCGCTTGAACGAGGTCGGCATGAATTGGGTCGGACCGAAGGCGCCCGCCCACGAGCCCTTGAGCCGGTCTGGATTGACGTCGCCGCGGTTGAGAATCTCGAGCGTCGAGAGGAACTCGTCCTTGAAGTAGCCCTGGCGACGGCCCACGCAGGCGAGCGTCGCGGTCGAGCGCAGCACCGGCCGCTCGCCGATCGCGGTCGAGTAGTTCGAACTCGATGCCCCAGATCGCCGCCACGATATGGCGGTCGACCCCATAGGCCTGCTCGACGGCGTCGAAAGTCGCCTTGTTGGCGGCGAGGATCTCGCGCCCGCGCTTGATGCGGGCTTCGCTCACCAGCGTGTCGAGATAGTCCCAGAACGTCTTTGTGAACTCGGGCTGGGCATCGACGAAGTCCATGATCTTGAGATCGGGCGTGAGCCCGGCCGTGTAGGTGTCGAAGGTCGCCCGCGTGACGCCGCGGCGCGCCGCGTCGGGCCAGAAGCCCGCGATGCAATCGGGAAAGTTCGCGGCCGCGGCGCGGATCGCGTCGGCCTGCATGAGCGGATGGCCGGAGGAGCCGGACTCGCCGCTCCAATCGTCCCTGCTCGCCGGCCCGACCGGCGCCGGCGGACCGCCCCCGAACAAATGGAACGACCCGGCGCCGCCCGTGAACAGGCCCGGGCGCGGAGAGGTCGAAAAGCGCTCATCCTGGCTCTGCGCGCGCGCGAGGCCGACGAAATCCGACAGTGTGCCCGCCAGGGCGCCGAACACCAGTCCGGCCACCCCCAATACGCTCGCGAAACGCCTGCCATCCGTCATGCTTGGGTCCGTTATCCGACGCAGCTGGCGCGGCCCATCGGTCGCGGCCCTTTTGGCGCGGCGCCATCGACGCAGCGCCGGCGCACCCTATTAGGGAGCCAGATATGGTTTCAGTATGTTTAACACGCCCGGCTGACGGGGCGAACCGCCGCAATGGTCATCTTTTACCCTGAGTGCCCCGGCGGCGTGGTAAATATGGCCTTGGATTCTCCCTTTTTGCCCGGAACAACCGCCGCCCGACCTCCGGCGCCCTCCAGCCAAGAGCCCATCAAGAAGCATCATGAAACCGATCCGTAAAGCCATCTTCCCGGTTGCCGGCCTCGGCACCCGGTTCCTGCCGGCCACCAAAGCGATGCCCAAGGAGATGCTTCCCATCGTCGACCGGCCCCTGATCCAGCACGCGGTCGACGAGGCGCGCGAAGCCGGGATCGAGCATTTCATCTTCGTCACCGGCCGCAACAAGGGCGTGATCGAGGATCATTTCGACCGCCAGGTCGAGCTCGAGCTCACCCTCAGCGAGCGCAGCCGCAGCGACGAGCTGGCGCTCCTGGCGCGCGACCTGCCGGGCCCCGGACAGACCAGCTTCACCCGCCAGCAGGCCCCGCTCGGGCTCGGCCATGCGGTGTGGTGCGCGCGCGAGCTCGTGGGCGACGAGCCGTTCGCGCTGCTGCTGCCCGACGTGCTGGTGCAGAACGATCGCGGGTGCCTGGCGCAGATGATGGACGTCTACAAGGAGAGCGAGGACGCCGCCAACGTCATCGCGGTCGAGGAAGTGCCGCGCGAGCGCGTCCACATGTACGGCGTGGTCGGCGTGGGGCCGAGCGACGGCAAGGCGTTCAAGATCACCCAGATGGTGGAGAAGCCCGCGCGCGACGACGCGCCGTCGAACCTCATCATCACGGGCCGCTACATCCTGCAGCCGCAGATCTTCGACATCCTGGCCGACCAGACGCGCGGCGCAGGCGGCGAGATCCAGCTCACCGACGCGATGATCCGCCTCGCGCAGGCGCAGCGGTTCCTCGGCCTCAAGTTCGACGGCAAGAGTTTCGACTGCGGATCGAAGATCGGGTTCCTGGCGGCAAACGTCGCCTATGCGCTGGCGAGGAGCGACATCGCGCCGGGTTTTCGGGCGGAGCTGGCGCGGATATTGGGAGACGGGTGAGCGGCGGCGGGATGCGGGGCGATCTGAAGGCTAGCGACGATGCTCACTCTGTATTTCGTGCCGGGCGCGAGCTCGATGGCGGTCCACATCGCGCTGCACGAGATCGGCGCGGCCTTTGAGAGCAGACCCTTGTCGTTCGCGAAGCGGGAGCAGCGGGCGCCCGGCTATCTGGCGCTCAATCCGGAAGGCAAGGTTCCGACCCTTCTGATCGACGGCCGACCGCTCACCGAGGTGGCGGCAATCCTGTTCTATCTCGCCAAACGGTTCCCCGATGCGGCCCTGCTGCCCCGGAACGACATCGAAGCCGAGGCCCAGGCCATTTCATGGATGTCGTTCATCGCCGCGACCCTGCATCCCGCCCGCCGGCGCGGGATCGACCACGCCATAGAGGTCTACGGGATCGCCGACCGGAGGCTGGGCGAAAAGGAGTGGGCGCTGGAGCGCTATTCCGTGGCGGACATTCATCTGTTCCGCCTGTACTGGCGTCTGGTCAATTCTCTCAAGCCCGCCGTCGGAACGTTTCCCAATCTCTCCGCACACTACGACCGCATGATGAAGCGTCCCGCGGTACGGCGAACGATCGAGATCGAAGCGGCGATCGGATATCAACTGCCGGAATAGCGGCCTCGGCGGAAGCGCGATCAGGTCATTCGGTCAGTGCGAACGCGGCGACGCATTCGCCAAAGCGCGCGAGCACGTCCGCCGGCGGCGCCGAGGTCACCTGATAGGTCCGGGCAACGGCCGGCTGGCGCCGCGTAAACATGACCTGGAATTGTCCCTTGGTCACGGCATCGACGAGCTTGCCGCCCTCGGCGAAATCGAGGGTCGATATCACCATGCTGCCATCCGCGAATGGCGCGATCTTGGGTCGCGCAACCGCCGTATAGGCTTGCGACACGAATGCGGCCGAGTTGATCTTGATCTGGCGCGGCCCGGAAGACCGACCTTTGGCGAATTTGAGGTCGGCCGCTTCGATCCGGAATCCGAAGACGAGCGGGCCCGTGAAAGCGTCGTTGAGCTTGATTCGGGCGACGATCAGTTGGGAATCGACCACCTCGCCGGCCGGCGAGCCTTCGAAGAGCAGCTCGAGCACGCAGGCTTTCGCGGCCTCGTCCTCGTTCACGATGACGTCGTACACCGGCGGCTTCGAAACGGTGGGCTCGGCATGACCGGTCGCCGGCGCCGACAGCACGAGGCAAGCCGCGCCCCACAGCGCGATCACACCCGCTCGTGCGTCAAATCCCGGCATCCCGCAGACCTCAGTCCCTGGGATTGCAAGTCCTATCAGCCCCGCTTGGTTCCGCCTTGATGCCGATCAATTTCGGGCAGCCGCGCGGCGGGCGTGCGGCGGCGTACGCCCCGATCATTCGCGTTTGAGGGTCAAGATATAGGCCACGATAGCGTCGGCTTCCTGACCCTTGACGATGAAATTGGGCATCTTGTTGTGGTTCGATCGGAGAAACGCGTTCAGTGCGAGCGCCGTGGTCGATTCCCGCTTTGCGATGGCGGCAAAGTCTGGTGCGATGCTTGCCGTCCGCGTCGTCGTCGAATTCGACCGAGTGGCATTCGCTGCACCATGCCTGCGCCAATCGACGCCCCGATGAAGTGTCGCCCCTCAGGTCCTGCGCGAATGCCCGATCGGCCGCAGCGTATAACGCGGAAAAAGCGAGCACGGTCGGAAACAGGGCAGCGATCAAAATAATGCGTGTCCAGTCGGCTCGCCGCATGATCATTTTTCCTTGTCTGCCGAAGATCGATCCCTGTCCTTGGTATTGAGCATCAGGTTGGTATTGAGCATCAGGCATGAAAAAAGCGTCGCATCATTTGGTGAGATTCATGCGCTTCAGGATCGCGCCCAGTTTCTTTTTGAAAATAGCACATCCGCGACCGCAACGTCGTTGATCTGGATCAACCGGGGATGCCGCGGGGACGGCGTCGGCGGGATCGGCCGCAAACATACGACGCGAAACAATCGCAAATTACCGAACGATGGAGATCAAATTCCGAGGTCGATGGAAATTTCAGGTGTAGACGGCCGAAACGCGAATCGAACCTTCCTTGCGCAGCACCTGCAGCGCGACATCGTCATCGTGCCGGCGCAACACCAGATCGACGCTCGATTTCCCGAGCCTCAGGTTGCGCAGGAATACCTCGTCCAGGAATGCGGGCAGGCGCGGATTGCGCAGCCGGATCTCGTGGGCGTCCGGATCGAATTCGAGGCCGAGAGAAGCCTGGATGAGCGTGAACGGCGTGCCGCTTGCCCAGGCCTGGGGCGCACAGGCGACGGGATAAAGCGTCGGACCCCTGCCCCGCCGGCGCTGAAACCCGCAGAACAGCTCCGGCAAGCGGCGCAGGTCCATGTAGGTTGCGGCGTCGAACAGACCGCGAAACACGCGTTCGAGCTCGTACTTGAGCCCGTACTTCGCCAGGCCGAGCGCGATCAGCGCATTGTCATGCGGCCAGACCGAGCCGTTGTGGTACGACATCGGATTGTAGCGCCGCTCCTCGCTGGAGACCGTGCGGATGCCCCAGCGCGAGAAGAATTCCGGCCGCATCAGGCCGCGTCCAACCTTGCGCGCGCGATCGGCGGACGCGATGCCGGTGAACAGCACCTGTCCGGCATTCGACGTGCGCACGCGACATGGACTGCTTCTTGCCATCGAGCGCAAGCGCATAGGTGTCCAGTTCCGGGCACCAGAACGCCTCTTCGAAGCGTCGCGCGAGGTCGCTCGCCTGCGTCTCCAGCCGATTGGCGTCGTCGACGCGGCCCAGTCGGCGCGCACAACGCGACGCCAGGCTTTTCGCCGCATAGACATAGGCCTGCACTTCCGCAAGCGCGATCGGCCCGTCCGCAAGGCGCCCGTCGGCGTGGAAGATCGCATCGACGGAATCCTTCCAACCCTGGTTGACGAGCCCTTCCTTCGGTGCCCGGTAATATTCGACGAAGCCGTCGCGGTCGGGGTCTCCCGGTCCGTCGATCCAGGCGAGGGCCTTCTCGATCGCCGGCCAGAGCTCCTGCACGAATTCCCAATCGCCGGTGCGCTCGGCATAGAGTCCGGCAAGCAACACGAACAGCGGCGTCGCGTCGACGCTGCCGTAATACAGCCGGAACGGCACCTCGTGCAGCGCGGCCATCTCGCCGCCCCGCATCTCGTGCAGTATCTTTCCAGGCTGCGCGTCGGATTCCTCGTCGTTCTGTCCGGCCTGGAAGTGCGCCAGCCGCTTCAGCACACCGCGGCTCACGCGCGGATCGAACCACAGCATCTGCATCGCCGTGATGATGCCGTCGCGCCCGAACGTGGTCGAATACCAGGGTGTGCCGGCATAGGGATAGGGACCTTGCGGCGTCACCGTCATCAGCATGTAGAGGTCGGACATCGAGCGACACAGCACCTCGTTGAAGAGATCGTTGGAGGTGGTGACCGTCGCGACGCCGGCCGTGGAACGTTTCAAGGCGCGGTTGGCGGCGAGCAGCCCTTTGTAGAACGCGACCGGCTGCCGGGCCGGCTGATCGCAGGCGACGGCGAGGAAGACCCCGGCGCTGGCGCCGGGCGGCAGGACCAGACGATACGACGCGGAGCTCTCCGTGAGCTGCGTCGGCGGCGGATCGAACACCAGCGACGTCTGCCGCGTGCGGCCGTCGAGGCCGTCGTAGCGCATCACGACCTTGTCCGGCGCCGTTACTTCCTCGGACATCTTGCCGCGCCGAGGCCTGCGCATGCCGCGCACCTCGAACAGATCCGCGAAATCATTGCCGAAGGTCAGCGACAGATTGATTCCGATCGCACGCTCGCCGTGATTGCGCAGTGCGATCCGCTGGTGCGCCGTACCCTGCCACAGAAACAGGGTGCGCACGATGTGTATCGTGTCCTTCGGCAGCAGCAACCGGTTCTCGGAATATATGTCCGGGTTGGTCAGATCGACCGACAGCAGCGTGTTGTCGTCGCGGATGTTCGAGCCGAGCAGCAGCGGCTGCATGCCGTTGAGCGACATCTCGAGCCGCGAGAGAAAGCGCGTGTCGTCGAAATAGATCCCGTCCGGTCCGCCCGCGGTCGCCCCGATGTCGCCGAGACTGTCGAACACGGCGAAAGTGTCGCCGTGCTTGAGGACACGGCGCGGGCGGGTCGATGGGCCGGTCACCGGAATGTAGAACGGCGTCTCCGGTATCTCGTTGACCGGCGAGGCCGTCGTCTGCGTTACGGGCGACTTCGGCTCAAGAGACATAGGGCTTCGTGCCGTTCGTTTCGACGGTCTCCAGATTCGGCGCGGACGTGCTTTCTTCCGGCACAAGGGCCGGCGCGCGCCGCCGCAGCCTGCGGTAGAGGCTCACATAGTCCTTGGCCATCCGGGCTGCCGAAAACCGCTCCTCGAAGCGGCGCCGCACCAGCCGGCGGTCCAACGCCAGCACCTCGGGGAGCGCCGCCACCGCTTCCTCCATGGTCTCGACGATCCGCCCGGTGACGCCGTCATCGATGATTTCCGCCACCGAGCCATGGCGAAACGCGAGCACCGGCGTGCCGCACGCCATCGCCTCGATCATGACGAGGCCGAAGGGCTCCGGCCAGTCGATCGGAAACAGGAGCGCCGACGCCTCGCCCAGGAATTCGTTCTTTTGCGCATCGTTGATCTCGCCGACGAACTCGACACCCGGACCGTCCAGCATCGGCTCGATCGTCTGTCCGAAGTAGGCTGCGTCCACCTTGTCGACTTTCGCGGCAATCTTCAACGGCACGCCGACGCGCGCGCGCGATCTCGATCGCACGGTCAGGCCGCTTCTCCGGCGAGATACGGCCGAGGAAGGCCACATAGCCGCCGCGCGGCTGAAAGATCGGCTTGTGCAGATCGAGCGGCATGCCGTGATGGACGGTGGCGACGAAGTTCGCGTGCGGGATCGGCTTTCGTTGCGACTGGGAAATGGAGACCAGCGGCATCTCGCTGATACCAAAATAGAGCGGCGGCAGGTCGGGCAGGTCCTGCCGGCCGTGCAGCGTCGTCACCGTCCGCGCCGCCATGTCGCGGAACAAAGGGAACTGCAGGGGGTCGATGTGGAAGTGCAGGACGTCGAATTCGTCGGCCCGCCGCCGGATCTTGTCCAGCATCAGCATGTAGTAGGGGATGGGATCCTTGACCGCCGTATCGAGCCGCAGCGCTTCGCGCGCGCAGGGAACCAGCTCGGCGGAGGTCATCGAATCTGCGCTGGCGAACAGCGTCACGGCGTGCCCCTGCCGCACCAGCTCTTCGGTGAGCCAGAATACGATCCGCTCGGTGCCGCCATAAAGGCGCGGGGGCACGCTCTCCATCAACGGGGCAATCTGCGCAATCTTCATGAGAACCCTCTCAGCCACTGACTTCGGCTGCATGGTCGAACCCGGCGACCGCCTGTTTCTTGAGCTATCGCGTCACCGCGCGCGTTCACGAATGGGTCCGCGACACGAACATGCACCCCTGATCCGAACAACACGCCAAGTGCAACAAAGTTGCCAGGTCGATCCTCACGAGTAGAAAGCAGGCAACGCCAGCATCGAGACGAAGACCAATGCCGCAGCCGCCAACGAAAAATATGCCGTCTTCTTGGCGAGGTCCGCAACAGCAAGTCGACCAGCCATGAGCACTCCCTGCAATCAACAGGAAGAAGCGTTGTTGCCAACATGTAGGGCCTGACGGGCCATTTTACGATGCGTCGACCAAAAGATATATTTGCGCATCCCGCATCACCCGGGGGCTGCCTGGGGCGAGCTCGCGCACGGCGGCGCGAATACCTTGGCCATGCTTTGCGCCAGTTCGCGCGGCTCGAAGGGTTTCTGCAGCATCGGTCGATTGCGCCATTCCGGCGGGAGGCGGCTCGCCGCGTAACCGGAAACAAAAATGAACGGGATGCCGCGACCGGCCAGCGCACGCGCCACCGGATAGACATCCGCGCCCCCGACGTTGACGTCCAAGATGGCGCCGTCCAGCGCTTCCGATCCGGCGAGCAATACGGCCTTGGCGAGGCGTCCCGCCGGCCCGACCACCGCACAACCCCATTCCGCCAGCAGATCCTGCAACATGAAGGCCAGAAGCATCTCGTCCTCGACGATGAGCACGCGCAACCCGGCCGGCAGACCTTCGTTCTCCAACAAGGCTACGGTCATGTGACCACCACTTCGGGCTGGGTGAGCGGCACGTCCATGCGATCACGAGCTTTCGACGGATCGACGTGATCCGAACGCGTATCCGCCATCGGCATCACGTCATCGACTTGGCCCGGGGCGTTACGTATATGGGATTAGGTGGATTTGCGGTTAGTCAAATCGTGTAAGCAGTCGTGACGTTATGGGGTGGCGAGAAATCCGCCGTGAAACCGCGGGAGTTCGCGCCAACTCCAGCCGGGTCGACCCGGGCGCGAGACCGTCGGCCCGGAGTACCATCGATCCAATTCCAGGTGCGGCTACCAGCGGCTGCGGCCCCAACGGCCGCCCCACCCGCGCCCCCCGCCCTGGACCAGCCTGACGATGAGCAGCAGCACGGCGGCGCCGATCGTCGCGTTGACGATCGCGGCGATGATTCCGGCGCCAAGATGGATCCCGAGGCGCGGCAGCAGCCAGTTGCCGATGAACGCGCCGACAATCCCGATGAGGATATCGCCGATGATGCCGAAGCCGGTCCCGCGCACGATCTGACCCGCCAGCCAGCCGGCAACGAGACCCACGAGCAGAACGACGACCAGGCTTTCGTTCGACATGGACATGGGACATTTCCTTACAGAGCGACTTTAGCGGCAGATTGGGCCTTCACATGACGCGCGGCAGGGCAAAAAGTTCCCGCGCGGCGTCGCTTTTCCTGATCGGGGATTGCGTTTTGGACTTTTCGACGGAGTTACGATCGCCGTCTCGGTCGGTCAGACTATTCCGAGCATGGTGCGGCTCTAGAGATTTTCGGCTCAGTTCGTGTGTTCCGCACCGCAATATCGAGATGACACGTATTTTATCTCCCGGTCGGCAATGAAATTCGGATCGTCGATCCCCGCACGCGAGGCAAAACAATGAACATTTTCTCCCTCAACCTCACGGTGGTCGTGATCATCTTGGTTGCGGGTTTGCCCGGCCTTCACGTCTGACCGACCTCAATCCGAAAGTGGAACCCTTTCTCTCGGTCGGACGTTGTCCGGTATTCTCACACACTCAGACAAGGAAGACCGAACATGGACAAGGATCGTATCAAGGGATCGGCGGAGCAGGCCAAGGGCGCCGTGAAGGAAGCGGTCGGCAAGATCACCGGCGATTCGAAGCTCGAGTCCGAAGGCAAAACCGACAAGGCGGCCGGAAAGATCCAGAACGCGATCGGCGGCCTCAAGGACACGCTGCGCGGCAAATAGGCCTCGCCGCAATCCGACGTCGAGATCAAGCCCCGAACGTTTCGGGGCTTTTTCTTGCGGCTCCCGTCCTCGAATCCGTATTGGATCGATGTCGACGCGCCTGACGCAAACGCTTCAGATCGACGTCCATAGCAACGCCAATACGGCCACCGCCATGACGGCTGTTCCCAGCCAGCCGAAAACGATGAGCCAGAGCCGCGCGCGAAACCTCTGCATGATCGCCGCACTGCTCACGATGAGCATCATCGCGACCATGATCGGGACAGCGACGATTCCGTTGAGCACGGCGCTCCAGATCAGCATCTTGATCGGATCGAGCGAGGTGAAGCCCAAAGCCAGCCCGATGATGGTGGCGGCCGCTATGATGGTGTAGAAGCCGACGGCTTCGGGAGCCTTGGCCTGCAGCGTCGCGGGCCAGCCGAATGCGTCGGCGACCGCGTAGGCGGCCGACCCGGCCAGCACCGGAATGGCCAGCAGGCCGGTCCCGATTATTCCGAGCGCGAACATCAGGAACGTCAGCTCGCCCGCCAGAGGCCGCAGCGCATTCGCGGCGTCGGCCGCCGTGTGAATGTCCTTCACCCCGTGGGCGTTGAGCACCGCCGCGGTCGTGAGAATGATGAAGAAGGCGATCCCGTTGGAAAAAATCATGCCGACCGTCGTGTCGAATGCGATCCGATCGATTTCCGTCTGTCCTCCGCGCGAGAGATCTCGCAACGGACGTCGAGTTCTTCCCTGGCTCATCTCCTCCACTTCCTGAGACGCCTGCCAAAAAAACAGATACGGACTTATCGTGGTGCCGAGCACCGCGACCAACATCAGGAAATAACCCGGATTGAAAGACGGCTTCGGCCAGATGGCGGCGAGCAACGCCTCGCTCCAGGGAATGCTGACCGTGAAAGCCGTCGCCACATACAGGAACAGGACCAGCGTGAGAAATTTCAGGACCGGCGCATATCGCCGGTAGGGCACGAAGATCTGGAGCAGGACCGAGCCCGCCGCGAAAATCAGGGCGTGCTCGTGTTTCAACCCGCCGACCACGAGCCACAGCGCCTCGCCCATGGCCGCAATGTCCGCCGCGATGTTGAACGTGTTCGCGATCACCAGCAGCGAGACCAGCGCTAAGACGACCGAACGCGGCGCGAACTGGTTGAGGTTGGCGGCGAGACCCCGACCCGTGACCCGCCCGATTTTCGCGCTGACGACCTGAATTGCAATCATGAAGGGCGTCGTCAGAAACACCGTCCAGAGCATGCCGTAGCCGAACTGTGCGCCGGCCTGCGAATAGGTCGCTATGCCCGAAGGATCGTCGTCCGCCGCGCCGGTCACCAATCCAGGACCGAGCAATCGGAAAAACACGTTTTTGGGCTTCTTGGGCGGCCCCGACGTCGTGGTTTCTGCCATTTCCTACCTGCGGCGCGCATCCATGCGAGCGATCCCTGCAGAATGCCGGTCGCGCCGGAGCATCGCGAAAATCCCGGGTCGGCGATCCCACGGCACCGGCGCCGGCGTCACGTGTTGGAACCGCTGAGGAGGAGGAAAGTTGCAACAAATCGGCCGTATGGGCGTCACCCGCCCCTGGCTCCCGCCACATAACCGATCATTCGGCTGTGCATCGACGGCATCGACTGGATGGTCATGTGGTCCATGCCCCGGATGCTTCCGACCTCGATGTTCTGCAGGCTGCCGCGGAACCCCGACCCTGGACCGACGGGCACGCCCGATCCGGCGATGTAGAAATTGACCGCCCGCCGAACGTTGCTCGCCACCGGGCCGCTCGAGCCGGATTCGAGCGAGATCAACAATGCGACCGGAACACCGGCATTCTTGAGTTGCTCGGCCACGCTCAGGACCGCGCCGCCTCCAAGCGAATGCCCGATCAGGATGATCGAACGAACCCTTCCGCTCTTGTAGTCGCGGATGGCCTCGGCAGCGACCGAGCCCGACTCGCCGTGGCCATAGACGCTCGCCGCGATCCCCATCCGGGCGAGCTTGCCGGCGAGAGCGTCCAGGCCGACCGACACGTTGAATATGCCGCGCAGCAAATAGACATGAGTGCCGCCGCGGCCCGCCGCCGAGGCGGGTCCGTGCGCGAACCAGCAGAGCAACACGACGAGAAAGCATGACGACAGGCGGCGCAATGGCATGATTTTCCTTTCGGCGCGCAAAGCGCTGCGCCAGGTTGAACGCACGAACAGACGTGGCTGGCCATTGGCCCCCGCCAAATGAGCCCCATTCTCCCGAGCGGCCGGCCTCGCGGCCGGCCGCTCGAGTCGGCGGAATTTCTTTCATGAGGTCCTGCTCGTCAAGTAGGCGGCGCCGCGCGCAGCAGCACGGCTGTGCCTGAGGCGCCCGGCCTATCGTTGCAGCCTGATCCCGAGCAGAAACTGATTGGCCACGTAATCCACGCCCGGCACGCTGGAATTGAGCCAGTCGCGGCGGATCTCGGCCTTGAGCTGCATGTTGCGGGTGAGCTTGTAGGTCAGGGCCGCCGACGCGTACCACCGGTGGTCGATGCGCGGGAGGCCCACATAGTCGTCGATGCCGAAGCCGAGCTTGGCGGTGCCAAGCAGCCAGCGGCGGAAAGCGTGATCGACCTGCAGGCCGAAATCGCGCGCGAGGTCGCCCGAGACGCCCGGCAGGATGACCTCGTTGACGGTCGACTTCGCGCTCGCCGTGAAGGTGGTGAGCGGCGTCGCGGTGTAGATCAGCAGCGCGTCCATGGTGGCGCCGCTGAGATCCATCAGCCCGGGGTCCTTGTAGCGGCGGGCGAGATATCCGAGCGAGGCTTCGCCGGTGAGCTTGCGGGTGAACTCGAACGTGGTGCCGACTTTCGCGTTGACCCCGTTGGAGTCGCGCTGCTCGCCATTGCGGTCGAAGGCGAGATCGTGCACGCGGCTGTCGGCGCCGACCTCGACGAACGGCCTGACGCCGGGCGTGAGCTCGTAGCTGCCGCGCAACGCAGTGCCGTACTGGTTGAAATTGCGGTCGTCGTTGCTCGACGTCGTGCCGTCGGTGAGGCTCGACTGCTGATAGGTGCTGCGGTCGACCATGCCCTTGGCGGTGACCTCGAAACGGTTGAAGCCTTGGGTGTAGCCGAGCGTCCCGCCGAGCGTGGTGACGATCGGAAGGCGGTTGAGGCCGGCCTGGATATTGGGGCTGCCGGGATTGTCGGTGCTGACCAGCAGGCGCCCCTCGACGTCGAGCCGATTGCGGCCGGTGATATCGAGTCTCCCGTCGACGCGCGCATCGACGCTCGGCCGGTCGAGCGAGGCCGGCGGGCCGGGGGGAACGGTCGCGAAATTTTGCGAATAGGCGGTGTAGCTCGTCTTGATGTCGGCGTTGAGGGCGTGACGTTCCCAGTCCGACCGCGCCCTGAGCTCGGGCGCGACGATGATCAGCGAGGAACCTTTGCCGCCCGGAATATGCGTCGGATTGCTGTCGTAACCGCCGGTGAGCTCGATTGCGGGAAAAAGCGCGAAGGCGCCGGCGTGCACGCCGACCGGCGCGAACGCGTCCTGCTCGATCACGATCCTGCGCCGGCTCGGCGTCACGACGGCGGGCACGAGCGTCACCGCCGGCGCCGGAATCGCGGCGGCGCCACGCCGCTCGGTCTGCGCGGAGGGCCGCGTCGGCACGCTCGCCACCGCGGGCGCCGGGACGACCCCTGGCGGCGGTGGCGCCGCCAGGGTGAGTCCCGGCTTGCGCCGCACGGCTGCGCGCGCCTTGCGGCGCAGCGCGTTGGTGGAATCGAATCCGGTGCTGCCGGCGCCCGAGGCCGGCGGATTGCCGTAGACCGGGATCTCGCCGAAGCGCGACGGGCCGGCGGCCTGCCGGCTGGCCGGGGGGCGGAAACGGCCGGGATTGCGCGGATCACCCTCGAGCGGACGGAATACCGTGGCGGAATCGGGCGGCCGCCAGCCATTGGGCGGATCGGCCGCCGGCGCCTGGGCGCTGGGGGGCGCCTGGGCGCACGCGGGCGCAAGCGCGGCCATGAACAGGACCGCGCCCGACGCCGCAGCGGTCAGCGCAAGAAAAAGGCGCGGCACTGTTGATGTCCTCAAGGCCGGCCGGACGGCACGCATACGTTAACGGGGATAAAATGCGTATGGTTAACAGGAGGTTGACGGAGGCTTCCGGGCGGTCGCCCGGGGCGGCTTTTCGTGCTATTTGGCGGGTGTGAGCCGTCTTGGCCCACTTCCACCGCCGGGGACGCCCTTTGGAAGCGAGTCCGAGTAAACCCAGACGATCCCTGATCAACTCCGCCTTGCGGACGCTGGAGGCCGGCGGCAGCGGCATCTCGGCGCTCGCCGCCGCCATGCAGAACGGGCTCGGGCAGCCTTTCGCGGCCGCGATCGAGCTGATTCGCGGGGCGCGCGGCCGTGTCGTGGTCAGCGGCATGGGCAAGTCCGGCCATGTCGGCCACAAGATCGCAGCGACGCTGGCGTCGACCGGCACGCCCTCCTTTTTCGTCCATCCCGCCGAGGCGAGCCATGGCGACCTCGGCATGATCACGGCCGACGACGTCATCATGGCGCTGTCGTGGTCGGGCGAGACCGCCGAGCTCAAGAACCTGATCGACTATTCGCGCCGCTTCCGCATCGGGCTGGTGGCGGTCACCGCCGAACCCAACAGCACGCTCGGCCAGGCGGCCGACGTGGTGCTCGCGCTGCCGCCGGCGCGCGAGGCCTGCCCGCACAATCTGGCGCCCACCACCTCATCGCTGATGCAGCTCGCGCTCGGCGACGCGCTGGCGATCGCGCTGCTCGACAGCCGCGGCTTCACGAAGGTCGATTTCCACAACCTGCATCCGGGCGGACGGCTCGGCGCCGCGCTCACCTTCGTGCGTGCGCTCATGCATGCGGGCGCCGCCGCGCCGCTCGCGCCGCGCGGCACCCGCATGGCGGACGCGCTGGTGGAGATGTCGGCCAAGGGCTTCGGCTGCGTCGGCATCACGGAAGCGCCGGGCGCGCTCGTCGGCATCATCACCGACGGCGATCTGCGCCGCCACATGCGCGCCGATCTGCTCGACGCGAAGGTCGACGAGGTGATGACCAAGGCCCCGATCACGGTGCGGCCCGATCAGCTCGCCAGCGAGGCGCTCGAGATGCTCAATTCGGCAAAGATCACCGCGCTGTTCGTGGTCGAGGACGGCAAGCCGGTCGGGATCGTGCACCTGCACGACCTGCTGCGCGCGGGCGTGGCGTAGGAGTTGCATTTCCTCCCCGGTCATTCCGGGGCGCGAGCAAAGCTCGCGAGCCCGGACCCCATGGCCACCCGCCTCGCGCAAAATAACGGGCGCTGGCGTTGTGGATTGCGGACAGCCGAGCTTCGCTCGGCTTCCGGAATGACCGCTGCTATCGCCTCACGCCTCGGCGCGCTCCACGCGCAACATCACGCCGTCGACCGCCGCGACCTTGACGCGGCTGCCGGACGGACAGTCGGGCCCGCTGACGCGCCACACCGTGTCGCCGATGCCGATCGTGCCGCTGCCGTCGACGATCGGCTTGTCGAGCGTGAAAATGCGGCCCACGAAGGCCTCAGCGCGGCGGTTGAGGAAAGGTTGATCGGTCGGCTCCTTGGCGCGCGCCGCCAGGCGCCGCCACAGCGGAATGGCGGCGGCCGCGAACACCGCGAACGCCACCAACTGGTACTGCCACGTCCAGTCGATCGCGAGCGAGATCAGGCCGACCAGGAAGGCCGCGAGCCCGAGCCACAGCATGAACGTGCCCGGCGCCATGACCTCGAGGATCAGCAGCACGGCGCCCAGGATGAACCAGTTCCAGACGCCGAGCGAAAGAATGTGCGTCCACATCGATGCGCTCCCGTCACGCCGGCCGCGTACTGGGCACCGCTGTGGTGGCCGGACCGGCCGGGCGGCCGCCGCCCGGCGGCGTGCCCTTGCCGTCGCCGAAGGTCGACTTCGCGAGCTCGGCGATGCCGGCCAGCGAGCCGAGCACGCCCATCGTCTCGATCGGCAGCATGATGACCTTCTGGTTGGGCGAATGGGCGAGCTCGGTGAAGGCCTTGAGGTATTGCTGGGCGACGAAGTAGTTGAGCGCCGAGGTATCGCCGCGTGCGATCGCCTGGCTCACCACCTCGGTCGCCTTGGCCTCGGCCTGGGCGAGACGCTCGCGCGCCTCGGCGTCGCGAAAGGCGGCCTCGCGGCGACCTTCGGCCTCGAGAATCTGTCCCTGCTTGGCGCCCTCGGCGCGCAGGATCGCGGATTGGCGCTGACCTTCGGCGGTGAGGATCTCGGCGCGCTTTTCGCGCTCCGCCTTCATCTGCCGTCCCATCGCTTCGACCAGATTGGCCGGCGGCACGATGTCCTTGATCTCGATGCGGTTGACCTTGACGCCCCAGGGCGAGACCGCGGCATCGACGACGCGCAACAGCCGCTCGTTGATCTCGTCGCGATGCGACAGCATCTGGTCGAGATCCATCGAGCCCATCACGGAGCGGATATTGGTCATGGCGAGCTTGACGATGGCGAGGTCGAGCTGGGCGATCTCATAGCTCGCCTTCGCGGCATCGAACACCTGGAAGAACGCGAGACCGTCGACCGTAACGCTGGCATTGTCCTTCGAGATCACGTCCTGCTGCGGAATGTCGATCACCTGCTCCATCACGTTCATCCGGCGGCCGATCTGATCGACGAACGGCACGATCAGATTGAGCCCGGGCGAGAGCATGCGGGTGTAGCGCCCGAACCGCTCGACGGTCCAATTGTAGCCTTGCGGCACCGTCTTCACGCCGAGATAGAGCGTGATGATGGCAAGCAGCACAATCACGATGGTGAAGATGTCGAAACCGCCGAGCATGGGATTCTCCTTGGCCGTCTCTTGGCCGGAACCATTGTGAATGGCGCGCGGACGGCCGACAAGCCGCCCGCGCAGCCATAGTTAGTCGCCGCGCCGCGCGCGACGGTTCAAGGACCGGGATCGTTGCGGCCTCACACCCAGCCCTTGAGCTCGCGCAGGACCACGGTCCGGATCACCAGCATGCCGGGCTCGCTGTCGTTGAGGCAGGGAATCGCCGCGAAATTCTCGCCGCCATGGTGCTTGAAGATATGCGCGTTCTCGACCGCGATCTCCTCCAGCGTCTCGAGGCAATCGGCCGCAAAGCCGGGCGTGATCACGGCGACGTTCTTGATTCCCTGCCGGGCGAGGTCCTTCACGGTCTGGTCGGTGTAGGGCTGCAGCCATTCGGCCCGCCCGAACCGCGACTGGAACGTCATCCTGAATTTCCGGTCGTCGAATTTGAGCCGCTCGCGCAACAGCCGCATGGTCTTGGCGCAATGGCAGTAGTAGGGATCGCCCTTGATGAAATACTCCTTCGGGATGCCGTGGAAGGAGGCCAGGATGACGTCCGGCCGGAACGGCAGCCGCGCGAGTTCGGTCTCCAGCGTGCTCGCCAGCGCCTCGATATAGGCCGGCTCGTCGAAATAGGGCGGCACCACCCGCAGCGCCGGCTGCCAGCGCATCTTCATGAGGACCCGGAAGGCCTCGTCGCACACGGTCGCGGTCGTCGCCGCGGCGTATTGCGGGTAGAGCGGGACGAGCAGGATGCGCTCGCAGCCTTTGGCCGCCAAGGCGTCGAGCCGCGAGGCGATCGACGGATTGCCGTAGCGCATCGCCCACTCGACCGCGACGTGCCGGCCGAGCGGCTGCAGGATGGAGGAAAGCTTCTCGGCCTGGGAGCGCGTGATGGTCTTGAGCGGCAATTCGTTCTTCTCGCGGTTCCAGATCTTGTCGTAGTCGCGGCCTTTGCGGCGCGGGCGGAACCGCAGGATGAAGCCGTTGAGCACCAGCTTCCACAGCAAGCTGTCCTGCTCGATCACGCGCTTGTCGGCCAGGAATTCGCTCAGGTATCGCCGCACCGAGGCGGCGTCGGTCGCGTCCGGCGTCCCCAGATTGACGAGAAGCACCCCAATCCCGCCCGCCGCCACATCCGGATGATCGGGCGGGCGGTGGGTCGCAGCGGCGGCGGGCTGGCCTGGCGTATCGCTCATGAAACCTCTGAATTCATGCCCCGAACATAGGCGATAGCGGGCCGCTGTCCATGCGTGATAGAGCGTGTCCCGACGAAACACGCGCTCATTCGATATCTGGTCGCATTTTCAACGGCGAACCGGTCTCCGTCCCGGATCAAGCCCGGGCAGGCTTCGCCAATAAATGCTCCCGCGCACGATGCGGCCTCAAATAAGGACCCGACATGGCAAGGATGATTCGCGGCGCAGCGGCGTTTTCGATGCTGGCGGCCCTCTTCCTCGGACCGGCATGCGCCGAGACCACCAAGGTCACGTTTCTGCTCGTCAACGACATCTACCAGATGAGCGCGCAGGCCATGCCGGACGGCCGCACGCGCGGAGGCCTGGCGCGGCTCGCCGCCGTCGTCAAGGCGGAGCGACAGAAAGGCGGCCATGTGATCGTGGCGCATGCCGGCGACGCGATCTCGCCCTCGCTGATGTCGGGCATCGACCGCGGCCAGCACATGATTGCGCTCAGCAATCTGGTCGGCCTCGACATTTTCGTGCCCGGCAACCACGAGTTCGATTTCGGCAAGGCGGTCTTCTTCCAACGCATGCGTGAAGCGACGTTTCCGGTCTATGCCGCGAATCTGCGCGGGGCGGACGGCCAGCCGCTCGCGGGCATCAAGGACCGCTCAATCGTGACCTTCGACGGCGTGCGCATCGGCCTCACCGGCGCGACTTACGACGACACGCCGCGCGCCTCGACCCCGGAGGACCTCCAATTCCTCCCGACGGTCGCCGTCGAGAAGGCGCAGGCCGAAACGCTGCGGCGCGAGGGCGCTGATTTCGTGGTCGCGGTGGCGCACGCCGACCGCGCGCAGGACTACGCGTTGTTCGGAACGCGGGCGGTCGACCTGATCCTGAGCGGGCACAATCACGACCTGTTCGTCAACTACGATGAACGCAACGCGATGGTCGAGTCGAGCTACGACGCCCACTATCTCGTCGCGATCGACGTTGCAATCGAAGTGACGACGCGCAACAGCGTGCGCTCGACCAAATGGTGGCCGCAGTTTCGCATCATCGATACCGCAACCGTGACGCCGGATCGGAAGGTCGCCGCCGCCGTCGCGTCATACGAGAGGGAATTGACGCGCCTGATGGACGTAGCGCTCGGCACCACCGCGGTCGAACTCGACAGCCGCAACGCCACCGTGCGCACCCGCGAGGCTGCCATCGGCAATCTGTTCGCCGACGCCATGCGAACCTCGGTGAAGGCGGATGCGGCGGTGGCCAACGGCGGCGGCATCCGGGCCGGCAAGGTCTACGCCGCGGGCTCGGCCATCACCCGGCGCGACATTCTGGCGGAGCTGCCGTTCAACAACCGCGTGGTGGAGATCGAGATCGGCGGCGGCGATCTCCGCCGCGCCCTCGAGAACGGCTTCGCCCAGTTGCCCGCGGCGGGCGGCCGTTTTCCACAGGTCTCCGGCCTGGCGATCGAGCTCGACCTCAAGCGACCCGCGGGCGACCGTATCGTGGCAATCAGCGTCGGCGGTGCGCCGCTCGACGAGGCGCGGATCTACAAGGTCGCGGTCAACGATTTCCTGGCGCGCGGCGGCGACGGCTATGTCTGGTTCCGCGACGCCAAGCATGTCCTGCCGGAAAGCGACTCGCCGCTCGTCGCCAACGCGGTCATGGCGTATATCAAGGACCTCGGCACCGTACGCACCGCCGTCGAAGGACGCATCGTGCAGCGGTGACGCGCATCAACGCGGATTGACAACGCGCGGCGCCGGGCCCGACAATCGCGCCATGCATCCGGACGAGCAACGCGCGCTGGTCGCGGCGAGCAAGCCGGAGCTCACGATCCTGCCGACCGTGGAGCTCAACGCGGAGACCCCCGCGCACCTGCTCGACGACGACATTACGCCGGTTCGCCGCCTGTTCGCGCGCAACACCGGGACGATGCCCCTGCCAAGCGCGGCCGACATCGCCGCATGGACGCTCACGATCGACGGCTGCGTGTCGACCACGCGCCGCTGGACGGTGCGCGAGCTGCGGCAACAATTCGAGACCGTGACGCGGATCGCCGTTCTGGAATGCGCCGGCAACGGCCGCGCGTTCTTTCCCGAACCGGCCGGCACGGTGCTGTGGGGGCACGGCGCGGCCGGTTGCGTCGCCTGGACCGGCGTGCGGCTGGCGGACCTGCTGCAAGCCTGCGGTCTCAGGCCGGACGCCGTCTACACCGGGCACCACAGCCCCGATCGCAGGCTCGACGGCCGCGGCCCGGCGCTGTCGCGCGGCCTGCCGATCGCCAAGGCGATCGCTCCGGAAACAATCGTCGCCTGGGCGATCAACGGCGAGCCGATCCCGCCGCTGCACGGCGGTCCGCTGCGGGTCGTGGCGCCGGCCTATCCGGGCTCGGCATCGCAGAAATGGATCACCCGCATCGCGATCCGCGACCGCGAGCATGACGGCGAGCGCATGCTGAACCTGCATTATCGCCTGCCGCGCGTGCCGGTACGGCCGCTGCGGCCAGGCGAGCACTACGATGCGGCGCTGTTCGACGTGATCACCGACGTGCCGGTGCGCGCCGTCATCACGTCGCCGCGCGAAGGGTTCGCGGCGCCGCCGGGCGCGCCGTTGCGTGTTCGCGGTCGTGCGTGGAGCGGCCACGTGCCGCTCGCCCGAGTCGAATTGTCGTTCGACGGCGGGCGCGCCTGGCAGGCCGCAGACCTCGGGCCGCTGCCCGACACATTCGCGTGGCGCCGGTTCACGGCCGCGCTCGCCGATCCGCCGCCCGGCGCGATCGAGATCGTGGCGCGCGCGAGCGACGCGCAAGGGCGCGCCCAGCCGCTCGGGTCGGCGCCGTGGAATCCCAAGGGTTATTGCAACAACACGGTGCATCGGGTGCACGGGCGGATCGGGTGAAGGCGGCGGCGCAAAGGACTCATGATCCCCGCTCGTCCGAGATCACCTTGCCGTCGTTGGGCAGGCTGCCGGGCGCGACGAGACTCACCTCGCCGCGCAGCTTGGTAACGGATTGCAGGGTCGCGGCGACCGCCGGCGCGAGAACGGCAGCCGGCGCGCCGCATTCGGCGAGCAGCGTCATCACGTCCTGCTCGCCCGCGCGGGTGATCGCGAGCCGGACGCGGCCGAGCTCGGGGTGGCGGCGCGCGACCTCGGCGACCTGGCCCGGATGAACGAACATGCCCTTGACCTTGGCGGTCTGGTCGGCGCGGCCCATCCAGCCTTTGATGCGCATATTGGTGCGCCCGCACGGCGAGCGGCCGGGCAGCGCTGCGGAAAGATCGCCGGTCGCGAGCCGGATCATCGGATAGTCCGGATTGAACGACGTGACCACGACCTCGCCCACCTCGCCCTCGGCGACCGGGTCGCCGGTGCCCGGCCGCACGATCTCGACAATGACGTGCTCGTTGACGATCATGCCGTCGCGCGCCGGCGTCTCATAGGCGACGACGCCGACCTCGGCGATGGCGTAGCACTGCAGCACATCGACCCCGCGCGCGGCGAGTTCCTGGCGCAACGACGCCGGCAGCGCCGCGCCCGATACGAGCGCGCGCTTGAGCGAGGAGGCGTCCTTGCCGGATTTCTGCGCGCCGTCGAGCAGCACTTTCAGGAAATCCGGCGTGCCCGCATAGCCCGTCGGCGCCAGGTGCGCGATCGCATCGACCTGCATCTCGGTGTTGCCGACGCCGCCCGGAAACACGGCGCAGCCGAGCGAGAGCAGGCCCAACTCGAAGATGAAGGCGCCGGGCGTGAGATGGTAGGAGAAGGAATTGTGCACGACGTCGCCCGGCCGGAAGCCGGCGGCGAGCAGCGCCCGCGCCACGCCGTAGATGTCGGGCCCAAAGCCCTCCGGCTCGAAGATCGGACCGGGCGACATCAGCAGCCGCCGCACCTTTCCGGGCGGCGTGACGTTCAGTCCGCCGAACGGCGGATGCGCCTTCTGCAGCGCCACGAGTTCGGATTTGCGCAGCAGCGGAAGTCGCGCCAAGGCGGCGCGCGAAGTCACGGACGCCGGATCGACCCCCGCCAGACGACTGGCCCAGCCCGGCGCGGTCAGGGCACGCGCCACGATCTCCGACAGCCGTGCGGACAGGTCGCGTTCGCGCGCATCCGGGTCACGCGTTTCCAGGGCGTCGTAGTGGTCAGCCATTTATCAATTCCCCCGCCCCGGCGCGCCGGCGCGCGCGCAGTTCCGTAAAACCGAACCCTCATGCTTATGATCCGTCTCTCGCGGTGACGGCATTCGCCTTCTTGATGGCATTGATGAGGCCGTCGAACGAGCCGTCGAGGCCCGCCATCGAAATGGACCAATCGCCGGCCGCCGCGTTCAGCTTTCCGGTCGCGCGGCCGAGACGCGAAGGTCGCAACTTCGTTCCCGGGCGAAACTGCAGCGCCAGGACTCGCCGGCTCCGGACCTTCTTGATCGAGGCCTTGGCGATCGCGGCCCACGGTATGAGGTCGGGAGATCGGCGGCGATCGCGAATGCCCGACGTCCTGACTTCGACCACCGGGCCGATCCGGAACGATTGCATGAAGATGACGGTCGCGACGAGACCGAAGAACAGGAAACCCAAGGCGCCGATGCGCTCGGCGCCGCCCGGGGCGATGCCGGGGATCGCGTGGAACGCCGCAAGGGCGCAAGCCCCCGCCATCACGACGCAGCCCGCCAGCCATCCGAGCAGTTTCGTGATCGAACGCCTGAATACGGCGATCACCTGATCCATGGCGAGCCGGACGGCTAAGATGTGAGCGCAAGGCGGCGTGCCGTTGCGGGACAGGCCCGTTCCGACACCGAGGATCGAGGCGTCACGCCAGCCACCGCTTGCGCCGCTTGTAGTGCTTGACGTCGCGGAAGGACTTGCGCTTGCCCTCGGCGATGCCGAGATAGAATTCCTTCACGTCCTCGTTTTCGGCGAGCGCCTTGGCCTCGCCGTCCATGACGACGCGGCCGTTTTCCAGGATGTAGCCGTAGCTCGCGTATCTGAGCGCCATGTTGGTGTTCTGCTCGGCGAGGAGAAACGACACGCCCTCCTGCTCGTTCAGGTTCTTCACGATGCCGAAGATCTCCTCGACGACCTGCGGCGCGAGCCCCATGGACGGCTCGTCGAGCAGGATCATCTTCGGGCGCGACATCAGGGCGCGGCCGATCGCGCACATCTGCTGCTCGCCGCCCGACGTGTAGCCTGCGATCGCGGCGCGGCGCTCCCGCAGGCGCGGGAAATAGCCGTAGACGCGCTCGAGGTCGGCGCGCACCGCCGCCCGGCCGTCGCGGCGCGTATAGGCGCCGGTGAGCAGGTTTTCCTCGACGGAGAGATGCGCGAAGCAATGGCGGCCCTCCATCACCTGGATGCAGCCGCGCCGCACCAGCGCATTGGGCGAGAGCGCCTGCACCTCGGCGCCGTCGAACAGGATCGATCCCTTGGTGACCTCGCCGCGCTCGGCCCGCAGCAGGTTGGAGATCGCCTTGAGGGTCGTGGTCTTGCCGGCACCGTTCGCCCCGAGCAGCGTCACGATGCGGCCGGCGGGGACCGCGAGGGATACGCCCTTGAGCACCAGGATGACGTGGTTGTAGACGACCTCAATATTTTTGACGGACAGAATCGCCGTGGCGGCCGGCGCGGACTGCGGTTGCCCGTCTTTGCGCGCCGCCGCCATGGCGGAAGGGGGCGGCGTCGCCGCCCCCTGCGGATTGCCGGTCGAATTGACCGTGCCCGACATCGCGGTCAGTTGGTGAGGCAGCCGACGGAGAGCTTTTTATCGGCCGCATACTTGGCGGCGGTGTCCTTGACCATGGGCAAGATTACATTGTCGTCGGAGGTGTACCAGTCCGACGTGAGCTGCCAGTTCTTGCCGTCCCAGGTCTGGATGCGTCCGGTTCGCGCGCCTTCGTGATCGGCGCATGAGAGCTTGATCGGCTTGAGCACGCCTTCGAAGCCGAGCTGCTTGATGCGCTCCTCGGTCACGTTGAGGTTTTCCAGGCCCCAGCGTGTTTGCTCGCCGGTCATGGGCTTGTTGCCGAACCGCGCCTGCGCGGTGCGGATCGCCTCGATGCCGAGCATGGCATTGATCGCACCGCGCACGTAAAGGATCTCGCCGGTCTCCTCGAACTTCGCGATGCCTTTGCCCTTGTCGTAAAGGTACTTCTTGAGGTCCTCGTGCAGCTTGAACTGGCCGGCGGTGTGCTGCAGCGTGACAGCGTGATAGCCCTTGGCGCCATCCTCGGCCGGCCGCACGTCGGGCTCGGCGCCCGACCACCAGACGCCGTACATCTTGTCGCGCGGATAGCCGACGGCCACCGCTTCCTTGATGGACGTCGAGTTCATGACGCCCCATCCCCACAGCAGGACGTAGTCGGGACGGTTCTGCCGGATCTGCAGCCAGGTCGCCTTCTGCTCGACGCCGGGATGCGTCACCGGCAGCAGCATGGCCTCGAAGCCGTGCATCTGCGCCCGCTTCTCCAGCAGCGCGATCGGCTCCTTGCCGTAGGGCAAATCGTGATAGACGAGCGCAATCTTCTTGCCCTTGAGCTTGTCGAAACCGCCCTCGAGCTTGGCGATGTGCTGGAGGATGATGTCGGCCGCGGTCCAGTAGGTGCCGAGCAGCGGGAAGTTCCACTGATACACGCTGCCGTCGCGCGAGTCGGCGCGGCCGTATCCCATCGAGATCACCGGGACCTTGTCGACCGGCGCCTTCTCGGTGAGCGCATATGTGATGCCGGTAGAAAGCGGCATCACATAGGGCGCGCCCGTCGACCCCTTGGCCTTGAGGCGCTCGTAGCACTCGACGCCGCGATCGGTCGCGTAGGCGGTGTCGCATTCCTCGAACACGATCTTGACGCCGTTGATGCCGCCATCGCGCTCGTTGACCAGGTTGTAATAGTCGACGACGCCGTTCGCCCACGGGATGCCGTTCGGCGCATAGGCGCCGGTCCGATAGACGAGATGGGGAATGAACTGCTCGTTTTGCGCCAGCGCGGGCGGACCAAACGCAGCGCCTCCCAGCACCGCCGCGACGGCGAAATAGGCATATTTTCTGCTCATGCTGACCTCCCTTACCTGAACCGGACGCGCCGGCGTTTCGCTTATTACGATGTGCGGGCCACAGCCTCGCTCCTGGTTTGAAATAGTGCGCCTGATTTGACAGCTTCTCAATACGGGAACGGCCACAGCCTGAGCTTTTCCTTGGCGGTAGCCCACAGCCGGGCGAACCCGTTGGGCTCGGCAATCAGGAAAAATATGATCATGGCGCCGAACACCATGAACTCGACGTGCGAAATTGCCGCGGTCGACACCGGAATTCCGAGCCAGTGCGGCAACTGATTGAGAAAGATCGGAACCAGCACGATGAAAGCCGCCCCGAGGAACGACCCGAGGATCGATCCCAGGCCGCCGATGATGACCATGAACAGCACCTGGAACGACCGGTTGATGTCGAAGGCGAGCGGCTCCCACGACCCGAGCCGGAAGAACCCCCACAGCGCGCCCGCGACGCCGATGTAGAACGAGGAGACCGCGAAGGCGGACAGCTTGGCGTGCAACGGCCGGATCCCAATGATCTCGGCCGCGATATCCATGTCGCGCGTCGCCATCCACATGCGTCCGATACGGCCGCGCACGAGATTTTTGGCCGCGAGCGCGAGCACCACCGCAAGCGTCACCACCAGAAGGTATTTCTTCTCGGGGGTATCGATCGGAATGCCGAACAGCTCGATCCGGCCGACCGCCACCGAGCCGGACGGCGCATAATTGGTGAACCATTTCACGCGCGCGAACGCCCATTCGAGGAAAAACTGCGAGGCCAGCGTCGCTACCGCGAGATAGAAGCCCTTGATGCGCAGCGACGGCAGCCCGAAAAGAATACCGACCAGCATCGCCATCGCGCCGGCGAACAGGAACACGAGGATCAGATTGGTCTCGGGCGCGCGCAGCGCAAGATTATAGGCCGCATAGGCTCCGACCGCCATGAATCCGCCGGTGCCGAGCGAGAGCTGCCCGCAATAACCGGTCAGGACGTTGAGGCCGATGGCGGCGATCGACAGGATCAGCACCGGGATCAGCACCTCGGTGTAGACATACGGGTTCGCGAGCATCGGCACGCCGACAAAGGCGAACGCGATCACGCCGAGAACGAACCAGCGATCCTGCGCGATCGGGAAGATCGCCTGGTCGGCACTGTAGGAGGTCTTGAACTGCCCGGCCTCGCGATAGAGCATGAATCTCACACCCGCTCGATGATTTTCTCGCCGAACAAGCCCTGCGGGCGCACCAGCAGGAACATGAGCGCTAGCATATAGGCGAACCAGTTCTCGATGCCGCCGCCGGCGAGATCGAACCACCGCACCAAAACGGGGCCGAGCAGCACCTCGGCCAGCTTCTCGCCAGCGCCGATGATCAGCCCGCCCACGATGGCGCCGGGGATGGAGGTGAAGCCGCCGAGAATCAGCACCGGCAGCGCTTTGAGCGCCACCGTCGTGAGCGAGAACTGCACGCCCAATTTGGAGCCCCACATCATTCCGGCGACAAGCGCCACGATCCCGGCAACCGCCCAGACGATCAGCCAGATCTGATCGAGCGGGACGCCGACCGATTGCGCCGCCTGATGATCGTCGGCAACTGCGCGTAGCGCACGGCCGACGCGCGTCACCTGGAAGAAGATCGCGAGCACCGCGACCAGGACGCCGCAGATCACGGCCGCGATGAGCTCGGAGGGGTCGATGAGAAGCCCACCCGGAAATACCGACTCGAACAGGAAGATCGGATTCTTCGGCAGCCCCAGATCGATCTTGTAGATGTCGCTACCCCACAGCGTCTGCCCGAAGCCTTCGAGAAAATAGGCGATGCCGAGCGTCGCCATGAACAGGATGATCCCCTCCTGGTTGACGAGATGGCGCAGCACCAGGAATTCGATCGCATAGGCGAGCGCGATCATGACCACGACCGTGAGCGCGACCGCTGCAATCATCGGCATCACTTCCGCCAGCCGGGCGAGCGTGAGCGCCGCGAACAGGACCATGGCCCCCTGCGCGAAGTTGAACACGCCGGAGGCCTTGAAGATCAGCACGAAGCCGAGCGCGACAAGCGAGTAAAGCACGCCCGTCAGCAGACCTCCGATCAGCGTTTCGAGAATCGGGCCGAGCACCCCTACCTCCTCAATGTTTCACGCCGAGATAGGCGTCGATCACCCTCTGGTCCGTCTTGACTTCGTCGGGCGTGCCGTCGGCGATCTTGCGTCCGTATTCGAGCACGACCACGCGGTCGGAGAGGTCCATGACCACGCCCATGTCGTGCTCGATCAGCGCGATGGTGGTGCCGAAATGGTTGTTGGCGTCGATGATGTAGCGCGACATGTCCTCCTTTTCCTCGAGGTTCATGCCGGCCATCGGCTCGTCGAGCAGCAGCAGATCGGGCTCCATGGCGAGCGCGCGGCCGAGCTCGACGCGCTTCTGCAGACCGTAAGGCAGGCGTCCTACCGGGGTCTTGCGGATCTGCGGAATCTCCAGAAAGTCGATAATCTCCTCGACCTTGCGCCGGTGCTCGACTTCCTCGGCAAGGGCGGGACCGAAGCGAATGAGCTGCCAGAAAAACCCGCAATGCATCTTGAGCGTCCGGCCCGCCATGATGTTGTCGAGCGCGCTCATGCCGCGAAACAGCGCGACGTTCTGGAACGTGCGTGCGATGCCGCCGCGCGCCGCCTCGAAGGGCCGCATCTTGGCGCGCGTGAGGCCCTTGAACGTGATCTGGCCCTGCTGCGGACTGTAAAATCCGTTGATGACGTTGAGCATCGACGTCTTGCCGGCGCCGTTCGGGCCGATGATGGCGCGGATCTCGCCCTTGCGGACGTCGAATGACACGTCGGTGAGCGCCTTGACGCCACCGAACGAGAGCGACACGCCCGCGACCCTCAAGAGTGCCTCGTCCACGCCGGCGCCGCGGTCCGCCGGCGACCTCACGCGGCTTTCCCCAGCGTTGCGGGCGCGGCCGGCATCATGTCGCGGATTTTCACGCGCGCCGAGAGCACGCCCTTGTGGCCGTCCTCGAACGTGACCTCGGTCGAGATGTCGGCCTCGGTCGAGCCGTCATAAAGCGCCTTGACGAGCGGTGCGTAGCGCTCCGCGACGAAGCCGCGGCGCACCTTCTGGGTCCTGGTGAGCTCGCCGTCGTCGGCGTCGAGCTCCTTGTGCAGGATGAGGAAGCGCCTGATCTGCATCCCCGCCATCACCTTTTCGTCGGCGAGCGAGCGGTTGACCTCGGCGACGTGCCGCTCGAGCATGTCGTAGACTTGGGCGTGGCCGGCAAGCTCCTGGTAGGACGCGTAGACCACGTTGTGCCGTTCCGCCCAGTTGGCGACGGCGGCAAGATCGATATTGAGAATGACGCAGACGAAGTCGCGCCGGTCGCCATAGGCGACGGCCTCGCGGATGTTGGGAAAGAATTTCAGCTTGTTCTCGAGATATTTCGGCGCGAACAGCGTACCGTCATTGAGCCGGCCGACGTCCTTCGCCCGGTCGATGATCTTGAGGTGCCCGGTCTTCGGGTCGAAGAAGCCGGCGTCCCCGGTCTTGACGTAGCCGTCCGCCGTGAGCGCCTCGGCGGTCTTGGCCGCGTCCTTGAAGTAGCCGACGAACATGCCGGGCGATTTGAATTGCACCTCGCCGCTCTCGGCCAGGCGGATGTCGACGTTCGGCGCCGCCGGCCCGACCGTATCGGAATGGATCTCCCCGTCCGGCTGCGCCGTCACATAGAGGAAGGCCTCGGTCTGTCCGTACAGCTGTTTGAGATTGAGCCCGAGCGACCGGTAGAACGAGAAGAGATCCGGGCCGATGGCCTCGCCCGCCGTGTAGGCGACGCGCACGCGGGAGAGCCCGAGCACGTTCTTGAGCGGCTCGTAGAGCATGAACCGGCCGAGCCCATAGAGAATGCGGCCACGGAGCCCAACCGGCTGCCCGGTCATGATCGCCTCGCCGTAGCGGCGCGCGACGCCGATGAAGTAATGAAAGAGATGCCGCTTGATCGCGGCCGCGTCCTCGATGCGGATCATCACGCCGGTGAGCATCTGCTCGAACACGCGCGGCGGAGCGAAATAGAAGGTCGGGCCGATCTCGCGCAGATCCTGCATCACGGTCTCGCCGCTTTCCGGGCAGGCCATGCAGAAGCCGGCCACCATTCCTTGCGCATAATTGAGATAGTGATCGCCCACCCAGGCGAGCGGCAGATAGGCGAGCGCCTCGTCCCGGTCGGTGAGCCTGTCGAACGCGACCGTGTCGTACGCCGCATTGATGCAGCCTTGCGCGGAGAGCACGACGCCTTTCGAGGTGCCGGTCGTGCCCGACGTATAGAGGATGATCGAGGTGTCCTCGCCCGTGCCGGCCGCGATTTCGTCATCGAGCCAGCGGCCGAGCGCAGCGTCGGCGACAAGCGCCGCGCGGCCGTCGCGGATGACCTCGTCGATCGGATTTAGCCGGCCGTGGTCGTAATCGCGCAGGCCGCGCGGCTCGTCGTAAATGACGCGCTCGAGCGTCGGCAGCCGCTCGGAGATCGAGAGGATCTTGTCGACCTGCTCCTGGTCCTCGACCGCCGCGAACTTCACTTCCGCGTGGGCCAGCACATAGGCGAGCTCGTCGGCCACCGCATCGGCATAGACCGGCACCGGCACCGCGCGCAGCATCTGCGCCGCCATCACGGACCAGTAGAGCTTCGGCCGGTTGGAGCCGACGATCGCTATGGTGTCGTGGGGCTTGAGGCCCAGCCGATGGAGCCCGACCGCATAGGCGCGCACCTCCGCCAGCACCTCATCCCAGGTCCAGGTCTGCCAGATGCCGAGATCCTTGAGCCGGAACGCCGGGCGGCCGCGAAAAATCTCGGCATTGCGCACCAGCAGTTTTGGAAACGTGTCCGCGCGAGCGGCAGGCGCCATGGCCACAACGCGTCCCCTCTTCGCCACCACGCCGACCGGCCGGCGCCGCCAACCCTCGCCGCCTGGATCGCGGTCTTGAGCAGGATTTGAGGGCACAGGAAGGAGTCGGTCAAGCCCGCATGAGATCGCTCGAGGTCACGGCTGGTGTGGTCTTTCGGCGCGCCGCGCGCATCGACAGCGGCTATTCCGCGGCTTTGAGCAGCGGCGCGGGGCCGGCGCGGAATTGGTCCAGCAAGGCGGCTTCGTCGCCCTTGGCGACCGCCAGGGTGCGCATCTTGATATGGCCGTAGCCGCGGATTTTTTCCGGAATCGCCGCAAGCCCGACCGCCACGGCGTGGTTGTCGGAGGTAAGACGGCTCAGGACCTCGTCCAGCATCGCCTCGTAGTCGGCGATCAGCGCCCGCTCGGTCTTGCGCTCCTCGGTGTGGCCGAAAATGTCGAACACCGTGCCGCGCAAACCCTTGAGCCTGGCGAGCAGCCGGAAGGCGCCGAAAACCCACGGCCCGAACGTGATCTTGCGCGGCCGGCCGGCCTTGTCGGTGGGCGCGAGCAGCGGCGGACTCAAATGGACATGAAAGCGCAGATTCTCGCCGTCGAACGTGTCCCTCACCTGCCGCGCAAAGGACCCCTCGGTGTAGAGCCGCGCCACCTCGTATTCGTCCTTGTAGGCCATCAGCTTGAACAGATAGCGGCCGACGGCCTCGGCGAGACCGCATTTGTTCGGCGCGAGCGCGGCCTCGGCGGCCTTGGCCTTCTCGACCCAGGCGCGATAGCGCGCCGCGTAAGCCGCATTCTGGTAGGCGGTCAGGAACGCCGCGCGCCGCGCCACCATCTCGTCGAAGGACTGCGAGAGCTGGAGCGCCGCATCGGGCACCATCGGGGCGGCCAGCTTCTCGACCGCGGCGAGGTCGAGCGCGGCGCGGCGTCCCCAGCGGAACGCCGCGATGTTCATGGCGACCGCCTCGCCGTTCAATTCGAGCGCCCGCTCGATGGCCTCGGCCCTCAATGGCAGCGCGCCGATCTGATACGCATAGCCGAGCATGAACATGTTGGCGCCGAGCGACTGGCCGAGCAGCGTCGTCGCCAGCCGCGACGCGTTGACGAAATGGCAGCGCTTGCCGCCGGCCGCCGCGGTGATGGCCCGCCGCAAGCGCTCGGTCGGCAGCGAGAACTCGGTGTTGCGGGTGAACTCGCCCGGCAGCATCTCGGCGGTGTTGACTACCATCGCGGTCGCGCCCGGCTTGACCGCCGCCAGCACCTTCTTGTTGCCGGCCACCACGATGTCGCCGCCCAGCACCAGGTCGGCGCCGGCGGCCGCGACCCGGATGGCGTGAATATCGGCCGGATCCTTCGCGATGCGGATGTGGCTCTGCACCGCGCCGCCCTTCTGGGCGAGGCCCGCCATGTCGATCACGCCAACGCCCTTGTGTTCGAGATGCGCCGCCATGCCGATGATCGCCCCGACCGTCACGATGCCGGTCCCGCCGATGCCGGTCACGATGATGCCGTAGGTCTGGCCGATCGCCGGCAGATCGGGTTCGGGCAGCGGCGGCAGATCGGCCGGCGCCGCGACGCCCTTGCCCTGCTTGAGCCTCGCCCCCTCGATCGTCACGAAGGAGGGGCAGAAGCCCTTCACGCAGGAGAAATCCTTGTTGCAGCTCGACTGGTCGATGATGCGCTTGCGGCCGAACTCGGTCTCCAACGGCTGCACCGACACGCAATTCGACTGCACGCCGCAATCGCCGCAACCCTCGCACACCAGCTCGTTGATGATCACGCGCTTGTCGGGATCGGGAAACTGCCCGCGCTTGCGGCGGCGGCGCTTCTCGGCCGCGCAGGTCTGATCGTAGATCAGCACGGTGCAGCCCGGGACTTGCGCCGAGCTCCTTCTGCACCGCGTCGAGATCGTCGCGGTGATGGACCGTGAGGCCGTCCGGCCACTTGGTTCCCGACGGATACTTGTCCGGCTCGTCCGACACGACGACGACCCGCTTCGCGCCTTCGGCCGCGACCTGGCGGGCGATCTGCGGCACATCGAGGCCGCCGTCGTTCTTCTGGCCGCCCGTCATCGCGACCGCGTCGTTGAACAGGATCTTGTAGGTGATGTTGACGCCCGACGCGATCGCGCCCCGGATCGCCATGTAGCCTGAGTGGTTATAGGTGCCGTCGCCGATGTTCTGGAAGACGTGCGGACGGGTCGAGAACGGCGCCTCGCCGATCCAGTTCGCGCCCTCGCCCCCCATCTGGGTGAAGCCGAGCGTCGAGCGGTCCATCCACTGGACCATGTAGTGGCAGCCGATGCCCGCATAGGCGCGGCTTCCTTCCGGCACCACGGTCGAGGAATTGTGCGGGCAGCCGGAGCAGAAATACGGAATACGCACCGCGACGTCCTGCGTGTCGCGCAACACGCGTTGCGCCTCCTTCAGGCGGGCGACGCGGCCCGCGAGGTTCTCGTCGGTCGCGTATTTGAGCAGGCGCTCGCCGAGGCAGATCGCGACGTCGTTGGAATCGAGCGCCGCCTTGACCGGAAACAGCCAGTTGCCGTTCTCGTCCTTCTTGCCGATGCAGACCGGCTGGTTCGCGGTGCCGTAGAGCTCCTCGCGCACCTGCACCTCGATCAGCGAGCGCTTCTCCTCCACCACGATGATGAGCTCGAGGCCCTGCGCGAAGTCCGCGAGATCCTGCCGTCCGATCGGCCACGGACAGGCGATCTTGTGGATGCGCAATCCGAGATCGTTGCACCTGACCTCGTCGATACCGAGCTCGTCGAGCGCCTGGCGCACGTCGAGATAGGACTTGCCGACCGTGATGACGCCGATCTTCGGGTTGCGGCCGCCCGAGGTGATGACCCGGTTCAGCTTGTTGGCGCGCACGAAAGCCAGCATGGCGTCGCGCTTATAGTCGTGCAGGCGCGCCTCCATGCCGAGCACGCTGTCATTGAGGCGGATGTTGAGACCGCCCGGCGGCAGCGCGTAATCGGACGGAATGACGATCCCGACGCGGTCGAGGTTGCCGTCGATCACGGCCGTCAACTCGACCGTTTCGTGCATGCATTTGAGCCCCACCCAGGTGCCGGTGAAGCGCGACATGGCCCAGCCATAGATGCCGTAGTCGATGATCTCCTGCACCCCGGCCGGGTTGAGGATCGGGATCATCACGTCGACGAAATTGAATTCGGACTGGTGCGCAGTGGTGGAGGACTCGGCGGTGTGGTCGTCCCCCATGAGGGCGAGCACGCCACCGTGCTTCGAGGTGCCGGCGAAATTGGCGTGGCGCAGCGCGTCGCCCGACCGGTCGACGCCGGGGCCCTTGCCGTACCACATGCCGAACACGCCATCGAACCTGCCTTCGCCGCGCAGCTCCGCCTGCTGGGCGCCCCAGAGCGACGTGGCGGCCAGATCCTCGTTGATGGCGGGCTGGAACAGGATGTCGTTCTGCCGGCAGAGCGCCTCGGCGCGCTGGAACTGATAGTCGAGCCCGCCGAGCGGGGAGCCGCGGTAGCCGGTGACGTAGCCTGCCGTGTTCAGGCCGGCGCGCGCGTCGCGCGCCTTCTGCATCAGGCACATGCGCACCAGCGCCTGATAGCCCGTGACGAAGACGCTGGCCTGCGTCAGGTCGTATTTGTCGTCGAGGGTGACACGCTTGAGCGCCATGGACTTGCCTTCAGGAGCCCGGCTCGGCCGCCGTCATGAATATCGACGTCTTCGCGGCGCGCGCCGCCCGATGGACGTGGATGACCGCCGTGACGAAAACCTCGCTGGCCGTCGATACTATATAGGTTCGTGCGACCACGCCGAAAGGCTGTCACTTGCCGGAACCGGGGTCAATTTCGTTGTGAGCCGCGTGGCCGGCAGGAAGTTGCACGGCGGGAGCGCCAGGCGCAATTTGGCGCAATGCAGCACGCTTGCGCGTTCGGCCGCGCCTCCGCAGCACGTGCTGCTTGGAGCGGCTTAGCGGCGCCAGCGTCGGCTCAGCCGCTCAGTTCCGCGAGCAGGCGCTTGAGGTGGGCGTTTTCGGCCTTGATCTGCTTGCCGCGTCGCGCTGCCGCCAGCGAAACCGGTGCGGCGCCCGCCTGCGCGGCTTCGATCTCGACGCCGACCGCGTCGCGCTGCCGCCAGCGCGCGCGTACCCGACAGGTGGTTTGCCGGCGCGGGATGAAGAGCTCGAACCGGTCCGGAAGCAGCGCGGCGGCGGGAACGGCAAGTTGCGCACCCGTGTCGGACGTATTGCGCACCACGCAATCGCGCCCGGTGAGCCGGCGGTCGGTGGTGATCCGACCCCCGAGATAGACGCGCGAACGCGCTTCCTTCCGCCGTTCCAGCATGGGCCGCTCCCGTTGAGTGCCGGGCAAACTGCCACATCGGGTGGCAGTCGCAAGCACATGCTGAATCAAGGGTTAACCGGCAAGCTTAACGCTCACACCCGGTTGCCGGCGCTCCAGCGCCAGAAGTCGCGGCCTTCCTCGCGCATGAAGCGGGCGAGCACCATGTTGTGCACCTCGGAGGCGCCGTCGACCAGCCGCGCCGCGCGGGCCGCCCGGTAGATCCATTCCAGGATGGTATCCTTGGAGTAGCCGCGCGCCCCGTTGAGCTGGATCGCGACGTCGGCGGCGTTGTGCAGCGTGTCGGCGACATGCACCTTGGCCATCGACACCTCCTTGCGGGCGCGGTCGCCCTGGTCGAGCTTCCAGGCGGCGTGCATGGTCAGCAGACGGCCGATCTGGATCTGGTGCGCGACCTGCGCCGAGCTTGATTTGCACGCTCTCGCGGTCGGCAAGCTTGATGCCGAAGCCCTCGCGCCGGCCGACATATTCCTGCGCGATCTCCAGGCAGCGCTTCGACCAGCCGAGCCAGCGCATGCAATGGGTGAGCCGCGCCGGACCGAGGCGGATCTGGGTCGCGCGCAGGCCGTCGCCGATCTTGAGCAGCACGTCCTCGTCCGGGATTTCGAGCCCGTCGAACTCGAGCTCGCAATGGCCGCCATGCTCTTCCGGTCCCATGATCTCGATGCGCCGGGCGATCCGCCAGCCGGGCTGGCGGCGGTGAAACAAAAAGGCCGTGAGGCCATGGCGCGGATCGTCGGAGGTGCGTGCGATCACGATGAAATGCTCCGCCGCGCCCGCCCCGGTGATGAACCACTTGCGGCCGCTGATGACCCATTTGTCGCCGCGTCGCGTCGCGCGGGTCTTGATCATGCCGGGGTCGGAGCCGCCGCCGGGCGCGGGCTCGGTCATCGCAAAGGCCGACGTGACCTTTCCGTCGACGATGGGCCGCAGCCATTTTTCCTTCTGGGCCGGCGTGCCGGCGCGGGCGAGCAGATTCATGTTGCCGTCGTCGGGCGCCATGCAGTTGAAGGCGAGCGCGCCGAAAACCGAGCGCGCCGCCTCCTCGTACATCACGGCCCACCCCACGATCGGCAGCTCCATGCCGCCGAATTCCTTGGGCGCCTGCGGGGCCCACAGGCCGGCCTGGCGCGCCTTGGCGCGCACGGGCGCCAGGCGCGCGAGCGGGATGTTCTCGTGCTCGGAGAAGTTTTCCCGGTCGCTTTCGAGCGGCAGCACGTGCGTCTCGACGAAGGCGCGCACGCGCAGGCGGAGCTCTTCAATCTCGGGCGGCAGCGTGAAGTCGATCATGGCTTTTTCCCTGCATTTTGTCGCATTTCGTACGCAAGAGCGGATTCCGGCCCCGGATCAAGTCCGGGGCGGGCTTTTTCATGAAAGGGCCCTATCCGCGCAGCGCCACCATCTGCCCGCCATCGACCACGATGGTGGCGCCCGCGATGTAGCGTCCCGCGTCCGATACCAGCAGCAGCAGCGCGCCGTCGAGATCGCCGTCCTGGCCGAACCGCCCGACCGGAATGTCGCGCGTGAGCGCCCGGCCCTGCTCGCTCGTGAGGTATTCGCGGTTGAGCTCGGTGACGAACCAGCCGGGCGCGATGGCGTTGACCCGGATGCCCTTGAAGGCGAGCTCGAGGCCGAGCGCCTTGGTGACCTGGATGACGCCCGCCTTTGCGGTCGTATAGGCGACCACGCCCTTGGCGACGCCGAAGCCGAGCACCGACGCGATATTGACGATCGCGCCCCTTTCGCCCGCGGCGAGCATGCGCTTCGCGCCCCTCCTGCCCCCAGTAGAACACGGCGTCGAGATTGGTCGAGAGCACGCGGCGCCATTCGGTCTCTGGCAGATCGACCGCGCGGCCCGCATGCGCGACGCCCGCATTGTTGACCAGGATCGTGACGGTGCCGAAGGCCTTTTCGGCCTCGTCGAACGCGCGCGTCATCGCGGCGCGGTCGAGCACGTCGGCCGTGATGGTGACCGCCCGGCCGCCCGCCGCGACGATCTTGTGTTTGAGCGCGGTGAGCCGCTCGGCGCGCCGCGCCACCAGGGCGACCGCGGCGCCGTTCTCGGCCAGCACCGTGGCAAAGCGGGCGCCGAGCCCGCTCGAAGCGCCGGTCACCATGGCGACCCGATCGCTGAGGTCGAACAGTTCGGCTGCTTTCATGGCATTCGGTCCCCTGACGGCGCGGCGCTTGGGCAAGGCCGCAATGGCAATAGATCATGCGGTCGATCGACTGAAGGGGGCAATCCGTGAAACCGGCGCGAAGAGCGATTTTCCTAGAGCATGATCCCGAAAAGTGGGCACCGGTTTTCGGAAAAGATCATGCTCCAACAATAAGCTAGAGCGGGATGACAATTCGAAGAAAAGTCATCCCGATCTAGCGACCGACGCGGCGATGCCGGGGGCCTTGCCGGCCGCCTCAACCGCCTGACAGCGCATGCGGCAGCCAGCTCGCAAGCGCCGGCCAGAACCACAGCATCACCAGCATGAAAAGCTGGATCAGCACGAACGGAATGACGCCGACATAGATGTGCAGCGTGGTGATCTGCGGCGGCGCCACGCCGCGCAGGTAGAACAGGGTCGGCGCCGAGCGGCGGGTGAAGATAGGACGTCTGCAGGTTCACCGCCATCATGATGCCGAGCCAGACCGGATCGACGCCGGGCATCCGCAGCAGCGCGGGCGCGACGATCGGCACCACCACGAAGATGATCTCGAAGGCGTCCATCACGAAGCCGAGCAGGAACATCGCCACCATCACGGTGAGGATCGCGCCGGCCGTGCCGCCGGGCAGATCGGCCAGGCGCGCGATGAACCATGTCGTCGCCGCCGAGCCCGCGGAACACCAGGCTGAACAGGGTCGCGCCGATCAGGATCGTGAAGATCATCGTGGTGATGTGGGTGGTGGAGGCGAGAACCGGGGCCGAGGATCCTGGCGCGCCCGATCGTCGCGACGGCGGCGAACGTCCCATAGGCGACGCAAGCGCAGCAGCGCGAAGGCGATCGCGATCGCGACGCCAGCCATCGGGCCGCCCGCGATGCGGCCGAGCCGCAGATCGACGACCGAGCGCAGCGCCAGCACGGCGACGATCGCCAGCACCGCGATCATGGCCGGCCCGGAGCGGACGGGATCGACCTTGCGGGCGGTGAGCAGCATCGCCCCGAAGGCCCCGACCGCCGCCGCCTCGGTCGGGGTCGCGAGGCCGCCGAGGATCGAGCCGAGCACCACCACGATGAGGGCGACCGGCGCGACCAGCACCTCGAGCGAGGCGGCGGATCATCGCGGCGCCGTGCGGCGCGCCGGACTCGGGCGGAATCGCCGGGCAGGCCTGCGGGCGGAGCACCGCGACCGCGATCTGAAACAGGAGATAGAGCCCGACCAGCGCCAATGCGGGCAGGATCGCGCCGGCGAACAGATCGCCGACCGAGACCTGGTCGGGCGCGAACTTGCCTTGCGCGAGCTGGGCCGCCTGATAGGCGTTGTTCAGCTGGTCGCCGAGCAGGATCAGCACGGTCGCGGGCGGCATGATCTGCGCGAGCGTCGCGGTCGCCGCCACGGTGCCGGCCGCGAGCCGCGGATCGTAGCCGTGGCGCAGCATCGCGGGCAGCGTGATCAGCCCCATGGTCACGACCGTGGCGCCGACCACGCCCTTGGCGGCGGCGAGCAGCACGCCCGACGATGGTCACCGCAGATCGCGAGCCCGCCGGTGAGCCGGCCGAACAGCCGGCCCATGGTCTCGAGCAGTTCCTCGGCGATACGCGAGCGCTCGAGCATCACGCCCATGAAAACGAACAGCGGGATCGCCAGCAGCACCTCGTTGGTCATCACGCCGAACACGCGCTGCGGCAGCGCGCCGAGGAGCGAGAAACGCATCACCCCCAGAGCGTCGCCGAGGACCGCGAAGATCAGCGACACGCCGCCGAGCGTGAGCGCGACCGGATAGCCGACCATCAGCAGCACGCAGACGGAGCCGACCAGGAGAACGGCGAGGAGCTCGGGAAGAGCCATCTCAGTGGCCCGGCTCGGCCGTCGCGGCGCCGGCGAGCACCAGGCCGGCGCGGATCGCCTGCGCGATCGCCCTGCAGTCCGAGCAGCAGCCGCAAACACCGGGATCAGCGTCTTGAGAAGGAAGACCAGCGGCAGGCCGCTCGCCTCGCGCGAGCGTTCGAGGATCGCCCACGAGCGCCCCACATAGGGCAGCGCGAGCCAGCCAGCGCGCAGCAGAACGGCAGCAGGAACAGGACGATCGCGCCGAGCGAGATCGACGACCGCCCGGGCGCGCGGCGAGGCGTCCGCATAGAAGATGTCGACCCGCACATGCCCGCCCACGCTGCAGCGTCCAGGCGGCCGCCAGCATGAACAGCGTGGCATGGGCATAGACGATGGCCTCGGCAGCCAGATCGAGCCGAGCGCCGAGCACGTAGCGCATCAGCACCACCGCGACCTGCACCACCACCATGGCGAGCGCGCACCACGTGACGGTCGCGTCCGATCGCCGCGGTCAGGCGGTCGATCCGGTCGGCGAATGCCGGCGAGGCGTGGGCGGCGAGCTCGTGCGTGGGTGGCATGCGAGCCGTCCCGGGAGGCGGGACCCTAGGTTAGGCGGCGTGCGCGCGGCGCAACAGATGCGCCGTGGAGGGATTTCGACCCGCCCTTCGATCCCCTATATAGAGCCCCAACGGAGTACCCCAATGACCGACAAGATTCCCGTCACCGTGCTCACCGGCTATCTCGGCGCCGGCAAGACGACGCTGCTCAACCGCATCCTGTCGGAGCCGCACGGCCAGAAGTACGCCGTCATCGTCAACGAGTTCGGCGAGATCGGCATCGACAACGACCTCGTCGTGGGCGCCGACGAGGAAGTGTTCGAGATGAACAACGGCTGCATCTGCTGCACCGTGCGCGGCGACCTCATCCGCATCATCGACGGGCTGATGCGGCGCAAGGGCAAGTTCGACGCCATCATCGTCGAGACCACCGGCCTGGCCGATCCGGCGCCGGTGGCGCAGACCTTCTTCGTCGACGAGAATGTCGGCAAGCAGGCGAAGCTCGACGCCGTCGTCACGGTCGCCGACGCCAAATGGCTGAAGGACCGGCTGCGCGACGCGCCCGAGGCGAAGAACCAGATCGCCTTCGCGGACGTGATCCTGATCAACAAGACCGATCTCGTCAGCGACGCCGACCTGCGCGAGATCGAGGCGCGCATCCGCGGCATCAATCCCTATGCGAAGATCCACCGCACCGAGCGCTGCGCCATCCCGTTGTCGGAGGTGCTCGGCCGCAACGCCTTCGATCTCGACCGCATCCTCGACATCGAGCCGAAGTTCCTCGAGCGCGAGGACGATCACGACCACGCTCATGATCACGAGCATGGCCACGACCATCACCACGACCACGACCATGGCGGCCTCAAGCACTATCACGACGAGGACATGCAGTCGTTCTCGCTCAAGACCGAGAAGCCGCTCGACCCCGACAAGTTCTTCCCCTGGATCCAGAACCTGGTGGCGCAGGAGGGCCAGAAGATCCTGCGCTGCAAGGGCATCCTGTCGTTCAAGGACGATCCCGAGCGCTTCGTCTTCCAGGGCGTGCACATGATCCTCGACGGCGACCATCAGCGCCCCTGGCAGGACGGCGAGGAGCGCGCGAGCCGCATCGTCTTCATCGGCCGCGAGATGCCGGAGGAGATGATCCGCAAGGGTTTTGCGGAATGCGTGGCGTGAATCTCCCATGCGTCGTGCGCCGCGACAGCGGATCTTCCAGTACGCACTGATACGGGATCGTCCGCTTTGACGGACGATGACGGGGGAACATGACCGACGCTCGCAGCGAGACAACCTCGATCGCCGACCGCATCCGCCCGCTGTCGGTCGGCGCGCCGTGGTCGCGGTGCATTTTCTCGGCGACGATGCCGGTTTTCGTGCTGGGCGAGGAAGCGCTCGTATTCTGGCGCGACACCGCGCGAGCAGCGCGTGGCGGTCCATGGCGGCGCCATCCTCGGATGCGGCGTGCGACGGCAAGCGCATCGTCACCGGCGGCGACGACGGCAACGTGGTGGCGACCGACGCCGACGCGCGCAGCGAAACCGTGGCGACCGACGCCAAGCGGCGCTGGATCGATCATGTTGCGCTCGGACCCGACGGCATGGCGTGGTCGGCCGGCAAGCAGGCCTATCGTGCGCGCCGCGAAGGGCGAGACGCGTGCTCGACCTGCCGTCGAGCGCCGGGCGGGCTCGCATTCGCGCCGAAAGGTTTCCGCCTCGCGGTCGCGCACTACAACGGCGCGACGCTGTGGTTTCCCAACGCGCCCGACGCGACGCCCGAAAAGCTCGAATGGAAGGGTTCGCATCTCGACGTCACCTTCCGCCCGGACGGCCGATTCCTGGTCACCGCGATGCAGGAGCCGACGCTGCACGGCTGGCGGCTCGTCGACGGCAAGCACAT
Organism: uncultured Pseudomonadota bacterium; assembly: GCA_963791155.1. Taxonomy (GTDB): domain Bacteria; phylum Pseudomonadota; class Alphaproteobacteria; order Rhizobiales; family Xanthobacteraceae; genus JAVDCA01. The sequence goes on from CAWBRI010000018.1 coordinate 575,607, forward strand.
GCGCATGTCGGGCTACGCCACCAAGGTGCGCTCGATGACGTGGAGCGACCGGACGCCAAGTGGCTCGCGACCTCGGGCTCGACCCAGCTCGTGGTCTGGCCGTTCCAGGGCAAGGACGGGCCGATGGGCAAATCGCCGAAAGTGCTCAGTCCCTCCGAGCACCGCATCTCCGCCGTCGCCGCCCACCCCAAGCAGGAGGTGTGCGCGATCGGCTACGAGGACGGCATGATGCTGCTGGTGCGTATCGAGGACGGCGCCGAAGTCCTGGCGCGCGCGCCCGGGGCGGCGCCGATCTCGGCGCTCGCCTGGAACGCGGCCGGCACCCGGCTCGCGTTCGGCACCGAGGACGGCGAGGCAGGCGTGATCGCGCTGTGAAGCGCGACCCGCACGGAGATTAATCCGCGTTCACCCGGCTGTTTGTTCCAACGGCATTTGGTCGCTGCGGGGCGCGGAACGGCTGCCGCCTTCCGCCGTTGAGGTCCGGGGTTCTCCGTTTTGCTTGGGTAGGAGCCGAATCATGTCGTTGCATCGCAAAACTCTCACCGTGCTCATGACGGGCGCCGCGGCATGCACGTTGCTGCTCGCACCGGCGATCGTCGCACCGTCGTTCGCGCCCGCGATGGCGCAAGCGCGCGTCTCCAATTCCGTCGACTTCCGCACCGCGCTCGAGCCCTATGGGGCTTGGCAGACGAACAAGCGTTGGGGCGCGGTCTGGGTCCCGGCGCATGTGACACGCGACTGGCGGCCCTACACGGTCGGACACTGGGTCTATTCCGACGACTACGGCTGGTACTGGGTTTCCGACAATGCCGAGGCCGACTGGGGCTGGGTGACGTATCACTATGGTCGTTGGGCGACCGACGCCGATCTCGGCTGGGTCTGGATTCCGGGCGACGAGTGGGCTCCCGCCTGGGTCGATTGGCGACAAGGCGACGACTATGTGGGTTGGGCGCCGCTGCCGCCGGACGAGTTGATCGTCGCCTATGACGACGATCCCGCATACTGGAGCTTCGTGCGGCCGCGCGACCTGGTCGCCGTGCGCCTTGCGGGCGCCTTCCTGCCGCTGGCGCGACGTGGCGAGTTCCTGCGCCAGACCGTGGTGGTGAACCGGACGGTGGCCATGCGTGATCGCCACGTCGCGGTGAACCCCGGCATTGCGCCCGCCCGTATTGCGGCCGCGGCCGGCCGGCCGATCCGCACCTACGATGTGCGGCCGCGCATTCTTGCCGGCACGGCCGGCATACCGGGCGCCATCCAAGTCCGGGCGGCCGATTTGCGTCGGCATGATCGGACGGCGCGCGAGACCGTAACGGCGCGCCGCAATGGCGAGATCCAGCCGGGACGCAATCTGGCGCCAGTGCAGGCGCTCGGGCGCAATCAGAATGGCCGGCTGGGCGACCATCCGCCGCGTGCGGCGCAGGGCGGCGTTCCCGCCACCACCGGCGCGGCGCCCTCTTCCCCGTCGGCAGCACGCCGACCATCGCCGTCCACCACCACCGGCCAAGCCCCGTCGGATTCCAAGCTCGACACCGGGCGTCGCGGCCCCAATGCGGAGCGGCGCGAGCGTGGCGTCCCGCCGAGCTCGCCGTCCGCGCGGGGGCCCGTTCAGCATCCCAGCACGACCACTGGCGCCGCTCCGCCTTCACGGCGCGAACTCAATGCCGGCGCCGAGCAGCGGCGCGGGCCTGCGGGACCGCAAAATCGCGTGACCCCGCAAGCGAACTCGCACGAGCGTGCGACGCCTCCGGTGGCCGCACGGCCGCAAGCACCGCAGGCGCGCCAGGCGCCGGCTCCAATGGCGCGGCCGGCACCGCCGCAAGCCGCCCGTGCGCCGGCGCCTCCGCCGCAAGCGCCCGTCGCCCGGGCTCCCGCTCCTCCGCCGCAAGCGCCGGTTGCCCGCGCGCCAGCTCCGCCTGCGCCCACGGCGCAAGCCCCGCGTGCGGCGCCGTCAACGACCGGCGCGGCGCCGCGCGGCGGTCCGCATGAGGAACGAAAATAGCGAGACGCTCGTCGTTTGAGTCCCGATACGGGCGGCGGCGTGCCGCCCGTATCGGTGTTTCGGTCTGCCGCCGCGATCACCGCACCAGCACGTTGCGGAACTGCCAGGGATCGTCGCGGTCGATGTCCTCGGGGAACAGGCCCGGCCGGTCGGTCGAGCGGCGTCCAGTCGGTGTAGTGGCCGATGACCGGGCCGAGATAGGGCATCTGCACCTCGAGGCAGCGGCGGAAGTCCATCTCGTCGGCCTCGACGATGCCGGCCTTCGGATTCTCCAGCGCCCACACCATGCCGGCGAGCACCGCCGAGGTCACCTGCAGGCCGGTCGCGTTCTGATAGGGCGCGATCGGCGCGCGTCTCGTCGATCGAGAGCTGCGAGCCGTACCAGTAGGCGTTCTTGCCGTGGCCGTAGAGCAGCACGCCGAGCTCGTCGATGCCGTCGACGATCTCGTGCTCGTCGAGAATGATGATGCTCGTCCTGGCGCCGCGCCGGCGCGGCCGAACAGCTCGTGCAGCGACAGCACCGCGTCGTTGCACGGGTGATAGGCGTAGTGGCAGGTCGGCCGGTAGACGACCTTGCCGCCGTCGCGCAGCGTGAAGTAGTCGGCGATCGAGATCGACTCGTTGTGGGTGACCAGGAAGCCGTACTGCCCGCGCGCGTCGGCGTCCACGAGCGCACGCGCGTGTTGGCGCCGGGCTGCAGCAGATAGATCGCCGCGCCGCAGCCGGTCTTGTGCTTGCGGCCATTGTCCGGCATCCACGTCTCGTGCGTGCCCCAGCCGAGCTCGGCCGGCTGCATGCCCTCCGACAGGAAGCCCTCGACCGACCAGGTGTTGACGAAGACGTCCATGCGGCTTGGGGCTCTTGGCGCGCTGGGTGTCGCGCTCGGCGATGTGGATGCCCTTGACGCCGACCTTCTTGGCGAGCCGGCCCCACTCCTCGCGGGTCTTCGGCTCGGCGAACTTGACGCCGAGATCGCGCCGCGACGTTGAGCAGCGCCTGCTTGACGAACCACGACACCATGCCGGGATTGGCGCCGCAGCAGGAGACCGCCGTGGTGCCGCCGGGCTTGCGCGCGCGCTTGGCCGCCAGCATCGCTCTCGCGCAGCGCGTAGTTGGAGCGCGCCTCCGGCCCGAGCTTGGCGTCGAAGTAGAAGCCCGGCCCACGGCTCGATCGACGGTGTCGATGTAGAGCGCGCCGATCTCGTTGCAGAGCTCCATGATGTCGAGCGAGGAGGTGTCGACCGACAGGTTGACGCAGAAGCCCTGGCCGCCGCCCGCGGTCAGCAGCGGCGCCGAGCAGATGGCGGTAGTTCTCCCGCGTCACCGCCTGGTGGATGAAGCGGATGCCGCGCTCGTCGAGCAGCTTGCGGTCCTTGTCCTCGGGATCGATGACGACGAAGCCGCGCCTTGTCGTAGGCGAAATGGCGCTCGATCAGCGGCAGCGTGCCTTTGCCGATCGAGCCGAAGCCGATCATCACGATGGGCCCGTCGATGCGGCCGTGCACGGGCCAGGTGGTCATCGGTTCGGTCTCCAAGGAGTCCGGGAACGGGAGAATCCGGCGAAGGCGCGGGCGGAGAACAACGAAGGCGCCGCACGCTTATCGCTCGCGACGGCGCCGACGGGAAGGCGTCAGCTGCAATCAAGCGGCCTGTGGGCACCGCCGACGTCGGCCGCCGGCGCGGCCCGACGAGCCGTCGGGCACCGGCCGGTCGCGCGATGAGACCGCGCGCGCCCTCGAGCGCGCCGGGCGCGAGCTCGAGCGCCAGCAGCCGGTCGCGCTCGTACGGGCCCGGGCATCGACAGCGCGCCGGTCTCGGCCGCCGAAAAGCCGAAGCGGCCATAATAGGCGGCGTCGCCGACCAGCAGGACGGCGCCGTGGCCGCGCCGCGCGCGCCGCGCGGATCGCCCGCCGCATCAAGCGCCGCGCCGATGCCGCGGCCGGCGGCAATCGGGATCGACCGCGAGCGGGCCGAGCAGCAGCGCCGGCCGGCCCGCACCCGCCGACACGTGCCACAGGCGCACCGTGCCGATCAGGCGGCCGTGCTCGCACGCGACGAACGAGAGGCCGGCTGCCGGCAGCGGCCCTCGCGCAGCCGCTCGGAGCGTCTTGGCGAACCGGCAGCCGCCGAAGGCGACGTCGAGCAGCGCTCTCGCGCGCCGCGACGTCGGCCGGCTTTTCCGGACGGATGGTGATCATGAGCGACCTCGCACCACCGACACGGCGCAGCGCCCTGGCGCCGCGTCGGGTCTCATATCGGAGAATTGGGGGAGCCAGGCTCCGGGCCGGAAATCCGGCACGGAACCCGATCGTTTGGCGGCGCGCGTCGCACCACGCGCGGGCGCGGGCCTCAGATGTGATAGGTCTTCAGCGGCGGGAAGCCGTTGAAGGCGACCGCCGAGTAGGTCGCCGTATAGGCGCCGGTGCCCTCGATCAGCACCTTGTCGCCGATCTCGAGACTGACCGGCAGCGGATAGGGCTCCTTCTCGTACAGCACGTCGACCGAGTCGCAGGTCGGGCCGGCGAGCACGCAGGGCGCCGACCTCGTCGCCGTCGCGCGGCGTGCGGATCGGGTAGCGGATCGACTCGTCCATCGTCTCGGCGAGGCCGCCGAACTTGCCGATGTCGAGATAGACCCAGCGCACGTCGTCGCTCTCGCTCTTCTTCGAGACCAGCACGACCTCCGCCTCGATCACGCCGGCATTGCCGACCATGCCGCGGCCCGGCTCGATGATGGTCTCCGGGATGCGGTTGCCGAAGTGCTTGCGCAGCGCCCGGAAGATCGCCGTGCCGTAGGTCTTCACCGTCGGCACGTTCTTCAGGTACTTGGTCGGGAAGCCGCCGCCGAGATTGACCATCGACGAGGTTGATGCCGCGCTCGCGCGCACTCGCGGAAGATGACGGCCGCCGAGGCGAGCGCCCGGTCCCAGGCCTGGGTGTTGCGCTGCTGCGAGCCGACATGGAACGACACGCCATGCGCCTCGAGCCCGAGCCGGTGGGCGTGCTCCAGCACGTCGACCGCCATCGCGGGCTCGCAGCCGAACTTGCGCGACAGCGGCCATTCGGCGCCCGACGCAGTCGGACAGGATGCGGCAGAACACCTTCGAGCCGGGCGCGGCGCGGGCGATCTTCTCGACCTCGGCCTTGCAGTCGACCGCGAAGAGCCGCACGCCGAGCGCATAGGCGCGCGCGATGTCGCGCTCCTTCTTGATGGTGTTGCCGTAGGAGATGCGGTCGGGCGCGCGCGCCGGCCGCGAGCACCATCTCGATCTCGGCGACCGAGGCGGTGTCGAAGCAGGAGCCGAGCTTGGCCAGCAGCGACAGCACCTCCGGCGCCGGGTTGGCCTTCACGGCATAGAACACCCGCGTGTCGGGCAGCGCCTTGGCGAAGGCCTGGTAGTTGTCGCGAACGACGTCGAGATCGACGACGAGGCAAGGGCGTCGTCTCCTCGCGCGCGATTGCGCAGGAATTCGCGGATGCGCTCGGTCATGGCGCTCTCCCCACGGCTCAGGGGGCGGAAACCGCCCGATGTGATGCGGGTTTTCGAGGTCGCTCCGACCCGCGATGGGGACGCGCCGATGCCGGGACTCTGGAACCCGACCGATGCTGCCTTGGATTGGATTGGGGAGATCCCCGATCCGCACGCCCGGCAATGATGAACAAGCCTCTTCGGTAACCCGAGCCGATCGGTGGAGAACCGGCAGAGACCAAAAAAGCCCGCTCCGTCGTTGCTTTAAGCCGCGTCCCCCGTGGAGAACGAGGTGCGCCGGTTTCGCCTCCGGCTGCCGGTCAAGTGTTCGGAGCTGCAAACGACCGCAGACGTTACCGTCTTGGCGGTCTCACTCCGGGCGGCTGTCCGGCCTCTTGTCCGGATGCCCACCGACCGACACACGGCCACAGGCACGTGCGAAATTGGGCAATCTGCAAATAAGTGAATTCGTTCCCGCGCTGCAAGAAAAAATCGCGCCACGTGGAAAAGTTTTTTCGCCAACTCGAACGAAAAGGTTTCGGGATCATTAACGTCGCGTTCAAGTCGGCTCGCTCGGCGAGTCGCCGAAGCCTCAGTCGCGCGCCGTGAACGGCTCGACCCGCATGCCGTTGCGCACGAAGCGCACCATCACGACGACGCCGACGACGAAGAACAGCGATCTGCAGCGCATAGACGCCGTAGTCGCCGAGCCCGAACAGATTGGCGAGCGCCCAGCCGCCCGCGAAGGCCGCGCCGAACACCTCGGCGCTGATCAGGATCGCGGCGCTCAGCACGGTCGACACGTTCTGCCACAAGATTCGGCGTGGGCCCTTGGTTGAAGCAACGTCCAACATGGCTTAAGTCCTGTTTGCCGCCGCAATCTCCACGAAATGGGCGCTGCAATCAAGCCCGACAAGTCGCGGCGCAACATGCGGCCCGATGCCCGGGATCACCCATGACCGAAGCCGCCTCAACGCCTCCGGCGCAGCGCGACAACCCGCTCCTCGCCGATTGGGAGGCGCCGTTCGGGGTGCCGCCGTTCGCCACGATCCGCCCGGAGCACTTCGGCCCGGCCTTCGACACGGCGTTCGCCCAGCATCGGGGCGAGGTCGCGGCGATCGCCGCGCAGGCGGCCGCGCCGACCTTCGACAACACCATCGCGGCGCTCGAGCGCTCGGGCCGGACGCTGGCGCGGGTGTCGGCGGCGTTCTTCGCGCTCGCCGGCGCCCACACCAACGACGCCCTGCTCGGCGTCGAGCGCGAGATGGCGCCGCGCCTCGCCGCGCATTGGGACGCCATCTACATGAACCAGGCGCTGTTTCGCCGGATCGAGGCGCTCCGGCGCGACCAGCGCGGGCTCACCGCCGAGCAGGCGCGGGTGCTGGAGCGGTACTTCGTCACGTTCCGCCGTGCCGGCGCCGGCCTCGACGCGGCGGCACGCGGGCGGCTCGCGGAGATCGGCGAGCGGCTGGCCACGCTCGGCACGGCGTTCAGCCAGCACGTGCTGGCCGACGAGCAGGCCTACACGTGCCGCTCGACGCGGCGGATGACCTTGCCGGCCTGCCCGAGCACGTCGCCGCTGCGGCCCGCGCCGCCGCGCGGGAGCGCGGCCTGCGCGAGCCCCGGCGCGGTCACCCTGTCGCGCTCGAGCGTCGAGCCGTTCCTGCAATTCTCGCGGCGGCGCGACCTGCGCGAGAAGGCCTTCCGGGCCTGGATCGCCCGCGGCGAGGGCGGAGCGACCGACAACAAGGCGATCATCGCCGAGATGGTGCGGTTGCGCGCCGAGAAGGCGCGCCTCCTCGGCTATCCGACCTTGGCCCATTACCGGCTCGACGACGCCATGGCCAAGACGCCCGCGGCCGCGCGCGCCCTCCTGGCGAAGGTCTGGACGCCGGCCCGCCTGCGCGCGCTCGCCGACCGCGACGCCATGCAGGAGATGATTCGCGCCGAGGGCGGCAACTTCGCGCTCGCGGCCTGGGACTGGCGCTACTACGCCGAAAAGCTGCGCAAGGAACGCTGCGACCTCGACGAGGGCGAGATCGAGCCCTATCTGCGGCTCGACCGAATCATCGCGGCGGCCTTCGAGACCGCGCGGCGGCTGTTCGGGCTCACGGCCACGCCGCGAAACGACGTGCCGGTCTGGCATCCCGACGTGCGGGTCTGGGAGGTGCGGGCCGCGGACGGACGTCATCTCGGCCTGTTCTTCGGCGACTATTTCGCCCGGCCGTCCAAGCGCAGCGGGGCCTGGATGACGACCCTGCGCGAGCAGGACAAGCTCGACGGCGAGGTCCGCCCGCTGGTGTTCAACGTCATGAACTTCTCCAAGGGTCAGGACGGCGCGCCGGTGCTGATCAGCTTCGACGACGCGCGCACGCTGTTCCACGAGTTCGGGCACGCGCTGCATGCGCTGCTGTCGGACGTGACCTACCCGCTGATCTCGGGGACCGGGGTGGCGACCGATTTCGTCGAGCTGCCCTCCCAGCTCTACGAGCACTGGCTGGAGCCGCCCGAGATCCTCAAATCCTTCGCGACCCATGACCGCACCGGCGAGCCGATGCCGGATGCGCTGATCGCCAAGCTGCGGGCCGCGCGCACCTTCAATCAGGGCTTCATGACGGTCGAGTACGTCGCCTCCGCGATCGTCGATCTCGATTTTCACTCGCTCGAGAAGGCCGATGATCTCGACGCGGCGGCGTTCGAGCGCGCGGCGCTCGACCGCATCGGCATGCCGGAGGAGATCGTGATGCGGCACCGCTCGCCGCATTTCAGCCACGTCTTCGCGGGCGACCACTATTCGGCGGCCTATTACAGCTATATGTGGTCGGAGGTCTTGGACGCCGACGCGTTCAACGCTTTCGAGGAGACCGGAGACGTGTTCGATCGCGCGACCGCCGAGCGGCTCTACCGTTATGTCTATTCGGCCGGCGGTTCGCGCGCGCCCGACGACGCCTATACGGCGTTCCGCGGCCGGCTGCCGACCGCGGAGGCGCTCCTCAGGCGGCGCGGGCTCACGGCAGCCGCCACGGCCTCGTGACCATGGATCTCCACACCGCCGGACATCGCCGCGGCGTCGCCACCGCTCCTCACCACGCCGCCGCCGCGGCGGGCCGGGCCGTGCTGGCCGATGGCGGCAATGCGATCGAGGCCATGGTGGCGATGGCGGCCACCATCGCGGCGGTCTATCCGCACATGAACCATATCGGCGGCGACGGCTTCTGGCTGGTGCGCGAGCGCGCGGGCCGCGTGCGCGCCCTGATGGCGGCCGGCCGGGCCGGCGCCCGCGCCCGCCCCGAACTCTATGCCGGCCACGACGCGATCCCGGCGCGCGGGCCGCTCGCGGCCCTCACCGTGCCGGGCGCCGTCGGCGGCTGGGCGCTCGCGCTCGAGCTCGCCAAGGCCCAGGGCGGCCGTCTGCCGCTCGACGTTCTGCTCGGCGACGCGATCCGCCACGCACGCGACGGCTACCAGGTGACGCGCAGCCAAGCCCGCCTCACGGCCGAAAAGATTGCCGAGCTCAAGGACGTTCCGGGCTTCGCCCGAACCTTCCTGGTCGACGGCAAGCCGCCGGAGGCCGGCACGACACTCCAGCAGGCGGCGCTCGCCGCGACCCTCGACCAGCTTGCCCATGCGGGGCTCGACGATTTCTATCGCGGCGATGTCGGCCACGAGCTCGCCGCCGATCTCGAACGCATCGGCAGCCCGGTGACGCGGGCCGACCTCGCGCAGTACCGCGCGACCGTCGCCGAGCCGCTGACCGTCATCCTTGGCGTCGGCACCCTCTACAACACTCCGCCGCCCACCCAGGGCCTCGCCTCGTTGATGATCCTCGCGCTGTTCGAGCGCCTGCGGGCCGGGCAGGCGGAGAGCTTCGAGCACATCCACGGGCTGGTGGAAGCGACCAAACGGGCGTTCCGGGTGCGCGACCGCATCATCACCGATCCGGCTGCGCTTCCCGCCCCGCCCGCGCGGTTTCTCGACCGCGCCTTCCTCGACGCCGAAGCGCAAAAGATCGACCCCCGCAAGGCGGCGCGCTGGCCCGCTCCCGCGGGCGCGGGCGACACCATCTGGATGGGCGCCGCCGACCACGACGGCCTCGCGGTGTCCTACATTCAGTCGCTCTATTGGGAGTTCGGCTCCGGTTGCGTGCTGCCGGCAACCGGCGTCCTGATGCAGAACCGCGGCGCGAGCTTCGCGCTCGACCCCGGCGCCCTCAATGCGCTGGCGCCCGGCCGCCTGCCGTTCCACACGCTCAATCCCGCGCTCGCCGCCCTCAAGGACGGCCGCGTGATCGCCTACGGCACCATGGGGGGCGACGGCCAGCCGCAGTCGCAAGCCGCGCTGTTCACCCGCCACGTGCTCTACGGCCAGCCGCTCGAGCAGGCGATCGACGCCCCGCGCTGGCTGCTGGGCCGCACCTGGGGCTCGCCCCACGCCAACTTGCGGATGGAGTCGCGCTTCGACGGTGGCCTGATCGAGCGCATGCGGTCGGCCGGCCACGACGTCGAGGTGCTGCCGGAGGCTTATTCAGACACGATGGGTCACGCCGGCGCGGTGGTGCTGCATCCCGACGGCACGCTCGAAGGCGCCCATGACCCGCGCGCCGACGGCGGCGCCGCGGGCGTGTGAGCGCCCGCGCCAGGCTCACGTCGATCTACGTTCCGACCGCAGCCGTATACTGCGCATCCGTCACGTGCTCGAGCCAGGCGACATGGTTGCCGTCGAGTGCTTCCTGCATCGCGATATGAACCATCGTGGTGGTGGGGGCGGCCCCATGCCAATGCTTTTCGCCGGGAGCGATCCACACGGTGTCGCCGGCGCGGATCTCGCGCACCGGCCCGCCCCAGAGCTGGACCCGCCCGGTTCCGGCGACCACATACAAGGTCTGGCCCAGCGGATGCGTGTGCCACGCCGTGCGCGCGCCGGGCTCGAAGCTCACCCGCGCCGACCGCACGCGCGCGGGCGCCGGGGCCTCGATGATCGGGTCCTGGAACACGGTGCCGGTGAACGATTCGGCCGACATCCGGCGCGTCGCGCGCGCTCCGCAGGGTTCGATATGCATGGCTTCATCCTCCGCCGGCCCCAAGGCCGGACACGTGTGGTCCAATACCGCCATCAGCTCGCCGTGGCTCGAGTGGACTGCGCTCAAGCCGACTTGGCTCAAGCCGACTTGGCTCAAGCCGACTTGGCGAAGCCGTACAGCGTTTCCGGATTGGTGACGAGGACGCGATGGCGCGTCGCCACGTCGGGTGCCCATTCGGACAAGAGGTCGAACAGCACAGCGTCGTTCGGCTTTTCCTTCTCGGTCGGGTGCGGCCAGTCGCTGCCCCACACCATCCGCTCGGGCGCTGCCTGCACGAAGGCCTGGGCGACCTTCGTCACGTCGGCGTAACTCGGCGGCCCGACCTTGGTGTCGAGATAGGCTCCCGAAATCTTGACCCAGGTGCGGCCCTGGTCGATCAGCCGTCGAATGATGCCGAAGGCCGGGAAGTCGGTGCCGGCCGGCTGCGGCAGGCGTCCGATGTGATCGAACACGATCGGCGACGGCAGCCGCCGCCACAGGCTTTCGGCCTCGACGATCTGGTCGCCCCGCATGTGAATCTGCACGTGCCAGCCGAGCTCGTTGACCCGCCGCGACAGCGGCTCGATCATGTCGATCGTCGTGGTCGCGGTTGCGGGGTCAAACTGGGTGAAGCGGATGCCGCGAATGCCGCCATCCGCCAGGACCTTGAGCTCGGCATCGGTGATGGTGGGGTGGATGACGGCGACGCCGCGCGCATTGGCGCCGAGCTGGCCGACGGCATCGAGGGTGACGCGGTTGTCGGTGGCGTACACCGCCGGCGTCACGATCACGACGCGGCTGGTGCCGTTGCGTTGCTGCAGCAGCCGGTAGTCCGCCACGCTGGCGTTGGCCTGCATGCGCGATTCCGGGCGCACCGGCGGGAAACGCGCCGCATCGTAGATATGCATATGGCAATCGCAGGCATTCGCCGGCGCCGTGAGCTTCGGCCGCTCGCTGCCGGCGGAATTGGGCACCGCCTGCTGTGCATGGGCCTGGTCGAGCGCGAGCGCGCCGGCGGCGGTGAAGGCCGCGGCGCCTTTGAGAATTGTCCGGCGGGCAAGCGAGTCGTCCGTCTGCATGGCGGGTCCCCGGCGTGTCGGATTGCAGGGCGCTGCGATCGTGGCATCGAACGCGGTCCCGTTCAACCGGCGCCCGGATCGACGCCGGGAGGGCGCGGCCCACCCCGATGGACAAAGCGCGGCCCGCGCGGCACGAAAAATCAAGTCAACGGAAGTCGTCGGGTCTGAGCGCGATCGGCTGGCCGTGCGGCGTGCGGTCGGCGGCGTGATCCCAGGCGTCGTGGTAGCGTGCGAGCGTCTCCGCGGTGGCGACGCCCTTGCGGGCGACCAGCCGTTCGAGCGCAGCGAGCCAGTGGTGATAGTAGGTCTCGCCGGTGTCGGGATCGCCCGCCTGCTGGGCGCGCTTGATCTCGTCGGCGAGCGTCGCCGCCCATTCGGGCCAGGTGAACAGCCGGCGCTCATGCAGCGCGAGCGCCATCGCGAAGGCTTGCGCCTCCCATGGCTCGCGGAAGACCGGACCCTCGGCATCGCATGGGATGCCCGGCACGGCCTGCGTGGCGCGGCGCGCGGCGGCGGAATCGACGGTCATGCCGGGTCGAGATAGGGCTCGAACGCGTCGACCGAGATTTTCACGGTCGGGTCGGCGTCCGGCCCCCACAGTTCCTGGCTCTCGAAGCGCACCGTGTAGAGCCATTGCGGGTTCTCGCCCTGACCGGTCGCGGCCGAGTCGGGGAAGACGTGGCACCCGTGCGTGCGCTCGATCACCCCGGCATGGCCGCGCACATAGCGCGGCAGCCGCGTATGCGTCGCCGGATGGATGTTCTTGGCGCGGACGCGATCGCCCGGCTTGAAGCGCGCGGCCGCCGGTGCGGGCCGGCTGAACGAACCGCGCGTCATCACGCGAACGACGTCCGCCACGGTGAACGGGCCGCGTTTCAACGGCTTGCCGGGACGCATCGCATGCCCGGACGCGACCTCGTCGGCGTCGATCAGCGCGCGGTCGAGCAGCATCTGCCGGAGGCCGAGGAACCATTTCTGATAATAGGTGCTCCCAAGATAGACGTGCGGGGGAAGCACCTCGCGCGAGAACCGCGACATGTCGATGTTCCAGGCGCCGGTCGCCCCCATGGCGCGGTTCATCGCCATGACGCGCGCCTCCCACGCGGCGTGGAACACCGGCTCGTTCGGCTCGGGCTCGACCTTGCCGAACCCGTCCATGCCGCCCATGTCGTGGACGCCGTTCATCGGGCCGCCTCCGCGGGCTGCTTCGCCAGGCCGGTGCCGATCATCGAATCGCGGGTGACGAGCTCGGCCAGCCGCTCTTCGTTCCATCCCTCGGTGCCGGCGGGCCGCATCGGCAGCACCAGGAAGCGCGTCTCCGCGGTCGAATCCCAGACCCGGATGTCGGTGCCCTTCGGCAGCGCGACCCCGAAATCGGCCAGCACCCCGCGCGGATCCTTGACGGCGCGCGACCGATAGGGCGCCGCCTTGTACCAGACCGGCGGCAGACCGAGCATCTCCCACGGATAGCAGGAGCACAGCGTGCACACGACCATGTTGTGAACCTGCGGCGTATTCTCGACCGCCACCAGGTGGTCGCCGACGCGACTCGCGTGACCCAGCGTTGCGATCGCGGCGGACCCGTCCTGCAGCAGACGGCGCTTGAAGTCGGGATCGCTCCAGGCCTTGGCGACGACGCGCGCGCCGATATGCGGGCCGATCTTGGTCTCGTAGGCCTCGATGATGAGATCGAGCGCCTTGGGGTCGACATAGCCCTTCTCGGTCAGGACGGTCTCGAGCGCACGCACGCGGAGCTGCATCTCGCTGAGCTCGGAGCCGTGTTCGTGATGGTCATCGTGTTGATGGGTGCTCATGGTGACAAATCTAGCGGACGCGGGACGATTTGCCTACCTGTCGGGCCTGGTGGCATGCCCGGCGGCCATGCAATATCGCGGCGCAAGAGACCGCAGTCTCGGGAGGGGCCAGGATGGGATACCGCAAGGGGATGTTCGCGGCGCTTGCTGGCGCGGCCACGCTAATCAGCGCGTGGCTCGCCACGAGCGCGGGCGCACAGAGCTATCCGGACCGCCCGATCGAGATCACCGTCCCGTTCTCGCCCGGTGCGGTCACCGACGTGCTGGGTCGCGCGCTCGCCGAGGGCCTCACCCAACAGCTCGGCCAGCGCGTCCTGGTGGTCAACAAGGCGGGTGCGACCGGCGCGATCGGCAACCGCAGCGGTCGCGCGCGCGGCGCCCGACGGCTATTCGCTGCTGTTCACGGCCGCGGTGTCGATGACGGTGCTGCCGCTCACGAACAAGCAGGTCGGCTACGACCACAAGTCGTTCGAGCCGATCTGCCAGACCTTCAAGAACGAGATGGTCATGGTGGTGAAACCCGATTCGCCGTTCCGGTCGGTCGGCGACCTGGTGGCCGCCGCCAAGCAGAAGCCCGGCGCAATCAACTACGCCCATCTCGGCGTCGCCTCGATCCCGCATCTCGCCATGATCGAATTCTCGCAAACCGCCCGGGTCGAGTTCAACGCCATCCCGTTCAAGGGCGACGCCGACGTGATGCAGCAGGTGCTGGGCGGCCAGGTCGATTTCGGCGCGGTGGTGCTGAGCTCGGCCGCCGGCAGCGGGCTGCGCATTCTCGGCGTCTTTGCGAATCAACGAAACCCGTCGACCCCCGACACGCCGACCGTGAAGGAGCAGGGTTTCGCGGTCGCGCCGTCGAGCTTCGGCGGCCTGTCGGCGCCGGCCGGAATTACCGCGGAGGTCAAGCGCAAGCTCGCCGATGCCTGCAAGGCGGCCGCGCAGGGCGAGATGTACGCCAAGCTGGCGCGCAGCGTCTTCCAGCCCGACGACTACTATGCGGACGGCGCGAGCTTCGCCAAGAGCCTCGACCTCGACGTCGCCGACAAGTCGCGGCTGCTCGCGACCCTGGGGGGCGTGAAATAGACACCGATTACACACCAAGCGTGACGTAATGCACGGCTGGGCATTCTTGCGAGGTCCGGGATTACTGGATCGTCCGCTGACGCGGACGATGACGCGGCAGGGCCGCGCCTAACTCCCCAGCGCCGCCGCCAGCTGCCGCACATTGTGCCGGATCAGGTCGATATAGGTCGGCGCGGCTCCGGTCGCGTCGGTCAGCGCATCGGAATAGAGCGTCCCGCCGATGCTTGGCGCCGGTCTCCGTCGCGATCAGCTTCACCAGGCGCGGGTCGGTGACGTTCTCCAGGAAGAGCGCGGATATCCGCTCTGTCCTGATCTGGGTGATGATGCGGGCGACGTCTTTCGCCGACGCCTCGGCCTCGCTCGACACGCCCTGCGGCGCCGTGAAGGCGATCCCATAGGCGTCCTGGAAATAGCCGAACGCATCGTGGCTGGTGATGACCCGGCGCCGGTCGGCCGCAATCCCCGCCACGACGTCCTTCACCTCCTTGTCCAGCGCATCGAGCCTGGCCAGATACGCAGCGGCATTGGCCGCGTAGACGCCTCGGCCGGCCGGATCGGCCGCGATCAGCGCGTCGCGGATATTGGCCACGTAGACCCTGGCGTTCGCGACCGATTGCCAGGCATGCGGGTCGGTCTTGTCGTCGTCATGGTGGGCCTCGCTCGCGCTGCGGCGCGGAATGATGCCCGTGCTCGCGACCACGATCGCCGCCTTGCGTGCCCGAGGCCTCGACCAGGCGGTCGAGCCACCCCTCGAATCCGAGCCCGTTCATGAACACGACGCTGGCGTCCGCGACCCGCCTGGAGTCGGCCGGCGACGGCTCATACACATGGGCATTGCCGTTCGGTCCGACCAGGGTTGCGACCTCCACGCGATCGCCGCCGACGTTCTTCACGAGATCGCCGAGGATCGAGAAGGTCGCGACGACCGGAGCTTGTCCTGCGCGGCGGCCGGAGCGGCCGCGACGAGGGCCGCCAGCAGGACGAACGCGGCACGTCTGGCGGTCATCGACCCCTCGGGCTCAAGCTTCGAGGTGGCGTCTCGGCAACAGATGCCGCGCCAGCCCGCCGACGCGGCCGAACATCACCGAGCCGACATAGAGGACGCCGGCGGTCAGGATGATCGCGGGGCCCGCCGGCACGCCGGTATGGAAGGACACCAGCAGGCCGGCGAATCCGGAAACGATGCCGCTGCGCGACCGCGACGACGATCATCGCCGTGATGTCGCGCGCCCAGAAACTGGCGACCGCCGCCGGCAGCATCATCAGGCCGACCGCGAGCAGCGTGCCGAGCGCGTGAAATCCGCCGACCAGGTTCATCACCACGAGAGCCAGGAACGCGATATGCGCCGGCGCGCCGGCCCGGCTCACCGAGCGCAGGAAGCTCGGGTCGACGCATTCGAGCACCAGTGGCCGCCAGATCAACGCCAGCACGACGAGCGACACCGACGTGATCGCGGTGATCAGCATGAGGGTCGGATCGTCGAGCGCGAGCACGCTGCCGAACAGGAAATGCAGCAGATCGATATTGCTGCCGCGCACCGACACGATGGTGACGCCGACCGCGAGCGACAGCAGGAAGAAGGCGGCAAGCGACGCGTCCTCCTTCAATTCCGTCGTGCGCGCGACCAGGCCCGCCAGCACCGCCACCACGAAGCCGGCGATCAGGCCGCCCGCCGTCATGGCGAACAGGCTCAGGCCCGACAGCAGAAAACCGATCGCCGCGCCCGGCAGGATCGCGTGCGACATGGCGTCGCCCATCAGGCTCATGCGCCGCAGCATCAGGAACACGCCGACCGGGCCGGCTCCGAGCGCCAGCGCCAGCGCGCCGACGAACGCGCGGCGCATGAACTCGAACTCGACGAAGGGCGCGATGACGTAATCGTAGAGCATCTCAGCAGCCGCCGGCCGTCACGCCGCGCACTCCGCCGCCGCCTCGTCGAAGGCCTCGCACATGCGGCGCGCTTTCAGGAGGTTGTCGGGGGTGAGCACCTCGGCGGCGGCGCCCCAGGCGACCGGCTCGCGCGCCAGCAGCAGCACGTCGGGAAAATTCGCCTTCACCAGATCGAGGTCATGCAGCGCCGCCACCACGGTGCGCTCCTCGGCGTGCCAGCGGCGGACGAGATCGAACAGATCGGCCGCGGTCCTGGTGTCGATGGAGTTGAAGGGCTCGTCGAGCACGATCAGGCGCGCATCCTGCAGCAGCAGGCGCGCGAACAGGACGCGCTGCATCTGCCCGCCGGACAGCGTGCCGATCGGCCGCGACTCGAAGCCGGTCAGGCCGACCGCCGCGATGGCGTGATGAATCTGATCGCGCTCCTTGGCGCCGACGCCGCCGAGCAGGCCGGTCTGGCGCCACAGGCCCATCGCGACCAGATCGTAGACGTTGATCGGGAACGAACGGTCGAGCTCCGCCGCCTGCGGCAGATAGGCGATGTCGCGGGTCTTCAGCCCGCACAGGTCGATCCTGCCGGCGAGCGGCGACAGCATGCCGACGATGCCCTTGAACAGGGTCGACTTGCCGGCGCCGTTCGGCCCGACCACCGCCATCAGGGCGCCGCGCGCAACCTCGCCGTCGAGATGGTGCACGGCCGGATGGCGGTCGTAGCCCAGCGTCAGATCGCGGAATCGCACCTGCGCCGTCATGGCGTTGCGCTCACGCCATCGCCCACAACACCGCGCCCCACAGGAGCGCGATCACGACCGCGGCGCCGGCGAGACGCTCGGCCGCCGACAGCCGCAACAGCGACGGCGCGATCGCCGCCGCCGGGTGGGCGCCGCCGGGATGATGATGGTGGTGCTGCTGGTGCGTCATGAACGGATGGCCTGCCGGAACCGCGACGATGAATGTTATAGTATTACATCAGCGGCGTGTCCATGCGGCCGCTGCGGGGCCAGCCGCCGACCCGCTAGCCGGTCCCACTCGGCGGGGATTCCCGCGCGACGCCGGCTGGAAAACATCAATGATATCAATGGCGGCGTCGTCACACCGATGGCCGCGGGCCTTTCTTCAGCCGCCCCAGATCGAAGCGATCCGACTTCCCTCAGCAGTTCCACAAAGCCCTTCGCTCCGTGCGCGAGCGCCGCCTCGCCCCGTCCGGCGGTCGCCGCGCTGGCGTCGCCGACCGCGCCCGAGGGGTGGAGGTCCTGCGTCATCCAGCCGAAGCCGGCCGGACGGAAGGCCCCGAGCCATTTGAATTCCCGTTCCATCTCGACCGTGACCGGCACGGCCGGCTCCGCCTTTTCCATGCGGACCGTGTCGGCTTTGTGCCGGCCAGCATCAGCGAGGTCTCGATGTCGCCGCCATGGATGCCATGCCGGCGCTCGTCGGCCCCGAACGCGCCGTCCGGGTAGCCGAAGCGATGCCAGCCCACGGTGACGGCGAGCATGCCGAGGCGCACCCGCAGATCGCGCGCGACGATCTCCATGGCGGCCACATTGCCGCCGTGGCTGGTGACCAGCACGAGCTTCTTGACGCCGGCCCGCGACACGCTTTCGCCGATCTCGGTCCATGCGCGGATCACGGTCGCGGCCGACAACGTCAGCGTGCCCGGGAATGCGAGGTGCTCGTCGGACTGGCCGATCCTTTGGATCGGCAGGAAGCTCACGGGCAAGTCCGCCGGGAGGAGCGCGCGCACGCGGGAAAGATAGGCCTCGGAGATGTAGCTATCGACGCCGAGCGGCAGATGCGGCCCGTGCTGCTCGGTCGCGGCCAGCGGCAGGACCGCGATCCAGCGCGCCGTATCGGAGGCGGTAAAGTCCTCCCACGTCATCTCGGCCCAATCACGTTTCGGCAACATCGCCATGCGACCTCGTCAAGCGGTCCCCGCTCCCCTATCCTCGCGAGCCTATCAGGAGGATGAATCGATGCCGATCGCAAGCGTCTTGGCGTTCATCATGGCTGCCATGACCTGCGCTTTGTGCGTCCGGCGCCGCAAGCGCACAGACGCTCGACAAGGTCTCGTTCGGCACCAACTGGGTGGCGGAGGCCGAGCATGGCGGGTTCTACCAGGCGCTGGCCGACGGCACCTACCGGAAATATGGGCTCGACGTGACCATCGTGCCGGGCGGGCCGCAGATCAACAACCGGATCCTGCTCGCCGTCGGCCGGCTCGACTTCTTCATGAGCGCCAATACGCTGCAGTCGTTCGACGCGGTCGAGCAGAACGTGCCGACCCTGGTGGTCGCCGCGATGTTCCAGAAGGACCCTCAGGTGCTGATCGCCCATCCGGACGTGGGCGTGGAGCAGTTCGAGGACCTCAAGCGCCTCACTTTGTTCGTGTCCAAGGAAGGCATCGCGACCTATTTCCAGTGGCTCAAGTCCGACTACAAATTCGACGAATCGCAAGGTCAAGCCCTACACCTTCAACGCGCAGCCGTTCCTCACCGACAAGCTGAGCGCGATGCAGGGCTATGTGACGTCGGAGCCCTACGCGATCGAAAAGCAGGGCCGCTTCAAGCCGAAGGTCTTCCTGCTCGCCGACTACGGCTTCAACAGCTATTCGACCCTGATCGAGACCCGGCGCGATCTCACCGAGAACAAGCCCGAGCTGGTGCAGCGCTTCGTCGACGCCTCGATCGTCGGCTGGTACCACTATCTCTACGGCGATAATTCGGCCGGCAACGCGCTCATCAAGAAACAGAATCCGGAAATGACCGACGAGCTGCTCGCCTATTCGGTCGCCAAGATGAAGGAATACGGCATCGTCGATTCGGGCGACGCGACAACGCTCGGCATCGGCGCGATGACCGACGCCCGCATGGCGAATTTCTTCGACAAGATGGTGCGCGC
Organism: uncultured Pseudomonadota bacterium; assembly: GCA_963791155.1. Classification (GTDB taxonomy): domain Bacteria; phylum Pseudomonadota; class Alphaproteobacteria; order Rhizobiales; family Xanthobacteraceae; genus JAVDCA01. Next base: position 594,899 of record CAWBRI010000018.1, read on the forward strand.
CGGAGTCGTGAAGCCGACCGTCGATTTCCGCAAGTCCTACTCGCTGCGCTTCATCAACAAGATGGTCGGGCTGGAGCTGCGGCGGAAGAATTGATGCGGAGCATTTTCCGGCGAAGGCCTGCCGCGGCGCTGATCCGGGATCATCCCGGTTCACCGTGGAAAATGCGACCACATAATGGGATCCCGCCGCAACACGCTCAGTGGGTGGTCGGCGGATCGGCGGGCAGCGCGATAAGCGCTTCCGAAAACGGAAACTCCAGCACCACCTCGCCCCTCTGGTCCGTCACCTCGAGAACGGCTTTCAGCAGATTGAGCTGCTCGCTCTGATCGCGCAGAATCTCCCGGATCATCGCCCTGGCCATCTCCCAGGCATGATCGGGGTCTCGCAATTCGACGCCTTCCGGGTCGGGCATCAGGTCGTCGCCGATGCGGGTGTTGAAGAAGTAGCGGGGCATGAACGCTCCTCTGCGCCAGGCGCTCAAGTGGCCTGGCGAAAATAGGGCTCGACCTTTCCCTTCAGCCTGATCGTCATCGGATTGCCGTTGCGATCCTTGGCATTGCCGGCGGGCACGCGAATCCATCCTTCGCTGACGCAGTATTCCTCGACATTGTTCTTCTCCGCGCCGTTGAAGCGTATGCCGACGCCTCTCTCGAGCAACGCGGCGTCATAGAATTGACTCTCGGGTCGGAGGAAAGCCGGTCCGGCGGATTTTCGTTCATCGGGCGACCACGACACAAGGCGGTGAAATCGGAGCCCAGAGACAGGTCCCGGAGACGACATACGCCACGTCGGCGGAAATCATCGCGGAATCGATGCCCCCTCTGGTTTCGGGCAGCGCGAGGACAGGTATATTCCGGTTGGCCGCTTGCGGCGAATCGAAAGATCACATCGTGCCACCGGATTCTTCGTCATCCCCCCGAGTCGCGGCACCGCCACCCATCGTGGCGCTGCACGGCGTGGCGAAGACCTTCGCCAACGGCACGCAGGCGCTCGACGGCCTCGACCTCGACGTGCGGCCCGGCGAGTTCGTGTCGCTGCTCGGCCCGTCCGGCTGCGGCAAATCGACGGCGCTGCGGCTGATCGCCGGGCTGGCCGAACCCACCGGCGGCACGATCACGTGGGGCGGCGGCGCGCAACGCCGCGCCGAGCCGGCACGACATCGGCTTCGTGTTCCAGGAGCCGACCCTGATGCCGTGGGCGACGGTCGCCGGCAACGTCGCCCTGCCGCTGCGTTTGCGCCGCACGCCCGCGTCCGAGGCCGCGCCGCGCATCGGTGCGGCGCTCGAGCGCGTCGGGCTCGCGTCGTTCCGCAGCTCCTATCCGCGCGAGCTGTCCGGCGGCATGAAGATGCGCGTGTCGATCGCGCGCGCGCTCGTGACCGACCCGAAACTTCTGCTCATGGACGAGCCGTTCGCGGCGCTCGACGAGATCACCCGTTTCAAGCTCAACGACGATCTCTCGCGCTGTCGCGGCGCGCTCGCGCAAGACCGTGGTGTTCGTCACGCACTCGGTGTTCGAATCGGTCTATCTGTCGCGCCGCATCGTGGTGATGACGCCGCGGCCGGGCCGCGTGTTCACCGAGCTGGCGATCGACGCGCCCTATCCGCGCGGCGAAAGCTTTCGCACCTCCGCCGAGTATGCCGGCTATTGCCGGATCGCCTCGCAGGCGCTCACCCGCGCCATGGCGGAGGCCGCATGAGCGCCGTGGATCGCGCATCGACGCGCGAGCGATGGCTGCAGGTTCTGCTGCCGGTCGCCACACTGGCGCTGGGCATCTGGCTCTGGCACGAGGTGGTGCTCGTTTATGCAATCCCGCCCTATGTGCTGCCCGGTCCCGGCCTGGTCGCGCAGACGCTGGTGTCCGACTGGGACGTGCTGTCGGATTCGCTGCTCGCGACCCTTGTGACGACGTTCCAGGGTCTGCTCCTCGCGGTCGTCGGCGGCATCGGGCTCGCGGTGCTGTTCAATGTCTCGCGGCTGATCGAATATTCGTTCTACCCCTATGCGGTGATCCTGCAGGTGACGCCCGTGGTGGCGGTCGCGCCGCTGCTGCTCATCTACCTTCCCCAGCCGGCCGCCGTGCTCGCCTGCGCGTGGATCGTGGCGTTCTTCCCGGTGCTCGCCAACACCACGCTCGGCCTCAATTCGGTCGATCACAACCTCGCGGATCTGTACCGGCTGTACGGCGCCTCGCGCGGCCAGATGCTGTTTCGTCTCAAGCTGCCGGCGGCGCTTCCCTACATTCTCGGCGGGGTGCGGATCGCCGGCGGGCTCTCGCTGATCGGCGCGGTGGTGGCCGAGATCGCGGCCGGCTCCGCGGGCGCCGGGTCCGGGCTCGCCTATCGCATCGCGGAGTCGGGCTACCGGCTCAACATCCCGCGCATGTTCGCGGCCCTGATCCTGCTGTCGATCACCGGCATCGTGATCTTCTTCGCGCTGTCCGGGCTGTCCCACCTGCTGCTGCGGCGCTGGCATGAGAGCGCGGTGCGGCGGGAGAGTTGAGAGCCACGGCGCGGAACGAGCCTGGATCGCATGGACCGGCGAGCCGAAATTGGGTAATTGTGGGGAATAACCAACGGCGATCTCAAGCACGTGAATCACAGGGAGTCGGCCATGCGCCTGCAGCAGATTTCGCTCGTCGCGAGCGTCATCCTCGGTGGAGCTTTCCTGCAGGCGGGCCTACCCGGCAGCTTCGCGCGGGCGCAAAACGCCGCCGCCTTGTCGGGCCAGGTCTCCTCGAGCGAGGAAGGCCTGATGGAAGGCGTGCTGGTCAGCGCCCGCCGGGACGGCTCGACCGTCACCACCACGGTGGTCACGGACGACAAGGGCCGTTACGCCTTTCCGGCCGCCAGAATGGAGCCGGGCCGTTACACCATCGCGATCCGGGCGGTCGGCTACAAGCTGGACGGACCGAAGAGCGTCGACACGCAAGCCGGCGCCACGGCCGATCTCAAGCTCAGCAAGACCAAGAACCTCGCCGCCCAGCTTTCCAACGGCGAGTGGCTCGCCAGCCTGCCGGGCGCCGACAAGCAGAAAGCGTTTCTCACCCAGTGCGTCGGCTGCCACACGCTGCAGCGCATCGTCTCCTCGACGCACGATGCGGCGGAGTTCGCGCAGGTCTTTGCGCGCATGTCGCGCTATTCGCCGGGCTCGACGCCGCTCCATCCGCAACCCTTGCTGCCGGGCCCACGCGGCGAGCGTGCGATCGTCGCCGGCGCGGCCGCCAAGGCGGCGGCCGAGTATCTCGCCGGGGTCAACATGAGCAACGCCGAGACCTGGGAATTCCCGCTCAAGACCCTGCCGCGCCCCAAGGGCCGCTCGACGCGCGTGATCGTCACCGAATACGATCTGCCGCGCAAAGACGCGCAGCCCCATGACGTGGTGGTCGATCCGGACGGGCAGGTCTGGTACTCCGATTTCGGCTCCCAGTTTGTCGGCGAGCTCGATCCCAAGACCGGCAAGGTCACCGACTATCCGATCCCGGTGCTCAAGGCGGAACAACCGAAAGGCTCGCTCGATCTCGAGTTCGATCCCGAGGGCAATCTCTGGGTCGCCATGATGTACCAGGCGGGCATCACCCGGTTCGATCGCAAGACCAGGACCGCGCAAGCCTTCGCGTTCCCCAAGGAATGGCAATCGGCGTCGACCCAGGCCTCGATGGTGTCGCCGTCGCACATGAGTGTCGACGGCAAGGTGTGGACCAACAACCAGGAGGACCATTCGCACTACCGCCTGGAGGTCGCCACCGGCCGGTGGGAGAACATGGGCGAGGCCAAGGACCGCAGCGGCAAGCAGATCAGCGCCTACGGCATGCCCACCGACCAGCAGAACAACGTCTATCTGCTGGAATTCGGCGGCACCAGCATCGGCCAGCGCAACGCCAAGACCAACGAGGTCACGATCTGGCCGACGCCGATCGCGGGTTCGCGGCCGCGCCGCGGCCGCATCGACGAGCAGAACCGGCTGTGGTTCGCCGAATACGGCGGCAACGGCATCGCCATGTTCGATCCCGCGACCCAGAAGATCAGGGAATGGCAGCTCCCGACCGCATGGAGCGCGCCCTATGACGTGGCGCCGGCCCGCAACGGCGAGGTGTGGACCGGCTCCATGCTGAACGACCAGGTGGCGCGGCTCGATCCCAAGACCGACCAGATCGTGGAGTATCTGCTGCCGCGCCCGACCAATGTCCGGCGCGTCTTCGTCGATTCCTCGGCCAATCTGCCCGTGCTCTGGGTCGGCAGCAACCACGGCGGCTCGATCATCAAGGTGGAACCGCTGGACTAGACACATGTAGCCCGCATGGAGCGAGGCGAAATGCGGGGCGACCGCCCTGCGGAATCCGACCCGGATTGCGCGGAGCCTGTCCTTGGGCTTGCCCAAGGCAAGACCCGAGGGCTTCATCCGGGCTACAGCCTGCCAGACGCCGCCCAGGCACGCCGGGCGCGCCTCACCGGCATCGCCCTGATGTGCGGGGCGGTGGGCTGCTTTTCGTTTCTCGACGCGGATGCGAAATATCTCGGCCGTCACATGGACGTGCTCGAGGTGGTATGGGCGCGCTACACCTTCGGCTTCGTTCTCGCCCTCGTGTTGTCCAATCCGCTGACCCGGCCCGGAATGCTGAGCAGCGCGCGGCCGGCCTTGCAGATCGGCCGCTCCGCCCTGCTGCTCGGCTCGACCACGCTGAACTTCTTCGCAATCAAATATCTCCAGCTCGACCAGGCGCTCGCGATCACGTTCTCGACGCCGTTCTGGGTCGCCGCGCTGTCCGGGCCGGTGCTCGGCGAATGGGTCGGTCCGAGGCGCTGGGCGGCGATCGGATTCGGCTTCCTCGGCGTGCTGCTCGTGACGCGGCCCGGCCTCGACGCGATCCATCCGGCCGCGCTGCTCTCGGCCGTCGGGGCGCTGTGCTACGCGGTCTACGCACTTATGACCCGTATCCTGGCGCGCAGCGATTCGAACGAGACGACGCTGTTCTATTCCAATCTGGTCGGCGCCGTCGTCATGCTGCCGGTCGTCGCCGCCGTCTGGACGACACCGGACAGCCTCCTCGTCGGCGTATTGATGCTGGCGACCGGCGCGCTCGCCAGCATCGGCCACTACCTGCTGATCGTCGCTCACCGGCTGGCGCCGGCATCGGTCTTGTCCCCGTTCATGTACAGCCAGCTCGCATGGACGATCACGCTCGGCTACGTGGTGTTCGCCGACACGCCGAACCGCTGGACGCTCGCCGGGGCCGGCATCGTCGTCGCGTCAGGGCTCTATCTGCTCCATCGCGAGCGGGTGAGAGGCCCGGTCGGCGCCGGCGGGGACTGAGGAGGCCTGTGGAACTTTATGGCAGCCTGAGCAGGACCGGAATGACTCCGGTACGCTGGAAATGCTCGCAAATTTCGGCGAGCGGAATCGCGGCCAGGAGAATACAGGCATCGAGGAATGTCGTCATCACCGCGCGCGGTCGGACATCGTTCAGCTCGACGTTCTTCCAGCCCGACATGCGCGGCAGAAAACGCGGCACCCGCGCCGCATAGTCCAGAAAATCGTCCTCGTGGGCGGCGAGCAAAAGCCGCTCTTCCTGGATCACCACCAGCGTATGGACGATCCACGCAAAGATGCCGGCCAGGACGGCGACCGAGACGGCGCCGATCTGGGCGCCGACGCCGACCGCGCCGATCATGGAAAAAACATAGAGCGGGTTGCGGCTGACCGAGTAGGGGCCCGTCGTCACCAGCAGGCTGGTCTTGCGGCCCCCGATATACATCGAACACCAGGTGCGTCCGACAATACAGATGACGATCAGGGCGCGGCCGGCCCACTCGATCGCGGTCTCGCCGGTGGCGGACCACCGCGGGGCGCCGAAGACGAAGAGCGCGCCAATGCTTGCGACCGCAAGCAGCAGCACGAACCTTCGGACCTTCTGCACCGAGCCAATGACATCGGGGTCGAGGTAAGATTTATCGATCGTCGTCATCTTCATGCTGTGGCGGGTCATGCCCGAGGCCCGGGACGAGGTCAAGAAGGATGCATCGCCGGCACGCGGCGCCCTCACTCGGCGCAGCGGACCCCGATCCTGACCACAATCCCGGGGCAACGCGGGAATCGGGCCGAAATTGGATGGTGCGGCCGCACCTGCGGCTTGCTATCGTGCGGCCCGCCGGCCGCGAAAAGCGGCTGATAAAACAACGATATCGTCCGCGCGACCCGGTTGACAAACGGTTCCCGTCACGCCTGATACGGCGCGCACGAAAGAGAGTATGACGTCCCACCCTCAAGGCTCATCTTAGCGGGATCGAATGATGGCAAAAAAACCAGGCCGCGCGCCCGACCTGTCGGCGCGCGCGAAACTCAACGACGATATCGGCGAGGAGTTGCGGCTGCGCATGTATCGCATGCAGGTCGAGCTGCGCGAGGCCGAGCAGCGCGCCTTCGACTTGTTCCTGCAGAACCTGGTCAAGGGGACGAGCCATCTGTCGCTCGGCCAGGAAGCGATCGCCACCGGCTTCGCGGCCGCCATGAAGCCGGGAGACCTGAGCTTCTGCACCTATCGCGGGCACGCCCATACGCTCGCGCGCGGCGTCCCGGTCGAGAAGGTCCTGGGCGAGCTGATGCAGCGCGACAACGGCCTGATGCGCGGCAAGGGCGGCTCGATGCATCTGACCTCCGTCGAGCACGGCGTGATGGGTTCCTATGCGATCATCGGCGCGCATCTGCCGATCGCCTGCGGGGCGGCGCTGCGCGCGCAGTACAAGGGCGACGACGACGTGTCGGTGTGCTTCTTCGGCGACGGCACCACCAATATCGGCGCGTTCCACGAGGCGTTGAATTTCGCGGCGATCTGGAAGCTGCCCGTCGTGTTCGTGTGCGAGAACAATCTCTACATGGAGTATACGGCGATCTCCGAGGTCACGGCGGTCGAGCATCCGGCGGCGGACCGTGCGTCCGCCTACGGGCTCGAGCGCATCGTCATCGACGGCAACGATGCCGACGTGGTCTACCGCACCGCCAACGCGGCCTATACGCGGGCGCGCGCCGGCAAGGGACCCTCGCTCATCGAGTGCATGACCTACCGCCACAGCGGCCATTCGCGCGCCGATCCGGCGAAGTACCGTCCCGAAGGCGAGCTCGAGAAGTGGAAGGAGCGCGATCCGATCAAGATCTATCGCGCCCGGCTCAAGCAGTTCGGGATCGGCGACGACGTCGTCGCCGCAGATCGACGCGCAGGTTAAGCGGATGATCGACGCCGCCACCGATGCCTGCAAGGCGGCGCCGCCGCCCTCCGCCGACATATTGTTCACCGACGTCTACGCCGATGGAGGCTGGGCATGGCGGAACTGACCTATCGCGATGCGGTCGCGCGCGGCATCGCCCAGGAGATGGCGCGCGACCCGGACGTCATCTTCTTCGGCGAGGACGTGGCCAAGGCCGGCGGCGTGTTCAAGGCGACGGTCGGGCTCTACGAGCAGTTCGGACCCAAGCGCGTGCGCGATACGCCGATCTCCGAGCAGGCGATCCTCGGCGCCGCCATGGGGGCGGCGATGACGGGCCTCAAGCCGATCGCCGAGATCATGTTCTCGGATTTCTTCGCGGTGTGCTTCGACTATATCGCGAACGAATTCCCCAAGAGCCGCTACATGTCGAACGGCCAGGTCAAGTGTCCGCTGGTGGTCCGCACCGGCAATGGCGCGGGCAGCCGTTTCGGCGCGCAGCATTCGCAAAGCGTCGAGAACTGGGCGATGATGATCCCGGGCCTCAAGGTGGTGGCGCCCTCGACCCCGCGCGACGTGATCGGCCTGATGGCGGCGGCGGTGCGCGACCCCGATCCGGTGATCTTCTTCGAGCACAAGTCGCTCTACGCCACCAAAGGCGAGGTCCCGGACGGCGAGATCCTGGACACGCTTGGCAGCGCCAAGATCGTGCGTCCCGGCAAGGACGCGACCATCCTGGCGCTCGCCCTGATGGTCCCGCGCGCGCTGGCGGCCGCCGACAGGCTCAAGGCGGAGCACGGGGTCGACTGCGAGGTGATCGACGTGCGCTCGCTGGTCCCGCTCGACACCCAGGCCATCCTGGGGTCGGTCGGGCGCACCCACCGCTTGTTTACGGTCGAGGAGAACCCACGTTTATGCGGGTGGGGCGCCGAGATCGTCTCGATCGTTGCCGACGAGGCGTTCTACGACCTCGACGGGCCGCCGGTGCGGATCACGACGCCGCACATGCCGCTGCCCGCCGCGGACATTTTCGAAGACATGGTCCTGCCGACCGTCGACCGGATCGCCGATACGGTGCGGCGCTCGCTATCAGCCTAGATATCCCACAGATATCTCAACAGGTGTCCCATGTATGAAAACCTTCTCGCGAATGTTCCGACCGATCTGTGGATCGGCGGCAAATGGCGCAAGGCTTCGGACGGCGCCCGCTTCGACGTGATCGATCCGGCGACCGAGAACAAGATCACCTCGGTCGCAAGCGCGAGCGTCGAGGACGCCAAGGCGGCGGTGGATGCCGCGTCCAATGCCTTTGCGGGCTGGGCCGGCCGCAAGCCGCGCGAGCGCGGCGAAATCCTGCGCAAGGCCTATGAGGTGATCATGGCGCAGAGCGAGCGGCTGGCGAAGCTGATCACGCTCGAGAACGGCAAGGCGCTGTCGGATTCGCGCGGCGAGGTCGCCTACGCGGCCGAGTTCTTCCGCTGGTATGCCGAGGAAGCCGTGCGCAATGTCGGCGACGTTTCGCGCGCGCCCTCCTCCGGCGCCCGCATCTTCGTGCAGCACAAGCCGGCGGGCGTCGCCGTGCTGGTGACGCCGTGGAACTTTCCCGCCGCGATGGCGACCCGCAAGATCGGACCCGCGCTCGCGGCCGGCTGCCCGGTGGTGCTCAAGCCCGCCTCCGAGACGCCGCTCACCATGCTGGCGCTGATGCCGCTGCTCGAGGAAGCCGGGGTCCCGGCCGGCGTCGTCAACGTCATCCCGTCGCGCCGCTCAGGCGCCGTGGTGAGCACCATGCTGCACGATCCGCGCGTGCGCGTGGTGTCGTTCACCGGCTCGACCGAGGTCGGCCGCAAGCTGTTGCACGAGGCCGCCGACAACGTGGTCAAGCCCGCGATGGAGCTCGGCGGCAACGCGCCCTTCATCGTGTTCGAGGACGCCGATATCGATGCGGCGATCGACGGCGCGATGATCGCGAAAATGCGCAACATGGGCGAGGCCTGCACGGCCGCCAATCGCTTCTACGTGCACGAGAAGGTGCACGACGAGTTCACCAAGAAGCTGACCCTCAAGATGGCGGCGCTCAAGATGGGCAACGGGCTCGACGACGGCGTCGCGCTCGGACCGCTCGTCAACGCGGAGGGCCGCGACAAGGTCAAGGAGCTCGTCGCCGACGCGGTGAAGAAGGGCGCGAAGGTGCTGACCGGCGGCGCCGCGCCCGACGGCAAGGGCTATTTCTATCCGGCGACCGTGCTCGACAACGTGCCGGACGGCGCGAGCCTGCTGAACGAGGAGATCTTCGGTCCGGTCGCGGCGATCCAGACGTTCAAGTCCGAGGACGAGGCGGTGGAGCGCGCCAACGACACCGAATACGGCCTCGTCGCCTATCTCTATACCAAGGACCTCAGCCGCGGCATGCGGGTCTCGGAAAAGCTGGACTTCGGCATGATCGGGCTCAACCGCGGGCTGGTGTCCGATCCGGCGGCGCCCTTCGGCGGCACCAAGCAGAGCGGGCTCGGCCGCGAGGGCGCCCATGAGGGACTGATGGAGTTCCTCGAGACGCAATACGTCTCGATGACGTGGTGAGCGCGCGGCGCGATGAAACGTCACCCGATCCTCACCCACGGGGCCGGCGCGCGCGGCGCGATGCTGCTTGGGCTCGCCGTCCTCTTGCTCTCATGCGCCAGTGACGCGCGCAGCCAGGCGATGCAAAGCGATGTCGCCGGACGCTTCGTGGGCGTGTGGCGCTATGTCGGAACCCGGATCGACGGCAAGCCCCGGCCGAACCGCGGCGCCAACCCGAAGGGGTTCATCTTCTATACCGAAAGCGGCGCCATGGCGGCGCAGATCGCGCCCGATCGGGAGAACAAGATGGCGGGCTCCGAACCCACGCCCGAGGAGGCCAAGTCGGCGCTCGCCGACTACGTCGCCTATTTCGGCACCTATACGGTCGATGAGCGCGCCGGCACGGTCACGCATCATCGGCAGGCCAGCGTGCAGCCGGGCCCGCTCGCCGATTATGTGCGGAACTACGAGTTCGCGGGCGACCGGCTGATCCTGCGGCCGGTCGGCACCACGCAGGAAGTGGTGTGGGAGCGGATCAAGTGAGAAACTCGTCATTGCGAGCGAAGCGAAGCAATCTCCGCCACGCATGCGAGCGCTATCGAGATTGCTTCGTCGCCCTGCGGGCTCCTCGCAATGACGGCGAATTTCGGAGCACGATGCCGAGGTGTAAATGGACGTCCTGATGCCGCAGCTCGGCGAGACCGTCGCCGAAGGCAAGATCACCAAATGGTTCAAGTCGGCCGGAGACAAGGTCGCGCCGGGCGACAATCTGTTCGAGATCGAGACCGACAAGGTGTCGATGGAGGTGCCGGCGACCGAGGTCGGCATCCTGGCGGAAGTGCGCGTCGCGGCGGGCGAGATCGCGCCGGTCGGCGCCGTGGTGGCGGTGATTTCCGCCAGCGGCGCCGCCGCGAAGGCGGCGCCCGCCAAGCCCGCCTCCGCTCCCGCGGTCGCATCGCCGCGGGCTCCCGCGCGTGCGCCGGCGGCAGCCGCCGCCGTCATGGCCGCGCCGGCTCCGACGCCGCGGCCGATCGCGCTCGAACCGTTCCATGAAGTCCGCAGCCCGGAGCGCAATTACGGCCCGGCGAAGCTGGCGAGCGGCACCGCGGTGAGCCCGCTGGCTCGCCGGCTGGCCGCGGAAGCCGGCATCGATCTCACCCGCATCGCCGCATCCGGACCGCATGGCCGCATCCTGGCGCACGACGTCACCAGCGCGATCGGGAGCGGCGCGGCGGGCGCGCGGCCGCCGGCCGCGGGCGCGTCCGCCGCCAAGGTCAAGGCGCTGTATGCGCCCGGCAGCTACGAAGAGGTGCCGCTCGACACCATGCGGCGCACGATCGCGGCGCGGCTGGTCGAGGCCACGCAGACCATCCCGCATTTCTATCTCAGTGCCGACGTCGCGATCGAGCGCCTCGTCGAGGTGCGCCAGGAAGCGAACGCCGCCGCCGCCAAGGACGCAGACGGCAATCCGGCATTCCGGCTCTCGCTCAACGATTTCGTCATCAAGGCGTGGGCGCTCGCGCTCCAGCGCGTCCCTGCCGCCAATGCGGTGTGGGCGGAAGACCGGATCCTGCGTTTCCGCCATTCCGACATCGGGATCGCGGTCGCGATCGAGGGCGGCCTGATGGTGCCGCTGATTCGCCAAGCCGAAACCAAACCGCTGATCGAGATCTCGGCCGAGATGAAGGACCTGGCGGTGCGGGCGCGGGCCCGCAAGCTCATGCCGAACGAATATCAGGGCGGCGCGAGCGCGATCTCCAACCTCGGCATGTACGGCATCCGCGAGTTCTCGGCGATCATCAACCCGCCGCAGGCCACGATCCTCGCGGTCGGCGCCGGCGAGCGCCGCCCGGTCGAGACCGCGGACGGCTTCCGGTTCGTCACCAAGATGGCGGTGACGCTGTCGTGCGACCACCGGGTGGTCGACGGCGCGCTCGGCGCCGAGCTCATCGACGCGTTCCGGCACTTCATCGAGCATCCGGTCGGGCTGATGATTTGATGGCGCTTCGGCGCGGGCGGCGCGAGCGAGCGCCGGCGCTCGGCAGTCTTGCGGCCGGCTCCGCCGGCAGGCGTCAAGCCCCGGTCTGGGTCGACCCGATATCGAACATCCGGCGGCTGAGAGCGATGTTGAACGCATAGCCCCCGAACAGGTCGGTCGCCGTCACGAGAATCAGCAGGATGGCGGCTTCCCACCGCTGGGGCGTGCCGAGAAGATTCGACTTGCCGAACACGACGACCAGCACGACCGCGAGCGGCACCAGGGACGCCATGCCGTCCAGGACGCCGATGAACCGCGTTCCTGCGGTCGACAACGTGAACGGGATCGAGATGAGCTGGTACGACAGATAGGCCCACACGATCCAGGCGATATTCATCCCCAAACGCTCCGGCGTGAACAGACCGATCATTCCGTCCATCCGGCCCAAAGGATGTTCGCCGGCAAATCCGAAGAAGTACACTTCCCAGAGCGCGAGCAGCAGCGCGAGCGCGATGCTCAGGCCGCTCACCGACACATGGCTCTTGCGCATCGTCTTCTCCTTTGCGATCCCAACATTCTGGAGACGTGCAGCGTATTGCGCCGGCCTGCGGTTCGTCTACACCCTGCCGGCGAACCGACGGAACCCGCGGAGCATTCTCCGGCGAAAGCGGCCTCGAACCGGATCCGAGGACATTTCCGGGAGGCGGGTTCGCGAGCGAAAATACCACCGGATATGACGGATTGAAACGCGAAGCCCGACCGCCCTATAAGGTGGCGGCATCGCGGCGAAGCCTGGCGCCCGGTCTGCACGGAGATGTGAGAATGGCGAGCCAAAAGCCCGACATATTGCTGATCGGGGCGCCGAAGCCGGTCATCGCGAACGGGCTCGCGCCCGCGTTCAACGTGCACAGATTGGCGGATGCGAAGGACCGCGACGCCTTCATGGCGGAGCTCGCCGACAGGGTGCGCGGCTTTGCGGTGACGTTCAGCAACATCGCGATCGACGGCGCCCTGATGTCGCGCTTTCCACGCCTGGAGATCGTCGCGAGCTTCGGCGTGGGCTACGACCATGTCGACGTCAAATGGGCGGCCGAGCACGGCATCGTGGCGACCAACACGCCGGAGGTCCTCAACGAGGAGGTTGCCGATACGGCGCTCGGGCTCCTGTTGTGCGTCGTGCGCGAGTTCCCGCAGGCCGAGCGCTATGTGCGCGCCGGCAAATGGGCCACGAAGGGTTATCCGCTCACCAAGGCGACGCTGCGCGACCGCACCGTCGGCATGGTCGGCATGGGACGGATCGGCAAGGCGATCGCGCGCCGGATCGAGGCCTTCGGCGTGCCCATCGTCTACCACAGCCGTCACGCCCAGCCCGACGTGGCCTACCGCCACTATCCCCGGCTCGTCGACATGGCGCGCGACGTCGATACGCTGATGGTGATCGTGCCGGGCGGCCCGGCGACGCACAACCTGATCAACGCCGAGGTGCTCGACGCGCTCGGCCCCAAGGGCATCCTCATCAACATGGCGCGCGGCTCGGTGGTCGACGAACCGGCGCTGATCCGGGCGCTCAAGGAGAAGAAGATCTATTCGGCCGGCCTCGACGTCTATGTGAACGAGCCGGAAGTGCCGAAGGAGCTGTTGGAGATGGACCACATCGTGCTGTTTCCCCATCTCGGCTCGGCCTCGGAGTGGACGCGCATCAAAATGGACCAGCTCGTGGTCGACAATCTCGCGTCCTGGGCCGCCGGCAAGGGACCGCTGACGCCCGTGCCCGAAACGCCGTGGCCACCGAAAAGGCGGGCGTGATGATCGCGATGATGTGGCGGGCGGGAACTTCCGTGACGGGCCGCGGCGTCCTGCTCGCGCTCGGCATCGCGGGCCTGGTCGCGACCGCCCACGCGCAGGCGCCGCCGAGCGAGGAGGCCAAGGCGCTGGCCAGCGGCAGCTGGGAATTCTCCAATGCGGACCGCGACAAACGCTGCACGATCGTCTTCAAGACCGCCCCGGCGTCGGTCGGCATGCGGCTCGAATTCGACAAGGCGTGCGCCGAGGCCTTTCCGTTCATCAGGGAGATCGCGGGCTGGACCATCGCGGAGAACGACTTCCTGCGGCTGCTCGACGCCAAGGGGAAATCGATGCTCGAGTTCAGCGAGGTCGAAACCGGCATGTACGAGGCGCCGCGTCCGGGCGAGGGCATCCTGTTCATCCAGACGGCCGCCGCGGTCGGCCCGCCGCCGAAGGAAGCCGACCAGATGGTCGGCGACTGGACGGTGGTGCGCGGCGCGGGAAAGCCGATCTGCACGCTCACGCTCGCCAATACGGCGGCGGGTGACGATCTCGCGCTCAAGCTCAAGCCCGGCTGCGACGCCTTCGTGACCCGCTTCGCGCCCACGACGTGGCAGATGGACCGCGGCGAGCTGGTGCTCAAGAACGCCAGGAGCCAGGCCTGGCGTTTCGAGGAGAGCGATGCCGCCACCTGGAGCCGCGTTCCGGAAACCGCCGACCCGGTGCTGCTGGTGCGGCCGTAGGTTAGATCCGTCGCGGTGAGCCGCACCCCTGCAAAAAGACACGGGATCAGGAGATAGCAGGCACGAAGAACAGGCCCACGGCCGCGAATCTACAGGCGTAACACCTGCTTTTTCCTGCTAATAACAGGAGTTTGCAGGGAATCTGCAGGGACGCGTGGTGTCGCCGAACGCCGCGTTTGGCACTCTCGTCGGCCGGTCAGGCCGCCACTTCGCGTCGCCGCGATTGCGCGTTGCGGCGTGAAAAAGCCCGGTCGCTGGTCTGCTTCCGGGCGCAATTCCGACTCTGGATTTTCTCCTAGCACATTTTCGGCATTCTGGCGACGGTAAATCGTCGGAATGCTGTCAAGAGTTCTTGTAGGCGCGGCTTGCAATCGCTGCATCGTCACAAGCCAGTCCTGTTCCGTCGTTCGCAATACCAGGACTCACAAATACCAACCCGTCATGCCCGCGAAAGCGGGCATCCAGTACGCCGTTTCGGCGCCATATGGGCAGATGCCACAGGCGCCGGCGTGTACTGGATTGCCCGCTTTCGCGGGCAATGACGCAGTAGGGCTATTCCTCCGGCTCGGTCGTGAACAGCAGCGGATAGCCCTTGCTGCGGCCCGCTTCGGTTCCCCGCGTCGCCTTGGTCTCGGCGACCTCCCGCGTGTAGACCGCGACCACGCACACGCCGCGCCGATGCGCGGTCAGCATCACCGCATAGGCCTGATCCTCGGTCATGCGGAATTCCGACTTCAGGACCATGACGACGAATTCGCGCGGCGTATAGTCGTCATTGACCAGGATGACCTTGTGCAGCCGCGGCCGTTCGGTCTTCAGGCGGGTCTTGGTGCGCGTGGTGCCGGAGGTCTTGCTCATCGCAGGCGTCGCTCCCGATCGCGGATCGTCGCAGATGCAGGCGCAATATTTTCTCACGTGCGAGGTGGCGCGTCCATACGGCGCCGCTTGCTTGCAGGGCGGCCGGATTTGGCGGACAATCCGCATCCTGTCTTTTCTTTGCGCATGATCTTGTCCGAAAAGTCTGTCAACCCCGGATCAAGTCCGGGCCAAGCTTTTCGGGATCATGCGCCATCACCGAAGCGACGGAGGGCACGTCGATGGAGATCATCCCGTTGGGTCCGGGCTTCGCCGCCGAGCTGCGCGGCGCGACGCTCGCCGAGATCGCGGCGGACGACGCCGCCTACCGCGAGACGCGCGCCGCGCTCGAGGAGCATTCAGTCATCGTCTTGCGCGGCCAGGACGTGACCGACGAGGTGCAGCTCGCCTTCTCGCGCCGGTTCGGGCCGCTGGAGGTGACCAAGGTCGGCTCGCTGGGCACGGGCACCAACCTCGTCATCCTCAGCACGATCGACGAGCACGGCAAGGTCGTGCCGGCGGATCACCGGCTCGCTTTGCGCAACAAGGCCAACCAGCTTTGGCACACCGACAGCACGTTCAAGCGCGTGCCGGCGCTGGCCTCGGTGCTCTCCGCGCGCATCATTCCGGCGCGGGGCGGCGAGACCGAATTCGTCTCGACCCGCCTCGCCTGGGAGCGGCTCGATCCGGCGCTGCGCCGGCGGCTCGAGACTTCCTTCGCGTGGCACGATTACGCCCATTCGCGCCGCCAGATCGCGCCCGACCTCGCGAGCCCCGAGGAGCGCGCGGCGCTGCCGCCGCAATGCTGGCGCATGGCGTGGAAGAACCCGGCGAACGGCCGCATGGCGCTCTACATCGCGTCGCACGCCTATGCGATCGAGGGCATGGAAGAGGCCGCGGCGCAAAAGCTTCTCGGCGAGCTGATGGATGCGGCGACCGCGCCGGGACTGAGCTACGTGCACGCCTGGCGCAAGGGCGACGTCGTCATGTGGGACAACCGCGCGACCCTGCATCGCGGCCGGCCCTGGCCGGCGCACGAGGCGCGACTCATGGTGCGCACCACGATCTCGGCGACCGACGCCGATGGCCTGGCGGCGATGCGCCCGCCGTCGCGGCAAGCCGCGGAGTAGCGAGGCCGCGCGATGCGCTTTCCGTCTTGGATGCTCATTTCACGGCGTCGCGCTTAGGTCCGGCGTCGCAATCGCGTCGAGCTTGTCCGGATTGGCGACCGCGAAGACCGAATGAATGCGCTCGCCGTCCGTATCGATCAGGATGGCGACGACGGGACGGCCGCCTGCCGTCAGGAGCAGCCCGGGCGCGCCATTGAGGTCGATCTCCTCCACGCCGACGTCGGGCGGCAGCGTCCGGGTCACCGCGATGACGAATTGCGCGACCGCGCTACGTGCCCTTAACGGGTTTCTTGAGGGCCAGTGCCTTGCCGCCGCCATCGCCATGCAGCACGACGGAATCGGCGAGGAGCGAAACCAGCTTCTGGGTGTCGCCGCCGAGCGCCGCCTCGGTGAAGCTTCGCATCAGCGCACGATGTCGCTCGCGGTCGACGGTGAAGCGCGGCTGCTCCTCGCGCACGCGCGCGCGGGCGCGGCTGAAGATCTTGCGACAGGTGACGGCGTCGCGGCGGACCACCGGGGCGATCTCGTCGAAGGTGAGATCGAAGGCGTTGCGCAACACGAACACGACGCGCTCCAGCGGGGAAAGGCGCTCGAGCACGGCCATCAGGGCGAACGATACGTCTTCGGCGCGCACGCCGGGCTCATCCGCCGTCAGCAGCGGCTCGGGCAGCCATTCGCCCACATAGGTTTCGCGGCGCACCTTTTGATCGCGCAGGCGGTTGAAGCTGAGCCGCGCCGTGATCGTCGCCAGATAGGCCTTGAGCGAACGTACCGCGTCACGCGGCGCGGCGTCGTGCAGGCGCACGAAGGCGTCCTGCACGATCTCCTCGGCGTCGGCCCGGTTGCCGGTGATCCGGTACGCCAGGGCGAACAGCGCCGGGCGCAGCTCGACGAAGGCGCGATCGAGGCTCACGCCGCCTGGAGCCCTTGGGCGTTCTGGACCTTTTGGAGTGCGTCGTTTGCTTGCCGCCATGACACGCGCCGCTTGCCCGGCCAGAAGAAGAAGCCCGGAACCTTGCGCTCGAGCTTGAGCACATAGCTGACGAGCCACACGAAGAAGTTTCGGATATGGCGCGCGGCTCGACCTTTGACCAGGAACAAGGTCTGCCGGTCGTCGGGATAGCTGAAGAAGCCGACGCCGTCGCGCCCGATCGCGATGCCCTGGCCGAAGGTGGAGAAGCTGAACGGCCGCAGGCGCCGCCCGGCCTTCTGCGCCAGGATGGCGTCCGCCGCATAGGCGCCGGACACCAAGGCGGCGAAGGCCGACAAGCGGTAGGGTGCGCCGGTCGGAGCGATCGGATGGGCGGCGTCGCCGATCGCCAGGATATGCGGATGAGAGATCGACCGCAGGTTGGGGTCGACCCAGATCCGGCCCTGCGGGTCGGTCGCAAGCCCGGCGCCACGCGCGACCGGCGCGGACCGCAGCCCGCCCGACCAGACACAGATGTCGCAGGCGATCGATCGACCGCTTGTCGGTGACGACCTCGGCCGGGCGGACCTCGGTGACGGTCTCGCCGTCGATCAACTCGACACCCAGGCGCGCGAGCGCGGCGCGCACGGCCTTTTCCACGCGCGCCCCTCGGACGTCACCGCAGCGTGATCGGCTGACCATGGTCACCTCGGCGCTCGGCCAGGCGGTCTTGATCTCGCCCGCGACCTCGATCCCGGTCTCGGCGCCGCCGACCATGACGACGCGCATCGGCCGGCCGGCATTCTCCCGCAGCCGCGATCGCAGCGCCGCCACGCCGCGCGGACCGTCGCCGGCCTCGAGCCGATAGGCGTGCTCGGCGGCGCCCGGCACGTCGTCCACGTCGATGTTCGAACCGAGCGCATAGATGGCCTGGTCGAATGCGATCTCCCGCGATTGCGTGCCGGTGTGCGATTCGAACGCGGCGCTGGTCCGCGTCGAGCGACGTGACCTTGCCGCAGATGAATTCGATGCTGGTTCCGGCGAGGAATGCCGAAATCGACGGGATGCGCGGCGCCACCGCGGCCACGATGCTCTCCTGCAGCCTGCACGCGCTCGAGGAACTGATCGCGGGCGCTGACCAGGGCGATGCGCAATCGCCAGCTTTCGTCGGCCAAGCCGCAGCGCCGCCATGAGCCCGGCATAGCCGGCGCCCAGGATGACGACGTCATAGGGGCCGATGTCCGTTGGTGCCGGTGTCACGCTCATGAATACCTCCGTCGCTAGGCGCTCTGCCTAACAAGACACGCCAGGAGGCTGAAACGTGACAACGGAGGCTAGTGTCCCGATTCCGAAGTTCGCAATCCCTTGCGGCACCCTCTGATGCGAACTTCGGAATTTAAGGGACACTAGCAACTCTATGATGCTAGTGCCGCTTTTGAACCCGAAGTTCGCAACCGAACTTGCCGCACGGGACGTGCGAACTTCGGGTTCGCGGCACTAGCCTGCGGATCCCGCTGATCCCGATCTTGCGCCGCCAGCGTTGCGCGCACGCGCCTTCAGAAAGTCGACAAGCGCCTGGAGAGCCGCCGGAGTCTGGCGCCGGCTGGAGTAGTACAGGAAGAATCCGACCGACCGCGGCGCCCACTCTTCCAACAAGGGGACGAGGCGCCCCTGGCCGACGAGGGGCGCGATCGAGCTGATCGGCAGGCGCGCGATGCCGACGCCGTCGACGGCGGCGCGCATCGCCAGATCGCCGTCGCTGACGATGAGAGATCCTTTGACCGGGACCTCCAGGCTCTTGCCCCGCTTCTCGAACGCCCAGGCGTGCATCGCGCCGCTGGCGAAGCGCTGCCGGATGCAATTGTGGGCGTGGAGATCGCCCGGCACCTTCGGGCGGGCGTGGCGAAGCAGGTAATCCGGCGACGCCACGACGGTGGGACGCGCGTCCTCGCCCACGCGTACCGCGATCATATCCTGCTCGACACGATGGCCGGGCCGGATGCCGGCGTCGAAGCGGTCGCGGACGATGTCGGTCAGCGCGCTGTCGGTGATGATCTCGAGGCTGATGGCGGGATAGGCGGCGAGAAACTTCGCGAGGATGGGCTCGATCACCATTTTCGCCGCCGGACGCGGAACGGTGAGACGAAGGTGTCCCGCCGGCTTGTCGCGGAACACGTTGATGGACTCCACCGCCGCCTCGAAGCCGTCGAGCGCCGGCCGCAGCTCCGCCAGCAGGCGCTCGCCGACCTCCGTCAGGGCGACGCTGCGGGTCGTCCGGTTGAGCAGCCGAACAGCCGAGCTTCTCCTCGAGGCCACGGATTGTCTCGCTGAGCGCGGAGCGCGAAACGCCGAGATGAGTCGCCGCCTTGACGAAGCTGGAACGCTCGGCGACCGCCACGAAGGCGTTCATCTCGGCAAAGCCCAGCTTTCTCATTGATCGGATTCTCCGACAACGTCATACGGATAATATCAGATTATCGAACAAACCTCAAAGCATTAGCTCACCGTCAGACTGGAAGCGAGACCTGAGCGGTTCGCCCGCGGCGACCCGGCAACCGATCAGTCCCGCGCTACGCGATGGAGAGCCGACAATGACCACACCGACGAAGGTTCAGGCGCTATCACCCGCTGCTGGTGGTGCTGCATTGGGCCCTGGCCGCGCTGATCATCGCCGCATTGGGGCTCGGCGCCCTGGTGATGGCGAAGATGCCGAACACCGATCCCATGAAGCTCGAGGCGCTGCGAAGCCATATGGTCGGCGGCGGCTTGATCCTGCTGCTGATGCTCGTGCGCCTCGTCGTGCGCACGCGAACCACGCATCCGGCCTCCGCGTCGACCGGGAACCCGATGCTGGACCGGCTGGCCTGGGCGTCGCACCGATCGTTCTATGTCGCCGTCTTTGCCATGGCGGGCAGCGGCATCTTCATGGCGCTGCAGACCGGCTTGCCGGCCATCGTGTTCGCCGGCGACGGTGTCTTGCCCGCCGATTTCTGGGTCTTCCCGGTGCGCACGGTTCACTACCTGCTGTCGCGGCTGCTGATGGGGCTGATCGCGCTCCACGTCGCGGGCGCCCTCTACCATACGCTGATCCTGAAGGACGGCTTGCTGCGGCGGATGTTCTTCGGCCGGCGCGTCCTGGCGGAGACGGATTCCACCCTGCCCGTCCACGGCTCGCTGTCCGGGAGGCCATCATGAGCTACCTCACACCCGCACAGGCATCGGCCCAGCTGCTGAGCTTGATCGTGTTCGGCGCGATGGCGCGATGGTACGTGGTTCCGTGGCTCAACAGTCACGCGCGCGCCGACGCCCTGATCGCGCTGCTCTGGGTGCACGTCTTCCGGTATGTGGCATTGCAGGTCTTCTCCGCGCAACAGACCGGATTTCCGATCTCGGACGGCGGCGCGATGGAGATCGTGGTCGGCGACGTCGCCGGGGCCGTCATGGCGTTCGCCACGATCGCGCTGCTCCGTCACAGACTGCGCCTCGCCATCCCGCTGGCATGGTTGCTGGTCGCGGAAACCGCCTACGACACCGTCACCAACATACACGGCGGCGTGCGCGAGCATCTCATGGGCGCCGCCAGCGGCGTGACCTGGTTCGTTCTGGTCTACTTCGTCCCGATGGTGGTCGTGAGCGGCGTGCTGCTCGCCTGGCAGCTCTATGCGAGGCGACGCGAGCCGCTCGATTCCGCCGCCGGGCGCCGCGACCGCACACGCGAAGCCTCCGTTCTGAGGACGTCAGAGGCGACAGGTTGACGAGAACGCCCGCTCGGCGCTCGCGCGGCGCGCGGATCGAATCCCGACAGATTTGACAGGAGGTACCCATGAGACTCGCTCACGCCAGAATCGTCACGGACGACGTTCCAGGTCTGACCCGGTTCTACCGGGACGTGACCGGAATGACGCCCAAGGGCGACGACGTCTACGTCGAGTTCCACGCTTCCACGCTGGCGCTTGCGATCAGCAGCCAGACGACGAGCGACCGCCACGGCGCGGGAGCGACGACTCCGAAGGCCAATCTCTCGGTGATCCTCGATTTCGAGGTCGACGATGTCGACAAGGAGCGGATGCGCCTTGCGACCATCGTCAATGAGTTCGTCCTGGAGCCGACGACGCAGCCCTGGGGCAACCGGGCCATGCTGTTTCGGGATCCGGACGGCAATCTCATCAACATGTTCGCGGTCCAGCGCGCGCGTGCGGAGGCATGACGCCATGCGGGGCGAGCTGGATCTCATCACGGGGGCGAACGGCGGCGTCGGCTGCGTGACCGCGCGGCACGAAACCGGACCGCAAACATCTTCACGGAGCACCGCATGACTATCCAGAACGTTTCGCCGTGGTTCGGCCGCCTCGTCATCCTGGCCGTCGCCGCTCTGTTCGCGATGATCAGCTTCAAATTCGTCTTCGACCCGCAGAACGCCGCGGCGAGCTCGGGGATCAGCCTCGAATTCGGCGGTGGGTTACACCAATGCCCGCGCCGGATTCGGCGGATTCCCGTTGGGGTTCGCCGCGATCCTGGTGTTCTGCCTGTTTTCGTCGCGACGACTCCTGGCGGCGCTCGCCTCGATCGCCACCGTGGCGGCCGTGATCCTGGCGGTGCGGCTCTACGGCGCGGGACAGGACGACACCTTCGGCCAGAGCGCCCACCTCCTCATCCCGGAAGTCGCGATCGTGGTCGTGTCGTTGCTGGGCACATGGATGGAAATGAGGCGCCGCGCGGAATCTGCCCGGCCGGTGTCGACGAACTGACGTGAACATGTCGGGCGAGACGTCGGCCTGACGGCCTGCGCGGCATAGCCGTCCATCATGTCAACGGAGCACCATCGATGACCGACGCTCAAATTCCAACAATGGCCGACGCCCGAAATCAACGCGCCGATCCTCACCCGAGGCGGCGCGTCGCCGTTCTCGACAGCGTGATGAGCTATGTCGACACCGGAGCCGGCGACCCGGTCGTGTTCCTGCACGGAAACCCGACCTCTTCCTATCTTTGGCGCAACATCATTCCCCATCTCAGCGATCACGCGCGCTGTCTTGCTCCCGACCTGATCGGCATGGGGCGGTCCGGAAAATCGCCGGCGCAATCCTACCGCTTCGTCGACCATGCGCGTTATCTCGATGCCTGGTTCGACGCGCTGGGCCTCACCAGGAACGTGACCCTGGTGGTGCATGACTGGGGGTCGGCGCTCGGGTTCCACCGGGCCTTCCGCCACCCCGACCAGATCAAGGCCATCGCCTACATGGAGGCCATCGCGTCGCCTCGGCGGTGGGAAGATTTCGGCGAGGCCGGCGGTATTTTCCGGGCGCTGCGTTCGCCGCAGGGCGAGCACATGGTCCTCGACGAGAACTTCTTCGTCGAGATGGTGCTGCCGCGCGGCGTGATCCGAACGCTGAGCGACGAAGAAATGGCGGCTTATCGGGCGCCGTATCGCGAGCGGGACGCGCGCCTGCCGACGCTCACCTGGCCGCGCCAAATCCCGATCGAGGGAGATCCGGCCGACGTGACCGCGATCGTCGAGAGCTATGGCGCCTGGCTGTCCCAGAGCGCGCTCCCCAAGCTCCTGATCCTGGGCGATCCCGGCGCGATCATCACCGGTCGCACGCGCGACTTCTGCCGGACCTGGCGAAACCAGCGCGAGGTCACGGTCCGGGGCAGGCATTTTCTCCAGGAAGACTCGCCGGTACAGATCGGCTTGGCGCTGGCCGAATTCGTGCGGTCGCTCGGCCGGGCGGCGCGGGGCCCGTGAGCACGACCCTCCACGTCAAGACCGCTCTCGTCACCGGCGGCACGGACGGCATCGGCAAAGAGATCGCCCGTGGGCTGGCCAGGGAGGGGTTCCACCTCATTGTCGTCGGCCGGGATGCGGCGAAAGGCGCGCGGGCGGAGCGGGACCTGCGCCATGCGACCCAGAATCCCAATATCGATTTTCTGCAGGCCGATCTCGGCCTCGTGCGCGACGTCGAGCGGCTGGCCGGCGACATCGGCGGGCGCTGGCCTGCATTGCACACCATGGTGCTCAACGCCGGCGTCGTGTCGGGCCGGCGCGAGCTGACCGCGGAGGGCATCGAGTCGAGCTTCGCCATCAACTACCTGAGCCGCTTCGTGCTGACGCGGCGATTGCTCCCCGCGCTCGCAACCGCCGGCCGGCCGAACAGGGCGGCGCGAATCGTCATCGTGAGCGGAGCCGCGCGGCACGGAAAGATCCATTTCGACGACGTGAACCTGACGTCGAATTTCGCGACCCTGCGTGCCGTCCTGCAATCCTGCCAAGCCAACGACCTGTTCACGGTCGAGCTCGCGCGCCGCCTGGCGAGTGATCCGGCGGATCCCCGCCTCACGGTCACCTGCCTCAAGCTCGGCGTCATCAAGACAAATATCCGGAAGGGATTCCCGGGATGGATGAAGGTGCTCGTGCCGCTGCTGTTCGATCCGTTGCTCGGGCAGACGCCGCATGACGCCGCCCAGGCGGCCCTGCGGTTGCTGTTGGCCGAGGACCTCGAGGGCGTCTCGGGTGCCCTGTTCGTGAAAATCAGGAAGCTCAGGCGCGTTGCGCCGGACGCCGATCTGCTCGACCGCGACCAGGGGCGGCGGCTATGGGGGCTCAGCGAACAGCTCGCCGCAAAGGCTCTCGCTATCGCCCCCTCGCCTGCCCGGCCATTGGCGCAATCCGGTCTCGCCATGGGGTGAGGCAGCACCTCGCCGCCATTCAGTTCGCGTCGCCGGTCGCACCGGGAGCGCCCGTCGGCACGACGCTTCCATCGTACAATTGCGCGATGAACCCGCTTCGTTCCAACTCATCGATCAGGGATGAATCCACGATATCGGCCTCCTGCAGCTCCCGGGCTGCCGGATATCTCTGGGAAAAGAGATCGCGCAGCTGCTGCATGCCATCACCCAATTCCGGTCGCGGAACGACAGGGAGCACCGACGCATAATATTCGTGCAAGCGCTCGACCGCACGGCGGTCGCCGAAACCGAGGAACTCCTGGAGCAGCGGCACGACGGCGCCCGCCTGCGTCTTGAACCGGTGAATGGCCTCGATGAACCCCCGCATGACGCGCAAGACGCGTTCGCGGTCTTCCGCGATCGCGCGTCGCGTCGTGGCGAAAATCGCGGGAACGTTCAGGGAATGGGTCTCAAAGCAGTTCCAGCGGTGCCGGCTTTGCTCGAGAAACCGATAATCGATCGGCAACGCGCCGGCATCGATGTCGCCGGCCGCCAGCGCCGCGAAGATGCTCCCATAGGTGCCCAATCCCATGTAGGTCGCCGATGCGCCCGCACGTTCCACCGCGAGACGAACGATCACCCCCGTCTGTCCCGAAAAGGCGTCGGTCAGGACCCCGACTTTTTTGCCGCTCAGTTGATCGAGCTTCGTGATCCGAGGGTTCGTCATCATGACGATGTTGTCGCACAGGATGGAATCTCGCAGCAGGATCGCGGCGTCTCCGCCGTTGAGGACCGCCTCCGCGATGGGCACGGTCCCGGTCTGGGCAAAATCCCAGTCGCCGCGCAGCAAGCCCGCGACGCTTTCAGGGCCGCCCACTTCGAGCCGGGGAAAGGTCACGCGCAGCCCCTGCGTCGCAAAGGTGCCGGTCCTGGCGCCGATCCAGGCGACGCACTGGTTCGCGGCCCGCAGGCCGGTGACGATGCGGACCTCGGTATCGGCGCGCCCATGCGTGCCGCTGATCGGATCGTGCGCAAGCTGGTGTGCCATGGGGACCGATGCGTTCCGTCCAAGAATGCCCGACGCCGCGAGGGATCATTCCGTGATGCCGCTCGCCTTGATCGGGGCGCGTCCATTTCACGATCTCGCTCCTGAGAAAGCGGGCGAGGTATTCCGGGCTGCGCCGCTCCGGCGCGACGATCTCGACACCGAGACCGTGCAGTCGATCGCGGAACGAGGGCGTATCGAGCGCCGCGGCCGCCGCGTCGTGGAGCTTCTGCACGATCGACGACGGGGTGCCCTTCGGGAGGAAGAGCCCGTACCAGTCGGAGGCGTCGAAATCGGCAAGGCCCTGCTCGTCCGCCGTCGGGAGGTCGGGAAGCATCGGCGAGCGCGAACGCGACAGGATCGCGATCGCCTTGACGGCACCGGCTTGAAGCTGCGGCATCGCGTCCTGGATGATGTCGCAGAATGTAGTCGATGCGGCCGCCGATCAGGTCCTGCATCGCCGGCGCGACGCCGCGGTAGGGCACGTGCGTGACGTTCGCTCCAATCGCAAGGTTGAGCATCACGCAGCCGAGATGCGTCGAGGAGCCGGCACCGGCGGACCCGAAGCTCGCGGTCTTGTTCGCCTTCACATGGCGCATGAATTCCTGGAGGTCATTGGCCGGGCAGATCCTTGCGCGCAATCAGCACCAGCGATTGCCGGGTCAGCAAACCGACCGGCGTGAAGTCGGTGACCGAATTGAAGAGCGGCTTCTTGTAGAGGATCTGGCTATAGGTCAGTGGCGCTGCCGACGAAAAGGACCTGATAGCCATCGGGCGCCGCGTGCGCGACGCGGCTCGCGCCGGTCATGCCGCCCGCGCCGCGCGATGTTCTCGACCACGATCTGACGGCCGAGGAATTCGCTCATTTGCTGCGCGAACAGCCGTCCAACCGCATCGGTCGGCCCTCCGGCCGCATATGGCACGACCAGCGTGATCGGCCGCGCCGGCCAGTCCTCGGCGCGCGCGGCGCCGCAGGCCATGAGGACGGCTGCCAAAACGATCTGCATTCCGAAGCGGCGCATGCGCGGTCTCCCAGGTGTTTGGTCGCACATGGGTTACCATCGTTGCATCCATCCGGCTTGGACCTCACGGGAATCCGGCTAGGACTGGACGGGAGTCCGCGGTGGCTGTAGCGTCATGTCGCGACGCGCGGCTTCGGAATGACCCAGCTCATGGCGCGATGCGCGACGCGGTTGCGAATATGACCCAGCTTGCCACCGACGCATTGCATGCGCGGGAGCGCGGCGGCGCCGTGCGGTCGCTGTATCGGCGCGGATTGACCTGGGTACCGCTCGCGTCCGATCCCGGGCCTTGCGTGCGGCGCCGACATTTCGCATCCGGCAGATGCCCGGCCTCGGCCTCCAATCGGGCACGGTGTGGGGCAACCGTCACGAACACACGCACGAGGATGTCGCAGACGGCAACGACGATTTCAGCTTTCACGTGAATCTGAGCGGACGCAGCATCGTTGCCGGCGCGCGGCGCCGAGATGACGCTGCGAGACGGCGATGCGGTGCTGCTCAGCTATGCGGAGACGCGCACCATCACCCGGCCGGGGCTCGTGCACCATCGCATCGTCCGGCTGCCGCGCGCGTCGCTGGCTCCGCTGGTGCGCCATATCGACGATGCCGTTTTGCGCCCAATTCCGCGTGGCACGGGCGCGCTGAACCTGTTGACGACCTATGTGGGTGCGTTGATCGACGATCCGGTGATCGCGACGCCGGAGATGCGGCAGCTGATCGTCGCCCAACTCTGCGATCTCATCGCCGTCACTCTGGGCGCGACGCGCGATGCGGCCGCCGTCGCCGAGGGTCGCGGCATCGCGCGCGGCCCGGCTGCGCGCCATCAAGAGCGACATCGAGGCGCACCTCGCCCAGAGCGATCTTGCGCCTGCCGCGGTGGCGAGACGCCAGGGGATCTCGGACAGCTACATCCGCAAATTGTTCGAAGGCGAGGGAACTTCGTTCTCGGAATTCGTGCTCGGCCGCCGGCTCGTGCGCGCACATCGCATGCTGACCGATCGACGGTGGGCCGACCGGAGCATTGCGTCGATTGCATTCGAGTGCGGGCTTCGGTGACCTGTCCTATTTCAATCGCACGTTCAAGCGTTTCTACGGCGAGCGCCCATCCGACATTCGAGCGGCGATCGATCACCGGGACGTCTGAACGTCGCGTGTCCCCGCCGTACTTGCCTGAACCACCCGATGAGCGCCGATCAAGGACCACCGAGTCTCCAGCGGAGAGAGTGCCATGAGCATTAATGAAACGACCGTTGCGTGCGCGGCGCTACTGATCGCCGCCACGTTCTTGGCCGCGCCCGCTCACGCCCAAAGCAATCCGGCCGACGATGACGAAGCCCAAATCGCGGATGTCATCACGGCGAGTCATATTCTGACCAACGAAGGCATTCTGGACAGTTTCGGCCATGTCAGCGCGCGCTCCGCAAGAAACCCCGATCACTTCTTCATGCCGCGCGCAATGCCGCCGGCACTCGTCGCCCGCGCCGACATCGTGGAGGTCGACCTCGACTGCAAGCCCGTTGCGCCCAATGCGCCGCGGCTGAACGGGGAGCGCTACATCCATTGCCAAGTCTACAAGGCGCGCGGCGATGTCCAGTCGGTGATCCATACCCACGATCTGGCGGTCATCCCGTTCGGTCTCGCCGGACTTCCGTTGAGGCCGGTGGTGGCTCAGGCCGGGTTCCTGCCGCCCGAAACGCCGTTGTTCGAGATTCGCGACGCGAATGCGCCGGAGGAGAAGCGCGGCATGCTGGTGCTCAATGCGCATCTGGGGGACGCGCTGGCGAAGAAGCTGGGCGCAAATCCGGTCGTCTTGATGCGCGGCCACGGTGAAACGGTCGTGGGACGTTCCGTCCGCGAGGCGACCGTTCGCACCCTCTACACGCATATCGACGCGCAAGCGCAAAGCGCGGCCCTGGCGCTCAATCCGAAGATTACAGCCCTGAACGACTCGGAATTGGAAGTAAATGCGAAGGAAAATTTCGACGCGGACAGGCCATGGCAGAACTATCTGCAGAGACTGCCGGCAAGACGCTGAGCGCGAAGCCCCGACATATCCACGCCGTTCGAAAACGAGCGTTCGACCAATCCAACCTCAAGCCGCATAGGCGGTCGGGACCGAAGGCTCCTTGTTCCATTCGCCGATCGGATCGTATCCCCAGACCCAGTCGGCGCTGCCGTGGACGCTGCCTTTTTTGGAATTTATCAACTCCTTTTGCGCCGCACTGTCGCGCATGTGCTTGAAGCGGGCATTGGACAAGGAGAGTCGCTGCACCCCATGCACACGCGGGATGCGGATGCGGCGGAAATTCGTGAAGGCCTCGACCGGATCGCGGCACGCCTCGAGCCAGCGCGCCAAAATGTAGGCGTCCTCGAACGCCTGGCAGGCGCCCTGCCCGGCATTGGGCAGCATGGCATGCGCGGCGTCGCCGACGAGCTGGATGCGGCCGCGGCCCCAATTCTGCGTGAGGGGCCGCGTGAACAGGCCCCATTTCGAGCACTCGGTCACGAGGCCGAGGAGCTGCGCGAGGCGCGGCTCGGGATTGGGGAAGCTCAACCGCATCTCGTCGGGATCGCCGCGGGTCGACCAGCCTTCCTCGACCCACTTGTCCGTGTCCTCCTGGGTGACGATGTTCACGAACTTCCTGGCGCGGATGTAATAGGCGATGAGATGGCAGCCGGGCCCGACCCATTGGATATGGCCCGTCGGCTCGAGCACGTCCTCCGGCACATCGCTGCCGTTCAGGAGCGCACGCCACACCATCTGGCCCGTATAGGCCGGGTTGTCGTCGCCATAGAGCGCCCGGCGGACGACCGAGCGCACGCCGTCGGCGCCGATCACGAAATCGGCCTCGACGTGAGCCCCATTGGCGAAAGCGAGCACGACGCGGTCGCTTCGCTCCTCCAGTCCGGTCAGGCGGCGTCCCAGGTGAATTGCGCTGTGATCGAGCCCGCTGGCGAGCGCGTCCAGCAGGTCGGCGCGATGAAAGCTGTAATAGGGAGCGCCGTATCGCGCCGCAGCCTTGTGCCGATCGTTGAATTCGAGGAACTCGCCGGTCTGCATGTTGCGCGTGTAGATCCCGGGCGACGCGTACGCGACCGCGGCGATCTTGTCGCCGACGCCGATCGCTCGCAGCGCCTTGACGGCTTGCGGACTTGCATTGACGGCGGCGCCGATCTCGCCCAGAGCCGGAGCGGCCTCGAAAACCTCCGCCCTGATCCCGAAACTCTGCAGCGCTTGCGCGGCCGCGAGCCCGGCGAGCCCACCGCCGACAATCGCTATCTTACGGCTTGACGACATTCGTCCCTCCAGACACTCCACCACGGGTCGTCATTCGACCGAGATCCGGGTTGCGTCTATGATTCGAGCCCAGCGGAGCTGTTCCCGCGCCAGGTAGGAAGCGAGTTCCTCGGGCGAGGCCGGTCGCGCGCGGGCGCCCATTTTCGAAAATGCCTGCACGACTTCGGCGCTGGCGAGCGCACCGGCCACGGCTTCGCTCAGCCGCTGCCTGATCGCAATCGGCGTGCCCGGAGGCGCCACGATGACATTGATCGATGCGGTCACGAACTGATCGAACCCGCTCTCCACCATGGTCGGAATTTCCGGCGCCAGCGCGCTACGGGTTGCGCTTGTGACAGCCAGCCCCCGCAAGCGACCGTCGCGAATATACGGGAGCATCTGGGTCAGGGCCGAGAAGAACATATGAACCTCCCCGCCCAAAAGACCCGTGAGCGCCGGACCACCGCCGCGATATGGCACGTGGCTCATCTCGATCTGGGCACGCGCTTTCAGCAGTTCCCCTTCGAGATGGGGAAGCGTGCCGATCCCCGCCGAGCCGTAGCGCAGCGTATCCGGCTGCGACTTCGCCAAGCTGACCAGTTCGGCGACCGAGTTGGCCGGTACGGACGGATGCACCGCCAGGACTTCGGTGGTTTCCGAAACGCCGGCGACAGGCGCGAATGTCCCCGCGCCGTAACCGACATTCTTGTAGATCACGGGAGCGATGAACAGGTTGCTCGTGCTGCCCATCAGCAGCGTATGACCGTCGGGTTCCGCGGCCGTGACCGACCTGGCGCCGATCGTGCCCCCGGCGCCGCCGGGCCGGTTCTCGACGACCACCGGCTGTCCGAGCAGATCGGCCATTCTGTCCGACAGGATCCGCGCGATGATATCCGGAGGACCGCCTGGCGGCGTCGGCACAACGAGCTTGATGGGCCGATCGGGGAAGGCCTGCGCGCCTTGAAAGATCAGCAGCTGCGCGACACTCAGGACCAGAACGCCGATGATCTTCCGCTTCATCTTCTCTCCCGGGGCGCACAGGTATCCGACATCACGAGACGAAAACGCGCGGATGTGCGAGGGCCGCAGAGGCAATGTGCCATTCCTGATCGCCCTCCGTAAAGCCCGGCACCGGCATGCGCTGTGCGCTCGCAACGGCTCAATGCGGGCTACTTGCTTTGCGGAGGATGGCGCTCAGCCCCACGGCCGATCAGAACTCGCGGCCAATGAGCCGATCGAGCGACCAGCGTCCGCCGCCGCGCAGAAAAACAGCGAGTGCCACGATTCCCATGAACAGCGCATATTCCATGCCGCGCTTGCCCCAAGACCAGCTTGGGTAGAGCACGGCGAACGAAATCACCCCCATCTCGATCACGAAAGCGGCGGCAATAACGCGCGTAAACAGCCCGAGCGCCATCAGGATGCCGCCAAAGAATTCGACCACGCCGATGAAATAGGCCCAGGCCACCGGATAGGCCCAGCCGAACATGATGAAGTTGCGCGAGGTGGGAACGGCGTCGGCGCCGAACAGCTTGGCAAAGCCGTGCGGGATCAGAATGAGGCCGAGCGCGACACGGATCAGAGTGAAAGCGAGCGGGGCGAATGTTCGATAGAAACCAGCCACGGCCGGCACGAACAATCTGCTGCTATCGACTACTTCGTCTGATGTTGCGCTCACAGCCTTCCTCTCCGGTTTGATGGCATCTTGTTAGCACATTTCAGCAGATTGGATGCAAGCCGAGTCGCGCATCAGAGCAAAATGAGCCGAGCGATTTGCGAGAAGTGCCATAAGCGGACATTCGCCGGGCCAATCGTCTGCCGGCCCGACAGCGCGCGGCACCGTGTATTATGACGCCAGGCGACGCTGAAGCTGCTGATTGAACCGGCTCGTCGGCTTCTGCGCCGTGCGCTCTGCGACCAGCGCCCGGGCGAGAACCCCCTCGCGCGCACGCAATGCGGCCTCGGTGACCGTGAGGTGAACAAGGTCACACTGGGCGATGCTCCCGCCGCAACGATGTGCGATGTGACGCACGCGCACCAGCAATTTGGCGCAGCCCGCATAGTCACCGTGAGCGAAGGCGAGCAGCGCTTTGCAGAGCGGCAGAACAAGCGCATTCTCCGGATACGACGCTGACGCGCCGCTTGTCTCGGCTTGCGACAACGAGCTGAACACGCGCTGCGCCGCCGCCTTGCGACCCGCCGCGGCGAACGCCATCATCGCGTGGATGACATGGAACGGCCTCGCGTCGTCGAGCGGCTGGCTCTCCCAGCCGTCGGCCAATTGCCGCCAACGCTCGCCCACTCGGATATTTCGCAGGTGCAGGCGCCAAAGCAACGCCGAAGCATCGGCGAGCCCGGACATGTCCGGCACGCGCATGTTCGCGATCTGCGCATCGTAGACAACGAGTGCGGACGGTGGGTCGTCCAAGTCCAGGTGAAAGAGAGCCCGATGCCAGGCCAGATGGACCGAAATGCCTGTGGCGTCCACCCATGCCGATTCGGTCGCCGCCAGGAATTCGAGCCCTTCCCGGGCACGCCCCTGCATCTCCATCACATGGGCGATCACGTGAATGGCGCCCGGATGCCGGGGGTCGAGCGCGAGCGCGCGACGCGCCATCTCTTCAGCGCGGCGATATTGGCCGTTCTCTTCCAGGCCGAAAGCGTACATCGCAAGGACGCTCGCGTAGCCGGGCACCGCAGCCTTCCATTCGGGCAGCACCTCGGCGACGCGATCGCGCAGCATGCGCCGCTGGCCCAGCCGGAAGTCGAGCGCATGCGCAACCGCAAGCGCGAGAATGTCGCGCGGCCGGTCGGTGACGATCGCGCCATAGCGTTGAGCCGCGAGCGCTTGGTCGCCGTCGAGCCAAGCACGCGCCGCGGCCGCGTGACGGCGCGCGGGATCGCCGACCTCCGGGCAGCTCGCCTCGAGCGCGGTCACGCTTGCGGCAAGCTTGGATCGTGCGGAGACATCGTCGGCGCGCACGATGATGGCGGCACGCAAACAATGCCCGAAGACGGATCGAGGGTCGTCGGCCAGAACGCCATCGACGTCGCGGGCGGGATTGCCGCGATTCCCAAGCAAGTCCTCGAGCGCACGTTCGCAGCGTATCGGCGAATCCGTATCGGTTTTGGCGCTCGCGCATTGAACAGCGTGAAATCTCATGGCGGCGTCTCCGGTCATCGACAAAACGTGACGGACGGCCGGGCGTCAGCGCGGCCGTCCTCACTCGGCGTAGCTAGGGCACTTCGAGCGCTCGATCCATGGCCCGGCCGCCGGATGACTTGATCGCGCGTCCAAATCGTCGCATGGAGAGGAAAAACGGCTCTCGCGGGTGGCGGGGCGCGATTTGCCCGATCGCCGCCGCGCTTTATCGACGCGAGACCATCAGCGGACGACGCGCTGCCCGATCGGCCGCAGCGGGATCACGACGCGCCCGTCCGCCATTGGCCCGGCGATCGGCCGACAAATTTCTTGAAGGCTCGGCTGAACGCAGCCTCGGATCCGTAGCCGACCTCGTAGGCGACGGCCGAAACCTTGACGCCGGGATCGGCCAGACGCCTGGCGGCGATCTGCATGCGCCACTGCGTCAGATACTGAATCGGCCCGCAGCCCACCAAGGCGCCAAACCGATCGGCCAGCGCCGAGCGCGATGCGCCGGATTGCGAGGCGAGCTCCTCCAGCGTCCAGGCATGGGACGGCCGCGCATGCAGCAGCGCCAGCGCGCGGCCGACCAGGGGATCGCGCAATCCCGCGAGCCAGCCGGTGTTGTCGGCGTTCGCAAGCTGGTCCATGTGCATGCGGATGACTTCGACGAACATCAGTTCCGAAAGCCGGTTGAGAATGCTTTGGCTCCCGGCCCGTTTGTTGCCGGTCTCGGCGCTCGCGAGGCGAATGAATTGGTCGAGCAGGCCGCCCGACGCGCGTGATGCGTCCCGCCCGAACCGCATGAAGCGCGGCAGCGAGTCGAGCAGCGGATTGAAAGGCCGCACATCGCAACTGAAGAAGCCGCAGATCAGATGGGCGTCACTCGGACCCTCGCCGCCGGTTCGCAGCATGAAAGGCAATGCATTGTCGTCCTGCGGCCGGCGGTACACGTCGAGATTCGGTTTGGCGCGCATGCCGGGCGCACTCGAAACCACGTGCGGGTCGCCATGCGGGATGACGGCGATGTCGCCTTCCTCGAGCCTGACCGGCTCGAATCCGCCCTCTCCGATGAGCGATATCCAGCACGAGCCGCGGGTGACGACATGATACTCGATCGTATGCTGGGCTCCGGGCACGATTTTGCCGGCGATCTCGACCGCCGCCGGCGCCTCGGCGACCCACGGCGATCTGGCGGTGACGTCGAAGAACACCGACCCGGACAGACGCACGGCCGAGAGGACCTCCGACAACGTGTCCGTGCTCATGGACATGTTCCTTCGCAGAACGCGCGGATGCATCAGCG
This sequence comes from uncultured Pseudomonadota bacterium, assembly GCA_963791155.1. Lineage (GTDB taxonomy): Bacteria > Pseudomonadota > Alphaproteobacteria > Rhizobiales > Xanthobacteraceae > JAVDCA01. The sequence goes on from CAWBRI010000018.1 coordinate 628,517, forward strand.
CCGCAAGGTCCTGGACGCCGAGGCAAGCCTACCGGACGATCGGGCATGACGAAAGCAAGTTTGCGGGCGCGGACCTCAAGTCCGGACGCGCGAGCAAGAAGTCCGGCAGCACGATCATTCAGCCCGGCCGGAGCCTGGCGTAGACACGGGTCACGCCAAGTCCCCCGCTACGCGTCGCCGATCGGCAACGCGTCCCAGAACTCGCTCTCAAGGAGACTATCATGACCACGATCATCGAATGCCGCCCGCCTGCTGCGGCAAAACCCACCCCGGACCTGAAGGCCGTCAAGGCCAAGCAGCATGCGGCCTGGTCGTCCGGCGACTACGCGGTCGTCGGCACCACGCTGCAGGTCGTCGGCGAGCAGTTGGCCGAAGCGATGGATTTGCGCGCGGGCGAGAGCGTGCTCGACGTCGCCGCCGGCAACGGCAACTTCACGCTGGCCGCCGCCCGGCGCTGGTGCGATGTCACGTCCACCGATTATGTCGAGACGCTGCTCGCCCGCGGCCGCAAGCGGGCCGAGGCGGACGGCCTCCAGGTCAAATTCCAGGTCGCCGACGCCGAAGATCTGCCGTTCGCGGACGCGTCCTTCGATGCGGTAGCTTCGACATTCGGCGGGATGTTCAGCCCCGATCAGGACCGCACGGCGGCCGAGCTCGTGCGGGTGTGCCGGCGCGGCGGCCGGATCGGCCTCGCGAATTGGACGCCCGAAGGCTTCATCGGCCAGATGTTCAAGACGATCGGTAAGCACTTGCCGCCGCCCCCGGGCGTCAAGTCGCCGGCGAACTGGGGCTCGCCAAGCTGGATAGAGGCCGCGTTCGGAGCCTCGGCATCCGCGATCGTCGCCGCGCCGCGCCACTTCGTCTTCCGCTATCGCTCGGCACAGCACTTCCTCGACATCTTCCGCGCCTTCTACGGACCGATGCTCAAGGCTTTCGACGCGCTCGACGACGCCGGCAGGAACGCGCTCGCGCGCGACATCATCGATCTCGTCGGTCGCTTCAATACGTCCGGCGACACGACGATGGTCGTTCCCAGCGAATACCTCGAGGTTGTCGTCACCAAGCGATGAGGCCCTCGGCACACATGGAGTGCAGACGCCGCACGTCACGCGCGGCGACTTGTCCCGCGCATCCAGGCTGAATTCGAGGGACTGCATGCCGGCCATGTCTGCGTCGCAGGCATGGCCGCTTTTTCATCCGAGAAAAGTGCGCTTCGGGCCAAATCCGGAAATGCTCATCGCGAGCAGATTGAGTGCGCTCTACCCCAAGAACCGGAAATTCGCGACCGTCTCAAAAACTTCTGAGTCGGCCAGAAGGCGATATCCCAACATTTAGACCACAGCCACGATTACGTGCGCCTGAATTTTAGCGGCAACCTCGCCGCGGCCGTGTCTATCCGCAATCGCGGATGCGACGTAGTCGGTTGCAGAGTCCAGTTTTCCCGCGTCTCTGGCCTCGATTTCGTTGCGAAGAAGAGTTCCCTGACAATAGGCAACGGCAGGAAGGCGCGGTGAGGATGCACGGCTTTGTTCGGCTCTCGTCTCGATAACCACACGGGCGAAACCTGCCTCCTCCAGCTCGCTACGGATCAGGGCCGTATCGTGGTAACCGTGCGGCGTGCGTGCCAAAAAGCGCGGCGGATCGTTCGGAAAAATCTTTGCGAGAGCATTCGTCACATCATCCGCAAAAACGTTCTCCTCGATGCGATCCCATACGCTGAATAAGAAATGTCCTCCGGGCTTCAGGACTCGCCTTGTTTCGCGGTAGCCAGATGTGCGGTCGGGAAAGAACATCGCGCCGAACTGGCAACAAACGAGATCGAAGGCCGCTTTTTCAAACGGCAGCGCCAGCGCATCCGCTTGGCGCCATTTGATCCGAGTGTCGGGAGGTTGTCGCAATGCGGCGTAGTCGACCATCGGCTGATTGAGGTCGGTTACGATATAGCTTGCGCCCTGGGGCAGTCTTGGCGCCAAGGCGCGGGTGACAACCCCGCTGCCCGCGGCGGTTTCCAAAACGGCGCTTGGCGACAAGGACGCTGCGCGTCGTGCAATATCCGCGGCGTACGGCTCGAAAATCAATGGCACCATATAGCGGTCATAGTTTTCCGGAATCGAGCCGGCGAACTCCTTGTCAGTTTCCAACATGGCTTATCACCCGTCACCCGTTTGATGGCTCGCATGACTACCATATGATTGTCCGCTGTGGCTCATTCGCGCCGAAACGGTAATGTCCGCAATGAAGTCCGCCTTACTCCAAAGCCGACATTGCTAGATCAGCTTCATCCCCTTCAGGCTCGCGTGCCCGTCCTTGCCGACGATGATGTGGTCGTGCACCGCGATGCCGAGTGGTTTTGCGATGTCGACGATCTGCTGCGTCATCTGGACGTCGGCGCGCGACGGCGTCGGGATCGCCGCGACGGATGATTGTGCACGAGCACGACCGCGGTGGCGGACAGCTCGAGCGCGCGCTTGACCACCTCGCGCGGATAGACCGGCGTGTGGTCGACCGTGCCCTTCTGCTGCACCTCGTCGGCGATGAGCTGGTTGCGCTTGTCGAGGAAAAGAACGCGGAATTCCTCCACCTCGGCGAAAGCCTGGGCGGTGCGGCAGTAATCGAGCACGGCACTCCATGACGAGAGCGCCGGCCGCCGCTTGACCTCGTCGCGGGCAAAGCGGCTGGCCGCCGCGTGCACGATCTTGAGCTCCGCGATCACCGCATCGCCGACGCCCTTGAGCTCCTTGAGCCGCGCCGGCGGGGCCGCCACGACGTCGGCGAAGGAGCCGAACCTGGCGAGCAGCGTCTTGGCGAGCGGCTTCACGTCGCCGCGCGGCAGGGCGCGAAACAGCACCAGTTCCAGGAGCTCGTAATCGGCGACCGCGTCGCTGCCGGCGGCGAGCAGGCGCACGCGCAGCCGGTCGCGATGGCCGTGATAGTGCGGGGTTTCCTTGTCTTCGGACTCTGCCATGGCTCGCCCCAGCCCACGCATTACGAGAGTCATAGAGCCCCTCACCCCGACCCTCTCCCCGCTGACGCGGGGCGAGGGAGCGCTGGCGCCGAGCGCAATTGCCGGCGCAAGCATGGCCGCATCGGATGGGTCTTGGCAATGCGCTCGCGAACCGCCGGTGCGGAGCGCGGTCAGGCCGCCGCGTAGGGCGGCTTGTCGAGTCCCTTGGGCGAGAGGGTGAAGATCTCCACGCCGGTCTCGGTCACCCCGACCGTATGCTCGAACTGGGCCGACAGCGAGCGGTCGCGGGTCACCGCGGTCCAGCCGTCGGAGAGCACCTTCACGTGCGGCCGGCCGAGATTGATCATGGGCTCGACCGTGAACAGCATGCCGGGCTTGAGCACCACGCCCTCGCCGGGACGGCCGACATGGACGATGTTGGGCTCGTCGTGAAAAAGCCGACCGAGCCCGTGGCCGCAGAAATCGCGCACCACGCTCATATGCTGGGCTTCGACAAAAGTCTGGATGGCGAAGCCGATATCGCCCGTGGTGGCGCCCGGCCGGATCACCGAGATGCCGCGCATCATCGCCTCGTGGGTCACCTCGACCAGCCGTTCGGCGCGGCGCGGAACCTCGCCGACCGCATACATGCGGCTCGAATCACCGTGCCATCCGTCGAGGATCAGGGTTACGTCGACATTGACGATGTCGGCGTCCTTGAGGGGCTTGTCGTTGGGGATGCCGTGGCAGACCACGTGGTTGATCGAGGTACAGGTCGATTTGGTGTAGCCGCGATACATCAATGTCGCGGGCAGCGCGCCGTGATCCATGGCGAACTCGAACACCAGGCGGTCGAGACGGTCGGTCGGCACGCCGGGCTTGACCTCGGGCACCAGGAGGTCGAGGCACTCGGCGACCAGCCGGCCGGCCTTGCGCATGCCCGCAAAGGCCTCCTCGCCGTGCAGCTTGATCTGCCCGGTCTTGCGCAGCGGCGCGCTCGACGCTTCGACGTAGTTCATCATCGCGGTATGGCTTCCCTCGGCCCGGCACCCCCTTAAGTAGTCTCGCCGGCGAGATTTCTCAACCCGGATCGCGGGGGGGCGGGCCGGCTCGCAGCGCATGGATGGCGCGCACCCAATGCTTGCGCCAGGTGCGCCGGCGCCACTTGGTCCAGCGGTGACGCGCCACGTTGTAGAGCCGGCTGTGCTTCAGGCGCGCGGCGTCGAGCACCGAATCGAACAGCCCGATGACGCTGCCCTGCTCGACCAGCGGCGCCGGAGGCCAATATTGGGCGGTCTTCTCGACACGGTCGATATGGGTGATGAGCTGGTCCGCCGGGTGCATGATCTTGTTGGCGGCGCACCACGCGACCCGGCGCCGGCACGCCTCGAGGTCGGTGACGTAGCCCTCGGCGGTCGTGCTCGCAAGCGCCACCAGGGGGCCGGAATCGAGAAAGAACCGGTCCGGAACCTTGGCGTCGGCACCGCCCAGAAAGATCAGCCAGCCCGGCGCCAGCGCATCGGCGGCGCGCAGCGCGGCGGCCAGGCGGACGCGAAATTCCGGATGCAGGATCACGTCGTCCTCGAACACCATGATGCGGCGTTGCCCGCGCGCGCAGGCGAGCCGCCACGCCTGCAGATGCTTCAAGGTCAGCGACATCTGCTTGCGCATGGGCGACACGCCGGCGAAATGCCGCAGGATCGTGGCGTCGTCGAGCTCGACCGCGTCGAAGTCGAAGATGAACTCGAAAGCGATGCCGAAACGTTCGAGCTCGCGCCTCACATGCGCGATGCGCTCGGTGAAGGTCTTGACCGAGAGCACGTAGACGGCGTCGACCGCGAGGCCGGGGCCGAGCGAGGCGCGGGTGTCGACCGCCATCATGCGCCAAGACTCGATCGCAGCAGCGGGGCGGGTGCGGGCGCCGTCATCCCGTCGATCGCCACCGCGCGCGCGAAATCGATGCCTTCCGTGGTGATCGCGCAGCGATAGGCGAGCGCCTCGACGCCGGCGGCGCGCGCCCGATCGAAGGCGCGCGCATAGGTCGGATCGATGTCGGCCGCGAGACAGAAGCTCTCGGCCGAGCCGATCTGGATGAGGAACAGCATCACAGCGCGGTGGCCGGCCGCGACCATGCGGGCGAGCTCGTCGAGGTGCTTGGCGCCGCGCGCCGTCACGGCGTCGGGAAATTCGGCGCGGCCCTGCCGGCGCATCAGGTGGACGTTCTTGACCTCGACCCAGCAGGGCGCACGCGCAGGATCCTCCAGCAGCAGGTCGACCCGCGAATTGCGGCCGTATCCCACCTCGCGCCGGGCCGACGCGTAGCCGGCGAGCTCGGGTATCAGCCCGGCCGCAATGGCTTCCGCCGCCAGCGCGTTGGGATGCGCGGTGTTGACGCCGACGAGCTCGGCGCCGCCGCCGAAATCGACCTCGACCAGCTCCCACGACCAGGCGAGCTTGCGCTTCGGATTGTCCGACTTCGACAGCCACACCTTCGATCCCGGCGCCGCCAGCCCGGTCATGGCGCCCGGATTGGCGACATGCGCGGTCACGGTCTCGCCGGTCGGCAGCGTCACGTCGGCGAGAAAGCGCTTGTAGCGGCGGACCAGCGTCGCGGGGATCAGGGGCGTGGAGAAGCGCATCAGGCCGATATCCTTCCCGCCAGCTCGTCGTCGATATGGATTTTGATGATCTCGTCGAACGAGCTTTCCGCCTTGAAGCCGAGCGCGATCGCGCGGCGCGCCTCGATGCGCTCGGACCAGCCGCCCACGATGCGCATGATCAGCTCGTCGGGCTCGCGGCGGATGCGCGCCGCGACCTGCTGGCCGGCCACGCGGGCGAGCGCCGCGATCTGCTCGGCGACCGTGCAGCAGACGCCCGGCATCGCCAGGTTGGGGCGCGCTCCGAGCTGCGCGCGCGTCAGACTCGCCGCATGGATCAGGAAGGCGACCGCCGCGCGCGGGCTCGCATGGGTGTGGCGCACCGTATCGGCGACCGGCAGCACCGCTTCCTGTCCGGCCAGCGGCTCGCGGATGATCCCCGAGAAGAAGCCCGAGGCCGCCTTATTGGGCTTGCCCGGCCGCACGCAGATGGTCGGCAGCCGGATGCCGACCCCGTCGAGAATCCCGCGGCGGTGATAGTCGGCGAGCAGCAATTCGCAGATCGCCTTCTGGGTGCCGTAGGAGGTGAGCGGCGTGAGATGAAAATCGTCCGGGATCGCGGGCGGGAACGGCGCGCCGTACACCGCGATGGAGGACGAGAACACGAGTTTCGGATGATAGCCCTCGTGGCTCCGGCGGATCGCCTCGATCAAGGCGCGCGTGCCGTCGAGATTGACGCGGTAGCCCTTGTCGAAGTCGAGCTCGGCCTCGCCCGACACCACGCCGGCGAGGTGGAAGATCACGTCCGGGCGCGCCGCCACGAGCTTTTCGGCCTCGCCCGGGCTGGCCAGGTCGCCGACCGCGATGTCGAAGGAAGGGAGCCGCCCGGGACCGGGCTTCAGCGTCTCGCCGGGAAACCGCACGACGTCGTGGAGGGACAGCTTGTCGATGGGCTTCCCGTTCAGCGCGCCGTCCGCGACCAGCCGCGAGGTCAGCTTGCGCCCGATCATGCCCGCCGCGCCGGTGATGAGGATGTGCAAGACTTCCCTCCCATTGTGGTTTGGTGGGTATTATAGGACAAGCCGCCGGCATCCAAGGCCAGCGTGTTTCACATTGATCTCGTCATTGCCCGCACCCGGATCAGCGCTTCGCGCTGTCCGAGTGCAGGCTCCAGCGGGCAATCCAGTAAACGCCGAACCTTGCGGCACGTGCTCTTGCGAAGCGAAACGGAGTACTGGATGCCCGCTTTCGCGGGCATGACGGACGAATGGTTCGAGCCAGGCGACAATTCTGATCCAGGGGATATGCTGTGGCGACAACGCAAAGAAACCAACGCCTGTCCCAAGGGAGGAGAAATTCGATGAAGCCCACCATGCTGTTCGTCGCAATGATCGCCGCGCTGGCGGCGGTTCCCGCGCAGGCGGACGACGCCGCGGCCAAGAAGGAGCTCACGCCCACCGGCAAGCTCAGGGTCGCTATCGCGGTCGGGCCCGCGCCATCCGCCCTCTACGCCATCAAGGATGCGGCGAGCCCGGGATATCGCGGCGTCACCATCGCGCTCGGTACGGCGCTCGCCCAGAAGCTCGGCGTGCCGATCGAGTTCGTGCCCTATCTGGCGACCGGCGAAATCCAGGGCTCGGCCGCCTCCGGCGCCTGGGACGTGTCGTTCATGCCGGTCGACGAGGAACGCAAGAAGTTCGTCGACTTCGGCAATGCGTACCACCTGTTGCAAAGCACCTACCTGATGGCGCCGGGTTCGGCGGTCAAGACGGTCGCGGAGGCCAACAGTACGGGCGTGCGCATCGCCGGCGCCAAGGACACGGCGACCTTCCGCGCCTCGAACAAGGCGTCTCCCAACGCGACGCATATCGCGTTTGCGGGGGTTGACGCCGCGGTCGAGGCTATGCGCGCCGGCCAGGCCGACGCCATCGCGCTCAGCCGCGAATTGCTGACCGGGCTCGCCGCCAAGATCCCCGGTTCGCGCGTACTCGACGGCGGCTTCCTCAATTCCACCACGGCGGTCGCGGTGCCGAAGGGACACCCGGAAGCGCTCGTCTATGTGAGCGCCTTCGTCGAGGAAGCCAAGGCATCGGGTCTGGTTCGCCGCGCCCTCGACGACATGGGCCTCAAGAACTCGCAGGTCGCGCCGGCCGGGATGAAGCCGTAGCCCTCCTGCGTCATTGCCCGCGCAGGCGGGCAATGACACACGACAGGCTCCACGCGGCGCCCGGGACACAAGTCATGCGTGGCGAAAATCAGCCCGCTCCATTCAATTCGCGCAGGCTCGTGCGCTGCCGGCCGGCGGCATCGAAATTTTCGGGGGCGAGCCAGCGCTCGAACGCGGCCTTGCGGGCCGGCCAATCCGTATCGAACATTGCGAACCAGGCGGTGTCGCGGCTGCGGCCCTTGACGATCATGTGGTTGCGGAAAATGCCCTCGAACGCGAAGCCGAAGCGCAGCGCGGCGCAGCGCGAGGCGGCGTTGAGCGCATCGCATTTCCATTCGTAACGGCGATATCCCAGCGTATCGAAGACGTAACGCGCGAGGAGGTATTGCGCCTCGGTGGCCAAAGGCGTGCGTTGCACGGCCGGAGCCAGCACGATATGGCCGACCTCCACCACGCGCATCTCCGGCCGGATCGCCATCAATGTGGCGAGCCCGACGGGGCCGCGCGCGGGATCGATGATGGCGTAATAGAACGGATCCGCGAGCGCCTGCCGCGCGGCCAGCCAGCCGAGAAACGCGGTGCGTTCGGCGAACGGGCCATAGGCCATATAGGTCCACACCCGATCATGGGCCGCCGTCGCCTCCCAAAGGCGCGCGCCGTGACGGCCGGAATCGAGGCGCTCGACCGAGCCGAATCGTCCGGACAGCAAAACCGACTCCGGCCGGCGCGCCGGCGTCGCATCGACCGCCGGCCCCACCGGACGCTCGGCGTCGGGGGCGCCGTCCGATCGGCGCGTCACGGCCGCTTCGTCATGTCGTCGCGAAAGAGCGCATTGAGCTCGGCATGGGGCACGGCGCCCGCGAAGCCGTCGAAGCGCCCCTGCTCGGCGATCTCCTTGGCGGCGCGCGTGAAGGCGCCCCAGGCCACCCGCGACAGCGCGCTGCCGACGCTGATGCGGCGCGCCCCGAGCCCGGCGAGGTCGGCGACCGTCAGGCCGAGCGCGGCCGACATGATGATGTTCACCGGCTTGGGCGCCACCGCCTGGATGACGGCGCCGATCAGCTCGCGCGTGCGCAAGCCCGGCGCATAGAGGCAGTCGGCCCCGGCCGCCGCAAAGGCCTTGAGCCGACGAATGGTCTCGTCGAGATCCGGACGCCCGACCAGAAAGCCCTCGGTACGCGCGGTCAGCACCACGCCGCCGCCCTCCCGGTCGAGCGCCACGCGCGCCGCACGCAAGCGGGCGACCGCGTGATCAAAGTCATAAAGGGGCTTGTCCTTGAGGCCGGTCGAATCCTCGATCGACAGGCCGGCGACACCGGTGGCGGCGCAAAGCGTGACATTGGCGGCGACCTCGTCGGGCGCTTCCGCATAGCCGCCCTCGAAGTCGGCATTCACCGGAACGTCGGTTGCGCTCACGATCTCGCGCAGATGCCCCAGCATCATGTCGCGCGCGACCGCTGCGTCCGGCAAGCCCTGCGAAAACGCAAAGCCCGCGCTGGTCGACGCCAGCGCCTTGAAGCCGAGATGCTGGAGGTAGCGCGCCGTGCCGACGTCCCACGGATTGGGCAGCACGAAACATCCTTGCGCATGGAGGGTGCGAAAAACGCGGCGTTTGTCGGAAACGGTCGGCATGGGTCGCATGTCTCCTCTTCACTATCCTCCTTCGCCCGATGCGCGGCGGATACGCGGAGTTTACGTCGCTTGACGCGGCGCGCGAGGTGCCGGCGGGCGCGGCGCCCATGATTTTCGCTGATAAATCCGGAGCTTGGCACCGATGAGTCGATGGACTTTGTGCGTCGCACAATCAAACCCCCATCTGTGGTGCCACAGGGGCATAAAAATCGTATTAAGTTATTGATTAATTACACAATTTTGTGATCCTCCATCACTCGGTGGTGACTTGTGCGGTGCGTCATTGGCGGTAAACAGGGCGCAAGGCGACGACATAGACACACGAGGACGAAAATGAACTCGAAGATGGTATTGGCCGCTCTCGGCCTTGCGACCCTGGTTGCGACGCCCGCATTCGCCCAGAAGCCGACGCATCGGGCCCACGCCGCGGTCGCGGCGGACGCCGTGATGGCGCGGCCGGTCGTGACCGACGGCCGCATGATCGGAACCGATCCGGATCCGAGCATCCGTTCCGAGCTCGCACGCGACGCGTCGACCTACACCAGCACCAACTGACGCACAGCCAGACCGGCTGCCGCGTATCGTCTGCGAGAGCCCCGGGGCATTCCCCGGGGCTCTCTTTTTTGCCGCCCTGCATTTGATTTTCGGCCGACGATCGGGTGAAGTGCCGCGCCGGAAACGCGTCCGCATCGAACCGTCCGCCGGTCGCCCTTGTGGCGTATCCGAATCGGCAAAAAGACTTCAGGGAGAGGGAGCCAACATGCTTCACACCATCGCGGCATTCGACCGCATCGGCGAGGAAAATGCCTTCGCGGTGCTCGCGCGCGCGACCGCGCTGGCGGCGCAGGGCCGCGACATCATCAATCTCGGCATCGGGCAGCCCGACTTCCGCACGCCCGAGCACATCGTCGAGGCGGCCGTGAAGGCGCTGCGCGACGGCCATCACGGCTACACGCCGGCGGTCGGCATCCTGCCGCTGCGCGAGGCGGTGGCGGCCGACCTCCACAAGCGCTTCAAGGTCAGCGTCTCGCCCGACGAGGTGATGATCATGCCGGGCGGCAAGCCGACCATGTTCATGTCGATCCTGATGTTCGGCGAGCCCGGCGCCGACATCCTCTATCCCGATCCGGGATTCCCGATCTACCGCTCGATGATCGAGTTCACCGGCGCGCGCCCGATCCCGGTGCCGATCCGCGAGGAGAACGGTTTCGCCTTCTCGGCCGAGGAGACGCTGGGCCTGATCACGCCCAAGACGCGGCTGCTTGATTCTCAATTCGCCCGCCAATCCGACCGGCGGCGTCACGCCCAAAAGCGAGGTCGACAAGCTGGTCGCGGGCCTCGAGAGATTCCCCGAGGTCGCGGTGATGTCGGACGAGATCTACGACCACATGGTCTACGACGGCGAGACGCATGTGTGTCTGCTGTCCTATCCGTCGATCCGCGACCGGCTGATCCTGCTCAACGGCTGGTCGAAGACCTACGCGATGACCGGCTGGCGGCTCGGCTACGCGGTGTGGCCCGGCAAGCTCTACGACATGGCGCGCAAGCTCGCGGTCAACCTGCATTCCTGCGTCAACGCGTCGGCGCAGTTCGCCGGCCTGGCCGCGCTCACCGGTCCGCAGGACGAGGTGCGCCGGATGGTGGCCGAGTTCGACAAGCGGCGGAAGGTCGTGGTCGCCGGCCTGAACCGGCTGCCCGGCGTCTCCTGCGCGACGCCGAAGGGCGCGTTCTACGCCTTCCCGAACGTCAAGCGCACCGGCTGGAAGGCGAAGCCGCTCGCCTCCTCGCTGCTGGACGACGCCGGCGTCGCCATCATCGGCGGGCCGGATTTCGGCATCCTGGGCGAAGGCTATGTGCGGCTGTCCTACGCCAACTCGACCGAGAACATCCTGAAGGCGCTCGACCGCATGGGCGAGTTCCTGGCGTCGAGAAAGGCGGCGTAGGGCGACCACGGACAAGTGTTGATCCGCCCTCATCCTGAGGAGCCCGCGACGCGGGCGTCTCGAAGGACGAGGGCGGCCACCGAATCGGCCTCATGGTTCGAGACGCGCCTTCGGCGCTCCTCACCATGAGGAACTGACAGAGACGATTGAACGCGGGTTGCAGTCATGCACGGGAACCTCTCCGAAGAGCAGCACCTGATGCGGCAGAGCTGCCGCGCTTTCGTCGACGACGTCGTCATTCCGTTCATCCGCCAGAACTGGCAGCGCGAATGGACGATGACGCCGGAGGACCGGCTGCCGCGGGAGATCCTCGAAGGCGCCGACAAGGTCGGCATCCGCACGCTCGGCGTGCCGGAGGAATTCGGCGGCATCGAGCTCGACAAGGCCGCCGAGGTGCAGACCTTCGCGATCATCTCCGAGGAGATCGCGCGCGGCGATTCCGGGCTCGCCGACAAGCTGGTGCAGAACTGGAAGGTGTCGGTGCTGCTGCGCAATCTCGCGCCGCGCCATCTGCAGGAAAAATGGTTCAAGCGGCTGATCGAGGATCCGCAATTCCTGCTCGCGCATTGCCTGACCGAGCCGCGCGGCGCTTCCGACCGCTGGCTGCCCTACAACGTGCCGGAAGCCGCGATGCAGACGCGCGCGGTCAAGGACGGCAGCGAGTGGGTGATCAACGGCCGCAAGCAGTTCATCTCCAACGGCTACGACGCCGGCCTGTACGTCGTCTACGCCAACACCAATCCGAAGGTCGGCATGCTGCAGGGCACGTCGAGCTTCCTGGTGCCGCGCGACACGCCGGGGCTCACCGTCGCGCGCTGCAACGAGACGCTCGGCTGCCGCTTCATGAACAACGGCGAGCTGGTGTTCGAGGACATGCGCGTGCCGGAGGATCATCTGCTGGTCGAGAACGATGCGCTCGGCAAGGCCGGCGTCTATTTCCGGCCCGGCAAGATCATCCAGGCGGCGAAGAATCTCGGCGTCGGCGTGCGCGCCTTCGAGGTCACCTCGGACTACGTGCAGAACTACGTCCAGGGCGGCCGCATCCTGATCAAGCACCAGGCGGTGGCGCTGCGCATCGCCGACATGGCGACCCGGATCGAGGCGGTCCGCGCGCTGCTCGAGCGCGCCGCGCGCGCGGTCGACGACAATGCGCCCGACGCCGACACGCTGTGCAACATGGTCAAGCTGTTCGCCTCCGAGGAGATCCTGAAGGTCGCCCAGCATGCGGTCGAGCTGCATGGCGGCAACGGCATGATGCTCGACTTCGGCGTCGAAAAGCTGTTTCGCGACGCCGCGATCTTCCTGCACATGGACGCGACCACCGACATCTCGCGCATGAAGATCGTGAAATCGATGTTTCCGCATACGGCCGGAAAATATGCGGGGCCGGAGGAGTGAGGCCCGAGACCGGTGCACAGTTTCCGTCAGTGCGTGATCATGCTCCAGCAATGACGGCGGTTCTTAGCCCGGCCGTTGCGTCAAGCGGAATCCAAACAGCACGATCGCAAAGCCTGCGAGCTGAGGCACGCTCGGCACCTCGCCCAGAAACAGAAAGCCGAGCAGCAGCGTAAATCCCGGAACGAGCGCGGTGAACACCGCCGCGCGCGCCGGCACCCAGCAGCAATCACCGCGCGCGCAAACAAATAGATCGCGCCGGGGCCCGCAAGCGCGCCCTGGGCGAGCGCCTGCACCAGGTTTTCCCAAAGCCCGAACGACATCATGCGCTCGAAGCCGAACAGCGCCCAGTGAATCGGGATGTCGGCGAGCGACATCACGCTCACGATCACAGTCGCCCGCGTGGCCGGAATGCGCCACAGCTTGACCAGCATCGCGAAGGTGGCGAAGCAGAAACCCGCCGCCACGAACGCGAAGTCGCCCAGGAGTCCATGACGCCCGATGGTCGAAACGGCCTCGAGGCCGATCACGCAAAGTCCGACCACGATCACCGCGGCGCCGATGATGCGCTCGCGCAGCAGCTTTTCGTTCAGCACCACGCTCGCGTAGAAGAGGCCGAACAGCGCCGCGCTGGACGGCTGGATCACCCCGCCATGACCGAGCGGCACCAGCAGAAAGCCCGAATAGCTGATGATGGCGAGCGGCGGCCCGCCGACCAGCGTGAGCAACAGCCCACGTCCCCAACCGACGCCGCCGAAATCGCCGATGCCGTCGCGCCACAACAGCGGCAGTAGAAAGAAACCCGCCCAGGCAAATCGGTGCACCGCGAGGTCGGCCGGCGAATACCCGATCGCGATCCCGTGGCGCGCGGCCGCGAAGCCGGCCGCCCAGAACAGGGCCGCGCCGGCGCCGCACAGGATGCCGACGGTCGCCGGTGCCGGCTTGACGGCGGCCATGCGCGCACGAAGACTTAATTTGCGACCTCTCGATTTGCGATCTCTTGCGGCGTCATTCCGGTGCATACGACGGCATGGCGGATTTGAATAGCGAATTGCCAAGACCGCCCCCGCGGTCCATCCTGGAATGCGAAAACGGACCCGACGGCGGCGAAAGGCGCGCATGGCCCAAGAGAGACCCGGCGAGAGACCCGGTGAGCGGCCCGGCGAGCGATCCCGCGTGGTCTGCGTCGGCGAGGTCATGATCGAGCTTGCGCGCGGCAGCGACGGCCGTTTCGGCGTCGGTTGCGGCGGCGACACCTTCAACACCGCGGTCTATCTGGCGCGCGCCGGCAGCGGACGTCGCCTATGCGACCGCGCTCGGCGACGATCCCTATTCGGACGGCATGCTGGCGCTGGCCGCGACCGAGAACGTCGCGACGCGATCTGGTGCTGCGCGTGCCGGGACGGCTGCCGGGCCTTTATCTGGTCGACAACGATGCGAGGCGGCGAACGCCGCCTCTACTATTGGCGCGACACGGCGCCGGCGCGCGACCTGTTCGAGCTCGACCGATTGGGAGCGGATCGCCGAAGGCCTGCTCGCGGCGCGGATGATCTATTTCTCCGGCATCACGCTGTCGCTCTTTTCGAATGTCGGGCTCGGCCGCTTTCTCGCCGTCGTCGAGCTGGCGCGCAAGGCCGGCGTCAGAGTCGCGTTCGACTGCAATTTCCGCCCGCACGGCTGGAAGGGCGATCTCGGCCGCGCCCGCACGGTTTTCATCGAGGCCTTGAAGCGGGTCGACGTCGCGCTGCCCGCCTTCGACGACGAGGCGATGCTTGTGGGGCGACCCCAGCCCGGAATTGACGGTCGAGCGGCTGCAGGCCTTCGGCATTGCGCGAAGTGGTGGTGAAGAACGGCCCGAACAGCGCGCTGGTGGCCGCGGCGGGAACGCGGAGCACGTGCCGGTGCCGGAAGTGGTCGAACCGGTCGATGCGATGGCGGCCGGCGACGGCTTCAATGCCGGCTACCTGGCGGCCCGCCTGAAAGGCGCCCGACCGGTCGACGCCGTGATGGCGGCGCACCGACTGGCGGCGCAGGTCATTCGCCATCGTGGCGCCATCATGCCGCGGGTCGGCGGGGCGGTGCACTAGCACCTCGGGTGACGCGGTTCCGGGTTTCTATGCCGCGGAAAAGTCTCGCTTCGCAACGCTCACGGCTTTCCGATCAGCATGGCGCCGAACGCGGCGAGGAACGGCACCGGGATCGACACCACGACCCGGAGCCAGACGACCCGCGCCGGCATCGCGATCGCCTCGTAGCTGATCACCCGCTGGATCGCGAACAGCGCCCAGGCGGTCGTATAGGCGATCACCTGCGGGGCGCCCGCGCCGCTCTTCAATGCCGCCACTCCGATCGAGAATCCGACCACCGGCCCGCCCGGCGTCAATGCGCCCGCGAGCGCCGCGATCGCGGTACCGACGATCCCCGAATTCGGACCGAGCAGGTGAGCGAGCACTTCGGGCGGGAACACCGCCGCCACATAACCGGAGCCCACCACCCCGATGGCGACCCGCGGCGTCAGGCGCAGGAAATCGAGCACGCCTTCGCGCAGGCCGGTTTCGACCAGGCTCGCGCCCTTGGCAGCCGCGATGATGACGAGCGCCGCCACGATGACCCAGAGCAGGGCGCCGACCGCCAGGGCGATCATAGCTTGACCCCGTGCGCCACAAGGACTTTGGCGACGAACCGGCCCAGCAGGCCGACGAAAATCGGAAACAGCGGCGCGATCGCCATGCGCCAGAGGACGAAGTCCGGACCGAAGAACGGCAGTTCCCACACCAGGGCGCGGGCGTAGCCGAGCAGCGTCCAGCTCGTCACGAAGGCCAGCGCGGCCCCGATATCGGCACCGACCGCCAGGAACGCGCCGGCGACCGGGTAAATCGTGACCGGACCACCCGGCATGATGACGCCGGCGAACGTCGCGATCACCAGGCCGGTGAAACCGGATTCGGCGCCGACCAAGCGGGCCACCACCTCGCGGGGAATGAGCAGCGTGGAGAACACGCCGATCAGGCAGCCGGCCGCCATCTTCGGCAGGATATCGACGAAGATGGTCACGTCGTTGAAGAACACCGCGGCGAAGCGCGCCGGCCCGTCGCGCAGATAGACCACGGCCGCCGCCGCCAGCATGCAGACGGTGATCAGGACGGTCGACCAGTCGAAAGCCTTGCGGACGGATGCCATGAGCGGTTGTGCGGGAGCGAACCGGGGGCGGCATCCTGATCGCCGCGGTCCCCGGGTTCAAGCAGGCGGCGCGCATGGGAGAGATGCGGGCGACCGGCCGAGGCCGCGGCAGAATGGCCCTTCGCGGACCCTTGCGCGACTCCCCGGGCCGGTCCACAACCTGTTTTCGGAGGGGTACCGCCGCGTTGGGACCGGAAATCAAGCCGCAGCAATAATGTGGCGGGTGCCGGCCAAGGGAACATCCGGGAACCCGATCCAAGCAGGGAGGCCGGCGCCCAATGCCGGTGCGAAGGGCCGGCTCGCCCGGCCACGGGGGGTGCACCGCGCATGCTTCGCATTCTCGATCGGCTCGAGGAAATCATCATCGCGACGCTGATCGCGGCGGCGACGCTCCTCATCTTCGTCTCGGTCGTGCACCGTTACGGAACCGGCGTCCCATTTCTGTTTCCCTACCTGCACCCGATCCATCTCTCCTGGGCGCAGGAGCTGTGCATCTACATGTTCATCTGGATGGCGAAGTTCGGCGCCGCCTACGGGGTGCGCACCGGCATCCATGTCGGCGTCGACGTGGTGGTCAATCTGCTCGATGACCGCCCCCGCCGGCTGGTGATCATGTTCGGCCTGTTCTGCGGCGCGCTGTTCACCAGCATCGTCGGCACGATGGGCGCGAAATTCGTCATCGGGCTGATGGCCACCGACCAAGTCTCGCCCGATCTCGAGCTGCCGAGCTGGCTCGTCTATGCGTGCATCCCGCTCGGCTCCTACCTGATGTGCTTCCGCTTCCTGCAGGTCGCCTGGTCGTTCTGGTGGACGGGCTCGTTGCCGCATCACGATGAAACGCGCGTCGAAGGCGTCGAGATCGAAGCTCCCGCCGAGGGGCCCGCGCGATGAGCACGGTCTTCATCTTCGGCCTGCTGGTCGCCCTCATGCTGACCGGCATGCCGATCTCGATCGCGCTCGGTCTCACCGTGCTGACCTTCCTCTACACCATGACGACGGTGCCGATCGAAGCCGTGGCGCTGAAGCTGTTCACCGGCATCGAGAGCTTCGAGATCATGGCGATCCCGTTCTTCATCCTCGCCGGCAACTTCCTGACCCATGGCGGGGTGGCGAAGCGAATGATCAATTTCGCGACCTCGATGATCGGACACTGGTACGGCGGCCTCGGGCTCGCCGGCGTCGTGGCCTGCGCCTTGTTCGCGGCCATATCCGGATCGTCGCCGGCCACCGTGGTCGCCATCGGATCGATCGTGCTGCCCGCCATGGTGCAGCAAGGGTTCCCCAAGCGCTTCGGCGCCGGCGTCATCGCAACTTCGGGAGCGCTCGGCATCCTGATCCCGCCTTCGATCGTGATGGTGATCTTCGCGGTGGCGACCGGCGGCAGCGTCGGGCTCGGTCCCGACGGAAACCGCGTGCTGTCCGCGTCGGTCGGCCAGTTGTTCATGGCCGGTGTCGTGCCCGGGACCATCCTCGCGTCGATGCTCGGCGCGACCACGTTCTACCGCGCCTGGAAGAACGACTATCCGCGCATGAAGAGGTCGAGCTGGGCGGAGCGCTGGCGCGCGTTCCGCGAATCGATCTGGGGCCTGCTGCTGATCGTGATCGTCCTGGGCGGCATTTATGCGGGCGCCTTCACGCCGACCGAAGCCGCCGCCATGGCGGCGGTCTACGCCTTCGTGATCGCGGTCTTCGTCTACAAGGACATGACGCTCCGGGACGTGCCGCGCGTGCTGCTCGGCTCGGCCAATATGAGCGCGATGATCCTCTACATCGTCACCAATGCGGTGATGTTCTCGTTCCTGATGACGAGCGAGCAGAATTCCGCAGCAGATGACGAGCTGGGTCACCGGCTCGGGCATCACATGGATCGAGTTCCTCCTGTTCGTCAATCTGCTCCTGCTGGTCGCCGGCAACGTGATGGAGCCGTCCTCGATCGTGCTCATCACGGCGCCGATCCTGTTTCCGGTCGCGGTCCGGCTGGGCATCCACCCGGTTCATCTCGGCATTCTCATGACGGTCAACATGGAGGTCGGCCTGTGCCATCCCCCGGTCGGCCTCAACCTCTATGTGGCATCCGGCGTCGCCAAGATGGGCATCACCGAGCTCACGATCGCGGTGTGGCCATGGCTACTGACCATGCTGGTCTTCCTCGGGCTCGTCACCTACATCCCGGAAATGTCCTTGTGGCTGCCGCGGGTCCTGGGAATGCTTTGAGGGCGTGGCGCCCTGCGGACATCTTGGACTTGCGAGGCGACCCAAATCGATCGGGGACGGGCCATGAGCCCGTCCCCGTGTTTCTCGCGGTGGAAATAACGCCGTCGGCGCCAGCCGCGGGTCAGCCGAGCGGCAGCGCGACGAACCGCGTCGCGTCCGCACGCTTCACCCGCAGCAGGACGTCGTGTCTGCCCTGCTGGCGCGCCGCCGCCAGGGCGTTGCGCACATCGCCCGCATTCGCGACCGGCTTGCCGCCGACGTCCAGGATGACGTCACCGGTCTTGACGCCGCGCTCGGAGGCGGGACCGCCGGGCTCGACGCCCATCACGACGACGCCCTTGTGGCCCGAGCCCGCCACGTCGTTGGCAGGCGCGAGCTGAAGGCCGAGATGGGGCACGCCGCTCGAGGGCGTCGCCGGCGCGGTGTCCGCCTTCGCCTGCCGCTCGTTCGGCATTTCGCCCAGCGTCACCGAGAGGGTCTTGGCGCCGCCGTTGCGCAGGATGTCGAGCTTGACCGCGCTGCCCGGCGCCATCGTGCCGATCTTGCGGGCGAGATCGCGCGCGTCCTTCACGGGCGCCCCATTCATCGCCGTGATGACGTCGCCCGCCGCGACGCCGGCCTTGGCGGCGGGGCTGCCGGCCTGCGGCTCGGCGACGAGCGCGCCCTGCGCCTGCTTCAAGCCGAGGCTCTCCGCGATGTCGGCGGTCAGCGGCTGGATCTGGACGCCGATCCAGCCTCGCGTGACGTGGCCGCTGTCCTTGAGCTGGGCCACGACGAGCTTGGCGGTTTCGGCCGGAATGTCGAAGCCGATGCCGACCGAGCCGCCGGACGGCGAGAAGATCGCCGTGTTCACGCCGATGACATTGCCGTCGATGTCGAAGGCGGGGCCACCCGAATTGCCCTTGTTGATCGGCGCGTCGATCTGGATGTAGTCGTCATAGGGACCGGCGCCGATATCGCGTCCGCGCGCCGACACGATGCCGGCCGTCACGGTGCCGCCGAGGCCGAAGGGATTGCCGACCGCGACGACCCAGTCGCCGACGCGCGGGGCCTGATCGCTGAACCTCACATAGGCGAATTGCGTCTTGGCATCGACCTTGATCAAGGCGAGATCGGTCTTCGAATCGGTCCCGATCACCTTTGCGGTGTAGGTGGCCCCGTCGTCGGTCTTGATCTCGACCGACTTCGCGTGGTCGACCACGTGGTTGTTGGTGACCGCGTAGCCGTCCGGCGAGATGAAGAAGCCGGAGCCTTCGCCGGTGATCACTTGCACGGGGCTGCGGCGCGCCGTCGGGCAGGCCGGGGCTGCCGAATTGCCGGAAGAACTTCTCGAGCGGGGCGCCCGGCTGCATGGGCTGTCGGCGCCCTCGCCCATGCCGGTCGTCTCGGCGGTCCGGTCGATCTTGACGCGGACCGAGATGACGGCCGGTTTCACCTTGGCCACCAGATCGGCGAAGCCCGACGGTTGCCGCAGGGCTTCGGCCGCATGGGCGGGCGGCGTCAGGCCGGGCAAATTCAGGGGATCGTGAGGGCCGCCGACGAGCGCGGCCGCACCCAGGCCGGCGACCGACGCAAGAAGGACGAAACGGCGCGCAGACAGCGGCGTCTTTTTTCGCGGAACGGGAATCTCGCTTGGGGTCATGATTGTCTCCATCCGTTGCGTGCACGAGGGACGCGCACGATCCAGGCCCCATAGGTGGCGAAGCAGCGTTACAAAATCCTGGCTGATGGATTAAATCGCGGAAAGGGTTGCGGGCGGGTGCCGGCCGGAACCGCACCTAGAACCGCAGGTGCGGCAGGCGCCGGGATGCGACAGCCGTCGTCGCCAGTCACATCTCACATGTCCGCGGCGGGGAACCGGTGCTGCCCATTTGACCCCATTGACGCTGTGGGCCGCCTGCCGCTAGCGTACCTCCCGATGGGGATGGAGTCCCCCGAAACCGCCCGCAACGGCTGATGACTCCTACCGCTATTGAGTGCGCGGTAGGAGTCCGTCCATGACCCACCGCCAGGTGGGTTTTTTATTGCCCGACGCCGGCGTGCGGCCGCGGGCCGTGAGGTGGACGATGACGGGTGTATGGGCACTGGCGGCCTTGTGGCTCGGGCTCGCGCTGATCGCGAGCCTGCTGTCGATCTGGCTTCGCGTCTCGACCGCCTTGTCCGAGATCGTGGTCGGCATCATCGCACAATTGATCATCGGGGCGGCCGTCGGCTCGGCACTGCTGGGGACGGACGAATCCTGGGTCAAGTTCCTGTCCGGCATCGGTGCGATCGTGCTCACGTTTCTCGCCGGCGCGGAGCTCGATCCCGTCGTCTTCAAGCTGAAGTGGAAAGAAGCGGCCGCGATCGGGCTGGCGAGCTTTCTGTTTCCGTTTCTCGGCTGCACCGCCGCCGCCTATTACGTGCTCGGCTGGGAGGTCATGCCGAGCTGGCTCGCGGGCGTCGCCATGTCGACCACCTCGGTGGCCGTCGTCTATGCGGTGATGATCGAATTCGGCTTCAACACGACCGAATACGGCAAGACCGTGCTGGCCGCCTGCTTCATCACCGACCTCGGGACGGTCGTGGCGCTCGGCCTCATCTTCGCGCCCTTCACGATGAAGACCCTGATCTTCCTGGGAGTCGGCGTCGCGGTCTTCGTCATCCTGCCCTGGCTGACGCCGCGCTTCTTCCGGCTGTATGGAGGACGGCCCTCCGAGCTGGAGACGAAGTTCCTGCTGCTTTGCCTCCTTGGCATGGGGGCGCTGGCGGGCTGGGCCGACAGCGAGGCGGTGCTGCCCGCTTACCTCATCGGAATGGTGCTTGCGGGAACCGTCGGCAAGGACCACGCCCTCGTCCGGCGGTTGCGCACGCTCACATTCGGGCTGCTGACACCGTTCTATTTCATTCGCGCGGGCTCCTTCGTCTCGATACCGGCGCTGATCGCGGCGCCGGCCGCTTTCATCTTGTTCCTGGGCGTCAAGATCGCCACAAAGATCGTCGGCGTGTATCCGGTCACGAAGCTGTTCGGCTCGCCCCGCCGGGAGGCGATGTACACCACGCTCCTGATGTCGACCGGCCTGACGTTCGGGACGATCTCGTCGCTGTTCGGCCTGTCGCACGGGATCATCGACCAGGGCCAGTACTCGGCGCTGGTCGCCGCGGTGATCGGGAGCGCGGTGATCCCGACGGTCATCGCCAATGCGTTCTACCTGCCGCACCACCTGCTCCCCGCAACAAAGACGGAAGACGGCCCCAAGGAGCTCGGGGCGGCCATGCGGGTGGGGCAAATCGCGAGAAACGCCGAGTAGGACGGGGGTCTTCGATGTTCGCGAAAATCCTGCATGCCAATGACGGTTCGGAGCCTGCGTTCCATGCGTTCTTGCTGGCGCTGGACATCGCGCGGCAGAACAATTCCGAGGTTCACATGGTCTCGGTCGAGGAAATCGACCACATGCCGGAGTTCATCGAGGAAGTCAGGCAGGAGGCCGGCACGGCAGCCCGCCGCTTCCGCAAGGTTTTGCAGCGCGCGCGGCAGATGGCGGAATCGAGCCACATCGAGCTTCATACCCACGTCTTGACCGGACACCCGGTCCGGGACATCGTCGAGCTGGCGGCGGAGCTTCGGGTCGACCTGCTGATCATCGGAGCCAGCGGCCATTCGGCGGTGTACGAGCGACTGGTGGGCAGCCGGGCCGATCGCATCATTCAGCTCGCGCAGTGCCCGGTCCTCGTGGTGAAATAATGCGTCGCACCGGGGATCGTCACGCGACGGACCGCTCGCATTCATCCATCATCGCGCGCGCATCGTCGCGGCGCGATCCGGACACCCTGGGCTTCCTCGATCTGCAAAACGGGAGTTTATCGGCGCAATGGGAAATTACATTTGGGTTGCGCTCGGCGGCGCACTCGGCACCACGGGACGCTATTGGCTGTCGGGCGTCGTCGCGCGAATGGTCGGCGAGACCTTTCCCTGGGGCACCCTCGCCATCAACGTGACGGGATCGTTCGTCATCGGGTTCTTCGGCGCGCTCACGGGTCCGGACGGGCGGGTCTTTGTCGGATCGACCGCACGCCAATTCGTCATGGTCGGCATCTGCGGGGGTTACACCACGTTCTCGTCGTTCAGCCTGCAGACCCTCAACCTGCTGCACGACGGAGAATGGCTCGGCGCGGGCGCCAACATCGTCTTGTCGGTGGTCCTTTGCCTGATCGGAGTGTGGCTCGGCTTCATCCTGGCCGGCGCCGTCAACACGCTGGAGTGGGTGTGACATGCAGATCCCGCGCGATGCCGTCCTGCTCAGGATCTTCTTCGGCGAAGACGACAAGCATGGCCGTTTGCCGCTCTATGAGGCGATCGTGCTGAAGGCGCGGGAAATGCACCTTGCGGGCGCCACGGTGCTGCGCGGACATGTCGGGTTCGGACATTCAAGCCGCATTCACACGACCAAGATCCTCCGGCTTTCCCAGGATCTGCCGATCGTGATCGAGATCGTGGATTCCCAGGAGAAGATCGACACGTTTCTTCCGGTGCTCGACGGCATGATGACGAGCGGGCTCGTGACCATGGAAAAGGTCCAGGTCCTGCAATACGGGAAGGAAAGCATCGTGCCGAAGCCGGCATGACGCGAAGGTTCCCGCGCAAGGCCGATCCGGAACAGACAGGATCACTCCGCAATCGCACCTTTGCTCGCGGATGACACGTGACGGGCATACTCCGCGAGGATGCCTTCCTTGTAACGGGGCTTCGGCGCTCTCCACTTCTTCTTCCGCGCCGCGAGTTCCTTCGCCGAGATGTTGACCTGGATCAATCGCTTGGTCTTGTCGAGCGTGATCGAATCGCCGTCCTTCACCAGCGCGATGGTCCCGCCCACGAATGCCTCGGGCGCGACGTGTCCGACCAGCCAGCCCCACGACCCCCCGGAAAAGCGCCCGTCGGTGATCAGCGCGACCGTGTCGAGCAGCCCCTGCCCGACAAGCGCGGCGGTCGGGGAGAGCATTTCCGGCATGCCCGGCCCGCCTTTCGGACCCTCATAACGTATGACGATGACATCTCCCGGCCTGATTTTTTTCGCCAGGATCGCCTTCAGGCAGGCCTGCTCGGAGTCGAATACGCGCGCCGGACCGGTAAACTCGGGATGCTTGATCCCCGACGTCTTGGCGACGCAGCCTTCCGGCGACAGGTTTCCCTTCAGTATCGAAAGATGGCCGCGCCCGTACATCGGGTTTTCCCATGGCCGGATGACCTCCTGATCGCCGCGCGGCTGCGACGGCACATTCGCAAGCTCTTCGGCCAAGGTGCGGCCCGTGATGGTGATGCAGTCGCCATGGAGGCGGCCGTGATCGAGCAGCATCTTCATGACCTGCGGCACACCGCCGGCACGATGAAAATCCACGGCGACGAAGCGTCCCGAAGGCTTCAGGTCGCACAACACCGGCGTGCGCCGCGCGATCCGCTCGAAGTCTTCAATGTCCCATCGCACGCCGGCCGCTTTCGCGATCGCCAGAAAGTGCAGCACTGCATTCGTCGAGCCGCCGGTCGCCATGACGATCGCAACCGCATTCGAGAGGGATTTCCGATTGATGATCGCGCGAGGCTTCAGATCGTTCTCGATCGCCTTGACCAGGACCTGCGTGGCGCGCGCCATGGAGTCCAGCTTCTCGGGATCTTCCGCGGCCATGAGCGGCGAATCGAGCAGACCCAGGCCGAGGGCCGCCGCCGCCGTCGCCATCGTGTTGGCGGTGTACTGCGCTCCGCAAACGCCGAAGCCCGGACATGCGTGCTGCTCGATGCCTTGGAAATCCTCGCGCGACATCTTGCCGGCGCTGTATGCACCGACCGCCTCGAACGCCGAAACGACGGTGAGGTCCTGCCCCTTCCACCTGCCGGGCTTGATCGTGCCGGCGTCGACATAGATGGACGGCACGTTGCAAGAGGCGATGCCCATCAGGCAGCCCGGCTTGTTCTTGTCGCAACCCGCAATGCACAAGAGGCCGTCCATCTGATGGCTGCCCCATCCGATCTGGATGCACCGGCTGATCTCCTCACGGGACGGAAGCGAGTACCGCATGCCCTCGGTTCCCATGCTGATTCCGTCGCTCCCGGTCGGAAATCCCCAGGTTTGCGGCATCGCGCCGGCCGCCTTCAGCGCATCGACGGCGCGATCGACGAGGGCCTGAATGCCGGCATTGCAGGGATTCATCGTCGAATGACCATGAGCAACTCCGACGATCGGCTTTCCGAAGTCGGCGGCCGTGAACCCGACCGGGTAGAGCATTGAACGGTTGGCGGCACGCGCATCACCTTCGGTGATGACCCGGGAACGTCTGTTGAGAGCCACTTCATTCTCCTTGTTTTCAACGAATCCGCGGCAAAGCGCGACACCACCACAGCGGCGGGATAATACCGTGAAAAGACAGGCGCCAAGACACTGGGCAGAACGCCCGCCTCAATCCATCGCCGTCAATCCGAGCTTGTCCATCAGGCGCATGTCGCGGTCGCGCTCGGGATTGGGGGTGGTCAGGAGCTTCGGTCCGTAGAAGATCGAGTTGGCGCCGGCGACGAAACACAAGGCCTGCATCTCCTCGCTCATGTCCTCCCGGCCGGCCGAGAGCCGCACCACCGAGGCCGGCATCGCGATGCGCGCGACCGCGACGGTGCGTACGAACTCGATGGGGTCGAACGCCTTGCCGGTCGCGAGCGGCGTGCCCTCGACCTGCACCAGCATGTTGATCGGCACCGATTCGGGATGCACCGGTAGCGTTGCAAGCGCCACGATCATGCCGACGCGGTCCTCGCGAGTCTCGCCCATGCCGACGATGCCGCCGCAGCAGACGTTGATCCCGGCGGCGCGCACGTGATCGAGCGTCTCGAGCCGGTCGCGATAGGTCCGCGTGGTGATGATCTCGCCGTAGAATTCGGGTGAGGTGTCGAGGTTGTGGTTGTAGTAGTCGAGCCCGGCGTCCTTGAGCCGTTTCGCCTGGGCGTCCGTCAGCATCCCGAGCGTCGCGCAGGTCTCCAGCCCGAGCGCCTTGACGCCCTCGACCATGGCGCAGACCGCATCGAGGTCGCGGTCCTTGGGGCTGCGCCAGGCCGCGCCCATGCAGAAGCGGCTCGCGCCCGCGCGCTTGGCGGCGCGCGCCTCCGCGATGACCGCCGCCGCGTCCATGAGCTTGTCGGCCTTGACGCCGGCCTCATGGTGGGCGCTCTGCGGGCAATAGGCGCAGTCTTCCGGGCAGCCGCCGGTCTTGATCGACAGGAGCGTCGAGATCTGCACCTGGCACGGGTCGAAATGCGCCCGGTGGATGCTCTGCGCCCGGTGGATCAGGTCGGGGAACGGAAGCTCGAACAGCGCGCGTATCTCGGCGCGGGTCCAGTCCTGGCGCACGGCGCCGTCGAGCGCGACGGCGGACTGACCAGTCGCTGATTTGTCTGTCGCCGACTTGTCTGTCGCTACCCTGGCGATGTGCCGATCCATTGCGGCACCATGGCGAGAGCCTCCGCCAAATGCAAGCGGGCCCGCGACCACCCTTGGGGCTCCCTTTGAGGGATCTTGCGTTTGGCCGCCGAGCCGGCCGAGCTGCGGCGATGTGTCAGCAAGGCACGCCGCGTCCCGCACCTTCCGGTTTCACAGCGACTATTGTACTTCTATTGCAGAGCTGCCAGCGGGACATGCCGAAATCCCACGCCTTTGCGGCAGCGCGCATGCCGTCGGCAGGCGTGAACTCTGAAATCAAAACAACGAGCCTTGCGTGGCGCCATTGGGCCCGCGGGTTGCGGGTTTGGCGGTAGCGCGGGCCGTTCAACGCTTCGAAGCGGAGGAACGCCATGGAACTGCCGCGCCGCCAATTCCTGAAATTTGCCGCCGCCGCCGCCGCGGCACCCGCCTTCCCGCGCACCGCATCCGCGCTCGACTATCCGACCCGGTCCGTCACGATCGTCGTCCCGTTCACGCCGGGCGGCACGACAGACATCCTGGGACGCCTGGTGGGCCACGGACTGGAGCAGCGGCTCGGCCAGTCATTCCTGGTCGAGAACCGGCCCGGCGCCGGCACGCAAATCGGCGCGACCGAGGTCGCGCGAGCGGAGCCCGACGGCTACACGCTCCTCGTCGCGCCCGCCACCACGATGGCGGTCAATATCACGTTGTACAAGAAGCTGTCGTACGACCCGCGGACCGACTTCGCACCGCTCGGCCTCCTCGCCTATGTGCCGTTCGTGCTCGTCGTCAATCCCACGCTGCCGGTCCATTCGGTCGCTGACCTCATCGCACTCGCAAAGACGAAGCCGGACGAGCTGAGCTACGCGTCCGGCGGGGTGGGGGCGGCGCACCACCTGTGCGCCGAGTTGCTAATGACCATGACCGGAATCAAGATGACGCATATTCCCTACAAGGGCAGCGTGCCGGCGCTGACCGACGTGGTCGCGGGCCAAGTCCCGCTGATGTTCAGCGATTTCGCGCCCGCCCTGGCGATGATCAAGGCCGGCCAGTTGCGAGCGCTCGGCGTCACCACGGCGAAACGCATCGCGGCGGCGGCCGATATTCCGACGATTGCCGAAGCCGGCGTTCCGGGCTACAAAGCCCTGCCGTGGCAGATGATGGTGACGCGCGCCGGCACCCCGCAGGCCGTTGTCGAACGGCTCAATGCCGAAATCAAATCGATCATGGCCGGTGCAGGCACGGCCGACCAACTCGTCAAGATGGGCATGATACCGGCGGATACGGGCTCTCCGGCTGAGCTCAAGCGCTTCGTCGAAACCGAGATCGTGCATTGGGGCAAGATCGTACAAGCCGCGGGAATCGCGGGGTACGTGTAAGGTTGCCCGCCGCAAAGTCATTGTTCGCGAGCATGGGAAGCGAGCAGCGGGATGACATTCGTCATCCGGCTGCCGCATGGGCACATGGCCGATCTGCGGCGTGCAGGAATTCTTCATGCGCCCATCACCAAGCGCGGCGGATTGAATATGCGGCCGGTTTGGTGCTGTAGTCGGTTCCGGCGCGCGAGCGCTGGGGAAACACGATGGCGCCTGCGGACACGTTCGACTACATCATCGTCGGCGCCGGCTCCGCGGGCTGCGTTCTCGCCAACCGGCTGACGGCCTCCGGCCGCCATCGGGTGCTCCTCCTGGAGGCCGGCGGGCACGACCGGCGTCTCTGGATTCACATCCCGCTCGGCTACGGCAAGCTGTTCGCCGACCCCAGGGTGAACTGGCTCTACACGTCGGAGCCGGAGCCCGAGCTCGACAACCGGCGGATCATCCAGCCGCGCGGAAAGGTGCTGGGCGGATCGAGCTCGATCAACGGCCTGCTCTACGTGCGCGGCCAGCCGGCGGATTTCGACCATTGGCGCCAGCTCGGCAATGCGGGCTGGAGCTTCGACGATGTGCTGCCTTATTTCCGCCGGGCCGAGGACCAGGAGCGCGGCGAGGATGCGCTGCACGGGGCCGGCGGACCGCTCGCGGTCTCCGACGTGTGCGAGCCGCATCCGCTGTGCGAGGCTTTCATCGCGTCCGCGGAACAAGCCGGCTTTCCGCGCAACCCGGATTTCAACGGCGCGACCCAGGAAGGTGCCGGCTATTTTCAGTACACGGCGCGCCACGGCCGCCGCTGGTCGACCGCGCGCGGCTATCTGCGCGAGGCGCGCCGCCGGCCCAACCTGGCGGTGGTGTCGAACGCGCTGGCGACCCGGATTCTGTTCGCGGGCCGGCGCGCGATCGGCATCGAATATCGGCAGGGCGACACAACGCGCACCGCGCACGCCAGCCACGAGGTGATCGTCGCGGGCGGCGCCTTCAACTCGCCGCAGCTCCTGCAGCTTTCCGGGATCGGACCGGAGGCGCTGCTGCGGTCCCTGGGCATCGACGTGATCGCCGACATGCCCGGGGTCGGCGCCGAGCTGCAGGACCACCTGCAGGTCCGCATGCAATATCGCTGCACCGAGCCGATCACGATGAACGACGTTTTTCACAGCTGGCGCCATCGCGCCCAGGCCGGATTGCGCTACCTGCTGCGCCGCAAGGGCCTGCTCGCCATCGGTGCCGGCTATGCGGGCGGCTTCTTTCGCACCAGTCCTTTGGCGGCGACGCCCGACATCCAGGTGCATTTCATCATCTTCAGCGCCGACACGGCGGGCGCCGCGCTGCATCCGTTCCCGGGCTTCATCGCCTCGGTCTGCCAGTTGCGGCCGGAGAGCCGCGGCTTCGTGCGCGTCACATCGGCCGATGCGCGCCAGCCCCCGGCGATCCAGCCGCGCTATCTCACGAGCCCGCTCGACCGCGACACCGTGGTCGCCGGCATGAAGCTGCTGCGGACGATCATGCGCCAGCCGGCGATGCGCCGTTACGTCGCCGAGGAGCGCGCGCCCGCCCCGCAGGTGACGAGCGACGCCGATCTCCTCGCCTTCGCGCGCGCGACCGCGACGACGGTGTTTCATCCCACCAGCACCTGCCACATGGGCACGGATGCGACCGCCGTGGTGGACGAGCGGCTGCGCGTGCGCGGCATCGAGCGCCTGCGCGTGGTCGACGGCTCGATCATGCCGACCCTCGTCTCCGGCAATACCAATGCGGCGATCGTGATGATCGCCGAAAAGGGCGCCGACATGATCCTGCACGACGCGCGGGCGGGCGCCGCGACCGGGCGCCAGGCGGTCGCGGTGTAGCGACGCAGCGGCGACGCGGCGGCCGATGGCGCTTGAGCAAGCCCGCCGGGCCACCTAGGATCGCCCGCAAGCGGCACAGCCTAACGTGTCGACCACGCCGGGGAGGCGGTTCGGGAGCGAACCCGGGCCATGCCGACCCGCAATGGGGGAAACGATGATCAGAAAGCGCAACGCAACGTGGGGCGCGCTCGTCCGGGCAGCGGCGCTGGCCGCGCTCGCCGGCGGCCTGTCGGGCGGCACGGCCTCGGCCGCCGATTACGTAATGAAATTCGGCACCGCGACGATCAACGAGACGCAGCATCAGTTCATCAATTTCTACAAGGAGGCGCTCGAGAAAGCCTCCGGCGGCCGGATCGAGGTGCAGGTCTATCCGGCGAGCCAGCTCGGACCGATCCCGCGCGAGATCGAAGGGGTCCAGCTCGGCAGCATCCAGGGCTATATCGGGCCGGTCGATTTCTACGTCGGCCTCGAGCCGCGCTACGGCGTGTTCAGCACCCCCATGCTGTTTCGCGACGAGGCGCATGTGCGCGCCACGATCCACGATCCCGCGCTGCAGAAGGTGATCCTCGGCCTCGCCGAGCCCAAGCGCATGGTCGGGATCGCAACGATGACCATCGGCGTCGCCGATTATGCGGCACGCAGCCCGCTGATGCGGCTCGCGGATTTCCAGGGCAAGAAGCTGCGCATCAACGGCACGGCGCTCGAGCGCGCCAAGATGAGCCGGCTGGGCGCCACCGGCATCGCGATGCCGCTGAGCGAGGTGGCGCCGGCGCTGAGCCAGGGCACCATCGACGGCACCATCAGCGGGGTTTCGGTCTTCGTCGGGTTCAAGATGAACAACCTGGTGAAGGTCATCACTGTCACCAACGACACCATGCTGGTGTCGCTCGCGGTCGTGAGCCAGGCATGGCTCGACAGGCTGCCGCCCGACCTGCGCAAGATCGTGATCGACACCGGCCAGCTCATCCAGGAAAAAGCGCAGGCCTGGGAGGTGGAATTCACCAAGAGGCTCGACGAGGACTGGTTGAAGCTGGGAGGAGAAATCCACACGCTGCCCTCCGACGACCTCGCCAAGATGAAGACCCTGCTCAGCGACGTCGGCGACGAGGTGACCAAGGACCAGCCGGCGGTGCACGATATGCTCCTGCAGGTCCGCGCCATCGCGGCGAAATATTGATCGAGCGGTTCGGCGGCGCATCGGCCGCGCGCCTGCCGCCAGCCGCGAACTCGAGAGAACGGGCCCATGATCAAGGACCTCTTGCGGTGGGCCCACGCCGTGATGGCCGTCATTCGCGTCGTCTCAGGGGCGATGCTGGTGGGCAGCGTCGCCGTCAACTTCGCGAACATCATCGGCCGGTATTTCCTCGCGGTCTCCATCCCGTGGGCCGAGGAAGTCATGCTGTTCCTCATGATCGGCTGCGTGTTCCTCAATTGCGGCCTGGTCGGCTGGTCGGGACGGCAGATTCGCATGGACGCCTTCGTGACCCTGCTGCCGCCGGGGGCGCGCGCCGTCGTGGAGCTCGTGTGCGAGATCGTGGTGGCGGCGACCGCCGTCCTGGTGGCGGTCCTGGCCTGGCCGGTCGTGTCCATGCTCGCCGAGCTCGACCAGCGCAGCCAGGGCGCCAATATTCCGCTCGTGCTGCCGCAAGCCGCGATGCCGATCGGGTTCCTGATCATGGGATTCCTGATCGCGGTGCGGCTGATCGCGCGCGGCGCGCCCGGCCACGATCCCCTCATCGGCCCGTCCGAGCACTGACGGCCGGGCCGGCGTGTCCTAAGTCGAGGATTCGGAAACCCCATGGCGGCGCATTTCGTCTATTTCGGCCTGCCTGCGATCCTCATGGTCCTCGGCTTTCCGATTTTCGTGGTTCTCGTGCTGACCTCGCTCGCCGTCGTTGTGTTCGTCGCAGACGTTCCGACCGCGGCCATTCCGACCTACATGTTCGGCAGCCTCGACAATTTTCCCCTGCTCGCCGTGCCCTATTTCGTGCTGGCGGGCGAGATCATGTCGCAAGGCGGCATCGCGCGGCGCGTCGTCGCCTGGGTGGTGTCGATCATCGGCGGCGTGCGCGGCTCCCTCGCCGTCACCACGGTCGCGTCCTCGGAGCTGTTCGGCGCCATGGCGCACACCTCGGTCGGCACCGTGGTGGCGGTCGGCCGGCTCCTGTATCCCTCGCTCAAGCAAAACGGCTACAACGAGCGTTTCAGCGTCGGACTGATCGCCTCCTCGGGCGCGGTCGCGGTGATCATCCCGCCGTCGATCTCCATGATCCTCTATTCGATGACCGCGCAGCAATCGGCGCTGCTGCTGTTCACCGCCGGCATCCTGCCGAGCATCCTGATCGGCGTCGTCGATGCCGCCTATGTGTTCGCCTATTCGCGCATCAAGGCGGTGCCGTTGCTCGCGCGCGCGCGCTGGGTGAACATCTGGGAGACCACCAAGGAAGCGAGCTGGGCGATCGGAACGATCGCGGTGATCTTCGGCGGCATCTATGGCGGCATCTTCACGCCGACCGAGGCCGCCGGGGTGGCGGTGGTCTATTCGCTGTTCGTCACGACCGTCATCTACCGGGAGCTCGGACTTCTCGACCTGTGGCGCGTCGTGCTCAACGCCGCATTCCTGATCTCGCAGATCCTGATCATCGTGGCGGCGGCCGGGATCTATTCCTGGCTGCTCACCACCAGCGGCATCCCCCAGCAGATCGTCGGCGCAATGGAAGCCCTGAAGATGCGGCCGTGGGAGACGATGCTCCTGATCAACATCGGCCTGCTGATCGCGGGGAGCTTTCTCGAGCCGCCGGCCGCGATCCTCATTTTGACGCCGCTGCTGCTGCCGATCGTCGTGGCGGCGGGCGTCGATCCGATCCATTTCGGCATCATCATGGCGGTCAATCTGAGCATCGGCCTTTACACGCCGCCGTTCGGACTGAACCTGTTCGCCTCGCACGCCATCTTCGACGTTGACATCGCGGTGATATATCGCGGCGTGCTGCCTTTCGTGCTGATCAATTTTGCGACGCTGCTGATCATCACCTATGTGCCGGCGATCTCGATGGTGCTGCTCGGGCACGGGCGGTGAGCCATGACGTGCCCGGCCCTCAGGCGCCCTCCGTCACCGGCAAGGTCAGCGCGGAGGGATATTCCGCCGAATGGAAGATCGTATCGGCGCCGATCTTGCTCGGGACGTAATAGTGGGTCCACAGCACGTCGGTGACCGCCGAGTCGCCGTTGACGATCTCGAGCCGGATGCGATTGCCTTTCCTGAAGCGATGCGCCATCGGCTCGAGGCTGATGTCGAAGCGGTAGACCTTGCCGGGCTCGATCGGATCCAGGGTCGTGTGGCTGTGGTAGGGCTCCATCTCGGTGCTCTTGGCGGGATCGAGCGCGCGGTGCGACGCGCGCAGCCAGCCCTTGGTGATCCAGTAGGAGGCCGGGATTCAATCCCTTCGCCCGGTCCTCGGCGGCCTGCGGCATCTGCTCGGACAGCTTGACGAAGAAATCCATGTCGTCGCGGGTCGACGCGGCGTAGAGCGTGAGCAGGATCGGTCCGGCGATCTCCAGGTCCTGCGCGAGCGGCGCCGTCGTGAAGGTCAGCACCCGGCGGGCGGGATCGGGCTGATTGGCGGGGCCGAAGCCGACGACGCCGATCATCCAGCCGGGATCGGGATAGCGATAGGACGTGCTGGCCTCGCCCGCCGGTCCTTCGCGCGACAGCGCGCCGTCATTGAGCGAGGTGACGCTGTGGCTCTTGTGGGCGCCGAGATGCCAGGCGACGTAACGCACGCCGGCGGGCGGCCAGGTGTCGGCGCTGCGCACCGCGTCGGCGCCGCGCACGAAGTATTCCACCGCCGGCCGCGCCGAGTAATCGGTCTCCTTGCCCTTGAGATAGTGATCGTAGAACGGCAGCAGCAGCTTCTCGTGCAATTCGGGACTGTTGAATTCCCGGTTGGCCACGAACGCATTGACCGGACCGATCATCTTGAGCTTCTTCGGTCCCGACGCGCGGCGGAAGCCGTCGATATTGCCGCGGGTGTGCAGATCGATCTTGCCCCAGACGCCGATCGAATAAAGCGGCACCTCGATCTCGTGCAGCCGCTCGGCGGCGCAGCGTTCGCGCCAGAAATCGTCATAGGTCGGATGCTGCTGCAGCAGCAGGTTCAGGTCGCAGGTCTGCTCGCGCGGATGCTCGCCGTTCGCCGGATAGCGATTGATGATGCGGTTCTGGTTCCACCAGTAGCTGCCGAAGAAATCGCCGAGCATGCCGCCCTGGTAGACCGAGGCGCGATAGGGATCGTCGAGTCCGTCGAACGCCGCGATGCAGGCGAGCGCCGGCGGCTTCTGCGATCGCCATCCACCATTGCAGCATGCAGAAATAGGATTGCCCGATGCCGCCGACCTTGCCGTTCGACCACGGCTGGCGGCCGAGCCATTCGACGACGTCGTAGAGATCCTTCTGCTCGTTGCGGTCGAGAAAGCGGAACTCGCCGCCCGACTTCCCGCAGCCGCGCACGTCCATATGGGCGTAGACGTAACCGTGCCGCAGGTAGAATTCGATCGGGCCGGTCTCGCGCCAGAGAAACTGCGGGCTCGCCGGCAGGCTGTTGTTGTCGTAGCGATAGGGCGAGGCCGCCAGCAGGGCCGGAAACGGTCCCTTCGCTGTCCGGCATGTACAGCGCGACCGCGATTTCGACGCCGTCGTGCACGCGGATTTTGACCTCGCGCGGTTTCGGATGCGACGCAGTTTCGTTGGCCATGTGATGTCCGATTCCGGTTCCCGGCTAAACCGTCAACACGTGCGCGCCCCGTGGCGGCGCCTGGACGCCTAGTCAATTCGCGGCCTTGCGGCAGGTCAAGTGGCGTCCGCGACGACAATCCCGGCGCAACTTGACGGCAAGAACCGGAGTGCGGAGCGCCGCGGATACGGCCATATCCCGGTCGACGCCCCTCAGGAGGAACGCCCATGAGCTTCCGCATCACCGGCCTGCCGGCCGAGCGTTTCACCCATCTGTTCGACCTCTCGGACGACGAATTGGCGGCGCAGGGCGCGGTGCGCCGGATCGCCGACCGGCGCGCGCCGGGTTATCCCTGCCGCGTCAGCCTGACGGATTCGCGGGAGGGCGACGAACTCCTGCTCTTGAACTACGAGCACCATCCGGTCGCTTCCCCTTATCGCATGCGGTTCGCCATCTATGTCCGCAAGGGTGAGGAAACCTACGACGCGGTCGACCAGGTGCCCGAGCAACTGCGCACGCGCACCCTCGCGGTGCGTTCGTTCGATGCCGGCGCGATGATGGTCGCGTGGCACCTGGTCGACGGGCGCCATCTCATGGCCGGGATCGAGCGCCTCTTTGCCGATCCGCGTGCCGCCTATCTGCACGTCCACTTCGCGGCTGCGGGCTGCTACGCGGCGCGCGTCGAACGGGCGTAAGAAAAGCAGACCGGCGGCCGGCACGCGCGGCCGGATGACCGGCCGCCGCCCGGCCGGGTTGGGCCGTTGCGCCGCCTTCGGTGACCATGCATGATCGGGGTCGCGAGTCACAGGAGCGGCTCCCATGCACGACATCGTCATTCGCGGCGGCACCATCATCGACGGGACCGGCAAGACGGCCTTCACCGGCGACGTGGCGATCGCGGGCGGGCGCATCGCGGCGGTCGGCGGCAAGCAGGGACCCGGCCGGCGCGAGATCGACGCCGACGGGCCTGCTGGTCACGCCCGGCTGGGTCGACGTGCACACGCATTACGACGGGCAGGCGATGTGGGACCCGCTGCTCGCGCCGTCGTGCTGGCATGGCGTCACGACGGTGATGTTCGGCAATTGCGGCGTCGGCTTCGCGCCGGTGAAGACCGCACCATCGCGCGCGCGCTGATGGATCTGATGGAGGGCGTCGAGGAAATCCCCGGCGTCGTGCTGGCCGACGGGCCTGACCTGGGAATGGGAGAGCTTTCCCGATTTCCTCGATGCGCTGGAGCGCAGGCCGCACGCGATCGATGTCGCGGCGCAGGTCGCGCATCTGCCGCTGCGCGTCTATGTCATGGGCGACCGCGCCGTCCGGCTGGAGGCGGCAACGACCCGACGATATCGCCGAGATGCGGCGGCTCACGATCGAGGCGCTGCGCGCCGGCGCCTTCGGCTTCACCACCTCGCGCACGAACTCCCACAAGACGCCGGCCGGCGACATGGTGCCCTCGCGCGATGCCGACGCCGATGAGCTTCTCGGCATCGGTTCCGCGCTCGGCGCGGTCGGCGCCGGCGCCTTCGGCATGAACAGCGATTTCGACGACGAGGAGGGCGAGCTCGCCTGGATGACGAAGCTCGCCAAGGAGACCGGCCGCCCGGTCTGGTTCCTGCTCACCGATCGCTACGAGGACCCGGCGCGCTGGCGGCGCCTGCTCGCTGCCGTGCATGCCGCGCGCCGAGACGGCGCGCCGCTTGACCGCGCAGATCGCCGGCCGGCCGATCGGCGTCATGATGGGCATCGGCACCGCGCTCAACCCGTTCACGGTGCGGCCGAGCTACCGAAGACTCGAAAAGCTGAGCATCGCCGAGCAACGCGCGCGGCTGCGCGATCCCGAGATCCGGCGGCAAATTCTTGCCGACAAGCCGTCGGAAGCCGAAGTCGCCAAGCTCGCGCAGTTCCGCCAGCTCATCGTCAAGCGCTGGGACAAGTTCTTCGTCATGGGCGACCCGCCGGACTACGAGCCCGGCCCGGAGAAGAGCGTCGCCGCGATCGCCGCGCGCGAAGGGCGCACGCCCGACGAGGTGGCCTACGATTACATCACTCGAGGCCGAGAACCGGTACCTGTACTTCCCGGTGGTGAACTATGTCACCGGCGACCACGAGCCGATCCGCGAGATGCTCACCGATTCCGGAACGCTGCTGGGCCTGAGCGACGGCGGCGCGCACTGCACCTCGATCGTCGACGCCGGCATGCCGAGCTTCATGCTGTCGCATTGGGGCGCGCGACCGGCGGCGCGGGCCGCGGCTGCCGCTCGAACTTCTGGTCAAGCGCCAGACCAGCGAGACCGCCGATTTCTTCGGCTTCACCGACCGCGGCCGGCTCGCGCCCGGACTGCGCGCCGACGTCAACCTGATCGACTTCGATCGCCTGCGGCTCTACCAGCCCGAGCTCGTCCACGACATGCCGGCCGGCGGCCGGCGCTTCGTCCAGCGCGTCGAGGGCTACGAGGCGACGCTGGTCGCCGGAACCCCGATCTTCGAGCGCGGCGAGCACACCGGCGCGATGCCCGGCCGACTCGTGCGCGCCGGCGCGCAATCGGCGGGGGCTGCACGCCGCCGAGTAAGCGTTGCGAAGGCACTCGCCCTCGCCCGTCCCCACGTGACTCCTCATGGTGAGGAGCGCGGCGAAGCCGCGCGTCTCGAACCATTGCCGCGGGCACAGTGGCCGCCACGCAGGTCGGCCCCGGATCACGTTCTGTGCAGGGGCTCTTGCCGGAAATTCCTCTACCTGGCGCGCCGGCGCTTGGGCGACCGGGCGGGCTGGGCCGGCGCCTGATAGGCGGGGTTCTGGGCGCAAAATCCCGTATTGCCGGAACGCGCCTCGACGCGGCACTGCTCGAAGGTCTGGAATCCGCAGGCCCAGCCGTCGTCCTGGTCCTGAACCACCAGACACCAGGGATAGGATTTCGCCGCGCCCATCGGGGCGGCCGTCGCCATCGCGGGAGCAGTCAGAACGAGTGCGAAGGCGAGCTTTCG
Organism: uncultured Pseudomonadota bacterium; assembly: GCA_963791155.1. Lineage (GTDB taxonomy): Bacteria > Pseudomonadota > Alphaproteobacteria > Rhizobiales > Xanthobacteraceae > JAVDCA01. Next base: position 664,946 of record CAWBRI010000018.1, read on the forward strand.
CATCAGGCCCCCTACTCCGCCGCCTCGCTCACGACCTCCGCGCGTTCCACCCGCGCGGCGCAGAACTTGAACTCGGGGATCTTGCCGAACGGATCGAGCGCCGGGTTGGTGAGCAGGTTCGCCGCCGCCTCCACGAAGGCGAACGGAATGAACACGACGCCGTCCGGAATGCCGTCGTCCTGACGCGCGCCGAAAGCTCGACCGTGCCGCGGCGCGTGGTCACCCGGATCATGTCGCCCGGCTCGATGCCGAGCTTGGCGATGGTGCCGGGCGAGACCGAGGCGATCGCCGACGGCTCGAGCGCATCGAGCACGGTCGCGCGCCGCGTCATCGCGCCGGTGTGCCAATGCTCGAGCTGGCGGCCGGTGGTGAGGATGAAGGGATATTCGGCGTCCGGCACCTCGTCCGGCGGGGTGTATTTCGCCGCCACCAGCTTGGCGAAGCCGCCGGGACGCGGAAAACCCTTGTCGAACACGACGTCGCGGCCGGGCACGTCCGGCCCGTCGACCGGATAGGTGACGTGGTGTTCGCGCTCGACGCGATCCCAGGAGATGTTGTCGAGCGCCGGCATCATCGACGCCATCTCGGTGAACACCTCGCTGACGTGCTTGTAGTTCCATTTGCAGCCCATGCGCTGCGCCAGGTCCTGGATGATCCACAGATCCTGCCGCGCCTCGCCCGGCAGCGGCAGCGCGGCGCGCCCCATCTGCACCTGGCGGTTGGTGTTGGTGACGGTGCCGTCCTTCTCCGGCCAGGCCGAGGCCGGCAGGATCACGTCGGCATAGGACGCGGTCTCGGTGAGGAAGATGTCCTGCACCACGAGATGCTCGAGATGCGCGAGCGCGCCGCGCGCGTGGTTGAGGTCGGGGTCGGACATCGCGGGGTTCTCGCCCATGATGTACATGCCCTTGATCTCGTCGGCGTGCACCGCGTCCATGATCTCGACCACGGTCTTGCCGTTCTTGGGATCGAGCGCGACGCCCCAGGCGGCCTCGTATTTGGCGCGGATCTCGGCGTTCTCCACCGACTTGTAGTCGGGGAAGAACATCGGAATGAGGCCGGCATCGGAGGCGCCCTGCACGTTGTTCTGGCCGCGCAGCGGATGCAGCCCGGTGCCCGGCCGGCCGACCTGACCGCAGATCAGCGACAGCGCGATCAGGCAGCGCGCGTTGTCGGTGCCGTGGGTGTGCTGCGACACGCCCATGCCCCAGAAGATGATCGCGCTTTCGGCGCGCGCGAAGGTGCGCGCGACGTTGCGCAGCACGTCCGCCTCGATGCCGCAGATCGGCGCCATCTCCTCGGGCGTGAACGGCTTGACGGTCTCGGCGAGCTTGTCGAAGTCCTCGGTGTAGGTCTGCACGTATTGCTGGTCGTAGAGCTTCTCCTCGATGATGACGTTGAGCATGCCGTTGAGCATGGCGACGTCGGTGCCGTTCTTGAACTGCATCATCTGCCAGGCATGGCGCTTGAGCGCCTGGCCGCGCGGATCCATGACGATCAGCTTGGCGCCGCGCTTGGCGGCCTGCTTGAAGAAGGTGGCGGCGACCGGATGGTTCTCGGTCGGATTGGCGCCGATGACGATGATGACGTCGGAGTTCTTGCACTCGTTGAAGGTGGCGGTGACGGCCGCCGAGCCGACGCCTTCGAGCAGCGCCGCGACCGACGAGGCATGGCACAGCCGCGTGCAGTGATCGACATTGTTGCTGCCGAAGCCGGTGCGCACCAGCTTCTGGAACAGATAGGCCTCCTCGTTCGAGCCCTTGGCCGAGCCGAAGCCCGCGAGCGCGCGCGGCCCGTCGCGATCGCGGATTTTGACGAGGCCCCCGGGCGGCGCGCTCCATCGCCTCCTCCCAGGTCGCGGGGCGGAAATGCGTCCACGGATTGGACGGATCGACCAGATCGTCGGCGGCCTTGCCGACGCCGTCCTTGCGGACCATCGGCTGCGTCAGGCGTTGCGGATTGCTGATGTAGTCGAAGCCGAAGCGGCCCTTGACGCACAGCCGGTTCTGGTTGGCCGGTCCGTTCTTGCCGCTCGACATAGGCGAGCTTGTCGTCCTTGATGTGATAGGTGAGCTGGCAGCCGACGCCGCAATAGGGGCACACGCTGTCCACCGTGCGATCGGGCTTGCCGGCGTAGACATTGCGCTCGTCCACCATCGTCGCCGGCATCAGCGCGCCGGTCGGACAGGCCTGCACGCATTCGCCGCATGCGACGCAGGTCGAGTCGCCCATCGGATCGTCGAAATCGAACACGATCTTCTCGTGATGGCCGCGGCCGGCCATGCCGATCACGTCGTTGACCTGGACCTCGCGGCAGGCGCGGACGCACAGATTGCAATGGATGCAGGCGTCGAGATTGACCGCCATCGCGGGATGGCTGCGGTCGGGCGCGGGCGCGGCGCGCCTGGGAAAGCGGCCGGCCTCGATCTTCTGGCGCTTGACGATCTTCCAGAGCTCGGAATCCGGATCGTGCGCCTGCGCGAGCGCCGGCTGGTCGGTGAGCAGGAGCTCGGCCACCATGCGGCGCGCGTTCTTGGCGCGATCGGTCTGCGTCTTCACCTTCATGCCGGGCGCCGGCATGCGGATGCAGCTCGCCGCCAGCACGCGCTCGCCCTCGATCTCCACCATGCAGACGCGGCAATTGCCGTCCGCGCGATAGCCGGGCTTGGGCGTGTAGCACAGGTGCGGCAGCTTGATGTCGAGCCGGCGCGCCGGCGCGGAAGATCGTCTCGCCCTCGCGGATGTCGATCTCGCGGTCGTCGATGAAGAAGCTCTGCGCCGTCGTGCCATGTCCTTGGCCCGCGGGCTTCTGTCCGTCGTGTCGCTCATCGCGCAAACCGTCTCGGTTCACCAACGCCCCAGCGGCTTGGTCAGTTCGTCCGGGAAATACTTCAGCACGCACACCAGCGGATTGGGCGCCGCCTGGCCGAGGCCGCAGATCGAGGCATCGCGCATGGCGTCGGACAGCTCGTCCAGAAAGCTTCTCGTCCCACGGGCCTTTCGCCATCAGCTTCGCCGCCTTCTCGGTGCCGACCCGGCACGGCGTGCACTGGCCGCAGCTCTCGTCCTCGAAGAACCGCATCAGGTTGAGCGCCACCGCCTTCATGTCGTCCTTGTCGGACAGAATCACAACCGCGTGCGACCCGACGAAGCAGCCGTATTTCTCCAGCGTGCCGAAATCGAGCGGCAGGTCGGCCATGCTGGCCGGCAGGATGCCGCCCGAGGCGCCGCCCGGCAGATAGGCCTTGAAGGTGTGGCCGCTCGCCATGCCGCCGCAGAATTCGTCGATCAGCTCGCGCGCGGTGACGCCGGCCGGCGCGAGCTTCACGCCCGGGCTCCTTGCACGCGGCCGGAGACCGAGAAGCTGCGAAAACCCTTGCGGTCGTGCCGGCCGTGCGAGGTGAACCACGCCGCGCCCTTCTCGACGATGTCGCGCATCCAGAACAGCGTCTCGACGTTCTGCTCCAGCGTCGGGCGGCCGAACAGGCCGACCTGCGCGACGTAGGGCGGGCGATGGCGCGGCAGGCCGCGCTTGCCCTCGATCGATTCGATCATCGCCGACTCTTCGCCGCAGATATAGGCGCCGGCGCCGCGGCGCAGATGCAGCCTCGGTATGCGGCGACGAGACCCGCCTGCTCGACCTTGGCGATCTCGTCGACGAGCATCAGGCGGACCTCGGGATATTCGTCGCGGATGTAGATGTAGATGTCGGGCGCCTCGACCACCCAGGCGGCGATCAGCATGCCTTCGATGAAGCGATGCGGATCGCGCTCGAGATAGTGGCGGTCCTTGAAGGTGCCGGGCTCGCCCTCGTCGGCATTGACCGCCATCAGGCGCGGCGCGGGCTCGGCGCGCACCAGCGTCCATTTGCGCCCGGTCGGAAAGCCGGCGCCGCCGAGACCGCGCAGGCCGGCATCGCTCACCGCCGCGATGACGTCGTCGCGCGTGCGCTTGCCGCCCAGGCAGGCCTTCAGCAGCCGGTAGCCGCCTTCGCGCCTCATAGGCGGCAAAGTCCTTGCCCGGCTTGCAGGCGTGCGCATGGTCGTTCGCTGGCGACCGCAGCCGCGACCGCGTCGGCCGTCGCCCCATCATCTGCGACATGGCCGACCGCGCACCACCGGCGCGCGATCGCACGCGCCCATGCAGGGCGCGCGCACGACCCGCACGTTCGGCCCGAGCCGGCCGGGCAGGCTCGCGCAGCAGCTGCTCGGCGCCCGCCATCGCGCAGGACAGGCTGTCGCACACCCGCACCGTCACGGCGGGCGGCGGCGGGCCTTCCTTCACGACGTCGAAATGCGCGTAGAAGGTCGCGACCTCGTAGACCTCGGTCAGCGCGAGCTTCATCTCCTGGGCGAGCGCCGCGAGATGCGCCGCCGACAGATGGCCGTAGCGGTCCTGGATCAGATGCAGATGCTCGATCAGGAGGTCGCGCCGGCGCGGCCGATCGCCCAGCAGGGCGCGCACCTCGTCGCGCGCGCGCGGATCGACCTGGCGGCCCTTGGGGGTGCGGCGGGGGCGGCGGCGACCTTTGCCAATTGTGTCGGAATCTGAACGAGTTGCTGTTGCCATCCCACTACCATTACGGCATCGTCGGGCGGGCGCAATCCCCTGCCGCTTCGATGGCAGAGCGTCGCCGGATGGTCCCGATACTCGACAAGATCTGGCGCGACGCCGCTTGGCGCGCAAGATCGCTCAGAACAATCCGACGATCTTGCCGTCGGCGCCGACGTCGATCGAGTCCGCGGCCGGTACTTTCGGCAGGCCGGGCATCGTCATGATCTCGCCGCAGATCACCACGACGAACTCGGCGCCGGCCGAGAGCCGCACCTCGCGGATCGGGATGATGAAGTCCGACGGCGCGCCCTTCAGGTCCGGATTGGTCGAGAAGCTGAACTGCGTCTTGGCGATGCAGACCGGCGCCTTGCCGTAGCCCATGGCCTCGAAATTGGCGAGCTGGTCGCGTACCGGCTTGTCGGCCGCGATGTCCTTCGCCCGGTAGATCTCCTTGGCGATGGTGCGGACCTTTTCCAGGAGCGGCATCTCGTCGGGATAGAGCAGCTTGAGCTTGCTCTTGCCGGCGTCGACCACCTTGACGACGGCGCGCGCGACGTCGGCCGCGCCTTCGCCGCCCATGGCCCAATGGTCCGCCATCAGCGCCTCGACGCCGAGCGCCTTGCACTTTTCTCTGACCAGCGCGATCTCGGCGTCGGTGTCGGCCGAGAAGCGGTTGATCGAGACGACCGCCGGCAGGCCGAATTTCTGCACGTTCTCGACGTGGCGCTGCAGGTTCGCCATGCCGGCCTCGAGCGCCTTGAGGTTCTCAGCTCTTGAGATCCTCCTTCTTCACGCCGCCGTGCATCTTGAGCGCCCGGATGGTGGCGACCAGCACCACGCAATCGGGCGCGATCCCGGTCTTGCGGCACTTGATGTCGATGAATTTCTCCGCGCCGAGATCGGCGCCGAAGCCGGCTTCGGTCACGACGTAGTCGGCGAGCTTGAGCGCCGTCGTCGTCGCCACCACCGAGTTGCAGCCGTGCGCGATGTTGGCGAACGGGCCGCCATGGATGAAGGCGGGCGTTCCTTCCAGCGTCTGCACCAGGTTTGGGCGCGAGCGCGTCCTTGAGCAGCGCCGTCATCGCGCCGTGCGCCTTGATGTCGCGCGCGCGCACCGGCTTGCGGTCGCGCGTATAGGCGACGACGATGTTGCCGAGCCGCTGCTTGAGATCGTCGAGGTCGCGGGCGAGGCAGAAGATCGCCATCACCTCGGAGGCGACCGTGATGTCGAAGCCGTCCTCGCGCGGAAATCCGTTGGCGACGCCGCCGAGCGAGGACACGATCTGCGCGCAGCGCGCGGTCGTTCATGTCCATGACGCGGCGCCACATCACGCGGCGCTGGTCGATGTTGAGCGGGTTGCCCCAGTAGATGTGATTGTCGAGCAGCGCGGCGAGCAGGTTGTTGGCCGACGTGATGGCGTGGAAGTCGCCGGTGAAGTGCAGATTGATGTCCTCCATCGGCACGACCTGCGCGTAACCGCCGCCGGCCGCGCCGCCCTTCATGCCGAAGGACGGACCGAGGCTCGGCTCGCGCAGGCACAGCATCGCCTTCTTGCCGATGTGGTTGAGCGCGTCGGTCAGGCCGACCGTGGTGGTCGTCTTGCCCTCGCCCGCCGGCGTCGGCGAGATCGCCGTCACCAGGATCAGCTTGCCGTTCTTCTTCGCCTGCAGCGACTTGACGTAGTCCATCGACACCTTGGCCTTGTAGTGGCCATAGGGCTCGAGGTTCTCCGCGGAGATGCCGAGCTTTTCCTTGGCGAGGTCGATGATCGGCCGCTTCTTGGCGGACTGGGAAATTTCAATGTCGGACTTCGGCGACTTATGCTGCGAGGCGGGCATTTGGGTTTCCGTTCGATGAAAGGGGGGAAGCCGGGAGATATGGATTTGTCTTGGCGGGAAATCAGGTGAAGCGCGCGCCCGCCGCGAGCTTGACGGCGGATACGAATTCGGCGGCGTCGATCTTCTTGCCGTCGGCCGGCTGCACGCGCGTCACCTTGAAGCGTCCGTCGGCGCAGACCACCGTGAAGCCGTCGGGTTCGACCGCGACGATCTCGCCCATCTTGCCGGCGATCCCTTTGGGGTCCTTGGCGGGCAGCGGCTTGGCGTCGAAGATCTTCAGAATCTTGCCGTCGAGCGTGGTCCAGGCGCCGGGCGCCGGGTTGCAGCCGCGGATCAGCGGATCGATCTGCCGCCACGACTTGGCCCAGTCGATATGCGCGTTCTCCGCGCCGCAGCGTCCCTCATAGGTGGCCTTCAATTCGTCCTGCTTGATGCGCGGCGCCTTGCCGGCCTTCACGAGGTCGACCAATTCCATCATGGCGTCGACGCCCATCGGAAACAGGCGGTCGAAATAAACCGTGCCGAGCGTGTCGCTGGCGGAGATCGGCGTCTTCTTTTGCAACAGGACATCGCCGGTATCGAGCCCGTTGTCGGGCCAGAAGATCGAAAGGCCGGTTTCCTTTTCGCCCAGGATGATCGGCCAGTTGATCGCGCTCGCGCCGCGATAGGCCGGCAGCAGCGAGGGGTGATACTGAATCGAGCCGTTGGTCGGGATGTTGAGAAACTCCTCCGGCACGAACAGGGTGACGAAGGCCATCACCTGCAGATCGGGCTTGAGCGCCTTGAACTCTTCCCACACCTCGGGCTTGCGGTAGGAGGCGGGCTGGTAGACCGGAAGCTTCGCCGCCACCGCCGCTTCCTTGAGCGGATCGGGCTTCTGCCCGGGCTTTTCGGGCGCCACATAGACCGCGACCACGTTCTCGCCACGCTTGAGCAGCGCCTCGAGCACCGCCTTGCCGAAGGCCTGCTGGCCGTGAACGACGATACGCATCCGCAATTCCTCCCACTACTCCTCGTCATGCCCCGCGCAAGCCGGGCATCCAGTCAACACTTGACGCAGCGGTTACTGGATCGCCCGCTTTCGCGGGCGATGACGCTGCTGTCAGGCCGCCTCGGCTTTCGCCTTTTCGGGCGGCGGTGATCGCCCCCGAAGCCTTGATCGCCGCCACCTCGCCGGCGGTGTAGCCGAGCACCTTGCCCAGAATCTCGTCGGTGTGCTCGCCGAGCAGCGGCGAGCGCTTCACCTCGGTGATCGAGTCCGACATCTTCACGGGGTTGCCGACGGTCAGATACTTGCCGCGCGTCGGGTGATCGACCTCGACCACCGTGCCGGTCTTGCGCAGCGACGGCTCCTCGGCGATCTCCTTCATCGACAGGATCGGGCCGACCGGAATGTCGCCGCGTTGCAGATATCCATCACCTCGAACTTGGTCTTGGTCATGGTCCACTGCTCGATCGTCGCGAAGATGTGCTTGAGCCGCGGCAGTCGCGCCGGACGGCTTGGCGTAGTCGGGATCGGTCTTCCATTCCGGCTTGCCGATCACGTCGCAGATCGCCTCCCATACGGGCGCCTGCGTGATGAAATAGATGTAGGCGTCGGGATCCTTCTCCCAGCCCTTGCACTTGAGGATCCATCCCGGCTGGCCTCCGCCGGAGTCGTTGCCGGCGCGCGGCACCGCTTCGCCGAACGGAATGCCTTCGCCGTACTGGCTGTATTCGGTGAGCGGCCCGTGCTTGAGGCGCTGCTGGTCGCGCAGCTTGACGCGCGCGAGGTTGAGCACGCCGTCCTGCATGGCGGTGAGCACCTTCTGGCCGCGCCCGGTGCGCAGACGCTGATAGAGCGCGCACACGATGCCGAAGGCGAGATGCAGGCCGGTACCGGAGTCGCCGATCTGCGCGCCGGTGACGAGCGGCGGGCCCTCGCGGAAACCGGTGGTCGAGGCGGAGCCGCCCGCGCATTGCGCGACGTTCTCGTAGACCTTGCAATCCTCGTAGGGGCCCGGGCCGAATCCCTTGACGGAGGCGACGATCATGCGCGGATTGAGCTTGTGGATGTAGTCCCAGGTCAGCCCCATGCGGTCGAGCGCGCCGGGCGCGAAATTCTCCACCAGCACGTCGCAATATTTGATCAGCCGGTCGAGGATCTCCTTGCCCTTGGGATGCTTGGAGTCGATGGTGATCGAGCGCTTGTTGCCGTTGAGCATCGTGAAATAGAGGCTGTCGGCTCCCTTCACGTCGCGCAATTGCCCGCGCGTGATGTCGCCGACGCCGGGGCGCTCGACCTTGATCACGTCGGCGCCCATGTAGCCGAGAAGCTGCGTGCAGGTCGGGCCCGATTGCACGTGGGTGAAGTCGAGGATCTTCAAGCCGTCGAGCGCCTTGCCGGCCTGGCCGTAGGGCTTGGTCGAGGGCCGCGGCAGGCCGTTGGAGACGGCCTTCTTGGCCGCCGGCTTCTTCGACTTCAGCTTGGCGACCTTCTTCGCGGCGGCCCTGGATTTCGCTGTCACTTTCGACTTCTTGGCTTTTTTCGTCGTCATTGTGGTTCCCGTCACTTGTCCATCGTCTGGTTCTTGGCGCCCGGCGCGGCCGCTTATTTCTTGCGAAGCGCGCTTTGCGGATTGAGGTTGCCGATGCGGCCGCTCTCGCTGCCGGCCCCCGGGTCGAGCACGGCATTGATGAGCGTGGGCTTGCCGGAATCCATCGCCGCGTTCACGGCGCGCTTGAGCTCGTCCGGGGACGTCGCGTTGACGCCGGTGCCGCCGAAAGCCTCGATCATCTTGTCGTAGCGCGAGCCCTTCACGAATACGGTCGTCGCCGGGTCCGGGCTTGCGGAATTGACGTCGGTGCCGCGATAGATGCCGTCGTTGTTGAAGATGACGACGCAGACCGGCAGCTTGTACCGGCAGATTGTCTCGATCTCCATGCCGGAGAAGCCGAAGGCACTGTCGCCTTCGACCGCGAGCACGGGCTTGCCGGTCTCGATCGCGGCGCCGATCGCATAGCCCATGCCGATGCCCATGACGCCCCAGGTGCCGACGTCGATGCGCTTGCGCGGCTGATACACGTCGATGATGCCGCGCGCGAGATCGAGCGTGTTGGCGCCTTCGTTGACCAGGATGGCGTCCGGCCGCTCTTTGACGATCGTGCGCAGCACGCCGAGCGCGCCGTGATAGTCCATCGGCGAGTTGTTGTTCATCAGCCGCGGTGCCATCTTGGACACGTTCTCTTCGCGCTTCTTGCTCACCGCGCCAGTCCAATCGGCCGGCGGAGCGGGCCACTTGTCTCCCATGCCCGCGAGAAGCGCCGCGACGCACGAGCCGATGTCCCCGACGACAGGGGCGGCGATCTCGACGTTCGAGTCCATTTCCTTAGGCTCGATGTCGATCTGAATGAACTTCTTCGGCGCATCGCCCCAGGTCTTGCCCTTGCCGTGCGACAGAAGCCAGTTCAGGCGGGCGCCGATCATCATGACGACGTCGGAGTCCTTCAATACCGTCGAGCGGGCGGCGCCCGCGCATAGCGGATGCGTGTCGGGCAAGAGGCCCTTCGCCATGCTCATCGGCAGGAATGGAATGCCGCTCTTCTCGACCAGGGCGCGGATCTCGTCGTCGGCCTGCGCATAGGCGGCGCCCTTGCCGAGGATGATCAAGGGGCGCTTGGCGCTCTTGAGGACATCGAGCGCGCGCTTGACGGCGGACGATGCGGGAATCTGGGCCGGCGCGGCGTCGATGACCTTGACGAGCGACTTCTGTCCTGCCTCCGCGTCCATCACCTGACCGAACAGCTTGGCGGGCAGATCGAGATAGACGCCGCCCGGACGGCCGGACACGGCGGCGCGGATCGCGCGCGCGAGGCCGATGCCGATGTCCGGCGCATGCAGCACGCGGAACGCCGCCTTGCACAGGGGCTTGGCGATGGCGAGCTGGTCCATCTCCTCGTAGTCGCCCTGCTGCAGGTCGACGATCTCGCGCTCCGACGAGCCGGAGATCAGGATCATCGGGAAGCAGTTGGTCGTCGCGTGGGCGAGCGCGGTCAGGCCGTTGAGGAAACCCGGAGCCGACACCGTCAGGCAGACGCCGGGCCTTTTGGTCAGGAAGCCGGCGATCGACGCCGCGTATCCGGCGTTCTGCTCGTGCCGGAACGAGATCACGCGGATGCCGGCGGCCTGCGCCATGCGGCCGAAGTCGGTGATCGGGATGCCGGGCACACCGTAGATCGTGGTGAGGCCGTTGAGCTTGAGCGCATCGATGATGAGGTGAAAGCCGTCCGTCAGCTCGCGCTCCGGCGCGGCGGCATCGTGCACTCGCGGTCTTGACTGCTGCTTCGGCCATGGACGTCTCCCTCGGGTTTCTTTGTTCAGTCCAGATGATCGGCGTGCCGGGCGACGTGCTCGGCAAGCCCCAAGCGCATGATTGCGCACCAGATCCTCGGCGCGCTCGGTGTCGCGCGCCTCGATGGCCTGGATGATGTTCATGTGGTCACGGATCGAGCGGTCGGCACGGTCTTCCTCGCCGATCGTCTTGCGGCGGATCATCCGCATATGGGTGAACAGGTTTTCGGCGAGGTCGATCAGCACGTGGTTGCGGCTCAGGCGGATGATGGTCTGATGGAACTCGATGTTGACCTCGGAATACTCGTCGAGCCGGGCATGCAGCTCGCCGTTCTCGAACTTCGCGAACATCCGGCGCAGGGCCGCGATCTCGTCGTCGGTCGCGTTTTGCGTCGATCAGGCGGGCCGCCATGCTCTCGAGCGCCGCCCAGGCGGTGATGAGCTCGACCACCTCGGCACGCGTCTTGCGCACCACATAGATGCCGCGGCGCGGCACCGAGCGCACGAAGCCCTCGCGCTCGAGCTGCGCCATGGCCTCGCGCACCGGCGTGCGGCTGATGCCGAGGTCGTTCGCGATCTGGCGCTCGTCGAGCCGCACCTCGCCCGGCCGGTCGTAGATGTCGAGCGACAGGATGACGTCCTTGAGCGCCGCATAGGCGCGGTCCGCAAAGGTCGACGTGTCCTCGAGCGGGGCGACCGCCACCCGCGGCGCGGTTTCGGCTGGTCGGCTGCGGGGCGGTACGGTGCTCATCCTGGGTACGCACAATCGATTTGAAGGGCCGATCTAAAGGCCGTATAGGTCGCTATAATACTTTATACCACGGTCGTGCAAGCGGCTTTGCGGAACTCTTGGCCCATTGGAAAAGGCGGCGCACGCACCCCAAGGGGCAGCGCGCCGACGCCGACGTGGTGCAGAAATCCTCAGCCCGCGCCCATGAACTTCTGGCGCAGCGGCCGGAGCACCGCCAGGGCCATGACGGCGGCCACGATATTCAGGATCGCCGCCACGTAGAACACGGCATGCCAGCTGCCGGTCGCCGTGGTCAGCACATTGGCGAGCGGGACCAGCAGCGATGCCGTTCCCTTCGCGGTGTACAACATGCCGTAGTTCGTCGTCGCGAACTTCCGGCCGTAGATGTCGGTGCAGGTCGCCGGAAACAGCGAATAGATCTCGCCCCAGGCGAAGAACACCACGCCCGAAAGGATCACGAACAGGACCGGATTGGTGGCGAAGAAAAGCAGCGCGAAGATGCCGATGCCTTCGACGAAGAATGCGACGAACATCGTGTTCTCGCGGCCGATCTGGTCCGATACCCAGCCGAAGAACGGCCGGCATATGCCGTTGAGCACCCGGTCGATGGTCAGGGCGAACGTCAGCGCCGGCAGGGTCAGCCCCAGGATCGAGACGGGTATGCCGGCGATCTTGTAGTCGTTGGCGATGGGCGCGAGCTGTGCGATGGCCATCAGACCGCCCGCGCCGACCATGACGAACATCGCGTACATGACCCAGAACGGGGTCGTCTTGAGCACCTCGGCGGGCGTGAAGTCACGCCGCGACTGCTGCACCGCGGGCGCGGAAGGCGTCGCGACCTCGCCCGCCTGCGGGGCGCGCAGGAACAATGCGACCACGACCACCACGATGCCCTGTCCGAGGCCGAACCACAGGAAGGCCGACTGGTATCCGCTCGACTGGATCATGTTGGCGATCGGGATCACGGTCAGCGCCGAGCCGGCGCCGAAGCCCGCCGCCGTCAGTCCGGCCGCAAGGCCGCGGCGATCCGGGAACCACTTGAGCGCGTTGCCGACCGAGCCGCCGTAGATCGACGCCGGCGCCGATGCCGCCGATCGCGGCGCCGACATAGAGCAGGAAGAGCGAGTCGGCGCATGAGTTGATGACCCACGCGATCGCGACGAGCACGCCGCTGGCGCTGATCATGATCCGCGGGCCGAACTTGTCGATCAGGTAGCCCTCGACCGGAACCAGCCAGGTTTCGGTCAAGACGAAGATCGTGAACGCGACCTGGATCGACGGCGCGGCCCCAATGATACTTCTGATCGATCGGATTGACGAACAGCGTCCAGCCGTATTGCAGGTTGGCGATCATCACCATGCAGATGATGCCGAAGATGAGCTGGCCCCAACGCGTCCGTGCCACCGTTACAGATGAGCTTTCCACGGTACTTGCGGTTGTAGCCATTTTCCGTCCCTTGGTCGTTGGTTGTTGCTTCGAGCGTTGTCTCCGCTGGCATAATTTATACAAAATCGAGCTGTTTTGATGCAATCCCCAGGGGTGCCTCAAAGCTGCGTTGGAAGCGCGCAGTCATCAGGCTCAACGGGTTCGGGAGATGCCGGTTCCGGCCGCCGCAACCCCAGGCAAAGCCGGGGTTTTTGAATTGTTGAAACCCGAATGCGCCGTGCCCTTAAATGAAGCACGACGCGACCAAAGGTCGCGTCGTGCAAAACACGCGCTCAAAGTGTATCGATCAGGATTGGGGTGTGGTCACCCGACCAGCGGAGCGCCCGCGCCGCCGGTCATGAAGGTGGCGCTGCAAGCCGCCACGTAGACGAACATGTTCCAGAGCGCCAGATTCCAGCCAAGGCGCTCAATTCCCGCTGCCATCTTCATTGTCATTCGCTCCCCGTCGATGTGCCCAGCAACCCGATTGCGTGGCCAACCGGGGAGAATTGGCACAAATTGATGGAAGCCCCGTTAACCGCGCGCCCGGCACGGCGGCGAAGGCCGCGGCCCCGCCGCGGAGGTCGATCACGGCGGGCAGACCGCGCGATCGGGCCATCTCAATTGAGATAGGGCAGCAGGTCGAGATCGGCCGTCGAAGCGCCGGCCCACGCGCCGGCATGGATCAAGACCAGGGCCGCCGCGAAGGTGATCAGAAGCGCGGTCGCGAGCCGGAGCGGGAACGGACCCTGGTCGGCGACCGGACCGATATAGGAATGGCTTAAATTTCGGCCGGACAGCATCATCGGTAAGCTCCTGTTCATCGTTGGTCGGCCCTCGATGGAAGGCATGCATTCCTCATGCCATGGGAACGCCATGAAACATGTGAGATCGGTCACAGGGGCGGGCGATTTGTCTTGGACGCGGGCGATCGGCCTGCGTGCGAGCGACCCGTCGCCGCTAGGAATCAAGGAATAACCGGGATTGCCATAAACAGAAGATTGATTGCGGAATACGCATATAACCGACAGTTATTGGAGATCGCAGGGATGAAGAGCTGAGAATCCGGCACCCTTTCAGGCTGCGGGATTTTGAGATGCTGATGGCCGCATGGAGCACGCGCTTGGGCGGCGACTGCTCGACCAAACCGCCCGCGGCGCTGAACCGACATCGCGTCGTGTGATCCGCCAAAGAATATGGGAGGGGCGGCATGGCGCCTTCACGAGAGCTCGATGAATTTTTTGGCGCATGCTTCGCCGCCGCGCCGGCGCGGAAAACAGATATCATGGCGGCCGGCCCGTGATCGCGCCCAAGAGGAACAGCCGTGCCCCGCCACATCGTCTGCCTGACCTTCGATTTCGATACGCAATCCGGATTCATCGCACGCGGGATGACGACGCCGACCGCGCTCTCGCGCGGCGAGTTCGGGCTCACGGGCGCGCGCCGGATCCTGGACTTCCTGGCATCGCACGGACTGCGCAGCACCTGGTTCACGCCCGGCTTCACGATCGAAAGCCATCCGAAGATCTGCGAGGAAGTTGTCGCGGCGGGCCATGAGATCGGCCATCACAGCTGGGCCCATATTCCGCCTGCGACGCAGACGCGCGCCGAGGAGGAAGCCGACCTGGTGCGCGCCAACGAGGCAATCCAGAGACTCACCGGCGCGAAGGCGCGCGGCTATCGCTCGCCCTCATGGGACCTGAGCGACAGCACGCTCGATCTCCTGGTGGCGCACGGATTTCTCTACGACTTCAGCCTGATGGGCGCCGACTACTGGCCGTACCGGCCGCGCCGCGGCGACCAGGCCGAGCTCGGCAAACCGTTCGGGTTCGGCGAGGAGACGGAGCTGATCGAGTTGCCCATCAGCTGGTCGCTCGACGATCATCCGCATTTCGAATATCTGCGCTCGCCGCAAGGAATCATGCCGGGCCTGCAATCCGCGCGCGCGGTGATGCAGAACTGGCACGACGAATTCGTCTACATGAGGCAGAGCGTCGACTGGGGCATCCTCACCTACACGATGCATCCCTACGTGATCGGCCGCGGCCACCGGATGCTGGGGTTCGAGGATCTGGTCGGCAAGCTGCTCGCCGAGCGGGGCCGTGTTCATGACCATGGAGGAGGCGGCGCGGGAGGCAGGGGAGCGGATGTGGGGGGCTTGAGCGGCGCCGGGCCGAACCAGACACGAAAAGCCGACGTGCCATCTCGACACGCCACCGAACCAGCCTATAAAAAACCCGCCGACCAGCTTAAGTAACTGATCCAGCGGGCTTAATTTGGTTGCGGGGATAGGATTTGAACCTATGACCTTCAGGTTATGAGCCTGACGAGCTACCGGGCTGCTCCACCCCGCGGAAACTGGTCGCACTTGAGGCGCGTGCGCGGTATCTAGCAATCGCGACCGCCGATGGGAAGCCCGCGGGCGGGGCAAATTCGTCATATTGTTCATTTTGTCATGCGGCGATGGCATGGAGCGGGGCATGAACCGGACACCTCTCAGGAAGCCCGATTCTGAGGCTGCCGAGGGCCTGCGGACCGCTTCCGGCGAAGTCCTCGGCGAGGCGCGCCGCCAGCTCGACGACCCGGAGGTCGACGACACCACGGCGGTGCACGAGTTCCGCAAAGGCATGAAGCGCTGGCGCGCCCTGCTGCGCCTGTTCGAGCCCTTGCTGGGCGAGGACCCGGCCCGGCTGCGGCTGGAGGCGCGCGACCTCGCGCGCGAGCTCGCGGGCTCACGCGACGCCCGTTCGGCGATGGATGGCCTGGCGGACCTCGGCGGGGAGCACCTGTCGGTCCGCACGCGCGAGACGCTCAAAAGCCGGCTCGAGGCTATCGGCAAGAGCGCGGAGACCGCGACGCTCACCGACGACCTGCGTGAGCGGCTGCGCGCGGCGCTCGACCATGCGACCGCCGCGGCGCTGCGCTGGCCGCTCGATCATGTGGTGTTCTCGGCCATCGCCGACGGGCTCGCCGCCTCCTACGCCCGCACCTGCCATGCGATCCCCGACGATTGGGCGAAGGCGAGTCCGGAGCAACTGCACGAATTCCGCCAGCGCGTGGTCGTGCACCGCTACCAGATGGATCTGGTCGTGCCGTTGTGGCCGAAGATCGGCCGCGCCTGGGTGAGCGAGGCGCAAAAGCTGCGCGAGCGCCTCGGCCAGCACCAGGATCTCATGGTCCTGAAGGGATTCACCGCCCCGCATGGGCCCCTCGCCCCCTGGCGCTCGCGGCTCGTGCCGCTGATCGAGGCGCGGCAAGCCGAACATGCGGCCGCCGCCGCCCGGGTCGCCCGCCGGCTGTTCGCCGAAAAGCCCAAGGCCTTTCGGAGCCGGCTGATCCGCCTCTGGGAGAGCCGCTATGGCAAGGACGCGTGACGGCAACGTCACAGCGGCGGCAGCGCCTTCATGAAATCGGCCAGGTGCTGCTTCCACAGCGCCGCGAGATTGTAGGTGTAGTGGCCATGCGTCCGGTCGCTCGCCGGGACGAGCACGAAGCGCGCGCCCGGGAATGCGCTTGATCTCGCGCTCCACCACGCCGAGCTCGGGCGGATTGACCTCGTCGTCGGCGAAGTTGATGGCCAGCAGCCTGGCCTTGATCTTCTCCAGATCCTTCGAGGGGTCGTAGTCCATGACCGCCTCGATGGCGTAGAGCTGATTGTTGGCGTCGAGCTTGCCCGCGCTCTCGACCATCTTTCGATAAAGCGCATCCATGGCGGCGCGGCTGGGCGCGACCTGCTGGTAGTGCGTCGCGCTCTCGGTCATCAGCGCGGCGATCGGCGCCGAATAGACGTAGTGCGTCGGGTTCTTGTCGTAGTTGCCACCGTTCCAGTCCGGATCGTTGCGGATCGCCTCGATGCCGATGCGCCGGTACATCCAGTTGCGGCCGCTGATCGCGATCGGCTGGCTCGCGATCGGCACCAGGGCGTCCATGAAGTCGGGATACATCTCGCCCCACATCCACGACTGCATGCCGCCCATCGAGGTGCCGAGCACGAGCCGCAGGTGCTTGAGACCCAGGTGCTCGGTCACCAGACGGTGGGTCGCCACCACCATGTCGACGTAGCGGTAGTGCGGGAAACGCATCCGCAGTCCGTCGCTCGGCTTCGACGACCCGCCGCGGCCGATGCCGTCCGGTATGACGATGAAGTATTTTTCGGCGTCGAGCGGCGCGCCGGGCGCGAACAGCTCGTCGGCGAGCGTGGCTTGCAGCCAGTTCCTCGACGTGCCGCTGGTGCCATGCAGCAGGAGCACGCCATTGTCGATGTCGCCCGCGGCGTTGCGCCGCGCCGTGCCGAGCGTGAGGTAGTGGATCGTCAGCCGAGGCAGCACCTCACCGGACCCGAAGGCGAAATCCGCGAGCACGACGTCGCCTTCGTGCGGGTTAGGCCGTGCGGGCTGGGCCGAACCGGGCGATGCGGCGGTCACAAGGAGCACGGCGGCGAGAATCCGAAGCATGGTATTTTCCCCTGCGTATCAGGCGCAGCCGCGCTGGCCGCGCGGCCGCCGCCAGAGCCCGGTTCTGATGGAATCAGAACCGGGCTCCAGCTATTTGTTGGAGCATGATCTTTTCCCGAAAACCGGTGTCCACTTTTCGGGATCATGCTCTAGAATACCATCATTGAAAACCGGATGGGACGGACGGAACCGGGAGAACGCGATGATCCGGATCGGCATGTTCAAGCACCTGGGGGCCGCCATCCTGCTCGGCTGCTTCGCCGCGGATGCGTGCGCGCAGGATACGCTCAAGATCGCGGTCGGGCAGCGCGGCGGCTGGGAACAGTGCGTGTCCGAACTCGGCCAGAACGCGGGATCTTCAGGAAGCAGGGCCTCGCGCTCGACGTGCTCTACACGCAGGGCAGCGGCGAGACGCTGCAATCGGTGATCTCGGCGAGCGTCGACGTCGGCATCGGGGTCGGCACCCATTCGCTGCTCGGCGCCTATGCCAAGGGCGCGCCGGTGCGCGCGATCGGCTCGTCGTTCACCAGCGCCGACGACCAGTTCTACTATGTCGCGGCGGATTCACCCTCGCGCGACATGAAGGACGCGGACGGCAAGATCGATCGCGATCTCGACGACCGGCTCCGCCTCCAACATCTTCGCGCTGGCGCTCGCGAAACATTTCGGCGTCGCTCTCAAGCCGCAGCCGACCGGCGCCTACGCGGCGACGCTGACGCAGACGCTCACCAAGCAGGTGGACATCGGCTTTTCGCAGGCGCCGTTCAATCTCAACGCGGTCGAGGAAGGCAGGATCCGCATCATCGCGATGGGCCGCGACGTGCCCGAGCTGCGGCAGATGACGAGCCGGCTGATCATCGCCAATACGGCGATCCTGGCCGGCGAAGAAGGACGCAGATCGCGCGCTACATGCAGGGCTTTCTCGCGACGCTCGACTGGCTCTATTCCGACCCGGCGGCGATCAAGGCCTACGCGGCGTGGTCGGGCCTGCCCGAAGCCATCGCCCGGCGCGCGCCCGAGTTCCTGACCAAGGAGAATCTCGATCCGCGCCACATCTCGGGGCTGGACACGATCATGGTCGACGCGGTGACGTTCAAGTACCTGCCGGCGCCGCTCACGCGAGGCGCAGCTGCACGAGGTGCTTCAGATTCCGTTGAAGTGAGGCGGCAAGGGGCGAGTAGCGAATGGCGAGTAGCGAGTAGAAACGACTCCCTATTTGCTATTTGCCATTCGCCATTCCCTATTCCCAATCGCATTCGCTATTCGCCATTTCTACAATCTGTTGATCCGCGCGATCATCCGGATCGCGTCGGGCTTCGAGGCGGCATCGGATTCCTCGCGCATGCGGCGCGCCGCAAGCGCGGCCGGGCGCTCCAGGCAGCGCTTGAGCCAGGCGCCGAGGCGCGGCGTGGCAGACGAGATCCATGTCGATCGCGCGGCTGATGACGGCGGCGACGTTGAGGTCGGCGACCGTGAACTCGTCGCCGATGAGGTAGGGCCGCTCCGCGAGCGCGGCGTCGAGCACGCGGAAAGGCCCGGCGATGACCTTGAGCGCCTCGGTGAGCTTTTGGGCATCACGATCCTCCGGCGGCAACCGCACCGCATGCAGCGACCAGATGTTGACGCCGCGGTCGACCTCGTTGAGCGCCCACAGCGTCCATTGCCAGGTCTTCGCCTCGTCGCGTGGCGCCGCCGGATAGAGCCGGCCGGTCGAATGTTTCTTGGCCAGGTAGAGCGTGATCGCGAGCGACTCCCACAGGATGAATCCGTCGTCCTCGATGGCGGGCAGGCGTCCGTTCGGGTTGATGGAGAGATAGTCCGCCTTGCGCGCGCCGGCCTCGCCGATCTCGATCGGCACATGCTCATGCTCGAGCCCGAGCTCCTTCGCGATCCAGAGCGCGCGGAACGCGCGCGTCCTCGCAATGCCGTAGATGCGCAACCCCATGCCCCTTGTCTCCCCGCGCTGATGTTCTTGGTCCAGCCGCATCGCCATTAAGGCCCACCGGCATGCCGCGCGCCAGCCTGGCGTTGCGGCGCGCCGGCGGCCGCCGGCCGAGGCCGATCGCGCGCGCGAAGGGCCGCGGCCAACGAAAAAGCCGCCGCGGAGGATCCGCGGCGGCTTTTTGCATTCGATGTCGTGAAGAGGAAATTCCGTCCTTGGCAGGCCTGGCAGCGACCTACTCTCGCACGTCTTGAGACGAAGTACCATTGGCGCTGGGAAGTTTAACGGCCGAGTTCGGGATGGGATCGGGTTCAGGCTCCCCGCTACAACCACCAGGCCGGCGAAAGACGGAATTGAAGCAAGCGTTCGCGCAGCGGACGCGCAGTCCTCGGGCTTGACCCGAGGACCTTGTGCCGCTTGCGCTGGTCTTTCGTGCCATCGGCGGCGAAGCCGCCAATGGGCATTGATAAATGAGAGCGATCAAGCCAATCGAGCGATTAGTACCGGTAAGCTGAACGCGTTGCCGCGCTTACACACCCGGCCTATCAACGTGATGGTCTATCACGGCTCTTGAGGGAGAACTCGTTTCGAGGTGGGTTTCTCGCTTAGATGCCTTCAGCGGTTATCCCGTCCGTACATAGCTACGCAGCACTGCGGCTGGCGCCACAACTGCTCCACCAGAGGTACGTTCATCCCGGTCCTCTCGTACTAGGGACAAATCCTCTCAATTCTCCTACACCCACGGCAGATAGGGACCGA